>CAWEQQ010000049.1:0-65638 GCA_963811155.1 uncultured Solirubrobacterales bacterium
GCTGCTCGTCCCAACCCAAGCGTCTCATTCCGCTGAGCAAGGCGTCTCGACGGCAGGCATTACGATCGCGGTCGGTGGTGCGTCTTCTCGAGCGTGAAGATGAGTTGGGCGTGCTGGTCGACGCGGTCAAGGACGCGGCCGCCGGCCGGGGGTCCGTTGTGCTGGTTGCCGGGGAGGCGGGGATCGGCAAGAGCTCGTTGCTGCGGGAGCTCAGGGAGCGCACCGGTGAGCGCGCGACGTTTCTGATCGGGGCGTGCGAGCCGCTGTCGGTGCCGGTGCCGCTCGCGCCGTTGCGCGAGCTTGTGGAGGCGGCGGGAGGCGGCGATCTGATTGATCTGGGGAGCGATGACCGGTTGGTGCTGGTGCGGCGGGTGGCGAGTGTGCTCGCCGAGCGGGCACCGGTCGTGGCGGTCATCGAGGATGTTCATTGGGCCGATCCGCTGACGCTTGATCTGTTGCGGCTGCTGGTGCGTAGGGCGCCGCAGATGGCTGCGGTGCTGGTTGCCACGTTTCGCGACGACGAGGTCGCGGCGAGTCCTGCACTGGGATTGCTGCTCGGCGACTTGGCGGGCGCTGCGGGGGTGCGGCGTGTTCGTCTCCGGCCGTTGTCGCACGCGGCGGTGCGGGAGCTGGCCGGACCAAGCGGGCTCGACGTCGGGGAGCTGGTACGTGGCACCGGCGGCAATCCGTTTCTGGTGGTGGAGGCGGTCGCTGCCGGGGAGCGGCTGCCGGCGTCGGTGCGCGACGCTGCGCTCGCGCGCGCTGGTCGCCTTAGCCGGGCCGCGCGTGAAGTGGCCGACGCCGCGGCCGTGCTGGGCCAGCGCTTTGACTACGCGCTGCTGGACGCTGTGGTCCCGGGCAGCGCCGAGGCGGTCGAGGAGGCGCTGGCGCGTGGGGTGCTGGTCGCTGATGGCAGCAGGTTGGGCTTCCGGCACGAGCTGATCCGTGAGGCTGTCGAGGCGTCGATTTCGCCGCCACGCCTGTCGGAGCTTCACGCGCGGGCGGTGTCGGCGCTGGTCAGTCAGGCGGGAGCGGTCGACAACGCGCGCCTGGCTCATCACGCGGAGCTGGCGGGATTGGGCCGCGAGGCCTGCCGCTATGCCGCGCTGGCGTCGGTGGAGGCGGAGCGGCTTGGCGCGCCGTTCCAGGCGCGGCTGCAAGCCCAGCGAGCGCTGCGGCTGGGGAGGGATCTCGCCGATCCCGAGCGCTACGAGCTGCTGATCCGCTACTCGCGCGCGGCGAACTTCACCAGCATCCGCTATGAGGACGCGGTATCGGGTGCCGAGCAGGCGCTGGCCGTCGCCGAGCGGCTCGGTGATCCGTTGCGGCAGGCACGCGCGCTGGGAGCGCTGGCCTGGGCGCTGTGGTCATTCGATCGCATGGTCGAGGCGAAGCAGGCCGCTGAGCGCGCGATCGCGGTGCTGGCGGACACCTCCGAGGTGGCCGCGCAGGCGCGGGCGCAGTCGACGCACATCAGGATCGAGGCCTCGGCGTTCGATCCCGCGGTGGCGATCGCGGCTGGGCCACGAGCGCGTGAGCTGGCCGGCGCTGCCGGGCTCGAGGAGGTCCGGATCGACATCGCCATCAGCGCGGGGCTGGCGCACGGTCACCTCGGTCAACCCGAAGCGATCCCGATGCTGAGGGATGCGCTTCGCGACGCCCAAGCGGCAGGGCTCGCAATCCAAACGATTCGAGGCAGCGTCAATCTGCTGTTCATCGCCGCCACCCTGCGCCAGCACGAACTGCTGGAGAACGCCATCGGTCAGGCGCGGGCGTCATTGGACGAGCTCGATGCGCGGATTCCCCGTCACGTGATCGAGGGATACCTCGCCCGGAGCCTGCTCGATCGCGGCCGCTGGGACGAGGCGCTTCCGGCCGCGGCTTACAGCGCTCGGAACTGGCACGCGGACGCTCCCCTGGCCCGAGCCATGGAGGGGCTGATCGCGGCCCGTCGAGGCGAGCCCGGTGCCGAGCGGACCCTGGAGCAGGCATGGGCCGAGATCCCAAAGGTCGTGGAGGACTCGCGTCACAGCACGCTCCGCTGCGCCCTGGTCGAGGCCGCGTGGCTGCGCGGCGACCGCCGCACCGCGGTCGAGCACCTGGAAGCCGCCCGCGCGTCCCCGGCGACCGGCCGGTTCGCGCGCTGGGGGGGCGAGCTGGCGGTGTGGGCGGTACGCCACGGCCTCGAGCTAGCGCCGCCAGCCGGTGCGCCGGACGCCGTGAAGCTCGAGCTCGAAGGCGACTGGCGCGGTGCGATCCGAGCCTGGCGCGAGCTGGAGGCGCCGTACGAGTCGGCGCTGGCCGCACTGCCCGGCGATGACGCCGCCGCCCGCCAAGCACAGGCCGTGCTTCACAAGCTGGGCGCGAGCGCGGCCATTCGAGCGTTCGCTCGGGAGCGAGCGATCCAGGGCGCACGCGCCGTGCGCGGCCCGAGACGATCGACGCTGGCGCATCCCGCCGGCCTCACCCGCCGCGAGCAGGAGGTTCTCGAGCAGCTCGCCACCGGTGCGACGAATCCAGCGATCGCCGCCGCGCTGCACCTTTCCGAGCGCACCGTCGCGCACCACGTCTCGGCGATCCTGGCCAAGCTCGGCGCCGCGACGCGACTGGCCGCGATCGAGCACGCGCGCAGCCGCGGGCTGCTCTCGCAAGATGGGACGGTCCGCAAGCCAAGATAGGCAGGGAAGCCGATCCGCGGTCAGGGCCGGGCCGCGACGCTGCCAGCATCCACCACCCAAGGAGGGCAGCATGAGCTACACCGTGAAGACGATCGACGAGCTGGAGTCGATCCACCACGGCGCGGTCAAATTGGCCGGTGCCGAGCTCGACATCCAGTCGTTCGGGATGCAGGTGCTCGATTTCCCGGCCGGGTTCACCGATTACCCCGAGCACGACCACGCCGAAGACGGGCAGGAAGAGGTGTACGTGGTGCTCCGCGGAGGAGCCGATTTCGTCATCGACGGCGAAGCGGTGATGATCTCCCAAGGGGCGATGCTGAAGGTCGACGCCGCGAGCAAACGCAAGCTCCAGCCCGGTCAGGACGGAGTCAGGATCCTCGCGATCGGCTGCACGCCAGGAGCGAGCTACCAGCGGCCGGAAGCCTTCCGCTCACAGGTGCACGTATGAGCGCGACGACCACCGATCGATCTGGGACCCGCGTCGCCGAGCCACAGGTAGTGTCCGGACGCGGCGAGCTCCTCTGGTTCCTGGGCACGCTGGTACGGGTGAAGCTCGACGGGCACCAGACCGCAGGGCGATTCGCGCTGTTGGAAATCGTCCTGCCCCACGGCGCTGCCCCGCCGCTTCACTCCCATCCCCAGGACGAGACGTTCTACATCCTGGAAGGGGAGCTCACCGCCTGGCTGGTCGAGCCGGAACTCGCCGACGATGGCTCAGCGCCTCCGGCCTGGGTGAAGACCCGCGGCCGCCGCTGCGAGGTCGGCGATGTGGTGTTCGCGCCCGGAGGCACGCCCCACACCTTCCGCGTCGAGTCCGACACCGCCCGGATGCTGTCTCTGTCCACCCCGGCCGGGATCGAGGACATGGTGCGGGGACTAGCCGAGCCAGCGTTATGGCCGTGGCTCCAGCCACCACCGGACGGCCCCCGCGTTTCGCCTGAGCGCATCGCGAGCGTCGAGCGTCAGACCGGGATGGTCCGGCACGGGCCGCCGCCTCCCTCCAACAAAGAACCATAAGCGCTCATCTGATGCACGCACCCCGCAGGTCGGCATTCGCACGCATTGCGAGAGCCGGCTGCGACGCTTGAGTCGCCGCTGCTCGGTACCCCCGGACGAGCTGCTACACGGCGGGCGGCGCTGCCGCGGTGTCGTCGGCGCCGTCCGTGATTGACGCACTGACGGCATTGCAGGTCTCTGTCCGCAAGCGGCTCGCGCCCCGCATCTCGCCACGAGCACGATCGCCGTCCCGGCCTGGCGGCTTATGTCGGCCGCGGCCTGCATGCCGCGCGCGTTGGAGGGAAGGGCTCAACTCCGGGCAGATGCCCGCGCGGGTGTTGAAAGCGGGTCCTGATCCATTGACAACCTTGTGAGTTTCGGCCGTGGGCACAGTGTCGAAGATTTTCCGACACTCTGTAGGCAATGGCCCACCTCGTGTCTTGGCCCTTTATCGTGCTTGCAGGCTTCGGAGTGGGAACGAGCATGGGTCTTTTCGGAGTTGGTGGTTCGTCGGTTGCCACCCCGGTGCTTGCGCTGCTCGGCGCACCAGGCCTGGTAGCTGTGGCGTCACCGCTGCCGGCCACGATTCCTGCTGCCGGCGTGGGCGCGGTGCCGTACGTCCGTGCCGGCGAGGCTCGGCCCCGCGCAGCCGCGTGGTCGATCCTCGGCGGGTTTCCGGGGACGATCGCGGGAGCGCTGCTGTCGCGTGTCGTTGGCGGAGCGTCATTGCTTGTCGCCTCCGGCGTGGTTCTGATCGTCGTCGGCTTGCGGGTGCTGTGGCCGATCGAAGACGCAGCCCGGGAGGTCGGCACCCGGCGGCGTCAGAACCGCCCGCTGCTTGTCGCCGCCACCGCCGGAGTCGGCGTGTTCACGGGCCTTTTGGCCAACGGCGGCGGATTCCTACTCGTGCCCCTGTATCTGCTGACCTTCGGCCTGCGCATGCGCCAGGCGGTCGGGACGAGCCTGCTCGTCATCACCGTTCTCGCTGTGCCCACGCTCGTGACCCACTGGGCGCTAGGGCACATCGACTGGCCGCTCGCCGGCGAGTTCGCCCTCGGGCTTCTCCCCGGGAGCGTGACCGGGAGCCGGCTAGCCCACCGCGTGCAGGGACCAACACTGCGGCGCGCCTTCGGACTGTTTCTCGTCGCTTTTGGGCTGTTCTTCACGGCTTACCGAATCGCGCAGAGCTGACCGAAGACCGCCATCGGCAAGCACAGATCGCATCGCTAGTGCAGCGATCAGCATGGCGGCTTCGCCGGCACCATCAGAAGGTCGCGCAGTCCTGGTGTTTACGAGCAGAACCGGCGCGCTGCGGGCCGGCTCTGTCGACCGCCACGGCCAGCTCCCCGGTCAGCGCGTCCCTGTGCACCCCGCATTCGCCGCGACGAGCACAGGCAGGGTGCGCAACGCGCTCGCCGACGCTGGAGAGCGTCAACACCGCGCGGATGGCGACTTCCCGAGAATCAGCAGGGGTGCTGACCCACACGCGTCCATTTGAGGCCTCGACGCGCGCGCTAGAAGGCCATCCGTTCGCGGGCACACTGCCGCAGGCGCGACCGGACCGGAGATGGGCTGGCTGATGCTCCTCGTCCGTATCGACGTTCCGAGTGCCAGCGGCCCTCGCGAGAGCCGCCACCACCTCCTGTTGGCGGCGAAGCCCCGCAACTGCCTGCCTGACGATCAGTCGGGGGGCGAAGGCGTCTGAAGGACGGGGCCCTTATCCGCGGCAGTTGGGTCCGTCGGCGCCGTCGATGTTTTAGAGCGCACTCGAGTCCACGGGGCGCGCACGCGGAAGACCCAATCGCGCTGGACCGCAAGGAACCAAAGCAGGCCCGCCAGCGAGACCAGAGTCGCGATCCAGAAGTTCAGCCGCATCCCGAGGATGTATTCCGAGTAGTCGATCCGCAGGTTCTCCTCGAGGATCCGAAACGCCGAGTATCCGGCGACGTACAGAGCGAACACCCCGGGCGACCGAACACGACGGCTGCGCACGAGCCATGCCAGCACGCCGGCCAGCGCCAGGTTCCAGACCAACTCGTAGAGGAACGTGGGCTGAAAGGTCGCGTACTGCAGGTAGTGGGGCGGGCGGTGGGCAGGGTCGATCTTCACCGCCCACGGCAACGTGCTCGGCTTGCCGAACAGCTCCTGGTTGAAGTAGTTGCCCACCCTTCCGATCGCCTGCGCCACCAGCAGCGCCGGCGCTACGCAGTCCATCAGGCGCAGCATCTCGGCCTTGCTCAGCCCCCGCCGTCGCCGCACGTACCAAAGGCCGACAGCCGTTCCCGCGGCGATCCCGCCCCAGATCCCAAGGCCCCCCTTCCAGATCGCGAACGGCCCCCACCAGTGCGGCGGGATCTGGCTGGGCGTCGTGATCAGGAAGTAGATCCGGCCACCGATCAGCCCGGCCGGGAACGCCCAAAGCGCGATCTCCTGCGGCAGATTGGGATCGCCGCCGTCCCGCCTCCAGAGCTCGCGCGTGACCAGGATCGCGGCAGCGACCGCGACCACGTACGCCAGCCCGTAGGCGTGAACGAAGAAGGGCCCGATGTGAAACCCGTTAGCGGACGGACTGGAGATGTAGGCGGACGACATGCCCGTCTCAATCGTACGGACAGCGCGATCAGGTGCGCGAGCGTGCCGGGGGTACCAGCAGCGGCTTCACCGACGCTGGCGACCGATGCCTGGCTGCGGCAAACCGGACCAGAAGATCGTCGTGGCATGCGCCCGCGAGGTCGCCGGGTTCGTCCTGGCGAACGTCACCAACGAGGCACCCCCGATCGCCACTGCGCTACCCCTACCCGCGTCCCGCTGCCGCGGCGGATCTTGCAGCACCTTCACGCCAGCTAACGATCCTGTATCTCGCGCAGCCCGTCCAACACCGCGTCGGCCGCCCCGCACCGGCGAAAGACCTGCTCCCGGGCTAGCGCACAACGCCTGCATCGCCGCGTCCGTGTTGCGAGTCCGGGAGTCGGACGGTGAAGGTGGCGCCACGACCGGCGCCCTCGCTGCTCGCCTGCACCGTACCGTCGTGCGCCTCGACGATCGCGCGGACGATGGCAAGGCCGATGCCGGTTCCGCCGCTGGCCCGCGCGCGTGCGGGGTCGATGCGGTAGAAGCGTTCGAAGACGCGGTCGAGGTGCTCGGCGGCGATCCCCTCGCCGTCGTCGGCGACGACGATCTCGATGCGATCGACGCGGTGGCCGACCGAGGCCTGGACCGTGCCGCCGGGGGGCGTGTGGCGCAGTGCGTTGGTCAGCAGGTTGGCGAGGACCTCGGCGATGCGCTCGCGGTCGACCTCGACCGTCGGCAGGTTTCTCGGGATGTCCCTCTCGAGCGCCACGCCCTTCGTTGCGAAGGCCGGCCGAGCGGCCTTGACCGCATCCTGCACCAGTTCTCCCGGGTCGGTGGGCGCTGGATGCAGGTCGAGTTGGTGCGCCTCGGCGCGGGACACGCGTTGCAGGTCGTTGACGAGGCGGTTGAGCCGCGCGGTCTCTGAGCGGATCGCGCTCCAGTTCTCGGCATCCGCCGCAAGGACCCCGTCGGCGAGCGCCTCGAGGTAGGTCTCGACCGTGGCCAGCGGTGTTCGGAGCTCGTGCGCTACGTCCGCCAGCAGTTGCCTGCGGATCTGTTCGGCATGCTCGAGCGATGCGGCCATCTCGTTGAACGCGCCGGCGAGCTGGGCGAGTTCGTCGGTTCCGCGCACGGGCACCCGCGCCGTGTGGGTGCCCCTAGCGATCCGTTGCGCGGCGGCGGCGAGCGCGCGCACGGGTTGGACGACGCGCGCTGAGACGACCCAGCTGAGCGCCAGGGCGGTCGCGACGGACGCTGCGACCGCGACGGCGAGGGAGTTCAGCGTCGCGGTGTGAAACGCCATGTCCAGGTGGCGGCCGACCTCCGGTGGGACGTACCCGAGCGCGTCGCGGACGTGTCCGCGGAAGATACCGGGACCGAGCAGCAAGGCGACGATCAGCATCGTCAGTGCGCCGGCGATCACGACGAGAAGCTGGCCGAGCAGCAGCTTGGCGCCGAGGCTGCCCGAGAGGCGGGCTCTCATTGTCCGTCTCCCATCCGGTAGCCGACGCCGCGGATCGTGCGGATGTACCGCGGGGCGCGTGGCTCGTCGCCGAGCTTGCCGCGCAGATTGGCGATGTGCACGTCGACGACGTGGTCATCACCGAACCACTCGCCACCCCACACGCGCTCGAGCAGCCGCTCGCGGCTGAACGCCACTCTTGGCTCGCCGGACAGGACATCGAGCAGATCGAACTCGATCTTCGTCAGCTCGACCGGCTCGCCGCGACGGGTCGCCTCCCGTGCCGCCGGATCGATCTCGAGCTCGCCGAACCGCCGGACCCCGTCGTCTCCCGACTGTCGGCTGGCGCGTGGGCGGCGGAGCATCGCCCGCACCCTGGCCATCAACTCGCCGGGCGAAAACGGCTTGGTGACGTAGTCATCGGCGCCGGTCGAGAGCCCAACGATCCGGTCGATCTCCTCAACCCTCGCGGTCAGCATCACGATGTAGGCGTCGCTGAACGCGCGGATCTGCCGGCACGCCTCGATCCCGTCGATCCCGGGCAGCATCAGATCGAGCACGATCACGTCAGGGTCGAGCTCCCGCGCGAGCACGACCGCCCGCTCCCCATCACCGGCGCTCGCGACCTCGAACCCTTCGCGCTCCAGGTAGGTCGAGACGACCTTCACCAGCGGCGGCTCGTCATCGACCACGAGCGCGCGAAGACCGGCGGGCGAGCGCCCGCCGGTCTGCGGTCCGCTGTCAGGGTCGCCGGTCACGACTTCGCGATGAACGCTCCGTGCCACCAGTGCGGCCAGACCGCCCCGGTGGAGGCATTGACCGAAATCATGCCGGTGATCTTCCCGGCCTTGAGCGTCTCGAGCGTGTAATAGCCCGGGAACGCGTCCCCGCCGCTCTCGATCTGCACTCCCGGCTCGTTCTGATCAAGCCAACGCTGTGCCAGCGTGTGAGCGTCAGCGAGCGACACCGTGGTCGTTGTGGACGGGGCGGTGGTGCTGGGGCTGCCGGCTGTGCCGTAGCCGCCCATCATCCCCGGCCCGCTGCCCGAGCCGCCCATCATGCCCTGACCGTATCCACCGGTCGAACTCCTGGCGCCTGAGCCGGCGCCCATCATCGCGCCGTGGCCAGCGCCGCGCATCATCCCGCGGCCGTAGCTGCCCATCATCGAGCCGGCCGAGCGGCCCATCCCGTAGCGAGTGTTCCACATCATCGCCGGGCCGTACTCGATCGACACCACCCCTGTGGAAGGGTCGACCAGCACCTCGGTCGCGCCGTTGCCGCTCGAGTCGACGAGCTTCGCGTAGAAGTTGCGCTGGAACTGCATCACTTCATCGACCCGCAGCCCGAGGCGGTCGGCGAACTGTTGCGCCTCGGTGCGGGCGGCGGCGAGCGTGTGCACTTGAGTCGGCTGCGCGGGGCGATAGGCGTACCGACCGCCCATCATCCCCAAACCACCGCTCCACGAGCTCGAACCGCCGGCCGCGAGGGCGACCACCGCACCGATCGCGGCAACGATCGTGACCGCGGCGGCGACGATCGCGATCCTTTTAGTCCGCATCGCGATCACCCCTTCCCCGCCGCGTCACCCGTGGTCAACTTCGATCGCAGCTGGTCGTAGGTCTCGACGTCGATCTCTCCGGCGGCCAGACGCCGGTCGAGGATCGCAACCGGCTCTTCCGCCGTCTGATGCGGTAGTGGCGTCGAGTGCGCCGGTGCCGGTGCTTCACGGCTTCGGCTCGGCACGATTCTTGCGATCGCCCACGCAGCCACTGCCAACAGCGAAACCCAGAACAACGACATCAGCACCCAGCCTCCAGCTCCCATTCCTTCATGAAATCCACGAAACATGACTGACCTCCTTCTTGGTCTGCCCGGATGATCAGACCACGAGGTCAACCGCCGCCACGGCTTCGGTCAAGAATTGATCAAGCTTCCTCAGCCCGACTCCCCCTCCTGCTCGTCGACCGGTCGGTGCCGCTCGCCAGCGCCGCGGCGCAGAGAGGTGGTGACGAGAATCAGCGCGCCGGAAGCGACCGGCATCAGGAATGAGATCCCGCGGTAGACGAGCGTCCCCGCGAGCGCAGCGTCCAACGGAGCGCCGAAATGGTGCAGCACCGCCGGGATCGCTGCCTCGACGGCGCCGATGCCGCCAGGCAGTAGCGGCAGCGCCGCGATCACGATTCCAGCCACATAGGCCAGCAGCACGGGATCGGCGTCGACGTGGACCCCCGCAGCCGTGAGCGAGAGCCCAAGACAGGCCGCGTCCGCGAGCCACGATCCGGCCGCCAGTGCCACGAGCCCGACACGGTTGCGCGGCGACCCAACAATCGCCTTCGCCTCGGCGTGCCACGCCGCGGCCCTCGCGCGGGTCACCTCGGCTGGAGGACGCGGACGGGTGAGCCGAAACCGCGCGAGCAGCTGCGCCGTGTGCTCAGCGGTCGTCTGTTGAGCGGCAAATGCGGATGCGGGCGGCGCTGGAGGCAAGCGCGAGAATCACACCGACCGCCGCCAGCCACCACAACCCCGCCTCGCGGACGCCCGGATGCTGGCGAGCGAAAGCGACCAGAAACGCGATCGCGCCGATTTCCAACAGGGTCCGGACGTTGAACCACATCGTGAACGCAAGCACGAACCGCGTCCGGCGAACCGACAGACCATCACGGCGGAGCTCGGCCGCGGCGAGCAACGCGCCAGGCGCAGGCGAACCAGGCAGCACGTTGCCAAGACCGAACAGGAGTAGGTCGACCCGCACCGCCCTCCACACCGAGAGCCGGCCCGAGGCAAGCCGCCGCATGTGAACCGCCAACAGCAGATACCCGACCACCGTCGCCACGACCGCCGCGATCACCCATCCCGCCGAGACACGCTCGAGCGCGGCAAGGACATCGTCGATGCCGCCCGACGAGGACAGCACAGTCAGCGACGCGCCGACCGCAACGACCGCCCCCACAGCAAACGTGAGCGCCCGCGACAGCCTGGGCCGCTGTCTGTAATCTCCCGATGCTCCCCACGGGCCCGACACATCCGCTTCGGCGGGAAAGTCGCCACGGTCGGCAGACGCTCCGGCGGGGTCAGCAGGCGCTCCGCGCATCTCCGCTCCGGGGCGAGCGCGATCAGGCAGCCTCACACTCGGGCTCGCCCACAGCCAAGCCACGCAGCACTGCTCCGCCGCTGGCGACGACCAACACGCTCATCGCAACATCGTTGCTTGGGATCCGAACGTGCACATCAGGAGTAGCCCGCGCCATGACGCCGGAAAGCCCGCAGCGAGCCCGCGCCGCGGCAGCACCCCGAGCCCAGATCGACGGCGCTCGCCCCCTGGGCTTCGATGCTGTCGCGGATTGCATGGACCTCTTCGAGCGGGAGACCGGCCGGGTCGGGAATGCTCCACGCCTCGACGATGGTGGGAACGTACGGGCAGGCGTCGTCGCAGCCCATCGTGACGGCCCAGTCGGCGTGCAGCTGCATTTCAAGCAGCAGCTTCTTCGGCTTGCGCTCGGAGAGGTCGATGCCGACCTCGCGCATCGCTTCGACGACCTCCGGCCAGACCTGCCGTGCGGGCGAGGAGCCGGCTGACTCCGCACGGACGTCGTCGGGCGCGTAGCGCTCGAAGAACGCCTGCGCCATTTGCGAGCGGCCCGCGTTGTGGTTACAGACGAACAGCACGTGCTTCACGAGGACTCTCCTTCTACTGGTACTGAGGCGGCATGGGATACCAGGCTGTGAAGCGAGGCGGCAATGGGAGACTATCTTCCGCTGAGCGCGACTCCGGCGGAAAGCTCGCGCAGCGCATCCGGGCCGACCGGCGCCTCGGACTGCCAGCCGACCAACCACGTCCGCTGCGCGGATGCCTGCTGGACGCGCTCGATGTGCGCCAGCTCGGCGCCAGCGCGAGCGCGCAACGTCGGATGCATCGTCTCGAGCCGCGGTCATCGAGGAGTTGATGACCCAGCCGAACGGCTCGATACCGGCGCGGCGCAGATCCTCCTGCAGGCGCTCTGCCTCCTGCACCGGAGTGGACTCGGCGAGGGTGACCACGAGCATCCGCGCGAACTCCGGGTCACGCAGACGCGCGAGCAGTTCCGAGACCTCGGCGGGCACATTCGCGTTGGTGCGCTGCACCTCTCGCTGATAGCTCTGCGCAGCATCGAGGAGAAGGAGCGTGTGGCCGGTCGGGGCGGTGTCGAGCACGACGATGCGCTCGCGGGCAGCGTCGACCGTCCGAGCGAAGGCACGGAACACCGCTATCTCCTCGGTGCATGGGGAGCGCAGGTCCTCTTCGAGCAGCGTGCGGCCCTCCTCGTCGAGGCCGGCGGCGGACGCGAGGACTTCCTCGGTGTAGCGGGCGGTTTCGACGGCGGGGTCGATGCGCTCGACGGTCAGCCCATCCGCTGCGGCGTCGGCGAGCGCGTCGGTGATGTGCGCGGCCGGGTCGGTTGTGGAGAGCGTGACCTCATGCCCGCGGTCTACGAGCGCGAGTGCGATCGCGGCCGCGAGGGTCGTTTTCCCGACTCCGCCTTTGCCCATGGTCATGACCACGGCGTTGCCGGCGGCGTCCAGCTCATCCACGAGCGCTTCGAGGCCAGGAAGGTCAACGACAGCGATTTCCGTCGAGTCCGCGAGCTGGTCGCCGTTCGCACCAGCCAGCTGGCGCAGGGCGCGGAGTCCGGTGACGTCTCCTGCAATCAGCTCGACGGCGGCGACCGGCATCGCTGACAGCTGCTCTGGAGCGCCGGCGACCGCCGCCGCCTGGCGCTCGGTGAACGCGATCGCCGCGCCGTCATCGCCGGGATCGCGCACGACGCCGTTGAGCACGAGCCGCTGATTGCGCGACACCGAGCGCGGCGAGCTCGCCGCTGGCACGCGCGGCCTCGCGCAGCGCCGACTCCTCGGCGCGAGCGACGAGCACGAGCGTGGTGAGCGCCGGGTCAGAGAGGGTCGCGACCGCGGCGGCGTACTGCTCCCGGCGCTGGTCGAGGCCGGCGAGCGGTCCGAGGCAGCTCGCGCCCGCGGGGTTCTCGTCCACGTACCCGCTCCACGCGCTCGGGAGCGTCAGCAGCCGCAGCGTATGCCCGGTCGGGGCGGTGTCGAAGATGACGTGGTCGAACTCCGCCGTCTGCTCAGGAGCCGCGAGCACGGCGGTGAACTCGTTGAACGCGGCGATCTCGACCGTGCACGCGCCCGAGAGCTGCTCCTCCATGCTCGCGATCGCCGACGTCGGGGAGCACGCCGCGGTACGGGCCGACGGCGCGCTCCTTGAACGCGGCCGCGGCTGCCTCAGGGTCGAGGTTCGACACGAACAGCCGCTCCACGCCCGGGACCGCGGTCGGGTGCGAGCCGGCGGTGACGCCGAACACATCATCGAGGTTCGACGCCGGGTCGGTGGAGATGATCAGCGTGCGCTTGCCGGCGTCCGCGAGCGCGACCGCGACCGCGCTGGCGGTGGTCGTTTTCCCGACCCCGCCTTTGCCCGTGAAGAACAGGTAGCGGGTGCCCCAGCCCGTCCAGTCAAGCGACGGGCAGTGAGTCAATCGCCGGCAGGCTCATCAGCAGCACCCGCCAGGTCCGTAGCAGTCCGGAGCTCTGCGGGCAGCTCGACGACGGGCTCGACCGTGGCTGCGAGCAGGCCGGCGAGTTCGTCGCGCGTCGGGTAGCGCCCGTGCATGACGATGTCGCCGTCGATCAGCAGCGCCGGAAGCGCTCGCTCCCCGAACGCGGCCATCAGCCCGGTGACCTTGGGGTTGGCGACGAACGCGTCGGGGTCTGAGGAGAGGTTGTGGCGGTCGACCCTGGCGCCCTGGTGGCGCGCCCAGCGCAAGTCCTCGCGGATGTCGATGAGCTGCTGGTCAACGGACGGGCCGCAGACGCCGCGACTGGCAGCACATCGCCGGCTCGAACATCTCGATGCGGCGAGCGACGGCGGGGGTTTCAGGGGTGACGTTGATGACGTTGAGGATGGACATGGCCTGTGAGGACTCCGTAGCTGTGGGTTGAGAAGAGGTGAAAAGCGCGGCGCCGGCGGGCTTGCGGGCGCGGATGATCGCCGAGCTCGCGTACTCGTGGACGCGGTGGGTCTCGCGGATCTCGATGTCGGTGAAACCCGCGGCCGTGAGTCCGTCGCGGAACTCCTGCTCGGTGAGCGCGCCGGCGATGCAGCCGGTGTACGCGGCCAGGTCCGCGCGCGTGGCCTCGTCCATGTCCGGGCTGGCGATGACGTCGGAGACGGCGAAGCGCCCGCCGGGACGCAGCACCCGCGCGGCCTCGGCGAAGACCTTCGGCTTGTCGCCGGAGAGGTTCAGCACGCAGTTGGAGACGATCACGTCGACGGAGCCGTCGGCGAGCGGGATCTCCTCGATGTAGCCCTTGACGAACTCGACGTTCGTCGACGCCCGCCTCGCGCGGCGTTGGCGCGCGCGAGCTCCAGCATCTCGTCGGTCATGTCAAGGCCGATCGCCTTCCCGGTCGGCCCGACGCGCCGTGCGCTGATGAGCACGTCCGCGCCGGCGCCCGAACCGAGGTCAAGCACGGTCTCGCCCTCGTGCAGGTCCGCGACCGCGGTCGGCACCCCGCAGCCCAGCGAGGCCGCAACAGCGGTCGCGGCAGCGCCCTCGGTCTCCGCGTCGTCGTAGAGCGCGGCGCCGAACACCTGCGTCTGGTCGGCGTCGGTCAGCGCGATCGGTCCGCAGCACGACGCGCGGCCTGCTGCTCGGCGACGGCCCGGGCGGCCGCCGCGTACTTCTCGCGCACCGTCTCGCGGATGTCCTCAGCGTGGCTGTCACTGACGAACGCCGATTCCTCGCCGGCGGAGCAGCCGCAGCTGCCGCCGGTCGCTCGTGCCGCAGCAGCCCGCCTTCTCGGACGGCTCACAGCACGCTGCCTGCGCCTCGGACGAGCAGCAGGACGAGGTCGGCGGTCGGGTCGGGTGTTCAGCTCAGCCATGCGGTCAGCTCCTTCAGAGCGTCGGTACGAACGGAGTAGTAGGCCCACTTGTGGCGGCGCTCGACCTGCACGAGGCCGGCGTCGACGAGCTTCTTCATGTGGTGGGAGAGCAGCGACTGGTGGATGTCGAACAGCGCGATCAGCTCGCACTGGCAGACCTGCTGCTCGCTGCGGCGCAGCACATCGAGGATCTGGACGCGCAGCGGTTCGGCCAGCGCCTTCGCCACCGCCGCGATGCGCTCGGCGTCGAGGGCGGGGTCAAGGCCGGCGGACGGGGCGCAGCAGTCGGCTGCGGCGGGACCGGCGGGAAGAGTTGGAAGAGAAGTGCTCATATCAAGATTCGTTTGTTCGATACAGCTCGCCCTAGCACGTTGACCGGGTTCATATCGACATCTATTGATTAGAGGATTGGAGCTGCACGAAAACACGGGCCGCCGCAGCTACACCGCCACGGGGCAAGACGTCTCCGGGCGCGTGTTTTCGGGGTAGGAGCGGAACCCGATCAGGACCGAGAGCTGCCCGTGAGACGACGTCTGTCTGGGCCGGTGTCTTGAGGCTGGCCAGCCCCAGGGCACTTGGTCTACGTAGTTGAGACGGATCTGCATCCGTGCCACTCCGCGGACTTGTGGAAATCGCCCGGACGCGGCTCAAGCGGGGCTATTGTATAGATGAACGTCGATAGAAGAGACTCCCCGTGTCAACCTCCGAAGCCACAGCCCAACTCCCCGTTGCCCGACCGCGACGTTGGCGCTTGCTGCTGACGCTGGCCGGCGGAGCGCTCGCGCTGGTGGTGCTGTTGGACGCCGCGATCAAGGCGCTCGCGCGGCTGTGGGACTGGCTGCTCGGTAGCGTCGCCGGGCTTGACCTGATTGCACGCGTCGGCAGTTCGGTGCGGTTCTTCTTCTACGACACGAGCAAGATCGTGCTGCTGCTGGCGGGCATCGTGTTCGCGGTCGCGGTGCTTCGCTCGTTCATGTCGGTCGAGCGCACCCGGGCGCTTCTGGGCGGCAAGCGCGAGGGTGTCGGCAACGTGCTGGCCGCCACGCTCGGCGTCGCGACGCCGTTCTGCTCGTGCTCGGCGGTGCCGGCGTTCATCGGGTTCGTCTCAGCGGGCGTGCCGCTCGGCGTGACCCTGTCATTCCTGATCGCGAGCCCCCTGGTCAACGAGGTCGCCGTCGTGATGTTGTTCGGCCTGTTCGGGTTCGCGGTCGCCGCCGTCTACATCGCGTCGGGTGTACTGATCGCGATCAGTGCCGGGGTTGTACTCGGACGGATGCGCCTTGAGCGTCACGTCGAGCCGTTCGTGTTCGAGACCAACATGCCGACCTGCGCGGACCCGGCCGCGGGCGTGCAGTGGTCGGAGCGTTTCGCCTACGCCCGCGGCGAGGTGCGCAGCATCCTCGGCCGGGTCTGGCCCTACCTGCTCGTTGGCATCGCGCTGGGCGCCGTCATCCACGGGTGGGTGCCAGCCGACGCGCTCGCCTCCATCGCGGGCAAGAACAACCCGTTCGCGGTGCCGATCGCCGTGTTGATCGGGGTGCCGCTGTATTCCAACGCCGCTGGCGTCCTGCCTCTCGTCGCGGCCTTACACGCCAAAGGCATGGCGATGGGCACAGTGCTCGCATTCATGATGGCCGTCACGGCACTGTCGCTCCCGGAAATGATCCTGCTGCGCCGAGTGCTGAAAGTGCGCCTCATCGCCATCTGGGCCGCAATCCTGACCGTGTCCATCGTCTTCACCGGCCTGCTCTTCAACGTCATCCTCTAACGCGCGACCAGGAGAACCAAGCAATGTCCACCCACGCCAACACCACGATTCAAGTCCTCGGCCCCGGCTGCAAGCGGTGCGAAGCGCTCGCGGTCGTCACCCGCAAGGCCGTCGATGAGCTCGGCCTGCACGCCACCGTCGAGAAGGTCGCCGACTACGCGCAGATGGCGCAGCTCGGCGTGATGAGCACCCCGGCACTCGCCGTGGACGGCCAGCTCGTGTTCTCCGGCGGCGTGCCCGACGTCGAGCGCCTCAAGCGGCTGCTCGCCCCGGAGCGATGATGGCCGCCGAGACGCAACTGAGTCCCCGGCGCAAGCTGGCCGCCGGCGAGCGGCGCATCGCCACGCCCGCCCCGACCGCGATCAGCAAGGCGCACGCAGAACGGTTGGCCTTGCTTGCCAAGGCGCTGTCTGACCCCGTGCGTATCCAGCTACTCGACGTGCTGGGAGCTCATCCTGAGCCACTGTGCCCGTGTGAGCTGCTGCCGCTGTTCGACATCTCCCAACCCACGCTCGCCCACCACCTGAAGGTGTTGCGCGACGCGGGCGTGGTCGGCTGCCGCAAACAAGGGCTGTTCGCCTACTACTACCCGATCCCCGGAGGTCTCGACGATCTCGCGGACCACCTCGCAACCCAGGAACGAGCATGAGTCTCATCGCCAGCGCCCATTCATCAGGCGACACCCTCCGCCAGGACGTGCTGATCGACGGACGCCACCGCCTCATCACCGACGAACCGTCGCGCCTCGGCGGCACCGACCACGGACCGGCGCCGCACGAGCTGCTGCCGGCCGCGCTCGCAGCCTGCATCGCCACCACGATCCGCACCTACGCCCGCACCAAGGAATGGGCAGTCAGCGAGCTGAGCGTCGACGTCGTCTACGAGAACACTTCCACACCGCGGCACTTCGACGTCACCATCCACCTACCGGACGACATCTCACACGAACAGGTACGCCGCATGATGCGCGCCGCCGAGGCCTGCCCCGTCAGACGCGCGATCGAGGCCGGCATGAGCTTCGACGAACACCTCCCCGAAGACCACCTCCGCGCCGCCTGAGGCGGAGCGGGGAAGCCACCCGGCACATAACGGGCGCGTTGCCAAACCAAACGGTCTGTGTGAATGTCGGCGCGTTCGGAGAGCGCAGAGCCTCAGGCACTCGGCGAGGATTCCCAAGTTCCCCGACCTTTCCCGAGGGCTGGGTATCCACTTCGCTCCCCCGACCCGCGCCGGCTGTTTGGCCGGCCGCTGGGCCCCGAAGATCGGGACCCGCCCCCGTGGTCCGGAGAACGAGTCGCGAGCCTCTCCGGCGCCCATGGCGCGCGTCGGGACCGCACCGGACGCGATGGCTGGAAGTTCGGTCCCGGCTGGGGGACGGAAGTGGATAGCCACTTCCCGAGGAACCTAGCTAAAGCTAGGAATCGAGCCTCGATTCCTAGATTTTCTGGCCCGGGACAGCAACGCGGCACCAACGAGAACACTAACGGACTCCTACGCCAGTACTTCCCGAAAGCACCGACCTCACCACCGTCACCGAGCTCGAACTCGACCGAGTCGCTTGAGGAGCTCAACGATCGACCCCGCAGACGTCTCGGCTTCTACAACCCCAACGAATGCCTCGCCGCGCTAATGTTGCACTGACCGCCAGGATCCGCCGATCCCTGAGCGCCCGCGCATGGAACTCATCTCGATTTGTGGCGGCGACCAGCGTCTGCCCACCGGTGCCCGTCGCACTAGACCGAAGTTGCAACTGGGCAGAGTCGTTTGTTGCCCCGTTTTGCAGGCGTTTTCGGTGATTTTGGGCTGTCTGGCTCGTGGCTACGTGATCTTGGGGACGCGCTCGTTGACAAGCGCGAGCGCGTGTGCTTGCAGCTCCGTGGGAGTGCTCAGCTGATCGAAGCTTGCCTGCGCGCCCTTGACGCGGATGGTGTTGCGGGTGCGGTTCTCAAGCTCGTCGAGGAGGCTCTCGAGCGTGTGGCACGGCTCGCGGCCGGTGCTGCGACGCGGGACGGCCTTGCTGGTCGCTTCGCGTGAGCGGGTGGCCTTCGCGACCGGGTCAGTGTTGCAGGCGGGATTGTCATCCTGGAACAGCAGCTCGGCCCACGCGTGACACAGGTGCCAGCGTACGTACTCGGCAAGCATGCAGATCAACAGGTGTGAGCGGACTCGGTCCTCGAGGCGATGGTAGATCGGGCGGACCTCCAGCGGCCCCTTGAACGAGCGAAAGCGCCTCTCTACCTCTTTGAGCTGCTTGTAGGCGCGTACGATCCCCGCCGCGGCAAGCTGCTCGGGGCTGACTCGCCCGGCACGGATCACGTAGATACCGTCGAGCTCTGCCTCTTCGGTGATTTGCTGCTCCTGGCGCTCGTATGTGAAAGTGTCATCAGTGATGCTCACCTGGAAGTGCTTCTTGACCTTGTGCCGGTTCCATACCGAGCCGACCGCAAGTCCGATCTGGGCCTTGCCGGCGAGCGTGCCGGCCTTCACGCGGAGCTTGATCTCCGCCAGCGCCTTCTCCGTCGCTGCCAGTAGCTCGGTGCGCTTACGCGCGCGCTCCTCGGCAACCAGCGGGTTACGGCACACCACCAGCCGCTGACCGGGGTACAGCTTCTCGCAGGAGATCTCAGCAAGGCTGGCCTGGTCAAACAACGACGGTTGCAGAGAGCCCTCCTTGACCAGCTTCTTGAGCTGCGGCGCCTTTAGCGCGGTGATGAACGCAAACTCAGCTGTTAGTGACAGCAGCTCGACGTTGTCATTGGTGCCGATCCCGCGATCTGTCACGACAATCACGCGCGAGAGCCCGTACCGCTGCTCGAGCTTCTTCACCTGTGAGGGCAGCGTCTTGGCATCGTGCGTCGAGCCTTCGAACGCCTCGATCGCGACCGGCCGGCCATCGGCGTCGCACAACATCCCGTACTCGACCTGCATCCGCCCGCGCTTACCCGTCCCGTGGTCATACCCGAACCGCGCAAGCGAACAACTACGCCCCTCGAAATACGAGCAGGAAACGTCATACAACGCCAGCTCGCCGTCCCTCAGGTGCCGCCGGGCGAGCCGCCTCTCGATCGCGTCCTGACGCTCAAGCAGCCAGTCCATCGCCGCGTACAGCTCATCATGGGCCGCGCCCTGCACGCCCAGCTCCTCCCCCAACGTGCACGAATCAAGCTGCCGGGTCAACGCAAGCTTCGAGGCGCCCGCGAGCACCCGCCCGGCGATCATCGCCACGCACAGGTCCCGCTCGCGTGACGGCGTGCGGTCAAGCAGCCGCGCCAACCCCAGCCGACCGGCAGCGCTCAACACCGCCTCCACGTGCCCGTGCTTACGCGAGCGGGCGATCTCGAACGCCTCACCCGCCGGCACGAGCGCCACCCCATTCAGCGCGAGCGTCAGCGCCTCGATCGCGTCCTCGGGCAGCCTCGAGACGTTCGCGATCGTCTCGTGCCGCACTCGCCGGCCTTCGCGGACTGAGCGGCGTACCAGATGCGACACGTACTCCCGCTCTCCGTGACGCCGCCTGATCTTGGCCACATGCATCGCGCCAGCCTCTCGCACCATGCCCAGAATTATCGCATATCAGTGCAGCCAGGTCAACCAGACTCTTGGCTACACGCGCCAGCCCAGGCCAGGCCGCAAACCCAGCAACTACAAGGGATCCGGCCGATCAAGGACCGTTCTGGGGCCGCAACTTCGGACTAGTGTACTGTCTCTGAAATGACTTGACAGTCCACACGGGGTGTACAACTCTTCCAACAACGAGATTAACTGTCAACTCAAATACGAGACACTACACTAGCTAGGATGTGTTCGTTGAAGATTCGCACTTGGTGGGGGCTATTCGTACGTCGGTGAGCTCGATGTGGCCGTCGAACGCGCGCGCTGACGTCGACCCTCCTAGGACGGCCGAGCCTCGATCGCCTTGCGTTGCCCGCTCCGCCACCTTTGGCGTCTCGTCGGCCACCGGAATACTCGACCTGAGCGTGCTTCTCAGCGCCGTGACGTGTCCACCCGTCCGCCGAGACCAGCCGCTTGCTGCACACCCGAGTCCAGCAAGCAGGTTCGTGTGATAGCTGAATCGCCCAAAGCGAGGTTGCTGCATGCGGATCACGAGATTTAGCTGCTTTCGCCCAGACTGGAGCGTCTGCGCGGCGGCCGCGGCGTGATTGCTTTCACCTCCGCCGCCGGCGCAGCGCGCCATCGCAATGTCGCCATGGGAATGCTACGCCGATGCGTACGCCGGACGATCGCTCGGCCACCGCTTGCGATCGCCCGTGAGTGCCCAGCGGAGACCCGCGGAGTCACGGAAGCAGGACAGACCCTCAGCACCAGTCGTGGCCCTGAGATTCGCCACGAACACGACGAACGATGGCGTGGCTACCGACACGCCCTTCGTTTGTCGAACGCCAGGGCGGGTTTCCGTGGGGCCTAGTGCAACTGCTCGACCACCGTCGCTCTGGGGGGAGCGGCCACCAGCTCGAACAGAGGCGCAAACGCGCCCATCGCTTCACTTTGCGCCATCCGCTCTCGCGCCTCGGCTGAGTCCCAGTCGGAGATCTCGACCGCCTTGTCCGGGTCGTCGACGACCAGGTAGACGGTGGTGCTGTGGCAGCCGGACGCACGCATGTCCTCAAGATGTTGTGCTACGAGGCTCTCGAACAGACGCACGAACTCGTCGCGCCGGCCCGGCTGGATCGCGAACTCGGAGATTGCCTTGACTGCCATTCGGGATCCCGTCCGTTGTGGTTGCTCAGGTAGGAATTGCCAAACCAGTACCACATTGCGCATCGGTCGTGCAACGGCCGCGTCCGTCGAGGTGGTGTACGAGGCTGATCGTGTCATCCTTGCTTGAGCGTTACGCGGCTTGGGCGACGGCGATCACATCCTCGGGCTCATCGAGCGGTGTGGTGAGGGCTTTGGTGATGATTCCGCGCTCATGTAGCGGCGCGCGACGGCCGCGGGAGTCCCGATCGCGTCGCTTCGCCCAACATCGCTATGAACTGCGTGCCGAGCCTCCCGACTTCGCCGGACACCGTCGCTCCGGCCGTTGATTTGGACACGGGGAGACTATTTCGCCACGCTGATCACACTCGGTGGCGCTTCCCATGAGGCTGGATGCGACAGGGATGGGAACCGGCGTGGGCGGCCGTCCTTGCGCCTTCGCGCTAGCTGTCGGACGGCCCTTGAGCGCCGGTCCCCTGCGGCTGGATGGCACCGCTCCGCCGGCAACAGCCGCAGGCGCGCCGCAGCATCCTGCTTGTCAAAAGCATGCACCTCCGTGTCGCTGAGAAGCTCCTGTAACGGTCCAGGGTGCACGTTATCCTCGCCGAGAATGCCCACCGCAGATCGGGTTATGGAGCGCCGTCGCGCGGCCGCGCTGGCTCGCCACTACCGTGACGAGGAGGGTCTGTCGGTCGCCGAGATCGCACGTCGGTTGGGACGAGCCGACGCCACGATCAAGGCCTACCTCTACGACCCGTCTGATGCTAACAAAGGGCCCAGCTGGGAACGGGAGGCCGAGCCAGGAGGTCGCGAGCTCCGGAGTCACCCGCCCGCCGCGGCATCACGAGGAGACGTCGTTCCCCGACGGACGTTGTTCTGCGCTCGGCTGGCTGTCCAGCACCGCCGGTAGACTTGGGGTTCTCATGCTCGACCGGGTCACGGAACGGCGCCGCGCGGCGCAACTCGCCCGCCACTACCGAGACCAGGAGGGTCTGTCGATCGCCGAGATCGCTCGTCGGCTGGGACGCGCAGAAGCAACCATCAAGGCGTATCTCTACGATCCAACCGGCGATAAGGCACGCGCGGTCAAGGCGCGCTACACGGGAGTGTGTCGCGGCTGCGGGGCGCCCACCGCGTCACGGAACGGCAAGGGCGACGCCTACGCGTATTGCAAACGCTGCCATTCCGGCGCTATCGCGCCGGAATGGACACGGAAACGGGTGCGTGAAGAAATGCGTGCATGGCGAGCGCGCTACGGCGCTGCGCCGTCCTCGTACGATTGGTCGCGCACGCACGCACGCACGCACGCACGCACGCACGTCGGCGCGGCGGCGAAGCGCTGAAACGACTACATGCCGGAGAATGGCCCGCGCCGTCCACTGTCATCGATCTGTACGAGGCTTGGGCGAAGGCCCTCGGCGACGCCTTCGGCGGCGCATGAACGCCTGGGCGTCAAATGCCGTTGACATAGGGAACCGCGCTTGCACTTGGTCATGTGTGAACAGGAGCGCCGAAGATCGCCGCGACGCTTCTGCCATTCGTGCGTCGGGGAGGCGCGACGCCGCGAGCCCGCGATCGTCTGTGAGCAGCCGTCGGTTGTACGGAGCCCACAATTCGGGGATCGCCGGCGGTCACGGCCACGGGGTCCGGCGCGACTATCGCAACCGTGGCGAAGCGCAAGCCGGCCTCGACCGTCGAAGGCGAGCAGAGCGATCGTCGCTGTCGGCCGGCGCTAGCCGGCCGATAGGCCCGTAGCTAACGATTCCAGCGGACGCGCATCTGGCGAACAGGAGTGCTGGGTGACCAGCGCAGTCGCCTACGGCCCGCTGTATTCGGTCCTGCGCCTGGGCGGTAGCCGCCGGTGGGTGGCGCGCTGAAGCCCGCAGTAGAGAGGAACTATTATAATGGCTGCCGGCCGGATGACCGGGGTCCACTCGTTGCTCGCTTTCCGGTCGCTCGCTGGGTCGGTCGGATCCTCGAAGCTGACCGAGATGAGCTGCCGAGTATCGAGCTGCCCGGCGCGTGCCGAGTCCCGCAACGCCTTCTCGTCCGCCCTCGTCAGCTCGCCGGTCAGTGAGCGCGGCCACAGCCGGCGAGCGAGCAACACGTTGAGCTCGGCGGCGATCAGGATCAGCTCGGATGCGATCAGCAGCCACGAGAGCAGCCCGACCACGACGGCGAAGCCTCCGTAGGTCTGGCTGCTCCCCGCAAGAATCTGGGTCACGAAGACGCCACCCAGCGCCTGAAGCCCGAGCCAGCAGGCGGTCCCCAGCAGGGCGGCCGGTAGAACCTGCCGGGTCGTGACCTGTGCGGCCGTCAGGAGCCTGAAGGTCGCGATGAACAGGACCAGGTCGACGGCGGTGGATGCCACGAGGCTCAGCGCCTCGATCACCGCGCTGCCCACGCCGCCTTGCGTCACCAGCCCGACCGCGATCGTCGCTGCCACGTTGATGGTGCCGAAGGTCACGAGTACGAGGAGACCGCGCCATCGCGAGCTGATGAAGCCGCGCTGATGCGTGCGCGGCACCGCCCATGTGCGGTCAAGCGCGGTGCCGACCGCGAGCGTGACGCCCAGACCGGTCCAGATCGCGCTGACCAGTCCGACCGCGAGCGCCACCGCGCTGCCGGTGAGCGTGCCGACCTGCCCGCTGATCTGCGGTCCGATGACGGGCATGCGGTCGAGCGTCGAGCCGAGAAGCTGCTGTTGAACCCCGGGATTGTTGTCGAACACGAAGCCGAGGATCGAGGCGAACACCAGCAGCACCGCGAAGACCGAGAAGAAGCCCCAATAGGCCATCTGAACCCCGAGCGCGTCGGCGCCGTCGTCGAGGAACTTCTTGATCACGGCGATCGGGAGAGCGAGAGCTGAACGATGCTGCTGCCAGCTGTCCAGGCGACCCACCAAATGCGACAGGCTCAGGGACATCGAGGTTCATCCGATGTGCGTGGGACGGTGGCCAGGGGTCATGGGCACAGAGGCATGCCGCAGCCCCGCGTCGGTGCCACGCCTGGTTGTGACCGGGGCTCGATCACCCCGGTCGCGACCACGCGCGGCTGACCAGTGTGCACACGGGAGCTGCCGTGGACACTGTTCGCGGTCAGGTGAGCGGCGGCAATCCATCGGCAATCAGGTTGGCGCCGAGCACCAGGAGCAGCACCGCCATCACGGCATTGTTGTGCAGTGCCATCCAGCTCTTCATCTCATCCAGCTGCGCCCTCGCCTGCTCGCCGCCGAACAGGAAATAGAGCACCGGCCCGCGATCGTGAGGCTGCCGATGACGACGAAGACGATCAACGATCCGAGAGCCTCGGCGGTGGACAGCCCGAGCGTCGCGAGCCCTGAACCTGCCGCGGCGGCGAGCATCAGATTCTTCGGGTTGACGCCGGCGAGCAGCAGCCCCAGGCCGAACGTCCTGGCCGGCGTCATCGTGTCGATGCCCGCCATCCATTTCGGCATCTCCGGCTCGGCGCCGGGGGCCGGGCGGGTGCGCCAGTTGCGGACCGCCAGGAGGAGGAACAGGACGCCGAAGACGATCTTGCTCCAGGCGATCGCATCGTCGGTCGTGCTGCTGGTCGCCGCGTTGCCCAGATCGGCCAGGAGGTAGCCGAGGCCGCTGACGACGGCCAGCGCCAGGACCCATCCCATCAGTCGACTTCGAGCGGTTCGCCCGCGCCGAGCAGTTGATGAGCTACGTCGGCCTGGTCCCGCCCGAGTCAACGACCGGGCAGCAGCGCCGGCTCGGTCAGATCACGAAGACCGGCTCCGGGCACGCGCGGCGGCTGCTGGTCGAAGCGGCCTGGCACTGATATGGAGAGTCGTTTGTCAAGGCCCGGCTGAGAAAAAATCTCTCAAGGGGGGCGGCGCCGGGGTCTTCGCTTCCGCTTGATTGGGCTTGGCTGCGTCTCGGGGCGTTCTCGGGGCGGCACGAACGGAAGGCCAGTCTTCTCGATTGCGGGGTCAGACTGATATCCGAGGGCTTTTACCTCAAGACCCTGTGTTCGTTGCGGCTCGCTGTCTATCGACGGGCGCCGCCGTCCACGGATGTGGAGCTGACTGCCCATAGTGCCAACGCGAGCTTTCAAGCAACGATGCTGGGCCTTCCGGGATTGCTCGTGCACGCCCCGAGAACGTCTCGGAACGCAGCGATTGATGGAGCGTGAACTGCGAGCTGACATTTGTGTTGTTGGCAAAGGCCGTGCGCGTGGGGCAGGGCAAGCTGCGCGCAGCGCAACCTTCACTGGCAAAAGAGCGGGGGGCGGGGGCGGGCAGTCAAGGGCCGCCGATCAGCGCCCGAACGTGCTGTGAAGCCGCGTGGCGCCCTTGACGGCCCGCACACGCTCCGCTAGGCCGTTAGTTGAGAGTCGCGGCCTCCCAGAGAAACGCGGCGAGCTCGCGGGCGACAGCGACAGCGACCAGCGAGGCTGGCTTGCGACGCTCGCTGTGAAGGCGCTGCCAGCGACCGTGAAGGCGTCGTTGCGCACGCCAGGCGATCTCGACGATGCGCGGATCTTGGCCGGCTTGGCGACGCGCGAGCTCGACACCGACCGCCGGCTGATGACGGTAGTGATGAGCTGCCTCGACCAGCAGCCGTCGCGCGTGCTCAGAACCGGCCTTGGTGATCGAGCCCTGCCGGCGGATCCGATCGGAGGTGCGCTCAGAGGGGACGATCCCGAGAAAGCCAGAGAGCATGTTCGGACGCTGAAAGCGCTCAAAGCCCGAGAAACAGGCCGGCGGCTGAGAGCGTGTCGATGCCGCGAAAGCAGCGCAACCGCTCGATGCTGGCAGCATGCGAGCAGCTCGGCGCCTGTGCTTGTAGGGTCTCGAACAGCGTCGCACGGCGAGTGCTGAGCACGCCGATCGAGCTCAGATAGTCCGCGAGCGTCACCTGAGCGCATGGGTCATCGAAACGAATTGAGCGCAGCCAGGCCGCGTGCTTGAGCGTCCACGCCTTGCCGTCCTGGTAGCGATGGCCGTTTCGCAACAGCAGCTTCGAGAGGCGATGGCGCGCGCGCATCAGCTCGCCTCGTAGATCCTCGATCGCGCGAACCAGATCGCGGAAGTGCTCGTCGGCCACGCTGGGAACGAACACGAATGTGAGCTCGCCGGCGGCCAGCTGGCGCAGTAGCCGCAGCGAGTCGCGCTTGTCGGTCTTGACCTTGTCCCCGGGCGCCCTGGGGATCGAACCGGGTGAGATTACCCGCACATCCAGGCCCCGCCGCCCGGCCTCCCGAGCCAGTCCGAAGCCAGTCGGCCCGGCCTCGTAGACCGCCAATGGCGACGAGCCCAGGCGGCCCAGGAATGGCAGCACAGCCTCCTCCGGTAAACCACGCAGCTTGCAGGCGGACACCTGCCCGGTCGCGCGATCGAGCACAGTCGCGTGCGTCTGGCGCGCGTGAACATCTAGACCTACGAGTACCGTAGGCGTCATGGTCGGCTCCTTCCGTCCTGTATGGATGATGTCGGGCGACCGTCGAGTGTCAGCTCGATGAGTCTTTGAACCTCCGCACGGCCATGCACGCGGGAGGCGCCGGCCAATCTTCGACAGCGCCCGGTTGACTCCTCCATAGGGTCTATCGCTCCCGCCCGAGCATCGGCCGCGCGCTCACCGACCGCCAGGAGAACCAGCCGCCGGAGGCGATCGCGGTCGCCTGGTCAGCGCAGCGGCGACTGCACCGCACCTGGACACGGCTGGAGGCACGCGCCAAGCGTCGCACGATCATCGCCGTCGCCGACCCGTACGCGTGTGGTGAGCCGAATGATTCGAATAGCAGGCGGTCCCGCGGGATCTCTTGCGGGGGTTGGACTTGCCCACGGCGGAACCGCAGCCTGTAGGCCTTCGGCGAGAGCGTCGCCGGCGCCCGCTTGTCGACGGCGTTGTTCGCCGGCGCGGCATCCGCGCGTCCATCGGAAGTCGGAGGGCGGGCTGGGCCGCTGAGGAGGGGTTCGCGGTTGCCGCGCAAGGCAGGACGCTCACCGTGTACGCTAGATGCTGGATAAAGTAGGCCCTTTGAGAGGTGCCGGGCTTTGTCCCTCTCTCCGGAGTGCGCGCGATTTTCGCTCACCGCCGTCGCTTCTGGGTAGCTAGATCGCGTACTTGTCTGGATGTGACTGGGGGTGATTACGGATGCCGGTTGGCCGGCGCACGTCTACGGTGGGCACCGAGCCACACGAGATCGCGGTGGCCAATTCGGGCGTCAGGAATGTGCGGACCGTCGATGTGAGAATCCAAGGGAGAGCCCAGCCGTTTCTACGATTGACTGCGTCGTGCTTCTAGCCTCCATTACGGACTCGTTCGTGCACTTTGCGACGAATGTTGTTGGCGACCTGGGCCTGATCGGCATCTTCGTTCTGATGTTGGCCGAGAGCGCGTGTATCCCGATCCCTTCGGAGGCGACGATGCTGTTCGCAGGCTTCGGCGTCTCTCAGGGGCGTTTCACGCTGCTCGCAATCACGGTGGCGGGCGTCGCCGGCAACATCGTCGGCTCTTGGCTTGCGTACGGGGTGGGCTACTTCGGGCGCATGGAGTTGGTTGATCGCCACGCTCACAAGCTCCATATCAGCCCGCGGCATCTCGCATGGGCAGACAGATGGTTCGCTCGCTACGGGGGAGCGACTGTGTTCTTCACAAGGGTGCTTCCGATCATCAGGACGTTCATTTCGCTGCCAGCTGGGGTGGCCCGGATGCGGTTTGTGCGGTTCACCCTGTTTACGTTGCTTGGGTGCATTCCGTGGGTACTCATGCTCGGTTTCATCGGCGAGCAGGTCGGCCAGAGCTGGACGCAGTGGAAGGACAGCCTTCGCTATGTCGACTACACGGTCATCCTCGCGCTCGTCGGCGCGATTGGCTATATGGCGGCCCGCCGGCTGGCGGCGAGTCGTGCGTCACGCGCGCTGCTCGTGAGCTCAGGGCCCGACGAGCACGATTGCCAGGTCCCCGCATCCGAGCAGGACCGCGCTGACCCCGAGCACGAAGCCAGTCTCAGTGGTACGGCGGGAGATCCGGCGATCGCCACACTGCCGGCGGTAGCGCGCGTAAAGAGCGAGGATTGTGGCGACGCCGCCGAAGTTCCAAGCGAGCCCGAAGAACAGCGGCACCAAGCCGAACGAGACGCCGAGTGCTCCAAGGACGCACGCGATCGACGCGCAGTGTCGAGTCACGACCGGCAGCCCCACGTCAATGATGGACAGCACCCCACGCTCGGTGGCCCACGTGAGCCGCTGGCCTAGCGCGTGCAAGGAACTTCTCCTAGTCACACGGCTCGCCTTCGCTCTCGGCGGCGTCTGAACTGAGTCGTCGGCCTTGTCGCGCTTCAGTCGGACTTGGTCGGCACCGACTTGCCGGCTGCCGGCAACGACCACACTGGGCAGCCGGTCCCTTGGGTGTAGCCGATGACAATCAGGCGCTCGGCGGCCCGTTGGCGTGAGAGTTGTTGCTTGTCGTCCGTATCTGAGATGGACCATCGCTACTCCTTCGCCGCAGTAGCGGCATAGTGCGACGGACTGATCCATCTTCGCGCCTGCCGTAGCGGCGCGCATCGGCTGTCTTCCCTCAGAGCGTTGCGGCTTTGTACGGCAAGCTGGCTAGCCAGCCGTGTGCGACGCTCAGCGCATGACGCCGGTGTGCCCGGTGGACTAGCGGCCTGGTTGCGGCCATACGCACAGCCCGTGGGGGGAGACGCCGACGGGGATCGTCGCGATCACCTTTCCGGTGCGGGCGGAGATCGCGTAGACGGCGCTGCTGTAGCGTCCTGCGAGCCACAGGATCGTGCCGTCGGGGCTGACTCCTCCCATGTCTGGCGTGCCGGCGACTGGCCAGGTGGCGAAGTCGATCACGGTCACGGCTCCGCCGGCGCGGTTTGTGACGTAGAGACCTTGTGTGTTGCGCGAGACGTACAGTCCGTGCGCTTCCACTCGCGTGCGGATTAACCTGACGAGCCCAAGCGTGCGTGCGTCGATCAGTTGCACGCCGCTGGCGCCAAGGTTGGGAAGGAAGCGGTTAGCGACGTAGAATGTGCGCCCGTCAGGGGACAGCTTGACGTCCTGGGGACTGCCGCCGACATGCACGTAGCCGCTCACCGCCTCGGTGCGCAGGTCGATGCGCATCATCTGAGCGGAGAACTCGCAGCTCGCGAGCGCGAAGCTGCCGTCAGCGGAGAAGTCCATGTGATCGACGCCCGGGCAGTGCACCGGGAGCGCCTTTTGCAGGGCGAAGCTGTGCGGGTCACGGAACGCGAGCGTCTCCCTGGCTTCCTCCACGACGATTGCGTGCCGGCCGCCGGGCGTGAAGTACATGTTGTAGGGATCCGCGACGGGGATGTTCGCTCCGGCGCGCTGGCCGGTCGTGGGATCGATCGGGGTCAGGCTATTGCCAATGTCGTTGGTGGCGTACAGCGTGCGCAGGTCCCAGGCGGGCACAACGTGCTGGACGATCGCTCCCGTGCGGAAGTAGCCGATCACCCGGTAGCGCTTGGGATTGATCACGTACACGCCGTCGCCCTGGGAGTCGGGGGCTCCTCGACGTTCTGAGTGGGTTGCATCCTCGGCGAGGCCACGCCCTCGGACCCCGCCCGGTATGGGTCGCTGCAGCTTCGCAGCCTCGGCGGACGAAGGGCATGGCGTCATGTCCCAGCTAACCGCACGTGTCTGTGTGGAATCAGTGAACGGCACGGTTTTGCAGGTGATTCGTGCGGCTCTCGACGGCGGAGAAACGGCGGCTGGTGAAGTGGAGAGGTCGTCGTGGAGTCGCGGATAGGCGGCGGTCGCCCTCGATGTC
This sequence comes from uncultured Solirubrobacterales bacterium, assembly GCA_963811155.1. Taxonomy (GTDB): domain Bacteria; phylum Actinomycetota; class Thermoleophilia; order Solirubrobacterales; family Solirubrobacteraceae; genus Palsa-465. The sequence continues at coordinate 29,905 of CAWEQQ010000049.1, forward strand.
CGTCCCGCCCCGTACGTCGCTTTCCGAGCTGGCGGCGGCCCGGCCACCCACTCAGAATGACGAGGGGCCGAGTCGGGCACTTACACCAAATAGCGCGCCCGGCGCGCGACAGGCGCGAGCATCCCCGCCAAGGTGTGCGCGTAGACATTGACCGCCGGAGCCTTGGGAGCCGACGCACCCGACAGCCGTGCCGACCCAGTCGGCGCCTGTGACCGGGACACGCTCTGGGTCGCGGTCGGTCGACCCGCCGAGAAATCATCAGAGTCGCCCAAAGCGATCGCCGCGCTGGCGCCCCCGAGAAGCAGCGCGATCGCGACCCCGAGCACGCCGGTCCGTCCTCGACGTATGCGTCTGCGCCTGGCAGCGGCGCGCTCACGGTGGCGGATCGCGACCAAGATACCGCCGAGGCCTCGTTGCCGTGCTCTCATGGACGCCCTGCGGCCCGCCAGCGCTGCCCGACCGAGCACCCGCAGGCCCGCGCCCAAGGCCCGCTTCGATCGGATGCACAAGCCCGACTGAACTTGAGCTGAGGCGGGCGCTCGAACCTGCCGCCGGTGCCGTGACCGGGACGCGAACGCTCCTTTAGACGTCCCTCTAGAACGCATCGATTCGATGGAGAACACCCAGCAATCTGCAAGGAGGTAGGCGATGCAGACCACGCCCGTGACCCCCGGCAGCTCCAGGCCCCCGCCGCGGCTCAAGCGGCTCGCATGACGTCGGGTCCGGGCGCGCCGCCGCCCTGGGCCCGGCATGATCGGGGCCGGTCAGGAGCGCCGGCACGCGACCGCGCGGCGCTGGCGGCGAAACGCGAGCACGGCCGCCAGGAAGCGCTCCGCGCCGTCGCCAGACTCCTCAACCGCACCGGGGTGCGACGCGCTGTCGGGAGGCGACCGGCATGCTCGACGGGCGGAGCATGCCGCGCGACTGGGGTCGGCCAGTTGCTGGCTGGCAACAAGGACCGCTTCGCGGTCGGCGTGTGGCACCGGCCGGTCATCGATCGTCAGGGGTAGCATCGGTGGGGTCAAACGACTACAGGAGCTTGCATTGCCAGTACAGATAGAGCCAGGCATCGGTGACATCAGCCCGGTCGCGGCAGCAGGCGTGGAGATCGAGCCGATGGCGCTGATCGACACGACGGGCTCGATGACGTGGCCCAACGAGGACGGCGGTCAGACCGCACGCAAGGACGTCCTCGGTGAGGCGATGGGGATCATCGTCGAGAAGCTCGGCGCCGAGGACAGCCAAGCCGAGAAGGAAAAGGAGACCGGGGAAGACGCCGGCGGCCTGATGGCCGTCACCTTCGCGAAGGACAACGTGCAGAAGATCGGCGACCTCTCGCCCGAGAACTGGCGGACGAAGTGGGGCCAGATCCGATGGGGCAACAGCACCGAGATCATGCCGGGATGGAATGCGCTCAACGAGGTCTACCTCGACGAGTTCGGCGATGTGCCACAGCTGGACAGGCCGAAGATGCTCGCGCTCGTGATCACAGACGGAGAGGCGAGCGACACCGACGCCTTCGCCGCGGAAATGCAAAAGGTCGGCAAGCGCGCCTACGTCGTGCTCGCGATCATGGGCTACGGCGAGGAGCACGATCGGGCGCTCAAGGTCTACCAGGACGTCGCGACCGTCAACGATCACGTGCGCGTGGTGTCGTTCGGCAACACCACCGATCCCAACCGGATCGCCGACGCGGTCGTGAGCTTGGTCGGGCAATAGGCCAGAAGAGGGCCCGGCGGCCACGCCCTGGGCAACCAGGGCGGCGGACACTCACAAAAGCACGAGGGTGCTAGCTCCGAAGGCGCGGCCCCGACGATATGCCGGGTCGGCTGCCGTGATGTCGAAGGTTGGTCGGCAACGCCCGCGTAAGGCTGCCGGGGTGAATGCTCGCATCGAAGGCTTACGGCCTCGACACGGCGCCACCCACAATCTACGACAGGAGTGCCTTTGACGGCTGCCGGTGTCCGTTGGTTGGTCTTCGGTCTGGACGTCCGCGCGCACGAGTCAACGATCGCGATGGTCGACCCGGCGACCGGCCAGCTGACGAGCAAGCTCGGGTGATTGGCCGACCGCAGCGCGCTGATCCCTTGGTTGCGCGGGGTGCCACGGACGGCGGATGGTCTATGAGACTTGCCCGATCGGCTGCGGACTGGCGCGTCGCACGCGGGCGGAGGCGATCGAGCTTGAGGTGGGCGCCCGGCACAGAGAGCGCCCACCGCAAGCGCGACGCGATCCCGGCTCGCGCGGCGGCTGGCGGCGGGGGAGCTGACGCTGATCGCGGGCCGTCGGTCGGGCACGAGCAGCTGCGCGACGTCGTCCGCTGCCGGGAGGATATCCGCGGCGATCTGATGCGCGCGCCCCACTGGTTGGGGTCGGTCTCCGCGGCGAGATCTACGGCGAAGGGCGCATATGCGCGGTCGCGCCGCCACCGTGCGTGGCTCGCGTCGCTGAAGTTCGCCGACCGCGCGCCTTGCAGCTGACGATCGCCGACTATCTGGACGCCCATGATGTACTGCTCGCTCGCCGCGAGCGCGTCGAACCCCGTCACGGTCACGGACACTGCCGCGTCGCCCCGGCAGCCGAGAACCAGACGCTCGCGTACCACACCCATGCAACCGAAAACCGGATGAACGCTGCCCGCGTCGCCGAGATCGACGGCGTGATCCTCGAGGCCGGCGATCCGATCGGTTTGCAACAGGTGCTCTTGAACGTGATGGAGAACGCGCTCCTCGTCAGTAGGCTTGGCGGCGAGATCGCTGTCTCGCTCGCCGCGACGGCGGAGCGAGCGTACGTAACGGGACTGGGGCCCGGAATCGCGCCGAGGGATCGCGAGCGGATCTTCGGTCGCTTCTGAAACCGGAAGGTTGGCGGCGAGGCGCGTCTGGGCAACGGGACTCGGGCTGGCGATCGCGCGGGCGCACCGTGGTGACTTGATCGTCCGAAGCAATCCCGACGCCGGCGCGGCATTTGTGCTGACTTTGCTGGTCCAGGCTGGGAGCGCAGCCTCATGCGATTCCAGCGCGAGCACGCACGAGGCCGATCCCGCGCCGCCGGAAGTCGAACGATGAAGGGGCGCCGGCCTTAATGGGTTGAGCAGCGGCGTGGCCGCCGGCGGTGCGGCCGCGTCGGCAACGGACCGGCTGAACCGGTCCGTGCTCGTAGTGCACGTCGCGCTGCTTGAACGGGAACCGAGCGCTGACCGCCGGCTGGTGGCCTCTCAGGCCCTGATGTCGACCGTCGAAGAGGTGGAGCGGACCTGCTGGGCGGCTGAGCGGGCGGCCGCGTCGCCGTCGTTGAGAGCCGCTGCACCCGTTCTACCGTCTCCATCGCCGTTGGCGCGCTGGAGCATCGCCGCCGAGACTTGCGAAGGTGAAATCCGGGCCTGGGCGGCATGAGCTGGCGCTGTGGCTTGCGTCATGGCAGTGATGTGCATCTTTCACGTCCTTGTGGTTGCCTATCGGTCCTCCATCGATCGACATCTCGAACACGGCGCTGGAGGGGTCGTGGACGGACGTTGACCTCCCGTCACGGCCCGGAGCGCCGAAGCACGCGGCAGAGCATAGGCACAGCCCGATCGGGGCAAAGGTGGGTCGGCTGCGCGACTGACACGGCGATGGTCGCGAGCGCGGTGCGCCGTCACCTTCTGATCACGTGTTCGAGCACGACCGGGCCCGCCAGCGGGATGGCCACGGACGCCTCGACGATCGCCACTATGCCGATATGGGCGCCGAGCGTGATCGCGAGGACGGTCCTCTCACCCGACGAGAGGGATTGCTTCGCTGTCGATCTGCGCTGAGCCACGGCTGGGGAGCATCCGGCCGCCGGGAGGCGGACGATGAACCGCGCGCCAGCGTCGCTGGGTTCCGCGAGCACGTCTCCGCCGGCGGTTCGCGCCAATCGACGGCAGAGCGCCAGCCCGAGCCCTGTGCCGGGAGACGTGATCGTTGTTGCGGGCGCTGAAGTGGTGGCGCGGTAGCCCGGCTGGAAGATCGCTTCCTGCTCCTCGGCGGGCACTCCGGGGCCATCGTCTTGGAGGACGAATCGGACTGCCTCGCGATCGCCCTCGACCCCGATATGAACGAGGTGGCGCGCGTGTCGCGTGGCATTCTCGAGGAGCGGCGCGAGGATCCTCTCGACGAGCTCGCGCTCGACGGCGACTCGCAGGCGGTCCTGCGGCGAGTCGACAGTGATCTCGAGCTGGCTGGAAATGTGTTTGGGGACGCTCGTCTGGAGGGCGGTGTGGGCGCAGGCCGCTGAGTCGCTGGTGGCGCGGTGGGGGTCAAGCTGGGCGCGGGCGGCCGCCATCAGCGTGTCGAGCGTGCGGCCGAGCTGGCGGGCGCTCTGCAGGATGTGCTCGAGTGTCGCGTTGGCGTCGTCGATGTGCTGGCCGTGCCGCAGCGCGTACTGAGCCTCGGCGATGATGTTCGCCAGGGGGGTGCGCAGCTCGTGTGAGATCTCCGCGGACAGGCGTTGCTCGTGGCGAAGGCTCGCGGCCAAGCGCTCGAGCAAGCTCGTCGAGCGTGCTTGCGAGCTGCGTGAGCTCGTCTCTGGGCGCTCCCAGGGCGCCCGCAGCCGGCCGGTGAGGGCGGCGGGCGTCACCCAGTCTCGCGAGCTCGAGCTGCGCCAGAGCCTCGATCGCGTAGTGGCCGCCGGCCTGGGCGGCGTCGGCGACCGTCAGCGCCTCGCCAGGACGCGGGTGGGTCGCCGCCGGCTGCGGCAGCCCAGGCGCGGCGGAGTCGGCCTCGGGGCGAGATGGCCGCCGGCCAGGACCACGAGGCCAAACCGCGACGAACGCGCACGTCCATAGGCCGGCGGGAAGACGGAGACGCTGGCGGCGGTTCGGCGATCGCAGAGCGCGTGAAGTCGCGGTCACAATCTCGAGCGGTCTTTCAGGCGGGAGTCTTCGTTGGTCATCGGTTGGAGAAGTCGCCTGCGGGTGGCAGCAGCAGCCGCCAGCGATTAGTCGCTCAGTCCGACAATGGCAATGGGGGATTGCAAACGAGTCTCGGGGTCGCCATGTCGCTCGCCTGAGCGCCGCTGAGGGTGGCTCGCGTTTCAGGCGATTCGCACGATGCAGATGGTCGTAAGCGGCCCCGCGCTGATCCCGCCGATCACGTACGTGGTGTCCCCGATCGTGGCGATGCCGCCGTCGGTGACATGCTCGGGGAGCGTGCCGGCACGAGAGATGGCGCCGGTTGCCGGATCGAATCGCAGGATCGCGTTGCTTGCGCCCGCCGGGGTCGACCCGCCGAGCATGAATACCTGGCCGTCGCGCACGGTGGCCATCGCGTGCGCGTACGACGTCGGCAGGCGGCCGACGATCGCGGCCTGCCCGCTGGCCAGGTCCACCCGCTGGATCGCCCGGCTGAACGTGCCGGTGTACTCGCCGCCGAACTGCAGCCCGCCGAACAGGTAGACCGATTTGGCGACGACCGCGACCGCGGGATAGCGCACGGCTTGTGGGAGGTGGGCGACCAAGCGAAAGTGTCCTTCATCGGTCGTCACAAGCACTGTGTCGAGTGGGCTGGCCCCGTCGAAGCCAGCGGCCACGACGACCTGCTTTCCGACCGCGGCTGCGGCCAGGTCGGCGCGCTGCGCGGGAAGGTGCCCGACCACGCGCGTGACAGCGCTCGCCGGGTCGTACTCCTGGACGAGGTCGTACACCGGCGGCCCCGCGCCTCCGAACACGAACGCGCGCTGGCCGAGCAGCAGTGCGGCTCCCCCGTGCGTCGGCGCCGCTAGCGTCCCGGCCAGCTTGGTTGACCCACTAGCGGGGTCGAGTCGGTAAACGCTGTCGACCGTGGAGCCGCCCGCGTCGATTCCGCCGAGAAGGAAGATGTAGCGGCCGGTCGCGACGGCCATCGTCCGGTACCGCGCGACCGGAAGCCGCCAGCGCGCAAGCACCGCGTGTGCGGCAAGCACGTGCCGGGCGGGCGGAGCCGGCCGTCGTGTCGTCGTCCGTGTCATCGTCACCGTGCGCGGGCGCGCGGGCGAGCCTCCACATCCCGCCACCATCACGGCGGCCATCACACCCACAAGGATCGACCCGGCTCGACGAGGGCACAAGCACGACATCCGCGTCTGTGGTCAGGCTACCGCCGTCGGTCCGCGAGCGATCGCCTCGTTCCGCTTTCGCCGACAGAGCCACACAGACGGCGCTCGCTACCGCCTGAGGGAGCCATCCGGGTCGCCTGCACCGGCGAGATGCTCGCTTGCCACGCGACCGGGACTCAGCACGATCGCTGCTTGCTGCGACGGCTCGCCGCGACGGGCGTCGGTCGGCTCGTAATTCGGGTGGGAACTTTAAGACAACGGGATCACATCCTCGCAGGCGGTCAACAGGTCCATGCTCGAGCCGAGGCGTCTGCTGCGCGCCCCCCGGAATTTCGGTAACACTTGGGCAGGCAATGTCAGCAAGGTCCAGCAGGCGGGTGAGACTCGCTGCGCTTGTCGTGCTCGCAGCGGTGGTCGTGATTGCTCTGGACCTATCAGCGGGCGAGCGAGCGCGACCTCGTGGACATGCGAGTGGGCCTTCGTTCGGCCCTGCGTCGTCCGGCGTGACTCGATCGTCCTGGCGATTTGCGATTGGGCGCTCCGTCCGGCAGCGTCGTATCGACGCGATTGAACTGAGAGGTACCAGCGCGCTGCGGACGGTTCTGGTGGTGGGATGCATCCATGGCGACGAGCCGGCTGGGATCGCAATCGCCCGCAGCCTGGCAGCGATGGCGCCGCCGCGGGCAAGCGCGCTGTGGATCGTTCCCGATCTCAATCCCGACGGCGTGGCTGCCGGGACGCGTCAAAACGCCGATGGCGTCGATCTGAATCGCAACTTTCCCTGGCATTGGCGACCGCTTGGAAACCGCGGTGACGTGCAGTACTCAGGACCACGATCGCTCTCCGAGCCCGAGGCCCGGGCCGCCTACCAGCTGATCCTGAGGGTGCGACCGCAAGTCAGCATCTGGTTTCACCAGCCACAAACGCTCGTGGACCTCTCCGGCGGAAACCCAGCGATCGAGCACGCGTTCGCCGAGCTGGTCGGCCTGCCGGTGAAACGGCTCGAACGTTATCCCGGCAGCGCGGTCAGCTGGGAAAACGCGCTGCTCCCAGGCTCGACTGCGTTCGTGGTCGAGCTACCGCCGGGTTCTCTCACAAAGACCGCGATCAAGCGGTACACCAACGCAGTGCTGGCGCTCGCCAACCCAGCAACCGCGACGTAACCACGCCGGCAGGACGCGGGCTCAGCACATGCACTGAGCGAGCTGCCTAGCAGGAGCCTGCCCGCCGCAGCCGCGCACGGTAGACCTGCATGTCGGCATGGTTGAAATCGCCATGAGTCTGGGTGCGCAGCGCCGGTACGTCCTCGCGGTGGTACGGACTGGAAAGGCTCTCGGCGTGGCCGATCACGTTCTTGATCTCGATGTTGAAGCGGCAGCGCAGCCAGCGCACGAGTCGCAAGCTCGCCGACAACTGCTTGCGATCATTAGGGACTTGAGCGTCGCTGTAGCCGACGTGCTCGATTCCGATCGCGGTCCAGTTGAGACCGACCGTGTGGCGGCACATGACGCCCAGGGAGACGAGCTGATGGACGACCCCGTCGCGGTCAATCACGAAGTGCGTGCACGTGCCCGGCAGCTCGTGCAGCTCGCTGTCGCGAGTGTCAGCGGCGAACGTGTTGTAGGTCGACTGGAAGTCGGGAGAGTCGGTGAAGTGGATCACGATCACCTGCGGGCCGATCAGCCGCCAAGTGGGCTTCATGAAGCTGCCGTAATGGCGGCGCACGTAAGCGGCCATCTGCGCCTTGCGCTCGGGCCCGAGTGGGATCGGGTTCCACACGATCGGCGGCCTGACGAGCCCGAAGGCGCGCGCAGCTCCCGAACGTCTATGCGTTGGTTGCGCGGTGCCCGTCGTCATGACTGTTCGCGTCACAAGAGCGGCGCTGGCTTCGGCAGCCTCCGTCGTCGCTCCGGGTCCTCGTGTCGCCGTGCCCCGCGAGGAGCCGCAGCCAGCCGCAGTCGCGGCGAGCGCCAGCACCACAACAAGGTGAGCAGGAGGATGGCGCATCCTGAGACCGGCATGTTGCACGGTCCGATCCTAGACCTGCCGAGCCCCGCCACGAACAGGCTTGGCGATTCGTAAGCCCAAGCGCCAAGCCGTCGACGGCGCACCAGATGAAGCCGTCTCCAGACGATCACGCCAGCGGGCCTCGCGAGGTCATGGGCGGATGCGCGCCCCAGGCGCCGTGACACCTCACTTCAAGAGAGCCACACCCCTCAGGAGCCGTGTGCTTGCAGGCTTCCTGCAAGCGATCTGAAGAGTCGCGGGGCGCGCTCGTCGCTCTCGCTGGGGACGAGCTGCGACAGCCCGGACTGGTCGGGCGGTCGCTGCTGCATTCGTGCGGCGAAGCGGCAGTGCAACCCATCGCTTGGCGCATCTGAGCAATCTCAGCAGCCTGCGAGCTGGTGGCGCCGATACTGCTCCCCGGGCGCAATCGTGGGAGCCGACGGGTCATCGTGCTAACCAAACCAGCTGGTTCCAGCAAGCGCCTCGCGGAGAGCCTCGGAGAGCCCCGACCGCTTGCTGACGATCGCCTCCGACCGCCGCCAGCTAGCAAATACCGCAAGCGGGCAGGCGCCGGTTTCGCGCAGCAGCAGTCGTCCCGGGCGCCGTGCCGGACGAGCGCTTTGCCGGTCGCGGGAGCCGGCGTGCCGCTAGCTGGCGCTCGATTTCACGCGTGCGTTGCAAGCGGCGACGACGACCATTCGCGTGATCCTCAGCGAACGACGGCGACGCCCGCGGCACGATTCCTTTGCGCCGGAAGCGACAGTCGGTGGCGACGCTCAACACTGCGGCGACCTTCGGTAGGACCGCGTGCCTAAGCACGATAGTTCCGCCGCTTGCGTGAAATCGACGGGCCAGCAAACTCTGGTGACCGTCGCAACCGTGTGCGTGTGACAGCGCGCAAGACTCGCGCAGCGCTACTGCTATCCATGCGAAGCGGCCCGACGGTCACGCCACCGCTTCAGGCGTGGAGCAGCAACGCCTGACCCATGTCGCGAAGACCAACCGTGACGTGATGCGGTCGTCGCACACAGCGTCTCGGCGGTGGCGACACCGGCCTCGGACGTGGACAGAAGCGCGGGCACCCACGGACGAGCGCTTTCGCGATCTGCGGCCCTCAGACCTGATGATTCCTTCGGCGACGAGGCGATCGTCGCGCGTCGGCTCGATCGGGGCTCCCGCCACCGATCGCGTTCAGCCACGTGAGGCCGGGCCGGCCGGGACACACCTATGGAGGCCAGCGCCGGCGTTCCCGGACTTTCGCTCTTGATCGGCCGCGGCGCTCTCCCTTTCAACGGGATCCAGAAGCGCTGGACGGCTCGTTGATGCTCCACCTGTGCATAGGCACGGGTGGCGCGGCCGGCGCCGACGATGTCGGCGAATGCACGCTCGCAATCGCCCAACAGGATGCGTCGGCTGCGATCGAGGCAAGGCCACGCCGCGACGCATTCGCTGGCATGCACGGTCGCCGGTTTGCATAGGCACGACCGTGCCTGAGGAGCCGACGCCGCCAGCCCCGCATTCGGCGAGAAGCGGGGCTCTGCCGCTAGTCGGACCGGACCCCGTGCGTCGCCAAATCGAGCGCCGAGTGCTTGCAGCCTTCTTGCAAGCACTCGAGTCGAAACGAGGATTGGCGCGAGCCCGTTGGCGCTCGCCCGGGACGGAGCCAGCGGGCCGCCTCGCCCTCCGGGGTGGTGGCTGCTCGCTGAACGGGCCACGGCGATGGGCCCGGAGATTAGCCGACGCGCCCAGCTCCAGCTAGCACTTGGACCGCGCCGAGCGACCGACGCCAGCGCTTGCCACGAAGGGAGTAGCCCGTGCGAGCCCTGACGACTCCGGTCTCGATCGCCTGTGCTATCGAAGCGCTAACGGATCCCGCGAGCGACGCACAGGGCTTGCAACCGTTGCATCGCTTCGGACGGTTGGTCGGGGAGCGCGTCGAGCGCGTCTGCGGCGAGTCGGAGCTCGTCGATCGTGGGGCCGGCCGCTTCGAGCGCGAACCTTCCGAGCCACGACCACCGCGCGCTCGTGGCGGTCGGGATCCCCGTCTCGCAAGACCAGGCAGATCCGCAGCGCGTCGTCGAGCGCGATTTGTGGGAGCTCGCGGGCAGCCGCCAGCACCAGATGCGTGTTACCGGTCGCGAGCGATCGTCGAAACCAAGCGTATGGACTCCCGGCATCACCCATGCGAACACATGTTCGCAGGCAAGTCAAGCTCGGGGTGGTCCTCTGAGCCCGGCTCGTCGCTCTACTCGGACCGGTCCGGCCGGTGTCAGGCGCGGGCCGTATCGTGCACCGCGAGGGTCGCCTTTGACCGTGTCGCAGAGCGGCGACGGGCCGTCGCGCTCGCCCGCCACTACCGCGACCAGGAGTCCCTTTCGATCGCGGAGATCGCCCGCCGCCTTGGCCGTGCCCAGGCCACGGTGAAGGCATATCTGTACGACCCTACTGGCGAGAAGGCCCGCGAGTGTTCCTAGAGGTCAAGCGCCGCTATCAAGGGGTCTGTCGGGGCTGTGGAGCGCCGACTACGGCGCGGGGCGGTAAGGGGGATGCGTACGCGTACTGCAAGCGCTGCCACCCCGGAGCGATCGAACCTACACGAACGCGCGAATCGGTGCGCATGCGATGCGGGCGTGGCGGGAACGTTATGGCCGGCCGCCGTCGTCGACTGACTGGTCTCGCACGCACGCGCGCCGGCGTGGCGGTCAAGCCTTGGGACGGCTGCAGGACGGCGACTGGCCATCGCCGTCGACGGTCATCGACCTGTACGGCAACTGGGCCGCCGCACGAGCCGACGCGTTTTCCGACAACTGAGCCCAATCGAGGGGACCATCGGCTGATGCATCCGGTACCTACCAACCGAGGTGCCCACACCGCTCGCCCAGACCAACCACGCAGCCCGCCGTGAGCCGGCCTGTCGCGACGGCTGGCATGAACTCGCCGTCGCGAATCCCACGTTCCTGCTCGAGCGCCTGGGCAGCGAATGCACCGACCTCCAGGGGCTGCGTGAGCTGACGGTCAACGGACTCGACGCGATCGCAGCGCTCGGCGGTCGCGCCGGCGGCCGGATCGTGTGGGATCTCGACCGGGAACGGCTCGACGCCTCGGGCGGCCGGGTGCGCAAGCTGTCGGTGATCGACACCGGGACCGGGATGACCGCCGAGCAGCTGCGCTACTACATCAACAATCTCGCGGCGAGCGGCCGCGAGCAGTCAGCGACCGGCAACTTCGGCGTGGGAGCCAAAGTAGCCGCAGGCTCGCGCAACCCTCACGGGTTCGAATACCGCTCCTGGCACCAAGGGCATGGCTCGCTGGTGTGCTTCAAGCGCCACCCTGACGGGCGCTGGGGGCTCGCACCGCAGCGCTGGTCGGATGGCCGCAGCGACTTCTGGCGGCCGCTGGGCGAAGGGGAGAAGCCGTGGCTTCTGCGCCGCCAGGGTCACGGGACCCAGGTCGTGTTGCTCGGCCAGCACGAGCGACACGACACCACCCAGGCGCCGGGAAGCGTCACCGACGCGCGCCAGCATTGGATTACCCGCTACCTCAACGGCCGCTTCGTGCAGCTCCCCGAGCGGGTCGAGGTACTCGTACGGGACCTGTGCGCCAGCCGCGAGCCTGGGCAGCTGCTGCGGATCCACGGTGAGCGCTACCACGTCGAGCGGCACGCCGTCGCGGCTGGTGCGGTCGAGCTCAGCGACGCGATCGCGCGCTGGTGGGTGCTCGACGACGATCATCGCGGCCGCCGGCGCCAGTCCGGCGTGTGGGCTTCGAGCGGTCACGCCGCCGCCGTGCTCGGCGACGAGCTCTACGACCTGCTGCCGCAGACCCACGGCGGATACGGGCGCCTGCAGGACTTCGGAATCCGGTTCGGCTACGAGCGGGTCGTGCTGCACCTCCAGCCGCTAGTGCAGGCGGGTCGCGTGGAGGCGAACACGGCCCGGACGATGCTGCTGCTCGACCACGAGCCGCTGCCGTGGGCGCGCTGGGGTGAGGAGTTCGCCGCCCGGATGCCCGCGGAGATCCTCAGACTCCAGGAGCGCGTGGCGAGCGCGGATGGTGTTCCACGCCGCGAGGCGATCCGCGGTCGCGTCACCCCGCTCATGGCGCTCTATCGCCTCAGCCCGTACCGGCCCGTACAGACGGGCCGCAGGCGTTCTGCGCAGCCACAGACCGCTGCTGCCGATTGCACCCCGGGCAGCGCGCTCACCGTTGAGCGCGCACCGGAGCCTCGCCAGCAACCGGGTGCGGACGCGGCGCCACGATCAGACAATCGCGAACCCATCTGCCAGCAGGCCAGTGGGACGGCGGCGGCAGACTCTCAGGATGACGGGGCAGGTGCCGACTCGAACTTGGGTCTACCCGACGTGGCGTGGATCTCGGCGCGCGACGGCAGTCGCGCAGCCGGTGATCTCGAGGACCAGGCCGCCCGATACCACACCGCACGCCACGAGCTGACGATCAACGCGGATTTTCGGGCGATCACCGACATGATCGCCTACTGGCGGCGCAGGTACGAGGGGGTCCCAGGCTCGCGGGCGGTGATCGAAGCGCAGGTCTGCGAATGGTGTGAGCAGGTGCTGGTCGAGGTCGTGCTCGCCGCCCGCCACTCCAAATGGGACGAGGACCGAGCTCGCCGCGCTGCTCTCGCCGACATCGCTGTCCGCCGCTCTCCTGCCACGCCACCTGCTGCACGCCGTGCTGCAACAAGCGGCTCGGGCAGAAGTTCGGACCGCCACACACGCGCACGCGAACGCCGATGCCTCATCCAGGCGCCGGCAATGACTCCGCGTGTACCACCGGAGCGGCATGGCCGAGCAACGCCAACCAATCGACCAAGGAGGGCTCTAGCGCTTCTCGCGCTAGTGCTCTGTGATGCTAGGAGCAATACTGGAGTGACCGATTTGAGCTGCTTGTGCGCGCGCAATCTCACGTCGTGGCGTCTCGCTGGCAAAGCTGATGAGCGACGAACCCGGTAGCGACCTCTTGCGCCAGCTTGCGCGTGCTCTGCCGGCCGCGCTCGATGACGACGGCCTACAGGAGCTGGCTGCGAAGCTTCATCCCTACCTGGCTGGCCGCTCGGCTGATCGCCGCGATGCTCGGCAGCTAATGACGGTTGCGGAGGTCGCGGCGCAGCTGCAAATGAAGCCGAAATGGGTGTACGCCAATCAGCACCGGCTGGGCGCGATCAAGCTCGGCGACGGACCAAAAGCGAGGCTGCGATTCGACGCCAGGGCGGTTGCCGCCGAGCTCGAGGGGCCGGGCCGCGAGATCGAGCCCGACCGAGACCTCCAGCCCCAGCAGCGGGCGAAGGTCAAGAGAACCCGCCGGCGGCTGCTCTCCAGGCCGCTTCCGCCGATCGGCCCCGATGCGGATCCGGCGTAGGGTTCCGGCTCATGGCAACGAGACATGGCAGCGCTCCACTCGGGCAAGGCGGACGGCAGCGGACGCCGACGAAGCAGAAGCGCGGGCGTGGACGTCCGAAGACCGGGGGCGTTGAGACGTGGGCACGCAAGAACGGTGATATCGGCTTCGGCGTACGGTTTATCGACCAGCACGGGATCAGGCGGTATGAGCGGTGCGGCCTGGCGAGCGAGGGTTGGTCGCACCGGCGGGCCGAGATCGAGCTCGAGAACTTCGAGCGGCTCGTCGCGGCAGGCGTGTACAGGCCGACGCCCGACGCCGTACCGACAGAGGACCGCGACCCGATCTTTGGTGCCTTCGCCCGGGCGTTCCTGGCCGAGCACGCGGTTGAGGTCAAACCCAACACACGGGATCTCGACGAGAACCTGCTCGAGCATCACCTCGCGCCGTTCTTCGAGCAGATACGACTCTCGCAGATCACCTGGTCGGCGGTCGACAACTACAAGAAGCAACGTCTGATGGTCATGCAGCGGATCCGCGCAGCGCGCGCGAGCGGCACGGTCCTTCGCGACTGGAGCAACAGGCCGCTACGCCTCAGCGAACGGACGATCAACATGTCGATCGGTCTGCTGGCGATGATCCTCGACGAGGCGGTTCGGCGACCTGACATCCATCTCGCCGCCAACCCCGCCCGCGACAAGAAGCTGCGGGTGAAGGTCCACAAGAAGAACGTTCGCGACTGGCTCGAGCCCGACGAAGTGATCACGCTGCTCGAGGCCGCCGAGCAGGAGGACAACCCGGTAAAGCCCGAGACCGACCGCAAGGCGCGCGAGGTCCGCCGCCTGCGCGACGAGGAATGCCTGACGATCAAGCAGATCGCCCAACAACTCAACATGAGCGAGGGAGGCGTCTGCTGGCTCTACACTCGACACCGCCAACGGATCGTCTCGCAACGACGCGCGATCATCGCGACCCTGACCGCGAGCGGCACCCGCAACACCGAGCTGTGTGTGCTTTGCTGGCAGGACCTCGACTTCCACCGCTACAAAATCCGGATATCCGCCGCCAAGACCAATCGCGGCGTGCGCGAGATCGACATGACCCCATGGCTGCGCGAGCAACTACTTACCTACAAGGCGAGCCTCGGCGACGTCCGACCCGACGGCCCGGTATTCCCCACCCGCGACCGATCGTTCCGCGACAAGGACAACCTGAACCGCCGTGTGATCGCGCCGGTCGGACGAGCGGCAGCAACCCTGCGCTCGAAGCGCGGCCTCGCGCCACTGCCAACCGGGCTCTCGGCACACGTGTTTCGCCGCACTTACATCACCCTCATGGCGGAGGCCGGAGCCCCGATCACCTACGTCCAGGACCAGGTCGGGCACGAAAGCGCGCGGTTGACACTCGAGATCTACGCGAGGGTGTCACGATCGCGGGATCGTGCGAAGTGGGGACGCGCGTTCGACGAGCTAATGGCCGGCGCGGTACCCGCAGAGGCATACGAGCAGGTCAACACGATCGCGCTCCCCATGATTGACGATCGCCTGGCCGTCGACCACGACCCGTCCACCACGACCAGAAAGGAACAGTAGTGCGCCGCGGCCGCTCAGCCCGCACCCGCGCAAGCCGGTTCCGTCTCCGGTGTGCACCACGGTGTGGGATCACGATGATTGGCCCCCGCAAGATCCTTCACGCTCGCCTGGCAAGGCGGGTTGCGCGCCACGCAATGGGGTCGACATGCGAGCGGTCGGCTTCGCAGACGCCCGTCTTTGCCCTTGGTTTAGACCGAATTCTGCCGAGAAACCGCCCAGAAACGCATTCTCTCGGCAGAATTGCCGTCACGATGGACCTCGACGCAGGGCTTAAACCTGCGCGCTTCCAGGCTTTTCGCTCATGGAGCCAACGGGATTCGAACCCGTGACCTCCTGCGTGCAAAGCAGGCGCTCTCCCAACTGAGCTATGGCCCCGTGCTCGCCGAGTCTAGCCAGCGACCAGGCGATCCGAGTCAGCCGTCGAAGTCGAAATCCCGCGGCGGGCGCTGCTCGAACCAGAGCCTGTCGCGGTCGGGCGCGTCCTGCAAAAACTCGGGCGTCTCCTCCAACACGTCCTCGTCCTTTTCGGCCGGTTCCGCCGCGAGGGCCCGGTCGACGTCAAATTCGGCCGTCTCCTGGCTTAGAGGCTCGAGGGATGGCTGTGGCTTGGAAGTCGCGTGCGCCGGATGTGGCGGAGGGATTGCGCGCGCCGCCAGATCGCCTGACGGCTCGCCGGCCGCCGCGGGAGCGTCGGAGAGGGTCGATTCATGTTCCGGTAGGTCGCCTTCGTATTCGGGCAGCGGCCGCTCGCTGTCGTCGAACTCGTCATCCCCGGCACGAGGCTCGGACTGGTACCCGTGGGAGCCCCGGGGCTCGGCGTCCTCGTAGTAATCGACGTCTGCTCCGGCGTGAGCCTCGAGCGGGTCGGTCTCCTCGGGCCCGCGGCGGACGGGACCAAGCGCCTCGCGCTCGAGCCGCTCGACTTCTGCGGGATCCGCCCCGTGGCGCCGCTTTAGATCCAGGTGCTCGCGAATCGCGTCGTCGAGTAGACCCATGAGGGGTAAAGCCTACTTCCCCCCGAGCGCGTTCGCGCTTCGCGGTCCAAGGCCGTGCTTTCACGGTCCGTTTCTTGCCTCGCCGTTTTGGCGGGCGGACGGGGCGCCTCGGGTCTTGCGATCAGCCGCGTACCCGTCGCCGACCCGTAGCGACCACAGACATCGGCGTCGTGCGAGCTTTGCGCTACACGCGCGCCAGCGGTCAGACAGACGTTAGCTACCCACGTCTAAACTGTCGGCAACACCCTGCGGCATTCGCCGCCGTACGGGGCTATAGCTCAGTTGGGAGAGCGCCTGGATCGCACCCAGGAGGTCGCCGGTTCGAGTCCGGCTAGCTCCATCAAGAAAAGACCTGCTAATGGGCATGTTGCGCGTGGGTCGGGGCCCTG
This sequence comes from uncultured Solirubrobacterales bacterium, assembly GCA_963811155.1. Lineage (GTDB taxonomy): Bacteria > Actinomycetota > Thermoleophilia > Solirubrobacterales > Solirubrobacteraceae > Palsa-465. The sequence continues at coordinate 46,300 of CAWEQQ010000049.1, forward strand.
CGATGCGACGGTAGTCTTGGCAAGAAATCGCGGAATCTGGTCGTTTCTTGCCAGAACTCCGGGCACTTGGGGGCAAAAGCGCGTGGCTGAGCCGCCGTCGAGACGCTAAGGGCACTCCCCTAACGCATCTAGCTTGAGCGTTCTGGAATCGAGAATTGCTCACCTGGAGATGCGTTAGTCTGTGCGGAGAACGAGTCTCAGCTGCATGACGGCGATCGCGAATGGTGCCGAGCGTCTGGTGCCGGACCCGGAGCTGGCGAGCAGGCCGAGCGCCGTCGTTGGCCGCGAGGCAGGCAGCGGATGCTCGCGCGGGCGTGACGCGTGTCACGGCGCCGGGGGGATCGGCGAGCTGTATGCATCCGCATCAGCGGCTGTATCGTCCGCATCGGTGCGTACTGGCGGCTACGCAGCGCGACGCGGCGTGGCTCGAGAGCGCGGGAGTCCGCGAGCGGCGAGGTCGGCCTGACCAGCGGCGAGGTCGCAACGCGAGCGCGCACGGTCGGCTGGTCGCGCAGCGAGGCGCGAGCTCGCGAAGGCTGGACAGCCGATCGAGCTCCCGAGTGACGTCTCAGCGCACTTGGCTCAAGCGGCTGCGGTGCCGGGCGAGCGTGGGAGCACCGGGCGGTGATCGGCGACCCGGCGAGGAGGTGACGCCGTTCGATCGGGACCAGGTCGAGCGTGTCCGGGCGCTCGGCTGCTTCGCCGGCGTACCGTCTACGCCGCGTAAGCCGCTCGAGCGACGCGGCGCCGCTGCCGCTCGCACAGGTACAGCTCGTCTCGGGGACGAGCGCGGCGCCGCGCAGCCGTGCTGCACCCTGATCGCGTTCGTCGCACTCGCGCGCCTGAGCGGGTACGCCAGCGCAGCGCGCCCAGGAACACCTCCCTGGCGTCCTGCGGACCATGTATCGGCAATGCTCGCAAGCCACAGCACTGGCGGGCGTGCGCTGGCCGTCGCCCAGGCGCACGCACACCCGGCTACGCGAAGCCGAGCTGCTCGCGAGCTGCCGAGCGAGCTGTGCTCGCGGGACGTATCCAGACGCCGAGCGTGCCCAGCGAAGTGGCCGACTCTACAGGTCACGCGCTTGGAGCGGCTGAGGCTCTACGTCACGCCGGACGGCGCAGACACCGCGACCCAGGCGCTCGCCACGACGCTGATGGCCGGTACCGAACAGCGGCGTTCACCGCCCGAGGTGCTCGCGTTGCACGCCGCTCGGCCGCGCCCACGCCGCCGCAAGCCCGTCGCTTCCTGCTCGAGGACCTCGGCATCACGAACAGCACCGTCGCGCGATCCCGTCGCAGCGACGAACTCGCTACAGCGAGGCCGCATGCGGACCGCTGCAGTACCGGCCCGAGTCTCCCTCGCACGCTGGCACGGCGATCATCGACCACGACTCCGCGCTCGACTAGCCACGCGTCGTACGGACTGGTACGAACCGCCAGCACCGCCGGCCGGGGATGCGAGCTGATGACCGCCGCGGCGATGCCACTCCGGCCAGGACGACCGTGAAGCACCCACAGCCCGCATGCTCCGCGTCCTCGACAGCCGCCTACGGAGCGATGCCCGAGCTCTTCGCCCGCATGCCGTCGCCGACCCCGGCCGGCGCCGCCATACGCCGCGTGAGATCGAACGACTAACGCATCGAAGGTGGTGCATTCTCAATTCAGAATCGCATCACGCGAGATGCGTTAGGGGGAGGGCACTTAGTTGGCTCCGCGGCGAGGGAGCCACATGGCGGTGATCGGAGTCGCGTCTGAGCATTCTTGGCAGACAATCGTCCCCGATGGGCCCGACGGAACGGGTTCTCGTTGCACTCCCCCGCTCGGCCACAGCGATCATCGTGACGACGCGTCGCGCGTGAGCCCGACCTCGATTGCGGTGGACTGAAGGCTGTCGGGCCCGATGAGACTCAGGCGATCAGGTGGGTCTTGGCCGGCCGGGGGTACCGCTCCTGCCATCAGTTCGTCGAAGGCCCGTCCCCACTTCGCACGGTCTCGCGACCGGGACACCCTTGCGTAGATCTCCAGAGTGAGCCGCGCGCTCTCGTGCCCAACCTGGTCTTGAACGTAGGTGATCGGGGCGCCGGCCTCAGCCATCAGCGTGATGTACGTGCGGCGAAAGACGTGTGCCGAGAGCTTCGTCGGCAGCGGCGGCCGTCCGCGCTCGGCGAGAAGCTTCGCTGCCGCGCGCTCGACCGGGCCGATGACCCGGCGATTGAGATTGTCCTTGTCGCGGAATCCGCCCGTGCGGGTCGGGAAGGCCGGTGCGTCGTCGCTGGCATCCGGATCGCAGGCCTTGTGCGCTAGCTAGGAGTTGCTCCCGCAACCAGGGGGTCATGTCGATCTCGCGGACTCCCTTGGCGGTCTTGGACTTCGGAATGCGAATCTTGCCGTGCGCGAAGTCGAGGTCGCCTCGACGCGCGACGCACAGCTCGGTATTCCGAGCGCCGCTTGCAGCGAGCGTGGCGATAATCGCTCGCCGACTGGACGCGGCCCGACGTGGCTCGCGTTTGTTGAGCCAGCACACACCGCCCTCACTCATCTTGAGCTTGGCGGCGATCTCCTTGATCGTCAGTTTCTCTTCGTCACGCAGACGCCGGACCTCGGCAGCTTTGCGCGCCGTTTCGGGACGCACGGGGTCGTCGATGCGCTCAGCTGCCTCCAATAGCACAAGTACCTCATCCGGCTCAAGCCAGTCGCGAACCGCGATCTTTGGAACTTTCACTCGGAGCTTCTTGTCGCGCGCTGGGTTGACCATCAAAGCGATGTCGGGGCGTCGTATGGCTTCTTCAAGAATGAGAGAGAGCAGTTCGATCGAGTGATTGATCGTTCGCTCGCTGAGGCTGAGGGGCTGGCCGGTCGATCGGCGTGGGATGGTCCCGCCTTCCCGCTCGAGGCGGTAGCGGTGCATCAGCATCAGCCGCTGCTTCTTGAAAGCGTCGATCGCCGACCAGCTGATGTCCGAAAGACGCAGCTTTGCGAAGTACGGTTCAAGATGATTGTCAAGCAGATTGGTGTAGAAGTCGCGAGTGTTCGCACTGATCTCAATGTCGTGCTCAGCTAAGAAGGAGCGCCCGAACGGCCCGAAGCGCGGATCCCGCTCTTCGGGAGCGACGATGTCTGATCTGAGGTCGGCACGTATAGGCCGGCATCAACGAGTCGGAGGAAGTTCTCCAGTTCGATCTCAGCCCTGCGCCGAGACCAGCCCTCACTTACAAGTCCACATCGCTCGTACTGACGCTGACCGTACTGGTCAAAGAAGCGAACGCCATAGCCGACATCGCCGTTCGCGCGGGTCCATTCGACGATGCTTCCCTTCTTGGGGCGGCCACCCCTCGCCCGGTCCGGTCGCGGCGAACGTCCTCGGGGATCGCCACGATTTGATCCGGACGCCATGGTGAAGCCTAGGCTGTTCGGCGACTGGGTTCTATGGCAGGTACAGGTCTAGACGCGAGTCGCCTGCGGCGTCTCGCGGCCGGCTTCGCCTCCTCCACAGATTGATCGGGTGCAGGCGCCGCCTGTTGGTAGCCATATGGCTCGACTCTCGCCGCGGTCATCGGAAACCTCAGCCGCGCCTTCGGTCCTTCACCGAGTCGGACGGCGCCCAACTCATTCTGATGAGCATAGACCCACTTCGCGCTAACGCGTAGACGGGCCGCCAGCTCTGTGACGGTGAGAAGCTCTGGCTGCCTTGGCCCGGATCCGGCCTCGGCTTCACGTTGAAGCTCGACGACGCGATCCGCGATCGCATGGACAAACTCATCTGAGATCTGCAGCAAGTACCGGCCAGGGGGAGAGACACCGAGGCCTTCGATCTCGACCTCCAGCGCCGAAGCCGTCGGAGCTGCGGAGGCCCGCTCAATGCGACGAGCGTTGCTACGGAACGGAGCGCTCATGGCCGATTCCCTCTGCACAACAGGGCGATGTGGCCACTTCGTAGCCGACATCCAGCGATGAAGTTGCCGCCGCCATGCGCGGGAATTTGGTTCGCTGATTGTTCGCGGACGGAGCCACGACCGCCCGTCACGCCGTCGTCCTGCCGGTGAGATCGCCTCCTTGCGAGCACGTGAGCAATAATGGCTCATCTCGCTTTGTTCGCTATTGATAGCGCTATGGGCTCGGCGTGGAGACAGGAACCACGAGACAGGCGCCCTTATTTAGCTTGAGCCCGCCCCGACGCGGTCCGCATCGATGCCCCCAAGCGGCGCCGGGGCCGTGCTTCCTGCCCCGACGCGACAGGAGCATGAAGGGGTGATCCGCCCCCGGCGCCGGTCTGGTGCAGGCGTTCGCGGAGAGGGAGACGACGACAAACCGGACGGCGAGATTGCTTAGCCTTGGATTTCGCAGACTTGTGCTCGAAACCCCGCAACCGCGCCGACGGCCGACGCCGGCGGCCGGCAAATGACAGGGTGGTGAGCGTGCGACACATAGCGGCTATTGGATCTGCTCGAGATAGCGTCCGAGCGGGCAGACGGCGATCGGGATCTCGCCGAGTAGCTGGGCCTGGTCGAGATAGTCGGCGACGAGTGCCTTGAGTGCGGCGTGTCCGTCTTGCTCGAGTTCGCGCTCGACGAGGTAGGCGCGCCCGTGGCCGTCGGCGGGGACGTCGGTGACGCGCACGACCCCGTCGATGCGCTGACAGTAGACGATCCGCGGCCCTGATCCGGGAGTCTTGTAGCGGGCGAGCTCGACGCGCTCGCCGACCCCGTTGCGGGTCTTCGCGGCGGTGTCGCCGCTTGCTCGGCCCAGGACGCGAGGTACGGGATGCTGTTGGCGTCTGTTTCCAGCCCGACCGAGCGACAGCACGTGAACGCGACCGACTCGGCGACGAGCTCACCTTCGGCGTAGCTGAGCGCGAGCTTTTGGTCTTCGTCTGAGTCGACGAGCGCATGGGCGAGCTCGTGGATGCGGACCGCGACCTGCCCGTTGGCCGACAAGTGCTCGCCGACCACGATCCGTCGCGCCTTGGGGTCGCAGTAGCCGTCGCCTCGCGTCGCGGCGACGGCAACCGTGTAGCCCAGCTTGCCGGCGAGCGCGTCGAGGCGGGCGCTCAGGTGCTGGTGGCTGTCGCCACAGATCGGTGCGATCGGCGGCTCCAGTGGCGCGGGAATGGCCGGCGGGTGCAGCGGCGTGATCTGGTCCTGGGCGAATACCGCTGTCAGCCGCCATCCGAGCCGGGGTTTGGTGTCGGGGTCGGCGCCGGCCTGATGCCAGCGCTCGAGCGCTCGTTTGGACGGCGGGCAGGGCGCCCAAATTCGGATCGCGCGCTCGCCCTTGCGCACGCACCAGCCAAGTGACAGCCACGCTCGGAAACCCGCGACGCGCTCCGCGGTCGGGTGCTGGCTTGCGATCAACAGCTGATTGCGCCAGCTGTAGCGGCGAAACCTGGCACGGGTCTGAAGCCACTGCCGCCACCCGTCACTTAATCTGAGCCGCTCAACCGACTGGCGGACGAGCTCGCGGTCGCGCCTGCGCGCTGGTCGTCGCCAAGGGTGCGTGAGGCCATCTGCGCTCACCTCCATGACCTTCCGGGGCCCCGCCGGGCGCGGGGCCGTTCCCCGCCCCCACGCACCCCGGCAGGGGTGCGAACGTCAAGGGGACGGCCCCGGTCCGGCCACCCCCGCCGGCAAGCCAACCGGCCGCCACCGCTCGGGCCGTCGTCCACGGCCCGAGCCGCTTCGACCGCCGCGGCCGGTCGCGCCGAGCAATCGAGCTGCGACTGGGTCTGATCGATACCGCGTGTTCGGATCGGCCAGGTGCGCGACGCGTCGAGTGACGCTCGGCGGCGAGGATCCGCGAACCCGACGGAAACCGTGACGACTGGGTAAGCAGCACGCTGCTCAACGCGGTGAAACCACCCAAGCAACCGGCAGACGTATGACAACAGCGATCGACACCCCAGCAGCGCGGAGAGATCGCGGGTCGATCATCGCCGCGTTTCGTTGGTCGCTCGCTCTGCGGAACCGCCGCGCCGATCTTCCACGCAGCGCGGCGCGCGAACGAGGGGCAACCGCTCCGCGGCGCGCCGCGGGTCCGTCCGAGCGCTCGTGACGCCGGGGCGGACCCGTGTCGGCGCCGCTGTCATTCGATGTTGTTGGTGAGCTCCTCGCGTCGGGATGAGATCAGGCGCCGCAACTCTGACCGCCGTGGGTCATGGCCTGGCCAGGCGGCTTCGAGGTCCTGCTCGACCTGGTCAAGCTCGGCGGCCTCCAAGGCGGCGATCCGTTCCTCAACGCCCTCCAAGCGCGCGAGCGCTTGCTCGCGCAGCCGGCGCTCCGCGGCCAGCTGCTCGCGCTGCTGTTTGCGCTGCTCAAGCTTGGGCCCGAGGATCGCCAGCGCGGTCTCGGAGAGCTTGTCTTGGATGAGCTCGTCGAGCAGCCGCTCGAACTCGTCCGCCCACGGGCCGCGTTAGGTGAGCCGGTGCCAGCCGCGCTGCGACGCCGCGACCGCATCCTGGTCGGCGAACGCTGCCATCGCGACCAGCGCGAGCTGCCGGCCGGCGATCTCGCCCGCGCTCCTGGCGCCGGCGAGATACTCGGTGGCGCGCCGCTCCGCGTCGGCGCGCTGGTCGATGTAGACGAGCTTGGTCTTGCCGTTTCGCTGCGCGGCCTGCCCGATCCAGCCGGGGAACCCGTAGCGCGCGCCGCGCATCGCCAGCTCGCCGAGCGCGCCGCACGCCAACAACTTGACCGTGCGCTCGTCAACCTTGACCCTCGACAGCGTGCTGTAGATCGCACGGCCCAGCTCGCCGTTGAACGTGGTCGCCCGCTCACGCGCTTGGCGCTCGGCCTCGCGCTCAGAACGCCTCGCGTCCTCGCAACCCTGCCCGCCATCCTGGGCAACGTCGTCGCCTGGGCGCTCGTCGCGGTCAAGCTTGCGTTGCTGGCGCTGGTTGGCGTGCTGGGTCTTCAGGCAACGGGCGATGTAGTCGCCGGCGAGCTGGTTGGCGACCTCGGCGCCGACGATCACCGCCTCGCACTGCTCGCCGTGCGCAGCGCCGAGCGCTCGCGCCTGCTCGAGCTCCTGATCGCCGAACCGGACCGCCGGCGTAGTGCCCAGCAGCTCGTGTAGCTCGGCGAGATCCTTGCGGGCTTGCGGTGAGAGTTCAAAGCGCTCGATCGAATGCACGGCGTGCGCGACGTAGACGTCGTCGGGCAGCTCGCCCGCCCGGATCGCGACCGACAACGGACTGCGCTCGAGGTCAGCCCAACTGTAAGCGCCGTCGCTGTCCTCTCCCGGATCCAACACCTCACCGCCGGCCGCGGTTGCCAGTCCGGGATGGACCCTTGCCAGCGCCTCGAGTGCCTTGACCGCCCGTGTCATACCGGCGAGAATCACGCGCTGGCCGGTCCAGACCCGGACAGGCCGACGCTGATGCTGACCTGACGGCCGCCGGGATGGGCGAGCAACGCCAGGATCTGCGAACCATCATCGTTCGGGCAAGCCACAGCCCCGTGAAGCGAGGGGAGCCGGTCGAACTCGGTCACGAGCTCATCAATCAGGGTTAGGGTGGGGCTCTCCAGCAGCCGGGAGCTGACGAGCCTCAGTCGGGGGTGGGCGTTCAGGCCGGAGTAGCGGCACAGCCTGATCGCACTCACGCCCGGTGGCGCCAGCCGCTGACGCGCCGCTGTCCAGCGCTCGGCGGGCAGACCGGCCGGCGCGTTCGGCGAGCAAGCAGCCGGCATCGGCGTTGTTGCGGGCGGCCGCGTCGACGATCGCGCGGTGCTGCCGCATCCCGCGATCACCACGATCGTGGCCGCGATCACCGTGATCGTGGCCGTGAGGCGCGACCAGGTCGGCCGGTGTGCCGCCAACGCGCTCTCGGCCCGTCCTGGAGTCTTGCTCCGATTCATCACTCTCTCATGCAATACGCCCGGCCGGCCGATCTCGTCACGCGCGCCGAGTACCCCACAGGCCAACTCAGGTCAGGTCGGTGACAGGACCGGTAGGCCGATGTTCTGGCCCTCGCTGATCATCCGCTGGTCGTAGGTGATCAGTGCGCCGACCTGATGCGAGATGCTGGCCGCGGTGGCGAGGTGGATCGCATCGAGCGACCGCAGCGTCGTGGCGCCGATCTGCATCGCCGCTGGCACGATCGGGTCGATCGAGAGCAACCGTAGCCCGGCAAGTACGCGGGCGGCGACTGTGGGAGCGTGACCGCCGAGGCGGCGTGCAGTCCGGGTGACCTCGACCGTGGCGAGCAAGCTTGAGGCACGGTCGGGCCAACGGCGTAGCTCTTGGCGCAGTGCTGCGGTCTCCGCTTCGATTGCGATCAGTTTGACGAGAGCCGAGGAGTCCAGGTATGCGAGCGGCGAGTTACTCGCCACGCTGACGCACGTCGCCGAGCTGCGGGCCGCGCTCGGCTTCGAGTGCCGCCGTCGCCGGCGCGTCCGGGCCGAGATCTAGCGGGTCGACCTCAAGCAGGTCGCTCTGCGCGCTGCGCACGGTCAACTCGGCCACCGAGAAACCGTCCCAGGATGAAGGTTGCGAGGCCATGTCCTGAGTATGCCGCAAGCGTTCGGTCAGCGGACGCCCTTCGCCGGGAGAAGGCTCAGACGGCGAGTCGGCTGCGGTGAGTCATTCCAACCGCTCGTCGTCGTTGTCGATGACCGCGCTGGCCGCGGCGGCCAGCGCGCCTCCCAGCTCGGTGAGCCGCACGTCTTGGTCGATGCGCTCTGCGGCTCCGAGGTCCGCGAGCTGCGTGAAGATCCCCTGCACCAACCGGTCGACGTGGCGGCGCTCGGCAGCATCGTCGATCTGGTAGCCGTACGCGGTTGCCACCTGCTCCCAGACCAGCTCCTCCATCGCCGCGACGGGGGCCTCGCCTCCGGCATTGAGGATCGCGCTGATAATGAACGGCACGCCGGCGTCGAGGAATTCGACGTACTGCTTGCGCCATCCGCGGCGGAAGCCGTCCAGCAGGCCGTGCTCCAGCAGCGTGGTCGCGGCTTTGAACCAGGCGGAGAGGGGATCGCGCGGCAGCTCCTCAGCCCAGTGGCCGGGCAGGATCCGCGTGCTGCGCACGGTCAGCAGATCGGCTGCGACGGCCCAGTGGAACAGGTGCGCGACGTCGGGGAGATCTTCCATCGAGCGGACCTCGACGCCCCCGAGCGCGGGCGTACCGAGAGAGCTCGCGAGCGCGATGGCATCCGTGGGAGTCAGCTTGCCGGCCTGCGTTGCCCGGCGCCCCTCGCCGACAAAGGCGAGCAGCTCCCGGAACCGCGCGAGCGCGGGAGCGAGATTCGCCTGTCGCGTCAGCTCCTGCGCATGCGCCCGTTCTTCCTCGCTGTCCATGAGCTCGACCAGCGGAGTGGCGAGCACCCGCTCGATCTCCTCGAGCGCTCCAGCGAGCCCCGGATCGGCACGCACACGGGACCGCTGCGTGCCCGTGCGTTTGGTCGCGCGTGAGCGACGGTTCGGCTTGCCGGCCATGAGCGCACTCTACGAGCTTTGCTCTGGAGTCCGGGTTGCTGGCCTAGCTGCGAATAGGCTCTGCGCGGTGAACGGTGAGCGTCGTGAGGCGGTGTTGCGACAGTTGGAGCTTTTCCGCGCTGACGCCGAGCGCAACTAGCGCGCGCAGCAGCTCGGGTCCATGTCGTACGCCTATCCACAGTCGCTGGGCGAATGGCTGGGCACGGCCGTGCAGATCGCGGCCACGGTCAGCTGGCAGGCGCACTTCGCGCTTCGGCCGCTCGCCCAGCAAGCTGATCACGAGCGTCGGGTCGCCGAGCAGGGGCGCGCCTTCATCGATCTGTATGGAACGCTGCTGGTCGGAGCGCTTGCCGCGTGCGACGCCGCGCTGGAGCGAGAGGTCGCCCCTGAGCTCGACGTAGAGCTGCCCGAGATCGATTCCGTGCTCGAGGTGTGGGACGAAGCTCGCGACGAGCGCGATGCCCTCGCGTTCTCGATCACGGCGCTTGGTGAGGCGATCTCGATCTATGGCACATGCAGGGACCGAGACGCCGCGCGACGATCGCGACCAAGCTGCTCGAGGCGACCGGCTTTGCGGCGCTCGCTCTCGCCGTCGCCGACGAGCCCTGAGCTTTCCGACACGGAGCTCAGCGACCTAGAAGTCCCTGCAACCGGGCGGGTGTTGCGATCACCGCGAGAACCCAAGGTTCCTTCACTGCGACGGGCGGGTCATGCGGCGGCGCCTTCGATCATGGCAGCGACGTCAGCTGGCAGCTGTTCGGCACGCCCGAGCGCGCCCTCGACGCGCTGGATCTCGAGTCGGCGTGAGGCGAGCTGGCCGGCGGGTTCGCCGGCGCGTTCGCCTTCGGCGAGTGAGCGGCGGTGGCTTGAGAGCATTCGCCGGAAGATCGGGGCAGCGCTCTTCTTCGGCTGGGCGTGTGTGCAGCCGAGACAGACCAGGCCCCGGGAGCAGTGATCCCCGGTCGGCAGCGAGCAGAGGTGGGTGCCCATGTCGCGCAGGTTGCACCCGGCGGTGAATTCGGCCCACTCCTCGGCGGTCGGGTTGCGCAGCGCCTCGGGTCCGTGGAGCGATTCGTAGGTGCCGCGGACGGCTTTGCGGTATGCCTCGACGAGCGTGGCCGGGTAGAGCTTGGCGTAGGTCATCACGGTGTCCACGGCGGCGTGGCCGAGCAGCGCTTGGATGACGTGTGGCGGGGTGTCGTGGTTGAGGTGCTCGGAGGCGAAGATCCGCCGACAGTCGTGCGGATGCAGCACCAGCGGACTCGCGTCGGCGCAGCGGGCTCCGGCGCCCTCCGAGAGCCGCCGCAAGCGCATGCGGATCTGCTCGGCCTTGATCACCGACGGGTGCTGGGCGCCCTGCAGTAGATAGGGGGCGGGCGGCAGCGGCCGGCGCTCGTGGACGTCCCAGTTGTCGCACGCGGGCACGGACGGGGTGCCGTAGAAGCGGCGGACGTGGGCGATGATGTCGGCGATCACGCGCGCGAGGCCGTCTCCGATCGGGATCATGCGGGCGCGGTCGAACTTCGATGGCTTGACGTGCAGCAGGTAGTAGGCGCGCCCGTCGGGCAGGTGGCGCTTGAGCACGTCGAGCGTGGTAAGTTCGCCGGCCTCCTCGACCCGTAGGCCGGACTGGACGAGTAGCTCCAACAGCGCCCAGTCCCAGAACGCGTTGCGCTCGGCGCGCTCGGCCCGGCGATCGTCCAGTGCCGTGGCGTACGCGTCGGCGGCCTGCTGCCAGATGGTGAATCCTACTTGTTCGACACGAAAGCCCGGCCACCTTCAACCGCGGCCTTACATGTTCTTGGGACCGGGCCACTGCTCAACGGCGACCCGGATATGACATCTTTCCCTCGGCCGCGGGTCTCGCGCGCAGCGCTCCGGAGCCACGCAGGAGCGCCATCCTTTACGAGGTGAGGAAGCGCTCGATGTCCGTCGCTTCGCTGTCGAGCGCCGCGGCTGGTGCGGGCCGGCCGAACCACGCCGGCTCGGGGCGGCCCTGCCTGATCGACCACGTACCGGTCGCCACGCCGCCGCTGAGCGCGACGGGTTTGAGAATCCCGCCGCCCTTCAGGACGTGATGGTCGTGATCGGCGGCAACGAACGGCTCGCCGGTGCGGTGCCCGAGCATGAGGGTGTCGAACACGCGATCACCTCTTCGAACCGCTCCCCGCCGCGCGCGCCGGCGATCACGATGCTGCGGTCAGGCAGCGTCCAGGTGACCGTCGCACGGATCCTAGGGTGCCCGGCGAAACTGCCGTAGCGATCCCACACCGGCGCCTCCAGCGCGTACGCAAGCTCGTCGCGCCCGGTCCACCGCTCCACGCCGACGAGCTGGTCGCCCTCGACGCGGCTCAGCACGATCCTGCCCGTCCTCCCCCCCTCACCAGCGCGACCGCTAAACGGGACCAACGCGATCGTCACCCCGCGCCGCTCGAACTCCTCCCACACCTCGCCAAGCCTCACCAGCTCGCCGCGCCCGGGACGCAGCCGCGCCGCATGCGGCCGCGAGGCCTCGCGACCCGACGGCGTTCGACACACCTCCCCAACGTCAGCTCGACCGCCGGACAGCAGCGAACGCGCCACCCACGCGCGACGTGAAGGGCCGTCGCGACAGCCTTCCTCGACCAGCGCTGCCAACGGCAGCGCCCGCCCCGGAGCCGCGTGACACTCAGGGCACCACTCCTCAAGCCACGCCGCGCGGTCGCTCACGACACCCACGCCGAAGCGCCGACGCAACGCCGCTGCCAGCCCCCGTCAGATTCTCGTGCACCCCTGGTGCACCCTAAACGCCCGTCCAGCAGCTCCCCAACGACGACGCACAAGGCGAAAAAGTGCTCGTCTTGCAGGGAATCTGCCGGAGTGGAGTGGGCGATCCAGGACTCGAACCAGGGACCTCTTCCCTATCAGGGTCGCGCTTGTGTTGCCTCGAATGCGCTCGGGCAGCGATCGGATCGGAGACGGTGGGACCAGCGGTTAGGCCCGCGCGACGGGCTGCTGACCGCCAGGGGTCGCTCTGCGCGCGAGGCGTGTCAGATCGTCGGCCGTCGGGTGCGCAGTTCGTCGCCACGCGCGACGGAGTCGTATTGCCGGAGTTACTTCGTCCCTTCTCATTCCCTGCCCCCGCGGGGGTATTTCGGCTCCGCACAAAAGAGCGCCTTTTGCAGGGAATTTCCTGATGGGCGGTGACGGACTCGAACCGCCGACCCCCTGCTTGTAAGGCAACCGCGGTACTTTCACGAAGTTCCTGCAAGGACGAGGTTCTCTCGGCGGCGTGCAGTGGACGGGTTGGGGTGCGTCCGTCGCTGAGGGTGCATATGGGGTGCAGCAGGTTTCGGGGACACCTCGGTCGTAGACCCGTCCAGCGCTGGCTCAGCTCAGTGCGCACCCGAGCGGGAGGCGCCGTCCGTGCCCAGTTCCGCTGACGTCCATGTCAGCGGGCGACCCCCTCTCGCAGGAACGCTCCAACCCCTCGAAGCCCCTCTCATCGAAGCGCGAGCCGTCGCCGCTTCAGCAGCTGGAGCCGATGAGCAAAGGCACCAAGACCTCGGTTGCGAGTGGTCGACGGTTCGGCTCGCCGTGCCCGGCCGTGGCCATTGCTCCGTTGCGACAACTGGATCGTCAGTTCACGCTGGTTCGGCAGGAAACCGCGAGTTCTCGCAATTGGCGAAAGGCAGGGCCGCCGTCGGCGACAGCGAGAGACCCCCAACGAGCGCGCTGCAGGCCTCCGCCGAGACGCTCTCTGAGTGACCTCCGGGGTTCGAGAGCAGGTCAGCGATCTCCCGCTGCTGCGGCAGGCCACGAGAGCATTAGCCGCCCGCCGAGGCGACCCAGGAGTCCGCGCGGCAGGAAAAACGCGTTGAGGATCGGGCGGGGCGGGCTTCCTGGCTGAACTGAGGAGGGCTCGTTGGTCACGCTGTCCGTACCATAGTCCCGTCGCGCTTGGCCACCGCGATACCGATGGAAAGACCGCAGCGAAGACGTCCCATCGACCTTTCCGTCGGCCTGTCCCCTCGTTGAGATTGTCAGAGAAGTCGGTGGCTCTTGACTCGACACGCCCGCATAAGGCGACGAATTGCAGGTGACTCGCTGAGCGATAATCGACTGCTCCTCCGTCCAGGCGAGCAACGATGCACCACTGTGTCGCGATTGAGCAGGATGAGCAGCGCTGGCCGACGCCGCCGGCGCACCCGCATCCCCGCGGCGAAGCAGAAGTGCGACCTGTCTGAGGGTCTTCCCTCCCGCGAGCGCAAGGCAGGGCGCACCGAGAGCGCCTGTTCGTTCGCGAAAGCGGGGAGCAAGGATTCGCTGAGCGATCCCTGGCGCGCTCGGGCATCGAGTTGGCGGTGGGGCCTGCATCCTCGCTCGGTTGGCTGACGTGTGTGGGTCTGGTGTGTGTGGAGCGGCGCGCTTGTGAGGGTGGCGGTTCGGGCGGCGTCGGCTCCGTCAGTCTCCGGCTGGCCGGAACACGAGTACGAGCACGCGGAGCGCGAGGATGCCGGCGAAGACGAGCAGGCAGTAGCCGATGAACGCGTACAGGGTGATCGTGTGCGTGACGCGCGGGCCTCCGTGCAGGCCGAGCATCAGCACGGACATGACGCCGAGGGTTGCGGCCAGGAAGGTGAGCACGAGTTGGTGCACGAGCTCGGTCAGGTAGCGGCGGTCGCTCTGATCGGCGAGCAGCCGGATGTTGAGCCCGAGACGCCCGTGCTCGAGCGAGCCGGTGATCCGGTCCAGGCGCCGCGGTAGGCGGCGCAGCATCGGCACGAGCGAGATCAGCTCGTCGGTGGCACTCTTGCGCAGCGCCGCCGGGCTCAGCTGCTCGGCGAGATAGGCGGTCGTGAAGAGACGGGCCTGGATCAGGATGTCGAAGCCGGGCGCGAGCTGCGTGAGCGTGCCCTCGATTGTCGCCAGTGCGCGGAACGCGCCTGCGATCTCGGGCGGTACCGACAGGCCGTGTTCGGCCACGATCCGGAAAAGGTCGGTGAACATGCGTACATCGGTGGGGATCCCAGCTCCGACGTGGCGGGCCATGAATCGGCCGAGTGCCCGCTCAAGAGCCGGCTCGTCGAGTTCCTCGGGGCGCTGCAAGACCTCGAGCAGGGCGTCGTGAAGCGCCGCTGGATCGCCACGATCGACCGCCAGCAGCAGTCGCTGCAGCGCGGACCTGAGCCCGGCGTCAATCCGCCCGACGGAACCGAAGTCGAGTAAGCCGAGTTGCCCGTCGGCGAGTAGCAGCACGTTGCCCGGATGCGGGTCGGCGTGGAAGATGCCGTCGATCATCACCTCGCCTAGCAGGGTGTCGAACAGCGTGCGGGCGAGCGCCTGCCGGTCGCCGATCTGCTCGTCAGGGTTAATCGCGCCGAGCGCGCGGCCGTCGAGGCGCTCCATCACAAGCACATTGGCGGTGCACAGCGACGCATGCGTTTTCGGGATCCGGACTGCTCCGGGGACGCCACGCACGGCTGCGGCAGCGGCCACTGCGGTCATGTTCTGCGCCTCGATCCTCAAGTCAAGCTCCTCGCGGAGCGCTTCGGCGAACCCATTGGAGAGGTCAACCGCCCCCACTCCCCGACCCCAGCGCGTTGAGCGCTGCAGACGCCTCGCCAGTCGATCGACGATGTCCAGATCCCAGGCGACGACCGTCTCGATGCCCGGTCGCCGAACCTTGACGACGACCCGCTCCCCGGAGCCGAGCGTCGCCGTGTGCACCTGAGCGATCGATGCGGCGGCGAGCGGGGTGCGGTCAAAGCTCTGAAACACGTCGTCTACCTCAGCGCCAAGCCCGGCCCGCAGCACCTGCTCGACCTCTGGCCACGGAACCTGCGGTGCGTTGTCCTGCAGGCCGCTGAGCTCGTCAACGAACTCGGCCGGCAGCAGGTCACGACGGGTCGCGAGGACCTGCCCGAGTTTTATGAACGTGACGCCCCCGTCCTCGAGCGCGAGTCGCAGCGACCGAGCGAGCGCCACGCGGCCGTCGCGGGTCTGCAACTCGGCGCGGCGAGCGCCCCGCAAGTACGGAAGCATGCCGCGGCGGAGCAGGATCCTGCTGATCTGGGAGTAGCGTCGCACCCGCCGCGTCCGCTTGCGCAGCGCCCGGATCAGGTACAGCGGCCCGGGCATCGTTCCGCTCGGCACCAGCGCCTCGAAGATCACCACCACCAGCATCCCGACCAGCAGCGCGATCGCCACCCCGAGAATCACGAACCACAGAGCCGGCAGGAACGGCCATTTGCCGTTGTGCTTGGCGATCGAGCCCCCGATCGCCGTGATGATCGGTGACGCGCACGCCAGCGCGACGATCCCGCCGATCAACGCCCGCAGCGGCGAGAGGCGCAGGCCAAGCAGGCGGCGCACACCAAACGCATACAAGGGCACGATCAGTACAACGCCCAGGACGACGAACAAGATTGTGAGGCCGGTCACCCCGGCCGGACCGATCGTGTCGCCCGAGTGTCAGAGGCTCGCGCTTGTGCGCTCGAATCTCCGTCCTGGTCAGGCAGTCGCGCGTACTCTGTTGTGCCGATGTCCGCTGTTCGGGGCAACACGCAAACGTCCAGCTGGTCGGGCCTGGCAACAGTCCCAGAGTTCCTCTGGGAGCTGTCGATCGGCATCTGGCTCATCGTGAAAGGATTCAATCCATCTCCGATCCCTCGGAGGATGCCAGCCCCGTTCCGCAGACGCCCTGATCCCTGCGGCGGTGGTGACCGCTGGAGCATCCAAGCGACGGCTCCAGCTTTGGACCACCTTGGTGCCTGCGGGCGCGTTAGGCCTGCAGGCTGAAGGGCGGGTAGCGGTCGGTGATCAGCAGGAACGCGTAGGCGGCGACGCGGTTGTGCCAGCGGATCACGCCCTCGATGAAGTCAAACAGCGAGCGTGGGTAGCGGCCGGTGAACAGGATCGCGAACCAGGCGAAGATGGCGGCGAACAACGCGCTGATTGTGAGGAAGAACAGCACGATGTAGTGGGGGATCGCCAGCAGCCACTTGACCAGCGGCAGACCGCGAAGGAGGTCGTGTTCGGCGTCAGGGTAGGGGAAGTCGAGGTGAACGGCCTGCTCCTCGTCGGTCGACGGGTAGCGGTCGTCCATCAGCGCGAAGTAGACAGCGATCCGGTTGCTGAAGCGGGTCAGCTGCAGGTTCCAGTCGAACCACCAGCGCGGGTACTTCCGGCGGAATAGCAGCATCAGCGCACGGGGATGACGAGGATCCCGATGCCGCCGCCGGCGTAGCGGGCGCCGACACCTCCCACTTGGGAGCCGAACTGCCGCCCTCGAACGTTGCGGCGAGGATCGCGATCGGGATGATCGTGAAGATCCGAAAGGCGGCTCTCTCGGCATCGATGTGGTCAGTGTCACGCGATTCCGAGGGCGTGTAGTTCGTGTGGGAGGTGAAGGGTGATGGGTCCGCAGGTGAGCAGGATGAGCGCGAGCGCGGCCTTCGCGCTGTGGAATCCGTAGGCGCGGCGGGTGATGAGCCGGACCTTGTTGTTGAGCGCCTCGGTGCGTCCTTGGTTGATCCCGAGGCCGATCGCGGCGAGGATCCCGTCGCGGTGTTTGCGGATCGTCTTGCCGAGCTTGACGAACGGCGCGAGCCGGCAGCGAGCGAGGCGGGAGAGGAGCCGGTCGATCAGGATGGTGACGTCCTCGATGTCCAGGCCGGGTTCGAAGATCCCGCGGACGGCTTCTTTGAGGGTGTAGGCGCGCCACACCTCGCCGCCGGCTGCCTTCAGCCGGGCGAGGGTGGCGGCTTGGGTGTCGGTGAGCTTCTCGGGCTTCTTCAAGAGCGACCAGCGGGCGTCCTTGAAACGCTTGGCGGCGTCCTGGTCGCCGAGGGAGCGCAGCTCGTTCCAGTAGGCGCGGCGGACCTCGTCCAGCGCCTGGTTGGCGAGTTGCACCACGTGATACGGGTCGATGCAGATGGTCGCCTGCGACGCGTTGACGCGGACGCTCTTGGCGTAGCCGCCGGTCATGTCCATCGACACGGCGCGCAGCCTGGAGGCGCGCGCGAAGATCGCCGGCTCGAGCTCCTCGCCCTCGCCAAGCCAGGCGCCCTGGATGCCGTGGCCGGCCGGAACGGTCGGGCAGGGGCCGAACGGGACCATGATCGCGGGCTCCGGCGGCCAGGGCTGCGCCACACGCTCGGGTTCTGGCGGCGGGGGCGACGGATCGAGCTCGTCAAAGAACTGATCGGCGGCGGCCTGCCCCTTGCCCTCACATCCCCACACGACCTGGCGGCGCTGGTGGTCGGCGACGAGCGTGAGGTAGTTGTGCTGGCGCTTCCAGCTGACCTCATCGATCCCGACGTCGAACAGGTCGTTGAGCCGGCCGGGATCGAGCTCGTCGTCGCAGACGCGCTTGATGATCCGCCCGACCGTGTCCCAGTCGATCCGCAACAGCCGCTTGACGGTGCTCTTGTCGGTGCGGGCCATCAGCCACGCGACCAAGCACTCGAAGTCGCGGGTGAACTCCGAGCCCGGCCGGGCGAACGGGACGCCCTCGGTCCGCGCCCCGTGCACCGGGCACCACAACCGCCGACGCCGGCAATGGACCTCCAGCCGCCAGACCCCGAGATCGAGATGCCGCCACACCGAGTCCTCCGGCCGCGTGTCCTTCCGCGCCCGCGTCGAGTACCCGCACTTCGGGCACACCAGCCGCCGGCGGCGAAGCGCCACCTCAACGATCACCCGGTCGGGCTCCAACCGGACCTTCCGCACCACCACCCCCTTGCCGAGGCGCAGAAGCCTGGAAAATGCCGTCGTGACGCGCACGCTGTCCCTCCTTGCAAGCCGTTGACCTTTGACAGCCAACAGCCTGCCAGTGAGGGCAGCGGGCGCGTCGCCAACCAGCGCGCAACTGCAAGAACTTCCTCAGACGGCAAAGAACCCGCTCAGACCCAGAATCGGGCTCTCACCGTGTCCACATCCATGCCGGGAGACCCCGAAAGGCCGTGCTGAGGCGGTTGAGGCTGCGGTCGGGATAGTCGACCGAGAAGGTGAGCGGGTAGTCGTGGCCATGGCCCGGCGGCACCCCATCGCCCGGCGAAGGTGCGGGCATCTGCCCTGAGCTTTCCATGCCCGGGCATTCGGTGCTGCGCGTGGATTTCCTGCTCGGACTTGCTCAGCCAGCCCGTGTGCTGGTGCCCGACCGCGGCGTGAAGCCTCACCAGTGCACCTCAGGCCGCGCCTGTTCGTATGGAGTGGCGGTTGACGTGAGGGCTCGGCGAGGGGTGGCGGCGCGATGTCGCCGAGCACGGAGACGGCGGGGATTGGCCGAACGTGATCGCAAACCCGGGGATTCGCAGGATCGGGTCGTTCGTCATCCCGCGGCAGCGGGGGTGCAGCCAAGGCTGCTGACGCTGACGGCCACGGCGCTTGAGCGGAGTACCGCGTCGCCGGCAGAGCAGGTCTTTGCCTGCAGGGCGATCGGGCCCCGGTATTCGCCAAACTCGCGTCGCGCGCCGACCCTCGGCGTGAGGCGGAACGAGGGCGCCCCCGTATCCGCGCAAGGCAGGGAAGGCGGTGTGATCGCCTTCAGGCGCGCAATGCCGGCAACTCGGGTTTGTCGCCGCAGCCCGCGAGAGACTTGCTCAGGACGGTCACGAGCGAGGCGGAGTTGGGAGCGAGCGTGAGCTGGAACGGCGATGACCGCGGCACGCGGACGTGACCGTCTTCTTCATCTCGACGCCGGCGACCTGAGGCCATCGAGACGCGAATCGGGCGGGACCCAGCCCTGTCGATGTAATACCTCAGCCTCAGGACCCGCTCGATGCAAGACGAGAGGCCATGATCCGCTGTCGCGCACCCTGAATTGCACCCTGGGGCGGCTTAAGCCCTCCGAATCCCGCCTCGATACTCGAGGCAAGCCCATTTGCAGGACCTTTTATGGGCACGGCTGGGCTCGAACCAGCGACCT
>CAWEQQ010000050.1:0-33623 GCA_963811155.1 uncultured Solirubrobacterales bacterium
GCCGATATCGAGGTTGATGTGCTGCGATGAGCTCTCCTATGCCACCCAACGTGTTCGGTGTTGACACGCCGGGTCGGCGCACGGTCTACAGCATGTGCGGGATGTGCGCGGTGCGTTGCCCGATGGAGGTGACGGTCGAGGACGGGCGGGTGACCTGGCTGCAGGGCAATACGCACGACGCGGTGCTCGGCGCGAGTCTGTGCGCGAAGGGCGCGGCGGGTCTGTTTCTCGAGTCTGACGACGAGCGGCCGCAGACGCCGCTGATCCGGGCTGGCGAGCGTGGCGCCGGGCAGTGGCGGCGGGCGTCCTGGGACGAGGCTCTTGACTACGTCGCCGAGAAGCTGGGGGAGACGATCGATGTGTTCGGCGGGCGCGGCGTCGCGCTTTCGGATCGCGGCGGCCCGTTTGTCGACCTGACGCAGACGTTCGTCAAGGCGCTTGGCTCGCCGAACTATTTCAATCACGATGCCGCCTGCGCCGGAAACGTCCATAACGCGATGCGTTCGCTGTACGGCTTCGGCGTCGCCGGGCTTTTGTTCGACTACCAGCATTGCAAGCATCTCGTGCTGTACGGCCGCAACATCGTCGAATCGCTGATGGTCAAAGAAGCCAAGGTGTTTATGGCCGCCGTGTCCGGGGGGATGCGTTGCACCTATATCGATCCGCGCGCGACGATCACGGCGTGCAAGGCGACCCGCTACTGGCAGGTGCGACCGAAGAGCGACTACGCGCTGAACCTCGCGATCATCCATGAGGTCCTGGAGCGGGAGGCCTATGACAAGGAGTTCGTCGCTCGCTTCGTCTCCGGTATGGACTCTCTGCGGGAGGCGGTCAAGGACACGACGCCGGAGTGGCAGGAGCCGCACACGGGCGTTTCCGCGGGCGAGCTTCGCGAGTTCGTGACCGAGATCGCCGCGGACGCACCGCACGTGATTTTTCATCCGGGGTGGATGTCGGCTCGTCATAAGCAGTCGTTTTACGTGAGCCGCTCGGCGCTGATCTTGAACGCGCTGATGGGCAACATCGAGGTTCCGGGCGGGTGCGTGCTGGGGAAAGCGCCCGAGTACTACGGCCGCAAGGGCTTGAACCATCTGGCGGATCGCGTGCCGGAGGTCAAGGAGCCGCGCGTGGATGGTGCCGGCGGCGAGCGGCCGCAGTGGGATCCGGCCACCGGCGTGGTGCACCGGGCGTTTGCCGCGATGGAGACGGAGCAGCCTTACGGGATCGGCGCCTATTTCGCCTATCGCCACGACCCGTTCACCGGCCTGCCCGATCCGGAGGCGACGCAACGTGCGATCGAGAAGCTGAAGCTGCTGGTCTCGATTGACGTGCGCTTCTCGGAGCTGGGCTGGTTCGCGGACGTGATCCTGCCCGAGTCGACCTACCTGGAGCGCGCGAACATCCTGTGCCAGATGAACGGCCCGGTGCCGGTCTTCGCGATGCGCGACCAGGCGATCGCGCCGCGCTTTGACAGCCGTCCGGCGTGGTGGATCTTCCGCGAGATCCTGCACCGGATGGGGATCAAGCAGGCGCTTGACTTCGAGACCATCGAGGAGCTGTGGAACTACCAGCTCGACGGCACCGGCGTGACCGTCTCGGAGATGCGCGAGACCGGCATCGTCGGCTTGGCGGCGGCGCCGAAATTGATCGCACGCGACGAGCTGAGGTTCCCGACGCCGTCCGGGAAGATCGAGATCGAGAGCGAGGTCCTCAAGCAGGCCGGGCTTGAGAGCCTGCCGGCGTACGTCCCCAAGGAGGCGCCGACCGGCGAGCAGTTCACGCTGCTGTTCGCGAAGACGGCGACACTTGCGCAGGGTCAGTCGCTCAACAACCCTCTGCTGAACGAGCGAGCGCCCAAACAGGTGCTGTGGATTCACCCCGACCGTGCCGCGGCGCTCGGGATCGCCGACGGTGACGAGGTGGAGGTCAACGGCGGTGGCCGCTACCGCGGCTGCCTGCCGGCGAAGGTCACGCGCTGGATCCATCCCGAGGCGGTGTTCATGTTGCACGGCTACGGCGCCACGGTGCCGCTCGCCACACGCGCGCTGGGCCTTGGCGTCGCCGATCAGCGCCTGCAGCACGGCAAGCTGTATGACTTCGATCCCGCTGGCGGTGGCTGTGCGCTGACTGAGACGGTCGTGCGGGTGAAGCGTCGGATACCGGAAGGAGTTGCAGGATGAGCAGGTACGAGCTTCGCCACGACGAGGCCAACTGCATCGGGTGCCTGGCCTGCGAAGTTCATTGCAAGACCAACAAGCAGCTGGGTCCCGGTCCCGATCCGTGCCGGATCGTCGCGCTGGATCCGGTCGAGGTTGACGGACTGCCTCGGGCGCACTTCGTGTTCATGCCGTGTTTTCACTGCGAGGACCCGTGGTGTGTGCGGGCGTGTCCGACCGGCGCGATGCAGAAGCGAGAGAAGGACGGGATCGTGTTTGTGCAGGACAGTCTCTGCATCGGCTGCAAGAGCTGTATCGCGGCGTGTCCGTGGGGCACTCCGCAGTGGGACCCGGCCACGAACAAGGTGGTCAAGTGCGATTACTGCATGGACCGGATCGACGTCGGGCTGCAGCCCGCCTGCGTCACCAAGTGCGTGACCGGTTGCCTGTCCTTCGGCGAGGCCAACGAGGTGCCGGACCCGCGTCGCGAGCGCTACGCCCGTCACATTCTCGCCGAGCCGTCGAGCGGCGATGACATGTCGGCATGAGCGCGCTTGGGACGCTGCCGAGTTGGCTTGACGAGGGCGCCGCCGCCCTCGTCGGTCCGATGCCGCCGGCGGCCACGCTCGCGGGCGCGTTGCCGGGCCTCGCCCATGCCAGGGAGCTGGCGCCGTTGCAGCGGTTGCAGCGCGTGCAGGAGTCGGGTCTGGCGGAGAGCAGCGGTGCGGGCGACCCGATCTATCTGGCCTGGCGCCGGTTTCTGCGCGGCGTCGGCCCCTCGGTGCTGGTGATCGATGCCACCGGCCTTGATGTGCGCGCCCGCGGCACAGCTGCGGTCCTCGATGGCGCTTCGCGGCTGTTGGTCGAGGGGGTGCTGATCGCCGCTGGCTTGCGTGACAGCCGCGAGGTCCAGCTGCGTCTCCCGGCCGAGCTGAACGGTCACGAGGCCGCGCTCCTGAACGCCGTCGACGCGATCCGTTCGCTCGCCCACGTGACCACGCCCCGCATGCAGCTGGAGGTGCAGCGCGACAGCCACCCGGGCCCGTGGGCGGAGGGGCCGGCCGCCGACGCGTCACGGCTGGTTCACACGCCTGAGACCTGGTGTCGGATCGCGCTGCTGTTCGCGGGTGCGTCGGGCCTCGAGGCGTCGTTGCTGACGCTGCGGCGCGGCATCAAGCAGCGCGGCCTGGTCGAGCTCGCCCATTCGCAGAGCCTGCGCGGGCAGATCGACGGCTGGGGTGGTGGCGTTGAGGTGGCAGGCCAGGACCCGGTGCTCGTGTTCGACGACGGGCTGGGCGGCTTCCTGCCGCTGTCCGCGGCCGGCGTATCGTGCCGACCGCTGTCGCTCGCTTCGGCGGGTGTCGTGCCGGTGCCGTCCACGCTGATGGTGATGGCTGAGGGCGCGTGCCTTCTGCGCCAGACGCGCCGCGCGCTGTACCGGCATTGGCAGCTCGCCGACAACGCCGAAGGCGATCCGGTGCGCCCCCTGCTCGCCCGCGCCGGCCGGCTGGTGGCTGAGCTAACGCTCGGCCGCGGTGACGCCGCTCATCTCCGAGCGCTCGACGAAGTCGCGCTCGAGCTGGGCGCGCAGGGGCTGGCGGCGGCCTGGCCGCTGGGCAGCTCGCTGCGCTACTACCGCGAGCAGTGGGAGCAGCATGCCCGGCGCGAGTCCTGCCCGGAGGGGCTGTGCTTCGAGCACCAGGCCGCGCCGTGTCACGGCACGTGTCCGGCCAACATCGACATCCCGAGCTTCATCGCTCACATCGGTCACGGCGACTATCGAGCGGCGATCGAGGTCATCAGGCGTGATAACCCGTTGCCGCTGACCTGTGGCCTGGTCTGCCCGGCGCCGTGCGAATCGGCGTGCGTTCGCGGCGGCAGCAACGGCGCCGTGTTCATCCGGCCGATGAAGGCCAAGGCGGCCGAGCACTGCCTCGCCGACGGCGGCTACCCGAAACCCGAGCTCGCGCCCGCGACCGGCAAGCGGATCGGGATCGTCGGCTCCGGCCCGGCCGGTCTCACCGCCGCCTACTACCTGCGCACCTTCGGTCACGAGGTCGAGATCCTCGAGGAGCAGGAGCAGGCCGGCGGCATGCTGCGCTACGGGATTCCGGCCTACCGCCTGCCGCCCGACCTGCTCGACCAGGAGCTCGACCAGATCCGGGCGCTCGGAATCGCGATCCGCACCAGCGCCGAGGTCGGCAGCCTCGACGCGTTCCGCAAGAACTACGACGCCGTGTTCCTCGGCCTCGGCACGCAGCGCTCGCGCCTGATCCCGATCGAAGGTGTCCATCAGTCCTTCGTGCTCGGGGGCATCGATTTCCTGCGGGACGTGCGCAGCGGCGAGCAGGTGCGGGTGGGGCCGCGGGTGATCGTCATCGGCGGCGGCAACGTCGCGATCGACGTCGCGCTGACGGCCCTGCGCCAAGGCGCAACGCACGTCGACATGGTCTCCCTCGAGAACCGTCGCGAGATGCCGGCCAGCGCACACGAGATCGAGAACGCCGTCGGGGAAGGCGTGCAGCTGCATCCGGGCTGGGGCCCGGTCCGGATCGGGGAGGACGGCGAGACCACCTTCCAGTTCTGCGAGCAGGTCCACGACGAGACCGGAAGGTTCGATCCGAAGTTCGACGCCGCCCGCCTGCTGACGCTCGAGGGCGACCACGTGATCCTCGCCACCGGGCAGGGCACCGACCTGACGATCCTCGACGGCAGCGCGGTCGAGAGCACCCACGGCTTCATCCTCACCGACCCCAAGAGCCTGATGACGAAGGTGCCGGGCGTCTACGCCGGGGGCGACGTCGAGCACGGCCCGCGGACCGTCGTCGAGGCGATCCGCTCCGGGAAGATCGCCGCCGGCGCGATCGATGCATGGCTGCGCGGCGCGGCAATGGACCCTGCCACCGGCACGGCCGTGCGCCGCGCCGACGTGCTCGCACTGCACGTCGTGGCGGATGATCGCACGCATCTACCTCGTGCCGTGATGCCCGAAAGGACCGTCGAGGAAGTTCTCGGCCTCGGCAACTACGTCGAGATCGAGGAGGGCCTGACCGACGCGATGGCGCACGACGAGGCGCGCCGCTGCCTGCGCTGCGACGTCTGCATCGGCTGCGGTCTGTGCATGGCGGCCTGCAGCGAGATGGGCGTCGACGCGCTGCGCATGGCAGACACCGACGCCGGCCGGCTCGCGTACTTCGACTTCACCCGCCCAGCCGAGCTGTGCATCGGCTGCGGCGCCTGCAGCCAGGTATGCCCGACCGGCGCGATCCGGATCGACGATCAGGTCGCCCTGTTCACCGGCGGCACGCTCGGTGGCGGCACGCCGGACCTCATGCGGCGCACGATCATCACCGGAACCGTCGTGTGCGAACAGCCGCTGCTGACCTGCAGCGAATGTGGAGCGCCGACCCAGACGCCCGCGCACCGCCAGTTCATCCGCAATCGCCTGCCCGATCACATGGCGGCCCTCCTAGACCGCGAGCTCTGCCCGTCATGCGCACGGCTCCGGGCCGATCGCCCCGCAGAAAGCGCTGCCGGGCGAGGGGCAGGGCCGGCGCTCACGCGACCGGGAGATCAACTCTCGGTGATTCCGGCGATCGCGCCGACACGGCAACGAACAAGGCTATCTCAGGAGGAATCATGAAGGCCGTCACAGTTCAGCCGGGGGTTGCGGGGTCCGTTCGCTTCGAGGAGGTCCCCGAACCGGACGAGAGCACCGGATCGATCCTGGTCGAAGCGGTCGCCGTGGGCATCTGCGGAACGGACGAGGAGATCGCCACGGGCGCGTACGGCTGGGCGCCCCCCGGGCGGGAGCGACTCGTCCTCGGGCACGAGTCGCTGGGACGGGTCCTCGACCCCGGCCCCAACGCGGGCAGCCTGCAGAAGGGTGACCTGATCGTCGGGATCGTTCGCCGCCCGGACCCCAGACCGAGCAGATACTTAGCGATCTCACGATCTCCAACGGAATCGGCTGGGGTTCCGACGGCCTGACGATGTACCTGGTGGACAGCGGCCCGCGGGTGATCCACGCCTTCGCGTTCGACCCCGACCGCGGCACCATCTCTGATGGCCGGATCCTGGTTACCGTGCCAGAGGACGTCGGGGCACCGGACGGGATGACCGTGGACGCAGCCGGCGACCTGTGGGTCGCGATCTACGGCGGCGGGCGGGTCAACCGCTACGCCCCCGACGGCTCGCTGCGCAAGGCGTACCCCATCCCGGCGCGCGAGTGCACGTGCTGTGCGTTCGGCGGACCCGGCCTGAACCGCCTCTTCGTCACGACCGCGACCGAGGGCTGGACCGACGAGCAGCGCCGCGCCGAGCCCACCGCCGGGCTCGCCTACCGGTACGACACCGACGCCACCGGCCTACCCGCCGCGCCGTTCCGCCCAGACCCCGACTGGTGGCACGAGCTGACCAAGTAACCCTGTCGCAACACGGGAGCGTTCCGGCGGCCTGAGGCTGGCTGGAGGATGCCCACCTGGGAATCGGCGCGATGTCGCCGACTGATCCTGGACGCGCGTCCGTGCCGTTGAGCACGACACGGCTCGCGGAGCTGATCTCGGGATCGAGATTGTGCGCCCCTAGATCTTCGGCGTCCCGCGGTCTCGAATGGGCTTTTCCTCGTTTCGTCCTCGGGAGCGCGGTGCCGGCGCCGACCACCGGAAAGAAAAGTCGTGAGACTCCACCGAACAGGAGGATATGCAATGACCGATAGCCCGGGGACCCGCGGTGGACCGCCCACCGAAGCGTCGATAGCCGAGCTGGCCGAGCTGGTCAGGCAGCTGCCGGAGCAAATGAGCCAGCTAGCTCATCATGAGGTCGAGCTCGTCAGGGCCGAGATGGGCGAGCTAGTCAAGCAGCAGTCGGAGCACATAAGTCAGGAGGTCGAGCGCGTCAAGGCCGAGCTGGAGCCGAAGGTCACGCACGTCGAGACCGACCTCGAGCTGCTCAAGCAGCTGCCGGACCACATACGCCAGGTAGCTCATGATGAGGTCGAGCTCGTCAGGGCCGAGATGGGCGAGCTCGTCAAGCAGCAGTCGGAGCACATAAGTCAGGAGGTCGAGCGCGTCAAGGCCGAGCTGGAGCCGAAGGTCACGCACGTCGAGACCGACCTCGAGCTGCTCAAGCAGCTGCCGGACCACATACGCCAGGTAGCTCATGATGAGGTCGAGCTCGTCAGGGCCGAGATGGGCGAGCTCGTCAAGCAGCAGTCGGAGCACATCAGCCAGGTAGCTCATCAGGAGGTCGAGCTCGTCAGGACCGAGCTGGAGGCGAAGGTCAAGCGCGTCGAGATCGGCCTCGGGATGTTCGCGGGAGCCGGAGCGATCGCTTTCTATGCGCTCGGTGTGCTGGTCGCCGCCGCGGTGCTGGGGCTCGCCACCGGCGTGACGGCGTGGCTGTCGGCGCTGATCGTCGCCGTGGCGCTCGTCGCGATCGCCGGGCTGCTAGCGCTGGGGGGCAACTCCAAAATGCACGAGTCGAGCGATCGGCAGCCGAGCTGATCGCATGCCCCGGCCGGTACGGAGGTGCGCCGCCAACCCGAGAGCGGCGACCTCGAGGATCAGTGTCCCCACGGCTCTAACTGAATCGAAAATAGCCGCGCAAAGTCATCAAGACCCGCGGACACTTCCCCACCGAAGACGCCGCCGAAAGCTGATCTACCTCGCGATCACCAAAGCCGAAGCCCGCTGGCAGCGCGTGTTCCACTGGCCAACCGCGCTCGCCGCTTTCAAGATCCAGTTCGGCGACCGCGTCCCCGACAACGCAATCTAACCGTCACTCATTGACACAACAGGAGTAACAACTACACTAAAACAGTCAGCTTACACGGAAGAACTGACACCCTCTTGGCGGTCTGACGCTGGCCAGCACTGCTCGATCGCCTTGACCAGTCCGGGGGCACCGTCGGCGACGATCAGCATCGGCGCGCCCAGCCCCCGAGCGATCAGGTCGCGGCCGAGGGTCTGCCAGTCCTCAAAGGACTCGCGCATCCCCAGGCTCACCGCCAACAGCACCCGCTCGCCGCCCTCGGTGAACCCCCACGCGACTTGCACACCCTCCTTGGGCCCGTCCGGTCTGACGGCGATGAACGTCGCATCCAGGAACAACGCCACCAGCCGGATCTCGTACAGGTCGCGGCGTCGGAACCGCTCAAAGCGCTCCTTGAGCTCCTCACACATCCGCGACGCCGTCGACTTCGAGAGCTTCCCCAGCCCAGCCTGCTCGCACAGCGACTCGACGTCGCGCATCGACAGGCCACGCACGAACGCGCCGATCACCAACGCCTTCAGCGGCTCGGTCCGCAACAGCTTCGGGGTCCGCGGGAACAGCTTGGACGCGAACGTCTCGGCCGCCTGCGCTCGCGTACACCGCCGAGCAGACCGCCCAGACCATCGCCGCGCTCGACCGCAAGGCGCTGCTGTTCCTCGGTAGCGTCCCTCCCGACGGGCGTGTTAGCGTCGCGCAGGCCGCCGACCTCCTCAACGCCTCGCGCCTGCGCGTGTACGAGTTGATGAGCAGCGGCGCGCTGCGATACGAGCCGACCGCCGCCGGACGCTCGCTGCACATCTGCGACGTCGTCGCGCTACGGGAGCGCCGCCGCTGACCGCGGCGCATACTCCGCGACGCATCGCAACTGGCGCCGGGACAAAGGCAAGCGGGCGGGCCGATCCTGAAGCGACAGAATTCGCGTTCTCGCGCGGCGGCCAGGCCGGCGCGCTGGAAGCCGTAGCGCGGAGCAGAGGAGCCCGCGGCGATCTCGGCCGCTGCTGCAAGATCCTGCTCGCGTCCGGGCCGAAACACGGTTCGACCGGTCGCTTCGATCAGCCACCTCGCCCAACGCGAGGATCCGCCAGAGCATGCATCCAATCGCCTGATCGGCTTGCAACGGCACGAGCCTGGTTTGCGTCAGGGCCTCCCGGCTGTGAGAGTCTCTTGGGAGGACGCGGTGATCAGGATTGAGACCAGAACCGAACCCAACGGCTGAGGGTGCCGACAGCTCCGGCGGATCCAAGCAACGGTCGCGCTCGAGGGGATGGCGCCGGTGTGGGGAGTCAGGAGGCTGAGCGCAGCGCCACGCGTATGCGCGTGGTCGCGGTTTGTCTGGGCCGCTGTACTCGTGCGGTCGGTTGCTCGCGTTGGTCGTGCTGCGGCTTTGGTTTCGTGTACGGATCCTCGGCGGCGAGCGCATTCCGCGGAGCGGTCCGGCGATCATCGCTCCCAACCACAAGAACTTCTTCGATGTGTTCTTCGTCGGGACGGCCACGCGTCGACGCGTTCGCTTTATGGCCAAGACTGAGCTGTTCAACGGCCCGCTCGGGTGGCTGCTCCTGCGGTGGGGGGCGTTTCCCGTGCGGCGTGGCGAGGCGGACGGCGAAGCGCTTGAGACCGCCCGGGCGATCCTCGCCGATGGCGGGCTGGTGGTCGTGTTCCCAGAGGGAACATGCGTGGAGCGGCCCGACGCGCTCGGGTCGCCCCACCATGGCGCGGGCAGGCTCGCGGTGCAAACGGGCGCGCCGATCATCCCGACAGCGATCACTGGCACCTCGCACCTACCCGTGCCGACCGTCTTGCGTGGCTGTGGAAATGCGCCGGCGACCAGGGCGTGCTAGGCGCGGCGCTCGGCGATCCCAGCGCTGTAGGCGATCAGGTAGCACAGCACGCCGACGAACGGCAGCACGATGATGAGCACGACCCAGCCGGCCTTGGCCCAGCCCGAGAGGTCGGGGCGGCTGAACACGTCGATCAGCACCATGATGACCATCCAGATCCAGATCACTAACGCCATGAAGATTAGGATCGTCCACAAGATGTTCAAGAACGGGTAACTCGTTGCGATAGGCACCGCTAGACTTGTTTCCATCAGATTTGCCTCCTGTGAAATCCTGGCCGGGAGTGGCGGCATGCGGGATCTGTCGTTGGCCCGTAACGCTACGGATGGGAGATCGATGTGGCATCGGCCAAAATGGCCGATATCGTCTGACCGTCAGCCGGCGGCGATTTCGGCATCGCGACGCCAGTCGAGATCTGGACCTGGGCTCGTGGCCTTGGTTTCTGTCGATTCGACGCCGGCCTGCTCGATGATCTCGACGGCGTCGGTTCGGCTTGTGACGCCGAGCTTGGCGTAGATCGACGCGATGTGTGTCTTGACGGTAGGGCGTGCGAGGTGAAGACGATCGGCGATGTCCTGGAGCGAGAGATGCGTCCGCAGGAAAGCGACGAGCCGGAGCTCGGCAGGTGTGAGTCCGTAGTCCCGTCCCCGGCTGATCCGCGCTTCGAGACGCTGCAACCGGGCCGGAAGCGTTCCGGCATCGGGATATCCGTGTAGTGCGTCGCCCGCGACCTGTGCGTGTTCGAGGGCGCCGGCGACGTCGCCGAGGTCGAGGCTGATGTCGGCGCAGCGCAGCGCGAGATCGGCGTTGAGCCATGGGCCGGCGCGGAGCAGTGGGCGGAGCCGGCGGACGTTCTCGAGCTGGCGTGCGGCCTCCGTCTGGTCACCGCGTTGGTTGTGCGCGAGCGCTCCTGCCGTGTACGCGATGGCGCCGTAAATCGTGTTGTGGAGGTGTTGCTGGGCGGCCAGCCAGCCCGCTTCGACCGCCCATCGTTGCGCGTCTCGCCGATCGCCCAGCTCGGTGGCCGCGAAGACCAGATAGCCGAGCGTGAACACCCGAGTGTGGCTGAGATCGGGACGGTCTCTGCAAAGCGCAAGTGAATCGCGCAGCACGGCGATTGCCTCCTGCGGCCGGCCCAGAAGAAGGTACGCCGCACCCATGGCGCGACGGGCGCCGAGAAGCCATCGGATGCCGGTCTGCTTCTCACACGCGTGGCCGAGCTCGGCATCGCGCAGCATCTGCGGGATGCCGTCCGGAGCCATGGCGCTTCGCAGGTTCGCGAGTGCCGAGCGAAGCGAAGATGCCTCGTCGGTGGATGCCAAGTGGAGCGGAGCCCGCTCGGCCGCGGCTAAGAACCGTCTCGCCCGGGCCGCATCGCCAAGATACCCGAAGACCCACGCGGCCGCGATCGACAGCTGCGGGTCTGACGCGATCTCCGTGTCGGCGCAGCGGTCGAGCCAGAGCCGCAGGCTTTCGATCTGCCCGCGGCTGGCAAACTCGTCCCGAGACGCAAGAGCGATTCGGCCGGCGTGAGCGAGATCACCGCTCTCATACGCGTAGGCGAACGCCAGGCCAGGCGATCCGTGCGCCTCGCACCAACCTGCTGCCCGTCGGAGGTACACGGGGAGCAGCTCCGGGTGGCGCCGCTTGAGCTCCGCACGGAGGAGATGGCTGAACAGATGGTGGTAGCGATACCACTCGCGGTGATCGTCGAGCGGCACGACGAAGGCATTGGAACGCGCGAGGTCCTCAAGCGAACCAGCCGCGCCGTCTATGCCGAGGACCGCATCGCACAACGGCGCCGTCATGCGGCCGAGGATCGACGTCCCGAGCAGGAACCTTCTGAGATGCTCCGGCTGGCGTTCCAGCACCTCTTCCAGGAGGTAGTCGGCGATCTGCTGCTGATCGCCGGACAGACCGGCAGCCCTCACGGCGGCATCGTCACGGCCGCGTAGCGCCAGCGTGGCCAGCGCAACCGCGGCGGCCCAGCCCTCCGTCCGCTCGCACAGGACCCTGGCCGCCGCCTGCGACAACTCCAGTCCTCTGCTCGCGGCAACATCACGGGTCTCCGTCGGGTCCAGCGCCAGGAGCGCGGTCCCGATCTCGACCAGATCCCCACTTGCGCGCAGGCGGCCGACCGGCACCCCGGGATCGCCGCGTGTGACCAACACCAACTGACTGCCGGGTCGAACCTCGTCGACCAGAAACGAGAGAATCGCGCGGCTCTTCTCAGCCGTTATGACATGCAGATCGTCCAGTACCAGAACGAACGGGTCGCGCTCGCCAAAGTCGGCCGCGAGGAGAGGAATGGCGACCTCATCGATCCTGGGCATCCGCCCTGACAACTCCTCGAGGAGCTCACCGCAAACCGGGCCGGTCCGCTCGAGGGCCGCCACGACGTGGGCGATCAGCGCGACGGAGTCGTTGTCGCCGGAGCGGAGCTGCACCCACCCGCTGGCCCTCGGATCCAGGCCACTCCACTGCGCGACAAGAGTCGACTTCCCATAACCCGCCGGTGCAGAAACCAGCACCACCCGGCTGCGCTCAGCGACCTTCTGTAACGCAGCGAGGCGAGCTCGCGCCACCGCCCAAGGCGGAACAGTCGCAACTCGAAGCGTCGACTCCCGAAACAGCGGCCTAGCCCCCGAAAGGGCAACGGTACTCATCGCGCGGCCCTCCACGCCCCCCCCGTTACCCGTGCCACCGCGACTTCGAGGCAAACCCGCGACTCGCCAGGCTTGGACGCTGACATGAAGACGATATGCCGGCGCAAGCGCCGGTTGCTGCTCAACTGTCCTGACGACGAACGCGTTAATGCCATCGCCCGAACTCACGCAGGCCACGCCCGCGCCAATATCTCGGCCAAGTCGCTGGCCCCTTCCGCGAACCAGATCCCATTACCTAACGCTCAGCAAAGACGGTCGGCCGCATCAGGAGGCGCCACTTCTCGCTGCCCAAGAATGGACAATCTTCATCGTACCTGGCCTGATTGGGCGTTGGCATCCGTGAAAACTACGTAGAACCCATACCGAAAGCTGCGACGTCGGCGACGCGTCCCACGGGCGCGGAGGGCTGGGGCGCGATCGCGCCCGTCCGCGCTCAGCCAGGACAACCGCAACGTCAGTCGCCGGCGAACGCTGCTGCGAGCACCTGCTCGAGTCGATCGAGGAGTCGCTGGCGACGTCGACGACGACCTTGTGGTCGTAGCCCACGGACACCCAGGGCGGCATCGCTGGTCACGGGATCGACTCCAGCGAGGCGGCTGGGCACGGCGATATCAGCCACATCGGCCGATGACGAATCGACCGCCCGCCACGTACCGTGACAGAACCATCACCACGCATTCGAAGCCGCCCAACAAGAACAAGTGCTGCAAGACTGTTTCCCTGACGCCAGCCGAGACCCGCGTCCTGACCCTCCTCCCCACCCACCAAACGCTCGCCGGCATCGGCAGCCAGCTCGGCATCGCCCGTCCCACCGTAAAAACGCACGTCCAAAACATCTACAAGAAACTGGGGGCCACCAAACGAGCCGAAGCGGTAAAGCTAGCTGAGAGCGCGGGCCTCCTGCCCCGTCCGTGACCGAGCTCGCCAACAAGATCGGCATCCGCATCCACAGCCCGTCCTGGCGGCGCCTCGCTCGGAGCGCCCGGCGGCCACCAGGAGCTGCGGCAGACCATGCCCAATTCTCGGTGGTCCCGTGCCGAGCTCCTCACAGGGATTTCGACGAGCGGACCATTCACCTGCAAACCTCGGCGGCACGGCTGCCTCCTCCACGGCGGCGAACCGGTCGTGAAGCACGACGCTGCACCTCAAGCACGCCTCGTCAGGCAGCGCGTGCTGATTTCGACGCAAATGCCGCGGTCTCTCTCTCATGCACGTCGGCCCTGCGATTGACGCCGGGGCCACGGTCGAGCAGATCGAGGACATCCTGATCGCCGTCGCTCCGATCGTCGGCACGCCGCGGACGACGGACGCTGTCCTGAACGTCGCCGAGGCGCTGGGGATCGTCATCGCCGTGCTCGACGACGAGCTCGAAGCCGAGGAGCAGGCGCAGCAGCGCACGGGCAACCGTGACGTGGGCTCACAGCGATGAGCACGAGCGATCATGGGAGCCCGGGTTTCACGGTCTCGCGTCACGTCGCCGGTCCTCGCAGCCGCGAGGGAGACGCACGCCAGTCGCTCCCGGACGCCAACGCTAGGCTTTCTGCCGGGGACTTCTCATGAGCGGTGTAAGCCCACATCACGCCCCACTCGCGGCCGGGCGTGGCGCTTGGATCGCTAGTGGCTTGCGGCGACCGATCGACAAGATGTTGTCTATGCGGCCGAGTCTGTCGCGATGCCGAGATGGCCGAATAGGGTTTGCATGCCGAGCCTGAGGGTTTCGTAGTCGCCGGTCGATGTTGGTCCAGTGCTTGGGTGGGCGGCCTCGTCGTGGAATGCGGACACCGGCGATGAGGGGAGCGAGGACGTGGTCGCGGATGGCGAGGATCGCGGTGATCGTGCGGGCGGCGTGACCGGGGACGTGGTAGCGGCGGGTGCGACCGGGTTTGGTGATGAGCTGTTTGCCGCGGAGTTTGCGTAGGTCGTAGGCGGCCTGGCGGGTGCTGTAGTCCTCGGGGGCCTGTCCGGTCATTGCCTGCACCTGGGCGGTGAATTGGGCGACGGTGAAGCCTTGCGGGGCGACCGCGAGCGCCAAGGCCGCGGCTAGCGTGGCGCGGGCTCGGGGTCGGTTGATGTCGATCCCGCCGATCCGGGTTGCGCCGAGTTGCGAGGGTGCTGGTAGCTGGTCGAGGGTGCCGTCGGGTACGAACCCGATCTCGACGCAGTCGAGCATGCTCGTGAAGCGGTCGACCATTGCGGTCAGCCGGCTGGTGATCTGAGCGAACTTGTCCAGCGTCCGGCCGCAGCCGAGCTGCTTGGTGTTATGCACGATCGCTTCGAAGCGCAGGACGCGTTCGCCTTTGGTGTACCCCTTCAGCGTCAAGAGTCCGAAGCGGACCTTGAAGATCGTCAGGTTCCACTGAGGTGTCTCGATCACGACTGCCTGCCGAGGCGACAGCTCGTAGCCAGGTTTGCGGTGCGGTCGGCCTGTAACGAAATAGGACGCTTATTGACTACCCAGATTCTGGAGCGACGCCTATTTCATCCGCCGCGGGTGGCGAAGCCCCGCCATGACGCCTGTAACGAAATAGGACGCTTATTGACTACCCAGATTCTGGAGCGACGCCTATTTCATCCGCCGCGGGTGGCGAAGCCCCGCCATGACGACTTTGCTGCCAAACAGCGTGCGCACTTTCGGTATGTCGAGCCGCGAGCGGGTGCGGTCGAGCACCGTGTTGAAGACGCGGTCCATCACAGCGCCGGAGGCGAAGATCAGGTTCCGGCTGTACTCGCCCTGGTAGATCGAGTAGTCGTACACGAAGCGGCTTTGCTGTTGCTCGTCGAGGTTGAGCCCGAAGCACAGGCACGCGGTGTAGATCCACCGGTCGATCACCCGGCTCAGACGCCCTATCGTCCCGGGCTGGGACAAGGATTCTGCGATCTGAGCCAGACGCTCGGGGTCGCTGACCCCAGTGAAGCAGTTGCCCTCCTTCGCAAAGCTGATGCCCGCTGACCTGGCGGCGCACGCGACGTACTCGTGGCCGTTGAGGATCACCTGAGCACCGAACGGCGGATGCCCGCTGAGCTTGATCGTCACGTGACCCGCCAGGTGGGATCCATGATGTGAAACGAGTAGTGGTTGACGAACTGCCTGGTCTTCTCCAGGTTGCAGATCACCCCCGCCGCGGACCGGGTGACCTTCCACACGAGCGCCGGCGCGCGGGCGACCAGGATCAAGAAAACGCCCGTGCGGACCTGGTGCTCAGCCAGGTAGGCCTCGGCGATCTGATGCTTGCGATCTGTGGCCTTGCAGTCGATCACGGGAATCCCGTGCGCCTGCGCTGAGGCACGGACCCGGCGTGCGAACCGGCCGGCGAGGCGCATCAGGTGCGCGTTGTCGAGCTGCTCGTCGCTGTCCTCGTGCCAGCGCCGCCACCACACGCGAAAGCAGCCCGGCGCATGGCCCATACGGAAATACGCGTTGAGGACGATCCGGTCTACGCAGTCATAGCTGCCCGTCAGCAGATCGCCGCACCGCTCGCTGAACAGGTCGGTCATCCGCCGACTCTAGGCTCAAGCGGGCCGGAGCTCAACCGGGCGCAGCGCCGGAACGGGCCCCGGGGCCTCAACCGGGCGTGGCGGCCAGACTGCCCCGGGCCGTGGCGCCCCCACACCGCCAAAGGGCGGTGCGAGAGCGGGCCGGCCAGGACGAGCCGCTGCTAGGCGGGGAGCGCGTTGAGTTCCTTCGCGAGCTCCTTGCCGTCGGCGTTGATTTCCTTCTCTTGGGTTTTCTCCGCGTGCGTGAGCGCCTTGTCGAGCTGCTCCTGCAGGCGCGACTCGCCGATCACGACCAGCGCCGCCTGGCCGCTGTCGAGGTAGTCGCCGAGTTCCTTGGCATCGCTGCGCGACATGCCACCCATGGCATGCCCGATCCCCCCGCCCGCCGCGGCGCCGACGAGCGCCGAACCGAGGATCGCCGGCGGGAACACGATCCCCACCAGCGCGCCGACAGCGGCGCCCGTCCAAGCGCCGTGCTGGGTGGGCTTCTCGTGCTTGGTCACGTGCACCTTGCCGTCGTCGTCCTTGTACACCAGCGCGACGTCATAGGTGCCGACCAGATCGGCGGAATGTAGGTCAAGCAGCGTGTCGTAATCGGCATCGGCGTCCGCACGATCCGCGTACACCGCCCCATACACAAACACAGGGTTGTCGTTGCTCATCGTCCTGCTCCTTTCCGGTCATTTCGACGGCGACAGCCATCACAGCGGGAGGCGACCCACCCGCCGGGCGCGGGCCTTCCCTGATGATGCGGCTATGGCCGCCAGAAACACGAGCCTACGCCCCTCAACCCCCACCCCGCATCGGCCAAAAAGGATGATCTGCGCGGCCGTCATACCCACCTCGACCCCGACGCCGAGGCGCTTCCTGCGCGGCAAGCGGTACTCGTCTGAAGTCGACTGCGTGGCCCGGTCGGACTCACGTGGGGACGCCCGGGCACCCGCGCCGCACGAATGCAGGACCCGGCGCCGGCCCTGCTGTTCGCCAAAACCGGGAGCGACGGCCAAGGGCCTGGTCCCGATCGTTCGAGGAGCCTCGAGGCAGCCGGCGGGAGCCTGGTCGTCAGCGGCGCTGTAGGGGTTCTCGTTAGCCGAACTGCGGCGGTGCTGCTAGCGGCCGCGACGGCATCGGCGAGGCCGTCGACCGCTTGCAGAGCACCGACGCATCAGTGGGTCTGCTAACGATCGCGCCCATTGGCGGACGCGGTCGCTCTCGCACAAATCCGGCGCTGAGGTCGTCGCCGTCAACGCGCAGCGGCGCTTCCGCTCTGGTCCGCCGCCGTCTGTCTCGCCACTCCTGCTATGCCACGGATGGGAGCGTCCGCGCCGAACCAGCCCGACGCTCGCTTTTGTGATTCCGCCGCTCCGAGCCCTGACGCATGCAATCAACGGCGATCATGCGGCCGAGGCCGCCGCCGTTTCGCTTCTGCATTCGCTTTCCGGGGTGTCCTGCCATCGCGCTCGGTTCCGACGCTCGGCGATCGGCAAGGCGCGTCCTGTGGCGCTCGGCGAGAGGTTTCGCCGCCGCCCCGCAACGGCGGCGAGCACGAGCTGTCGGTAGCGGGAAATTTGTCGGTCGATGCGTAGCGCGTTCGCGGCCGGGATCACGGAGGCGGGGCCCTGATGGACGGTGCGGACGATCTCGGTGTTGTCGATGCAGCGCAGGTACGCGGAGGTCTTCCCGAGGTTCGCATGCCCCGAGCCGGCGCTGAATGATGACCACCGGGACACCGTCACGTGGCATCTCCACGGCGTGGACGTGGCGCAGCTGATGATGGGCAAACCGCCGTCGGACCCCGGCTCGGGTGGCGGCTTGGTGCAGCTGGACTTGAATCTCGGAGGCGCAGTAGGGTCGCCTGCGGGTGGGACCGCGTAAGGCGCGCTGCTGCCCCAGACGCGGGGAGGAGCACGGCGAGGCGGCTGCACGGCTTTTGCTCCTCGATTTCTAATCTAATCTAAGCGACCGCCGCTTGATGGGGCCAGCTCGACGGGGCGGGCTGTCCCGAGCGGCGCCAGCGGTTATCGTCCTGCCCGTGACGCGGGTCTTTCACCGCGAGCGCGCAGGGCGGCCGCTCCGCACGATCTGGATGCTCGAGGAGGTGGGCGGCCCCACGAGTTGGTCGTGATGACGCGTGAGGAGGTCCGGGGTGAGGAGCATCGCAGTCGCCATCCGCTCGGGCGCGTCCCAGTGCTCGACGACGGACAGGGGTTCCTGTTCGAATCGGCGGCGCTCTGCCTGCACCTCGGCGACCTGCATCCAGAAGCGAGTTGGCTCCCGCCGCCGGGCACGCACGATCGTGCGCTCGTCTACCAGTGGGCATGCTTCGCTCCTGCCGAACTCGAGCCGCCGTTGTTCGAGGCGTGGAACCAGGCCGACTTGGACCCCGACCGCGCCACGGTCGCGCGCGAGCGCTTCTTCGGAGCGGCCGACGCAATCGTGGCCGCACTCGACCGCTCCGAGCATCTCGTCGCTGGGCGGTTCACGGTCGCCGATGTCATGGTCGGGACCGCGCTGATGTTCACGACTCGCGCGGGAATCGCGGACCGGCTGCCATCTAGCCTGACCAACTACGTGGGCAGGCCGGCGCAGAGACCCGCGTTCCAGCGTGCCTTCCAGCGGATCTTCGCCTGATCGTAGTTTCGGGCTCTGCCCGAAAGGCTCGAGGCATCGCATCGGTACATGTGAACGTCACGCGCTACGACGCGGCGTATCAGGCGAACGCGATCGTCCACTGGAGCGGCGATCAGCCATCAGCGGACGAGCCCGTCGTCGCCATTCCGATCGCGCCTGCGCGACGCTCGTCGATGAATGCGATCCTGGGTCCACGTTTGAAATCATCGAAGCTCGATGTCGAAGCGTCGCCGCGCGTTCCCCGGTTCGAAGATCGGTGTGACCGAGCAGGAGGCGCTCGACTGGTTTGAGCAGCGATTCGGTGCATCGTACGTGTACTGGGTGTTGTCCGTCGCGGGTGTTGTCCGTCGCTGAGGATGTGCGATTGGAGCTCACACCGGGACGGGGCTGGGTGGCTACGGGACCTGGCGGTTCCGCGTCGGGTCCGGTCAAGGAGTCGCTCGTCGTCGCCGCTGGTTCAGGCGCCGTGCCTGACCTTGACGGTGTGTGGCCGGAGGCCGATGCCGGCGGAGGTGTCGATATCGACTGGGCGCTCTGTCGTCAGCCAATCCCAAGGAGGGACACCGGGCTCCGCCAGGCTGATATCTCCTCCGGGGAGCGCTATCGGTCATCGTCCTGATGTCGAGACGGTCAGGAGCTTTGCAGGGAGCGACGACCGGCTCGGGCGCCGGACCTGATCGCTCGCTGTGCGACAGCGTGGCTCCGACGTGTTGCATCCTCGCCACTACCATGAAGCTGCGATCGCGTTTGCACTTCTGACCAGGGCGAAGACGGACGATCGCTCGGGCGACATCTCGATCGTCCAATCTCGCTGGACATCCCAAACGGCGACGTCCATCGGGATGCCGAAGACGCCGCTCACCAGCCGCCCCCACGTTCGGCTGACCTCGCCTGAGACCACGCTTCCGACGGGGATCCGGGCCCGCATCAGACGTCCTCGAGCTTCTGCTCTGCCGGCTTGGGCTCCTGCTTCTCACGCTGTAGCGGATTTTCGCAATCAACGGATTGCGAGAGCTGGCGAGCGCTAGCTGACGATCGAGTTCCTCGGCACATTGCAAGCGCCAACTGTCAACGAGGCCGCGGCTGCTATCGCCCAAAGCCAGGAGCCCAGTGCGGCAGAACGGCGTCGGCCACCGCGCGATCGCATTCCTGGAGAGGGATCGTCCCGACGGCGGCCGGGGGGACGAGCGCTCCGGCGACTATCCGATGGGGGCTCGCATCGGGTCGCCCGACCGGTTCTGCCGGCGCGCGAAGTCTCGAGACCCGCGAGAACTGAAAGCCGAGAGCCCCACGTTCGGGCGTGATCCAGGGCCGTTGAGAACTCTCATGCGAGTGAGATCACCGTCTGGCGATTTGCCGCTGAACCCTCGCGCCTCCCCACCACCGGCCCTGCGGCTTTTGCCATGCGACGCCTTTCTGGCGAAGCACAGTGGTTACGACTCGTCACCGCCCGTCGGCTCGTTCATCAGGCGATGATCGACGCCATGCGCAGCGAGCTTGAAATCCTGGCCGAGGAAGCCGGGGACTGAGGCTTCACGGGGTCGACATCTGTCCGGTGCCACGTGGCACAGTTCGCGGGCTGGACGCATCGGGTTGCAGGAGCCCCGTGAGCCGATCAGCGGCATCTTGGTCGAGGATCAGCTGATAGCCCTTCCTTACCCATCACGCAGCAGGCGACTCCGGCTGATCCGCGTTTGCCTATTTATGCTGCAAATAGCCAGTGTCTTGTTTTCAGGTGCAGCAGGATCTGGAGGCTTCCATGTGGTCTGAGGCTTCCAAAAAGTTTCCAAAGCCGACCTGTCTCCGGCCTCTTCCCGAGCGCTGCAGATCGCTTGCCTCTGGTGAGGCCGACGGTACACCTGCGCCGAGACACCTTCTGTCTCGTCGCCGTCGTGGCACAATGTGGCACATCGTGGTACGCTTATTCCGTGTCCGACCATTACACTCTCCGCCTCCCGCCAGGGACACGAGCGCGACTCACCCAGAACGCGCGTCGCACTGGATTGCCCGAGCGGGCCCTCGCCCAGCGATATCTCGAAGAGGGGCTCCGGCACGACGCACACCCGCTGATCCAGTTCCTAGATGGACCTAGCGGCCGGCGCGCGAGCATGGTCGGATCGGGCCTCGACGTGTGGGAGGTGATTGCCACCGTCCGTGACAATGACGGGTCGGTCGAGGAAGCCGCCGCCTACCTTGAGATTCCGCTCGGACTCGCGCAAGCCGCAGTCGCGTACTACGGCGAGTACCGCGACGAGATCGACCAAGAGATTGAGCTGAACGAGGCGGAATACAAGCGCGGCCTCGAGGCTGCCGCCGCCGGCGAGCGCGCGCTCCACGAGTGAAGGCTCTTCTCGATGAGCAGCTCTCCCCACGGATCGCAGAGCTGCTCCGGGACCGTGGCCACGACGTCCAGGCGGTCGTAGACCGGCGCGACCTAGCCGGACGGAGCGACCGAGCGATCCTTGAGATCGCCGCGGCCGAAGAGCGGGCCGTGATCACGAACAACGTGAAGGACTTCCGGCCTCTCGCTGCGGAGCGTCTTGCCCGGGGGGAGTCTCACGCCGGATTGATCCTGCTCCCGTCGACCCGGATACGCACGCGAGGCGCCGTCGAGATGCTCGCCGATGCGATCGAACAGATCCTTCGTGAGCATCCCGACGGCATGCCCGCCAC
Source organism: uncultured Solirubrobacterales bacterium (assembly GCA_963811155.1). Lineage (GTDB taxonomy): Bacteria > Actinomycetota > Thermoleophilia > Solirubrobacterales > Solirubrobacteraceae > Palsa-465. Next base: position 21,235 of record CAWEQQ010000050.1, read on the forward strand.
CGAGCGGTGGATCCCGCCGGCGCCGAGCTTCTGAGGCAAAGGCCGGCGGTTAGACCGCCGCACCCTCGTACAGGTCACTCCGGCTGATCGCCTGGACCAAGGGCGACCCGAAGCGCGCCCCCGAACTCGGCGACCATCCGCGACCGGCGCATCGACCGCCGCCGAGCATTCGCGACCTCGCGCACGTACACAGCACGGGTCACATTGGCGTGGCGGTGACCGAGCAGGAACGCGATCTCGTCCACACTCTCGCCTGCCAGCAGCGCCCGCGACGCCACGGTGTGCCGGAAGGAGTGCATCGACGGCAGCGTCCCACGCGGAACCGCAACAGGATCACCCCCGTTCGTTGAGCTCGTGGAGGATCGGGAATGTCTGGGCCCCGTTCGGTCCGGTAGCGCGCCGCTGTGCCTCGCGGAGCGCCCTCGACACGTTGCGCTGCTGCACCGGATGGCCCGTGCCCGTCGAGAACACGAAGCTAGTCTGCTCGCAGTACCTCGCCGCCAGTTTGTGCCGCGCTAGGACAATCGCGAGCTCCCGTGGGACCGGCACGGTCCGCGCCGACCCGTCGGTCTTTGTTGGCCGGCGGACACCGTGTCGATCGACCTGCCATCCGAACTCGATCTCTGCATCATCGGGATCGTCGATCCGGACATCAGCCCAGGTCAGCGCACAGAGCTCCGAGATCCGGGCGCCCGTCAAGGCCGCGACGGTGAACAGCGTCCGAAACGGCTCTTGGGCGGCAGCAATCGTCTGCTCGAGCTGTTCGCCCGTGAAGAGGGGCCGGCGCTTCGTCTGAGAGGTCTTCGGCCGCTCCGACCGAAGCATCAACGTCGTGGGAATCGTGCCACTCCATCCCAGCCTCCGCACGGCGAACTTGTAGATGGCGCTAATCTAACGACGCCGAGAATGACGGCAATAGTCGCCTCGCTCATCCCCTCGCTTCGTAGCTCACGAACGAGCCGGGCAAGGTCGTCAGCGTTGAGAGCATCGAGCCGCCGGGCCTCGAAGCGCCGCCGAAGATGCTGCGTAGCCATGCACCGGTACTTGACCTGCGTCGTCTCCCGCAGGTCCACAACCGGACCACCTAGCTCCGCTAGGTCGTTGAAACCTTCACGGGCCTGTCATCTTTTCAGGCCGCGATAGCGGCCTGTTTGATCTTGTCGTCGAGCGCGTGCTCGAACGCGCGCCATGCGCGGGCGATCGGACTTTGGTGTGCGATCTCCTCGGGTAGTTGGGGGTCGAGTTCGGCCAGGGATGGGTTGACGATCCGCACGTAGGTCTTGGTGAAGAAGACGGCGGTCCTCCGGCCGAACGCGGTCAGCTCGTAACGCTGGCTTTTCGGGATCCGGCGGATCAGCCCTTTGCGCCGGAGTCGGCGCAGGTCGTAGGTCATCTGCCCCTGGGTGTAGCCGCCGATCAGCTCGGCGATCTGCGGGCGCAGGGTGCGGTTCGTCAGGCCCGCGAACAGGTGCTGAAAGGAGCACAGGCAGGCGAGCAGCGCCATCACCCTGGGATCACCGAAGTGCAGAGCGGGCGCGGGTTGGCCGTCCTCGATCGACGGCGACACCAGACGCGTGAGCGTGCTGGGGTCTGGCGCGCAGGAGCACGCCTGAAGTTGGGCGTCAAGCAGCCGGTCGTTGATCTGATCGCCGATCGCCCGCAGCTGCTGCCAGGTGGTGGCGTTCAGGGTGCGCTTGACACCGAAATCGTAGGGGTCATTCACGGTCGTCTCGGTCCGCAGCGCACGGCCTTCCTTGAAGTATTGCTTGACCTTGCTGTGCTTGTAGTGCGCCTGGATCACCGGCTCGACGCCGCGCGTGATCACCTTGGTCTGGAACCGACCGGGGGTGCGGCTCGTCACTTTGCGATCGAAGATGATCTGGACCTTGTCGGGGCGACCGAGATCGAGCTGATCGCGGATCGTCTGCTCAAACCACGCACGGCCCGCCGCGGGGCGATCGAACACGCGAGTGTCGGACATTTCCACCTGGCGGACGGAGTAGCGGTAGCCGTAGCGGCCACGCTCAGCCGCGGTGAACGGCGAGGGGAGCTGACCCATCCACCGGTCGCAGAACCCAAAGATGTCTTGCTCAGACAGCGCGTCGCAGATCACGGCGAGCCGCTCGGCCTGATCACAGGCGCGGAAGCCGTTATCCAGTGGCGCGAACCCGATCCCGGCCGTGATCGCTTGGCGTTTAGCCCATTCGTGGCCGTTCAGGTACACCCACACCGGGTACGGCGCGTACGCGTTGGTCTTGATAAACGACGGCCCCCACTCCCGATCGAAGATGTATTGGTAGTAGTGGTTGACGAACACGGCCTGACGACCGAACTCGAAATGCGGGTGCGCGTCACGCCCGCCATCCCGCCAACCGCGCCACGCGAACGCCTTCTCCTGCGCGACGCCGAGCATCACCACCCCAGAGCGCCCCTCCCGCTCAGCCTTCTCCATGTACGGGCGCGCGACGTCCTCCTTGACCATGTCCTTGGTGAACCGCACCACCGGGATCTCCCGCGCCTTCGCGAACGCGTTGATCTCCTCAACATACGCGCCGCCGATCTTCCCCAGCATCGCCGGCGACGGGATCGTCCCACCCGCCCGCGCATTGAGAAAGCGCACCAACAGCCCATCAGACTGCAACCGCGGAACGTACCCAGCCAACAAGATCCTGTCGACCGAACGCACCCGCAGCGAGACGTGATCGGCGAGTAGGCTTGAGATGGTGGCCACGGCGGCACCTCCAGCGCCCGAAAGGTCGCAAGCCCCAACGGGGCTTCCAAGCGGGCCCAACCGCCCGCATCTAGATTGGAGAGTACGCCGGGGCCACCACCCAAGCCGCGGGCCACGGCAGCGCTGCCACCGAGAGCGCTACCCGAGCGAGGCTCGTACCGAACCACCGCCCGCTACACGCTCACCGAAGCCCTCCGGACAACCACTCGGCGGTATGAGGCTCGCTCGCTAACCCTAGCCAGCTCTCGGCCGCCTCGCCGAACCGCAGCTTCGGCTTCGGCGCCACACTCTCACCGCGGGCCCACCGCGCGGCCAGGTCATCCCCCACCTTCCGGGCAGCGAGGATTCCGCCGTCCACAGTCCGCCAGCGCTGGCGGCCGGTTTCATCCTTGAACCCAACCTCCAGCACTCCAGTCGACCGCCGATAGATGCCCCTCTCGACCCGCACGCGGCGGGGATTTCCTCCCGAATCACCCATGGCGCTGCTCCCGCATCGCGACGACGGGCGACGACCCAGAGCAGCGCCACTCGTCAAGATCCGAACGGCGGAAGTAGAGCTTGCAGCCGACGCCAGCCTGTTCGGTAGGGATGACCCGCTCGGCAGCCAGCCGGCGTAGGCTGTCGCGCCCGATTCCGAGATACTCGGCGGCGCGGCGTGTGTCGAACCATTCGTCGCGCTCGTGGCGAGGCGTTACAAGACGTTCCGCGATCCCTTCTGCCACGTACTCAGCCAGCTGCTTCAGCAGCTGATCAATGACGGCGTTGCTATCGGTGACCACCCCCGCAGCGACGGCTGCAGGACGATCAACGAGATGGAGTTGGGGAGACTGCGTCGTCTCCGCCATGGAGTACGCTTGCATTTGTCGTGACCTCCTCAGTAGGTCTCGGCCGGGCCTCGGGGTGTGACAGCACCGCCGGGGCCGCTTTTTCCCATTACTCCCTTAGTTTACTCGTTACCTCGGACGTAACTCCGGTTGCCGAGCTCTATGGTTACAGAGTTCACCGGGGTCTATCTGGTCTTGGGTGCCGCTCAGTGAAGTCACCCACGAGGTGTCCACTACTGTCACGGGCAGTAATTCGCTTATCGCGATCGTAGCCATCTAAGCATCGTCACATCGCCTCCAACGCGAGCGGGCCGCCTACGCCGCATACCGGGCTTTGGCGCCAACCCAGCCGCAGACCCGGGTCATTGCCCTCGGCCGCATATCAGCCTCTGACTTTGTCCACCGATAAGTCTTCCGTGATCGAGCGATTCCCTTCGACCTGGACGTCGTCGACTTCCGATCCGGTGACGGCCTGGATGGCCGTCACCGGATCGGGAGTAAGCCCGCGGCAGGCGACGCTAGAAGCGCGAACGCGCCCCGCGGGTCGCTAGAGCCGCCGGCTGCCCGGTGGCCGGACGAGGGCATCGATCCGGATCCTCGGAGAACGAACATCGGGCGACGACGACCGGCCGACAGAAGTCGTCGAGCAGCGGCGGGCTCTATCGACTTTCCGCCCGAATGCATCCACTGTGCGCCGCCTGTGAAGACGGCTGCACGCATACCGGAGAAGGTGCTGGCGATCACCTGCACGGGCGGGACCGTTCGGGCGAAAGCACAAGTCCGCGCTTGTCTCCGCCCATCACCAGCTGTAACCGGTGTATTCAATATCCCAGTCACCGCTGGTTCGCTTCCTGTGCTCAGCGTCATTCCGGCTTGTGGCCACTGATTCGCAGCGTCACCTTTGTATCGAGGTCGATCACGAGGTGAAGCTGATTGGCGCGATATACGTACGAGTCCGCCTCGAAGCATTCGATTCGAGATCAATGAGGGTCCTCTTCCCGAGGTAGTAGCAGCCAGCCTTCTCCTCGTCGAGGCTATTGGCCAGGTATTCCTCAGTTTCCCTGCTGCTCCAGTGCCGTAGCTCCGCGTCGCCGATGAGGAGGGCGGGGCCGTTGGATTCGCCGTGGTCCACCATGACCGTACCGAGACGATCCCGCCAACACGGTCATTCAGCCAGAGCAAGGCCTCGGTCCGTGTGATCTCGGCGAGCGGAGCCCTTTCCGGCGCGCGATCAGAGCCGCTCACAAAGCTCCCTTCCCGGCTTCTCGGCAGAGTGGTTTCGCATCTTCAGTCTCGTGCGCCCGGCCGGCGGTCCCTCGTGGCTGGACACATCGTAATCCGCAACTCCGGTGACGACCATCGAGGCGTCGCCGAAGCGCTCGCGCTGCCGGGGCTGATGCGGAGCTCAAAGCGATCGTGTCGCGACGCGGCCGGTGACGAAAGCGAGTGCATCTCCGGCGTGGAGCGACTTAGCCCCGGCGTTTGCCGCGCAAGCTACGGGACGTTGCGGATGAGCGCGGGCTGGTGCCGGGCGCCGTCCCGTAGGTGATTCGGTGGTTCCCTGGTTGTCGCATCCCACGACCCGAAGATCCCCGGTATTAGGCTAGGCTGGAACGCCGCGTCCGAGCCGCCTGTGCCGGACCTGCCGTCGGTTCACCCGCCGGGAAGGTGCTGATCAGTCGCTGCGTTGTCGACCGGAGCGATCGGTCACAAAGCCTTGGTACTCGATGTTCGCGCCCGTGATCGTCGAGCGATTTGCCTCTGGCCCGCCGGTTAGCTCCTGGGTCGAGCGCGGCCTTCCGCCCTTGACGCGATAGACGGCATACGGCTTTCCGTTTTCATCGGTGTAGCTCCATCCCGGGGGCACCTGCGCAGGTTCGAAGAGCTCGCGCCATTGGACATGCATCGAGCGAGCGGCAATGCCGCCCATGTGGATCGTTCCGGCGGTGCCGGCGGCCTCAACCTTGCAGGCGAGACTGACGACGTCACCGATGAGGTCGGCGTGAGCCTTCGTCGTCGGGCTGCCAAGCACCAGCACTGCCGCTTCGCCCGCGTCGATTCCGATTCGAACGTCGACGGCTGGAAGCCCGGCGGACACAAGTTCCGGATTGAGGGCGTCGTACACCAGTGCGCGCATCGTGAGACCACAATCGATGGCAAGATCGTTCTGCGAGTTCGGCGACGGTCCCGGTATGAACGCGATGAGCCCGTCGCCTGTGTATTTGAGTACGTGGCCCCGGAAGAGCGGGATGATGGCTGCCAGCTCGCCCAACAGCGTCTGAATCAACGAGGCGTACTCGTCGACTGGAAGCGTTGTCGCAAGGTTCGTCGACCCCACCAGATCGACGGAAATCACCGCGAAGTTCAACTTGTGGCCCGCAAGCTCGCGTAGTAGGTCGCCTGAAGGGTCGTTGAGGGCCGGCGGCCCCGTCATGCCCGAGAGCTGGTCAGCGATCGCGCTGCGCCGCGCGTCGACGTAGGCCACCGCATCGTCGAGTTTCGGTGGGGCGAAGAACATCGGAATGCCCGCCACGTTCTCTGCCATCTGAGCCAATACACGCTCAGGAATGAACTGGTCGTCGAAGCGGTCAAGCAGCATCCGCTCGCCGTTCTGCTCTATCCACTCGTAGCGCCGCGGGTCGGGGCGCAGCGCGAATCGGATCTCGCGAGTTGCTTCGTTCGCGTCGAGGATCTCGACCGAGAAATCCATCCGGATGTGATCGTGAAGCCGGGGCATCTCGTCTAGGCGCACCACACACCGCTTGCGACAGTACAGGGAAAGGTAGACGCCTTTTGTGTTCTTCCGCACATAGCGGCTCCCAAAGCGGACGCGGCACCTGCGACGGTCCCACGATCGGTTCTCTCCCAGCGACCTCTCGGTTCGCACCGTCGCTTCGGCGACGATCCCTTCGTGCGCCCCGATGCGGAATCGATCGAGGGTCCGGACGAGTGCGTCGTCGCCAGAGCAAGTGGCCGATCCTGAGCAGGTGGGGTGCGAATGCAATCGCCCGCGACGGTCAGTGCTGGGCTTCTCCAGCTTTGTCGAGGAGGTGCGACGATTACCTCGGCTTCCCTTTCGTTTGGTTCGCCAAACGGCTCTTCCTGCCCAACCCGATCAGCGGGGGCGGTCGCCGCTGACGCGGGCCGCGCGATGTCGGCCGCCATCTCCAGCCCGGAACTATCCTCCGGGGGGATGAGCAATACGAGACACGGTCGGTGCTGGTACTGCGGAGAGTCGGTCCTTGAGACCGATGACCCGCCCGAGCACATTATCCCGGCGGCGCTGGGCGGGACGCTTACGACCGACCGGGTGTGCCGAGCGTGCAACCAGAGGGCGGGTCGGGAGATCGACTGGCCGTTTCAGAACGACTGGATGGTCGCTCAGAACAAGCTCGCGCACAAAGTCCAGCACGCCACAAAGTCCGGCCCGGGGTCTGGCAGGACAGGCAGGGCCCAAGCGCACCGGAAGGGCGATCCCGGAACGGTCGTGGACATCGATCGTGACTGGAAGGCGACGGTACGTGGCAAGATCGAGCGGACCGACGGCGGCGGCGCGACCATCCACGCGGCCTCCGAAGAGGAGGCGAAGCGGCTTCGGGAGCGTCTGGTGAAGCAGCTCGCTGAGGAGGGCCGTGAAATCCAGAGCGAGTCGATCGCCACGGAGAAATTCGACGAGGTCGAGATCAACCTGTCGATCGACGGGGGCGCATGGCTGCGGGGCGCCGCGAAGCTGGTCCTCGGCACCCTGTCGCTGTGCGCGGATGAGTCATGGCTCGACAGCGACGACGCGAAGCGCTTGCAGCGGTGGCTGTGGGAGAAAGAGCCGACGGACGACGCTGGCGCACCGGTGTACACAGCTCCGAACCCGCCCGGCCCCCACGAGAGCTTGATGGCCGTGCCGCCCACGCACTTGATCACGGTGATGCCGATCCTGGGCGTGCCCAACCGAGTCGTGGTGAGCATCGGGCTGTTCGGGAGCTTGTATCTACGGATGGGCGCAACGCTGCCGGCGCTGGTGCCCTCAAGCTGCTGGGTCGTAGTCCCAGGACAGAAGCCCCGCCCCCTCACGTGGGCGGCGCTCCTCGATGAGGCGGTCGCCCGCTCCATCGAGGCAGCCAAGTCGGCCGGCGGCGAGCCAGCCGCCGGCACCGAGCCGACCCAATAGACGCCCGGCTGGCCCGAGGCCCGAGGCTCCGGGGCTCAGCGGCCCCGCCCGTCAAGACGTGTCACTGTGGCGGGTCGTCGCGGACGGGATCCCGTAACCGGGGGCCAAGCGTATGCCCTACCTCCCGCCGCTTCGGGTCATCCCGTCGATCCCCAACTGCTCCACCAGCCGATCGACCTTCCGGGTCGAGACGCCGTTGACATAGGCCTCCAGCACGACCGCGACGATCGCCTGCTCACAGCGCCGCCGCGGCTCCAAGAAGCTCGGGAAATACGAGCTGCCCGCCCGCTTCTTCGGGATCAACAGCTCGATCTCCCCGACCCGCGTCTCCCACGCCCTGGAGCGATACCCATTGCGATGCGTGACCGGACGTCCGGGGCGACCTCCCCGAGCCCCGTGCCGATCTCAGCCGAGACCTCCGCCTCCATCAACTCGCGGGCGACCAGCGCCACCGCCTCCCTGACCAAATCCTCAAGCTGGCCGTCACGCACCTGCGCAACGACATCGGCAACCGTCATCCTCTGACCATCGGCCATCGTGGTGTTCTCCATTCACGTCGACTGCGGAAACAGCCGACGAGTTCGGCGCCACGGTGGCCGACCCCTCTTCAACGGGGGGCTCTCGACCTTTACCAGGACGCTCGTTACACCACTTCTAGCGAAACGACCCCGGTCACGACCGGCGCCGATTCTGCACACCCCCCGTGCGCACCAATGCAGGCCTTCGAGTTGCGGGTCACGGCGCACCTCCGTTTCGCCAGAAGCGCGCATCTCGGCGTCGGTGCCGAGCCTGGTCCGGTCGGGTCGCGGATCGAGGAGCCCGGGGCGCCAGCTGGCTAGCCCGTCTCGCGCGAGCTGCAAGCAGCTGAGCCGAGGCGCCGCGGAGCTGGGCAACTACGCCGTGGACTGCTGCTTCAAAACTCAACTTGGCTTTCGCAAACAACGGCGAGGTGGGCCGGGGATGGTCTGATCGGACGCTTGCGTTTCGTTGTTTCGATCGTGCAAAGCTGATGCGGGCACCGGAACTGAGCCGGGCGGCGGCGACGCTCGACATTGTTGCTCGGGACGTGCTACCGCGCGCTTGGGGCGCGTGGCGGGCTGGCCCGGAGTTCCTAACGCGAGCGCCGCTGAGCGTCGGTCAGGCGGGTCGAGATGAGCTTCTCGACGAGTGACTTGGGCAGGGTCTGGTCGACGGGGAAGTGCAGCGCGCTCTTCGTCATTGTGTAGCCGTCGAGCTCGTCGGCGAGCTGCCCGAGGACCGAGCCGCTGAACGGCAGGTAGCTCAGGTGATCTTTGAATGCGGCAAAGCCTGCGACGATCATGCCGCGCACACGGAAGGCGGGAACGCGATACGAGATCACTTGCTCTGCCTCCGGGACGATCTCAAGGATGGTGCGGCGCAGCGCCTCCAGCGTGCTGCGCTTGGGCTCCTCGACACCGCGCAGATACGCGTCGACCTCCTGGCTGGACACCGCGCCGCAGTCTAGACGGGGACCCCGCAGGGTGGGTATCCCGACTCCTGTCCCGTGGAGCGATGAGTTGCGCGTGGTGCAACCGTCTTGGGAGCAGGACTGATCGAGATCCCTTGCTTGAGCCGTTCGATGCTCTGATCGGCACCTGGGTCACAGAGGCGACCCACAAGCTGGTCGACGAGGTCGTGCCGGGCACCGTCACGTTCGAGTGGTTGGAGGAGCTCGCTTCCTGATTCAGCGCTCCCACAATGACCACAAGCTGGTCCAGACTCGATCTGTGTCATCGGCGCTCCAGACACGCCGATGGGTTGGTCATGGAGCACCTCGACTCACGCGGCGTACGACGGACCTACGGCGTCTCGCTCGAGGACGGCGTGCTGCGCATATGGCGCGAGCACGCAGGGTTCGACCAGCGCTTCTCGGCCGAACTCGGGCCCGATGTCAACGATCACACGGGAACTGGGACCGGTGGTCCCGCGAAACGCTCGGATTTCAGCCTCCCGCGCCCGCAGTTATTGATTCGTGAGCCCTTAGCCCGAGCGTGACGGGCGAGCGAAGGCGCGGAAGCGCTCTTGGAGGTCGAGCAGGGCGCTTTCGCCGCGCAGCATGCTGCCGATCAGGTAGAAGCCGGCGGCGCCGACCAGCGCGAGTACGGCCCAACCGAGGCCCAGCGTAACTGCCACGATCACAAACGCGAAGCCCAGCGCGGCATTGAATTGGTTGTTAGTCATCTATTCCAGTTCCCTTCCTTTGCGGCGGTCATAGCCGGCGAGCGTGACAGTGACGCGTACGCCGGGCAGCTGGTGTGACTCGATGTCCTGCGCGACGCGGCGTTGCACGTCGTCCAACGTGTCCGAGAGCGCGTCGGCTTGGTCGACCGTGAGCTCAACGGTGAGGTTGTCGGAGGCGTAGCGCCCGCGGGAGGCCGTCACCGCGGCGTTGCGGTTGGCGGCTGTCTCGGCGATACGTTCGATCGTGCGCGGCTCGACGACGGTCCGGCCGCGCCCGTGCTGGTCTAGTTCGAGATCGTGGCGAGCGAGGTAGGGGCGCGGGAGCATCCTCATCGCCAGGTATGCGGCGACGAGGAAGACGACGACGCCGCAGCCGGCGATGATCGCACGCTCAATCCCGGTGACAGGGCGAAGCCGGCCAGGGTGTCGTAGATCGTGCGGTAGGCGCTGATCGAGTTCACCGTGTGCGGGGAGACCTTGGCCGCCAACAGGATGACCATCACGCCGTACCAGACGAGCGCGAGCGCGAGCAGCACGACGAGCGCTCGGGCGACGGTCGCCGCAGGCGGGACGCGGACCCTGATGTACGATCCCGCCGCCGATCGTGCCGCCGAGCTCGAGCGCCAGGTAGGAGCCGTGTGCGGTCTGTGGACCCGTTCGGGTCGCCAGCCGCACACGGCTCCTACCTGGCGCTCGAGCTCGGCGGCACGATCGGCGGCGGGGGTCGTTCAAATGCGCGACTCCCCGCCCGCTGTGGCTGCCCTACGTTGAGGTGCCGAACGTCGCCGAGATGACCGACCGGGCCCGGCTGCTCGGTGCAGCTCGTGCTGCTCGAGCCGCGGGAAGGCCCGGCCGGCTGGCGCAGCGTCGTGGCTACACGGTCCGCCGGAGAGATCGCCTTTTGGCAGCCCAAGCAGTAAGCCTGCTTCGCCTCGCTGGCTCTTGTAGTTCATCAGCCGTTTCCTGCGTTTGCGCCGAGGGTGTTCAGCCACGCGCGCATCGACTGACCCGCCGGAGTAACGTCGCCCTCCCCATAGCCGGTCGTCGCGCTCGCGAGCGTCACCCCATTTCAGGGTCGACCAGCCGTATTCAATTCCAGTGCCAGATGCGGCGTAGCGAGCGATCGCCTGTCCCTGGTGAAGCATGCTTGCCAGCCGGGTGCGATCTCGGTGATCTGCTCCGCGACGTACTGCACCTTCCCTGCGTCCGGGCCGTCCAGCAGCTCGAAGTACACCAGCGGCTGACCGGCATACCAGTCCGGGATAATCGCGAGCACCTTAAACCGTCCAGGCGCCGGATCGGCGCTCCAACCGGCAAGGTCGCGTCGACGCCCTGGTCAGTGCGCTCCCAGACCGTGACGTACTGCAGCGGGTCGATGTAGGTCGCGCTCGTCACGCTGCGCCGCGATCACCTCCAGGCGCAACTCGTACTTGACCTCAGCCAGTGACGGTGCGTGGGCGTTCGCATCACCGACGGGGGCTGCTTTCTGTGGCCGCCACGGCCTGCACGCCCGTGGTTGGCTCGATTACCTGCGGTCGGCCCTGAGGGATCGCGCTCGTCGTGGTGCTGCTGCTGCTGCTGCTGCTGAGAGCGCGGGTCGCCCCACACCCGGCAAGCCCGAGCGCGACGATCAGGAGCGCGGCGCGGCTCATGATCGCCGTGCGAGGCCGTCGTCTGCAGGCCACTGCGCGGCTAACGCGCCGCGGCCAATGCCGAAGTAGCTTTTGCAGCAGTCAAACATTCCCTTGTCGCCAGACGCCCCCCCGTCCAATCCGATCCGTCCCCGCTGCCTCTGAGTTGGCGGCTAGCTTTCGAGCGGGAATTCATAGGCTAACAGGCTCGGTGAGCGCGGCAGCGCGCTTGGACGCGGCTGATCTCGGCAAGCACGACCTGGCTGCTCATGCCGGTGCCTCGATGTTCTGTAGTCGCACCTCGCCTCGGGCGACCAGCTTGTCGTCCTCGGGCCGGCGGACCTCGACCTGCCATAGCTGCTGGGTGCGACCCTGCTGGATCGCGGTCGCAAGCACCTGCAGACGGCCATTGCGATGGGGGCGCAGGAAGTTCGTGGTGTTCGAAACGCCGACCGCGAGCTGGCCGCGGTCCCTCACCGCCTCGAAAGCTCCGGTCGTAGCGAACGTCTCGATCACGGTCGTGTACAGCCCACCGTGCACCAGCCCCCACGGCTGGTGGTGGCGCTCGTCGGCTGCGACCGACCCACTGACTCTGGTTGGTTCGCGCTCGTCGAAACGGATCTCGAGCAGCCTCAGCAGGTCGCTGCGACCTGCGAGCCCGTCGTCCGGCCCCGGCGGATTCGACGATGACGATTGTGCGTTCTCCTGCGTTGGCGGCATCGCTGTGCTCCTGGTCGTTGGTGCAAACCTCCGGGTGGGGCGCGCCGATAGCTGACCGATAGCTGACTTATGGAAAACATAGTTAGGGTATCGTATCATGCTGACTTATGCTTGCG
>CAWEQQ010000051.1:0-36577 GCA_963811155.1 uncultured Solirubrobacterales bacterium
GGACATCTCCTCGACGACGTCGGGAACAGCGCCGGCCCGACACTCCGACCACGGGTATGCCGAACGACCACGCCTCGAGAAAGACGATCCCAAGCCAAGGGACTCGGCGCGTGACGGATAGAGCACCACGGAGGCCGATGCCAGCAGCGCCGCCCTTTCCGTCCTCGATGACGTCGGGCAGCCACCGCAGGTCGCAGCCCCGGAGACCTGAACCGCCGCTCGTTGCAGCTCGTGGCGTCGTCGATCGTCTTGCCGGCGACGACCACCTCGACCGCCGGGTAGCCGCTACCAGATCGTGGGCAGCGCCGCGACGACGGTGTCTAGCTAGGTCTAGGCTCTTGCACGCAGTCAGGTGCCCGAGGTAGAGGATGCGGGGTCGCCGGCTGTCCGCTCGGGACCACGGTGACGGATCAGGACGCTACCAGCCACCAGCTGACAACCAACCCCCTCGCGCGAAGACCACCCCACGGACCCCGCCGACGACTGCGCGATCACCCCTACCGCAAACAGCCGAGACCCACCCGATTCAACCGACATAGCCGTGCCGAACCACCCCTCAGCGGGCCCACCGGGACCAGCGGACAACCCAAACAACACAGATCAGACAACTCGACCAGACGATCGGTGGTTTCAAGGTTAGGTTCTAACGGCACCGGCTGGCATCTGGGCGGCACTCCGTGCAAAGAATCGGCTCCTACCCGAGTTCCGCAGCTAAGTTGACGTGCTAGGGGTCAAAAACTGGTTGTGAGCAGGGCTTTTGTCATACCGAACAGGTGTTCGGCGTGTATCTATGGGTTTGGAGCGCTGGGGGGACGCTCGGGCGGGGCCGATCAGCCGGTCTGCGCGCTGCGGTTGGCGGCGTTGAGCTCGAGGAACCGTGGGGGCTTGGGGATCTCGAGCGCGTGCAGGATCTCGCGTTGGCGGGGGGTCAGCTCGGTGCGCTGTTGGCTTGTGCCGGCGGGTCCGGTGAACGTCCCGAGGTGCAGGCGCTGCAACTCGCGGCGGAGGTTGCGCCAGGTGTCGCCGGTCTGGTTCTCGGCGATCCGGATCAACAGCAGCGCCAGCCAGCAGAGCTGGATGTGTGCGCGGATGCGGTCCTCCTTGCGGTGGTGCACGGGCCGCAGATCAAGCGTGGTCTTCATGTCGCGCCACGCACGCTCGACCTGCAACAGCTGCTTGTAGCCCAGCGCGATGTCCTCGCCGGTCAGGGTCGGGTCGGAGCTTCGCAACGTGAACTTGCCGTCCAGATGCGCCTCGGCGTTAACGGCGGCGCGATCGACGCGCAGCAGACCGCTCGGGGTCTGGCGCAAGAACCGCTTCAGCCCGCGCTTGGCGGCTAGGCGGGCGGCGAGCGCGCGCGGTCGGGCCCGTCGAGCCGGTCGCTGTCGGCGATCTGCTGCTCGAGCTGGGCGATGAGCTGCTCGCGGATCGCCCGGTCGCGCTCGGCCTGCTCGGGGTTGCGGCAGATCACGAACCGGTCGCGCATCGTGCCCTCGTCGACCCGGACCTCCTTGATCTCCAAGTTGCCCGCGACGGTGTGGTAGCGGCCCTGGCGCGCGAGCGCGAGCTTGGCCTCCTTGGTCTCGCCGCGGAGCTTCTCGCCGATGATGTAATGACCGCCGGCGCGCTGCAGATACCGGCGGTTCTCCGCCGATTGAAAGCCGCGGTCAGCGACCCACACCACCCGCGAGAGCTTCCACTCGCGCAGCTCGTCCTTGACCTGGCGGATCAGCGGCTGATCGCCTGGTTTCCCGGCCAGCACCAGCAGCGGATCGGGATCCCCGTGCGGGTCACCGCCAGCCCCACAACCACCTGCGGCAGATCCTCACGGTGATCCTTGGAGTGCCCGAATGTCCGCAACGCCGGGTGCGCGACACCATCCTCATCGACCGTCTCCTCGTCGGGCTCGTCGCGCTCGAAGTACGTCGAGGTCGTGTCAAAGAACAGCAGGTCAACCTCGAGGTTGAGCAGGTCCGCGGTCGCCCAGTACACCTGCTCGGCCAGCTGCGCCTCGATCTCAAGCAGCCAATCCATCACCCGGTAGCGGCGACCGCGTCCACCGCAAGCCCGGGATCGCCACATCCCTCGCCAGCCACTCACAGCACGCCAGCTTCGAGCTCGCCGCCAGCGCCCGGTTGGCGACCATCGCAAACAACAGCCGCTCCGCCCGCCGATCCAGCCGCCGCTCCGCCAACAGCCGCCCGACCCGGCGTCGATCCCCAGCCGCCGCCACAGCCCGTCCAGCGCCCACGCCCCACCCAACGGCACAGACCGCACGAACTGAAGATCCTCAGGCGCCGTCGCGATCAGCGCCTGCTCGGGCTCAAGCACCCGCGACAGCGAGCGCACCAACCCGGCCAGCGCCTCCCGATCCAACCGATCCTCGCGTCCGAAGTTGTGCACCACCCTCGCGACCGCGCACTTGCGCACCGGATCCCACTCGTTGTGCGCCAACTGCACGTAGCGAACCTCCCAGCCGTCCTTGTTGCGCCGCCCGATCGTCCGCAGATACATGCCTAGCCTTCTACATGATCTCCCGGCTAGACCCCAACTTTTCGCCTAGAGCGTGTATCTAGGACTTTTCGCCCCGCTGCAGCGCGCGCTGGAGCCGGGGGAGGCGCTCGCGACCGCGGCGGTCGGCGAGCTTCGCTTCTTGGACTCGCGGCCGATCGGCGGCGCGTCAGGCCGTTGTCCGGTTATGACCGATGAGCACGCTGAACCGGTCAAGCCGACCTGATGGTGATGGCGAAGCTGCGTCGCTGCAAGGTGCTGTTCGTCAGCGTCAGGGCAGGCCCGATCGACCACACTCTCGGACAGGTTCTGGTCAAGGCGACCTTGTCAATGGCGGAATACAGATCGTACCCGGACGATGCGAGCAGAGACTACCTAAGGGGAATCGGGGTTCGAACCGGGGCGACCCGATCTTCTCCGGCTTGGCCTTCGGCCTGCCGGAAGCGCCGCTGCGAGGTGACCACGCTCGATCGCAAGGCACGAGACGCATAGTGGGTCTCGGATTGATGGGTGTATCCGGGCAAGTACACCGCGGTCGATCCACGTGCTGAGACATACACGGCATACCTGGAGTCGCTTGCTGTGCTTGCGACATGGCTTCTCGAGCACGACTACGACATCCGGCTGCTGCTGGGCGATAGCGACGCGATCGTTATCGACGAGTTCAGGTCTGTCCTCGAGGCTCAGCTTGGAAGCTATGACGAGGAGCGCATCATCGATCATCCGATCGAGTCGGTCGAGGACATACTCGCCGAGCTCGCTGCGAGCGACATCGTCGTCGCGACGCGCTTCCACAACGTCCTCCATGCGATGCAGCTCAACAAGCCGTGATCGCGATCTCGTTCCATTACAAGGTCTCTTCGTTGATGGCTGATGCATCACATGGGGCTGACCTAGTCCTACTCATCAGATGGATGCCGATCAGCGACGCGCCTGTCGAGCGGGATCGGCGTCGGCGCAACCAGCGCCCGAGCGGAACGCGCGCAGATGTTCGACTGGGACGGCGACCAGGCCACGATCAAGCCCTGGTTGCGCGACGGAATCACTTGGGAGGTCCGCGAAGCCGGCGATCCGAACCTGATCACGAGCCTCGGGCGACAGGACCTGGTGATCGCGAGCAACTTCCTTTGCCACATGGACCCGGGCACCCTGAAGGCGGCGGTGTAGCGTGTCTCCGAGTCGGACGGTCGCCGGTCGAGCGGCTCCAAGCCCCACCGGCGCCACGGCCACTCGGACCGGACCAGCGGGGTCTCCGTCGTGGATCTCAGCCCTGTAGTTAGCTCCGAAATCGGCTACCCCGGTCTTCGCTCAGGCTTTGCAGCGGTCGGACCTCCCATCCCCTCAAGGCGCCGCGTCCACGCAAGATGCCGAGAACCTGACGCTCCTCCTCGAGGGCGGCGGGGCATGTAGCTGATCACCGGCCGACGGCGCGGAGGACCCGGGAAGAACCGGCTTGGCTCGATGCTCTTGTGCGGGCGCACGACGTTCGCCGCCGGCCCCGCCTACCGCATCATCTCAAGACTAGACTGTGGCTTGAGACCACGAGGGTCGCGGCCAGGTGGCGCCGTTGCCAGCCGCTCGCCACTCGAGGCGTCGGTGCGGTCACGGGTCCTCGCTCGCCGCCTCCTGCGAGCCCCGCCGCTTGATGCGCTGCTCGCGCTGGGAACCGACCTGTACGATCTGCGGACCTGTACGATCTGCGGCAGGTCGTGCACAATTTTCTACCGGTCGTCACCTACGACTACGACGACAGTACGTTCGCGCTATTCATGCGTCATCCCGAGTCAGACGCATGGCGAATCCGGTTTCCGGAGGCGGAGGTTCGGCGGTGGGCTACCCGGCAGGCGGCTGCGGCTCGGCGGGCGATGCCTGCTGCGTGAGCACGCGGTGGGCGGCAGGGTCATAGATGAACGACTATGGAGTCCCCGCCCGAAAGGTGTGTCATCGGCCATCGGCCATCGGCCGCGCCGGTCCCCTTCGCACCGCGATTGGTCGAGTCCGAAGCTTCTGTTCGTCGGCGTGGACTGCCAACGCAAGAACGGCGACAGGGTGCTGCGAGCGTTCGCTCGCTTCGTGCCGCGCACCGAGGGGCCGATGCCGCCTCGAGGTACGCCACGCCAGCAGGGGCAAACCAGCCCGGGAGCACGAACGCAGTTGCCCGCGCGTACAGAGCATCCAACTCTTGTCGCGCGTCAAGGTTCTCGAGCGTGGAGCCCCTGAGATGCTGGGCAACGCGGCCATCACCGTCCATCCCGATGACGAAGAACCCTCACCGACGCGATGAAGCATCTGGCCGAACCGCCGACGGCCCAGCGCCCTCAACTAGAACTAGACTAGAGGCGTGCAGACGTGTTGCGGACTCCCCATGGCCAGCGGTCGCGCGGCGGATCGTTGCGAGCCTGGACCGGGGCGCGCCCTGCCTCAGCACCTGACGGCCGGGCTCGGCGGGCGGCCGTCACGGCCACAAGTTCGCCGCCCAAAAAGGGCTCTTGTGCTGCTTCCGTGCGCGCGAGTTGATGGGCTGACGGCGTAGCACGTTGGTATGTGCTGGCGGGGCGGTCGAGGCGGCGCACGCCGCAAGGCCCCCCTCTTCTACGGTTCCGGTTTGCACAACCAATCGACCGTTGAAAGGGAAGTGAAGCGACGTGCGCAGCAGCAGCGTAGTGAGGCGGCGCCGGCAGCGCCAGCAGGAGGAGCGTGTGCGTCGGCGTAAGGAGCGCCAGGAGGGTCGGCGGCGGCGTTTGTGCGAGCGTCGGATGTCGGCGATGTGGGGCCGGTCGCAGGGGCTTGACCGGACGGTGATCGAGGACGTCGCGCTCGCCGAGGACGGGTCGGTGGTGATCTCGGTGCGCCCGCGCGCGGGTGAGCGCGAGCGCTGTGGCAAGTGCCACGAGCGGTGCGCGTACCGCGACGGCGGAGATGGCCGCCGGCGCTGGCGTGGGCTGGACTGCGGGGTCGTGAGGGTCTATGTCGAGGCCGACGCGCCGCGGGTTGGGTGCCCTGAGCACGGGGTGATCGTCGCCGCGGTCCCGTGGGCGCGCCACGACACTTGGTTCACGCGGATGTTCGATGATCTGGTCGCGTGGAAGGTGGTCGATCAGTCGGCCAAGGCTGTGTGCGAGGAGTTGGGGATTGCGTGGCGTACGGTGGGGCGGATCTGCAAGCGGGTGTGCGCCGAGCGGCGAGCGATGCTCGACCCGTTCGCCGACCTGCGCGAGATCGGCTTTGATGAGATCTCGGTGCGCCGCGGCCAGCGCTACATGACGGTCGTCGTCGATCACCGCTCCGGGCGGCTGGTCTGGGCGGGCGCCGGGCGCGACCGAGCGACGGTCGAGCGATTCCTGGATCTGCTGGGGCCCGAGGGCTGTGAGAAGCTCGAGCTGGTCTCTTGCGATGACGCTGACTGGGTCACGGTACCGGTCGCTGAACGCTGCCCCAACGCCGACATCTGCCTGGACGCGTTTCATGTCGTCAAGGCAGCGACTGACGCGCTTGACGAGGTCCGCCGCGAGGTCTGGAACCACGCGCGCCGGGCTGGTGACGCGCAGTTGGCCAGGCAGCTGAAGGGGGCGCGGTTTGCGCTGTGGAAGAACCCCGACAAGCTCAGCGGTCCACAGCGGAACAAGCTCGCGTTCATCAAGCAGCTCAACGGCCCGATCTACACCGCCTACCTGCTCAAGGAGCAGCTACGCCAGATCTACCATTTGCCCGGCCGCAGGGCGCTGGCGCTGCTCGACGCGTGGCTGAAGTGGGCCAGACGCTGCCAGCTCGAGCCGTTCGTCAAGCTCGCCGCGCGGATCACCGCGCAACGCTACAAGATCGAGGGAGCGCTGATCCACGGACTCTCAAACGCCAGAGTCGAGCAGATCAACACGCAGATCCGCCTGATCATGCGCCGCGGGTTCGGGTTTCGCTCAACCGACGCCGTCATCTCGCTCGCGATGCTGTCCCTCGGCGGGCTGCGCCCGCCCAGGCCACACCAAGCCAACGAGCTCGCGTAACGGGCCCCGGGGCTTCCCAACAACACATCCGTCAAGCAGACCCGGCGGGCAGAGCCCGCACTTGCACCGGGGGGCACATCCCCCGGACCCCCTGGCTCCGACCTCATACTGCGCGCTGCGCACACGGCAAGAGTGAAAGCCCGCCCGGCGGCTCGGCCGGCGCAAACGGCACGCGCCGGCCGCCCCAGCACCACCGCCGTGCGGCTGACACTGTCAACGTCAACGACAGGCACCCGCGAATCGCGCCTACTGCGCTGCCCAACCCGACACGGCCAAGAGTTCCCTGTCGCCCCCCCCGCCCAGGTAGAATCCACGCACAGGAACGTCAGTAGAGGCCCAAAAAGCCTCGGTCAACGATGGACGCGCGAACATACAGGTCAGACGCGATCCCGTCTGCGCTTCACGCGCCTGACGGCCTTCTCTGTCGTCGTCTTCGGATTCAGGTCAGATCGAGAAGCTTCGCGATGATCGCTCTCGCGAATCTCAGGTCGTAGATGGAGCAGCCGAGCTCATCGAGCCTCTCCTTTTGCAGCCTCCAGAACTCCCGGTCACGGAATTGGAAACATGCCGACGCGAGCGAGTCGAAGTAGTCGGATAGCTGCTCCTGCAACCGCTGGCCTTGCTCGTCGGAAGTAAGGAATTCGGGTCCACGCTCGATCAGAATCCTCATTCGTCGAGGAGCACGAGGTTCATCTCGTGAAGCTTCGCGGTAATCATTTCAGTCGTGGATTCGTTCGAAGGAGAGAATCTGATGCACGAAGCCAAGATCGCTTTCTTTCAAACAGTTGAGACACGCCTCGAGGTCGGCGCTCGGCGCAGTTCCGGGAAAGAACGCATCTGTCGTTCTGACCATGCGATGCTCGATAGAGGACAGTGGACGGCACAAGAAGGATCGATCGCTCCGAGAAGGTACAACCGCGCCGCCTCACGGCCGGCGAAGGACCTCCTCGCCGAGGCGGCAGCGTCCTCGCGTCCACAACGAACGCCGTTGTCATTCGCCGAGTAGGAACCTACGATCCCACCGAGGGATGGCGCTCGGCGAGATCGACCAGCTTGGAGATGCACTCGGGATAGAGCCAGTCGTCTGCCGACACGAGCTTGCAGTACTTGGCTTCAGGTGAGATCGAGCGGAAAGCTCGATTGTGGTTCTCGACGACCCCGACGAACTGCTCGTTGCTCCTGACGTTGATCTGCGGGTGCGTCTCGGCGTACTCGTGCGCGATCGCAAGCGTGCTATCCGTGCTGCAGTTGTCGACGATCGTGTAGTCCCAGTTGTCGTACGACTGAGCCAACACGCTCTCGATGCAAGCGCGAAGGTACTTTGCGCCATTGAAGACGGGAGTGACCACGCTCACGAGCGGTGAGGACCTATGTGCAGCAAGAACGCTCTGCTCGGCGGACCTCAAGGGGTTACATCCTAGGTCTTCTCTGTGGCCACTCACGCTTGAGTCCACACTCATGTCGTGACAGGGGCCGCGACCACCCCGCGAAGTCCGCGCCCAATGAGCGTCCAGGCGTCGGCGAGGTCAGCGCGGTGGACCGCCGCCAGGCCGCCTACGAAGACGCCGACGCGCAACCGCCGAGCTCGACAGCGCCCCCGCCAGATCCGGTCCGATCCAACGCTCAACGAGCCAGCCGCACGATGCCGACACGGTCGCGAGCACCACGGGGATGGCCAGGCGAGCTGCCGATCCTGAAGGTCGTCGTCCGCCGCGCTGCGTAAACGAAGAAGACAGACTCAACCAAGGAACTCGCAATGTACGCAATGCCCGCTGCGGCGACGCCGAGGAAGGGGAGCAGCGGCAGGAGAAGCAGCAGCGTCGCAGGGATGCCAACGGCCGTCGCGCGCAGGGGGACCGAGGCGGACCCGATCGCCCAGAGGTAGCCCGCGAGCGCCACCGAGATCGGTACGCCGAACGACATGGCGAAGCACGCCGGCGGGATCGCCGAGGCGGCGTTCGCCCATTGAGCGCCGATGAGCACGTGGATCCATGCGGAGGCAGAGGCTGCGAGCGGCACGACGAGCACGCCGGTTCCGATGGCCACAAGCGCGATCACGCGCTCGATCGTGCTTCCCACGTCCTCCTTGGCGGCGACGAGCCTCGACATTCCGGGAAACGAGACGCGCCAGAGCGCCGCGAAGAGCGAGACCGGGATCTGAATGATCCGCCAGGCGACGCTCCAGAGCCCGAGCAGCGCGACCCCTCCGAAGCTGGCGACCGCGATGTTCACGCCTTGGTCGCGCAGCATATGCAAGAGGCTGACGGCCTGAAAGCGAACGCCGAAGCCGAGCAGAGGTCGTACCTTCGTCCACGATGGCACCGGCGCGACTCGTCCCTCCGGTAGGAACGCGAGCAGGAGCACCAATCCGGCCAGCGCGCTGAACGGGGACGGCGGTCGCGAGTCCCCACACGCCCCAGCCGATGCTGATCGTCGCGATTGCCCACACGTAGTAGACGCTTGTCTGGACGATGTCGACGATGGCCATCGGTCGGTAGTTCAACCGACGTTCGTAGAGGATGGTGGCAGGCGCGCGGAACGCGCCCAGTGGGAGAGAGACGACGATCACCGTCGTGACCTGCCCGAGCAAGCCGAACGGCAGCATCGCGAGGCCGACGCCCACAACCAGGATCAGTTCGAGCCCAAACTGAAACGCAACCAGCGCCTGGAGCTCGGACTTTCGTCGGCGGCTCGGGCCGTCGAATGAGTGCCGTTCCGACGCCGCCGTCGTCGAGCAAGGATCCGAAGGCCAGCACGGTCGTGCCAATGGCGACGAGCCCGAAGTCGTAGGGCGTCAGAAGCCGCGCGGTCACGAGGGCTCCGAGGAGCCCCACCAGCCGGACGCCGATGGCGCGCAATGCGTCGACCACGGCGCCCGTCACGGCCCGACGCCGCACGTCACGCGCGTTCAGGTGATCCTCGGCGATGCTCTGTGCGCCGGTGACGCTCGGACGTTCGGCAGCGCTGGTCCGCTCCGCGGCGAGGCTCGGCCCTTCGGCAGCACTGGTCGGCTCCGCGGCGACGCCGCGCTGCTCGTCCGTGATGCTCTGGTCTTCGGTGACGCTCAACGTGGGGCTCTCCAAGCGGGTCGAGGCACGGAAGCTGGGCCTCCCCGGTCGCCCAAGGCTGCGGGGTAGTGCTGCATTGCCACAGGAACGCATGGACTCCGGCTCATCTTTCGGGTGGTGTCTGGGGAGCGGTCGGCCGGGATCTCGGCGTGGCGGTTTCGTTGAGCGCGGCCCCGCGTGATCCGTGAAAATCTGAGTGGCCAGGCCGCGTTGGATGGATATGCAAGCATCCCAAGCTGACATCCTCACCGAGACCGCGGTCGACGGAGCGTTGGTGGCGGACGCGGCCGGGCCGACGTGCCGCTTCTGCGGCGCGGCGCTTGAGCACACGTTCGTCGATCTCGGTATGTCGCCGCTGTGCGAGAGCTATGTGCCGGCGGATCGTGTCGCGGCGATGGAGGCGTTTTATCCGCTGCATGCGAAGGTCTGCGAGAGTTGCCTGCTCGTGCAGCTCGAGGAGTTCGTTAGTGCTGACGCGATCTTCGGCGAGTACGCGTATTTTTCCTCGTACTCCGATTCGTGGGTCGCGCACGCCCGCAACTACGTTGAGATGGCGGTGCAGCGATTCGGGCTTGATGAAAGCAGTCTCGTGATCGAGCTCGCGAGCAACGACGGCTACCTGCTGCAGCA
Source organism: uncultured Solirubrobacterales bacterium (assembly GCA_963811155.1). GTDB lineage: Bacteria > Actinomycetota > Thermoleophilia > Solirubrobacterales > Solirubrobacteraceae > Palsa-465. The sequence continues at coordinate 10,211 of CAWEQQ010000051.1, forward strand.
CGTTGTGGAGCGGGGGATCCCGGCGCTTGGGATCGAGCCCGCCGCCAACGTCGCGGAGGTGGCGCGGGAGCGAGGCATCGAGACGATCGTCGAGTTCTTCGGCCGGGAGCTGGCCGGTCGGCTCGCGGCTGAGGGGCGGGCCGCCGACCTGCTGGCCGCCAACAACGTGATGGCTCATGTTCCTGACCTCAATGACTTCGTCGGCGGCATTCCAATGGTGCTGGCGCCCCAGGGCGTGGCGACGATCGAGGTCCCGCATCTCCTTCGCCTCGTCGAGAGCAACCAGTTCGACACGATCTACCACGAGCACTTTTCGTACTTCTCGCTGCTGACCGCGCGCAAGGTGCTCGAGGCGCACGGACTCGAGCTCTTCGACGTCGACGAGCTGAAGTCGCACGGCGGCTCGCTGCGCCTCTATGCCCAGCGCGTGGGGACCGGACGCCAAGCGGTGTCCTCGCGGGTGGGCGAGCTTGCGGAGCGCGAGCGCGCACTCGGCTTCGACACGCTCGAGGGGCATCGCTCGTTCTCGCGTCAGGTCAACGAGACCAAGTGGCGCCTGCTCGAGTTCCTGATCGCGTGCCGCCGGGAGGGCAAGCGGATCGCCGGCTACGGCGCACCGGGGAAGGGCAACACGCTCCTGAACTTCTGCGGCATTCGCACCGATCTGCTCGAGTACACGGTCGATCGCAACCCGTATAAGCAGGGTCAGTTCCTGCCGGGGACGCACATCCCGATCAAGCACCCTGAGGTGCTCGAGCAGGATCGACCCGACTACATCCTGATCCTTCCCTGGAATCTCAAGCAGGAGATTGTGCAGCAGCTCGCCTACGCGCGTGAATGGGGAGCGCGGTTCGTCGTCCCGATCCCGCAGGTGCAGGTGCTATGAAGGTCGTGATCTTCCGTCGCGGCCAGGGATCCAGGTAGCGGTCCAGTTGCGCGCTGATCTGGTGCTTGCCGTGCAGCCGCTCGTGGCTGGGTGGCTGGCGACCTGCTTGCCGTCATGCCAGAAGCTGATCTCTCTGGCGCCGATCCTGGCGCGGATCTTCAGCCCCGCCAGCGACGCTGGCACCGAGTTGCGGTTCGTCCGCACCGTGGCCAGCGCCGTGCTGTCCACGCGTGGCGTGGCCTCCTCCCAGGTCGGGTGCGGCTCCCGCGGCAGGTTGCCCAGGATCAGACGCTCGCGGTCGAGCCGCCGCCCGACGCTCTCTGCCTGGCCGGTGATCGTGCGCTCCAGATCACGCCAGTACGCCTCCTCCAGCAGCTCGTTGAGCGCCTCGATCGATGAGACCTCCGGCTCGCGAACGGGATGGCGGCGGCGGAACCGGCCGATGTCGTTTTCGACGCCTCCCTTCTCGTGGGCTCCCTGTTCGCCTGAGAGGCAGAACGAGCTGTCGAACCGGTAGTGCGAGCGCAACGCGACGAACCTGTCGGACTCGACCCGCCGACGACCCTTCAACACCCGCACGACCGCAGCCTTCAGGTTGTCGTACTTATGTACCCGAACCAGTTATTAGTTAGGGGTGCAGGTCCCCTGCAGGGACGCAGGCCTGAAGAGTCCGATCGAGACAAAAACGCTGGCTAACGGGTAGTTTTGAGATCAACCTAGCCCCACTTCGGCAACGGGCCACTCGGTTGCAGAACCAGCGACGCAAAGCCAGCGTTGCGGCCTTTCGTAATCTCGCGGCTCGGATTGGCGGACGAAAATCGACGCTAAGGTCCAGCCGCGCCCTCGGATCGCCCGTAGATTCAAGCCGCGGTGTCCCTCTGGGGGACCTGCACCCTATTAGTTATGTGGCCGCGGTTGAAGTAGTTTCGCAAGTACGGCGATTGGCACGGGCGTGTGGCCGTGGCCGGCCACATAACGCTGGCGTTCCAGCTGACGGTGCTTCCTCCACCTATCTACCTGCGGGGAGGTTGTCGCTGATGCTGGAGTCGTATTTCGTCAGGCCGCAGACGGTCGATCGGATCAGGCAATCGTGGATCGGCCCGGAGATCGAGCGGTATGTCGTCTGGTTGGCCGAGCAGGGCTACTCGTCGAGGTCGGTGTTGCGGCGGGTGCCGTTGCTGGTCGACTTCGCGGAGTTCGGTGGTGCGCGTGGCGTTCAGGTTGTTGGCGATCTGCCCGTTCATGTCGACGCGTTCGTGACCGAGCGTCAGCGCCGGATTCGGCGTCGTGACGCGCGCGAGCGGTTCGTTGAGGAGCTCCGTGGCCCGGTGGAGCAGATGCTGCGGCTGGCGATCCCGGGATTCGTGGGTAGCGGCCGGCGGTCTCGTCCGGTGCCGTTCGCCGACGCGCTCCCGGGGTTCTTCGGGTACCTGGCTGGTGAGCGGGGTCTTCGGCCCGCGTCGATCGACAGCTACCAGCATCACCTGTCTCGCTTCGAGTCCTATCTGGATCGGATCGGGGTCGCGCGGCTCTCGGAGCTCTCGCCGGTAATCCTGAGCGCGTTCATAGCCGAGCGCGCTGGCGTTGGGCTGGCGAAGACTTCGCTGCGGGATTGCTGCGGGGTGCTGCGCGTGTTGCTGCGCTACGCGCATCGCGAGAAGGTTGGTGGGCAGCGATCTGAGCGGCGTGATGGAGTGGCCGCAGGCCTACCGGCTATCCAACGTCCCGCGGTCGATCACGTGGGAAGAGGTCGGGCTGGTCCTGGCTGGTGTTGATCGCCGCTCGCCGGTCGGCAAGCGTGATTGGGCGATGCTGCTGTTGCTGGTGACCTATGGGCTGCGCGGCCGTGACGTTGCCGCGTTGACGCTTGATGACATCGATTGGAAACGCGAGCGCCTGACGGTGCCCGAGCGCAAGGCCGGCCACTCGACAGCGTTCCCGCTGACCGGGTCGGTCGGGGAGGCGCTGGTCGAGTACCTGCGTCACGGCCGGCCGCAGACCGCCAGCCGGCGCGTGTTCTTCCGCGGGCTCGCGCCGATCGAGCCGATCGGGCCCGCCGCGGTGTCCGCCCGCGCGGCGCACTACCTCCGCAAGGCGGAGATCGAAGTCCCCAGGCCCGGGTCGCACACGCTCAGGCACACGTGCGTGCAGCGGCTCGTCGACGCCGACTTCGCGCTCAAGACGATCGGTGACTTCGTCGGGCACCGCTCGGCGCAATCGACCGAGATCTACGCCAAAGTCGCCGTCGAGCCGCTGCGCCGGGTCGCACTCGGCGATCGCGAGGAGGTCCTCTCACGAGCCAGAGCCGAGCGTTGATGTGGCGGTTGAGCGGTTCATCGCGCACAGCGGGCACTAGGTCGCAAGTACGTGAGCGAGCAGCGCGAGCTGCGGCTGCTCGCCCGGTTCGCCGCGGAGCACGGCGCGGTCTGCCTGGACGATCTCACCCCGGCGCTCGTGGATGACTTCCTGGCTTCCAGGCCCCGTCAGCGCCCGGGTTCCTTTAACCATCTACTCGGCGTCGTCGGCTGCCTGCTGGATTGGGCGGTCTGCCAGCAGCTGCTCGCCCTCTCGCCGTTGCGCGCTCGCAGGCGGCGGGTCACCTCAAGCCGGATCCCGTTCCTGTTCGACCCGCCCCAGGCCCGCCGGCTGCTGGATGCAGCCGGCGCCCTGCCGGACAACCCACGGGCACGACAGCGGGGCGCGACCTACCGGACGCTGTTCGCGCTCTGCTACGGGCTCGGGCTACGCGCCGGCGAGGCGTGCGGCCTGCGGATCGGTGATGTCGACACGACCCGTGATCTGCTCGTCGTGCGTGGCGGGAAGTTTGGGAAGAGCAGATTGGTTCCGCACGGCCCGCGGATCGCCGAGCTGGTCGCAGAGCAGCTCGAGCGCCGGCACCACAGCGGCGCGAGGGGCGACCAGGAGCCGCTGTTCACGTTCGACGGCACAAGCCCTATGCATCCCTGCACCGCCAGCCAGACGTTCCACCGGCTCGTGCTCGCACTCGAGCTGCCGGTGCCCGACGGGGTCTGTCCACCGACCCTGCACAGCCTGCGCCACAGCTTTGACCTGTGTCTGAGACTTTTTCCGGAATCCGGGCGTTTATTACGCAGCCGGTTTCGGGGTTGATCATCGGGCTTGGTTGTGGCCTATAGGTTGGTGTAGCAGCGGCGGCCATCGCCGTCAAGCGCCGGCTTGGGCCTCCCTCGACAGCCCGGCTGCCGACCTCACCCGCACACCAGCGACGGCGGACAACGCTGTGAAGCGCCGACCACCACGACGCCGCAGCTCGCCTGCTGGGACTCGCGAGCCGCCCGCCGGGTTGTACTTCTCCGCGGTAGCGAGCATTGAACTGCGCCACCATGCCGAGCTTCGCTCAACGCAGGGCCTTAGCGCTCGGGAGGGTTGCGTGGGGGGGCACGTCAAGGGCTTGCGATGAAGGGGACGCGGGTCTGAGCGCGCGGGGGGTGCGTCGCGCGTTGAGACCGCTTCGCTTTCGCTGTTGATCGCTCGCCGGATGGGTTGGGTGGGCTGCGCGAGACGTGCCGGTGCGCGAGCGTGCTCGGGCGAGCGATGCGACCTACTCGCGCGTGGCCCGGGCGGCCGCGTCAAGAACCGGCGCGTTGTGCGGCTCTGTGCGGCCCTGCGGCGGGGCTGGGAGGGTGATCGGTCGCCCGTTTTCGGCGCTGTGGGGCACACGGTCGTGGTCATCTGAGCAGCCTCGGGTGGGTGCCGCGGTTGTAGGCCAGGCGCTGCTGGCGGGCGCGCTCCAGGCCGGCGCGGCGGGCTTGGCGGATCGCGGGCCCGCGGCCCTCGTGCTCGTCGTTGGGGTGACGTAGCCGATGCCGGCGTGCAGGCGCACGCTGTTGTACTGCTCGCGGACGGCGTCGAGCTCGCGCGCCAGGTCGGCCGGATGCTGGAGCGCGCACAGGTACGGCGCACTCGTACTTGACGTGGCCGAACAGCGACTCGATGTGGGCCTGATCGGTGGGCGTCCCGGGACGGCCGTAGTGGGTCGCGATCGCGTGCAGGGCCATGAACTCGCGGGTCGAGCCCGATCTCATCTGGGCGCCGTTGTCTGACACCGAGAGCAGGATCGGCTGCAGCTCATCGTCCTCGCCGAGCTCGTCGATCAGCGACAGGATCACGTCCAAAAGGCCCTCGCGCTCGAGCGCGCGCGTGAACAGCACCTGGACCTGCACGTCGGTGGCCTCGGGGCACAGCATCGTCTCGATCCACTTGCGCGAGACCAAGTCGAGGATCGCCAGCGCGCTCGTCGCGGCCCGAGGGAACTCGCTGAAGTCATAGCCCCACACCTGACAGGGCCGGTAGTCGACCCACTCCGGCCACGGCCGCTTGACCTGCTTGGGTCGCGGCGGCCGGTAGGGCAGCCGGCGGCCGTGCTCGAGCAGCACCCGCAGCACCGTCGACGGCGAGACCCACACGCGCCCAAGGTAGAACCGCGGTGCGCGAGCTTGCGGTGCGAGACGTCGACCTCACCCCACTCCCCAGCCAGGGCGAGGATCGCCTCGACCTCCTCCGGGCGCAGCGCGTGCACCGGCGTGCCGCCCGGCTTGGCGTCCACCAACGCGCCGGCGGCGGCGCGCTGCTGCCAGTAGCGCGCGCGCCGCTCGCCCAGGCCGAGTACCCCGCACGCCTTGCCAAAGCTCCAGCCCGCCCCGGTCGCCTCAGCGATCAGCTCCAGCAGCCGCGCCTTGACCGACGCCTCGACGCGGGCTGGGACGCGGCCTACCAGCCCGAGCGCGTTTTTCCCCGCAACGCCACCAACTCGATGGCCTGCTCCTTGACCGTCTCCTCCAACCTGGCGATCTCCGCCCGCGCCGCCGCCAGCTCCGCGTCCACAGCCCCGCGACCGCCGCCCCCGGGCTTGGAGCTGGCCAACGCCGTCAGGGCGCCTTCGCGGCCGACGCGGCGGATTCGCATGATCGTCGTCGGATCCACTCCCCAACGTTCGGCAGCCTGCCGCTGCGTCAGCTCCCCCGTCAACAACTGCAACCAGATCTGCAGCTTCTCCTCCGCGCTCAGCGCCCGCTTGCCGCGCCCACCACGACGGCTGACATCCTGTAGTTCGGACATGCTCCTCCTCGCGCCCGTCTGACCCCCTCACAGCATCGTTGCACACGCAACGAGATGGCGTAACAAAACGGCGAATTTCGGAAACGAACTCAGACGCAGAACAAGGTTTCGCCGTCGGCTGCCTGTTGCGTTGGTATCGCGAGGGGCTCGACCCCGCGACCAGGCTGCATCAGCTCTCGACGTTCATGGGTCACGTCGCACCGTCGTCGACCGCCGTCTACCTGACGATCACCCGGCGCTCCTAGACGAGGCCAACCGTCGCTTCGAGATCTTCGCCGAGCCGGCATGGACGGAGACCGGACGATGAGTGCGAACGCGCCGCTGGGGCCACTGCTGCACTCGTTCTTCGCCGATCACCTGATGACCGTCAAGGGCCTGCGGCCATCCTCGGTGCGCAGCTACCGCGACACGATCCGGCTCCTGATCCTGTTCCTCGCAGCCGACAAACGCTCGAACATCACCAAGCTCACGGTGGGCGATCTCACCTTCGAGCGAGTCATCGGATTCCTGCGCCATCTCGAGCAGGACCGCGGCAACCAGACCCGCACTCGCAACCAGAGGCTCGCCGTGATCCACACGCTGTTCCAGTACATCGCCTCGCGCTCGCCGGAGATGCTGAGCGTCTGCCAGCAGGTCGCCGCGATCCCGACCAATCGCGTCCCGCCACCAGAGATCCGCTTCCTCGAACACGACGAGATCACACAGCTGCTCCATAACCTGCCCAACCGCGGTCGGCTCGCGCTGCGCGACCGGGCACTGATCCTGTTCCTCTACAACACCGGCGCTCGCGTCCAAGAGGCCGCCGACCTGCGCGTCGAGCATCTGAACCTCTACGTTCAGAGCACCCGCGCGTGCGCCTGCATGGCAACGGCGACAAATGGAGAACCTGCCCGCTCTGGCAGCAAACCGCCCGAACCATCGAGCAACTGCTCCAAGCCGAGCAGCGCTCCGCGACGCCGCGAGCAGCCGTGTTCACCGCTCGCGGGCAGCCGCTCACCCGCTACGGGATCTACAAGATCGTCCGGCGCCACGCCGCCCAACTCGACGACCCGAGAACCGGCCGCCGGATCGGACCGCACACGTTCCGGCACACCGCCGCCGTGCACCTCCTCGAAGCCGAGGTCGAGGTCAATGTCATCCGCGGCTGGCTCGGACACGCCGACCTCACCACTACCAACCGCTACGCCGAGATCAACACCAAAGCCAAGCAAGACGCTCTACCGAGGACCGAGCCGCCGGGGGTTTCGGAGGGATCCCACACCAACCCAATCGGTGCAGGTCCCCTGCAGGGACGCAGGCCTGAAGAGTCCGAGCGAGACAAAAACGCTGGCTAACGGGTAGTTTTGAGATCAACCTAGCCCCACTTCGGCAACGGGCCACTCGGTTGCAGAACCAGCGACGCAAAGCCAGTGTTGCGGCCTTTCGTAATCTCGCGGCTCGGATTGGCGGACGAAAATCGACGCTAAGGTCCAGCCGCGCCCTCGGATCGCCCGTAGATTCAAGCCGCGGTGTCCCTCTGGGGGACCTGCACCCAACCCAATCTGGCGCAGCGACAAGACACTGCTGAACTGGCTCGCCTCGCTCTACGCGTTATGTGTCCGAACGGAGGCCGACGACGCCGGCAACCCCCATGACCACAAGCCGGATCATCCTCGCGGCCACATAACATAACTGGTTCGGGTACATAACTACGAATATGTGCCCGGGCACATATTCATAGCTCACCAGGTCGAACACCCCGCCATACCAGGTAAACGCGGCGACGCGCGCCTCCAGGAACGCCTGCTGGGACTGGTCCTCGAACGCGACCACGAACTCGCGCCCGAGAAGCACGCCCGCATCTCGAACAGATGCACCTCGACCAGCTCGCCGCGCAGCAGCACCTTCGCCTGTCCCCAGTCGACCTCCGCCTCCACGCCGGCGTCGCTGACCAGCGGCACGAACACCTCGCCAACCTCGCCGAGCTGGCGGCGCCGGTCGTGCACATACCGGCACACCTGCCGCTCGGACACCCCCGCGCCGTACTCCTCGACCAGCCGCTGCCAGATCCGCCTCGCCGTATGCCGCTGCTTGCCGCGCCTCCCGATCAGCCTCAAGCCAACCATCGATCACCGCCCGCAACTCGCCCAGCTTCGGCGCCGGCCGGCCCTGCGGCGGCCGCTTCGCCGGCGGGACCGCCGACTCCAACGCCTGCCGCACCGCCTCACGATGAACGCCGTAACGCTTGGCCAACGCCCGGATCGACAACCCCTCCCGCGCGCGATCGCGCCTGATCTCCTCAAACTGCTCCACTTTGCTCACTCCTTCCGGCCCTTCCGCTCGCGCTTGACAAAGCGCGAAACGAAAAGGTCAGCTCGGACGGAGTTGGGGCTACTGAAAGCGTCCACAGTGGGGCCAGTACAGGTCCACACCCAACGGCCTATGGCCTTGGTCTTGATCGCCTTGCGCAGCTGCGGCGAGCGGATCCGCAACGGCCCGGATCGGTGATCACCGTCTTGCCGGGCTTGCCGTTACGCGCGTTCCCGCCGCCGCCCGCCGGTGCCTTCCCGGCCCCATACCCCAAGTGCTCGTCAGCTCGGCCTCAGACGATATGGAGGTCCGGCTGCCGTGACGTCGAACGTTGGTCGGAACCCCCCGCGCAGGCAGCGGGGGTCAATGCTCGCGTCAAGTTACGGCCTCGACGCCGCACCACTACCACTCACGAGAGGAGTGCCGTAATGGCTGACAGTATCAGATCTCCGGAAGTAGGCCTGGTGGCTGCGGTTAATCTTTGAGCCGGTAGGTGATGGGTCGGCGGTCTGTGGGGAGGCGGGGCGGGTTGGTGTTGAGTTCGTCGATTAGCAGGCGGAGTGCTTTGGCGACGCGCGGTGGGTGGGGTTGATCGAGGGTGACAGTGATCGTTTTGCGGCGGTAGTGGATTGTGCCTGCGAGGTGCAGTAGGTTGCGGGTGATCGCGCGGTATTCGTCGGCGTCGGCGAGGTAGGTGTTCAGCCGGCGGGCGAGGTCGAGTTCTGCGTTGTAGGCGAGCAGTCGGCAGACCATTTGCAGTGCGCGGCGGGCGAGCTTGGGGGTGGCGCGGGTCGCGTTTGGGTCAAGCTCGTTGGCGGGCAGCTTGGCGGGGATCGGCTTCAGGCGAGCGCGGGCTTCGGTGAGTTCTGTCTTGCTTGAGTTGACTTGCTCTGTGAGCTGGTCGAGATCCTCTTGTTGGTTGGCGTGGGCGGCTTGGCCGAGCGCGCGCTCGGCTTGGGCGAGCGTGGTCTCGGCGCTCTTGAGCTGTTCGCGGGCGGTTTTGCGGGCCGGGTTTGGGACCTTGGCGGTGTTGGCGTGATGGTCCATCTCGTTGGTGCACAGCCAGTGGATTCCTTGATGGTGTTCGAGGTACTTGTTGGTGTTCTCGATGCACCAGCGGCCTTTGAGGCGGTGCACCAGCGGCCTTTGAGGCGGTGCACCAGCGGCGCGCCCGTGAGCGTGTGGTTTGAGGTCAGCACCTGAAAGACGACCTTGTCGTGCTCGTATGCCGACAGCTGGCGGACGGGGCCGTGCTCGTAGCCCTCGAGCTCGATCCGCTCGTCGGCGAGCAGGTAAGTGCGCCGTTTGCCGTTGACCTTGACCCACGAGCGCCGCGGCTTGGTGGTCGGTTGCACGAGCGGCGCGCGCCGCCAGGTGATCCACTCCATGCCCGCCTGTGCGATCGCTTGGAAGGTCTTCGGGTACGAGCCGCCGCGATCAAAGCCGATCATCACCCGCCGGCTGCCGGTGATCTCCTTTAGCTGCCAGAGCACGTCGGGCAGGCTCACCGACAGCCCACGCGGCTCGCCCGAGGCAAAACACACCGCCCGCCAGCGATCGTCGACCACGAACGTGTCATCGCGGCCGGGCTCGGCCAAGTGCCGGCGGATGTTGTAGCCCTTCGCGACCGGCTGCGCGCCCCAGTAGGTGACGAAGTGATCATCGACGTAGAACAGCTCCGGCGGGTGCTCGTCGGCGGCCAGCATCGCCGTCGCGAACTGGCGCTGCAGCGCGAGCGGGTCACACGCCTCGGCCAACTGCGCCAGCCGCGGGCGCAGCGTCCGCAACGACGGGAACGCCCCCAGCCCGACCAGCGCCCCCGCGCCTTGAAGCTGAAGATGTTTTGCCTGCTCAAGCGATAAGCCGCCGAGCGCGAACGAGAAGCAAGCCGACAGGATCAACGCCTGAGCGTCATATAAGCGCCGCGCCTCCCCAGCCGCCAACGACCCCAACACCCGCTCGGCGCCGAGGCGGTCAAGAAACGGGTACAGCAGCATCGCGCCCGCGTAACGGCTGCCAACCTCAACCTCGCCCAGCCGTGCGATCTGCCCGCCATCCGCCGGCCGCCCGACCGCCGCCGGCTGCTCCCCAGCGGCCGCCGTCGGCGCTTGCTCGGCGAGAATCGTCGCTGTCAACTGCTCACCAGCGTCCTCGGCGGTCGGCTCGACACCGACCGGCTGCTCGACACTCGCCGGCGCGTGCTCGCAAAGCGACTCGCGACCTTCTACGTGCTCGCCGGCGGACGCCTTACCCGGCTGCTCAAGCTCAAGCTCGGCCTGCAGCGCCTCACGCGTCTGGCGGCGAGCGAGCAGACGGCTGACGGTCGCCTCCGAGACCCCCATCCGCCTCGCGATCTGCGCCCCCGACACACCCTCCGCAGACAACGTGACCGCGCGGCGCTCCCGCGCCTCAGACAGTTTGCGCGGCGCGCCTCGCGGCGGCAACAGCGCCTGCGAGCCGCCTTCCGCCGCCCGCGAGCGAAGCCGCGAGACATACACCGCTGAGAGCCCGAACAGCCCCGCCACCTCCTTCCCCGCTACGCCCGCCTGCGTGAGCGCCACCACCGCCAGGTTGCGCATCCCCTGATCGCGCTCGTCAAAGCAGAACATCACCCGCGGCCCATACCCGACCAGCACCTCGCCGTCCTGCACCGTTCGCCAGTAGCGATGCGGCTCGGGCATCCCCGACAGTTGCCCCTCAGCGGTCACTCGGTCCATACCCCGCCACCATACCAAAATAGAACGCATTCTGCAAGCCACTAGGCAAAAAAATATGCCTGCTCTGCTCACATTTCTCACGGTTACTTCCGGAGGTCTGAGCCTCGATACTCGAGGCGCCGCAATCCGTTGACCAATACGTCCTGGCAACGGCGATATCCGATGTAGCCGATGATTCCGCACACAGGCAAGCTCCCTTCCTAACGTGTCCAGCAGGTTCCACGCAATTACAGGGGTCGAAGAGGGCCGCGCCAATGGGGCTGACGAGCCATCCTCCGTTCAGCTGGTGATCGGCCAACGGTCCGGATCCCTCGATTCATCAGGTCGTCAAGGAAACCAACGCGGCATACTGCGAGTCGCAAATCTCGCGAGGACCGCGAGCCTGCTGATGCGGTGATTGATTTGAGCTGTAGTCGATCGAGCCTGGACTCACGAGTCGAACTTGAATCCTTCCACCTTGACGTCGTCGAGCTGCTCGAATCGGGATCGCGCACGCGTTGACCTGAGCCAGCGCCTTGACAAACGACTCTCCATATCAGTGCCAGGCCGCTTCGACTAGCAGCCGCCGCGCGTGCCCGGAGCCGGTCTTGGTGATCTCTACGAAGCCGCACTGGCCTGCGGTGGTCGTCGACTCTCGGACGGGACCAGGCCTACAAAGCTTATCAACTGCTCGGCGCCGGCGAACCGCTGATCAGGCCGCCGAGTGGAGCCCGGCCCGCAATGCCATCGTCAGCCGCCCCCCTCTTGACACGGCACGACCTTGCCCAGGTCACGCAGGCGACAGGGCTTGACTCGAGCCGCACGGCCAGGTCGCCTTGCGCCGCCAGAACGGCTCTGAGAGCGCCGAGGAGCCGGTCTAAGGCTTCAGAGAGTCGCTCTTGCTTTGCTGGCGCCTAGGGTGTAGAGTCGTCAGCCGCTCAGCGAATAAAAAAGGAGAGAGCAAGTGACCGCAAGGACAGTGTCACGACGATTCGTGATCGCGCGGATTTGGGGGTCCATCGCGTCAACCGCAAGGCGGCGAGCGTGAGCAGGCGGCGCTGGTAAGCGGTGCGCAGCCGGATGCTGCGGCGCAGGAGTGTCACATGGTGGTTACGCAAGGCGCGGCACCGGCCGGTGAGCTCGCCGGGGTGCAGGCGGGGTCTCAGCTGACGGGGAGCGAGCGACCCGGGACGTGTTGAATCTTGGTGTGTTGCTCGAACGCCAGGGCGACATGGCCGGAGCGCTGGGCGCGTACCGGCGGGCCGATCAGTGTGGCCATGGCCCTGCGGCGTGCAATCTCGGTGTGCTGTCGAAGAGCAGGACGACGCGGCCGGCGCGATGGCTGCCTACCGGCGCGCCGCTCAGCGCGGCGACGCCGATGGCGCGTTCAATCTCGGTGTGTTGCTCGAGGGGCAGGGCGACGTGGCCGGTGCGCTGGGCGCGTACCGGCGGGCCGATAATGTGGCCACGGCCCTGCGGCGTGCAATCTCGGCGTGCTGCTCGAAGAACAGGCCGACGCGGCCGGCGCGATCGCCGCCTACGGCCGCGCCGCTCAGCGCGGCGAGCGAAGTGGCGCGTTCAATCTCGGTGTGTTGCTCGAGGGGCAGGGCGACGTGGCCGGTGCGCTGGGCGCGTACCGGCGGGCCGATGAGTGTGGCCACGGCCCGCGGCGTGCAATCTCGGCGTGCTGCTCGAAGAACAGGCCGACGCGGCCGGCGATCGCCGCCGACGGCCGCGCCGCTCAGCGCGGTCACGCCAACGGCGCGTTCAATCTCGGTGCGCTGCTTGATGAACACGGCGATCCGGTCGGCGCAGTGGCCGCCTATGATTGCGCCCGTCAGCACGAGTCCACGCGGAGTCTGCGCGATGCCGGCAATTGACTTCCACGGCATCTGGCTGACGGGGACCCGTCGAAGGAGCCGCCGTTCTTGAGGGCGCTGTTCGACCCCGAGGGCTACCTGGAGCGCCAGGAAGGGGCGGGCGTCGAGCTTGCCGTGCTGTCCAACGCGCTGATGGCAGATACGCCGGGCGATGAGCTGGTCGAGGCCCAACGCCAGCACCACTTCCTCACGGACCTCGTCGAGCGCTTCATCGAGCCTCGTAATCGCACCATCGAATTGAAGAGCGAAGGCGAAACGCCAAGAGGGCTCAGGGCGTCCGGCTTGGGCGCCCCAGGCAGCTTCCAAACCCTGTCCTTGCTCCGATTCAGCGCGAGCATCGCCAAGGCAAGACGATCACGGAGAACTCCCGCGAACTGAACGCCGACGGTGTTCCGACGGGGCGGGCGGCAGGCAGTGGTGGCCTCAACGGTGCGATCCGTCCTGCGCGCGGCGAAGGACTCACCGAGCTGACGGCGAGCGCCTTCTCCATCTCTCACGTCCAGCCAACCGTACCGCTATCGTCCGGACCGCGATGAGCGGACCTCTCGGAAAGCAATGGCTGGCCGATGGACGCGCGGCAGGCAATGGCTCGCCATGACGGCCTGGGGCCGCGAATACCTGCGGGCCTTGGAGGCGTGGCATTGGGGGCTGCTTGGACGGCCTGAGCCCAAACGTGAGGACTTCCGTCCTCGCCGAGGTCGGGTGACGTACGGCACCGGTCGCCAAACGAGGACGCTCCCTGGCGACAGCACCTCCGTCCCGAAGCGATAACCAGGAGGACGGCCGTTGGGCGTATCGATGCTGCCTCGGAGCGAGCCAGCCAATCAAGAGAGTCATCAACGAAGCCGAAGTAGTCTGCACATTGTTGGAGGCCGCCGGAGAGAGGAAAGCGGCCTCCATGTTTCGCTGATCGTGGTGGTCATCGGGCTTGGAAGGAAAGGTAAGCCCGATGATGGTGTGCCGTGGCTGCTGGCGAGCGACCAACATGAGCACGACGTTATGAAGATCTAACGCTGCGGGCCACCCACCGCTTGCTGCGCGATGGCGAGTGCCGTTGCCATTGACTCCAGGCCACCAAGTAATCTTTGGCCAGCGGTTGCCCCTGCCACCGAGGCGAACGCCGTGCCCTTGCCCAATCTCGCGCGGATGCGGTTGAGGTTCTCTCGCATCAGACGCAGGTCGTTTTGCAACGCTTCGATCTCCGCGATGGTCATAACGGTCTTTCTTCCGGGTTGGTGCATACGTCTAAGGCCGTTTGTGATGCCGCTCAGCCTTCGCGTGCGCCCTTCTGCGGGGCTCGGAGTGCTTCATTGGCTTCTTGGCCGCCTGGGCTTCTTGCGCAGAGGTGAAGGCTGAGAAGCCGTCCAGTACATGACAGGGGCCGCGACCGACGCCTAGCCCCTCTTTTGGGCGGTAAAGTAAGCCAATGCAGTTTCCGTGCTCATCCCTCGCATAAGTGAGCATGCGATCACGCTCCCGTTGTTGTCCTCAGTGTCATCGGAGCCTGCGGGCGCGCCACCACCTTGCCCTAATAACGGAGGTGCGCATCGGCGACTTGCGCTTCACGTTGCTTCGAGCAATCTCGCGCGCCCTTCGATATCCATCAGAGCTTCCTACGGAGTCATTCTACGGTTCCTCCCTGCTGCGCAACCTCGCGCCGCATCGCATACTGACGCCGTTAGGAGTCTTCCTGGCTGGTTGACTCCATTCTGGGGCAAGGCATTGCGCTCTCGATAGTGGCTTAGCCTCATCCTTCAAACCCACGCATGGGAGGAAGCAATGCGAAGGATCGCAATTGGAGTCGTCGCTGGATTGCTAGTGTCAGCAGGAGCGGCAGGAGCGGCTCAGCATTACCTGATTACCTCCACCAGGCAGATCAAGCCCAGCGTTCTTGCCAGCTCCACGGCGCTCAAGGGCCGAAGGCGATACTGGCTCAACTGGAGCGGGCGGACCGCAGGCAGCAAAAGGCGACACGGGAGCCACAGGAGCCACGGGGGCGCAAGGTCTGAAAGGCGACACGGGCGCTCAGGGAGCCACAGGCGCTACCGTACAGAACGGCACGAACGGGCAGGATGGCCAGAGCGCCTAGCAACTAGCCCATGGCAATGGCTATAGCGGCAGTCTCGGAGACTGGCTCGTGTCGTTGATTGGTCCTATTGGTCCTCAGGGCCCACAAGCGCGAGCACGACCGTGCACCCGAGCCCGTACCCGAGCCCGACCGCGAGCCCGGCCGTGAGCCCGTAACGCGAGCCCTATCCTGCGCCAGTAGGCTTGGTCGGCTTGCCACGAGCCGATCGGATCGGGGGGGCACCCGCTTGAGCCTGGGGAGCGTCTCAAACCGTACGAGTGGCGAGGTGCTTCCTGATGAATGACATCCTGTCATTCTCTTTTCTGTTGTATGTGCTTGTGTTGTAAGAGGGGCGAGTTCGCGCCGTGACGCTCCTTCCGACTTCGGAGTTTGTCTTCCGCCCCAGAACCGCACGCCTGGCCTGTGAGAGGACGTGTGGTTATCGTGTTTTCATCAATGTGAGTTGGTGGTTCAGTGCATCAAGTTCAGCCCGCAAGGCACCAAGTACCTCTCGCCCTTGCGGCGAGAGTCGCATCGCCTCGGTCTCAAGGAACGTGGTACAGAGACTGATGCTGTTCACGTAGCTCCGTACGGGCTTGAGTGATACTGGTGTAGTTCGGCTTTCGTTCATATTCTTACCAGGACCCACGCCCGACTCGAACGGGCCGCCAACCTATTTGGGGTGGGTCACCTTGCTTCCGTGCTGCCCATTGCGCATCCCGCGCACTTTACACTTCCTTGTGTAAGTATCAGTGGCCGTTGAGGTTCGACCCCAGCAGTTTGCTGCAGTTGCTCGAAATCACGGTCCAGTCGGATTCTTCGTCTTCAATCCCGTCGCTTGGTCCATCTGCGTCTGCGTCGCTGCCAGACTTGCGCGCTGGCAGGCCGGACAGGGGCCGTAACGGTTTACGTGTGCCGGGCAATGGGCACGTATGACGACGGGCGTATGCGCGTTCATCCGCAACAAGTCTGATCGGCCACCGGAACTTGGGCCGACAGGTGTAGCGTCGAGCCTCGGTGGTGAGCAGTGCAATGAGCCGGAACCGCTTGCTCGCGAGCTTCCCTGCAACAAGCTTCCCTGCAACAAGCTAGACATAACCCCCTCCTTGGGGCCGACTACCAGGAGGACCTCACTAGTCCCCTGCTTTCATCCTCCATCGAACATGGTCTACTGTCTACGAGAACCACTCAACAGTAGTTCGTACGGAACTTTGCCCGCAATCTGCCCCGGAGTTGCTGAAACGCTCATAATGATGGGCAGTAACCGTCAGAAATCCCTACTTTGTCTAACACGCGTTTCGAATGACTCCTCGTACATCCGTCTAGAACGAAGCTTCAAGTGCCGAAAGCCGGTCCATGTGGGCCTGAGCAAACACGGGTCAGCGCGGATCTCTGTTAGCGCCTCGTCGGAGTATCCCTCGTAGCGGCACGCCGGCGAACGTGGACCGTAGGTCAATTCGCCCGGGACTCACCATGGGCTTGAACAACTTCAGCACCGACTACTGGCGTCCCGCCGTCGCGGCAGCGGGGGATCGACCCTCCAGCCGAAAGTCGATGGACGATTCTCGGCGGTCAGATTGGCGCGATCCCTTCCATCGCCATTGACGAAGTAGATGTCCTCGGCCCCGAAGACGCCCAGTGCCCGCGTAGCCATGAAGAGCGACCCTTAGACCCCGACCGACCCGGCGACGGCTGCGATGGCGTGATCGCTCTGCTCCGACGGGAAGCGGGAGCCGAGCTTGGAGCCTTTGGTTGCTGGCTAACCGGTACCCATCGCTGTCCCCGCACGAGAGCGCCTGCCCCGGCTCGCCAACGCCTCTCAGGTGGTCTGGGGCTACCGCCTGGCACCGTGATGGCGCTGAAACTCTCGGTCCGATGCTCGAGGAGGACGCCCGACGCAGCGCTTGCCCTCAGGCGCGAGGAGAGTCACCCTCGTGACTTTCGTGCTCGCGAACCCCTGAAATGGTGGTCGGGCCAGGTTGAGGGCTTGCCATGGTTGCGTTCTGATTCCCCAGTGCTGGCAAGGATCGTGGTCTTGGATGTTGACGGAACATGCGTTTTCGGGGCGCAGTACATAGCGTGCTTGCGCAAGCGGGGTTCCTCCGAGAGAACGTCCGGTTCTGCAATGAGGCTCAAACGGCAAGGGAGGGGCCTGGCCTTCGTACCATCGTTCGGACAGAAATACCTAGGTTTATGATAATGATTGAGTCAAGCTTTGTGTCTTCTCTGAAGACGCCGTCGTTCATGCATATGCGCCCCATTAGACCAGCTAGTTCCTGTGAACACGAGTCTGGGTCATAATTGTGCTTGCACGGTAAGGCTGCATTCATGAAGGCTGAGGCGGCATTCACTCTCCTATCGCGTTAGGTCGGTGGCGGTGTACTTGCGTTTGAGTTGCTGAAGCCTCCAACAGGCGTCTGGAGGGCCTCTGGATGGCTCGGCGGACTGCGACACAACCAGTGGCGTGGAATGACACCTTCTATTTAGAAAACCACCAGGTGGGGGGGTTCTCTTGCTCGCGGCGAGTAGCTCTTGGGATTGTCTCAATTGACGCAGCCGCTCCTCGGGCGGGACGACGGGGGGAGACCCAAGTGTGCTTGGTTCGTAGTGACGCCAGCGTTTCTGCCTTTGCAACGGGCGCAGCTCCTGCTCCCAGGCCAGGAATGTCTCTAGTCGCGGAAGCATGATGTCGATGTAGCAGTCCGTGCGACGCTCGCGGACCCAACCCCGGCGAGCGTTCTGATAGTCGTTGGAGGTTCCCAAGGGGGTTCGATCTCTTCGGATGGTCCTCCAGCTTGATGATCGGATTGCTGACTTTGGCAAGCAAGCGTCGATGCAGTCGTTGATGAACCTCAGTTGTCCCCAGCGTTCGGTTCGTCGGGCGTCGTATTGGGCTTTGAGTAGCCGGTGCCAGGCATCCTCGGGCGTGTCCTCGGGCGTGTCGTGGATCGGGTCATCGAGCGTCGGATAGTCCTGCAAAGGATGATGGCGGTCGTAGGTGGCGACGATCTCCTGGGCGCGTCGCGTCCATAGGTTGGCGACCGTCTTGCGTCCGTGAACCCCAATGTCCTCCTTGTCGATGATGTACAGCGGATGACCCTTGCGATGGAGGAAGTGATGATGGCTTTGCTGATTGATGCACGCATGGCGTGTTGCGGCATCATCGCGCGGCCGGAGTCCTGCTGAGCCGAGGTCGCCGTGCTTGAGGGCGTCCTGATAACCCTCGACTAGCATGACGTGCGTCGGCTCATCGGGATCGGGGTGGTTGAGTTGGTGATCGAGCAGGATGCGTCCCCGCCTGCGTCCCTCGATCAGTTCGCGTGGCGTACGCGGTGCCGTGCCTCCCTTGATCTCCGTGAACCGCCTATCGAGGTCGATCGTTGGCGTCCGAGCCTGGATGTACTTGACGTAGAAGTCCCAACCCCTGCTTGCAGCGCTGCGCTTGTCCATCTTCTCCCAGAACGACCGATTCGTACGAAGCCACCGATACCGTTCGTCGGGCGGCAAATGAAGCATCCCGTTCTCGGCCTCGATCATCGCGTCGGAGCGCATCCCGTTAGGCCAATCGTTATCCAGGATCTCCTGAACCTCCTCGGGGATCTCGGAGTCGGGCAGACCTTCGGGATCGACATGACCGTCGTCCTCGACAGCGGCGTCCTTGAGCTGCTTGGGCGGCGGCGGGGGAAGCTCCCATACCCAATCGGGAACCTCACCGACGACCAAACTGCGTGTCGTTCCATCCTTATAGAGCGTCTCAGGCGGACGGATCATCCGGCTGTCAGGCATGACCCCGAACTCGACAGCCTTGGCGGTCAGGTACTCTGCCTCGCGCTTGGAGCCGGGGAAAAAGTAGATGTGGCACCGGTTGCCCGCACCACGGGACAGCTCGATCAACGGAGGATTGTCGAGCAGGTCCTTCTCATACTCGACCCATTGCAGGACAGCATCGTCCTCACGATCGCTTTCAAAGGCGATCACATCATCGCGGATGTAGGTCGCATAGCAACGATCCTCAGCGACGGCCTGAACGATCGACATCTTGGCCGTGCCCTTCGTCCCGTAGCAGCAGGCGAGTCCAGTGGCGCTCAGAGCGCTTGCTAGTTCAAGCGCGCCTTGCATCGCAGTTGATCCTTATGTCGAGTGCAAGCCTGTCGTGTGTATCGCATTGGCGGTGGTGAGAGAATGATGGGTATCTCTCTTTACATCATCGCACACGACCTTTAGATAAAGGGAACTCCCGAAGAGTCTCGGGAGTTCCCAAAGCCGCCAAGCTTTTCACACTACTCGACACAAGGCCAACCTGTTCGGGGGTTCATCACTCCCGGAGGTCATGCAAGTCTTGTCTATCCATTATGACACGCCCAGCCGACTTATCGAAGGTCGAGCCCGGAAGATTTCCGATGCGAGGAAGTCGGCACGCTCGTGGTATGTTTACGCGCGGGTGCAGCGAGGCGCGGATGCCAATGAAATGTCAAAACGTTGCTGACCTTTGATTGGAATCGTCATAACCTTGCTTGGAAAGCGTTAACCCCTGCGTGGAATTGTGATGACCTGTTATGGGAACTGTAATGCCGAAAAAGTGCCAGCGACGCCATTGACACCCGGCAGGCGTGTGGTAAAGTGAAGATAGACACCGAGAATGGAGTCTGCTGGAGAGCCCAGAACTAGCTCGGCCTATCTGTAGAAGCAAGACGCCGCCCTCGGCGTTGGGAGCGAGTCCTATTGAGCACTCGATGCCACATGTAGACCAACAAAGGAGGAAAAGAGCAATGATTACTCAGGAGCAGGAAACGCGGGAAACCACACCAGCCACCGTGTTGGACCAGGTACTCGAAGCCAGCCAGGTGCTGAGCGAGTTCACCAATCCGTCCTACGTCGAGGAGCTAATCACGGGGCCGCTCACAGAAGCAACTGAGCCCCACGTTGACCTGTCAGACGTGGAGTCCGACCTCGATGCGGACCAAGAGTACTACGCCCAGGTACTGAAGCTCCGCGAGCAGATCGAGAGGGACGAGGCACTGCGGGAAGCCGCAGAAGACGTAATCGCGACTTGGCAGGATTACCGCCTGTCTCTGAGACTCTTGACGCGCTGGCCGAGCAGTTGGAGAAGTACCGCGTTCCACCGCAGTCCCGCGCGGTGGAGTTTCGTCCGGTCGAGCCGACGCTCGGAGGATCCAGCTCCAAGTAGTCGCAGTACCGTCCCGCCGTGCGCTCACTGTCGCGGCGGCGGGACCTGACAACCCACAGGAGGAAGGACATGAATCCCAAGGCTGGTGACCACATCATCTTGGTGACGGAGAGTGCATTCGACCACGCGGTCTATGGCACACCGCTCACGCCCGAGCCGTTCAGCCGTGGGGAGCACTGGGGGCACGGTGACCCACTCCAAACTGCGGGCAACGCCGCCGCCGTCGAGATAGCGTCCTACTCGCACGGCTCCTCGGTGGGCGCGGAGTTCGAGATCTCCAAGAACCTGACCAGCTTCCGCTGGAAGAGGCGGAAGCGTCACGAGATGTCAGACATGGAACGCCAGCTGGCGAGAGAGCGCCTTCAGGCGGGACGGAATGCGCGCCGTCTGAGCCTCGTTTCATAGCGTAGAGAAAGAGAAACGACCTCTCCTAGCTCAAATACGATGGAAACTCTTGGAACAGGCTAGGCATTTCCGGCACTCCTCGTCGTTTGGGGGTAAATCGTAGCGTAAGCGGAGCTGCTGGGCGGGTTGCGTGTCCGCAGGCCCTCAAGTCACAGAGAGTTATGGTGGACTGAGATGGAACCGATGCTGCACCCGCCCAATGCGACAGCCGTGCTCGGCCAATCTCCACATACTCCCGCTCTTGCTCGATGCCGATGAACCGGAAGCCCTCTAAGACCGCTGCGCAGCCTGTAGAACCCGATCCGGCGAACGGGTCAAGGATTAGCCCTCCCGGCGGAGTAATCAACCGGCAAAGCCAGCGCATCAGCTCAATCGGCTTGACCGTCGGGTGAGTGTTCCTGCCTCTGTCAAGTCCTGCCTCTCTGCGCAGTCGTCCGATCTGGCCCTGCCACTTGCTAGCGTCTTGGACCGGCAGATGGTCAAGCCCTGCATCCCGCTCGGCTCGGGACGGCTTCGGGCAGTAGAAGAATCTGCTCGCCTCGCCCAGCATCGTCGCCGCCGTTTCGTCAAGGATGACATTGGCTGGCCAGCGTCCGTGGCCGGACGGCACATACCGGCTTCGTATCGGTGTCGGTTCGCCGGAAACCGCCCTTGGGCTCGGTCCACGTCATCGCTCCTGCGACCGTACCCGGCCGGGTGTGATGAGCGAGCACAGTCTCGTCCATCGAGATGCGGCATCCGTCTATGTTCAAAGCCCCCGTGCAGTGTTCTAAGACGTTCCGAGCCACCGACCCGGGGAAGGGCTTGCGTGCCGCTGGTACGGGCTCCCAGCTCGGTTTTAGAGCTGTCCCAGCCTTCCCAGTCAGCATCAGATTGTGGCTTTTGGGCATCCCCGATCCGTAAAGCCAGACGAGGCAATCGCGGATCTCAAATCCGGCGTCTTCTAGCCCGCTCGTCAAACGATGGTATGTGCGCGGGGAACCGAAGACAAGAGCGTGTCCGCCTGGCTTGAGCACTCGGAGGGCTTGCTTCCCCAACCCCTCGCACCATTGCTGATAGTTGGCGACAGTATCCCAAGCATGGCCCATGAATGGGAGATTGTAGGGTGGGTCAGTACAGATGGCATCAATGGAGTTAGCGTCCATGTCAGCAAGTAGCTCGATGCAATCGCCATGCAAGATGGACTGCTGAGCGTCGGCAATTCTGGCCGCTAGCTCCCTGCGTCTCTCCCTGCGTTCGAGTCTCTGTCGCTTCTTGTAGTTCAGTCCCATCGATTCCAAATTGGTTTGCCTCGGCCGAGGCTGCGGGCGAACAGAGTCACTCGCGGATTCCAGCGTTGTCGGCCGTCCTGCCTCCGCAACCATTCCTCGGCGAGCCCAAACGTCAAGCTCAAACGTCAGACGACCCAATGACAATCGCCTCGCTCTAGAGAACGGCCCGAGATGATTGTCGATAGCAAATGCGGAACGTCGGCGGTATCAGCCGAGCAACGAACCTTAGCAAAGTGTGCCCGTCGCTGTCAAGCTCGCCCCAGCAAGCCCGCCAGAAAACCTAAATGCTAGGTAAGATAAATTGCTAGCCTAGCGCCTTTACCCCTAAAGTAGCAAACGGAGTGAGTCGGATTAGGCCGATTTGCAGGCTCTTCTTGCTGAGCTTTTGCTAGCCTAGCATCTAGCAAATTTGCATTTGACTTAGCAAATCAGGGGCGTATTCTGCGGCGGCCTTGATGCTGGGATCAGAAGAAGCAGAGCCCCGAGCCAGGTCGGACGAGATCGATCAAGCCGCGCAGCCGCTAGGCGGGTCTGCGCCGTCCCATGATCCCTGCGGGATCGGAGCTTCGGTCGATGCCCGCCAGCGCGGTCTGGAAGCCCCGGCAGAGGCAGGGCGCCAGCGCCATCCCGAGATCGCCATCCGGGTTGCTGAGCCGTTGCGGGTCGCTGAGGAGCAGAACGAGCCCGAGGCGGCGGCATGAGCGACGCAAGGAAGACCAGCGGCATCGATCGCACCGCGTTCGTGGACCAGCCGCCAGCTGGATTTCGTATTCGAGAAAGAGCTGACGATGCAATGCGGCCACGATCCCGGGACTGGCCGTGGTCGTGGTGAAGGAGTGTCGACAATGCGCTCGACGCCTGCGAGGAGAAGGGCATCGAGCCCGAGATCGCGATCGCGGTCGGCGCGGGCACGATCACGGTCGCCGACAATGGGCCCGGGATCCAGCCCGGGGTCGTCGATAAGGTGCTGGACTTCACGGTCCGGGTCTCAGCCGAGAGGCGTACGTGGCTCCGGACCGGGGCGCGCAGGGTAACGCGCTCAAGACGCTCGTCGCGATGCCGTTCGTGCTCGACGGCGAGCTGGGCCTGGTCGATATCGGTGGCTGCGGCGTGCTCTTTCGGAGATCGAGCTGCGGGTCGATCGCATCGGCCAGCAGCCACAGGCCGAGGTCAAGCGCTCCGATAGCGAGGGGCTCGTTCGTGCGCGTCTGGTGGTCTGCCGCAACTAGTTCCGGCCGGATCGTCGATGACTGGGGGAACGCCGAGTTTTTACAAAACGCCGCCAAGCCGATCCGGGCAGCTCGCCCGCGACTTCGCGGCCCTGAATCCGCATCTCACGCTGGCTCTCAGCCTGTTCGGCGAGGAGCACCGCTGGCAGGCGACCGACGTGGACTGGCGAAAGTGGACGCCAGGGAGCCCAACTTGCCCGCACTGGTACGAGCCAACGGATCTCGAACGGCTGATCGGGGCCTACATCACGCAGGATCGGCGGACGGGCCGCGAGCGGACCGTGAGCGATTTTGTTTCGGAGTTTCGCGGGCTGAGCGGCTCGGCCAAGTGCAAGCATGTGCTCGAAGCGGCCGATCTCTCGCGGGCGTCGCTCACGGCGCTGCTGATCGACGATGGCCGGGACTTCGATCACCATCGGGTCGGGCGCTTGCTCGCCGCCATGCAGGAGCAGACGAAACCCGTCGCCCCGCAGCAGCTCGGCGTCATCAGCCGAGAGCACATCGCGGGCACCCTAGCGGGACCACCCATCAGGAGTCGTTTCAGTACAAGCTGGTCCGCTCGCTCCAGGATGGGATGCCGCAGGTGACCGAGGTCGCGTTCGGCGTTCTCGGCGATCGAGATCGGCCTCGTAAGCTAATCGTTGGCATCAACTGGTCGTCGAGCTGGGTCAACCCGTTTCGCACGCTCGGCGGACCGGGCGGGCTCGACTCGCTATTGACCGATCGGCGCTTTGGACCCGAGCAGCCCGTCGTCCTGTTGCTGCACGTCGCCCACCCTCGGGTCGTCTACTCGGATCGCGGCAAATCTTCGGTGGTGGCGTCGTGAGATCCGAGGACATCCTCAAGGCGATCAGCAGCATCGGCAAGGAATGGACGAAGCAGATCAAGGCCGAGGAGCGCAAGGCTTCAGCCAAGCAGCGACGACAGGCACTGTGGGCGCCCACGCGCTGGTCGCTGAAGGACATCTGCTTCGAGAACATGGAGCGCGCCTACAACCAGGCCTCCGACGATGGCCGCCTGCCAACTCATTGGCGCCAGATTTTCTACGTCATTCGCCCGCTCTGCGATCGCGATCTGCGCTCGGACCGTCCGCTCACGGACATGCGCTTCAAAGCGATCCTTGAGGACTATCTCGACGCCTATCACCCAGGCTGGGACATCCTACGCGGCGCTCGCGGCGTGCTCAAGGAACCGCACACGGGTGTCGCACTTCCGCTGTCCACGATGGACGTGCGGAACTACTTGGCCGTGCCTCCGCCCGACGGCCGACTCGGCGAGCTGGTGCATTGGAATCCAACCCAGGGCGCTCGCAACCGCTACAGCGCAGTCCTGATCTGCAAGAAAGAGGGCTTTGACGAGTTGCTTCAGCACGAACAGATCGACAAGCGCTACGACCTCGCGCTGATGCCAACCAAAGGCATCTCGGCGTTTGCTGCGCGGGATCTGGCTCGCGAACTCAAATATCGTGCTTCACGATGCACGACTTTGACAAGAACGGGTTTGTGATGGCCGCTGGCTTTCAGGCCGCAACCGACCTCGGAATCCACCTTGACGGCATAGACGGGTGGGACCTTGAGCCGGAGCCGCAGGAACACGAATCCTGAGAAGCAAACCAGAACCTAATCGATAACGGTGCCACCGAGGAGGAGGCTGAGTTCATCTCGGAGGGCCAGCGCGTCGAGCTGAACATGTTCCGTCGCTGAATCTCATTCGGTACGTCGAAGCGAAGCTGCAAGAGTACGAGGTCACGAAGGTCGTACCGGACGAAGAGACGCTCCAGCAAGCGTGGGTGCGCGCTCACCTGCGATCAGGATCAATGCTTTCATTCGCCACACTCGCGGCAGAGCAATGGCAAACTGCCTGACCTTGACGCGCCAGTGCCACCGATACCGAGCGACCTCGCCACTCGCGTTCGCAAGGCGTTCAAAGAGGATGACACGCAGACCTGGGACAAAGTCGTCTGGGACCTTGCCACAAACCACCATGATTGACCGCCTAAGCCCCAAGCTCCCGAGGCGGTTCATCTGCTGGTTTATGGCATCGGAGCGGCTCCTAACGGCGAGACAAGTTGCTGATCAGTTAGGCGTCAGCCCAGCAACTATTCTCCGCTGGACTGAAACGGCAAACTCCCTGGATTCAGACTGCCCAGCGGAGCGATGCGCTATCAGAATAAGCTGGACGCTTGGCTGGACAAGCGGGCTATCAGAGATAGCGTAGCAAACAATCCAAGGAGGGATGATGCCAGCCGTTCAGAAGGGACAAGTAGATCGGATCGCCAGGGGCAGATATCGCCTGAGGTACTACATCAACGGTCGGCGCGAGGCCAAGCAACCATTCGCGAGCAAGTCTGCCGCCTGGGCGTGGTATCGCGAGAACGTCGAGCCACGAGTGAACGGCGAGCAGCCGGTCAAGCCCGAACTGACGCTGTGCGGAATTCGTGGCCCTCTACCTGGAGCCAGACCGCCGATGTGCGGCCACGGACGATACGCATCCTGCGCGTGACGTTGCAAAACGCTGAGCGCCGTTCGGCGTCTATCCCTCTCCGCGAGTTCCAGCGGATGGCCGATGAAGTTGCGGCATGGCGCGCAGCGCTCCCCGCAGACCCCCGCTACGGCCTGACCGCAGCCCTACGTCAAGTCCTCGGAGCAGCTCTCCGTCGGGCCACGTCACTCAGAACCCGGCCGTGGATGACGGGCAAGAACCTCCAAACTCCTCCCCGTTCGATCCGAGTTTTTAGCTATGCGGAGCTGGAGGCCATCGCCGCCGAGCGAACCCGAGATCGGCGCTGCCGATGTTCGCTGGGGCGACGGCCTGCGTCCGGAGGAGTGGCAGGTGCTTGAGCGCCAGTGACATCGACCGTCGGGTCGGCTAATTCAGCGTCCGTCGAACCTCGATCGGGTGAGGTTGTTGAGCTTAACGAGACCCTCTGCAGTCGGCGCCAGGTGCCGCTTATCCCCCCGTGCCCTAGCCGCTGTTCTAGGCGTTCGCCTCCACGGCTCGATACGCCTCTGCTGTTCCGGAAACTCGCAAGGCGGTGATACTTCACCTGGACAACTTCCGTCATCGAGAATAGGTTCTGGCTATCGAGGCAGCGGGGATCAAGCGCCCCGCCCGCATCGGTTACATGCGCCAGTACGTTTGCCTCGTACGGCGATTGCGGCGGGGACCTCGCTGTTCGAGCTGGCCAAGATCATGGGGACGAGCGTGAAGATGATCGAGCGCCACTGGGGCGTCCCTGCTCGATGGCTCGGCGGCCAGCATCGCCGCTCGCCTTGCGGCCTTTGAAACGTTTGGGTATTATTTCGGTCGCCGAGCAAAACGCATGAAGCTCTCAACGGGCGGCGATTTGCAGGCACTT
>CAWEQQ010000052.1:0-508624 GCA_963811155.1 uncultured Solirubrobacterales bacterium
CGACCCGCAGGCCGCGAACCTGATGTTCGCGCTGGTCTCCTCCGCGATGAGCGCGCGTCGATGATCGTCACCTCGAATAAGCCGTTCTCCCGCCGGGGCAAGATCTTCGGGGACGAGATCGTCGCCGCGGCGACCATCGACCGGCTCGTGCACCACGCCGAGAACCCCAGCACGAAGGGAACGCAGGCGCACATCGCTTGACAGTGCTCGGCCGGCTCCCGTCCGGGCTTCTTGGGGTCGTTGTCCGGCGGGCCGTCGTCCGGTCGGTCCTCGTCGGGTGGTGGTTGGTCGGGGAAGGGGATCGCGAGGTGGATATCGACCCGCCAGCCGTTGACGCGCACTTTCTCGACGACGAGTCGTAGCGACCGCTGGCGGCGGTCCAACTGAGCTCGTCCAGTGACGCGGCGACGCGCTCGGTGAAGCCAGCGCCCGCGGCGCAGC
Organism: uncultured Solirubrobacterales bacterium; assembly: GCA_963811155.1. GTDB lineage: Bacteria > Actinomycetota > Thermoleophilia > Solirubrobacterales > Solirubrobacteraceae > Palsa-465. The sequence continues at coordinate 442 of CAWEQQ010000052.1, forward strand.
CGGTTCTCGGTCGCCAGTTCGGCGCTGCGCTTGGTGAGCGCGTCCTTCTCTTGGTGAGCTGCTCGCGGCGGGCGGTGATCGTCGCGGTCCGTCGGGTCAGCTCGTCAGTTCGATCAGCCCGGCTTGGTAGGCGTCAAGGAGTCGGGTTCGCTCGCGTGCCTTGGCGTCGATCGCGCTGTCCAGGCGCCCCAGCTGCGTGGCGACGAGCTGGTTCTCGTCGGGAGCGCCGGCGATCACGGCGCGCTCGGCGGCGAGGAACTGTCGGGGGTCAAGCAGCGCTCGTCGGACTTGTTCGAAGACGTACTGGTCGAGCTCGTTGGCGCGGATGTTGCGCTCCGGACAGCGGCGGTCCTCAAAGCCGGCGCGCAGCACATCGTGGTTGGGACTGGTAGTAACGGTGAAAGGTCCATTGCCACCGCGATGCGCTGAGCGTGACAGGTCACATGACATCCGCAATGGACCAGTCCACGCAACAGCCACGCGCCCGGCTCGGCGCCGCGCGGAATCCACCGGTGTCACGGGTGACGTGCTTGACGCGCTCAAACGTGTCACGATCGATGATCGCCGGGACAGGGTCGCGATCCACTCCTCGCGCGGACGCTCCCGCTGGCGGGTCTTGCGGTTCGCGCGCCGGGCGCGCCCGACGCCTCCGGCATCTCGCCCGGCGCGCCTCAGGAACGCCAACACCTCGGGCGAGAGCCGCAACGGGCCGCGCCGTCCGGCCGCTCGTCCAACAGCCCCACCATCCCCGACCTGTCAACGCCGCCGCGAACGATAGACGCCGCGCGCGAGTACCCGTGCGTGCTCGCCGCCGCGCTCGCCGTCTGCCCGTCGACCCATGCGCGCGCAACATCTCGTACTTGACCTGCACCTTGTCGAAGCGCGCAAGACGCGGGTGCGACCCAAACGGCTCGGAACCACCGACTCCGCCGCCGAGTGCAACAACCAGCCTGCCCCAGCGCCCGGTACGCCCAGACTCGGCCATCACCGCTGACCCGGCCCAGAACGACAGCCAGCGACGTGTCGCGCGACGCGTCGCCGAGCAGATGAGTAGTAGCTGTCCAGCCATGACCGCCGCGATGACCATGGCGACCTGTTCGCCGATCGATGAATGCCTCATGCCCGCCATTTCCACGCGCACAGGCAGAGTCCTGCGGCGAACATCGCTGGACAGGGCGGCCATTACCGCTAGCACCTTCAGCCCTCCCCGCGCCCCACAGCCCCCGACGAAAACTCCCGCGCCGCCGGGGATCCCGATACAACTCGACCTCCTCCCGACTCACCTCACGCGCGAGAGCGCTGCGGTAGTGCAGACCTGTGTTCCTTTTCGGGTGGACCTCAAGGGCGACTCCTACCGGCTAAAAGACAAGGACCTCGGCTCCCCACCACCGGCCAAGCGCCCCGAGATCGGGTGAGCGATCCCTCGCGGCAGCGATCCGTCCGCCGACCCTGAGACGATCACGACATGTCGCGCGACGCGTCGCAGACAGAACGCAGCGACCGGCGGTCCTGGCTTGAGGACGGGTGCCCGACCTGCGGCGCCCGGCCGGGCGCCCGCTGCAAGAGCCGCGTGGCGCCGCGCCGCCAGCCGCCGCTGACGCTGCATGCCGCTCGTGGTTGGCGGCAGCGGCGCTGCCCGGTGTGCAAGGCTCAGCCGGGCGAGCGGTGCGCTACCCCGCACGGGCGGCCGGTGGTCGCCCCGCACACCGCGCGTCTTCACTGCGCGCGAGGGGAGCTGCACGCCGCCGAGGATGTGTGGCGGGCGCTTGGGCGCGTGGGCGCGCAACTGGCGCTGGTGCGCTTCAGCGGCGGCGGCGGACGCCCGGGGACGCTCGAGGGCGTCAGCCTCGAGGCCCAGGGCTCAGCGCCTCGCCTCGTGGATGCGAGCGAGGGTGAGCTCGCCGGCGCGCTCGCCGCGCCGGTGTGGGGCCGCTACGGGAGCTTCCGCGGCCAGCCACCGATCGCGGCGACGCTCCGGTGGAGCGTGGCGGAGCGCTCGCTGATGCTGGCTGGCACGCGCGGAACCGAGCGCTTCGAGGAGATCCTGCTGCCCGCGACCGCAACCGCCGCCCAGACCATGCGCGACGCGTCGCGCGACACGTCGTCGGATGCGCGGCAAGCGCGAGCGCTCGCTGTCGGCCGAGCTCAGCGAGCCGCTGGGCGTCGGTCGAAAGTGCAGCCGCTGCGGCCAGCCGATCCCCGCAAGCGCTCGTCGGGAGGCGCGCTACTGCTCAAAACGCTGCCGGCAGGCGGACTCCCGCGCCCGCCTGCGCGAGCGCTCAGGCCGCTCAGCGCTCGCGGCGCCCGAGCGCTGCGAGCACTGCGAGGGCCCGATGCCCACGGGGCTGCGGCCCGAGGCGCGCTACTGCTCAAAGCGCTGCCGGCAGGCCGCCTCCCGCGCCAGGCTCAGGCGCGCACCCCCACCAGGCCATGCGACCGTGCAGCTCGATGCGCAGTGAGCCTCGCGCGCAAGCGACACGTCGCGCGACGCGTCTGCGCCGCGGGCTGGAGCGCGCAGCGGCAGGCCAACGTGCACAAGCTCGCCAAAGCGGGCCCGCCGGAAGAGTCCACGCTCGCCGCCGGTCGCTACGGTGCCCGGGCATGATCGAGGTGCAGCTCACCGCCAGCGACTTTCAACTCGAGCTCTACCTCGACGGCTACGAGCTCCCCGACCTCGACACCGGGCCGGGACGCCAACGCGCTGGCCTGCGAGATCGAACTCGACCTCAGACGACGCCTGGACCTCCACGCCGCTCACAGCCAGCTCATCCTCTACACCTCAGATCTGACCAGCTTCGTCGATCAGCTACGCGCGCTCGAACACGCCCAGAACGGCCAGCCAACCCCCTCGCTGACCCAGACCCGTACTCAGGCGACCGGCTCGCCCTGACGATCCGGCTCAACGAACAAAGAGGCACGCTCGACGGCTTCCTGGCCGACACCGCGACAGCCCGGCTCAGCTTCGAGATGATCGACATCGACCGGGAGCTTCGTCCGCGACGCGCTCGCGCAGTTCGCCGCGATCGTCGACGCCCTTTCCGGTTCGCGGCGATCACGGCCGACCAAAAGCTGCCCCGCAGAGCCCGAGCTCCAACAGCGGTCAGCCCCCGGCCGGCGCTACTGGCAGATCGCCGCGACCCCGCCGCTCAGCGGCAGCAACGGCCTCGCGTCGCCACGCTGTCGCGATCCAGCAAGCGGTCACGAACGCTCGCTCTTCATCGTTGAGGATCAGGTCTCCCACATCCGCCAGACCGCCAGCGTCGCTGACGCGACGCGGCTCCCAGCCGACGTCGCCGAGGAACACCGCCGCGCCAGGCTCGCCCCTGTCGTGCACGAACACCAGCTGCTCGCCGAACTTGTTCTCGAAGTACCCCAGATAGCGCCCAGGCCGCTCCTCGATCATCGGCGCCGCCGCCGCATGATGATTGGTCAGCCGCACCAGCTCGTCCTCGTGCACGCAGCGAACAATGACCGCTACAGCGGCGGAAAACCAGAACCGGCCGGGCCAACCCCCGCTCGCCTCTGTCTCGTGGGGACCATCGGCTGCGCGGGCGACATGTCGCGCGACGCGTCGCTGCGATCCCTTCCTCGCCGGCAGACTCGGGGCCCCCCGGGCGAACACGCGCAAGCGGCTACGCGCTCCGCTCGTCGCTCCGCTCCTCGCTCCGCGCGCAGCCGCTTATTCCCCCGTCCTGGAGTTCTCCAGCCCACGGTGGGTCCGCTTCTCCAGCCCCAGGTGGTCCACTTTTAACCCGGCGCAGGTGGTCCACTTTTCGAGCGGCCTTGACACCGTTGGTACTCGCGCGGCCGCGCCCCCGGGTCGTCAGCCGGGCGACGTCATCGTGCGGGAGTGTCAGAGGAACCGCGTAAGCGCCGTCGGGCTGCTGGCAGGTGCGCGTTCCGGTGCGTCCCTTGCGTCCCACCCGTCCCGGTCGGCATTCCCAAATGACGGCCTGCGCCAGAGCGTGAGTCCTGCAGGCGGGACGCGTGGGACGCAAGGGACGCACCGCGGAGGCACCGGCGGGTTCGACCCCGGTTCGGCACTCGCCAGCCGTTCAGCAGGCCCTGTTGCGACCGAGGCCTCTCGCATTCCCGACGTCACGAGCACGTCACGAGGTTTAGCCAAGTCGTCGCGTAGCACTGTTCAAGGCCGTCAGCAACGGTCGATTACTTGGCTACCCCGGTGGGGCAAGGGGCGGCGAGCCTCGGATGGGCACTCCAGTGCCGGAGAAGCTTGAAGAGGCTCGCCCACTGTCGAAGCGCGCGAGACGCTGCCCGTAGTCGGGCCTCCCAGAGGGACGGGCTCGATCGCTACTTCAATTCCATCCGGGAGCCCTAGTCTAGGCCGCCGGGCTGCTGGCAGCCGGGCAGACATGCCCACCAGGGCACGGCGACGACGGTTTGGTGTCTCATAGGCTGATCGCCGACATGGCGCCTTCGATCGCCGCCTCATCGTCCATCTCCGGGTGCGCGATGATGAACTGCACCGCAGTCTGCACCTGGCCTTCGGACGGCTGCTCGGGCTCTCCCATCCAGTGGTCCCATAAATACGAGCCCAGCTGGTCTGGCGCGCCGCCCAGCAACTTGGCCACTTGAATATCCGCCCAACGCGCGTGCACGCCCAGCGTGAGCCGAAAGACTCGATCGACTTGGTCGTCCGTCAGCACATCGCCCTCCTTGGCTAAGACGATAGATATTGTCTAGTTTAGTAAATCATGGTCATAACGCGGACGCAATTTTGGACAGCGTCATGTTGACCGGTAGAGCGGGACAACTCTGCTGCTCTCCCAGGCCCTGGAATCGGGCAATACGGCTCTGACCCCGTCGAATGCGATTCTGTGGCTCCGGTGTGGCTCCCGTGCGGGCGGAGCCTATGCCGAGCAGCCATGCGACGTGGTTGCCGGGGTTATTAGCGGGACAATGGCCGGCCACCAGCAGGAACGGGAGAGGCGCCAGGTCGGAGGTCGCCGGGGCTCGGCTGCAAGTCGGTCCCAGCGCGTAGCCTGTGTCGGGGTGCGGTTCACGGGGATCGACAGCCAGCGTGATCGGCGACGCATACAAGCGTTGCGTGCGGAGCCGCCGGATCTCGCCAGAGAGTCCGGCGCGCGCCGTCGTGTGTTCGGTGCGGCTCTTGAGCAGTGGGATGCTCCCCTCGCAAGCGCTCGGTGCGGCGAGGACGTGCTGAAGCGGTTGCACGAGCTCAACAACTACGCGTGCGGCTGGCGCTGACTCAGCGCTGTGATTGACGCCAGCGGATCCGGCCCCAGATATAGAAGACGAGAGGACCGAGCAATCCGAGCGCTGGGCGACCGGTCACGAGAGCGACGATGCCGCCGACCCCAGTTCCAGCGCCAATCGTTCCGAGGTCCCAGGTGTTCTCTTTGAGTTCAGCGTCGACCTTTGGGAGCGGCTGACCGGGAAGCATCTCAACCGTCACCCTGTTCGTCGCAGCGGCGCGAACGACCACAGGGCCGAGATTGAGCAACGCGGCTCTCGCGGAGTCGCTGACAGCAACGCGATCCGCTGCGCGGACTCGGACTGAGAGGCTCCATAGACCTGCCAGCCTAGCCGGCGCCGCAGACGCGCTCGCAACGTGCTCTCTTCCGGGCCGACTTCCGTGGCGGCTGGTCCGGCGAGACGAGAGCTGACAATCGCACCGTGTGGTCGGCCGGCGTCGCCCTCAATGCTGGCCGAGTGCGTCCTTTCCGTCCCTTCCGTCCCTCCTGTGACGGTTCGCGGCTCCGGGCGCATGTCAGATGGGACGCACGGAGCCCTGCGGGCGGGACGCGAGGGACGCGCGGGCGGGACGCGAGGGACGCAAGCGGAAGCTGTCTGCACGATTCCGCCCAGTTTCGGCACTCGCCATCCGGTCAGCAGGGCCCCGTCCGTTCGGGACTTCTTGCCCGTCGCTGGTGCGCTGGTGCGTTGGCACCCCGTTGGTTGTGTCACGCCGTCCCCCGGCCAGGCCTGCAGCGCTGACAAGACTCTCGTCTCCGCCCTCGTCAGGTTTGTCAGGCCTCTTCGACCGTTCGTAGGCTCTGGGCGATCTGCGCAAACTCGCTGAGCGCCGCCTCGAGGTCCTCCACGATCTCTTGCGCCAGCACGTCCGGCGGCGGAAGGTGCGCGGAGTCCTCGAGCGATTCGTCGCGCAGCCAGATGAGGTCGAGGCTGACCTTGTCGCGCTGCATCAGCTCGTCGTAGGTGAATGCCTTGAAGCGCTCGCCCTCGCTCCGTTTACCCCGATTCTCGGCCTGGTAGGCGGCGATGAAGTCTTGGAGGTGCTCGTAGCGCAGGGCGTTCTGCTTGAGCGTGAAGTGCATGTTCGTCCGGAGGTCGTAGATCCACAGCGTCCGCGTCCACGGCGTCGCCGAAGCGGGTTTGCGCTCAAAGAAGAGCACATTCGCTTTGACGCCCCTGTCCCCCCCGAACTCGACGCCACCCCCGGCACGCTGGCCCGCACCGCTCTGCTTCACCTCGCGGATCAGGACCAGGCGCTCGTAGCTCGCGCGATCACCATCACCCCGACCGCCACCCGCGAACCCATCACCCTCGTCGTCGGCGCGCTCGTCCTGATGGCCTTTCGCGCCGACATCAAACTTGCCCACGACTCCGGCAAGGGTTGGACCTTTCACTTCCGCACAAAGCCCCTCAGCGACAGCACAATCGGCAAGCTCCTCGGCCAACTCTTCGGCGTCTTCACCGACCCCGAGCCGTAGCAACCCGCGAATGCGCATAGCCGCGCCAGCCGCATGTCACGCTGAGCTGGTCGGGTGGGAGCGTCCGATTGCCTCCATGGGCGAGCGGGCTGTTAGACCCTATGGAGGATGTTGAGCCGGGACGTTGAAGGCCAGACCTCAATCGCAAGGGGTTTGACTGGCCGGACATGGGCTCCGGCTGACCCCATACGAAGGAGGCCTGGCCGTGACCGGAACGATGACATGGGCCGCGATGGATGTCCACGCGCGCTCTACCTACGCGGCGTCGTTGGACGTAATGAGCGGCGAGCTGACACGCCGGCGGTTCGATACCGGCGCGGTGGAGCCGGTGGTGGAGTGGCTGGCCGGGCTGGCCGGGCCGGTGCGCGCTTGCTACGAGGCGGGGCCGACCGGGTTCGGGTTGCATCGGGCGGCGGGGGCGGCTGGGATCGACTGCCAGGTGATCGCGCCGAGCAAGACCCCGCGCGCGTCGGGCGATCACAACAAGTCAGACCGCCGGGACACCGACCTGCTGTTGCGCCAGCTGATGGCCGGCGCGCTGACAGCGATCGCGGTTCCGTCGCCCACGTTCGAGGCGGCCCGGGATCTGGCACGGGCGCGCGAACAGGTCAGAGCGGACCTGATGCGCTGCCGCCATCGCGTCTCGAAGTTGCTGCTGCGCCACGGCCGCGTGTACGACCGCAAGGCCTGGACGCAAGCGCACGCGCGCTGGCTGGCGGCGCAGAGCTTCGAGCAGCCCAACACCGAGCTGGCGTTCATCGACAACCTCGCCGCCGCCGACGGGCTCGTGGGGCGCAAGCAGGCGCTCGACGAGCGGCTCTCCCGCGTCGCGCGCGAACCGGAGTTCTGGCCGCTGGTCTCCCGGTTTCGCTGCTTCCGTGGGCTGGACACGCTCTCGGCGCTGATCCTCGTGCTCGAGGTCGCGGACTTCACCCGGTTCGCGCGCGCTGTGCAGCTCGGCTCGTGGCTCGGGCTCGTTCCCTCCCGCGAGCAATCCGGCGAGAGCGACCGGCACGGAGCGATCACCAAGACCGGCTCCAAGTACGCGCGGCGGATCCTGGTCGAGGCCGCCTGGCATTACTCCCGCCCACCCCGGATCGGCCAGGCGCTCACCGAGCGCCACGACGGCCAGCCCGACCACATCCTCCAGATCGCCTGGCGCGCCCAACACCGCCTGCACCGCATCCACAAACGGATGCGCGATCGCAAGAAGCCGGGCAACGTGATCACCGTCGCGTGCGCGCGCGAGCTCGCCTGCTTCCTCTGGGCAGCCGCCACCGCCCCATAACCCAGGCTGACAGCCCTCCCGCTCGCGTGGGGAGGCGCCGGGCCCCGAAGTCCGCCGGCACGCGCGGTAACGCTATGGGCAGCCCTTACCAGGCCACGCCCGTTCTTAGACACGCGTCAGTCGGCGACGCAACCAGGGACCTGGGGTGCCAACCCCCGCATATGAGACTGACCGACGTCGAGGACGCGCTCGGCGCCTCCCCACGCGAGCCCAACCCCACCAATCCACCGTATTCCGGAGGACCAATGAACGCTGGGCGCTTGACAAACGTTCCTCCATATGAGTGTTAGTCCAGTCTCGGCTTCGGCCGTGATCGCTCACGCCGCGACCCGATACTCCTCGAGCACAGTGAGACTCACCCCGAGGGACGAAGCGGAGCGCCGACGGACACCCGCACCGACATCGCGCTGAGCAGCGGGATTTCGAGCCGGTCGATGCGGCGGAGGCGGAGGGCGAGAGAGGCTAGATTGGACACCCGCGCCGGGACTTGGTGGCCGGGCTTGACGGCCCTCACAAGGCGGCACGGCGAGACTCCCGGCTGGGTGGAATTGGGCTGCTACGTGGTGTCGGCCCGGTTCCTGCTCGTAGGGTGGGCGGCCGTGCCGCTCCAGGTTTCATCGACGAACTCGGCGACCCTGGCAGTCAGCCGCGCTGGCCGGGCGCGCAGCTCGAGGATCGAGTTGGCGTTGATCAGGCGGGCGTTGGGGAGCTCGTCGGCGAGCAGGCCGGCGTCAGAGAACGGATGCACGGGGTCGCGCGGGTGGCCGATCACGAGCGCGGGTGCTTCGAATGTACGCCGCTCGCTGCGATGAGGCGCGATGCGGCCGAAGATGATGCCGTGCAGGACAGCGCCCCCCGGTGCAGGGTCTTGCCCCAGCCAGTCGAGCCCGAGCTCGATCAGGAACGGCACTCCGCGACGTGGGACCGTCCGGGCGGCCCGAGCCAGCGCGTTCATCACCGGCTCGCCGAACGTCAGCGCGAACAGCAGCGGCGCGAACGCCGCCGCGCAGGCCGGGATCGCGTTGTCGAGAACGGGCATCTCGATGATCATGCCGCGGAGACGCTCCGGCGCGAGCGAGGCGATCTCGAGCGTGATGTTGGCGCCAAGCGAGGTTCCGCCGACGATCGCCTCGTCGAGCTCGAGGTGGTCGAGCAGCGCGACGACCTGCTGGGCGAACGCGGACATCGAGTATCGCCACATGTCGCACGGGCGGTCCGAGGCGCCGTGCCCGAGCGGGTCGAACGTCACGACGCGGTTCCCGCGGTCGGCGAGCTCGCGTGCGAGCGGGGTCTGCATCTTCTGCGAGAGCAACAGCCCCGGTATCAGCACAGTGGTGTGCGGCCCGTCCCCATGCACCGTGTACGCAAGCCGCTGCTCGTCGTGGCGGAAGTACGCCATCGCGTCAGGATACCTTCGCTGTCTGGCCCAGCCAGTCGGCCGATTTGTCTGAGAGGTTGTCTCAGACAACCTCCAAGGGCCGAACGACGTCAGTCTTGGAATCACGCCGCGAGCGGGTATTCCTCGAGCACCCGAGCGTCACCCCGAGAGACGAAGCGGGCCCCCGCTATGTCAATCAATCAAGAGGTCTTCACGTTTGACCTCGGTTGATGTTCACGTTTGGGGCGGACGGAAGCGCGCGCGGCGGTTTGGTGGCTGGGCGTGCGCTGGTGGGGGCCGTTGAGGCGGCTGTCGGTCGTGTTGAGTGATCGTTTCGGCCCTGGGGGGTGGGTTTGCGGCGTCGGCGTTCGTCGCCTGGTGGGGCGTGCTGCTGGGTATGGTTTTCGTTGGCGGTGGCGGGCGGTTAGGGCGGCGCGGTGGCTGCGTTGATTAGTTCGGTGGTGGTGTGGCGGCGGCGTTTGCGTTGTTTGGGCGGGAGTCCTTGGGCGGCGCGGCGGGCGTTGTCGGCTTGGCGGGCAGCGAACGCGTCGGCGATCCGGATGTTGCGGGCGATCGTGGCGGTGGCGATGAACAGCGCGATCGGGGTGAGTCCCATTAGTCGGCACCAGCCGCGGGAGAGGTCGTTGGTTGAGCGGTCGGTGAGGGTGGAGAAGGTTCGTTCGGTGGCGGTGCGGCGGTTGTAGGAGCGGCGGTGCTCGCGCGAAGGGTAGTCGTGCTTCTGGGCGGTCTTCGCGTTGACCGACGGCGGGACCGTTGTAGGGCGCCACTCTCCGGAACTTGTCAAGTCGATTGAGACGGGGTGCGAGCGAATTTAGTGAGCAACCTCCTTTGACTCGGGCTTGTTGATCCACGCGGCGGTTGGCAGCGCCGGGGGGACGGGCGGCTTGCGGACGAACCGCTCTGGGAATCGCTCGTAGGCGGCGTCGAGGACGCGGGCACGGGCTGTGTGGAGCTCTGGCGCCTGGCCGAAGTGGATGGCCGCGGGGGTCATGAGCCCGATCCCCGAGTGGCGGTGCTGGTGGTTGTACCAGTCGAAGAACGCGCGGCAGTGAGCGCGGGCGTGCTCGATGTCGTCGAACCGCTCAGGGAACTCGGGCCGGTACTTCAGCGTCTTGAAGTGCGCCTCGCTGTAGGGGTTGTCGCTGGAGGTGTACGGGCGACTGTGCGTTTTCGTGATGCCGAGGTCCGCGAGCAGGAACGCGACGGGCTTGGCGCGCTGCGGGGCGCCGCGATCGGCGTGCAACGTGAGCACCTTGGGCGTGATCTGCTGCTGCTCGGTGGCCTGCTCGATCAGCGCCGTGGCGAGCTGCCCGTTCTCGCGGTACTGCACCGTCCAGGCGACGACGTAGCGGCTGAACACGTCCAAGATGACGTACAGGTAGAAGTACGTCCACTTCGCCGGGCCCTTCAGCTTTGATACGTCCCACGACCACAGCTCGTTCGGCCGCTCGGCGAGCAGCTCGGGCTTCGCATAGCAGGTGGGTGAGCTGGTCGCGACGGTCGCGCACCCCGCCGTGCTTGGCTTCGAGCAGCCGATACATGGTCCGCACGGACGCCAGGTAGGTGCCCTCGTCGAGCAGCGTGGCGTAGACCTGCTCAGGCGCGCAGTCGACGAACCGGTCCGAGTGCAGCACGGCCAGCACGGCCTCGCGCTCGTGTTCGGACAGTGCCCTGGGCGGCGCCGGCCTCGGCTTCGGCGGCGTCGGCTCGGGCGGGTTGCGCCGGCGGTAGATGGTCGCCGGTGAAGCGCCGAGCGCCCGGCACGCCGGCCTGGTCCCGATGATCGGCGTCAACTCCTCGACGGTGTCGCAGATCATCGCCCGGTGCTCCCCCGCTCGCTCTCGGTACCGAGCATTTGCTCCAAGAGCGCTGAGACGTTTCCCTGAATCTCGATGACTTTCCTTGCCTTCGCGAGCTCCGCCTCGCTGCGCTCCAGCCGCCGGCGCAGCTCGGCGTTCTCGACCTCACGCCGGTCGGCCGGCTTGCGCCCACGCGGACGCCCGAGCTCTCTGAGCGCGCCGGCGTCGCGCTGCTTGCGCCAGTACGTCAGATGCGACGTATACAAGCCCTCGCGGCGCAACAGCTCGCCGATCTCCCCCGGCGCCGAGCACGCGTCCGCCCGGGCGAGGATCTCTACCTTGTACTTCGCGGTGAACGACCGGCGCTTGGCCTGCTCGACCAGCTCCGGGTCCGGCACCACACGCTCGGCACCATTCGACACGATCTCCGTCATGTTCAGCTGAGACTCCTGTTCTCCGCCCAGTTATCAACACGATTTCCAGAAAAAATTACTACTGTGGAAAACGTCTCAAGTTAGATTGACAGAGAGGGCGGGCTGACCATCTAGGGCGTCTCTGGCGCCATCGAGCGTGCCGTTCGTTACGGGCCGATCGTTCTGCGGCTGCGCTCGTTCCTGCGGCGCGCGTGTGATGCTTGACCGCGAAAGCGAGCGGCGGGACCCCCTCGGTTTTGGCTAGATCGCAGGAGGCCCCGCCTGGCGGTAAGTCTGCTGAGCGTAGAGGTTGCAGTCGGTGAAGTCGAGGCGATGATCGAGCGCGGCGTGGGTCCCGGGCTGCCCGATGAGGCCCGTTGCCCTGAGTGTGGCGGCGAGCTTCGTTTGTGGCCGAGGACCGGCTATCTGCGCTTTGTCCGGTTGGGTGAGGTCACCCGCCAGATTTGGTTGCGCCGCGCTGTTTGCCGCGGGGCGTGCGGGGCTACGCACGCGCTCAGGCCGAGTTTTCTTTTGGCGTTCCGCCGCGATGTCGTGCGGTCGATCGGGTTTGCGTTGGTCGCGGCGGCCGATGGTCAGGGCCACCGCCGGATCGCGAACGTGCTCTTGATCGATGAGGCGACGGTCCGCAGCTGGCTTTCGCGGGCGCGTTCGCGCGCGGTGCGCTGGCGTCGTCGGCTGCTTGGGATTGCGGTCGAGCTTGGTGCGGAGCTCGCACGCGCGCCGCCCGGCCCGCTCCCGGGGCCGCTTGAGGCGCTGCTCGAGGCGTTGACGATCGCCTGTGCGGCGGCGGCCGAGCGCTTCGGCGAGCCGGCCTCGGACGGCCTGTGGGGGTTTTGCTCGCGTGTGACGGCCGGCCGGCTGATCGCGCCCGAGCAGCCCACATAACTCTGCGCTCCAAATTTCAGGCGATTTGTGTTCACCTTGCTCGGGTCAGCGAGAAGGGAGCGATCTGGAGTGTTAGAGGACCGACGTGAGGCCGAAGCGTTGTGGCGCTATGGGTTGATTCGGGAGTTGCTTGAGTCTTCCTTGACGCGCGCTGAGCGTGGTGCGCTGGCGCGTGCGTTGACAGCTTCGGTGCATAGGTATGTGGACGGGTCGTTGCGGTCGGTATCGCGCTCGAGCGTGGACCGTTGGGTGAGGGCGTGAGGGTGTCAGACCTTCCGCGTAAGCTGACTATTGGAGTGTAACTGGTGCGTTGATAATGTCAAGCAGTGACACGTACGTTGCGGTTGTAGTTGATCGTTGGTGGCCGCACCCGGATGTCAGCGATGGCGGCACCGTGTGCCGGAGCGTTGTTGCGGGCCTCTTCCGGCCGGTGGGGTCGTTCTTTGGAGCCGGTAGCGACGCGGACAGCGCAGCGGCACCCCGACGCCTGTCGTCGCGGGTACTTGCGGTTTGGTGACGGGCATCCAAGCCCGTCCCCAAACCGCAAGTCTTTGGTTGCGGGTACCGGTATCCGAGCTGTCGCGATGTGATGGCGCTTCGCGTGTCGCGTGGACTAAGCGGACTAAGTCCGCTACGCTCACGTCGTATGGACGCCGTTTCGATTCATGAGGCGAAGACCCAGTTCTCGCGGCTGGTGGCGCGCGCCGAGGCCGGCGAGGAGATCGTGGTGCGCCGCGGCGCGACGCCGGTGGCCAAGATCGTCGCGTACAACGCCCCGACGACGCCTCGCCGCCCCGGAGCCCTGAAGGGGCAGATCGTCATCGCTGAGGACTTCGACGAGACGCTGGACGAGTTTGCCGAGTACACCGCGTGAGCCGGTTGCTGGTCGACACGCACGCGCTACTGTGGTGGCTGACCGCCGATCCGGCGCTCTCGCCCGCGGCGCGTGAAGCGCTCGCCGAACCCGCCAACGAACCGCTTGTCAGCGCCGCGAGCGTGTGGGAGATCGCTATCAAGCGGTCCCTCGGCAAGCTCACCGCACCCGACGGTCTGCCAGATCGAATCGCCGAGGAAGGGTTCGCTTGGCTGCCCATCAGCGCCCTGCATGCATGGCGGGTCCGCGACCTTCCTGCCCACCACCGCGATCCCTTCGACCGCATGCTCGTAGCGCAGGCGCTTGTAGAGCGCCTTCCTATCATCACCACCGACGCACGCTTTATCGACTACGGCGTCGAAGTGCGCTGGTGACCCACGATGTGTAGTGGTCGTGGTAGCGCGGACGCGAGCGGGTTTCGCCGAGATGCTCGAGCTGGCGAGGACCGAGGAGCAGTTCGCGGAGTTGTTCTCGGCTGAACTGATCGCCCGGTTTGTGGTTTCGTCATGCCTGGCAGAAGTTCGCGACGCGGCACCCTTGTATAGCCGTTCGGATCGTCCCAAGGGGGACACCGACCAGATCAACCCGAAGGTGACGGCGACGGGTCAGCGCCTGACGCAGCAGGGCGCCCCCAAAGGCTGCGGCAATGGTCGAGTTCCCGGGCGCGCGGGAACCCGTTGATCCCGCCGGGCGCAAGAAGTCGTACACGCTTGAGCTGGAGTACGCAGAAAACCCGAATGCTCCTGACAGTCACGTCGCCCTCGTCGCGCTGGACGACTATATGGGGTTCATCACAGACGATACGGGCGCTCTGCGCCGCTACATCTTCGACTGGAACGTGGCGACTACGAGCGCGACGTCGAGGTGAATCGCGAGATCACGGATGGCCTTGCCGACGCCGAGTTCTGGTGGCTGAACAACAGCGTCACGATCATCTGTTCGGCCGCGTCAACGCGTGGGCGCGCGTTCATCCTCGATGGCGTCCAGATCGTCAAAGGTCTCCAGGCGTCGGTCACCGTCTACGAGTACCTAAAGTCAGTCGTCACCGACGACCCCGCTCGGAAACGTTCCGTGCTCGTTCGGATCATTGTCAGCGCTGATCACATCGACGTTATTCCCTCCGACATCGGCCAGGACACGATGCTCAAAGCTCTGGCGTTCGCGTAGCCTCCGCCAAACTCCACAGCACGGTCGGCAGCTGGACAAGATCGCGACGGGAGTGCGTTCACCGAGACGCTGCTGGCGGACGAATTCTCGTCGGAGAGACGGCGCTCGTTACGCGGCGAGGCTGTTTGATCGACGATTCGGGCGTCACCCCGGCGGACGAAGGTCCTGGCGACCGACGCGCCGCTGACGCTCTCCCCATGGCTGACGTGCCCGAGCTACTGACCAGCCGCTCAGAAGGTTGTGTCGGCCCGCGCTCGTCCTTTTGTCGCTTACCACCTCGTGAGACCCGGCCGCGAGCTGATCGCAGAGCTTGCCCCAGTCTGCTCTGTTCGTCAGCGGGTCAGGCCAGGAAGCCCCGCGCCTCGCGCAGATCGGGATCGTCAAAGCCTTCGCCGAAGCCGGCGCATGCCGTCCCGACGATCGCCCGAGCTTGTTCCTCGCGGCCCAGGGTGCGGAGCAGTCGCGCGGCCGACAGTGCCGCCCTCAGCTCGAACGAGCGCGCGTTGTTGGAGCGGGCGGTGTCGATCGCGCGGCCCAGCAGCGCGAGCGCCTCCTCGTAGGCGTCGGGATCCTGGGCGACCGCCAGTTCTGCTCGCAGCCGGAGATGGTCGGGAACGTGGCTGATGCGTCGGTCCCGCTCGAAAGACGGCATTGTCTCGTCGAGCACGGCGATGCCCTCCCAGTTGCGTCCCGCCTTCTGGTACCCCTCCGCCAGCAGGGATACGACGAAGGGATCGGAGAGTGTCGGACCGAGGGCCTGCATCGTGTCGTACTGTGCCCTCAGCTGCGTCAGGCCGGCATCGACTCGCCGCGGACGATCTTCGCCGTGGCAAGAAGCGACAGCGACAGCGCTACGTAGAAGGGATTGCCCGACCGCTGCGCCGTGGCCACGTACTCGTCGACGCTGTCCAAGAAGGCATCGTGCTGGCGGCGGAACCACGCCAGGAGCAGCCGGCCCGTGAACGCGATCGTGTACGTGAATTCATGCTGCAGCTCGTGCGCCTCGGCGATCGCCTGCTCCGCGATGGCGGCAGCGCGCTCCGGGTGGCCGAGCGCCCACACGCCCATGGATCCAGTTCGACGCGGTAAAGCGCGGATTCTGCGCGTACTGGGTGATGTAGGCCTGGTGCTGCGCCGGGTCGTAGAGCTCGAGCACTAACCCGAAGTGCTCGACGCACTTCTGCCACTGTCCCGTCCACACGTGGGTCTGCGCCTGCGCGAAGTGGGCCATGATGCGAACGCCGATGTCGGGGGAGCGCTCGGCGACCGCGACCGCCTCGTCGGCCAGCTCAGCAGCGGGACCCATGGGCCCCTGGAAAGGATAGTACGTTCACAGACCGAAGATGGCGCGCCCAACGGCCGGGCCCGGCGGCAGGGCAGCTGAGAGGGCACGCGCCCGGTCGTAGACCGCCTTGGCCTTGGCTGATCCTGGGCCGTCGGTGACCAGGAGGATGCTGCCCAACAGCAGCGCCAGCTCGAGCTCCTGCTCGACTTTGTCGGCGCTTTCGGACTGGCCAACGACGATCTCCCAGGCACGCTTCACGTGCGAGAGCGCATCGCCGTAAGCGCCGTTGCGAATCGCGAGCTCGGCAGCCAGGCGGCGGTAGACGGCCTCCTTGGCGGAGTTGGCGCTGCGCGCGTAGTGGTAGGCGAGCAGGTCGACGGGCGGCGTTTCGCCGCTCTGCTCGAGGTATGCGGCGAGCTGCTCGTGCAGGTCTTGGCGCAGGCGAAAGCCGAGCGTCTCGTAGGCGACATCCCGGACCATGATGTGGCGGAACAGGTAAGCCTCGTCTGGCGGAGGGGTCTCGGCCACGGTGAGGCCCGAGCCGCTAAGGGCGATCAAGTCCTGTGGAATCTGCGTACCGTCGAGTATGTTCCCGTAGGCGCCGATCAGCCACTGCATCGAGAACCGGCGGCCGATCACGCTCGCCACGCGTGCGATCAGGCGCTGGGAATCGGCTAGGCGGTCCAGGTGCCCGAGTATCAAGCCCTGCCCGGTGCGGACGCGCGCGTATACCGCGGGCGCCATCCATCCCTGTAGTACGTATTCGTCGACGGCCGGACGACCGGCGCGGGCCACGGATCAGCGGCAACCACCTGCCGCAGGCCGGTGACGCGCATGAACTCGCTTCGTGAGCCACCCACCGAAATGGCATCAGCGAGCGCGTACGTCAGGGCGCGGTCGGCCATGACCTCACCGCGGCGGCACAGCTGCTCGCCCGCGCACGCGTGATCGACCGCTCCGCCGGCCACCACGTCGTGCAGCTGGACCTTGGGATCGCCCACCATGAAGCGCCGCGCGTCGCCGGGTGCGAGCGCGACCTTCAGGCTGACGGGCAGCGCCTCCGCTCCGGGCAGGGCGAACGACCCAAAATCGGCCATCGCAGCTTGCATCTCCAGCGCAGCGGCTACAGCAGAAAGCTCCCGCCCGTCCTCGAACCAGCAGGTCATTGAGCCTCCGCCGAAGGCGACAATGCTCCCGTGGTGGCGCGAGACGGCCTCGACGAGGGCGTCGAAGACGCCGTTGGCAGACGTGGCGAGCTCTTCGGCTCCGCGCTGCGGACCGAACGACTGCTCGATCGCCTCGGCGAGCGGCGTCCAGCCACCGATGTCGGCGAAAAGCACGGTGCCGCGTTGGCGGTCGGGAAGTGTCTGGCCGCCGGACATCGCTTGGCGGCGGTCAGCGGGGATATAGGTCGGAAGCGCGCCTCTCATCTCATCCGCGGCGGCCAAGCGACTCTTCCTTCATAGGTGTCGGTACCGCCCCGTTGGCATAGTCGTTCCACAGCTCGAGCATCCGCTTCTGTCCGGACGAAAGCGACCGCGTCACCGCCTTGTACGCCGCGGTTTCGAAGGCGGCGGGATCGGTGCCGCGCAGATCCGGTCCCGCCACGCCTGAAACGGCAGGGCCCGGGGTGCGGAGCGACGATGACCACGAAATGCTGCACTTCTACCAGTTCCGGACAATCGGACAGTACGTCCACGGTGAACTGATCGATCCACCTACGTGGTCGCGTGGTGAGATCGGTGGACGTCAGTGCGCTCTTATCTCGTTGCGAACGCGGGTCGGCTCTAACTGTACAGCACCATGATATCGCGCGTCGGGCATTTTGCGAAAAGGACCACTAGGGCCTCGCGAGAGCTCAGAAGAACAACAGCTCGGACCGTCACACATGTAGGGCTACAGAGGGTCCTGTTCCGTTCTACCATCACCTGGATGTCTGCTCGGAACCTTGCGCAGCTTATGCGTCGGGCAAGCGCTCCGTGGACCATTGGTGCGGCACTGCTGATCGCGGCCGCCGTTCTCGGATGCGCCGCCTCGACTCACGCCACCACGCCCACAACCACAACGACCGAGACCAGCACGGCAAGACAAGGGACCGCGAGCGCCGCGCTGAGGAAAGCCAGTGCGACGCCCAGCACCTCCTCGCCAACGCCGACACCAACGCAAGACGCGACGGCGACGCACGGGACCGACCTCCCCCGGTCAAAGGCTCCGACGATCACCCCCGTGGTCAAGCCGCCGATCGTATGGGACCCGATCCCGTTCGGCCCCGAGCGCAAAGCGCAGATGGCCGCTTATGTGGAGCGCCACTACGGCAGCTTCATGAAGCCCACCTGGCGGCTCATCGACCCGCACGTGATCGTGATCCACTACACCGAGACGCCCGACTTCCAATCGACCTACAACACCTTCGCGCCCGACACGCCCGACCCCGAGCTGCACGAACTGCCAAACACCTGCGCACACTTCGTGATCGACCGTGCCGGCATCATCCACCAGCTCGTCTCGCTCGGCACTATGTGTCGCCACACCGTGGGGCTGAACTGGACCGCGATAGGGATCGAACACGTCGGCTACAGCGACCAGCAGGTGCTCGACGATCCCGGACAGATGGCCGCCAGCCTACACCTGGTGCGCTGGCTTCGCTGTCGATACCACATCCCAATCGCGGACGTGATCGGCCACAACGAGAGCCTGACGAGCCCTTATCACCGCGAAGATGTGCCAGCCCTTCGGACCCAAACGCACAGCGACTTCAACCACGCCGACATGCAGATCTACCGCCACCGGCTCGCCAGGCTCGGCGGCTGCCCAAGCAGGTAGGAGCCGAAGAAATCAAGGAGCTGGTGCGTGGTCCGCGCTTGAGCTGGGGCCGACATGATCGGCAGTGACGCGCTGCGCCAATCAGGCTGCGAGCCGATACTGCTCGACAATCCGAGCGTCACCCCGTGGGACGAAGCGGGCCCCCGCTATGTAGTATGTATGTCTGTGTGAGTGACGTTGGCGACCTCCTGCGGGAGGTCGTTTGCGTTCTGGAGCGTGCGTGCGACGGCGTCTGAGACGGTGGCGCTGATCTCGATGCGGCGGTTGATCTTGTCGTTGACGACACGCAGCTCGAACGCGTCGAAGATCTGGCGCTTGAGCGCGGGTGGGGCGTCGCGGAGGGCTTGGGAGAGGTCTGGGAGCCGTTCGAGGTTGGCGAGCAGCTCGGTCGGCTCTTGCTCGGCCGGGTCGGGTGGTCGTTGCGCGACCCTCCTGTCTCAGCTTCCTGGTCCGCCGATCGATCGAAGCGGAGCGGATCGTGTGGTTGAGGTGTACCCAGCCGCGGCCTTACGTCGGTGGTTGGGCCAGGACTCGGCTTCTCCACACGTCTCCAGCTACAAGGGCAGCGGGCCTGGGCAGCGCGAGAAGCGAAAGGAGATCGTCAGCGCGCTGGTCAGCCAGACCGCGGCAGCGCTCGAGCTTTCGGCGGACTTCCGGGAAAGCTGCAACGACAACGACGATGTCCTGGATGCCCTCGTGTGTGCGTTGATCGCGCGGTCGGCGGAGAAAGGCAAGGTGGACCCGATACCCCCTGGCAGTCGCTGGGCTGCCGCCCGGGAGGGCTGGATTACCCTACCCGCGCCAGATTCGCTGTCTTCGCTGATTTGACCGCAGCTTCGGCGATCGTGGTAGACGGTCGCGGGCTACAACCACGCGCGCCAAACTCTAGCGCGGCTGCGTAGGCGGGTCGCGGCTCAAGGGAGCGGCGCGAGGCTTGTCCCTATCGTCAAACTCAGAAGGCTCGCCCTCAGTGCTGGCTGTCGCTCAAGGCGGAAGTCCGGAGAAGACGCGGTCGGGGGGAGCGCGCCTTCGTCGCGTCCTTCCCTGTGACCGGATCCACTCCTAGCCGGATGCCGTCGAGTCATCTCCCGCGGCTCGCCGTGAGGCGGGCTAGACTCGACTCGATGAGCTCGTCACGCTTGCCGGCTCCAAGCGATGCGCAGCTGTACGGCGAAGAGCTCTACGGTGACCAGTTCACAGACGAGCAGATTGAGCGGTGGCTCTCCGACGAGGCAGAGGCCTACTTTGAGATGTCCGGAGAGTCGCAGGATCCCGCCAACTATCTATGGCTACCGGGAGCTGAATCGTCAGGCGCTTTTCCGACACATACCGAAGAGCAGGCGGTTCCATCACGCTCTCGGGTTTGGTAGCGGCTTTGGGACAGAGCTGGCTCCGCTGGCCACCCAGATCGGGCAACTGACGATCATCGAGTCAAGCGAGGGATACGGACGCGACCCGGCATTGGTCATGCCTACGTCAGTCGCGCGCGCGCAGCCAAACGGCGACCTGGCGCTGAGCGACGGCGAGCGTGGATCTTGTGACGTGCTTCAACGTTCTGCACCACATCCCCAACGTCTCTGATGTGCTCAGCGAGTTTGCGCGGGTGCTTGCGTCTGGTGGCCTGCTGTTGGTGAGCGAGCCGCTGACGAGCATGGGTGGCAACTGGGCGGAAATCGCGGCCAGGCCTCACGCCACATGAGCGCGGAATCCCGGGTGCGTATCTCCGCGACCGGCTCAAGGTGCTCGGATTCGTGATCGAATCGAGCACGACACGTTCACGATCTTCCCGCCGATCCTCAAGCTCTGGAGGCTCGGGCCGTCGCCATATAACTCACGCGTCCTGACGTCCCTTGATCGTGTGCTCTGCCGCGCCCTCAAGCCGCGCGTGTGCTACCACGCGGTGAACCGCTGGCAGAAGATCCGACCAACCGAACTCACGATTCTGGCCCGACGCGCGTAGTCGTCGCCACAGCGCCACACGGAACACCGTGGCTGCCGACAACGTCTTTCTCGGCCCCGCCGCGCCCGGAGGTTCCTATTCGGCGTATGCTGTGTGCCCGGCCAACGCTGCCGGAACAAGCAGCACGGGAGACGGATACGCAACGGCGGCGGGGCAGAGAGCTTCAGCCCGCCGCCAACGTATGCGGGCGGGCCTGTCGGTTCGTATCCGATGATGCCTCAGCGCGGCGGCACCGCGTACGGGTGGCGAACCGACGGCGTCAATGCAACCAGTTCGACAGTTACGTACGAGGTTTACGCAATCTGCATGGCGTAACTCGGATGAACCGGCGTCTCCAGGGCGCGCAGGACGCGCGACATGGCTAACACCCCGGATCACGGGGGCGCTGCCGATCAGCTCACTGGCCCGTTACGGGGCTGTGTGTATCTGTAAGACAGTGGCGCCATCATCTGCACGCGGAATCAAGGCTCAGCGGACAGGCGGCGGCGTCGGCCGCTGGGCGACTCCGCCGAGGACTCTCGCGCTGTCCAGGTTCGTCGTCGCGCTCTCGCTCCGCGATGGCAAAGTGGGCTCGAGCTCGGGGCGCATGACGACTGATGCTCCTCGTCCAAGCGGGCGTTTGCTGGGCATGGGCGAAGACGCGGCGTGTTGCGCATCGCGGTAGTGGGGCGTCGGTCGCCGTGAGCGCCATGCGCAGTGGCACCGGTGAGGGCGGCGGACTGCTGCCCGTTGGGCGTGGGTAACTCCCGCGTTCGGCGCGGGATCAGTCGAGCGCGCCGGCGGGGAGCACGAAGCGGGACGGTGCCCGAGGTTTGGACCCGCCGCTGGCGTGAAGAAGCGATCCGTGCAGGCCGTGTCGGGTCGATGTCTCCACGCCGGCCTCGGGTTTTCCACCGTGGGCGACGATCCATGTCATGACCGCCTCGAAGTCAGCGCCTTGGGCCACGATCGCGGCCCGCTCGATGACGGTGCCGCCCGAGGGATGAGCTCGGGCGAGTCGAGTGACCAGAGACCGAATCGCGTCGTCGTCCACCGATACAACCGTAGACCTTCCAGACAATGCGGTCCTCGCCCGAGGAGAAGGGCCGCACCCGCGGGGCGAGCCTACTGATCACCTGGGGACAGCTTCGGGAGCACTGGGCCCAGTAAGCACGGCCAGGCTCGGCGAGCTGATTCGGCATGAGCGCGACATGCGAGAATCCGGGCGTGGATACGCGCGTTACCGCCCGATCGCTCTCTGACGGCCGGGCCGCGGTCGGCGCCGCTTGCTCCGCGGCGCCCGAGCTGACGACCCGGATCTGGAGCGGCGACGACGCCGGCCGAACCGGCGCCCGGCTGCTCGCCCCGGCGCTCGGCGCCCACGAGGTCGTGCTCCGCGCCGCCGCGCACGCCGCACTGGGCCGCGGCGCGCCAGCCCGTCCCTTGATCGCCTGGGGCGCAGCCTGCGACGCCCTCGACCTCACGCTGACGCTGCTCGACCGCTTGACGCGCGGCGCCGCCGCGCTGGTGGGCGCGCTCGCCGGGAACGGGCGGCCATGGCCGCGGCACTGGAACGTTAGCGGGGGCGGGCGAGCGGTCGCTTCAGATCGTCAAGGAGAGAGGCGATGAACGAGCCAGTCGCGGAGTACCCGATCGACGGTTCACGCATGGACCGCATCACCTGGATCTACGTGCGCGCGTGGCCCGAGGAGACCGAGCGGGGCGGTGCTTCGCTCATACCCGACAACCACGTGCGTGCCGTCGGGGAGACGTCCGCGTCCCCGGGCTGGAGGGACGGCCCGCTGCTGCGGGGCCTGCGCGACAAGGTCGCGGACGCGTTCGGCGCCAGCGACCCGGTTCTTCAGGACACCCAACTCCCGCTGCTGGTCGGTGACCTCTACGCTCGTCTGCTGGCGGAGGAGGCGGACGCGCGCGACGAACCGTGACGCCGCACTCACGCGCGCCCGCTCCCCGTCCCATCGTGCGGCCGGGCGCCGACGAGGACCCTCTGCTCGCGCTCGAAGCTCGCCTGGAGCAGTTGGGTACTACGTCGGGCGCGGAGGGCAGATGGAGTTGCCCCGCCCACCGGGAGCGCGTCGGATTCTCGCTGACGGTAGGTCGCGCCAGGAACGGCATGGACGTCGTGCTCCATTGCTTCGGCGGTTGCAGCACACAACGCGTGCTGACGGTGCTCGGCTGGGAGATGCGCGACCTCTACCACCCGGACAACCGGACGGAGCGGTGGATCACCAGAGACGTGTTCGGGCGGCCGTTGGACGACAAGATGACGTGGACAAGAAGACGCACTTTCAGGACAACCTTGGGAGGAGTACGTCCTCTTGTCCCACAGGGGTCTCCGACAGGAGTACCTCCTCTTGTCCGCGTTCTCTTGTCCACGGGCCGTTGCCGGAAGACGCCGATGAAGACACCCGATGGTTCGCCGCGGATCTCCTCACGCTCATCCAAGAGCGAGTCTCCAGCGGGAACCTGCAAGCAGTCCCGTACTCGTGCCGGTTCGGCGCCGAGCGGCGTGGCTGGCCGACGAGCAAGAAGAGTCCGACCGGCGCGGACGGTCGCCAGCGATCAAGTCAAGAAAGTGAACCGCATTCTGAAGGCGTTGGTGGGAGCCGGAACATTCCAGCGTGAGGAGATGCGTCCAAGAGGCCAGCCGCGCGGGACCTATGCCTACATGCTGCCGTCAGAGACGTCCATGATCAGACCAGGACCAGAGATTCCAGCTGTCCGCGTTGAGCCTGTCGTCCAGCCAGGCGAGGTAGTCCGCGAGCAGCGCGTTGTGGACCAGGCACAACCCGTTCGCGGGCAGGATCTCGGGGTTGTTGCAGCCGGCGACGGCGCAGATGCCCGGGACGACCGTCCCGCGTCTGATGCCGGTCGGGAATTGCATGCGGCTGGGATTCCATCACCGCCATGCACGAGACGCAATTGAGCCGAAGCGCGTCTCAGGGCTTGTCCACGGGTGGCTCGTCCGCGTCTAGTCGCTCGTCATCCTGGAGTCAACCCTGGTGTGGCTGCGGCGGTGAGCGGCGCGGTTGCGCGTGGGCCTCGTGTGCTCGCGGTCGGCGACTTCCTTGCCGAAATGCTCGGTCATGAAAGCTCGAGCCTCCTGCCTCGAGGCGAACTTGGCGCTCGCCATTCTGCTGCCCCGGCTGCTCGTTGTAGAGCTGCACGTCAGGGAGATGCAGATTCTCGCGGCCGACCTGGACTGTGGCGCTGTCGTCGAGCCTCGACCGCCCGAATCGACCGTCGCGGGCTCTCGCATCCGCCCAATCCGTCAGAAGGGCAAAGCGACCGTCACGCCCTTGGTGTACGGCGTTCAACAAGCGGAGCGTGCGGGCGACGCCTAGTTCTTCCGCTCGTGCCAAGGCGTAAGCAGGAAGTCGGTGACCGTGAGCGCGGCGTGGAAGGCGAGGCGTCCGTGACGCGGCTGGGCAGGGCTGCGGGATCGCTGGCCATGGCCGGTGCCGAGCGCGTTGCGCAGTTCCGCGAGCGACTGGATCGTCGTGACCAGCGCCGCCGCCTCGAGATCCTCCACGATCTCTTGCGCCAGCACGTCCGGCGGCGGAAGGTTTGCGGAGTCCTCGAGCGATACGTCGCGCAGCCAGATGAGGTCGAGGCTGACCTTGTCGCGCTGCAACAGCTCGTCGTACGCCCCCACTCATCGCTGGGGGAGCTGACGGCTTGCCCAGCGATGCCGAATTTCGTTATGTCGTTCATCTCCCGGATGCCGGACCAGCATGCCGAACGAACGTTTCGCCCAACAACCGGCTGCCGTCGAGGGTGGCTCGAGGGTCGTTGGGCGCCGGCCCGGCGGATGCGGCCCGGGGGAAGGCGTCAGGCTGCCGGTCCGGGCGTAGTGGGTTTTCACGTCGCGGGGGGGTCGGTGGTAGCCCGTTGGTGTCGGTTTCGGGCCGCAGGTCTGTTGCGGGTTCGCCGCAGTCTCCGTATTCAAGTCGGCTTGGTCGCGGCCGATCACTAGGCCACCAGTAGTTTCGCGCATCTTGAGAGGAGTTCCACGTGACGGGTTTCAGGAACATGTCACTGGCAAAGAAGCTGTACGGCGTGGTCGGACTGCTGCTCGCGTTTCTCGTCGCGATGGCAGTGGTCTCGATCTCCAGCCTGCCCTCGAGCGCCAGCCGCGCGCCGATTGTCGTGCTGCTCGTGCTCGCCCTGTTGCTCGGCGGCGCGGCGGCGTTCTTGACCGTGCGCCAAATGACGCGCAGCGTCAAGGCTGTGATCGAGCGGATCACCGCGCAGGAGAAGGCGTTCCAGGGACGGCTGGTCCCTGGGTTGCAGGCGCTGTCCAGCGGTGATCTGACGGTCAAGCTGGTGGCTGGTACCAAGCCCGCGTCGGGTTTCGCCAAAGACGAGCTGGGCCGGATCATGAGCCAAACCGAGACCTTCCGCACGGCGCTCCTCGAGTGCTATGAGGCGTACAACATGACCGCCGCGAATCTACGCTCGCTGATTGGCGAGGTGACGAGCACCGCTGGTTCGGTCGGCACCGCCTCAAAGGAGATGTCCTCGACCTCCGAGGAGGCGGGGAAGGCGACGGGTGAGATCGCGCAGGCGATCGGTGAGATCGCGGAGGGCGCTGAGCGTCAGGTCCGGATGGTTGAGACCGCTCGGCGGGCTGCTGCTGAGGTCACTGAGGCGGTAAAGGAGAGCGCTGAGCAGGCGGAGCAGACGGCGGAGGTCGCGACGCAGGCGCGCGAGGCGGCGAAGGCGGGTGTGGATGCGGCTGAACAGGCGAATCAGGCGATGCGCTCTGTGAGAGAGTCGAGCGAGGCGGCGAGCAGTGCGATCGGCGAGTTGGCGGCGAAGTCTGAGCAGATCGGCGGGATCGTTCAGACGATCACGGGGATCGCCGAGCAGACGAACCTGCTCGCGCTCAACGCGGCGATCGAGGCGGCGCGGGCGGGTGAGCAGGGCCGCGGGTTCGCGGTGGTCGCCGAGGAGGTGCGCAAGCTCGCCGAGGAGTCCCAGCACGCCGCGCAGGAGATCTCGCGAGTTGATCGGCCGCGATCCAGGACGAGACCGGCAGGGCCGTCACCGTCGTCGAGGACGGCGCGCAAGCGCACCAGGACGGCGCGGCGGTGGTCGAGCAGACGCGCGAGGCGTTCCTCAGCATCGGCCAGGCGGTGGACGACATGACCGCGCGGATCGAGCGGATCGCGGCCTTTGCGCAGCAGATCACCGTCAGCACGGCGAGCAGGCAGGAGGGTACGGCGAGATCGAGTCGGTCGCCGAGCAGTCCTCGGCCTCCACCGAGCAGGTCTCCGCGTCCACGCAGGAGACATCCGCGTCCGCTCAGGAGATCGCTGCCTCCGCCCAGGAACTCGCGACAACGCCGAGCAACTCACCCGGTTGGTCGGCCACTTCCAGATCAACCTCGACAGAAGCGACTCGCTCTCAGAGGTCCTGAACGGGGCGATTGAGGCCCACGAGGCGTGGAACGCGCGGCTGCGCGAGGCGATCAAAGCCGGCCAGAGCTCGACCTCGGTCGAGCAGGCAGGCAAGGACGATGCCTGCGCCTTCGGCAAATGGCTCCACGCCCCGGGCGAGTTCCGTGACCGCCACCCCGAACGCTGGCAGCAGATCCACGACCTCCACGAGCAGTTCCACCGCAACGCCGCACAGGTCCTCGAGCTCGCCACCACCGGCCGCCAGACGCAGGCCGGCGAGCGGGTGAAAGCGCCCGCCTTCGTCAACGTCCAGCACCAGCTACTAGACCTTCTACAGAGGGCGATGGCGATCGCGGCCTAGCACCCGGACCTCGACGCCACCCCCGGCGCGCTGGCCCGGACCGCTCTGCTTCACCTCGCCGAACAGGACCACGCGCTTGTCGCTCGCGCGATCACCATCACCCCGACCGCGACCCGCGAACCCATCACCCTCGTCGTCGGCGCGCTCGTCGTGATGGCCTTTCGCGCCGCCATCAACCTCGCGCACGACCCTGCCAAGGGCTGGACCTTTCACTTCCGCACAAACCCCCTCAGCGACAGCACAATCGGCAAGCTTCTCGGCCAACTGACCTGCCCTCCGCCTCCACGATGATCCGGTAAACCTGCGCCGCCGTCCTGGCCGGCTGCTCACGCCGCAGCCCGCACGCCAACTCCAACAACCGCTCCGGTGTCTGGTTCGCCACCCGCCGCGGCGCCGGCACCAGCGCCCCAAACCCGGCCCCGACGGTACGCGCGGATCCAACGATCCACCCTCGGCGGCGCACCGCGAGCGGCCGGCGACACGTCGCGCAACACATCGCCCGATGCCAGCCGTCGACGACCGCCGGTCGCGTGTGCGAAGTCAAGTCGTGGGTTGTAGTGGTGTGTAACGGTGTGAGCCTCGTCGGTTGGGGGTTGGGGCGGCTCAGGCCCCCCCGGGGTGGAAGCGTTGCTCAACTCCTCGGTGTGTTCTTGTTCGTGGAGCAAAGGGTGTGTGGTGTCGGCGCGAGGAGTTCGGTGTTGACCCGAGGAGTTCGCACCCGCAAGAGGGTTGGGATCAAGCGGCACGGATGCCGCGCCGTGCTATCCGGACGATCACCGCGGGGTGACTTCCCGGGCGCCGGAGAGTCGCTTGGCGCGATCGCTTTCCCGGGCCGAGACCTTTCCCCGGGCTCGCCCCCCTTCATCGCCGTGCCGTTCTTGACCCGCGTTGGCGTCGACACGCGCGTACGCCGTCCCTTCTGCGGGGTTGGGGGGTCCTGTGGGTCGCGGGCGCCGGTCGAAGGGGCTGAGAACGGCTCAGGACGCGTCGGCGTGCAACCCGAGAGTCGCAGCTTGGCGATATCTGGCCGGCGGGCTCAGGCGGCGGTGAGACTGGGCACCTCCTGCTTGCTTCGTGCTCAGGCAAGCCGGGCGGCCGCCTCGCGCGCCAAGGCTCGCGGTCGACCGCCAACGAGCGGCCAGCGGGCCAGGGGCTTATCTCGAGCGAGCAGTTGCGCATCCAGCCAGCATCAAGCCCCGCCGGGCGACGTGTCGCGCGACACGTCGCCCACACCAAACTCCTACTCCTTGATGACCAGACGTAGCCGCGCTCGCGCTTGACGGCAAGGCCGCTCGCCATCCACCACGACCCGAGGCCTCCTGCGATACATCGGGCGACACATCGGCGTCTTGCCTGTATCCAGCCGGGGGCCCGACGAGGAGGAACCCGCAAATTGCAAATTGCGACCTTCCCTTGACATAGGAGCAACCCTGCTGGATGAAGGCGCCGGGGATCGGTGCGCGCGCTGCTAGGGGTGGCGCTCGTGAGCACGATCAAGGCCCGGCTCCTCGCCGAGCTGCGTGGTGATACCACCTTCGCCGAGCAGGTCGCGCACGAGCTGACGCCGTACTTCGGGCGACACGACGACGGCGATCTGCTCACGCCCGCCCCCGCGGCGGCGAAGCTCGGGAAGCACCCCAAGACGCTCACGCGCGCCGCCGCCGATGGTCGCGTAGTAGGCGCCGTGCGCGTCGGTCGCTCGTGGCGCTTCCGGTCTGGCCTGACACTGCTTCCGCCGGCGGGTGTCACGTCAACACAAGCACCGCCCGCAAAACCACGACCGCGGACACAAGGCGTGAGTGCAGTGACGCTAGCGATTCGCGGCAATCAACAGCCACCACCAGGAGAGTGACATGAGCGACTCGCAGATCAAAAGGTACAAGGACTGCCAGTAATACACCGTCGGTGAGGAGCTGGAGTTCCAGCGCAGTGGCGCTCGGCCTGAGACAGACGACTACATGGCTGAGCGCAGTCACGTCCTGCTCGCCGCCGGACTAGCACTAGCTAGATGCTAAGGACGACCGACCGGCAGCGTGGACCAGGCCTGTCAAGGAGCAGTCCACCGCAGATCACTTCAATCGCATCAGGAGCCGCAAGTGACCATCACCAGGCCACACGTAAAGACGAACGCTGAGACGAAGCGCTCCGCAAGCGTCTGGTGTTGCAGCTCTTCGATCTCGACCTGGACAAGGACGGCCGGATCATCGACCTGCCGTCTACCGAGCGCGCGTCACATGGACGGAAAGCTGCGACATATGTCGGTTGCCGGTGGGTCCTCAGCTCGACATCATCGACAAAACTTCCGTTTAGCACGTCACGTGGAATAAACCGATTGCCTTGTCTCCTGCCCGGTTCCAGGCCTTGATCGCCTTGGGTGTGGGCAGCAGGAGCACGCGACAGTTGTGGTGTTCGACCCACGCGGCTGCTTCAGGCGAGAGGTGAACGTTGTCGTATTGGCCGCTGCCGATGATCAGGCGGTGGGCGTGGGATCCCTGCTCGAGCACGTACTTGACCTCTCGAAGTGAGATGGTATGGGACGTGCCGTAGATGGCCTTCGAGAGCTTCTTCTTCCGCTTGGTGATCGCGCCGTTTGGCGCGATCACGACATCGCGCTCGAATACCTTTCCGTCGATTGTGATCGAGCCGAACGTGGTGTTGTCGATGTGCGGCTTCATCGCTCGGATCCAGAGGTGCGCCCTGCGCTTGTCGCTCGGTGACGGGATGCCGTTTGCAGCCTCTGGACGTCCTCCGTTTCCCGGACAGGTGAGTCTTGAATCGTCTGGTCGTTATCGTCATTGTTGTAGCAGCCAGAAGGATTGTCAACCACAATTCGTCTGGTTTCCGGGCGTACGTGCGCGCCAGGCTGGCGTGCTGCTGATCGTACTCGGCCCGACAGAGCGTGCATAGCGTGAGCGCCGACGCGGGAGGTTTCAGATGCGCGCGATGTACTCGGAGACCTCCGAGGTCAGCTCCGGGCACGTCGGCCGCGACGGGCGACGCGGTAGTGGCGTGAGTGATTAGGCGTTTGTAGCTGAGGGATTCGGTGATGCTGGGAGGACGCCCGACACTGATCTGCGCAAGGTCGGCCGAGCTCACCGAAGACCAACATCGACACCAGGCCCGAGTCCCGCATACCCTCGCCGAGATCTCCCGGCACAGTCATTCGCGGCCGCCTACCTACAGCCACGCCGGAGGTCTGCAGCCCGCCCGCGATGGCCCGCCACCAGAATCATCATCAACGCCGCGCCTTCACATTGCCGTCGGCGAACCCCCACGCGCCGTTTAGTTTAGTTCCCGGTTAGGTTAGTCAGTAGTTCCCCGGTGCTGCGAGCGTAGTTTCGGCCGATGAAAGCCAACCTCCGCCAGCGCATTCTGAAAGGTACCGGATCCTCGAACCTCGAAGGAGGTGAAATCAAATGGCGAAGAAGAAGAGCAAGAAGGAGGAGCGCAAGGAGCCGAAGGCGGACAAGAAGGGGAAGGATTCGAAGTAGTCCGTGCCGGTACGAGGTGCGTCGCACCGATGTTGGCGTGCGGCGCGACCGGCGCCACGTGTAATGCGCGAGCGATGCGCTGGACTGGGGTGGGTGGAATTGGCTGCACGATGTCGACTCGGAGGGTCGAATGGCTGACGTGCGCGAATCAGAAGATCGTCCAGCACCGCTTCCTTGGCGGCGACTGAACGGTTTGCTGCGACCGATCCGCGGCGGGTTGGCGGCGATGGTCGGGCTGAGCACCGGCGGTGTGCTGGTTGGTCTTGTGCCGCCGCTGGCGCTCGGGGCTCTCGTGAATGCGTTGGTCGAGAGCAACGACACGACAGAGGCTGCGCTGCTCGCGGGCCTGATCGCCCTAGCGATCAGCATGGAGGCCGTCGCATACGTTCTCTCCGACGGGATGGCAACCCGCAATGAGGGTCGTCTGTACCGCAACCTGCGCTTACAGATGTTCGAGGGCGCCCGCAGACGCTCGTCGATCGACCAGGATGAGCAGAGCGGACTGCCGTCGCTGTTCATCTCAGACGCAGAGACCGTCGGGATCACAGTGTCGGTCCTGGACCGCGGATCGATGCTCCTCGTCGAGTTCACAAGCGCAGTCGTAGCGCTCGGCCTGATGTCACCGTGGACCATCCCCGTGGTCGTCCCGGAGCTTGCCCTGACCTGGGTCGTGACCAGGAGGATGCAGGAACCCGCCGCCTCAGCCTCCGAGCGTCGCCAAGAGGAGCTCGAGCACCTGACGCGGTCGATCACACGCGAGCTGGATCGCCGCGAGGACCCGCAGTCGACGAGCAGGTTCAGCGTCGTCGCCGACCGCGTCCTGGCGGCGGAGATCCACCTGGGCTGGCTGCAAGCGGTGAATCTGCAGGGTTCCGGCGGCCTCGCCAAGCTCGGTCCAATCGCCGCCGTCGTCGTCGCAGCGTTCGCCGGCACTCATCACGTCGGGACCCTGATCGCGGTGTACCTGCTCGCACAACGCGCGTTCTGGGGCTTCGACGGGCTCGTCGACCTCAGCCTCGGCCTGCAAAGCGTCCGCGGCGCAGTGGCTCGCTGCTTCGCGCTCATCGACGCCCAGTCCCCGACGACCGAACACTCACCGCGGCTACCAGCAGCGGCCTAGCGAGAACGAGCGAGACATGACCACCGGGACTCTGCTCC
The DNA here is from genome assembly GCA_963811155.1 of uncultured Solirubrobacterales bacterium. Taxonomy (GTDB): domain Bacteria; phylum Actinomycetota; class Thermoleophilia; order Solirubrobacterales; family Solirubrobacteraceae; genus Palsa-465. The sequence continues at coordinate 31,484 of CAWEQQ010000052.1, forward strand.
ACGATACAGACCAACGCCAACGAGATGAGAAAGGCTCGTCATCGACGCGCCAGCCGAACGGAGCGCCGCCGGTACCCCGAGAGCATCACCAGCGCCGCCCGTGGCGAGTTAGCCAGCAAGCCGTTCTCTCGACCCGCGCGCGCGTCGATGAACGCGACAGCGTCCAATTCATCCGTCACGCCCTGGCGGACATCCAGGCGTACATGCAGGAGCACCACGTCCATCCGGTCGGCGCACCATTCGCGCGCTGCAGGTCCACCGGCCCAGGCACACTCGACGTCGAAGCCGGTTGGCCGCTCGAGCGGCCCATGGAAGGCAGAGGCCGGATCCACGGCGGCTTGCTCCCGACCACTTTGATCAGGCACGACACACACGCGCGGCGGCCCAGACCGCAAACATGCTCATGCAAGAGAGCATCGGATAACTCGTCGCTTGGTTCAGTCGGCTCGCTGTCAGAGAGCAAACCGCAGGGCGACTGAAGATCAACAATGCCCGCGCCGAAGCGCTGAACAACAAGGTCCGGCTGATCACGACGCGCTTACGGTTCCAACTCCGCAGGAGCCGCACTCGCGCTCATCCACCTCGCCTGCGGGCCAGTCACCCTGACACTCCCACACGAGCGACTGAACACGTGACCTTACCAACATTCATCCACGGAGACCCAAAAACACTTCAACACTCCGCCGCAAGATGTCATAGACGAGCAGCGAGCCTATTGGTATCCGTCAAGCCAGGCGTAGTCCCCGTCCTCTCCTGTCGAGCTCCGTGCCGGGTACGATCCGGTACGCATTGGCCCGACGTCCCCGTTGTTGGCGTCGATGAAGTCGCCGTCCTGGTTGCGGACCCGCAGGCCGATGTCGTGACCGCCGCCGTCGTCGCACCAGGCAAGGCGGCCGTCCGCACCAGTAAGCCAGCCGGGGCGGCCATTGCCGAGGGTGTCTCGTTGAACGGTCCCATGGACCACCCACCATCGAGCGCCACGAGGTAGAACGGGACGCTCGGGAAGTGCGGGCAGATGTAGATGCGTCGGTCGGAGCCGGTAGGGTCGGTGGACGGTTGGCCGGTTGTAGCGTTTCCAGCAGCTGGAGTTGGCGTTGCCAAGCGTCTCCGAGCTACTAGGGGTGGTGTAAGACACGGTTGACGGAATCGACGGGTCTCGGCTGAGGATCGAGGCTCGCCCCTTGGGCGACACCGGAGTCTTGCATGGGACGGCCTCGTGCCTCCGCCGGCCGAGGTCAACATCGCTGTTGGCTGGAATCTGACAGCCACGAAGAACGGAACGCACGACGAGGCCTCCGGAACACCGGAGCCGCGCCAATAGCGCCCCAAATGCCGGCGACATCCGCTGGATGTCACGGAAGCCCGGGGGGAGCTTCGGAGAGGCATTCGTGTCGGGCGGGCGCCGTATCGCAGCCGACGTGACGCCACCAGCGACCCGTCACTCCCGCTCCGCGGCGATCCAGCGACCAGCCGCTACGCCCGCAGGCACTACTACCCGCCGTCGGACCTAGAGCTCAGGCCAATCCGGCAACGACTTCTCCTTAGTTAAGTTAGCCGAGAAGCGTCGCGTGCCGACGCCGCCGCCGCTATTGCGAGGCGTGCCGCGCCCAGCGCTTCCGCGAGCAAGCCACCAGCGCTCGCCAGTAAGCCGCCGCCGAGGTTCTCGCCCAGCTGCGCGCTGAGCAGCGAGACCCTGTTCACGGCGGGCGAGCTACGCACCTCCGGGGCGCCAAGAACGCGGTCCATCAAACGGCCGTGCAGCACGTGGAAGGGCGACCGGGTCGACCCCGGTGTGTTCGAGGCCGAGATCCTGCCTGGGCTTCGCCGCGTCGCGACAAATCGCCCTTGTAGAAGCGATTCCAGCACAAGCTGTGAGCGACACCGAGCGTTAGCGAGCGAGGCCTCATACGCCGAGCGCTTGTGCGGGGCTGGGAATGCCAGGCCATACTGGGGGGTGTCGGGACGATCGCGAGGTCGAATGGATCCGCTGTTGGCGTCGTCGACCTGATCGTGTCGCCTTCGTGTCGCGCTTGTCGAACGCGCGCCGCAGCTCGCTGTCGAGTTCGCCCACTTCCGAGCGTCCCAGAACCGGCCGCAGCGGACGGTCCGGACTTCTGCATTGGCCATCCGGTCGATCTCAGCGGCGCTTCTGGGTTGCGACGAACGGAATCGCCGGCGCCGACGTGATCGCGTGACCGCCATCGCCCAAGAGTCACCACGGCGGGGTTTCGCCCACCCGTGGCGGGGCTTCGCCACCCGCGGCGGATGAAATCGGCGTTGGTCCAGAATCTCGGTAGTCAATAATCGCCCTATTTCGCTACAGAGCCTTGACTCAGTTCCCGCCGGAACCAGGGAGCGCGCCACGCTGGTAATCGGTTCGGCTGCGACGCTGGCTCCGTCACGTCCGACGGGTTCTCCGGCCGTTGCCTCAGTGGGCTCTACGGATGATCGTGCGGCGACCCGGGCCTGGCTTGTAAGTAGACCACGACGACCAAATGGAGGTCAGTCATGGGTGTGAGAACTGACAAAATCCTGGGGCGCGCGAAGCAGGCTCTCGGCGCCATCACCGGCGACAAGAAGATGAAGCGCAAAGGGGAGCGTCAAGGAAGCAAAGGCGAGTTGAAGGGCACGTTCGACTCAACGGTCGACAAGACACAGGACGCACGCGAGGACCTGAAGAAGACGATCAACCGCACATGAACGAGTGATCGCGATCGCGGAGACGGCGCTGCCTGTCGCCGCGGACGCTGAATGGAAGGCCGTCCGTGGTCGTGGTCGCCTTCTCCAAGCAGCGTGCCCGGTCCCCCGCGAAGATCGTCGCATTTGGTGTCCTCGGCACTGGCAAAGACCCCCGACAAGGTGACCACGTTCATGACAATCCCAGTACGGCGTAAGAACTCGGACGAGATCGGCGCCACGGGAGTGTTCGAGATCCAAGGCCTTGAGTACCACTCGGTCAGTGCCCGGGTCAATGCGATACGGCAGTCCGCCGCACTCGCCTAGTCATAAGGAGGAGTAAATGCTTCGCAGAATGATCGCGGCCGCAGCGCTCGCAACACCACTCGTGTTCGCGAGCGTGGCGTCCGCACAGTACGACAACATCACGCCCGTCACGACGTTACAGCTGTCGCGAGTACCCACGCTCCAGTGCAGCGTCAGTACTGACGGCCCGCAGTTTCTTGGCTCCCGAGGCCAGGGTATCGCATACGGTGGCGCCATCTCATGTCTGCACGGCGTCGGCATCAAGACGCTCAACGTGTGGGTCGTGGTGCAAGGCCCGAATGGCAGCTTCTACGTCAAGCAGGGCACGTACGCAACCACTGGGCCTAGGCGCCAGAACCCGACCTGGATCGGGCTAATGCCTGGCGGCAACAGCACACCGCTTGTCGCTGGTCACCGCTATCGCGTCGTCGCTGAGGCGCTCGTCACATGGGAAGGCCACGCGACTAGCGGCACGATCCAGTCGGCGACCTACACCGACCCTGGAGGGACACCGTGACCGTTATGTAACCCTCGAGGTAGTGTCGACGATGCTGTTGCTGCTGGATATCGACGGAACGTTGTGCCCGATCGGTCCGGGCCCGGATTGTCGCGATGAGGCACCTGTCGATCGGGGCGGGAGCCGTTTCGTTTCGGGCGGATCTGCCGGAGGTGCTCGCTGAGCTGGCGACCTGCTACGAGCTCGCTTGGGCGACTGCCTGGGAGGACAACGCCAATCTGCTGCTGGCTCCGGCGCTTGGCTTGCCCGCGCTGCCGGTCGTGCGCTTCGCGCACCGCGGCCCCGATGTTAGCTCGAGATATGCCCGTACCTGGAAGCTGCCGAGCATCCAGCGCTTCGCGGGCGATCAGCCATTGGCCTGGATCGACGACGACCTTCACGGCGACGCGCACGCGTGGGCGGCGACGCGGCGGATTCTGGAATGCTCTGAGTTTGACGGAGACCGGGTTTGTAGGTCGGTCAAGTAATTATATCAAGGCAGTGGGCTTAGCTACTACCGTATGTCAGAGACGACCCCGTAGGGTCATACACCAGCAGGAGCGGTTCACGGTGACCGAGAGCTGTTGGAGCGCGACAGCGCTTCACGGCGAGCGGCGGCGAGCGCCGCGGCGTGTTGCTGCTCGTGCTCGACGGGCGAATGCTTCGAATGTCTGGCGCTTGATTTCGCGGGGGGCGTTTTGGAGTTGTGCGGCGAGGTCGGGTAGGCGCTGGAGTCGTTCGGTGAGGTAGTCGTCCTCGGTTTGGCGTTCGTCGGGGGTGATGGCGTTGAGTGCGGCTTGGGCGGTGTCGCGGTCGGCTCGCAGCTCGGTGATGCCACTCCCGCAACACCGATGCTCCATCACCGGCTCCCTTCAGTTCAGATCGACAACGATCGCCGCCCGCGGGAGCTTCGCATTACAAGCGATACTCGTGCTCAAGGCAAAAAGTCCGGGGTCCCGGCCAAAGCCCCCACGCCAGACTTTGCCACGGGCTCAGAAGCACCAAGGAAACGTCGGCGTCGGCGCGGCGCACGGCGCACGGCGCACAGATCGTCGACGACGGCGGCTCACCCCGCCACGGCGGTCACGAGTTCGGCGTCGATGCCGTCTTCGAGCGCTTGGACTTGGATGCGGAGCTTGCGGTCGGTGTCGGCGAGCTGCTGGCGCAGGCGGGTCGCGGCGAGGCGGTTGGCGCGGCGTTCGTCGCGGTCGTGCGCTTTGAGTTGTTGGGCGAGCTTTTGGAGGCGGAGGGGTCCGAAGATTCGTTGGGCGAAGAACCGTTCGACGAGCGGGAGCAGCGCGTCTTCTCGGAGGTAGATCCATTTCTGGCGGGCGTGGACTTCGGTGGCGGCGTGGTCGCCGTAGTTGGCGCCGTAGGAGCAGGCGTAGTAGTGGCGGTCTTTGCGGGCTTTGCCTTGCATCGATGGTGGTTGGTGGCCGGTGGCGCAGTGGATCATGCCGGCGAATAGGTAGCGGCCGTCGGTCGCGGCTGCTTGGCGTCGGGGGCGTTGCTCGAAGCGGGCTTGGCTGGCTGCGTAGAGCTCGTCTGAGACGAGCGGGTGGTGGGCTTGTTCGCAGACGGTCCATTCTTCTTGGGCGCGGAGGCGGGGTCCGTGGCCGTTGTGGCGGGCGGAGGTGAAGTCGAGGCGGTTCCAGACGATCCGGCCGGTGTAGACGGGATGGCGCAGGATCGAGCGGATCGTGGCGGCGCTCCAGTGTCCGCCGCGGTTTCTGGCGGGGGCGACGTGGTTTGGCGGTGGTGGGTCCCCCGGGTGCGTTGAGGTGCTCGGCGCGCGGCCACCGACGACCGGGAGCAGGGAGGCAAACGAGGAAGGATCACCAAGCCGGAGAGATCGCTTTGGGGCTGTGGCCGCGGGCGGCGTGCAGGTGGAAGATCTCGGCGACGACGGGGGCTTGTTGGGGGTCGCGGTGCAGTGTGACGCGGTTGCTTTGAGCGGTCGCCGAGGTGGCTGGTGGGCAGCTGGTGTAGTTGGCGGCGGTAGCCGTAGGGGTGCGTCCGCCGGTGCGGTAGCCCTGTTCTGAGGCCTCGCGCAATCCGGCGCTTGGTTTCGCGGGCGAGCTTGTTGCGTTCGAACTCGTCCCAGAGCTGTTGCATTCCGACGAACAGCGCGCCTTCGGGTGTGTCGGGGTCCCCGGCGCCGGTGGCGTAGTGGATCGGAACGGTGACGTCGCGCAGTTCGCGTTCGAACAGGGCCGCGACGAACCGGTCGCGCGCGAGGCGCGAGGTGGAGTAGATCACGACGGCGTCGAACCGGCGGCTGTCGCGGTCGCGCGCTTCGTGCAGCAGTTGGCTCCAGCCGGGGCGGTCTTGCTTGGCGCCGGATTCTTGGTCGGTGAATTCGCACGCGACTTCGCCGCCGTGTTCGACCGCCTTGTGCTGGCACCCCTTCAGCTGCGAAGGGAACGACAGCGCCGGGTCCTGCTTGTCGGTCGTCGAGAGGCGCAGGTAGGCCGCGAACCTGAGAGCGCTCACCAGATCACCGCCACTCGCTCGGCCGGGATCTCGGCGATCAGCAGCGTGCCGGCGGCGACCGTCTCTGCTTTGCCGAGCTCGGCGAGGTGCTGCGCCAGCCGTTCCCGGGCGTGGGGCTCGCTGGTGGTCAGGACGACGTAGCGGGGGCCGCCGAGCGCGGTCAGGTCGATTGACCAGGCGTCGGCGGTTGGGGTGGGTAATTGACAGGTCGTGTCAATCATCACAAGGAACGAAATCACGCTTTACCCACGAGTGTCGAATCCTGGTGGCGTGGATGGAACTGGACATGTCCAACCTCGTGTGACCGTCGGGATCGATCTCGCGTCTCAACCAGATCGAACCGCCGCGTGTCAGATCGACTGGGGCGGGCCGAAGGGCGTTGTGCCTCCAGCCGCTGCCGGCAAGCTCGACGACGAAGAGCTGCTGCGGCTTTATGTGCCGACGAGGTGAGCAAGGTCGGCATCGACGCGCCCTTCGGGTGGCCCGCCGCGTTTATCGACGCGTTGGTCACCTACCAAGCAACGGGACGGTGGCTGCCGCTCGACCCGTCCGAGCTGCGCTTCCGTGCAACGGAGTTCCACGTCAAGGCTCAGACCGGCCTGTAGCCGCTGAGCGCGATAACCGATCGGCTGATCTGGCCGACGATGCGTTGCGCGACCCCCTCTCCCAGCTTCCCGGTGCCGCGATCGATCGAAGCGGAGCAGATCGCGTGGTTGAGGTGTACCCAGCCGCAGCCTTGCGTCTGTGGCTGGGCCAGGAAGTCTCCAGCTACAAGGGCAGCGGGCCTGCGCAGTGCGAGAATCGTGAAGAGATCGTCAGCGCCCTGGTCAGCCACACCGCCGGAGCGCTCGAGCTTTCGGCGGACTTCCGGCAAAGCTGCATCGAAAACGACGATGTCCTGGATGCCCTCGTGTGTGCGTTGATCGCGCGGTCGGCGGAGAAGGGCAAGGTGGACCAGATACCCGCTGGCAGTCGCTGGGCAGCCGTCCGGGCGGGCTGGATCACGCTGCCCGCGGCAAATTCGCTGTCAGCGCTGATGTGACCGCAGCTCCGGCGATGGCGGCGTTCCGACGCCCGCAGGCTTCCGCGATCAGGGAGGAGCTCAATAGCTACGTCGGTGTTCGCGAGCGCCTCTTGATTCCTCCGTGGCCTTCCCGTGGCCCCGGACGCGCGTGCCGTCGTGGTCTGGGATCCCGACTCTCACCCACCGTTTCCGGTCGGATTGTCCAGCCGCACGATTAGGTAGTTCATCGGCCCGTTGTCGCCGCCGCGCTGATCTCGTCGCCAGCAGGTGGATAACGCGACTCCAAAGCCCGTCAATCGTCGCGGGCTGCCCGCAGATCTCTCTGTAGGTATAAACAGCGCATATGTCCGAAAGCTTGGGCCCGGGCTCGACCTTCGCGGGATGCCGACTCGAGGCCATCGCAGGGCGCGGCGGGATGGGGGTGGTCTTCCGAGCAACGCAGCTCGCGCTCCAGCGGCCGGTTGCGGTGAAAGCGATCGCTCCCGAGTTCGCCGCAGACAAGGACTACCGCAAGCGCTTCCAGCGCGAGTCGCATCTCGCCGCGTCGATCGATCACCCCAACGTGATCCCGGTCTACGAGGCCGGCGAGCGCGACGGGACGCTGTACTTGATGATGCGCTGGGTCGAGGGGACGGACCTGCGGACGCTGCTCACAACCTCCGGGCGTCTGTCACCGGGCCGCGCGATCAGGCTGCTGCGGCCCGTCGCCTCGGCGCTAGCGGCCGCCCACAGGCACCGCCTGATCCACCGCGACGTCAAGCCGGCTAACGTCCTGATCGCGCGCGGCGACGAGGAGTACGAGGAGCACATCTACCTGACCGACTTCGGGATCGCGCGCCGGACCGACGGCGAGTCGATCACGAGGACGGGCATGTTCGTCGGCACGGTCGACTACATGGCGCCCGAGCGGTTCGAAGGTGGCAAGGGAGACGCCCCGTCTGACATCTACTCGCTCGGCTGCATGCTGTTCGAGGCGCTGACCGGGCACGTGCCGTTCGACCGACCAACCGACGTCTCGAAGATGTTCGCGCACGTCAACGACCCGATCCCGTCAGCTCGGGATGAGGTGGACGGGGTTCCCGAGCAGCTCGACGCGATCATCGCCAAGGCAATGGCCAAGAACCCGGAAGATCGTTTCGGGTCCGCGGGCGAGGTCATGGTTGCTCTAGGGCAGGCACTCCAAGAGTTCGAGAGCGCCGAGGTGGTTGCCGCGGCACCGAAGCCTCGGCTGGACGACGTGACCAAGGTCCGGATGCCTACGGCCGCGCCGGTGATCGAGTCGACCGCGGCGGTGACCGAGCCGACCGCTCCGAGCCCGCCCCCGACGACCCGCCTCGACGACCGCCCGCGCGCCGCACCAAGGCCCCGCCGCTCCCCGCTCCTTTGGGTAGCGCCGATCGCCCTGCTCGCTGTGGCGGGAGTGCTCATTGCGGCGCTTACCGGGGGGAGGAGTCATCGCGGCAACACCGGCGTAACGCCCACTCCCACGGCTCGGTCAGCCGCCACCCAGATCAAGATCCAAGGCAGCGGCCTGACTGAAGGACGGACGATCGGTCTCTCGAGCCGGCCTGGTTCGATCTCCGTCGGGCGGCAGAACGTCTGGATCTCGCTGCCCGACCGCGACCAGCTCGTCCGCTTCAACCCGGACACGGGCCGACGGCGGATCTTCGCGGCATCCGGCAGTCCGACCGCGATCGCGGCCGGCTTTAGTGCTCTGTGGGTGGCCGAGACGGCCTCCCGATCGCTGGCCCAGTTCAACGGCGACAGCGGCGCTGAGGTTGCGGTCGCCAGGCTCGCGGGGACTCCTACCGCGATCGCGCTCGATCAGGGCGACAGCTCTGCCTGGGTCGCGGACTCGAGTGGCGCCATCAGTCATGTGGCGCTCGGGGGTGCGGTGATCGGGACACCCGCGCGCAGCGACCCCGCGGCAACGAGCATCGGCTGGGGCGAGAGCTGGCTGTGGGCGGTAAATGGCACCGACAATGGCCTCGTCCGGGTGAGCCTCGGCACGGGCGGCGCGAGCACGGCGTATCCCGCGGGTCCGCGCCTCGTGGCCGTGGCTCTCGACCAAGGCGTGTGGACCGCACATGCGAACGGCCACGTGACCCGCTTCGATTCTCGACCCCGCCACCTCCGAGTCAACGCCGACATCGCGGTCGCACGGGGGCTCGACGCGATCGCGGCCACAGATCCGAGCCCGTTTGTCTGGGCGATCAGCAGGAGCGCGATGACGCTCTATCGGATCACGAACACGAGCAATCCTGCCGTGACGGGAACCATCGTGTTCGGCAGCCCGCCCGTCGCGCTCGCCGTCAACGCGCACTCGGTCTGGGTCGCGACGCAAGACGGCAAGGTCACCGAGATCGGATTTTGACCCCTCACTTCGGCATCACTCACAGCAACTGACCGGCCCCGCGGACGACCTGCTGAGAGGGTTGTCCATCGCTCGTGGAACTTTGTGGGGGCGGTCCCACCAGTGCCCGAGGGTATCTCGAGCAGTTGCGCGATTTGGCGATGAGTGAGGCCTTCGAAATAGGCGAGTTCGATCACCCGGCGTTGCTCGGGTGGCAGATCCTCGAGCGCTTGGCGCACGTGGCGCGCTTCCTCGCGGCGTTCCACCTCGGTTTCGGTCAGCTCTGGCGCGGCTGGCCCGTCGCGAATCTGCTGCTCGCCAGCGTTACGGGCGTCACTTGCGCGCCCGCGTCGGAGCGTGTCGATCGCTCGGTTGTGCACGACGCTCAACAACCAGGAGCGGACGCTGGCGCGCCCCCGGTCATAGCTGGCGGCCCGGTGCCACAGCGACAGAAACGCGTCTTGCACGACGTCCTCCGCCATCGCTCGCCGGCCACAGACCCGGTACGCGAGCGAGTAGGCGACAGCCGCGTGACGATCGAAGATCGCCTCGAGGGCACGTGGCTCTCCGTCGTTGATTCGCGCCATCAAGTCCTCGTCGGAGAGGACACGAACGTCACCGGGAAGTGAGGAGCTAGCCGAACCGAACAGGCAGCGCCGAATCGGCTTTTGCAAGACCGTCAAATCGGTGGTAAGGGTTCCGGCTTCGCGGCTATCGACATCCGCGGGCGACGCGTTGGTTGCGTCAGCCACCGTGCGTGCTTGAAGCATTGCTCCTCACGCTGTCCGCCCGCATGCCGCTGATCGGCAGCTCACGACGCGGCCGGGGCCGGCACGGCCCCGACCTGCTGCAGCAGGCCCAGCGCGTCCCAGACCGTCCATTCCTCGACGATCCTTCCGTTCTCGACGCGAAAGACGGAGATCGCGTCGACGGAGATCGGCTTTCCGGTCGGGTCGATTCCCATCAGCTCTCCGCGGTGCGTCCCGGTTCCAAGCCATCGAGCGACAACGCGGTCGCCGACGGAGAACATCTCCTGCACACTCCAGTGCCCGTCGACGGCTTCCTGGTAGAGCCCGACGCGTTGCCGAACGCCATCGGGACCTTCCGCCGGCGGCGCCTGCGGCCCGTGCGAGACGTAGTCTGCGGCGATCAGCTCATCGGCTAGCTCCGCGCGGCGGTCATTGCAGAACTCCTCGAAGAAGCGCCGCACCAGCGCCTCGTTATCGGTGGACATCGAACCTCCTTGGTGTATGGATCGTCCTGGTCTGGTGTCATTAGCATCCGACGCGGGTGTGCGGATCAGGTTGCGAGCTCGGCCAGGTTCCTGTCGCGGGGAGAGCCTCGGGTACTGCCGAGGATCGGCCGTGGTCGGGAGAGGACATAGGGCTCGAGCCCTTCGATCGCCCGCGCGATCGCCCAGCTGTGATTGGAGCGCAGCGCCGGTCGCAGAAGCGGCGTGAGCACTTGCAGCAACCGTCGATCGGCGCGCACCGTCCAGTCGAAGCGCACGTGGGTGCCGATCCCGGCGGGCGTGAGCGTCCAAACGCCGCGACCCCGCAGGTCGCCGTCGATCTCGGCCTCGATCAGCTTACCCGGCTCCAGGCGCACAACCTCCGACCGAGTCCGCAAGTGGTAGGGCAGGCGTCCCTTGAAGTGCTGATAGGCGATGCTGCCGACCACAGGCGGGCCGTCGCAATCAACCGCGATGTAGACCGGGCGCCACCAGCGCGGGTACGTGCGCGCGTCGGCCAGGACCGCGTACACCTCCGGCGCGGGCGCCGCGACATCCCACTCGTCGACGAACGCGTACTCGCGCCACAGGCGGCGTGCGCCGGCGGCGACCAGTGAGCGGATCGCTCGCACGGGGCGCGCGTCCCCGAGAATCATCGCCGAGATCATGCGCTGAAGCGCGAGCGGCGGAAAGGCGGCATGCCCGGTGTCCGCGAAATCCCGGATCAGGCGCGCGCCAGCAACCGGACGCGGGAGCCCGGCACGGTTGAGCTGGCCCTCGCTGGACATCTGCGCCAAGCACCGGATGAACTCCTCGGTCCTCCCCGCGGGGCTCATCGTGACGCGCACGTGACCGGGTCCCGCGCCGCCAGGCAGCTGCCGATGCGCCGCTCCTGCCGGGATATCCATGCGATCGCCCTCGCCCAGCCGCTGCGTCCGCCGATCGAGCTTGACGCGCATCTCGCCGGCGATCACCTCGAACCGCTCGATCTGGCTGACGTGCAGATGCGGATGCGTAATGAATCCGCGTGGGCGACCGAGCACGTCGTACGTCAGGTCGCCCTCGGCGCAAGCCGCGCCAGTCGGTCGGATCACCACCTCGATGCCGAGGCCGGCAATATCGAGTCGCTCATCTTGTTTGTCCACTCGTGATCCTCCCCATTCGGGCGCGTGCTTGACGGTCGTCCGGGCTTGCGCATCGCTCCCAAACCCGGTGAGCTTGGTCATCGCGAGCAGCATCCAGGCTGGCGCTGCCGCGGCGCATCGGCCGAATGGCCTAAATATCGGAAGCGGCCGGGACCAGCCCGTTCTCGATCGCGAACACGGCAGCCCCCCTGGTCAGCGCGGGCGGCAGCTTGGAAGTGCGGGAGCAGGCTGGACCAGCCGTGTTGGTTGAGCTGGCGGCGTTCCGGACCGCGCGCACCGAGCCGTTCCCACCCGCGGTGCTCGATCGAGACGGTCGTCCCGTCGCGATCGGCGGTGAAGGTGATCTCGACTTCGGTGGCGTCTGCGCGGTCCTGGCGTAGGTGCCAGAGGTAGGCGATGCGGTTGGGGGGTTCCCAGCGGGTGACCTGGCCCCAGTCGTGCTCCTCGCGTTCGGGCGTACGCTCGTAGATGCGGCCACCGACGCCGGGTTCGATGACTATCTCGACGCCGGACCGGGCGCTGACGGTATGGGTCGCCGGCCACCAGCTGCTCGTTTGTTCGGTCCAGAGCTCGAAGCTCCGCTCGGGTGGGCAGCCGACGCCGAACGTGATCCGCAGCGGTTCGATCATGTCGCGTCGCTGTTCTCCGCGACCGAGCGGAAGCGCGCCGCGGCGTCGCCCCAGACCTGCTCCAGATACGCGCGTACCGCGTCGACGCCCTGGTCGTGGAGCTGGTAGAGCCGGCGCGTGCCCTCGGCGGAGGAGATCACCAGCCCGGCTTCCTTGAGCAGCCGTAGATGCCGCGAGACGGCCGGCCGGGTGATCGGCATGTGGTCGGCGATCTCGCGCACCGAGCGGGGGCCGCCGTGCAGCAGTTCGAGGATCGCGCGGCGGTGCGGATCGGCCAGCGCCTCGAACGCGTTCGTGGCCTGTCGGGGCACGAGGTTGATGGTAGCCGACCAGTTACGGTAACCTTGGCGTTACCATGAGCGAACCAGTCACAGGCAACGGCACCAGAGACGATCCCTGGGTCCTGCGGACCCCACCCGGCCAGTCGGAGTATCTGGCCTACCGCGACACCGACGCGGACCCGCCGACGCTCGTCTGCATCGTCGGCAAGACGACCCTCGGCTACCAGCTGCGCTGCCTCCAGGACCTGCACGCGATGCTGACCGAGCACGGCGACTGGATGGCGCTCGGCAACGCCGACGAGCAGAAGCCCGCCGCCGAAGGGACCGTCGAGGCGTGGGCCCGCTCACCGAAGAACCCGGTCGGCGGTTGGTACGGAGTCAAGAAGGGCCTGCGCGGGCGTTTCGCGAACTACGTGCCGCCGGTCATGGAGCACCTGGGGCTTGCCGAGCTCGAGCACGACCCGCGCAACAACCGAATGCGCGCCCGCTGAGGGTTGGCACCGAGCAGGCCGCCCCGATCCTGCGGCGATACCTCAAGCGAGTGCCGGTCGTGCGCCCGTTCTTCGATGTGAGCCCCCACTCGCCGCTCGCCGAGCCCCCAGCGCGCCCCGGTGATATCCGGCCGGTCTTTGACTCCGGTCAAGGTTGTGACGCTCAGCGAGCCCGACCGGATCGTGTTCCGTGGCGGTATGCCGCTCGGTCTGTTCACCGGCCAGCGGACCTACACGCTCCAGCGCGAGGGCGCCGCAACGCGTTTCACGATGCGCGAGCAGTACACCGGACCGCTCTCGGGCATGATCTTCAAATCGATCCCCGACCTCGGCCTATCGTTCCAGCAGTTCGCCGATGGACTCAAACAACAAGCCGAAAGCGCCCAGCCCGCACCCGACAACAGCACGAGGAGATGAGGATGCCCAACCACACCGTCAAGCGGATCGACGAAATGGACACCGCGTTCGGGGGCGGCATGCGCCTCGCCCGGGCCGCGCTCGGAGTGACCTCCTTCGGCATCCAGGTCGAGGAGTTCCCGCCGGACTTCGACCAGTACCCGGAGCACAGCCACGCCGAAGACGGACAAGAAGAGGTCTACCTCGTGCTACGTGGTGACGCGGAAATCGAAATCGACGGACAACGGATCCCGCTCGACACCGAAACGATCGTGCGAGTCGGCCCAGGTGCCAGAAGACGCATCATCCCGGGCCCGCAAGGCGTACGGATCCTCGCGCTCGGCGCGGTCCCCGGTGCCGTGTACGAGCCGCCCGACTTCAGCAAGATCGGAGGCTGATCTCCCGCCGTGACCACCGACACGGTCGCCCCACCGCACGCGAGCTCGGGCCGAGAAGCAGGAAAAACCCGGGCGGCGGAGCGCGGGACGCAAGGGACGCACCCGCTGACGGGCGACGGGTCCGCCCCGACCGGGGTAGGTGCTCGAGGCTCGAGTGCTCGAGACTAGACTAGACTAGAAACTAGACTCAAGCGGACGCACTCAGAGGCGCCGGGGACAGCTTGACAGGCAGCGTCTTTAGCTGGTTGATGAACTGCGACTCGGCCATCATCGGTACGCCGGCGAGTGTCATCTCCGGGAAGCGCGCGAGCGTCTCTTCGAACAGGATCCGCAACTCAAGCCGCGCGAGCGCTGCTCCGAGGCAGAAATGGCGGCCGCCCGCGCCGAACGCTTGGTGGTCGGGGTTGCGCCGCACGTCGAAGCGGTCGGGATCCTGATAGCGGGACGGGTCGCGGTTGGAGGACACGTACCACATCACGACCTTGTCGCCCTTGCGGATCGGGCAGCTGGCCAGCTCAGTGTCGGTGGTCGCGGTTCGGCGAAAGTGAGCGAACGCGGGAAACATCCGCAGCGACTCCTCGACGGCGCTGGGGATCAACGAAGGGTTGTCAAGCAGTAGCCGGCGCTGCTCCGGGTTCTCGATCAAGGCGCGGAAGCCGCTGCAGTAGGTGGCCTTGGTGCTGTCGTTGCCCGCTGCGACGAGCAGGAAGAAGCCCATCACGATCTCGTGTTCCTCGAGCTTTTGTCCGTCGATCTCGGCGTGGACGAGCACGCTCGTCAGATCATCGGTCGGGTGCTCGCGGCGCTCAGCGATCAGCTGCCTGCAACGCTCGAAGATCTCGGGGATGATGTTCGGGACGACGCTCTCGCTCCCGTCGGGGTTCAGATCGGGGTCGTCGCTCCCCAGGACCGAGTTCATCAGCCCGGCCCACGCCGCGTCGTCCTTCTCGGGGATGCCCATGAAGCTTCCGATCACGCGCGAGACGACGGGCTGGGCGACGTCCGTCACCAGGTCGCACGTATCGCGGCCGGCGAGTCCGTCCAGCACATCGACGACGATCCGTCGGATCGCGGGCTCGTGCGCGGCGATCCGCCTCGGCGTGAACCCGGCTTGGAAGAGTGTCTTGAGGCGGTCGTGCTTGGGTGGATCCATCCCGATGAACATCGCCCGGACCAGCTCGAGCGGAAACGGGTCGGTGACCGCGGTGACGCCACCCAGCTCGGAGGAGTACGTGCGCCAGTCACGACTCACGGCGTGGATGTCGTCGGCTTTCGTGACCGACCAGAAGCCCGCTTCGTTCGGATACTCGGAGATGCGGGCGGTCCAGTGAACCGGGCATTCGTTTCGCAGCCGGGCGAACAGCTCGTGCGGCGGCCCATCGAGCCACAGCTCGCGCTCGGCGACGAGGACCTCCTCGAGCCTGCTCGTAGTAATCGTCGATGTCATTCCGGACCTCCTGGGTGCAGCCGCCGACCGATGCGGTTCGTAGCGGACTTAAGGGCCGCGGATCAACAACGACTGCAAATCCGCCAGGCGCTGCAATTCGGCAGGCCCAATGCCACAAACGCCAAGGGATGCCGGTTGTCACACCCGCATTGATCGGTGCCCCTGATTGACTTATCGGTGTTTATAGCAGCCGGTCTGGCCCACCCGGTACCTGGCGTGTCGATCGGGGTTCATCCTGTTCTTCTTCCTCGGCTTCGTCGTCGCTGCGCAGATCGGTGGGGCGATGCTCGACCGAGCCGGGGCCAAGCATGCGGTCGTGCTCGGCTATGCCCGCTCGGCTGCGGGGTTCTGGCTGTGGGCCGCGAAGGTCACCCAGCTGAGCTTCGGCTTCCAGCAATTGGTACATCATTCTCGCCGGGGCCGGGATCCCAAGGCGGAAGCAGGAGCACTGCAACGATCCCCCACTTCGTGCGGCTGGACTTCGCGTACGCGACACGGTCTTCTACGTCATGGCCGGAATGAGGGGAGTGGGGGCGCTCGTGTCGCTGGTCGGCTTACGGAGAGGAGTACAAAGAAGAAGCCGACCACGCTCCCCGAGATGACCAGCGGGAGGCCGCCGACAGCTAGATCGCGTCGGTCAGCACGAGCGCGCCGATGCTGACGAGCACCAGGGCTGTGACGGCATTTCCCCAGCGCTCGAGCCACTGGCCGCGGATCTGATAGCCACCTCGGGCGGCCGTGAGCGTGAGGCCGACGATCGTTGCGATCGTGACCGCGGCGAAGATCACGAGCGAGCCGATCGCGGTCGCGACGCCGGCGGTGGCGGCGGCGAGGAACACGGGCAGGATCGTCAGGTCCGGCGACGCGGCAGCGCCGAACGGGACCATGATTGCCGCCAGCCCGCGGACCCCGCGACGCCCGCGATCGTCGTGCTCGTGGGGCTCGTGGTCGCCGTGGTCGTGGTTGTGCCGATAACCGTGTCGGTGCTCGTGGCTGTGCCCCGGTCCGAGCAGCTCGAACACGCCGAACCCGATGCCGGTGGCTATCAGCAGGCAGCCGATGATCGTGTCTTGAGCGCTTTGGACTGTTGACCGGAATTGCAGTCCGAGCGCGATGATCACCGCGCCCAGCAAGATTGAGATCAGGACGTGCGCGACGCCGGCAAGCCCCGACAGGCGAGCGACCTTGGCGAGCGGGTAGCGGCGTGTGCGCCCGACGACGGCGAGCGGCACCCAGTGATCGGGGAGGACCGCGTGACCGAGCCCGACGCCGGCTGAGGCGGCGAGCAATGCAGGCGTCGCGCTCATCGCGGGCGTGGGATGGAGGTGGGGTTGGGGTGAGCGTGATTCATGACCGCCTCGCGTTGCGTAAGCTCTGTCATGAAGATATGTTCAATGAACGATTGATCATGCTAACAGGAGGTGGGAGGTCGTGAGCCACGGCGTTGCCGGTCGCGCTTCCCGCGGCAAGGTAACCGCGGAGGTCGCTGTGCGGGTTGCCGACGCGATGCAGGGGCTATCGGCCCCGAGCCGGGTGCTGATCCTCGCGCTGTTGCGCGAGCGTCCCCACTCGGTTTCTGAGCTCGTGGACGCGGTCGGGATGGAGCAGTCCGCCGTTTCGCATCAGCTGCGGCTGCTGAAGGACATCGGGTTGGTCGTCGGTGAGCGCCACGGACGGCGGATCGTGTATTCGCTTTATGACGCGCATGTGGCCGAGCTGATCGATCAGGCAGTGGGTCACGTCGAGCATGTTGTCCTCGGCGCACACCAGGGCGGTTCGCGCCTGGTCGCTTCCTGAGCGCAAGCCGGCCCGTCGCGGCCACTAGTACTAGTACTAGTTCTTAGGGCCCGTTCAAGAATTAGTGGCGGGATTTGACGAGTGGCTGGGCGTGTCTGGCGCCGCCGGCTCGGCCCGATCATACCGGGAGTATTTGAGGACGAGCCGGTGGCGCCAGGCGCGTCCAGACGCCGTCAAAACCGCCAATAATTCTTGAACGGGCCCTTAGTGCAGTTGGGAGACGAACGTGTAGATGACCATGGCGCTGACGATCAGGGCGAAGATGCGAAGCAGCCAGAGCGCAGCTCGGGCACGGCGACTGAGCCGTGCGGGAGGCACGGGAATCGAGCGGTCGCTGACGAACTGCTCCGGCTCGAGGAACACGATCAACTGTTCCTCATCGCGCGGGGGCTGGCTCTGCTGAGCGGACGCCTGCGGTGCTGCGTGGATGTTTGTCTTCGGGGGCATCGTCCACTAGCGGCTCAAGTGATGTGCACCGCGGTGAGGAAGGAGTCGATGCCGTAGGCGGCACCGCAGATCGAGATGAAGGCGATGATCGCAATCCCGATCACATTGGTGCAGCGCTTGTTGACACGGGTTCCCATCAGGCCACGGTCGTTGGCGAGCATCACGACGAAGATCAGCGCCATCGGCAGCAGGACGGTGGCCAGCACGTTGGCGTTGAGCGCGATCGAGAGTAGCGGCGCGCCTGGGATCAGGATGATCGCGGCAGCGATCAACGCGACGCCGAGATTCGCGGCGTGGAAGATCAAGCCGTGTCGCGGCGAGTTGTTGAAGCTGCGCGACACGCCGATGCATTCGCCCGCGGCGTAGGCGGTGCTCGCCGAGATCGTCAAGACCGCCACGGCGCCGGCTTCGATCAGCCCGAGCGCGAAGATCGCGGCCGCCGGGCCTCCCGATACCGTGCGGATCGCGGCCGGGAACCCGGCCCCCGCCAGACCCTGGATGTTGGCGCCGTTGTGCGCGAGCAGCGCCGCGCCGGCGACCAGCGCGCCGATCCCGAAGATCGCCGCGAGCACGCCGCCGGCGATCGTGTCCCAGCGACCATACTTGATGTCGGCCGAGGTCATGCCCTTGTCTGCCGAGGCGCTTTGCTGGAAGAAGATCATCCACGGCGTCACGGTCGCGCCGATCGTCGACGCCAGCAACAGCAACAAGATGTTGAAGCTGCCGGTCGGGAACGGGGAGAACGACAGCGCTGCGCCGACGGCGCCCAAGTCCGGCTTGGCGAGGATCGCCGAGATCAGGAACAAGCCGTTGAAGAGCGCCATCCCCAGCACGATCCGCTCCCAACGCCAGTAGCGACCGCCGCTCATCGTGAACAGCACCAACGCCACACCGAGCGCTGCGGCGACCGGCGCGCCGAGGTGGAAATAGGCTAAGCCGAGGCGGATCGAGACAAACTCTGCGATCAACGTTACGAGGTTCGTGAACGCGAGATCGCCGGCGCTGAACCACCCCCAGACCTTGCCGTAGCGCTGCAGAACGAGCTCTCCGTAGCCGCGATGCGTGACCGCTCCGACGCGCATGCACATCTCCTGGCAGACGACCGCCATCGCGAACGTGACCCCGATGAACGGCACGAAGAAGCCAAGGCCATAGGTCGCGCCCGTCGGTCGCGTAGGAGATCATGCTCGGCCCGTCGTTCTCGCCGAGCATCACGAGGATGCCCGGCCCGACCAGCAACCACAAGAGGCTCCAGCGCCGTCCGCTGTGGCGCGCCTGAAAGACGCGCGAGCGATCGCCCGAGCGGACCGTGTCCTCGTGCGTCAGCCGAGCCGGCGCGACCGGAACGACACCCTCGAGCGCGTTCACGTCTTGCGATCCCCTCGAGCATCTACGGCAACGCGAATCGCCGCCGCCAGCCGGCCGCCGATTGTATGCTCGCGCCCGTCGACGAGCACGAACAGCGGGCCGCCGAAGGGCTGGCGGTCGCGCACCATCAGCCGATCCCCGGGCGAGATCCCAGCGGCGCCCAGGTAGCGAAGCATCTCCGGATCGGAGTCCGAGACACGCACAAAAACGCCGCGCTCGCCGGGCGCGAGGCTGTCCAAGCTACGCGTCTGGCCCTCGTCGATCTCCAACTCTGCCGTCGGGATCGGGTCGCCGTGCGGATCGACCATCGGGTCACCCAGCCGCGCGGCGATCAACGCCTCGAGCTCCTCGGAGAGCACGTGCTCGAGCACCTCGGCCTCGGCGTGCACGCGATCCCACCCCATCCCCAGCTCCTGGGCCAAAAACAGCTCCAACAGGCGATGATGGCGCAGCACCTCCAGCGCCACACGCCGGCCCTGGTCGGTCAGCCGCACACCGTGATAAGGCTCGTGCTCGACGATCCCAACCTCCGTCAGCTTGCGCACCATCCCCGACACCGACGCGGGCGCCACTCCGAGGCGCTCGGCGAGATCGTTCGTCGACACCGCCGAGCCGCCGCGACCCTCGAGCGCGTACACAGCCTTGGCATAGTCCTGAACCGCCGCAGAAATCAAATCCGAGTGGCGCATATCTGGTATTTAGTCATGTCTAAATCATATTGTCAAGGAACTTAACCCTAGAACCTGGTCGGGCCTTGGGGAACGACCGAGCTGCGGATCGGCGCCGCGGGACCGGCGGTCATGAGGTGGGTCTCCTTCAGACGGTGTCGGGAGCACGCGCGGCGCCGAGAACCTCCAAAGGGCCGCGGTGCGCGCTCGCCGAACGCCGGCGCTCAACGAACGAGGCGACTATTCTATGGGCTCCCGCGAAAATTACTGCCGGCTCCGACGGCGTCTGGACGCGCCTGGCGCCACACCGAGCGGTGCGCGCACCAGCCGGATCTTGATGAGCCGTCGATGACGTTGCGGTCAGCGCCGGGACAGCGGGCTCCGGGCGGTGGTGGCAGCGGTGCAGGCTGTGCAGCCGAGCCGCTCGCGAGTCGCGACGAGCGGCTCGGCCGCGCCGCATGCCGGGCAGCGGACGCAGGCGAACTCGCCGACCGCCGGAATCCACGTGAGCTCGAAGCGGAACGCCTGGTTTCCGCGGCGGACGTCGACTGGAAGCGCGAACGTGGGAAGGTGGACGAGGTGCAGGCGGAATGGACGGATCTCGTGCCGCGGCCTGTACTCCTCCTCGATCTCGCGACGGCGCCGGCCGCGTTCGGCCCGCGTCGCCTCGGCCCGGGCATCGAGCAGGCGGGCACGATCGATCGGGGCGGTCGCGCGGCGACGTGCAATCGACTCAAGGGCGGCTTCGTAGTACGCGTCCGCTCTTGCGAGCTCGGTGTCGAGGGCCCGCGCGGCGTTGCGGACCAATGACCTTTCCCGCGCGAGTGCCCGGCGCTCGAGTTGCTGATGGGCGGCTGGGATTGCAATGTGCAGGTGGGCCTCGAGCTTGCGCCCGTGGCCGTCGGGTCGCGGGAGGCGTGCCCGATCTCGCACCGTGGCGAGCAGACGCTCGCTCGGGGCGAGGCCGGTGCGAGCGTCGACCCACACTTCCTCCTGCTCCTGGAAGCGGAGCGTCAGCGATGCGGCGTAGCTGACCATCGCTCCGACACGCAGCAGCGGCAGGTAGCCGGCAATCGGCTCGCCGGCCGCGTCGACGCGGCCATGCTCGATCGACGCCAGCCCGCGAGCGCGAGACTCGAGAATCGAGCGACTCGGCGGCCGCGACGCTGGCCACGGCAGATAGCCGCTGCCCGTATCGCCCTCGGCGAGCACGAGGCCGGCTGCGCGCTCGACCGCCGGATGCCCTGCGATCAGCAGCGCCGCCCCGTCTTCGCGGGCGACGTCGGGGTGCGAGGTGACCGTGACTTCCTCTGGCAGCTCGCTCACCTTCTGCAGTGGCGCGGGCAGCAGCACAAGCGCCTGATCGCCTTGGTCCTCGACCAGCGCGCCCTCGCGTTCTGCGTAACGAAGCCAGAAGCTCAGGGCCGGCTCAGCGCTGACGGGCGGCATCGGCGGGCGCCTCAACCGCCGGCCACAAGCTCATCGACGCGCTCGCGGGTGGCGAGGTAGGCGACTCGAGCCCGCGCGAGCTCGTCGCCGATCCCGTCAAGCCGGGTCGCGAACTCGGAGTCGTCACGACTCGCGACGTACTGCTGAAAGACCAGCGTCTCGAAGTCAAGCTCGTCGGCGACCCGTCCGAGGATCATGTCGAGCTCGCCGACTACGAGCTCAAACAGGTTGATCTTCGCTTGCAGGACCTCGAGCAGGCGCTCCTCGAGCGTGCCCCGGGACACCAGATTCGTGAGCAGAACGTCGTGCTCTTGTCCGATGCGATGGATTCGCCCAAGGCGCTGCTCGATCTGCATCGGGTTCCAGGGCAGGTCGAAGTTGACCATCACGTGGCAGAACTGAAGGTTGCGCCCCTCGCCCGCGGCCTCAGTGCTCAGCAGTATGGGCGTCGCGTCGGCGAAGCGGCCGACCGCGTCATCCTTCTCGTGGCGGGTCAAGCTGCCGTGGTAGACGGTGGCGTCGAAGCCGTGATCGGTGAGCAGTCCGGCGAGCGCCTGCAGTGTGCGGCGGAACGCGGTGAACACGACGACCTTCTCGCGGCGTGCCCGATGGTGTGCGAGTAGCTCGAGCAACGCCGTGGCCTTGGCGGTGCCCGACACGCTCGCCGCTTGCTCCGCCAGATCATGCCAACCCAGCTTGGCGAGGCTGTCGGCGCACGCCCAGGGACTCGAGCCGGCCAGCTGCTGGATGCTGCGCAGAGCCAGGACGCGTGAGGTCGTCGCCTCGCGCCCCTGGTCGCGTACCCGCCAAGAGATCGCGCGATACAGCGCCGCCTCCTCGTCGGAAGGAGTCACGCGGATCGTCTCGGCGAGCCGCCGAGGCAGCATCACCGTGATCTCGCTGCGACGATGGCGGACCATCAGCTCGCGGAGCGCGAGCTGCAGCGACGCGACGTTGCGCACCTCCGCCCCGCCGCCCCGGCCATGCCGAGCGCGGAACTCGGCCGCGCCACCGAGCAATCCGGGTCGGACAAGGCTGACGAGCTGGAACAGGTCAGACAGCCGGTTTTCGATCGGGGTCGCGGTCAGCAACAGCATGTACCGCGTGCGCAGCGAGCGCGCCAGTCGCGCCGATGCGCTGCGCGCGTTCTTGAGCCTGTGTGCCTCGTCTGCGATCACCAGGTCCCAGGCCGGAGCGGTGAGCTCGGCGAGCAACCGTTCCCGGCGAGCGGCAGCGAGCGATGCGACCACGATTGACTGGTTGCCCTCTGACGACGGGGCTTCAAAGCGCCGGTCGGCGATCAGGCACGGCAGCGCGAACTTGCGCTCCAGTTCCTCGCACCACTGTCCCACCAGGCCGGCGGGAGTCAATACCAGCACACGCCCCGCCAGCCCGCGGAGGCGAAGCTCGCTCAGCACGATCCCCGCCTCGATCGTCTTGCCAAGGCCGACCTCGTCGGCGAGGATCGCTCGCCCCTGCATGTGACGAAGCACTCGCGCCGCCGCCTCGAGCTGATAGGGAAACGGTTCGAACCGCAGCCTCGGCTGGCAGATGAACGCCTCAAACCCCGGCCGCGACCACACCTCGAGCGCTTGGTCCACCAGCGCCGAGCGATGATCGAGAATCGGGGAAGCCTCTTCCAAGCGCTCCTGCAGCGGTTTGTAGAGGGTGAGTGCCGAGGAAGCGACGGCCTCCCCGACCGGTCCGACGCGATCGCTCACCGTAGCCCGGGTGCTCGACCCGTTCTCGGCCGCGGCATGAGCTTGGCTGGCGAAACGCGACATCACGGGAGCTAAATGATCGCAGGAGAGGCGGACGGCTAAGGGGTCCCGCGGAAATTACTGCCGGCTCCGACGGCGTCTGCTCGGGCCTCCGCGCGCTCGGCATCCGGCCTCGCCTGAACGCGCGGGGCCCGAGTCATCCGGCTGCCTGGCGCCACCGGCTCGCCCTCACTTGCCACCAGCAATATCGGGGCGAGCCGGCGGCGCCACGCCCAGCCACTCGCCGGATTCCGGTTAAGGGCACGATCCGCGAAGGCGACACGCCGGTGTGTACCGCGCTCGAGGATCTCGTCGGGATGCTGCCGCGCCCGATTCGCCGGACACGCCAACCCCGACCTGGACGGTACGACGAGTGCCTTCCCTGAGCTTGGCTATCGGAACTGAAACCGCCGCTGACCGATCCGTCCGCCTCCGAGATCCCCGAGCAGCTCGTCCAGCAGCGCCTCCTCGTGCACGCCGGTGCTCGCTGTGATCTGGCGCCATGGTCGCGATCCGTTGCGTCTCAGCACTCGCGCGGCGATCGCGGCGCCTGCGTCGTCGCCGTCGGCGTGTACCAGGATCTCCATGGCTGCTGACTCGGCTGCGTCGAGGATTGCCGCGACCGCGGCGTTGGGCCAACCGCCGGTGCACAGCAGCGGTGGGCAGCGGGCGCCGAGGGCGCTTGCTGCAGCGGCGACGATCGAGGGGTTCTCGCACACGAACAGCGGTCCCTTGGCGAGATTGAGTGGCTCGAGGCGAAGCTCATTCAGCGTGAGCACGATCGGCCGCCCGGCGCGCGTGGCGGCGCGCAAGCGGGAGGCGAGGTAGCCGCGGGCGATCCGGTGCGGTCGCAGCGCCAGTGCCAGCGCAGTGCACGAGAGCTCGTCGCAGCTCACGCCGACCCGGGCCCAGAGCGCGCGCCAGTCGTCTGCCGACGCCGGCTCGTGCGGCGGCGCGCCCTCGAGCGCGATCAGCGCCGTCGCCACCAAGCGGCCGAGTGGCCGGTTGCGGTCAAGCGCGTGCGCGTCGCCGCCCGCTTGCGACGCAGCCAGCGCCGCGAGCGGCAGGCCGTCGGCGGGGAGCGCGGCGAGCACGTCGAGCGCCTGCAGGACGACAGCGGCGCGGTCTGGGGTGCTCGCACCGAACCGTCGATGAGCTTGGTCGAGCCAGGACTCGAGCTCCGCACGGTGCGCCTGTGGATGGGCGAGCACGCGAGTCCACGCTGCAGCACGCGCTGCTGCACGAGCCTGGCGCTCGGAGCGGAGCTTGCCGAGCGGCCCGTCGACCGTCACGAGCGCCTCCTCGAGCGACACTCCGAGCGGCGAGCCACGCAGCTGAGTGTCCAGCCGCGCCAGCCGGACTCGCACGTCGGCGCCCGGACTGAACGGCGGCTGGGGCGTGAGCAGCCCGTTAAGCGCGTGGGCCTCATCGGGAGTGATCGCCTCCAGCACGAGTCGTCCGTACGCTCCTCCGTTGCGATCGAACCGCTCGCGGGCGGCGAACAGGAGCCGGCGGAGGCCTGGGCGCGAGAGGTAGGTGATGGTCTGTGCCGTCAATAAGCGCCCGTGGAGCCCGTGGTCTGGGAGAGGCTGTGTCTCCACTGATCTGACAACTCATCCATCGTTACTAGGGACTAGGATCGCGGGTGGGCCGGACCGAACCGGCGCATGCCGGTGGCGGATCGTTTGGTTGAGCGGGCGCGGCGGGTGGCGCGGTCGATTTCGGTCAGACTAGGTATCCCGAACTGGCAACATGATGTCCGTGTCCGTGTTCGCCGTTCAGCTGAATCTGCGCTTGCGCGTCAAAGGGGTCGACCGGGACCTTGCTCAACAGACAACTGCGGGCGCAGCGAGATCCAGCAGCTGCTGAGCGCGGCAAAGCTGGAGTGGAAAATAGCGGTAGGGCGGGCCGCAACCGCCCCACGGTCTACTAGGCCGTGTCCACCACCGCGCTCTGCAGGCCGAACCACTCGATCGCCCGATCGCGCAGCTTGAACTTCTGGATCTTGCCGGTGACTGTCATCGGGAGCTCGTCCACCCCGATCACGTAGCGCGGGATCTTGTAGTGGGCGATCTTGCCGGTGCAGAACTCGCGCACCGCGTCCGCATCGACCGAGCCGGGCGTCCGCGCGACCACGAACGCCGCGATCTCCTCGCCGTACCGCTCGTCCGGCACTCCAACGACCGACACGTCCCTGATCTCGGGGTGCGTGTACAGGAACTCCTCGATCTCGCGCGGATAGACGTTCTCCCCGCCGCGGATGATCATGTCCTTCGAGCGGCCGACGATGTTGACGTAGCCGTCCTCGTCCATCGTCGCGAGATCGCCGGTGTGCATCCAGCCGGCCGGGTCGATCGCGTCGTCGGTCTGGTCGGGATCGTTCCAGTAGCCGAGCATCACGCTATAGCCGCGCGTGCACAGCTCGCCGGGCCCGCCACGCGCCACGCATGCCCCGTCGGGATCGACGATCTTGACCTCGACGTGCGGATGAACACGCCCGACTGTCGAAGTGCGGTGCTCGATGTCGTCGTCGGGGCTGCTCTGCGTCGACACGGGTGATGTTTCGGTCATGCCGTAGCAGATCGTCACGTCGGCCATGTGCATGCGGTCGATCACGTTGCGCATCACCTCCACGGGGCAGGGGGAGCCCGCCATGATCCCGGTGCGCAGCGAAGTGAGCTTGAACTCCTCGAACTCGGGTAGGTCCAGCTCGGCGATGAACATCGTCGGCACGCCGTACAGCGATGTGCAGTGCTCCGCTTGCACGGCGGCGAGCGTCGCGTGCGGGTCGAACGACGGCGCTGGGATCACGATGCACGCCCCGTGCGTCGTGCACGCGAGGTTGCCGAGCACCATGCCAAAGCAGTGGTAGAACGGCACAGGGACGCAGATCCGGTCCTCGCACGTATAGCGGCACGTCTCGCCGATGAAGAAGCCGTTGTTGATGATGTTGTGATGGGTGAGCGTGGCGCCCTTGGGAAAGCCGGTGGTGCCGCTCGTGTACTGGATGTTGATCGGGTCGTCGAACTGCAGCCCGGTCGGCAGCGCAATCTGATCCTCGCCTGCCGCCAGCAGCTCCTCCCAGTCTGCGCTCTCGAGGAACAGCGTTCGTTCGAGTGCGTCGCATTGCGGAGCAACCTCGTCGACCATCGCGATGTAGTCTGAGGTCTTGAACGCGGGGGCGGCGATCAGCACGCGGCAGCCGGACTGATTGAGCACATACTCCAGCTCGGAGGTCCGGTAGGCCGGGTTGACATTGACCAGGATCACTCCTGCCTTCGCCGACGCGTACTGCACTAGCACCCACTCCGCACAGTTGGGCGCCCAGATCCCCAGGCGATCCCCGGGCTGCAGCCCGATCGCCACCAAGCCGCGCGCCAGCCGGTCGACCAGGGAAGCGAACTCCGCATACGTCCAGCGCACATCTTGCTGGCACACAACCACTGCCTCGCGCTCGGGATGAGCCGCGACGATCCGGTCGAAGTTCTCGCCGATCGTCTCCCCGATCAACGGGGCCAGGGAACGTCCATTCTCGTACGAGATGCGATTCGACACCCGCTCACATCCTCAGTTCGGTCTCCAAGAGCAAGCCTATCCGGAAATCCGACCGATGAACAGATTCGTACCGACGGCGCCGATTCCCGGAACGACGGCGTTCAAGACGCTCCGTAGTGCTCCACCTTTTTCTCGCGCGGCCTTTGGGCGGGCGCCCGCCCCGCACCGACCCGCTCGCCCCCCGACCGCCCCGGCGCTCGACAACTTCGGCGCCTCATACGCATACTTAGGCCCGTTCAAGAATTATTGGCGGTTTTGACGGCGTCTGGACGCGCCTGGCGCCACCGGCTCGTCCTCAAATACTCCCGGTATGATCGGGCCGAGCCGGCGGCGCCAGACACGCTCAGCCACTCGTCAAATCCAGCCACTAATTCTTGAACGGGCCCTTACGCGAGCTGCCGTTCGACACCCTCAAGATTGACAGTGCCTACTCGAGATCGGCCGTTACCAGCCCGATCGACAGGACAATCGTCCGCGTGCTCGTGAACATCGCACACGAGATCGGAGCGCTGACCGTGGCCGAATGCGTGGAGAGCGAGCAGGTCGCCGCCGAGCTCGGCGACCTGGGCGTGGACTACGGTCAGGGCTTTCACTTCGGGCGCCCGACACTACTCACAGCCGAGGAGTGCGCCTGATCCCGACGATCCTCGATTGCGACCCGGGCCACGACGACGCGATCGCGCTGCTGCTCGCGCTCGCCAGCCCGGAGCTCGAGCTACTCGGTGTGACCACGGTGTCCGGCAACCAGACGCTCGAGAAGACGACCGCGAATGCGATTCGTGTGCTGCACCACGCCGGCCGCGACGACGTGCCAGTCGCCGCCGGTGCGCCGCGACCGCTCGTGCGCAAGCGGCGTGTCGCCGCCGGCGTGCACGGTGACAGCGGGCTCGACGGCCCCGACCTGCCGCCAGCCGCCCGCGAACCCGATTCTCGGCACGCGATCGAATGGATCGCCACGACGCTCGAGGCAACCCCATCCCCGGTGACGCTGATCGCGACTGGGCCGCTGACAAATGTCGCGCTGTTCCTCGCGCGCTACCCGGAGCTCGAGCGCCGGCTGGAGCGGATCGTGTTGATGGGCGGTGCGGTCGGTGAGGGAAACGCGACGCCGGCCGCGGAGTTCAACATCTGGGCCGATCCCGAAGCGGCGCAGCGCGTGTTCTCGAGCGGCCTCGACCTGACGATGGTCGGGCTCGATGTCACGCACCGGGCGCTGATGACGCAGGTCCACGTCGAGCAGCTCGCCCGCCGCGGCGCCGCCGGCCGGCTGGTCGCCGATCTGTACCGCTTCTACGGCCAGTACCACCGGCGGCGGTACGGCTGGCATGGAGCGCCTGTGCATGATGCGGTCGCGGTCGGATACGTGATCGACCCGACACTGCTCGGGACCAAAGACTGCGGCGTGGTCATCGACACCGGCCCGGAGCTGTCGCGCGGGCGCACGAACGTCGATCGATGGGGGCTCGCGGCCTGGGAGCCCAACTGCCACGTCGCGCTCGACATCGACACGGAGCGGTTCTTCGACCTGCTGATCGAACTGATCGGGGCGCTCGGCTGAGGGGGCCCGTTCGGGAATAAGTGATCCGCTGCCCGCGAGCGGTCTACAGCGCTGAGCCCGGGGAAAGCCACGTGCAGGACGGTGCTTAAGCCGGCCGTGCAGGACGTGGCGAGGGCCCGGCGCGCCGAGCAGCGCGTAGGATCGCCGGCATGGATCTGCCACCTGGCCCGCGCGCCCCAGCCCTGTGGCAGACGGTCGGCTGGATGACCCGGCCGGCGGGGTTCATGGCGCGCGTCCACGCGCGGTTCGGAGACCCGGTCACAATCCGCACGTACTGGACCGAGGAACCGATGGTGCTGTTCTCAGCTCCCGAGGCGGTGCGCGAGGTCTTCCGGCTGGATCCGGCGATCGCGCCGGCGGGGCAGAGCTGGGAGTTCCTGCGCCCGTTCGCTGGGCCGCACTCGATTCTGTTGCTCGACGGGGAGGATCACGTGCGCGAGCGTCGGCTGCTGCAGGGGCCGTTTCACGGTGAGCGCATGCGGGCCTTCACGCCGATCGTCGCCGAGCTCGCCCGCAGAGAGCTCGGCACCTGGAGCGGGCGGGTGGTCGCGCTGGAGCGGATGCGGAAGCTGACGCTCGAGATCATCCTACGGGTCGTGTTCGGTGCCACCGGCGAGCAGGAGGCCCGGGAGCTGCGCGACGTCGTGGAGGGCACGCTAGGCGGTGTTCGCTCGCTGCCACGGATGCTCGCGATGGCGCTCGTGCAGCGCGACCTCGGGCCGCGCAGCCCGTGGGGGCGCTTTCGGGTCGCAGTCGAGCGCTTCGATGCGCTGCTGCTCGCGCTCATCGCCCGCCGGCGCGCCGAGCAGCTGGATCACTCGAGCGGCCTCCACCCGGGGCGAGCCCGGGTCGCGGGCGGAGGCCAGCACGAGGGCGACTCGGTCCTCGCGCTGCTGCTCGAGCAGCGCGACGCGGACGGCAGAGCGCCCTCAGACCGACACTTGCGCGACCAGCTCGTGGCACTGCTGGTGGGCGGCCACGACAGCTCGGCGGCCTCGCTGGCCTGGGCGTTCGAGCGGCTCGCGCGCCACCCCGCCGTCCACGCGCGGCTCAAGGAGGGCGACCCGGCCTACCTCGATGCGGTCGTCAAGGAGGTGCTGCGAGTGCGTCCCGCGCTGACGATCGCTCCGCGCCGGCTGCTGGAGCCGGTGCGGATCGCTGGCCGGACGCTGCCCGCCGGCGTCCAGGTCGCTGCCTGCCTGTGGCTCGCGCTGCGCCGCGAGGACCTCTGGCCCGCGGCGGGGGCGTTCCGGCCCGAGCGCTGGATCGAGGGCCGGCTGCCGAATCCGATGTCCTGGATTCCGTTCGGTGGCGGCGTGCGGCGCTGCGCCGGAGCTCCGTTCGCCGAGATGGAGATGCGCGAGGTGCTGCGTGCTGCGGCTGATCTGAACTTGCGCCCGGTCCGTCCCGCAAGCGAGCGCGCGCGCCGTAGCATGCTCGTCGTCACGCCCCACCGCGGCGGCGAGCTGCTCGTCGGATGACGGCTCCCGTGTACGTCGGTGTCGAGACGGGCGAGACCTGATGCGCCTGCGCAGCCAGCGGATCATCACCCCGGCGGGGACGATCGCCGGCGAGGTGCAGATCAGCGGCGGGCAGATCACGTCCGTCGGTCCGGGCGCCGGCGGGGGCGGGTCTCTGGGGGGCGCCGGCGGGGAGGAGGTCGTCGAGCTGGGCGGGCGCTGGGTGATCCCCGGCTTCATCGACGTCCACGTACACGGCGGAGGCGGCGCACAATGCAACACGGGCGAGCTGGACGAGCTTGAGACGATGGCTCGCTTCCACGCGGCGCACGGGACGACAGCGCTGCTCGCCACGACCGTCGCCGCGCCGCCCGTAGAGCTCGCGGTTGCGCTTCAGACGACCGCGCTCGCTACCGCGCTCCGCGGGGGCGCCGCGGTGCTGGGCGCGCACCTCGAAGGGCCGTTCCTGAGCCGGCGACGGCCGGGGGCGATGGATCCGGCACTGTTCCTGGAGCCAACGGAGGGCGTCGTCGGGCGGCTGCTGGATGCCGGGGCCGGCTGCGTGCGGCTGATGACGCTCGCGCCGGAGCTGCCGGGCGCGCTCGAGCTGATCGGTGCGCTGGCCGGGGCCGGCGTCGTCGCGTCGGTCGGCCACAGCGACGCGACGTACGAGCAGACGCGCGCGGCGGTGCAGGCCGGCGCGCGCGCCGCGACCCACCTCTTCAACGCGATGCGGCCGTTTCACCACCGCGAGCCGGGGGTTCTGGGGGCGGTCCTCGACCTTCCCGAGGTGAGCTGCGAGCTAATCTGCGACGGACTCCACGTGCAGCCGGCCGCGCTGCGGCTAGCGTACCGCGCCAAGGGCAGGGCGGGAATCCGGCTGGTCACCGACGCGATGCAGGCCGCCGGCATGCCCGACGGCGAGTACCACCTGGGCACTGCCACCGTCACCGTCGCCGGCGGTCGGGCCACGATCCCGGGCCTCGGCTCGATCGCCGGCAGCACACTGACCATGGACGCGGCTGTCCGCAACGCCGTCAGCCTCCTCGGCGTGAGCCTCGAGGAGGCGGTGACGCTTGCCTCCGCCAACCCCGCGAGGCTGCTGGGCTTGGAGGCGCGCAAGGGCGCGATCGCGCCGGGGATGGACGCGGACCTGACCGTGCTCGATGACCGCCTAATGGTGTGCGGGACGATCGTCGACGGCGCGTGGGTGCACCGGCCGCCGCCGATCGTCGACATGCGATAAGACAAAGGGCCATGCGCGCGTTCGCCTGCGGAAACTGCGGTCACTTGCTGTTCTTCGAGAATAGCCTCTGCCTGCGCTGCGGCGCGCCGCTCGGATTCGTTGAGAGCCGTCTGGAGCTGATCGCGCTCAGCGATCCCGACGGCGCCGGTGACGGCCTTCGCCGGTGCGCCAACGCCACGCTGGCTACCTGCAACTGGATGCTGTCGCAGGGCGAACCCGACGCACTGTGCGGCTCCTGCCGGCTGACGCAGACCCGCCCCGCGGACGGCGACCCGCAGGCGCTGGCCGCCTTCGCGCACGCCGAGTCGGCGAAGCGCCGGCTGCTGTTCCAGCTGCGGGACCTCGGTCTGCCGGTCGCAGCCGACCGCCTGCGGTTCGACCTGCTGTCGAGCGCCGCGCAGCCCGTGTCGACCGGACACGAAGACGGGATGATCACGATCGACCTCGCCGAGTCCGACGACGTCCGGCGCGAGCAACGGCGGGCGGAGCTCGGCGAGCCGTACCGGACGATGCTCGGCCACTTTCGGCACGAGATCGCACACTACTACTGGCCGTTGCTGGTGGCGCGCGGCGGGGCGGCCACGCTGGATCTGTGCCGCTCGCTGTTCGGCGACGAGCGAGTCGACTACGCCGCCGCCCAGGAGCGCCACTACGCGAACGGCCCGCCGGCGGACTGGGCCCAGGCCCACGTGAGCGTTTACGCCACGATGCACCCCTGGGAGGACTGGGCGGAGACATTCGCCCATTACCTGCACATCCGCGACACGCTGCAGACCGCCGGCGCCTTTGGGCTCGTGGTGGCCGGCCCCGCGCCGGTCGCTGATCCGGCGCTGACCAGCGTGCCGGAGGTCGACGCGGACGAGGAGTCGATCGAGGCCGTGATCGAGTCATGGCTGCCGCTGACGTACGCCCTCAACGCCGTCAATCGGAGCATGGGCCTCGGCGACCTGTATCCGTTCACGCTCGCGCCGGCGGTGATCGACAAGCTCGGCTACGTCCACGACCGGATCCTGGCTGCAGCACACATCTAAGGGCCCTAAGGGCCTAACGCGAACGGTGGTGAGCTGACCACGAGGACGGTGATCGACGCGGCGGCCGGGTGTGAGGACCCGCCGTCAGGCGGCGGCACGCGTCCGGCTGTAGCGCATGCGCCGGGGCAGCACAGGGACCAGCACCCGCTTGGTGTACTCGGCGCCGACGCGCAGCATCAGCCCGCGGACCGGGTCCCAGCGCAGGCCGTACTGGCGGCGCAGCGTCGCCGGGAGCAGCCCGACGGTGATGAAGTTCGCCAGCTCGAGCAGCGGCCGGGCCCGCAGCGGCACCGGCGGTCGCAGGACGATCTTGATCGCCAGCTCGCGGGCCTGCGGCGAGACGTTGAGCAGATCGCCGCTCAGCATCTCCCGCATGTACGCGTCGAGCCTGCCGGCCGTCGCGGGCATGTCGCGGTCCTCGAGCCCGAACAGCGAACCGACGACGCGGTAGTCCGACCAGTACGCCTCACGCTCCTTGCGGTGTACGGCGCCGACGTAACGCTCGTAGACCAGCAAGCCTGAGTCCGCGAGTGTGGCGAGGATCCAGAGCAGCAGCTGCGGGTCATCAGCGGCCCATGGCGTGCCGGCGGGGAAGCGACCCGCCGGCTCGAGCAGCTCGCCGCGGACGCGGCGGTGCACGGCGCGCACCCGCGCGGTGGCCGTGTCGGCGCGCGACCGCTCTCCGAACACGATCGTGTTCAGCACCCTGGCGGTCCGGCGCAGGCGCGCGTACGGGTCGTCGAGCGCCCCGGTCGACCTGAAGAAGCCGGCGAACGCGACCGGATGCGCTGCCTGCATCAACAGCGCCCGCGGCCCCGACAGCGCCAGCACGTGCTCGCGGTGCAAGCGGCGGATGATCGAATTGTCGTTAAAGTAACCGTCCACGTCAGCCCAGATTGTCCAGCACCGCGGGCTACTGCAGGCGCTGCGGACCCCACGCACAAGAGCGAGCGGCTGGTCGACGCCTCAGAGCTCGACCGCCACGCGTCGCCGCCGCGTCGCGAAGACTGGCGGAGCTGCGCGCGGACGTCCGCGGGACGCTCGCCGGGCTGGGTGATGATGACCTGGAGGCCGTCGGAGGGAAGTGAGCGGGACCTCGTCGGGGGTCCGCTTTGCGACAAGCTTCGCGCGCAATGCAAGCGCGTTATGACGTGCCGCTCTCGCAGCTGACGACGCTCCGCCTCGGCGGTCCTGCCCACCGGCTGCTAGAGGCCGCCACCGCCGACGAGCTGGTCGCGGCGGTCGCCGGCGCGGGCGCGGCAGGCGAGCCGGTGCTGGTGGTCGCGGGCGGGTCCAATCTCGTGATCGCCGACGAGGGCTTCGACGGCACGGTCGTGCGCGTGGCGACCCGCGGTGTGGCAGCCAGCGATTGCGGCGAGCAGGCGACGCTCGAGGTCGCCGCCGGGGAGCCATGGGACGAGCTGGTGGCACGTTGCGTGGCCGAGGGACTGGCCGGGATCGAGTGCTTGTCGGGCATCCCGGGATCGACAGGTGCAACGCCGATCCAGAACGTGGGCGCCTACGGACAAGAGGTGGCGGACAGGATCGCGTCGGTTCGCGCGTATGACACGAAGGACGGGGAGGTTCGCGAGCTGGCGCCCGCCGACTGCCGGTTCGCGTACCGCTCAAGCGCCTTCCGGCGCTCCGCGCGCTACGTGGTGCTCGGCGTGACGTTCGTGCTCGAGCGCTCGCCGCGGGCGCGGCCGATCCGTTACGCGGAGCTGGCGCGAGCGCTGGCCGTGGCGCCGGGAGCGCGGCCGCCCCTGTCCGCTGCCCGTGAGGCAGTGCTGGCGCTACGCCGCAGCAAGGGGATGGTGGTCGATCCGGCCGACCCCGACTCGGTCAGCGCCGGCTCGTTCTTCGTCAACCCAATCCTCAGCGGTCAGCAGCTCGTGGAGCTAGAGCGCCGCGTCGCCGACCGCCTCGGCGACGGGGTCCGGCCGCCGGCGTGGCCCGATGTTGACGGGCGCGTGAAGACGTCGGCCGCGTGGCTGATCGAGCACGCGGGCTTTCACCGAGGCTACGGCCACGGGCGGGTCGGGGTCTCGCGCAAGCACACGCTGGCTCTGATCAACCGTGGCGGCGCGACCACGGGGGAGCTGATCACGCTCGCGCGCGAGCTCAGAGACGGGGTGCAGCGCGCCTTCGGCGTCTCGCTGCGTCCCGAGCCCACCCTGATCGGCGTTGAGCTATAGTCAGGGGCGCTCACGGCAGCTGATGCTCGGCGCGCAACCGAAGCGTCGGCTCGCGCACGCACTCCGGAAGGGGCCCGACGCCGAGGCCTGGCCAGCGGCGGTCGAGTCGCTGCACGAGCGCCGTCTGGAGCGCGCCGTGGACGTCGTCCTCGCGGGCCAGCAGCGGGCCGAGCTCGCCCTGGGCCTCCGCGCGCCACGGACCGGCAGCTCTTAAGAACCTCTCACCAACCCCGCGTACCGTCCGCACAGCCGATGACCACCCCCAAGCATCTGTGGTCCGGGGACTGGCAGCACGACTCCGCGGCTGCTGCCCGAGACCGGGCCAGCCGTGGGCTGCAGGCCCAGCAGCCGGCCGAGCCTCCCCCTCCGCCGCCCCGTGGTCCCAGCGCCTCCGCGCGCGCCGCGGCGCTGCTCCGGCGCGCGCGCCTGCGGCTGTCGGCCGCGACGGCGCGCGCGGGTCTGGCGCTCGCTGCCGCGGGCGCACGCCTGACCGCGCCGCGCCTGCGCAGGGCTCTGCGCCCGCCGGTGCTGCTCGCGATCGCGCTCGCGGCGCTGCTGATCGCCGGCGGCGCGTACGGCGTCAACGCGCTGCTGAGCTCCGGCAGGCCGCGTTCCACGAGCGCAGGCTGGCCGGCGCCCTGGCTCGGGGTGCAGATGGAGAGCCTGCCGTTCGGCGGCGTGGTGGTCGCAACCGTTGTTCCGGGAGGCCCGGCCGAGCTCGCCGGCCTCGAACCGGGAGACGTGATCACCGAAATCAACAATCGATCGATCGACACCGTTGCCGACGTCCAAAGCGCCGTCGACGGGCTGCGTGCCGGTGACACGGTCGAGATCCAGGTCAGCCGGGGCTCGACGATCTACAACACTGACGTGACGCTCGCCTCGCGACCGCCGGGCTACCCATGACCTTCGCCGCACCGCTGGTATTGCTCGGGTTGATCGCGATCCCGCTGCTGATCGGGTGGTATGCCCGCGAGCAGCGGCGTCGCACGAGCGCCGCGGCGGCGTTCGTCACGCCGGCGCTCGCTGCTTCGGTCGCGCCGCGCCGGCCGCGGTGGCGCCGGCACGCGCCGATGCTCGCGTTCGCGTTCGCGCTCGCGGTGCTGATCGTGGCAGCTGCGCGCCCGCAGCGCAGCGTCGCGGTCCCCGTCAAGGACGGGGCGATCATGCTCGCCAACGACGTCAGCAGCTCGATGACTGCCACCGACGTCGCCCCCACGCGCCTGCAAGCGGCCAAGCGAGCGGCGGAGGGGTTCCTGCAAAGCGTTCCCGCAAGCGTGCGGGTCGGGCTGCTCGAGTTCGCCAGCAAGCCGATCGTCTTGCAGTCGCCGACCACCGACCACCCGTTGGCCCGCGCCGCGTTCGCGCAGCTGACCACCAGTGGCGGCACCGCGATCGGGGACGCGATCCTGACTGCGCTGCGCCTGCTCACGAGCCTGAGGGCGCAGGACGGCAAGCGACCGCCGAGCGCCATCCTGCTGCTGTCCGACGGCGCTTCCAACGTCGGCTCAAGCCCGCTCGCCGTCGCGCGCGAGGCGGCCGCCGATCACATCCCGATCGACACGGTCGCGCTGGGGACACCGAACGGCACGATTCCGATCAAGCGCGGCTCGCAGACCGTCACCGTCAGCGTGCCGCCCAGCCCCCAGACGCTCGCGCAGATCGCGAGCCTCTCCGGCGGGCGCGCCTTCACGGCTGCCGACACCAGCGAGCTGAGCGCGATCTACGCGCACCTCGCCGCTCAGCTCGGCCACAAGCACGTCAGGCACGAGCTCGCCGCTGACTTCGCCGGCGGGGGCCTGGCGCTCTTACTCATCGGCAGCACGCTGTCGCTGAGCTGGTTCGGGCGTCTCATCTAGCTGGCATCGACCTATGGAGGACATATGACACAGATCGGACAGGCAGCCGCGCTGCGCGGGCAGGCGCGCGACGCATTGCAGGAGGCGCTGCACGAGATCAAGCGCGTGATCGTCGGCCAGGACGCGATGCTCGAGCGGCTGCTCGTGAGCCTGCTCGTCGGGGGTCATGTGCTTCTAGAGGGCGTCCCGGGGCTGGCCAAGACGCTGACCGTCAAGACGCTGGCGGCGGTCCTCGGCGGCTCCTACAGCCGGATCCAGTTCACGCCGGATCTGGTCCCGGCCGATCTCGTGGGGACCCGCGTGTACCGGCCCGACACGGGCAAGTTCGACACGGAGCTCGGTCCGGTGTTCGCCAACTTCCTGCTGGCCGACGAGATCAACCGCGCTCCCGCCAAGGTCCAGTCGGCGCTGCTCGAGGTGATGCAGGAGCAGCAGGTCACGATCGGAGGCAAGACCTACACCGTGCCGCTGCCGTTCATCGTGATGGCGACGCAGAACCCGATCGAGTCCGAGGGCACGTACCCGCTGCCAGAAGCGCAGGTCGACCGCTTCCTGATGAAGATCCTCGTCGACTATCCGAGCCTTGGCGAGGAAGCAGCGGTCGTCGGGCGGAGCCTGGGCGAACCGGCGACCGTCCGCGAGTGCCTGTCGCTCTCCGACTTGCGAAGCTACGCGGCGGCAGCGGGGACCGTGCTGGTCGACCGCGACGCGATCAGCTACGCGGTCGCGCTCGCCGACGCGACCCGGCATCCCGCCAACCACGGCCTGCAGAAGATCGCAGGGCTGATCGAGTTCGGCGCCAGCCCCCGCGGGCCGATCGGGCTCGTGCAGGCGGCTCGCGTACTCGCGCTGCTGCGCGGTCGCGGTCACGTCGAGCCCGACGACATCCGCGATCTCGCGGTGGACGTGCTCCGCCACCGGATCGTGCTCTCCTATGACGCGCTCAGCGAGGGAGTCACCGCCGATGACCTGCTCGAGCGGATGCTCGACGCGGTTGCGGAGCCCGGTGCCGGCCACCTCATGCGCCACACGGCGGCGGACATGAGTACCGGCGTCGTGAGGCCGGTGTGAGCGTCGGGATGCTCGAGCCGCCGGCTGCGCGACAGGGTCCCGGCCCGATCGCGCAGCAGCTGATCGAGGCGCTAGATGTCGCCGTCAGCCGGCTGGTCGCGCGCACGCTGCCGGGCGACCGGCGCGCTGCCGGCGTCGGCCTCGGCACCGAGCTCGCGCAGCTGCGACCTTACGAGCTCGGCGACGACGTGCGCCACATCGATCCCGCGGCGACCGCGCGCACCGGTCAGCCGCACGTCCGTCTGCACGTGCCCGAACGCGCGCTGACGACCTGGATCGTGCTCGACGTGTCGCCGTCGATGGCGTTCGGCACCGCGCGGCGCCTGAAGGCCGACGTCGCGGAGGGCGTCGCGCTCGTGTTCGGACGGCTTGGCGTTCGCCGCGCGGGCAGCGTCGGGCTGGTGGCGTTCGGCGCCGCGACGGCGCGCGTGCTGGCACCGCGCGGATCCAAGCCCGGGATCGTGGCGCTGCGCCGCGCGCTGGCCGAGGGCGTGGCGCCCGACGGCCAGCAGCAGCCCGAGGGGCTCGCGGATGCGCTGCGCCGCGTCGCGCGGCTGGCCCGCCGGCCGGGGCTGGTGGTCGCGATCTCCGATTTCCGCGACCAGTGCGCCTGGGAGCGGCCGCTGGGGTCGCTGCGCGTGCGCCATTCTGTGGTGGCGGTCGAGATCGTCGACCCCCGCGAAGCGGAGCTGCCGGCGGCCGGGCACCTGGCGCTGGTGGACCCCGAGAGCGGTGTGCGAATCGCGGTCGACACATCGCGAGCCCGTGTGCGCCAGCGCTTTGCCGAGCTCGAGCGCGAACGTCGCGCGGCGCTGGCCCGGGAGCTGCGCCGCCTGCGGGTCGATCACGTCCCGCTGTCCACTGGCGAGGACTGGCTGCCCGCGCTCGGGCGCGACCTGCGATGAGCTTCTCCGCGCCACTGTGGCTGCTAGGCCTCGCGCTGATCCCAGCCGCGATCGTTGCGTATCTCGCCGCCCGTCGCCGCGCCAGGCGCTACGCGATCCGCTTCACAGCGGTGCCGACCCTGCGCCTGGCCGTACAGGGCGGGCCGTCGTGGCGGCGCCATCTCCCGGCCGCGCTGGTCGTGGCGGCGATCGCGGCGCTCGTCCTGGCGCTGGCGCGGCCGCAGGTCAGTGATCGCGTGGCGGTGGGGGAGGCGTCGATGATGCTCGTCACCGACCACTCCGGCTCGATGGCGGCGACGGATGTTGCGCCGACGAGGCTGGCGGCCGCCGAGCGCGCTGCCGACACGTTCATCCGCGAGCTGCCGTCCACGGTTCGCGTCGGCGCGATCGCGTTCTCCAGCACCCCGGACGCCGTCCAGGCGCCGGTCCCAAACCACGCCGCCGCGCAGCAGGTAATCGACGGGCAGACCGCGGGCGGCGCGACCGCGACCGGGGACGCGCTGGAGCTCGCGCTCCAGTTGCTGCACGGCGGCGACCTCGAGCACCCGCCGTCCGCGATCGTGCTGCTGTCCGACGGCGCCGCCAATGCCGGGCGCAACGCGATCACGGTGGCGCGCCAGGCAAGACAGGACAGGATCCCGATCGACACCGTCGCGCTCGGGACGGCCAGCGGGATGCTGGCCAATCCGGACCCGATCGCGCCGCCGGTTCCGGTCCCTCCCGATCCAGAGTTGATGGCGCAGATCGCGCAGGTCTCGGGCGGGCACGCGTTCGACGCCCAGACTGCCGACGGGCTCAGCTCGATCTACAGGCAGCTCGGCAACCGGCTCGGCACCGTCAGCCGCCGGCGCGAGGTGACGGTGGCGTTCGCGATCGGCGGGGTCGTCCTGCTGGCGCTCGCGGCGGCGGGCTCGACGCGGTGGTCGGGGCGATTGCCCTGAGCGGCGAGTCACACATACGCTAAGGGCCCGTTCAGAAATAATTGATCGTCCGCTCTAGTGCAGGACTACGCGGCTGCCGCGCGCTCTCAGCCGCCAGTACCGCGGCGACCGCGATCGTGCCGTAGATGGCATCGGAGAAACTGAAATCCACGGCCCCATTCTGGTGGCGCCGGCGGATCGATCCTCGCTGGCGAGTTCCGGCGCGGGGTGTCCGCTACCGACCGACACGACCCTGCCGGGCCGGCGGGATGCGCGACCGTCGCCAGCGCGCTGCTGGGCCGGCGGGATGCGCAACGACGCCGGCGGCCCGCCAGGCAGGCTCGTTCCGGAGGCGCTAGGTTGCGTGCGAGGATGGAGGAGTTTTCGTGATCGTCCGCTGGGGATTGGAGGCAGTGCCGAGCGTGCTCGCCGAGCTCGAGATTTCCCGGCCGCTGCTGATCAGCACCGAGCGCTGGCGTGAGCTCGAGCTGCCTGTGGCGCGGCGCTTCCACGGCGTGCGCCCGCACGCCGAGGTGGCGGGCGTGCGCTCGGCGCTCGAGGCCGTGGAGGACGCCGACGGCCTCGTGGCGCTGGGAGGCGGCAGCGCGATTGACACCGCCAAGGCGGTCTCTAGTCAGACGGGCCTCGCGGTCGTCTCGATTCCGACGACTTACTCGGGAGCGGAGTGGACCGGCGGATTTGGCATGCGTGACCCCGAGACGCGCACCAAAGGACGCGGCGCGGGGGCTAAGACGGCGGGGATCGTCTATGAGCCGTCGCTAACGCTCGAGCTGCCGGCCGGCGAGAGCGCCGGTTCGGCGATGAACGCGCTTGCGCACTGCGCCGAGGCGCTGTACACGCCCGGCCGCGGCGACGAGAGCGACGAGCACGCGCTCGCCGGCGCGCCCGTGATCTCGACCTGGTTGCCGGCCGTGGTGGCGCATGGAGACGACCTCGAGGCGCGCCGCCGGCTGCTGGAGGGGGCGATGCACGCCGGCGCCGCGCTGCGAGCGGGGATGGGCGTCGGGCACGCGATCGCGCAGGCGCTCGGCGGTTGCTACGGCCTCTCGCACGGAGCAATGAACGCGCTCTCCCTGCCGCCCGCGCTGCGCTTCAACTGCGAGGTGGCCGCCGAGCCGATCGAGCGCTTCGGTGCGGCGATCGATCACGGCGATCCGATCGAGCGCGTCAGCGAGCTCGCAGCGCTCGCCGGGCCGGCGCGCCTGCGCGACTACGACGTGCCCCGCGACGACCTGGAGGCACTGGGGCAGGCCATTGCGGAGCGCCCGCCGGCGAAGGCCAACCCGCGGCCGGCGCCGGCCGAGGCGATCGTGAAGCTGCTTGAGGAGATGTGGTAGCCAAGGAGGAACAGGAGCGAGCAGATGACCGAAGAGACACGGATTTTCACCACCCACGTCGGCAGCCTTCCGCGCCCGCAGGAGGTTGTCGACGTCATGTTCGCCGAGGACCGCGGCGAGCCGGTCGACAGCGGCGAGTACGACCGCGTGGTCGCCGAGGCTGTCCGCGATCGAGTCCGCCACCAGGTGGACGCCGGAATCGACCTCGTCAGCGACGGCGAGATGAGCAAGATCGGATACGCGACCTACATCCGCCATCGGCTGAGCGGCTTCGAGGTCGGCGATGTGCCGCGGGCCACGCCCGCCGACCTGGACGCTTACCCGCGCTTCCGCGACCGGCTCGCGCAGCAGGGTGGCAGCGCGCGCTACCTGCGACCGATCTGCCGCGGTCCGATCACCTACGAGCACCCCGAGCGGCTGCAGCGCGACCTCGTGCGTCTGCAGGCAGCGATCGAGGGACAGCCGATCGCCGGTGCGTTCATGAACGCGCCCTCGCCGGGGGTGATCGCGCTGTTTCAGCCAAACGAGTACTACGCCACGCTCGACGAGTATCTCGATGCGATCGGGGAGGCGATGAAGGTCGAGTACGAGGGGATCGTGGCCGCGGGCGTGCAGCTGCAGATCGACGCGCCCGACCTCGCGATGGGGCGCCACGTCATGTACCGCAACCGCTCCGACGACGAGTTCGTGGCGAGCGTCGAGCGCCACGTCGAGGCGATCAACCATGCGTTGCGCGAGATCCCCGCCGAGCAGGTGCGGCTGCACGTCTGCTGGGGCAACTACGAAGGCCCCCACCACTTCGACATCGCGCTCGAGAGGATCATCAACGCGATCCTGCGCGCCAAGTCGCAGACGATCCTGTTCGAGGCCGCGAACCCGCGCCATGCCCACGAGTGGGCCGTCTGGCGCGACGCGGCGATCCCAGAGGACAAGATCCTCGCGCCCGGCGTGCTGGACTCGACGACGAACTACATCGAGCACCCCGAGCTGGTCGCGCAGCGGATCGGAGCGTTCGTGGACATTGTCGGGGCCGAGCGGGTGCTCGCCGGCACCGACTGCGGCTTCGGCACGTGGGCGGGATTCGGTGCGATCGATCCCGACATCTGCTGGGCGAAGCTGCATTCCCTGGCGCAAGGAGCGCGGATCGCCTCGGCGCGCGCGGGCCTGAAGGTGGTGTGAGGCCCGCATCTCTACGCATCGCGCGGAACCTGGGTGCGCCGGGGTGATGCGTCCGGCTCGGGAACCGCGGCTTCGGCTGCCTGCTGGAGATGTGGGCTCGCTACGACCGCGCCGGCTATCCGCCGCTCCAGCCCGGGACCCCGTCTCGCTGACGGTACAGGGAACGTCTCGCTGACGGTACAGGGAATCGGCACGCTGACCAACACCGTCGTCGCCGGCGTCGTCGACCCGTGCCGCTGCCGCCGGCGCGCCTACGGGCAAGGGCCGCGCCGTAACGCCTCGCTCTACACGAGTATCGGGTCGTGGTCGAAGTGCGTCATCCGCCGGAGGTCCTCGACGCGCGCGTGGATCTCCTCGGCGGTCAGCCGCACGACCCGCTCGGTCCCGAACTCTTCGACGTTGAAGGACGCGAGCGCGGTGCCGTACGCCATCGCCTGGCGCAGCGTCTCGTCCGTCGACGGGCGGTCGAGGTGGCGGGCGAGATGGCCGAGGAAGCCGCCGGCGAACGTGTCGCCGGCGCCGGTCGGATCGACGACCGTTTCGAGTGGATATGCGGGCAGCGAAAAGAACTGCGCGTCGGTAATCAGCGCGGCGCCGTACTCGCCCTGCTTGGCGACGACCACCGATGGGCCCAGCGCGAGCACCTCCCGAGCGGCGCCGAGGAGGTTCGGCCTGGCGGTGAGCTGGCGGAGTTCCGCGTCGTTGAGGATCACGCAGTCGACTCGCCCGATCACGTCCACGAGCGCGTCGCGTGCGGTCTCGATCCACAGGTTCATCGAGTCCAATGCGACGAAGCGGGGATCGCGGCACTGGTCCAGCACGCGGCGTTGCAGCTCAGGCTGGATGTTGGCGAGGAACAGCAGCTCGCATTCGCGCGAGCCGTCCGACAGTTTGGGCTCGAAATGCTCGAACACGTTCAGCTGGGTGTCGAGCGTCCGCGGGAGTTGAGGTCCCAGCCGTACTCGCCCTTCCAGAAGAACGTGCGGCCGCCGGCGACCCGCTCGATATCGTTGACGTTCGTGCCGCGGGTGCCGAGGATCGCGAGCTGCTCGTCGCCGAAGTCCTCGCCCACCGGCCCGACCAGGCGGACCTCGTCGAAGAACGACGCGGCGAGCCCGAAGTGGGTCGCCGCGCCGCCGAGCATGCGCTCGCGCGCTCCGAACGGCGTCCGCACGGCGTCGAACGCGATCGACCCGACGACGGTGACGCTCATTGGTCATCCCTATCTTGGCGGCGGCCGCCGGGACAGCGCCAACGTCGCTTGCCCGCGCAGAGGGGCAGCATTATGCGCCCACGGCCTCGGGCTCGGCTAGGCCGGCGGCCCCGCGCAGCGCGTCGGCCTTGTCGGTGCGCTCCCAGGTGAAGTCGTGGTCCTCGCGGCCGAAGTGGCCGTACGCGGCGGTCTTCTGAAAGATCGGGCGGTGCAGCCGCAGGTACTGGCGAAACGCGCCCGGACGCAGATCGAAGTGCTCTGAGATCAGCGCCAGGATCTTGGACCGCCCGAGCTTCTCGGTCCCGAACGTCTCGACCATCACCGACACCGGATGCGCGACCCCGATCGCGTACGCCACCTGCACCTCCGCCCGATCCGCCAACCCCGCCGCGACCACGTTCTTGGCCACATACCGCGCCGCATACGCCGCCGAGCGATCGACCTTCGACGGGTCCTTGCCCGAGAACGCCCCGCCACCGTGGCGCGCCATCCCACCGTAGGTGTCGACGATGATCTTGCGGCCCGTCAGACCGCAATCGCCCATCGGCCCACCGATCACGAACCGCCCCGTCGGATTGACCAGGAAACTCTTGTGCAACCGCCGCGCGTCATACAACTCCGCCGGCAACACCGGCTCGACCACGTGCTCCCACAGATCATCCTTGATCAACGCCTCCGCCCCATCACGGTGCTGAGTCGAGATCAACAACTTCTCGATCGCCACCGGCCGCCCATCCACATACCGCACCGTCACCTGCGTCTTACCATCCGGACGCAGATACGGAACGATCTCCGCCTTGCGCACATCCGCCAACCGCTTGGCCAACTTATGCGCCAACGAGATCGGCAATGGCATCAACTCGTCGGTCTCCCGCGTCGCGTACCCGAACATCATCCCCTGATCACCCGCTCCCGCCAGGTCCAGCTCGTCGTCGTCCGTCGGTTCGGTCCGCGCCTCATACGCCTGGTTGACGCCTTGGGCGATGTCGGGTGACTGCTTGTCGATCGCGTTGATCACCGCGCACGTGTGATGATCGAACCCGTACTCGGCGTTCGTGTAGCCGATCCGCTTGATCGTCTCCCGCGCGATCTCCTGAATGTCGACGTACGTGGTGGTCGTGATTTCCCCGGAGACGACCACCAGCCCCGTGTTCACGAGCGTCTCGCACGCCACCCGCCCAAACGGATCATCGCACAGCACCGCATCCAGCACCCCATCGGAAATCTGATCGGCGATCTTGTCCGGATGCCCCTCGGTCACGGACTCCGAAGTGAACAGGAACTCGTTGTCTGAGTGGGTCATGTTTTATCGCTTTCGAGTAATTTCCAGGAGGTAGGCACCATTACGTCGGTCGTCCCCAGATTTCAGGTGGTGCGCATCGGAGAGCTCTTCCACCCGTGCGATCCGCTCGCGTCTGTCGTCGAACAGATCGCTGAACTCGAAGAAGCCGAAATTCGCGACCCGAGCCTCGTGGCCGAGGCGATCGAGCATCTGCACGGTGCGCCGCTCGCCGATGATAGACAGCTGCATGACGTAGACGGTCCTACGAAGTGATCGTCGCGAGCCTCCACCAGGCTCGAGGCCTCTGGCCGGCCCCGGCGGTCCGCAGCGCTGAAGGGCGCAGCAGCATATCATCGGGGCATGCACGAGCACGTGACCCGCGCGACGGCGGCCTGATCATGGCGAGAGTGACGGCGCGCGCAAGCAGGCAGGTCGATGCTCCGCCCGACCGCGTGGCTGCGTTCCTACGCGACTATCGCAACGGGCGAGCGCGAATCCTGACCAACAACTACAGCGCCTATCGAGTCGAGGCGGGT
The DNA here is from genome assembly GCA_963811155.1 of uncultured Solirubrobacterales bacterium. Taxonomy (GTDB): domain Bacteria; phylum Actinomycetota; class Thermoleophilia; order Solirubrobacterales; family Solirubrobacteraceae; genus Palsa-465. The sequence continues at coordinate 75,707 of CAWEQQ010000052.1, forward strand.
GGGGACGGAGCGGGCACCGTGGTCGCCTACCACTTCGCCGCGGGCGGCCGCGAGCGCGACTACCGGCTGCGTGTCGACGAGTCAGAGGGCTCGCTGCGCGAGCGCGACGAGCTGTCCTCGTTCGTCAGCACCTGGACCGTCGCGCCGGCCGGCGCCGGCAGCATTGTCACGATCGAGGGCTCCTGGGACGGCGCCAGCGGGATCGCCGGGCTATTCGAAGGACTGTTCGCGCCAGTCGGGTTGCGACGGATCTACGGCCGGGTCCTGAACCGGCTCGCGACCGCGCTGCAGGAGCCCTAACCGAGCTTCAGCTGGCGCTCGCTGGCGGCGGGGGCGTGGCCCGATGAACAGCGTGACCGAGGGTTTGGCCGCTGCGTCTACATCTGCGTCGGGGAGGACTTCGCCGCGTCCGGCGCTTCGATCCGGGGGCCTGCCGGCGAGCTACGCTCGAGCCCAGCACGATTTGGGAGGATCACACATGAAGCACGTTCGCATCGAGCACGAGAGGAGCACGCTCCGGGGCACGCTGGCCGGCGACACCGTCTGCGCCGCGGCGCTCCAGCCAGGCGACGTGCTGCTGACCGGAACGCCGGCGGGGTGGCGAGCGCTGGAGGTGACCCGGTGAGCGTGCCGCGCGTGCTGCACCCGTTCGCCGTCCCGGCACGGCCGGCGGGCGACTTTCTCGAGATCGTGCGCGGCGAGGGATGCCGGCTGTGGGACGCCCAGGACCGCAGCTATCTCGACGCCACCGCGTCTCTGTGGTACTGCAATGTGGGGCACGGCCGGCGCGAGATCCTCGCCGCGGTCTCGGCGCAGATGGAGCAGCTCGAGGCCTTCCACACCTTCGGTCGGTTCACCAACCGTCCGCAGCAGCAGCTCGCGGAGATGCTGCTCGGGCTCGAGCCGATTCCGGACGCCCGCGTGCTGTTCACCTGCGGCGGTTCGGAGGCGATCGACGGAGCGCTGAAGCTCGCGCGCGCCGGGCACAAGGCGGCTGGTGACGCCGGTCGCACCGTGTTCCTCAGCCGCCACTACTCCTACCACGGCGTGATGCTGGGCGGCACGTCGGCGGGTGGACTGCCCGCCAATCGCGATCCGTTCGGCCCGCTGCTAACTGACTTCTTCCAGGTGCAGCGTGACAGCCTCGAGGAGATGCGCGAGGCGGTCGCCTACCACGGACCTGAGCGGATCGCGGCGATCATCGCCGAGCCGGTGATCGGCGCCGGCGGCGTGTTCCCGCCCGCACCGGGCTACCTACAGGGGCTGCGAGAGCTGTGCGACGAATGTGGGGCGCTACTGATCCTCGACGAGGTGATCACCGCGTTCGGCCGCCTCGGCTCGTGGTTCGGGGCGCAGCACTACGGCGTGACGCCGGACCTGATGACGTTCGCAAAGGGCGTCACCAGCGGGTACCTGCCGCTCGGCGGGGTGATCGTCGGGCCGCGGGTGTGTGGCTGGCTCGAGGCCGACGAGCGCTACATTCTGTTCCACGGAGGCACCTACGCCGGCCATCCGACGTGCTGTGCGGCCGGGATCGCGAACCTCGAGATCATGCGTGCCGAGCAGCTGCCCGAGCGGGCGCGCGAGGCGGGGCGCCGGCTGCGCAAGGGGCTCGATGGGCTTGCGAGCAGCCCCGGCGTCGCCGGGACTCGGGGCGAGGGACTGATGCAGGCGGTCGCGCTCGAGCCGACCGTGGCGGCCACGGCCGTCAGCGAGGCGCTGCTCTCGCAGGGCGTGATCGGACGGGCACTGCCCTACGCGAACTCGGTCGCGTTCTCGCCGCCGCTGATCATCTCCGACGCAGAGATCGACGAGCTCGTCGCGGCGATCGACGCCGCGCTCGCCGAGCTGTCCTGAGGGCCGTCGTCGAGCGTGCACGAGTCTTTGACGCCACCGGCGTTAGAGTGCTGACCGGTGACTTCGAAGCCCGGACTGATCTTTCAGCGCGGCGACGATGGCCTGACGCCCGAGGATCTGGCCGCCCAGAGCGCGATCCACGCCGCCGGCGCGCGCGAGCACGCATTTGCGCTGTTCGACGCGTGGCTGACGACCGCTCGTCGCGCGGTGAGCGTCTGATGCGAGCGATCGTCGTCGGCGGCGGAATCCTCGGGTTGGCAACGGCGCAGCTGCTGACGCGCTCGCAGGCCGACGCGCAGGTGGTCGTCCTGGAGAAGGAGGACTGCGTCGCCCGCCACCAGACCGGGCACAACAGCGGCGTCGTCCACGCCGGGATCTATTACGCGCCCGGGTCGCTGAAGGCGACGCTATGCAGGCGTGGACTGGCGCTGCTGCGCGACTTCTGCAGCGCGCACAGCCTCCCCTACGAGGAGTGCGGTAAGGTCGTGGTCGCGACCGAGCGCCGCGAGCTAGAGCCGCTGCGAAGGCTGGCCGAGCGCGCGGCCGCGAACGGCGTCCCCGGGCTGAGGTGGATGGAGCAAGCCGAGCTGGCCGAGGTCGAGCCGCACGCCCGGGGGATCGCGGCGCTGCACTCTCCCGAGACCGCGATCGCCGACTTTGCGGCCATCGCGCGGGCGCTGGCGGCGGAGGTGGTGAGCGCCGGCGGGGAGGTGCGGACGGCGACGCGAGGCGCGGAGGGTGGCCGGTGGCGAGCGGGCGCCGAGCGTTGAGCTGGCCGATGGGACGTGGCTTGCGGCAGACCGCGTAGTGGTCTGCGCCGGCCTGCATGCCGATCGTCTGGCGCGCGCCTCGGGCGAGCCCGCCGAGCCCCGGATCGTTCCCTTCCGCGGCGAGTACTGGCAGCTGCGTCCGGAGCGTGCGGGACTCGTACGCGGGCTGATCTACCCCGTTCCCGACCCCACGCTGCCGTTCCTCGGCGTCCACCTGACGCGCAAGATCGACGGCTCTGTGTGGCTGGGGCCGAACGCGGTCCTGTCGCTCGCGCGCGAAGGCTACCGGCGTACCGACATCGACCTGCGCGACCTCTACGACACGATCAGCTGGCCCGGCACGCGCCGCATGATGAAGAAGCAGTGGCGCGCCGGCGTGCACGAGGTGATCCGGTCGCTTCGCAAGCCCGTGTTCATCCGCGAGGCGCAGCGGTACGTCCCCGCGCTGACCCCCGACGACGCCCTGCCGGCGACGGCCGGCGTGCGCGCACAGGCTCTGGACCGCGACGGGTCGCTGGTCGATGACTTTCGGCTCAGCGTCTCAGGCGGCGTCGTGTGGGTGCGCAACGCCCCCTCGCCCGCGGCAACCTCCTCGCTGGCGATCGCCGAGGAGCTCGTCGCGCGAGCGCTGGGTTAAGGGCCCGCGCTCAACGGAACAACGGAACTGGCTCCCGTATTCCCGCGGGGGGAATTGATGAACACGATCTTGCCGAGCAGCTCACCGCTGAGCATCGACTCGAAGCCCTCGCGGGCGTCGGCGAGCGGGATCGTCTCCTGGATCGTCGGCCGTATGCCCCGGCCGACGAGCAGTTGCACGAGCCGCTCGAGCTCCTCGCGCGTGCCCATCGTCGAGCCGATCACCGACAGCTGCAGGAAGAAGATCCGCGTCAGCTCCGCCGCCGCGGGTTCGCCCGTGGTCGCTCCGGAGACAACGAGCGTCCCGCCCGGCTTGAGCGATCGCACGGAGTGCGCCCAGGTCGCCTTGCCGACCGTCTCCATCACCGCATCTACCCGGTCCGGGAGACGAGCGCCCGGCTCGAACGCCTGCTCGGCCCCGAGCTCGAGGGCTTGCTCGCGCTTGCGTGCCGACCTCGCCGTGACCCAGACGCGGATCCCAGCGCAGCTGCCGAGCACGGTCAGCGCCGTGGCGACGCCGCCCGTGGCGCCCTGGACGAGGATCGTCATGCCGGGCACCACGCGCCCGCGGGTGAACAGCATCCGGTAAGCGGTCAGCCACGCGGTGGGCAGGCACGCGGCCTCCGCGAAGCTTAGCTGCGGCGGCTTGGCGACGAGGTTGCGGCGCGGCACGGCGACGCGCTCGGCGAAGGTGCCCTGGTGGCGCTCTGACAGCAGCGAGCGGTGGGGGTCGAGCGTCTCGTCGCCGCTCCAGCTCTGATTGGCGATTACGGAGTGGACGATCACCTCGCTACCGTCCTGGTCGACGCCGGCAGCGTCGCAACCGAGCGTCATCGGCAACCGGTCGTTCGGGAGCCCGATGCCGCGCAGCGACCACAGGTCGTGGTGATTGAGCGATGCCGCCTTGACGGTGACCATCGTCCAGCCGTCGGGCGCCTTCGGTTCGGGACGGTCGCCGATCGTCAGTACGCGCAGCGGATCGTCGGCGTCCGTTTCGGAGCAGAAGACGGCGAGCACCAGGCAATCATGCCCGACCGGGGGCGCCGCTGCGCCCCGGTGCCGTCCGTTTGAGTTCGCGGCCGGTCAGCTCTAGAGGCGCTCGAACACGCTCATGTCGGTGCGCGGACTGGTGATCTGCGCCCGCGCCGCGGCGATCCTTGCGATCGGGACGCGGAACGGTGAGCAGGAAACGTAGTCGAGCCCCGCCTCGTGGAAGAACTCGATCGACTCCGGATCGCCGCCGTGCTCGCCGCAGATGCCGAGCTTCAGCCGCGGGTGCGCCTCGCGCCCGACCCAGGCGGCGAGCCGCACGAGCCAGCCGACACCGGGTCGGTCGATCGTCTCGAAGGGGCTGCGGTCGATGATCTTGCGGTCGATGTAGGTCGGGACGAACTTCGACTCGACGTCGTCGCGCGAGAAGCCGAGCGCGGTCTGGGTCAGGTCGTTGGTGCCGAACGAGAAGAAGTCGGCGTGCATCGCGATCCGGTTGGCGACGAAGCAGGCCCGCGGCAGCTCGATCATCGTCCCGACCGTGTAGTCGACCTTCTCCTCGAGGCCCTCCTCCTCGCCGACGCGAACCACCAGCTCGCGCATGATCTCGAGTTCGTGCTCGTAGTCGACGAGCGGGATCATCACCTCGGGGTGCGGCGGCTTCGGCATCGCCTTGGCGGCGCGGAAGATCGCCTGCACCTGCATCTCGTAGATCTCGGGATACAGTATCCCGAGCCGGCACCCGCGCGTGCCCAGCATCGGGTTCGCCTCGCTGATCTCGTGCACCCGCGTCAGCAGTCGCTCGAGGTCCGCCAGCTCGTCGGTGCTCTCCGCCCTGGCGCGCTCAATCTGCGTCGCGAGGTCCTCGGCGCGGGGCAGGAACTCGTGCAGCGGCGGATCGAGCAGCCGGATCGTGACCGGCAGGCCGGCCATCGCCTCGAAGATCCCCTCGAAGTCCTGCTGCTGGAGCGGCAGCAGCTCGGCCAGCGCCTTGCGCCTGTCCTCGAGCGTGTGCGCCATGATCATCGCGCGCATCTTCGGCTGGCGGTCCTCGGCCATGAACATGTGCTCGGTCCGGCACAGGCCGATGCCCTCCGCCCCCAGCTCGCGTGCGCGCTGCGCATCCTCGGGCGTGTCGGCGTTCGTGCGCACGCCGAGCTCGCGGATCTCATCGGCCCACGCCAGCACCTGCTGGAAGTTCTCGTCGACCTGGGCCTCGACGAGCGGCACGTCCTCGATCGTGACGCACCCCTTCGTGCCGTCGATCGCGATCCGGTCGCCCTCGTGGATCACGGTTCCGTCGACCCTGATCGTCTTCGTCTTCAGGTCGATCGACAGGGCCTCGACGCCGACGACCGCGGGGCGGCCCATCCCGCGCGCCACGAGCGCGGCGTGGGAAGCCTTGCCGCCCTCCGAGGTCAGGATCCCCTTGGCGGCGAAGAACCCGGCCACGTCGTCGGCATCGGTGAACGGGCGCACGAGGATCACGTCGCGCCCCTCCTCGGCGGCCGCGACCGCGTCGGGCGCCGAGAACACGACCTCGCCCTTGGCGGCGCCTGGCGAGGCGTTGACGCCGGTCGCGAGCACGTCGAACTGCGCCTTGGGATCGAACGTCGGGTGCAGCAAGGCGTCGAGCGACCCGGGGTCGATCGTCGCGAGCGCCTCCTCGCGCGTCAGCAGGCCCTCGTTGACCGCGTCGACGGCGAACCGTACGGCCGCCTGGGCGGGGCGCTTGGCGCCGCGGGTCTGCAGCATGAACAGGCGACCCTCCTCGACGGTGAACTCGGTGTCCTGCATGTCCTTGTAGTGCCCCTCAAGCGTGCGCAGGATCTCCATCAGCTCGGCGCGAGCGCCGGGCAGCCAGTCATCCATCTCGGCGATGTCACGCGGCGTGCGAACGCCCGAGACGACGTCCTCACCCTGCGCGTTGGGGAGGAAGTCCCCGCTCGGGTCCGGGCCGCCCGTCACCTCGTCGCGCGAGAACGCGACGCCTGACCCCGACGAGTCGCCCTTGTTGCCAAATACCATCTGCTGGATGTTGACCGCCGTGCCCCAGTCGTGCGGGATGTGGTTCATGCGCCGGTAGGCGACCGCCCGGTCGCCCATCCACGAGTCGAACACCGCGCGGATCGAGTAGCGCAGCTGCTCCTGCGGGTCAGAGGGGAACTCCTCGCCGGTGTGCTCGCGATAGATGTCCTTGAATGTTGCGGTCAGCTGCTTGAGCGCGCCGACGTCGAGCTCGGTGTCGAGCTTGACCCCGCGCGCGGCCTTGATGTCCTTGATCGCGTCCTGGAACAGGTCGCCGGGGATGCCACGCACGACGTTGCCGAACATCTGCACGAACCGTCGATATGAGTCCCAGGCGAAGCGCTCGTTGCCGGTCGCGCGCGCAATCCCCTCGACCGCCTCGTCTGAGAGGCCGAGGTTCAGCACGGTGTCCATCATCCCGGGCATCGACTCACGTGCTCCGGAGCGCACCGACACGAGCAGCGGGTCGCTGGGGTCTCCCAGACGCTTGCCGCTGTGCTTTTCGAGGCGGGCGATCGCCTCGGCCACTTGCTCAGCCATCCCTTCGGGCTCCTGCTTGTCCGCCCGCATGTACTTGACGCACGCCTCGGTCGTGACGGTGAAGCCGGCGGGGACGCGCTCGGCACCGAGCACGCGCGTCATCTCAGCGATGCCGGCACCCTTGCCGCCCAGTAGCTCGCGCATATCCTTCGAGCCTTCGGGGAAGTCGTACACCCACTTGGACATCAGCTCTCATCCCTCTCGGTAGCGTTATGGCGATGCTAACCAGACTGGCGATCGTGACACCCGGGATTTATACGGATATTCCATTCGGATCTGTCCGCTACCGCCTCCGATCGCTGGCCGGTGCGGGCTTGGGGTTCGTTAGGGTCCGTTCGGGAATAAGTGATCGGATCGGGGCGGTCGGGGGGCGAGCAGCTGGATGACTCGCGCGCGGCCGGAACGAGCGAGGCCGGATGCCGAGCCGGCCGCGGGCGCGAGGGTGCCGGCGCGTGCGTGGCAGTAGTGGCGCTACGGCGCGCACGCGCCGGTGCCGCATCCGCGAAGTCATCCCGGCCGCATCCGGACGATCAATTATTTCTGAACGGGCCCTTAGCTGCCCGTCGGAGGCGGCCGAGGCCAGCGCGTGATGGCGGCGGGCGGGCTGCGAGCCGCGCGGTGACCGTGTTCCGATCATGGGTACTGCAATGACTGACATATGCGGGCCGGCGTGAAGGAGATCCACGGATCGTCGAGCGCCGCCGTCAGCGTGCCGATCGAGGACTGCTTCGCGCTGCTGTTGGCCGTCGAACGCTATCCGAGCTGGTATCCAGAAGCAGTGCGTGAGGTCGAGGTCGTGCAGCGCCGGGCAGACGGCGATCCGGCGATGGTCCGCGCGACGCTGCTCGCTGCGATCGGTCCGGTGGCCAGGGAGTTCCATCTGCTGCTGGCCGTCGAGGCCTCGCGGCCGCAGACGGTGAGGCTGACGCGCGTGCCGCACGATCCGAGCGACCGCGAGCGGTTCGAGGTAACCTGGCGCCTCGAGCGAGCAGCCGACACGCGCATCCGGGTGCGGCTCGCGGCGAACCTGTCGGTGCCGCGCATGCTGCCGGTTGGGGGCGTCGGCGACGCAATGGCGAGCGGATTCGTGCGCGCTGCGGCGAGGGCCGTGGGCGGGGGGCGCTGAGGGCGGTCGGGCGGCGCGGTCGGGGAGTCTTGGTCATGTGGCGGACAACGCCGCGGCCTGAGGCTCTGTGAGATCGGACTCGAGCCCCAGCGCCTCGGCGATCAGCTCGTACGAGCGCCGGCGCGCGAGGTGGTCGTGCGTGATCGTGACGACGATCACCTCTTGCGCCCCATACTCGCCGGCCAGCCGCTCGATTCCCGCGCGGACCATCGCCGGCGAGCCGATGATCCCCCGGCGTCCTGGTAGCGAGCCGCCGGCGGGCTTGCCCTCGCGCTCGAGGAACGCAAGCGCCTTGTCCGGTGGCGGCACCGGGATCAGCTGATTGCGGCGCAACAGCGTCAGCGTCATCCGGCTGCTGGCCGCCAGGTACTGGGCCTGCTCGTCGGTTGGCGCACACAGGACCCAGGCCGCAACCGCCGTGCGCGGGGCCTGCAGCTCGCGCGCGGGGGTGAAGCGCTGGCGGTAGAGTGCGGCGATCTCGGCGCCGCCGGGATTGATGAAGTCGGCAAACGCGTACGGGAGCCCCAGCTCGCCAGCCCAGATCGCGCTCTGCGGCGAGGAGCCCAGCAGCCAGGGCGTCGGCAGCTCGGGCCGGCCCGGGAGCGTCGCGGCCAGATGCCGGAACGGGTGATCGGCGGGCAGGCTGTCCTCGAAGTACGCCAGCAGCTCGGCGAGTTGCTGGGGAAAGTCGTCAGGGGCGGCGGCACGCCGGTCGCGCTGCAGGGCATAGGTCGTGAGCGGGTCGGTACCGGCCGCGCGCCCGAGCCCGAGATCGATCCGGCCGGGAAACAGCGCCGCCAGGATCGTGAACGTCTCGGCGACCTTGTACGGGCTGTAGTGGGGGAGCATCACGCCACCACTGCCGACGCGAATCTGCCTCGTCGCGCCGGCGATCGGGCCGATCAGCACCTCGGGGCTGGCGCTCGCCAGCATCGGGCCGCCGTGGTGCTCGGCGACCCAATAGCGGTGGTAGCCGAGCGTGTCGGCGAGCCGGGCGAGGTCAAGCGTGTTGTGCAGCGCGTCGGCGCCGGTCGAGCCCTCCGGAATTGGGGATTGGTCGAGAACGGAAAGGCGCATCCGTTCCGATACTAGTGACGTGTCTGCAAACGTCCGGCCGGTCTGGCGGTGGCAGACGCCGTTGGAGGATGTGCAGCTGCGAGTCGCTGACCGTGTGACGCTTGTGCCATCTCACATTGACACGACCGTGAACCTGCACGACGCGCTGCACGCCCAATGCGGTGGGGAGATCAAGCCGTCATGGGCGGTCGCTGCCCGCGGCAAGGTGCAATAGAGTCAAGCTCCGTGACCGTCGTCTTGATCACGGGGCGACCCGCGGCATCGGCTGTGGCCGTGTGTGATGAAGCTGAAGGCCGAGCGGATCAGCCCGACGACTGCGGGGTCGTTTGAACCCAGCCGGATCGCCACGCGGGAGCGGCGAATGGCTCGACGAAGAACTGCGTCTCTCGCGCCACCTGCTCGCCGCGGACCTGCTGCGGTGAAGATCGCGGCCGTCGTGTTCGACCTCGGCGGGGTGCTGCTCGACTGGGACCCGCGGTACCTGTATCGCAAGCTATTTGACGACGAGCAGGCGATGGAGCGGTTCCTGACGGAAATCTGCACGCCGGAGTGGCACCACGTGCACGATCTCGGTGTGCCGGTCGAGCGCTCGTGCGCCGAGCTGGCCTGCGCGCACCCGGAGTGCGCCGAGCTGATCTGGGCGTGGGGCCGGCGCAGCGAGGAGATGATCGCGGGCCCGATCTACGGCAGCGTCGAGATCCTGCGCGAGCTCAAGGCGGCGGGAGTCCCCTGCTACGCGCTCACGAACATGGAGGCGGAGACGTACCCCGTTCGCCGTGAGCGCTACGCGTTCATGCGCTGGTTCGACGGGGCCGTCGTGTCGGCGTTCGAAGGGAGGGCCAAGCCCGACCCCGAGATCTTCAAGCGTCTGCTCGGTCGCTATCGGCTAACGCCGTCAGCGACTGCGATGATCGACGACCGGCCTGCCAACCTCGAGGCGGCCCGTGGCCTGGAGATGCACGCCGTGCAGTTCGAATCTCCCGGACAGCTGCGTGAGTCGCTCGTGCAAGCCGGTCTCCTGGTGCCCTCCGTGTGATGGAAGCTCGCGGGAGCCCTAAGCGTCGCGGGCTGGCGAGGGGTGCCCCGGGAGATGTCGCCGGTCGCGCCGGCGCAGCGCCGTCCCCGGGCCCGGCGCGCAGCGCGAGCACGCCCGCGACTGCCACCACAAGGCACGTAACCGCGCCGAGGCCGAGGCCCGCACGCGCGCCCGCGACGGCAATCACCCACCCTACGATCGGGCCGCCAATCGGAGTCGAGCCCTGGAAGGCGACGAACCACAGCGACATCACGCGTCCCCGCATCGATGGCTCAGCCGCCAGCTGCAGCGTTGAGTTGCCGGTCGACATGAAGGCGATGCTCGCGGCGCCTGCGAGCGCAAGGGCGGGCAGCTCAAGCAACAGGGTCGGTGCGATCGCTGCAAGCGTCATCCCGACCCCGAAGGAGCCGGCGCCGGCCACCAGCGGGAACAGGCCGGTCCGCCCGCGCGCGGCCACGAACAGGCCGCCGGCCACTGCGCCGACGCCCATCGCGGCGGTCATGAAGCCGTAGCCGGCGGCGCCGACGTGGAGTCCGCGGCTGGCCATCACGGGCAGCGAGACCTGGAACTCGTAGGTGAGGCAGCCGACCGCCGCCATCATCATTAGCGGCACTGCCAGCTCGCGCGTCGAGCGCACGTAGCGCAATCCCTCGCGCAGCTGGCCGCGGGCGCGCGGCGTCGGCTCGGTCGGATGGAGCGCCGTCCGGTCCATCGTGACGAGCGATCCGACGACGGCGACGAAGCTCGCGGCGTTCGCGAGGAAGCAGACGCCGTTCCCAACCGTCGCGATCAGCAGCCCAGCGACCGCCGGGCCGATGGTACGGGCGACGTTGACCATCACCGAGTTGAGGCTGACCGCGTTGCGCAGGTGCTCGGGGCCGACCATCTCGAGCATGAACGACTGGCGCGACGGGTTCTCGAACGCGTTGTTGACACCGAGCAGCGCCGCGAGCACCCCGATCTGCCAGACCTTGACGGTGCCGGTGACCGTCAGCAGGCCCAGCGCGAGCGCCTGCAGCCCCATCGCGCTCTGCAGGATCACCATCAACCGCCGCTTGTCTATCCGGTCGGCAATCACGCCGCCGTACGGCGCGAGCGCGAGCACCGGTAGCGTCTGCAGCGCGACGACCGCGCCGAGGGCGGTGCTCGAGTGCGTGAGGCTCAGCACCAACCAGGCCTGGGCCGTCATCTGCATCCAGGTGCCGATCAGGGAGATCGACTGGCCGCTGATGTAGCGCCTGTAGTTTGGGACCGACAGGGCAGCGAAGGTGACGCGGCCGATGCGCGTGACGCGCGTCACGGCCCAGTCCCCTTCAGCGCCTCGGCGAGCTGCTCGATCGCCGGCAGCGCCTGCTCGAGCTTGTCGCGATCGGCGGCCGGGAGCGCCGACAACGCGACGCTGAGGACGTCGGTCCGTTCGCGCCGCATGCGCGCTGCGAGCTCCTGTCCTGCGGCGGTTGCCGTCACCAGCGCCGCCCGGCGATCCCCGGGATCGCAAACGCGGTCCACGAGTCCGGCGTCGCCGAGGTCGCCCACGACGCGCGAAAGCATCGTCGGATTGATCCCTTCTTCGGCCGCCAGCTCGGACAGGCGGATCGGGCCGCGGCGCACGACCGTGTTCAGGACCGAGACGCGCGTCGGCGTCAGGCTTGCCGACGCGCCGGCCGCCGTGCGCCGCAGGCGCCGGTGAATCCTCATGATCGACGCTCGCAGGCGCGCAGCAGTATCGGTCTCATGTGTTGGGGAAGCGGTTGGCATCAATCTACGTGTCGCTTGGAAAATGTCGCTTGGAAAACTTGCTTACTGGCAAGCAATAGCCTAGCACCGGCGGGACACACTTGGGCAACATCTGCACGTGCTGGCGGCCATATAAGTGCGGCGACCTCGAACCCGTCCAAGGAGTCCCTTTGTCTGCACGCTTCAGGCGCCGGGATGCCGCTCGCGAGCGCGACTGCGACAGCGACGATCGCTCCCACGCCGGCGGGAACAGGTTGCGTGGCGGCGGGGCAGGGGCCGCGCGGGCGGGGCGGTAGCCGAGAAGCTTCCGACACGGCCCACGCCCGCCACGTCGCACCGGCGTGCGGTGCACGCTAACCGTTGAAGAGACAATTTGCGGGCGTGTGTCGAATCGGGCCGCGTTGCGGCGTCGTCGATGATGAGGCCGCGAGATGCGCGGCGAATCTCTCTCAACTCCAAATCAAAGGAGGCGCTATGCCCCAGTACATGCTGCTGATCTACAACCCCGTCGAGGGTGGTCTCTCGCCGGAGGAGGCGGCCGAGCAACACGGACGGTGGAACCAGTACACAAAGGACCTGCAGGACTCGGGCCTGTTCGTGGGCGGTGACCCGCTCCAAGGCCCGGACGTCGCGACGACCGTCCGGGTCCGCGACGGCGAGACCCAACTCACGGACGGGCCGTACGCCGAGACCAAGGAGTACCTGGCCGGCTATTACCTGATCGAGTGCGAGGACCTGGACACGGCGCTGCAGCGCGCAGCCCAGATGCCGAACATCGAATACGGGTCCGTCGAGGTACGGCCGATCTGGGACATGAGCGGGGCGCCGGCGGCGGCAGAGCAGGTGCAGGCCTCGGCGTGAGCACGCGCGACGGGTGGCGGTCGGCGGACGAACCGGGGCTGGCCGTGACCGGGGATGCCGAGCCGGCCGGTGCCGAAAGCGGGCGCCGGCCCGAGCCGGCCGCCACCGTCGAGCGCGCGTTTCGCGACGAGCGAGCCGCGGTCATGGCGACCCTGATCCGGCACCTCGGCGACTTCCAACTCGCTGAGGACGCCGTCCAGGATGCGTTCGCGGCGGCCGTCGCGACGTGGCCGCACGCCGGCGTCCCGGACAATCCGGGCGCGTGGATTACGGTCACCGCTCGTCGCAAGGCGATCGATCGGCTGCGGCGCGAGCGCGCGACGGCCGACCGGGCCGCGCGGCTGGCCGAGCTTGCGCGGCTCGATGCCCAGGAGCACCGGTCCGAGTCCGACGGCAGCGTGGTGATCGACGACCGGCTGCGGCTGATCTTCACCTGCTGCCACCCGGCGCTGGGGCTGCCGGCGCGCGTCGCGCTGACGCTGAAGCTGCTCGGTGGGCTCAGCACGGCGCAGATCGCTCGAGCGTTCCTGGTCAACGAACCGACGATGGCGCAGCGGCTCGTGCGCGCCAAGCGCAAGATCGCTGACGCGCGGATCCCCTACCGCGTGCCGGGCGACGAGGCGTTGCCGGACCGGCTCAACGGGGTGCTGTCGGTCGTGTATTTGATCTTCAACGAGGGCTACGACGCCGCCGAGGGGGAACGGCTGGTGCGCGGCGAGCTGTGCAGCGAAGCGATCCGGCTGGGGCGGCTGCTGCGAAAGCTGATGCCCGACGACGCCGAGGTGTGGGGGTTGCTGGCGCTGATGCTGCTCCACGACGCGCGCCGTGCGGCTCGGGTCGATCAGGATGGACGCTTCGTGGCGCTTGGCGAGCAGGACCGCTCGCGCTGGGACCCGGGGCGGATCCGCGAGGGATTACGCACGCTCGACGCGGCGCTGGCGCTGCGCCGGCCCGGACCGTACCAGCTGCAGGCGGCGATCGCCGCGCTTCACGCGCACGCTCCGAGCGCCGCACAGACCGACTGGTCGCAGATCGCCGAGCTGTACGGAGCGCTTGCGCAGCTTACTCCGTCGCCGGTTGTCGAGCTCAACCGCGCGGTGGCGGTGGCGTTCGCGCGCGGGCCGCACGCCGGCCTCGAGCTGCTCACCCCGCTGCTCGCCGAGCCGGCGCTCGAGCGCTACCAGCCGCTGCATGCCGCCCACGCGGAACTGCTGTTGCGCGCCGGCGACCGCGGCGGGGCGGCGCACGCGTATCAGCGCGCGGTGGCGCTCAGCGGCAACGCGGTGCAGCGGGCAGAGGTCGAGCGCAGGCTGGCGGCGCTGCAGCGCTAAGAGCCCTAAGGGCCGGGGTTGCTGACGGCGCCGGGGGTTGGTGTTGGCGCCGGGGCCGTTGAACGGCACCGGAGCGTGGCGCGCCACCCCCCGCCTGCCGGGTCCTGCTGGGCGCCTTCGGCGCCGGCTTCACCTGGGGTGCGACACTGATCGGATGGGGATTGCGATGAGCGCGCGTGGCGATCACCGGTGTCGGCGCCATGTCGCGGCGTGCGGCGGCACAGCTTCGATGCTCGCAACCGTCAGCCGTTCCCCCCACCCGGGGGGTTGTAAATCGTGGGAGGTTGTCGTGCGCCCCTCTGGGGGGCATGCTCGCACGATGGCCGCGCTCGCCGACATCGCACGCTTTCGCCCCGACGACCCCGACGAGCTCGTAATGGCATCGCTTGCGTGCCCGCTCTGCCTCTGCAGCGCCGAAGTGGGGTGGGACCTGGAGCCCGACGGATACGATCCGTCCGTTGAATGTCGGTGCCCACGTTGCAAGGAGTCTTGGCGCGTCTACATCACGCAGTACCAGGCGCTGCGACTCGGGCTGATGGCCGTGCGCGCCAGCTAGTGGATGTGCCACTGGTGGTGAATTCATCGCTCTCGGTAGGCACCTCGACGCGCGTGCGCCGCAAACGGTCCGTTCGCTCGTCGGCGCGCGCCACCTCACCAGCTGAGCGCCGCGCGCCGGTTGGGCCAGCGTGACGCTTTATGACCTCGACGGGTCTTCTCGCCGGGACCAACAGGATCCCCGGTACGATGAGCGGACTGTGACCTACGTCATCGCCGAGCCCTGCATCGATCTCAAGGATCTCTCGTGCGTCGAGGTCTGCCCGGTGGACTGCATCCACCCGACCGAGGACGAGTCCGGCTTCGCCGGCGTCAACCAGCTGTTCATCGACCCCGACGAGTGCATCGATTGCGATGCGTGCGTCGAGGCCTGCCCGGTCGACGCGATCTTCGCCGAGGATCAGCTGCCGGAGGAGTGGCGGCACTTCACGAAGATCAACTCCGACTACTTCGCGCACTCGTCGTAGCGAACGCCGGTCTCAGGAGGGGTGGACCCTATGGTTCGGGAGATAGCCGCACTCAAGCCTCCACCCCCTCGTCCGGGCGTGCGCGAGCTGCTGGTGCGCTTTTGCGCGAACGGTCTCGAGCTCGGCCGTCGCGTGCGGGCGCGGCAGCGCCTTGCGCACCATCCTTGGTGACCGCCAGACGTGCGAGGACGCCGCGCGCGTACCGACGGTAGCCCGTGCGGCGGATGGGTAATGTGCAGAGATGAACCCACGCACACTCGGCACCACCGGAGTCAAAGTCAGCCCGCTGTGCCTCGGCGCGATGATGTTCGGCGGCTGGGGCAACCCCGACCAAGACGCTAGCATTCGGATCATCCACCGCGCGCTCGATGCGGGAATCAACTTTATCGACACCGCCGACGTCTACTCGCGCGGGGAGTCGGAGGAGATCGTCGGCAAGGCGCTCGCCGGGGGCCGGCGCGACAACGTAGTGCTGGCCACCAAGGTCCACGGCACGATGGGCGACGACCCGAACGAGTTCGGCAACTCGCGGCGTTGGATTTCCCGGGAAATCGACAGCAGCCTGCGGCGGCTGCGGACCGACTGGATCGACCTGTACCAGATCCATCGCCCGGAGGCCGACACCGACATCGACGAGACGCTTGGCGCGCTGACCGATCTGGTCCGCGCCGGCAAGGTCCGCTACATCGGGTCCTCCACGTTCCCCGCGAGCCAGATCGTCGAGGCGCAGTGGGTCGCGCAGCGGCGCGGACGGGAGCGCTTCGTCTGCGAGCAGCCGCCGTACTCGATCCTGGTCCGGGGGATCGAGGCTGACGTGCTGCCGACCTGCCGGCGCTACGGGATGGGCGTGATCTCGTGGAGCCCGCTCGCCGGTGGCTGGTTGACGGGGCGCTATCGCAAGGGCGCGGAGCTCCCGACCTCGCGCCGAGCGGAGCGGATCCCGGGTCGCTACGACATGTCGATCCCCGGCAATCAGCGCAAGCTCGAGGCGGCGGACGCGCTTGCGCAGCTCGCCGACGATGCCGGGATCACGATGATCGAGCTGGCGCTCGCATTCGTGATGCGCCATCCCGCGGTCACCGCGCCGATCATCGGTCCGCGCACGATCGAGCACCTCGAGTCGCAGCTGACTGCGGCCGAGATCGAGCTCTCCGAGGAGCTGCTGGACCGGATCGACACGATCGTGCCGCCGGGCGTCAACGTCAATCCGGAAGATGGCGGGTGGCAGAACCCGGCGCTGGAGCCGTTGGCGCGACGGCGGTAGACGATGCCGTGCGGGCGAGCGTCGCGCGCGCGAGGCGCTGCAGCGAGCGCAGGTAGTCCAGGTGCGCAGCCCAGCGCAGGTGATCTGGATGCGCCGCCCAACGTAGGTCACCGAGCTGCTCCTGCGCCAGCCGTGCGGTGTCGTCGTGAGCGTCGAGCAGCTCGTAGACCAGCTCGGCGAGCTGCGCGTTAGGCGATGCGGTCTGTTTCGCGTGCCAAGTGTCCAAGCGGGCCCCTGTCTCGGCCTGCTGTACCGCACAGCATGTTAGGTTGATGATCGGCGGCAAAAGCATGCGGACCGACGCGGACAGCCCAATTTGGGCGGCCCACCTGCCGCCGGGGCTGAGCGCCGCCGAGGCGAGCCTGCTGGCCGATGGGAGCCTGCCCTGCCGCTGGGCGCGCCGCTGGCGCGAGCGGCCGCCATGGCCGCAGCTGCAGGATGTCGACGGGACGTGGCTGCAGAGCGGCGAGCTCGAGGAGCGGACCCGCATCGCCGCCACGCGGCTGCTCGCCAGCGGGCTGGCCGCGGGCGACCGGCTGCTGCTCTCGGGGCCGACCTCGGCGGCGCTCGTGATCGCGTACATTGGCGCGCTACGCGCCGGAGTCGTGGTCGTGCCGGTCAATCCGGCTTACACAGCCGATGAGGTCGCTCGGATCGTTCGCGACGCGCGGCCGGTGGCGGCGGCCGTCGAGGACAGGGAGCTGGGCCGCTGGATCGAGGACGCGTCCGAGCGGCCGGTCTCGGGCCTTGGCATGGATCTCGCCGGCCTGGCGGTCGGCGGCTCGGACGGGCCGATCGACTGCGCCGCCAGCGATGATCTCGCGCTGCTGGTCTACACGTCGGGCACGACCGGGGCGCCGAAAGGGGCGCCGCTCACGCACGGTAACCTGCTCGCGAGTGCCACGGCGATCAGCCTCGCGTGGCGGTGGGAGCCGGAGGACACGCTGCTGCTGACGCTGCCGCTGTTTCACGTCCACGGCCTCGGCGCCGGCCTGAACGGCACGCTGTGCGCGGGTGCGGCGGTGGCGCTGCGCTCGAAGTTCGACCCCGGCGATGTGGCCGCCTGCTGCGACGCTGGCGACTGCTCGCTGTTCTTCGGCGTGCCGACGATGTACCAGCGGCTCGCGTCGAGCGGGCGGGCCGCCGCGCTGGCATCGCAGCGGCTGCTGGTGTCGGGATCCGCACCGCTGGCCGCCCCGCTTGCCCGCGAAATCGCGCAGGCCGCGGGCCAGACCCCGCTCGAGCGCTACGGGATGACGGAAACGATCATGCTCACCTCCAACCCGTACGACGGTCCACGCAAGCCTGGCACCGTCGGCTTTCCACTGCCCGAGGTCGAGCTGCGGCTCGCCAACTCCGGCGAGGTACAGGTCCGGGGCCCCAACGTGATCGCCTCCTACTACCACCGGCCGGAGGCCGACGCCGAGTCGTTCACCGACGACGGATGGTTTCGGACCGGCGATCTCGGCGAGACCGACGACGACGGCTACCTGCAACTGGTCGGGCGCAGCAAGGAGCTGATCATCACCGGCGGCTACAACGTCTATCCGCGCGAGGTCGAGGAGGTGCTCGGTACGCACCCGGATGTACGCGAGGTGGCGGTCGTCGGGCGTCCGAGCGACGCGTGGGGGGAGGAGGTGACCGCGGTAGTGGTCGCCGAGCGTCCGGTCGGGGCTGACGAGCTGTGCGCGCACGCCGCTCGCAGCCTGGCGTCATACAAGGTGCCCAAGCGGATCGAGTTCGTGGCCGATCTGCCGCGCAACGCGCTGGGCAAGGTCTTGCGGCGCCAGCTGTGTGAGCCGCCGCCGCGCAGGTAGATTTCCTGCCTGATGTCGGAGCGCGCTGCGATCGTCACGGGAGCCTCGCGGGGCATCGGCCTCGCCCTTGCCGAGCTGCTCGGCGAGGAGGGCTACGGCCTGACGATCAGCGCCCGCAAGCCGCAATCGCTCGAGCAGACGGCGCATGCGTTACGAGAGAAGGGGTTCGACGTCGAGTTCCTGGCGGCCAACGTAGCCGACGAACAGTCGATCCGCGAGGTCGTGCGGCTTCACCGGGAGCGCTTCGGGCGCCTCGACGTGCTTGTCAACAACGCCGGGGTCGGGATCGGTGCCCTCGCCGGCGAGCAGCAGACCAAGTACGTCGACCTGCAGCTCGGCGTGAACCTGCGCGCGATCGTGCTGTTCTACCGGGAGTGCGTGGAGATGCTGCGGGCGGCCGGCGCCGAGCATCGGAGCGCGCTGGTCGTCAACATGGCATCGATCGCCGGCAAGGCCCCGGCTCCGTTCATCTCCGTGTACGCCGCGACCAAGGCCGCGGTGATCGCGTACACGCAGGCGATGAACAAGGAGCTCAACGAGAACGGGGTCAAGTCCGTTGCGCTGTGTCCCGGGTTCGTGGACACGGACATGTCGGCCTGGGTCAAGGACAGCGTGCCCGCCGAGAAGATGCTGCGCACGAGCGACATCACCGAGGCGCTGCGCTTCCTGCTGCGGGTCTCGCCGGCCTGCGTCGTGCCCGAGATCGTGTTCCAGCGCCCCGGCGAGACGATCTAGGCAACTCGGCTGGCCGCGATTCACCGTCGAGAATGGCCGCCAGGCCATTCTCGCAAGCGAATCGCCGCCAGGCGATTCGCCGGTGACCGGCCCGCCTACGCCTACCAAGCTTGCCGCGACCGTGCCCGAGCCGCTCGACTTCGATCCGATCGAGGAGGCAGGCCGTCAGTGGCGCAAGCACTGGGGACAGGGGCCGGTGCCGGCAGTTTGGTTTGACTTCCTACCATTTGCTATTCGCGGCCCTAGAATTCAGCTATGGCCGTCACCGACAACATCCCCGTATCCGAAGAACAGTGGCGCGCGGCATACGGGCTCACGCCCGAGCGCGACGAGCCGTTTACCACCCTATCCGGAGAGCCGATCAGAGCGCTGTACACCGAGCAGGACCTGCCCGACGACCGCGACGCCGCGATTGGGCTCCCGGGGCAGTTCCCGTTCACCCGCGGGGTCTACCCGTCGATGTATCGCGGGCGGCTGTGGACGATGCGCCAGTTCGCCGGGTTCGGGACGGCCGAGGAGACCAACGAGCGCTTCCACTATCTGCTCGAGCAAGGGCAGACCGGGCTCTCGACAGCGTTCGACATGCCATCGCTGATGGGCCACGACTCCGATTACGTGCGCTCGCTGGGGGAGGTCGGCCGGGAGGGCGTGGCGATCGACACGGTGCTTGACATGGAGACGCTGTTCCGGGGCATCCCGCTGGACGAGGTAACGGTCTCGATGACAATCAACGCCCCCGCGGCGATCATGCTGGCGTTCTACGTGGTCGCGGCGGAGCGCCAGGGCGTGCCAGCCGACCGCCTCGGCGGCACGATCCAGACCGACATCCTGAAGGAGTACATCGCGCAGAAGGAGTGGTGCTTCCCCGTCGACCCGGCGATGCGGCTGGTCACGGACATGGTGCAGTGGTGCTCGTCGCACATGCCGCGCTGGCACCCGATCTCGATCTCCGGCTACCACATCCGCGAGGCCGGCGCGACCGCTGCGCAGGAGCTGGCCTTCACGTTGAAGGATGGGCTGACGTACGTCGAGCACACCGTCGCGCGGGGGTTGGACGTCGATGACTTTGCGCCGCGGCTGAGCTTCTTCTTCAACGCCCACATCGACTTCTTCGAGGAGATCGCGAAGTACCGCGCGGCGCGCCGGATCTGGGCGCGCGAGCTGCGCAACACGTTCGGCGCGCGCAAGCCCGAGTCGTGGCGAATGCGCTTCCACACGCAGACCGCCGGCGTCTCGCTGACCGCCCAGCAGCCCCTGAACAACGTCGTGCGGACCGCGATCGAGGCGCTCGCCGGCGTGCTCGGCGGGACCCAGTCGCTGCACACCAATTCGTTTGACGAGGCGCTGGCGCTGCCGACCGAGGACGCGGTGCGGCTCGCGCTGCGCACGCAGCAGATCATCGCGCACGAGACCGGCGTGACGAACACGATCGACCCGCTCGGCGGGTCTTATTTCGTGGAGGCGCTGACCGACCGGTTGGAGGAGCTCTGCTATGAGTACTTCCACAAGATCGACGAGCTCGGCGGGATGGTGCAGGCGGTCAAGGACGGCTATCCGCAGGGGGAGATCGCAGACGCTGCGTTCGCGCTCCAGCAGGAGATCGACGCCGGTCGCCGGATCGTCGTCGGCGTCAACGCGTTTACCGAGGGCGACAGCCGAGACGGCGATCCTGCGGATTGACCCCGACCTCGAGCGCCAGCAGATCGAGCGCGTCCGGGCTGCAAAGGCCGATCGCGACGCCGGCGCCGTGCAGGCTGCGCTGGAAGCGTTGAAGGCGGCCGCCCGCGATGAGGGCGTGAATTTGATGCCGCTGCTGATCGACGCCGCCCGGCTGCACACGTCCGAGGGCGAGATCGTGCTCGCGCTGCAGGAGGTCTGGGGCGACTACCGCGAACGCCCGGCCTTCTGATGTGCCACGAGTACTAGTCTAGTAGCCTGCGGCGACGCTAGCTCGCCCTTAGGGCCCGTTCAAGAATTAGTGGCGGGATTTGACGAGTGGCTGGGCGTGTCTGGCGCCGCCGGCTCGGCCCGATCATACCGGGAGTATTTGAGGACGAGCCGGCGGCGCCAGGCGCGTCCAGACGCCGTCAAAACCGCCAATAATTCTTGAACGGGCCCTTAGGCCCGCGGGTTTCCACTCACAGCCGGTCGCGCGGGAACGTGAGCATCGCGGCGCTAGTCGCTGGCACGGGGACGATGTAGTCGCCGCGGACCGGAGCCACGAGTGTGAGGCGCGGCCGGCCGGCCAGCAAGCCGGTGGTGGTCTGGCGGCCGAAGCTCTGCCCGGCGAGCGTGACGCCGCTTTGCGCGCGCACGCTCGAGGCCAGCAGCTGCTCGAGCGCCGCCGTGGCAGCGGTGCCTGGGGAGCGCACAGCGATCTCGCGCCGGCCGGCGCCCTCGTTGATCAGCACGACGCGGACCGTCCCGTCCGGCGCGCGCGTGGCCCATGCCCTGATGCCGTTGCCCTGGCGCATCGAGGTCGGCAGCAGCAAGGCGCCAGGGGGCGCGGCCTGGGCGAACATCTCGAGGCCGTAGTACTCGGGCTCGACGAACGCGCTCCAGGTCCCAGCCTTGCGCCTGAAGGTAAACAGCTGCGAGGTGGCTCCCGGGTAAGTATGGATGTTGATGCCCGCGACGCCGATCCGGGCCATCTGAAACGACGCGTCGAGCACCCAGAGTGCCGCCGCGAACGTATTGCTGACGCCCGGGGCGCTGCCGCAGCCGACGCTGTTCATCTCGTCGACCCGGAGTGGAAGCCGGGACCGGCGCGCCGTCACCACGTACCGCGAGATGCTGTTGGCAAGCCCGTCCGACGACGATTGCGCCAGCAGGCGGGGGATCGTCGGATACCGCGGCGAGCTCGGGGCCGTGAAGCATTCGAGCAGCGGATACGCATGAAAGCTCACCAGCCCGAGCCGCGGCTCGGCCGCCACGAACTGGTCGAGCGTCGGAACCTGTGCGGGGACACCGATCGACGGCCCCGCGAGCGGTAGCGGCGGGAGCGCACCGGATACGCGCGTGAAGTCGGCGGTGAAGTCGGCGAAGTCGTAGCCCGCGGGGCGCCCCGTGACGGCCTGCCCATCCCTCGGGTACCAGGCGAACGTCCCGTACAGCTCCGGCTCGTTGCCGGGCTCGAGCGCCTGCACTCGCGCGCGTCCGATGCCGTCCACGAGCGCGTACGCCTCCGCCGCGGCCAGCGCGCTGCTGTCGGCCTCGAGGTTGATGCCGAGAATCAGCCTCGCTCCGAGCGCCTGAGCGAGCGCCCGGGTGACCGCGAGCCAGCGCCGGTCAAGCGCGAACGTGATTCCTCCGGGCGCGCGCACGTGCGCGATCGGCCACCAGGTCCAGTCGGTGCTGTCGCCGCCGATCCGCAATACCGGCGCCTGGCCGGGGCCAGGTTGCGGATCAGCTGGACAAGCACCGGATCGATCGCGGACGGGTCGCTGCCCGCGTAGGGCTCGATCGCAAAGTACTCTAATGACAGTCCGACAAACCCGGCAGGGATCGCGGGGCTCGGACGTACGCCGGCCGATCCTCAGGATGGCGGCGCCCGGTGAGACCCGTGCGGGGGGCCTGGGCGTGGCCGAGTGCGTGAGCGTTGCCGTGGCGACACGGCCGGGCGGGTGGCGTGGGCGGTCGGCCGCTGAGGAAACGGCGTGCACCACGACCGCCGCGGCGACGATCGTCGACACGGTCACCGCGAAGATCGTCGATCGTCGTCGCAATGGGCTGCTCATGCGGGACCGCAACGATAGAGTGCCGGGGCAACCTCACAGGAGGGACCGATTCAAGTCGCCAGAATCGAGCGGCGAGACGCCGAGCTCACGGATCCCAAGTTGGCGTCAAGGCCCCGCTGGCCAGCCGCGGGCGCTCACTACGTACAGCCGCCACACCTGCCCGATGCGCACGATGTCGCGAACATCGCCACGCTTCTTGCTGTTGCCGCCGCCGGTCATTCAATGGCGATTGAGAGAGTCGAACTCTCGCTGCTCGGCGTGCCGAGCGCGGTCAGATGCGTGAGCTAGGGATGGCACCCGTGGTACCGCCACCGGGCGGACCAATCGCCTAAGGGTCCGTTCGGGAATAAGTGATCGGATCGGGGCGGTCGGGGGGCGAGCAGCTGGATGACTCGCGCGCGGCCGGAACGAGCGAGGCCGGATGCCGAGCCGGCCGCGGGCGCGAGGGTGCCGGCGCGTGCGTGGCAGTAGTGGCGCTACGGCGCGCACGCGCCGGTGCCGCATCCGCGAAGTCATCCCGGCCGCATCCGGACGATCAATTATTTCTGAACGGGCCCTAATCAAATGATCGGCCCTTGCGCCTGGCTCGGCCCCCGACGCCGCTACGGAAATCGCTTCGGCTAACTACCGATCTGCGGCGCGGGGTTTTGTCAGCGCCGGCTCAGTCCACGAACGGCAGCGGGCGTCGGACAGGAGCAGGGCGCCCGACGTGAACCGGGTTGAGGATTGAACGGGTAGGTACGGTTCAGCACCAGATGGTGCTCGGCTCGGCACGGGACACACGTGCGCCGCGCCAGCGGGCCGGCGACCGAGCGCTGGTCTTGGGCGCGGCCGTCATCGGCGGCCTGCTCTGCTGCTACCGGTTGACGGGACGGAGCCTCGGGTTCGACGAGGGGGCGACCGCCGCGATCGTCGCACAGCACGGCGCCGCGCTCGGTTCGGCGATTGCGCGCGACGGCGGCAACATGTCCGGTTACTACGTCCTGTTGCATCTGCTGATCGGCCTGTTCGGCGACGGCGCGTTCGTGTTGCGCCTGCCGTCAGTGATCGCGACCGCAGCGACAGCCGGATGCGTGTGCGCGCTCGCATCGCGTCTGTTCGACCGGCGGGTCGCGCTCGCCTCGGGCGTGCTGACGGTTGTCAGCCTGCCGCTCGTGCTCTGGGGCCAGGCCGCCCGTGGCTACGCGCCGATGGTCGCCTGCGTGACAGCTTCGTTCCTGGCGTTCGCGGTGCTGGTCGACCGCGACGCCGAAGGTGCTTCCACGCAGTGGCCCTGGCTCGCTTACCTGCTGTGCACGATCCTGGGCGTGTATGCGAGCTTTGTGGCCGTGCTGGCGGTCCCCGCGCAGCTCGTCTCGCTCGCGGTCCGCAGGCGGGCACTGGCGCCCGTGGCGGCGGCGGCGGTCGCCGGCGCCGTCTGCTGCGTGCCGCTCGCCGTGCTCGCCGTGCGGCGCGGTAGCGGCCAGCTGTTCTGGGTGCCGCGCCCCGACCTTGCCGGCATGCTGCAGGTCCTTGAGTCGCTGACCTCGTCGGGGTTGCAGCCGAGCTTCCGGCTGACCTCGACGAGCATCGTGCTGCTGTGCGCGACGCTGCTGGTGCTGCTTGCGGCGGGACCGGCCAGCAGGCGTCGCCGCATGCGGCGTGCCGATACGCGGAGGGCGTGGTCCCTGACGCTGGTCGGAGCGTGGCTGGTGGTGCCGGTCGTGCTCGTCGTGCTCGAATCCTTCGTCGGCCAGTCGATCTTCCTGCCCCGCAACCTGCTCATGTGCCTGCCGGCAGTGGCGATGATCGTGGCCTTCGTGCTGCTGGACCCGCGCCTGCCTGGCGCGGTCAGCTGGCTGGCGATCGCCGCGGTGGTCGCGCTGAGGGCGCTGCAGCTCGCCCCGACCTATGGCGTGTCTCCCGAGGACTGGCGCGCGGCGAGCGCCGACGTGAGCGCGCGATCGCAACCGGGCGACTGCATCGCGTTCTACCCCTCCGACGGCCGGATGGCGTTCGCGTACTACCACGGCTCGAGCCGCCCGGCGCCGCGCCCAGTCCTGCCGGCCGCGCCGTGGACGGAGGTCAGGCCGTACGTCGAGGATTACGCGACCCTTTCCGGCTCCGAGCTGCGGCGCCTGCCGTCGCAATGCCGACGCCTATGGTTCGTCTCCAGCCACGAGGGCCAGCCGCACGGACCACCCATCTCGCGGGCCAATTACGCGCGGTTTCGCGCGCTGAATGACGCGCTCGCCGCCGAGTTCCGGATCCGCCGGACCGTCTGGTTCGGCTATGCAGCGCCGGTGCGCGTCCAGTTGCTCGTGCGCTGAGGGCTCCCGCGGAAATTAATGCCGGAATCCGGCGAGCGGCCAGGCAGCCGGATGACTCGGGCCCAGCGCGTTCAGGCGAGGCCGGATGCCGAGCGCGCGGAGGCCCGAGCAGACGCCGTCGGAGCCGGCAGTAATTTCCGCGGGAGCGAGCGGGCCGCGGCTCGAGCGGAGGATCAATATTTCTGCGCGAACCCTCAGGGGCGCAGCGTCGTACCGACGTAGGTGAGCGCGCTCAGCAGCGCGAGCAGCGCGCCGTTGGCGAGCGCGAGCGCAACGAACCGCCTTCCGCGGAGACGGTAGGCGAACACGACGACCGCTGGGAACGCGGTGATCAGCAGGCGCGGGTTTGGCGGCACGTACTCGGAGGTGGTCGCCAGCACGGCGATGCCCAGTGTCCACACGATCCCCCCCAAGGACACCAGGCGCGGCTTGCGCAACAGCAGCACGAGCCCGATCACGAGCACGACCGCACCGAGCAATCCGATCACCAGGTTGAGGTTGATCGTCGGATGGTTGAAGTGCGTGAACGAGATCTCGCTGACGAGGCTCTTGGCCTGGTAGAAGAGCGCGAGCGGATCCGTCCGCTCCCCCCAGCCGTACCGTTGCGCGGTCAGGGTCGCGAACGGGGTGCCCGTCCAGGCCCACAGGAAGGCTGCGAACGCGGTCACGCCGACGAGCGACAGCAGCGGCGCGAGCAGGCTTGCGCGCGCGCCGCGGTCCTGCCACCCGTGGCGGCGCAGCTCGACGAGCGCCGCGACCGCGCAGACAGCGATCAGCGCCAGAGCGGACGGGCCGGTGGCCGTCGCAGCGCCCGCCAGGCAGCCCGCCAGCAGCCAGCGTCGCCGCTCCAGCGCGAGGATGCATCCGGCCGCGAGCGAGATCAGCACGCCCTCGGAGTAGATCATCGAGAACACGATCGAGCCCGGGAACAGGCAGAACAGGATCGCCGCCCGGCGGCCGCTCTCGGCGCCCCACCAGCCGCTCGCGAGGCGCTCTACCAGCAGCGTCGCGATCAGACCGCCGATCATCGCGATGATCGTGCCGGCCACGTCGGGAGTGATGGCGAGCGCGTGCGACAGCAGCCACATCAAGATCGAGTACGCGGGAAAGAAGCCGAGCGTGGTGCGGGTGTGGAGGTCTTGCGTCGGATACCCGTGTTCGGTCAGGTCGCGGTACCAGCGCCCGTCCCACTGGGAGATCTCGGTCGCGAAGCGATGGTGGCGCAGAATTGCGTCCGCGGCCGCGACGACGAGCAGCAGCGCCCGCGTCCCGAGGTAGACGGCGATGATCGGGCGCAGCCGGCGCAGCTCGGCAGCGATTCGCGCGCGCCGCAACGCGGCGCGCTCGTCGACGGCGAGGCCGGCCGTCGGGGCGCGCGGGACCAGTGCGTCTGTGAGTCGGGCCGCGGGCGAGTCGACGGGCGGCCGGCTCCGCTCCGGCGCTGTCTCCACGAGCCGAAGTCTAGGCGCGTCCTGGTTCGCGCCGCCGCAGCGCCCGGAACTCGTCCAACGCGACTCGTTCACCCCTCGCCTCAAGGGCCGGCAGGAGCACCGACAGCGCCCCGATCTCGTACGCCCCGCGAGCGCCGCCACCGGGGAGCACCACCGCGACCGTGGTGCGGCGACCGTTTGTGTTG
Organism: uncultured Solirubrobacterales bacterium; assembly: GCA_963811155.1. Classification (GTDB taxonomy): domain Bacteria; phylum Actinomycetota; class Thermoleophilia; order Solirubrobacterales; family Solirubrobacteraceae; genus Palsa-465. Next base: position 102,216 of record CAWEQQ010000052.1, read on the forward strand.
CTTGCGGCCGGGGGCATCGGGAGTACCGCCACGAATTCTCGCTCGGCCGCATCCGCGCAGCTATGGCCAGCTGGCCAGAGCCGATAGTAATTTTCGCGGGAGCCGTAAGGCCCTAAGGCCTAAGGGCCCGTTCAAGAATTATTGGCGGTTTTGACGGCGTCTGGACGCGCCTGGCGCCACCGGCTCGTCCTCAAATACTCCCGGTATGATCGGGCCGAGCCGGCGGCGCCAGACACCCCCAGCCACTCGTCAAATCCCGCCACTAATTCTTGAACGGGCCCTAAAGCGATGAGCGGCTCAGCGGGACGCCGCAGCTCAACGCGTCGCGCGGCGAAGCGATAACGCGAGCAGCGCAGCCACGGCAGCCGGCATCACCCACCAGGCGGCGATTCCGGCGCCGGCGACCGCGGCGGTCACGGCAAGGGCCGCGACGACACCGGCGGCGGTGAGCCAGTCGTCGCCGACCACGAACTCCCACACGCCGCGCAGCGCGCCAACCAGGCGGTTCATGCGGGGTCGCTCACGGTCCTGACGGCGCCCGCTGCCCGGCGCAGCCACAGCACCATGCCCAGCGACGCAAGCAGCACGGCGGGGATCACGCCGAGCAACGCGCCGTCGCCGCCCGGCCACGAGGTCCCGGCTCCTTCGGCGCCCCAGAACATGCCGAACGACGTGAGCATCATGCCGACGCGAGAACTTCATCGCGTTCTCGGGTACGCGGGCGAGCGGCGCGCGAGCGGCGAACCCGGCGAGCGCCACCAGCGCGACCGCCGCCACCGCCGCGCCCGCCGCCAGCGGCACGATCGTGCTGGTTGGCGCCGAACGTCAGCACGATCACCGCGACCTCGAGTCCTTCGAGCAGCACACCCTTGAACGACACCACGAACGCGTAGGCGTCGATCCCGTGCAGCGTGCGACGGTCGGCGGCGCGCGCCGCCGCGGTCTCGGCGGCGAACGTCGCCTGCTCGTCGTGCAGCGGCTTCAGGCCGGCGGCGCGCAGAACGGCCTTGCGCAGCCACTGCAGGCCGAACACGAGCAGCAGCCCGCCGACGACGAGCCGCAGGACGTCGAGCGGGAGCGAGGTCAGCGCCGGGCCCAGTCCGCCGACCACGACCGCCAGCGCGACCACGGCCGCGCCGCAGCCATACAGCGCCGAGGACCAGCTCCTGGTGATGCCGACCGCGAGCACGACGGTCAGCGCCTCGACCGCCTCGACGGTGCAGGCGAGGAACACCGACAGGGCGAGGCCAAGCTCGGGTCCGGACATGTGACTCAGTATGCCGCTCGCCTGCGCGTGGAGCTCGGTCCGAACTGCTCGCGCAACCTGCTGCGGCCTGCGCCGCGCGATCCGCTGGCCCCCCGGCTGCGTGCGTCATCATGGAAAGCCGAGTGAGCAGCTTTCGCGGACATGGACTCGGCGCCTCGCACGGGGACGCCCGGCACCGGGGCGATGCGCTCGCTGCGCGGTCCTGACCGCAAGCCGCCGCCGCTGATGGACCCCGACCCGCGAGCGCGACCGCCGGCGGATCCTGCGGCTGTTCGCGCCCTACCGCTGGCGGCTGTGCGCGGTGCTGGCGCTGATCGTGTTCTCCGCGGGGCTGAGCATGCTGCAGCCGTTCCTGCTGCGGGCGGTGCTCGACAAGGGGATCTTCGAGCACAACGCAGACGCTGCTGACCGAGCTGGTGCTGGCGATGATCGCGATCGCGATCGCGACCGCGGCGTTCGGCGTCTGGCAGACCTACATGTCGAACGTCGATCGGCCAGCGCGTGATGCACGACCTGCGCGCCGCCGTCTACCGGCGCCTGCAGCGGATGTCGCTGGCGTTCTTCACCCGCACGCGCACCGGCGAGGTGCAGTCGCGGATCGCCAACGACATCGGCGGCATCGACAACGTCGTCACGACGACCGCGACGACGATCGCCCAGAACGCGACCACCGTGATCGCGACGGTCGTCGCGATGTGCCTGCTCGACTGGCGGCTGGCGTCTGATCTCGCTGATCTTCGTGCCGCTGTTCGTGTGGCTGACGCGGCGGGTCGGGAAGCTGCGCCGCAAGATCACCAGCGAGCAGCAGCGGCGCCTGGCCGACATCTCGGCGCTGGTCGCGGAGTCGCTGTCGGTGTCGGGGATCATGCTCGGCAAGACGATGGGCCGCGGCGGCGACCTCGCCGCGCGCTTCACACGCGAGTCCAAGGACATCGCCGACCTCGAGGTGCGCTCGCGGATGGCGGGCCGCTGGGTGATGTCGACGATCCAGATGACGTTCGCGATCCAGCCGGCGATCGTCTACTGGCTCGCCGGCCAGAACTTCGTCGGCCACTCGATCTCGATCGGGACCGTCGTCGCGTTCACCACGCTTCAAGTCCGGCTGCTGTTCCCGATCCAGAGCCTGCTCGGGGTCGGCGCCGACATCGAGGCCTCGCTGGCGCTGTTCGACCGGATCTTCGAGTACCTCGACCTGCCGGTCGACATCGTCGAGGCGTCCGAGCCGGTGCGAGCTGCGGCCCGACGAGGTGCTCGGCGAGGTCCGCTTCGAGGGCGTGGCGTTCCGCTACGGCGCGAACGGCAACCGGCCGTGGACGCTACGCGAGATCGACCTCGTCGTCCCCGCCGGCACGCGCACGGCGATCGTCGGCGAGACCGGCGCCGGCAAGACGACGCTCGGCTACCTCGTCGCGCGGCTGTACGAGCCGCAGGAGGGCCGCGTCACGATCGACGGCGTCGACGTCCGCGACGCCAGCCTCGCGTCGCTGGCCGCGACGGTCGGGGTCGTCTCGCAGGAGACCTACCTGTTCCACGCGAGCGTGCGCGAGAACCTGCGCTTCGCGCGGCCGGAGGCGAGCGACGAGGAGATCGAGGAGGCGGCGCGCACGGCGCGGATCCACGACCTGATCGCGTCGCTGCCCGACGGCTACGACACGATCGTCGGCGAGCGCGGGTACCGCTTCTCCGGCGGGGAGAAGCAGCGGATGGCGATCGCGCGCACGATCCTGCGCAACCCGCCGGTGCTGGTGCTCGACGAGGCGACCAGCTCACTCGACACGCAGACCGAGGCGGCGGTCCAGGCGGAGCTCGAGCGGCTCGCCGAGGGCCGCACGACGATCACGATCGCGCACCGCCTCTCGACCGTCCGCGACGCCGACCAGATCGTCGTGCTCGACCAGGGCCGGATCGTCGAGCGGGGCACGCACGAGGAGCTGCTCGAGCGGGGCGGGCTGTACGCGGCGCTCGTGGCTCGCGACGTGACGGGCGACCTAATCTAAGAGCGCGCGCTAAGAGCGCGCGCCAGCAGCCGCGCCAGCTTGGCGGGCGTGCTGTGCTCGGGCAGCGGGGTGTAGAGGATCAGCCGTTGCTCCGGCGCCTCGGTGGGATTGACACCGCGTGCTCGAACAGCATCACCCCTTCCGTGTGGTGGCGAACCTCCTTGCGGCCCTCGCCGGCTCGCGCCACCTCGTGGCGCTTCCAGGAGCGGTGGCGGCGTGAGGCTTGCCGCGGCGCGAGCTCGAACTACGATGACCGGGTGGCTGCGCGCAGCGCCGGAATCCTGCTTTACCGCGGGCGCGGGGACGCGCTCGAGGTCCTGCTTGTCCATCCCGGCGGCCCTCTGTGGGCGCGACGCGATGCCGGGGCCTGGTCGATCCCGAAGGGCGAGTGCGGGCCGGACGAGGATCCGCTCGGCGCCGCGCGCCGGGAGTTCGAGGAGGAGCTCGGCGTGCCGGCGCACCGACGGACGAGGCGGCGGACCTCGGCGAGGTCAAGCAGAAGTCGGGCAAGGTCGTGCAGGCATGGGCGCTCGCCGGCGACTTCGACGTTGCGGCGTGCACAGCAACACGTTCACGCTCGAGTGGCCGCCTCGGTCGGGCAGGATGCGGGAGGTCCCCGAGGTCGACCGCGCGGAGTGGTTCGGGCTCGCGTTCGCCCGCGAGAAGATCAATCCCGCCCAGGTCGCGCTGCTGCTGGATCCGGCATGGCTCGCGGCTGCCCGGGCGCGCGACGGAGGGCTGCGATATGATTGAGGCGTCAAGCGAATGATCTCAAGGGAGGCATCAATCAGATGATCTCGGCCACCCTCTACAGCGATCCTGCATGCCCCTGGGCCTACTCGGAGAGCCCTGCGTTGCGGGTGATCGAGTGGCGCTACGGCTCGCAGCTGCACTGGGACCTGGTGCTGATCGGCCTGACCGAGCACCGCTCCCAGTACGAGGGCCGCGGCTATACACCGTTGCGCGGCGCGCTCGGGCAGCTGAGCTTCCGCCGCCGCTACGGGATGCCGTTCGCGCCGGCTCCGAAGCCCCGGTTGAGCGCGACCTCGCGTGCGTGCCGCGCCGTCGTCGCGGCCGCGGCTGCTCGGACCCGGGAAGCGAGTGGCGGGTGTTCCGCGCGCTTGCAGCTGGCGAACTTCACGACGCCGCTGCTGCTCGACGACGACGAGCAGCTCGCCGGCGGCGCTGAACGCGCGTCGCCGGGCCTCGACGGCGATCAGCTGGTCGTCGCGGATCGACGATCCCGAGGTCGTGGCGGCATATGAGCGCGATCGCGCCGCGACCCGTAGCGCGGCGGGCATCGGCGGCGGAGCTGCAGGGCAAGACCGCCACGACCGACGGTCCGGTGCGCTTCACGGCGCCATCGGTGGTGTTCGAGCGAAATGGCACGCATCTGGTCGCCGGCGGCTTTCAGCCGGTCGAGGCCTACGACGTGCTGGTCGCCAACCTCGATCCGACGCTCGAGCGCCAGCCGCCGCCCGAGACGCCGGCCCCGCTGCTCGAGCGCTTCACCGACGGGCTGACGACGCAGGAGGTTGCGTTGCTGATGACTCACGGCAACGACGCCCCGGACCGCGCCGGCGCCGAGGCCGCGCTGATCGAGCTGGTCGTCGCGGGGGAGGCCGTGCGCGCGCCGCTCGGCGACGACGCCCTGTGGAAGCAGCCCGATCAGCCGGTGGGCGCCGCCGGTCAGGCGAAGCTGGCCGAAACATCGGTCTAGTGGCCGATCCTGTAAATCAGTGCCCGATCCACGGGCTGTTGGCGAGCTCGCGGGCGACCGCTTCGGCCACCGTCAGCGCCTGCAGGACGGTCGTGTAGTTGACGTTCTCGGGCGTGTCGGTCATCTGGTGATAGTTGCAGAGCAACTTGCGGCGATCCGATTGAGGCGAGCGTGGCGGTCGGGTAGCCCGGCGCGGCTCGGGATCACCGCGTCGGTCGAAGTGCGCGAGCGCATCCCACGGCGCAGCGGCACCCTCGCTCGCTGCGCGGCGCGCGCCACCAGGTCCCGGAAATCGCGGTCGTGATAGTCCTCCATCACGACCGGCCCCTCGCCCTCCAGCAGGATCAGCTTCGGCGACCCCACGGAGTCGACGTTGAGCACCCACGTCCGATCGCGATGCAGCGCCGGGAAGTGGCGCGCGGCGAACGCGCGGATGCCGCCCTGCAGGACCTCCTCCGCGCCGCAGGACACGAGCAGCACGCGCAGACCGTCCACCGGCTCGGCGCGAAGGAGCTCGGCGAGCGCGACCTGCACCGCGATGGCGCTCAGGTTGTCGTTTGCGCCCGGCGCGATCGGGCTGCGCCGGACGTCGGCAAACACCGCGGTGCCGGCCACGCAGCCCGCGATTCCCGCCAGGATCGCTGCACGCCGGCGCAGCGTCGCGCCGAGCGAGACGAGCGCCGGTCCCGCGAGCATCGCCCACCACAGCGGCGGTGAGGTGTCGATTCGCTCGATGATCCCCGGGAAATTCTCGGCCAGCCACGCCTGCACGCGCTGGTCGAAGATCGCCCCGGTCGGCGCCGCGTCGTGGTGGGCCAGCACGACCAGCGTGCGGCCGGCCCGCTCGTCACCGCAGGACCCGATCACGTTCCAGGTCGTGAGTCGCTGCGCGGTGGCGCGGCGAAAGAGGCGCGGGCCGTTGGAGATGTCATCCGCGATCGCGGCCGTAGCGAGCCCGGCGACGATCGCGCCGGTGCTACGCCCCGGGCGGGCGAGCGCCGCGCCGCCGGCGACGGAGGCGATCGCCGCGAGCGCTCCGATGACCTGCGCGTAGCCGTCGAGGAACTGCTCCTCGTCGACCTGGACCTGGCATCGGGCGGCTCGCAAGCGCTGCGCGAGCCACTGCGCCGCGCCGTGCTCGCCGGGCGAGCCCGCCCGTCGCGACAGCGGCGCGAGCGCGTCGACCACCTCGCGAAAGGTCATCTCGGCGGCTACGCTCTGAGGCGCAGAGGTCGGGTCGGCACTCATCGCGGGGATGGTACGGACTGGATCGAAGCAGGCGACTGGCGCGCCAATCGTCTCGCCCGTCGGCAGGAACTCGTCCCGCGACGGGGAACGGACACGCCATGAGCCGCGCGGTCGCGTTCATCTGCACACTCGCGGTGGGCGGCCTGATCGCGCTGCAGCCGCCCTCCAACGCCGCGCTGTCGGAGCACGTCGGCGACCTCGGCGCCGCGTTCATCAGCGCGCTGATCTCGGTTACGCTCCTCGGTCTGCTGCTGATCGCGCTCGGCCATCCCGGGCGGCTCTCAGGTCTCGGCTCCTTCCGGCCTGAGCACGCGATCGGCGGGATCGGTGGCGCAGCGGTGGTGGCGGTGTCGCTGATCGCGATCCGGCCCCTGGGCGCCGGCGGCGTGATCGCGCTCCTGGTGGCCGCACAAGTGGTCGTCTCGGTGGTGGCCGACCGGTTGGGCTGGTTCGGCTTGCACCAGGTCGGGATCGGAGTGGGGCGGGTGGCGGGTATGGCGCTGGTGGTCGCCGGGACGCTGCTGATCACGAGGCTCTAGCGTCCGCAGGACATTTACCCTGCGCTTAGGAGACGAGGGAGGCTTGCCGGTGGCCCGGCGCCGGCGCACTCTGATCTAGGCTGTGGGCCGCCGCCGGCGAGGGCTATGACGTGGTGCGCACGGTTCGCCGTGGCTGGCGCCACTCGGCCTTCCGCCGCTGGACCAGCCGACCGTACAGGCAGCTGACGCTCGAAACCGACTGGTCCGCGTGGCGCTGGACGGCATGTTCTTCCGCAGCACCGTGCTGCTGCGGTTGGTCGTGCTGCTGGGCTTCCTGGTCGCGCTGGCAGGGATCGTGCTCGCGACGTTCGATTTCGAGGTCGCCGACTATTTCCTGGAGCCGGAGAAGACCGTTCCCGGTTACACGAGCCTGGCGGTGCTCGTCCTGCCGGGGCCGCAGCAGCACTCGAGCACCGACGCGCCGGCCGGCACGTATTCAGCGACCGTGCGCATGCGGTCGACGTAATGGCGGCCGTAGAGCACCAGCATCAGCAGCTCGTAGCCGCCGGCGCTACGGTAGACCAGACTGACGCTCACGGCCGCTGCGAGGCCGCTGCGCGCGGCGCCCTGTCCGCGATCGACAGCGGCCCGCTCATGCCAAACAGTCGGCACATGGCGGCGACGGTAGCGTGCCGGGGTGCGGGCCGGCGGAAGGGCGGCAGGGCGGCAGGGCGGCAGGGCGGCAGGGCGGCAGGGCCGAGCCGAGCAACTCGCTCACCGACGCCCTCGGCACGGCGAGCTGTTGACGATCGCTGAGCAGACCCGACGCGGGCGCCGCGACTGTCAAGGTAATTTCAGGCTTCTGTCCTACTCTGACTCTTGTCACGAGAAAGGATCTGCAATGAGGTTCCTGCGCACAGTTTCAACTCGACGCCTGCTGGCGGCGATCGCCGGCCTGATGGTGGCGATCGCGGCCGGGACGGCTATCGCAGTCGCGGCCAGCGGCAACGGCCCCGTGTCGTCTCCAAGCCAGCTTGCGCCCGCGATCCACAAGGCGCTCGCCGCGCCCGCCGTGCCGGGCATCAGCGCTCGGATCACGTTCACCAACAACCTGATCAGCGCCAATGACATTCAGGGAGCCGATCCGCTGCTCAACGGGGCCAGTGGCCGCCTGTGGCTGTCAAACGATCATCAGCTGCGGCTCGAGCTGCAGGGCCTCAACGGCGACGCCCAGCTGGTCGTCGACAACGGGTCGTTCTGGGTCTACGACCCGACCTCGCACACGGCCTACGAAGGCAAGCTGCCCGCCGACAAGCAAACCGGCAAGACGAAGTCGGAGACGGTGCCGACGATCGCGCAGATCCAGACGGACCTCAACCAGCTGATGCAACACCTCAATGTCGTCGGACCGCGAACGGGCGACATCGGAGGGCAGCCGGCGTACACGATTCGCGTCTCGCCCAAGCACGACGGTGGGCTGATCGGCGCCGCGCAGCTCGCCTGGGACTCGGCCCGCGGCGTGCCGCTGGCGATCGGGGTCTACGCTCGCAACGACAACACGCCCGTGCTGCAGCTGAAGGCGACCGACATCTCGTTCGGCCGGGTGTCCTCGTCGGTGTTCGCGATCACGGCGCCTAGAGGCGCGAAAATCGTCACCGTGTCCACGCCCACCAGTAGCGGCACTGCCACGACCAGCAGCGGCAAGCTCCGCAAGGGCAAGCAGCGCGCCGAGGTCACCGGGGTCGCGGCGGTCGCGCGCCATCTCTCGTTCGGCCTCGTGGCGCCGGCCAAGCTCGTCGGCGTGCGGCGCCAATCGGTGTCGCTGCTGAACTCCAACGGCAGCTCGGGTGCGCTGGTCACCTACGGGCAGAACCTCGGCGGAATCGTCGTGATCGAGCAGCCTCAGCAGGCGCAGAGCGCGCCGACGCAGAGCGGCAGCGGCGATCAGCTGGGCCTGAGCCTGCCGAGCGTGTCGATCGCCGGCGCCACCGGCCAGGAGCTCGACACGGCGCTCGGGACCGTGGTTCGCTTCTCGCGCGCCGGCGTCACGTTCACGGTCCTCGGCTCGGTGCCGGCGGTTGCCGCGGATGACGCCGCGCGGGCGCTGGCCGCGCAGACACGATGACCGACGGCCGCGAGGATGTAGTGGCGGCGGGACCCGCGCACGGGGGACCGCCGCCGGTCGAGGTTCGCGGCCTGGTCAAGCGCTACGGACAGCTGACCGCCGTCGCCGGCGTGGACCTGACCGTCCACGCCGGCGACGTGTACGGCTACCTGGGGCCCAACGGCGCGGGGAAGACGACGTCGCTGCGGATGATGCTCGGGCTGATCCGGCCGACGGCCGGTAGCGTGCGGCTGTTCGGCCGCGATCCGATGGAGACTGTGCACGCGCTCGACGGCGTCGCCGGGTTCGTCGAGGCGCCGACGTTCTATCCGTACCTGACCGGACGGCGCAACCTCGAGCTGCTGGCGGCGTTCGACGGCGACCGCGCCGCGTCGCGGATCGCGGAGGCGCTGGCGACGGTCGAGCTCGCCGACCGTGCGCGCGATCGCGTCGGCGGCTACTCGCACGGGATGAAGCAGCGGCTCGGGATCGCGGCGGCGCTGCTGCGCGACCCGAAGCTGATGCTGCTCGACGAGCCGGCGACCGGCCTGGACCCGGCGGGCATGCGCGACATGCGCGTGCTGATCCGGCGGCTGGCCGATCAGGGGATCACGGTCCTGCTGTCCAGCCACCTGCTCGCCGAGGTCGAGGAGCTGTGCAACCGGGTCGCGATCGTGCGCCGGGGCGAGATCGTCTACGAGGGCGAGATCGCCGCGCTCAAGCGCGGCGCCGGGACCACCTACCGCCTATCGAGCACCGACGACGAGCGCGCGCTCGCCGTCTGCCGCGCGCAGCCCGGGATCGCGGAGGTCCGCGTCGAGCACGGGCGGATCTCCTTCACGGCCGACGAAGCCGCGGTCGCGGAGCTCTCGCAGGCGCTGATCGAGGCCGGTGCGCTGATCCACGCGCTCGCGCCCCAGACGGTCACGCTCGAGGACCTGTTCTTCTCGCTCACGGAGGGCACGGACGGCAGGGGCACCGGTGCCGGGCTGCCGGGGAGCCCAGCCCAGCACGCCTCGATCGAGGCATCCGGATGAGGCCCACGATCATGACCGTCTACCGGTGGGAGCTCGCCAAGCTGCGCTACCAGAAGCGCACTTACCTGGGGCTTGGCGCCGCCGCGCTCGTGCCGATCATCTTCGTGGTCGCGATCCACTTCCGCCACGACCGGCACGGGGGGGACTTCGCGTTCTCCTCCTATCTGACGCGCAGCGGCCTGGCGGTGCCGCTCGTGATCCTGCTGTTCGGCGCGGTCTGGATGTTCCCGCTGATCACTGCCCTGGTGGCTGGGGACATCATCGCCTCCGAGGACCACAACGGCACGCTGAAGACGATCTTCACGCGCTCGCTGGAGCGCAGCCAGATCTTCTCCGGGAAGGCGCTCGCCGCGGCGACGTACGCGGTCGCGGCGATCCTGCTTAGCGGCACCATTGCCGTGCTCGCGGGCAGCGTCCAGTCCGGCTTCAACTCGCTGCAAAGCCTGTCGGGCACGATCGTCTCGGCGCCCAAGGCGCTCGAGCTCGTGTACGTGAGCCTGCTCGTGTACCTGATCCCGATCGGCGCGATCGTCTGCATCGGGCTGCTGCTGTCGTCCGTGACACGCAACAGCGCCGCAGCCGTCGTCGGGACGCTGATGGTCTCGCTGCTGATCCAGCTGATCGGGATCCTGCCCGGGCTCGGCGGCCTGCAGCCCTATCTGCTCAGCACCCAGTTCAACGCCTGGCAGGGGTTGCTGCGCACTCCGATCGACTGGGCGCCGATCGTGCGCGCGGCATGGGTCTGCGCGCTCTACGGTGTGCCGGCGCTCGCCGCCGCGTTCCTGGTGTTCCTGCGCCGCGACGTCGCCGGTGGATGACGCCTCGGGCACGCGCGATCGCGTGCTCGTGGTCGACGACGATCCGCCGCTGCGCCGGATGCTCGAGCGGACGCTGACCGCCGAGGGGTTCGCGGTGACGGTCGCCGCCGACGGCGCTGGCGCGCTGGTCGCCGTCGAGCGCTCGGCGCCCGACGTGATCGTCCTCGACGTGGCGATGCCGGCGCTCGACGGCCTGGCTGTCTGCCGCCGGCTGCGGGGCAAGGGACTGCTGACGCCGATCCTGATGCTGACCGCACGCGACGCCGTGCCCGACCGCGTCGCGGGCCTCGAGGCCGGTGCCGACGACTACCTGGTCAAGCCGTTCGCTGTTCAGGAGCTGATCGCCCGCCTGCGAGCGCTGACGCGGCGCGGCTCGGAGGCGACTCTGCTGCTCTCGTACGCGGACCTGACGCTCGACACCGAAACCCGCGCCGCGGTGCGGGGTGGGCACCGGCTCGAGCTGACCGGCAGGGAGGCCGCGCTGCTGGCACTGCTGCTCCGAGAACAGGGCCGGACCGTCACGCGCGAAAGAGCGATCGAGGAGATCTGGGACGGCGGCGCGGAAGCGAACGTCGTCGACCGCTACGTCACGCGGCTGCGCCGCAAGCTCGGGTCCCCGACCCTGATCCGGACGGTCAGAGGCACTGGGTTCGCGTTGCGGGCCTGACGGCGGCAGGATTTGCCCAGATGACATCCCCGGCGTCCGATAGCCATGCGTCGCTCGAGCTGGAGGTCGGCGAGCGGACGGTGCGGATCTCCAACCCCGACCGGGTCTACTGGCGCATCGATCTCGATCCGGTGCCGGCCTAGTTGGAGTGGGCAGATCGCGACGAGCGAGAGGGCGCGGCCGGTCCCCAGACGGGCCCGTGAGTCTGCACACCGCCACAGGGTTGGCAGGTTTGAGGCGGTTGCCCGGCATCTCGCGAACGCTGCGCACGCGGCTGATCGCAGCGGCCGGCGGATCGATCCTCGCTGCGGTCGCGCTGTTCGGCGTCGCGACCGTGGTGCTCGTCGACCGCGAGCTGCGCGGCTCGCTCGATGCGTCATTGCGTACGGAGGCGCAGACCGTGGCGCAGCTGGCTGTCTCGGCGCCGGCGGTGCTCAACTATCCCGGCGCGCTCGAGAGCTCGGCGTCCGGGCGGCAAATCGTGGTCGAGGTGATCGATGCGCATGAGAAGATCGTTGCGAGCTCCCTGACGCTCGGCGCGATCCTGCTGCCCCAGGACCGCGTGGCGCGCCGGGCGCTGGTCGCCGGCAGCCCCGGGTTCGAGAACGTCAGGATCGACGGACGTCCGTTTCGCTTATACGCCGCTCCGATCGCGCAGGCCGGGCCCGAGGCCGGCGGCGCCGTGCTGGTCGCCTCCGACACGAGCGACATCACCGATGTGACTGGGCATCTCGGGTTGGTGCTGGCGTTGACCGGCGCCGGCGTGGCGATGCTCGCCGTGCTCGCGGCCGCCGTTCTGACCCGCCGCGGTCTGCGCCCGCTGCGCCGGCTTGCCGGCGCCGCCGGCGAGATCGAGCGCACCGCGGATCCGTCGCGGCGCCTGCCCGAAACGCGGGTCGCGGACGAGATCGGGCAGCTGACAGGCGTGCTCAACCGGATGCTCGCATCGCTGGAACGCGCGCGAGCGAGCGAGCGCCGGTTTCTCGCCGATGCCTCGCACGAGCTGCGCACGCCGGTGACCACCTTGCTGGGCAACGTCGAGTACGCCGCTCGTCACGGCACCGACGAGGAGGTTCTGTCGGACCTCCGGCGCGACGCCGCAAGGCTCGCCCGGCTCGTCGACGACCTGCTGGTGCTCGAGCGAGCGGGGTCCGGGGCGCAGCAGCTCGCACCCGTCGAGCTCGACGAGCTGGTCCGCGCGACCGTCGCCGACCAGGAACTCGCCGCGGGGCGGCTCCGGATGGTCGCGCTCGAGCCGATCCGGACGCAGGCGGATGCCGCGGCGATCCGGCGGGCGCTCGCGAACCTGATCGAGAACGCCCTCGTGCACGGGCCGCCGGGCGGCGAGATCTCGGTAACGCTGGGCCGGCGCGACGGCCGCGCGCTGCTGACCGTCCGCGATCAGGGCCCGGGTCCGCCAGCGGCACAGCGCGCGCGGCTGTTCGAGCGCTTCTGGCGGGGCACCGACTCCTCGCAGCGTCCCGGATCGGGCCTCGGCCTGTCGATCGTCGCTGCGATCGCCGAGCAGCACGGCGGCTCCGTCCACGTCGACGGGTCGGCGTTTACGATCGAGCTGCCCGCCCCGTGAGCGGGGAGTCGTAGGCGAATTCTCATCCGGTTCTTACTGAAATGTGATCGACTGCGGGAATATTGGTGAGCGTGACCACCGAAACCAATCGCAGGGGTGCGCGCCGTGATCGGTCGCTCGCACGGCTGCAGCGCGATGCGGCGCTGATGCGCGTGGGGCGCATGCGACGCCTGCTGATCGGCGGCGTCGCCGGGCTGACGGCGGCGCTCGCCTACTTCGTGTCCGCGATCGCCCCGGGACGCACGCTCCCGAGCTCCAAGAGGGCTGCCGCCGTCCCGTCGAGCAATGTCACGACGGCGTCCGCGACGATGCCCCAGCTCGCAAGCCCTGCGCAGCTCGGGCTGCAGAGCCCCAATCAGGCGCCGCAATCCGCGCCGGCGCAATCCCACCAGTCACAGGCTGCGGCTACGCCGACGCCTGCGCCGGCCGGGTCTGCGTCGGCCGGGTCTGCGTCGGCCGGGTCTGCGCCGGCCGGGACTGCGCCGGCCGGGACTGCGCCGCCCGCGGCGGCGGCAGACAATCCGCCGGCGGCGACGACCGGCGGCTCGTGACCGTCTCTGACGTGCCCGTATGACAGCCAGCGCGCTTCGCGCCACGTTTCCGGCGCTCGGGAGCACCGTCGTGGTGGCGACCGCCGAGCCGCGCGGCCTCGCCCCGGCGCGCGAGGCGGTGCAGGCGGTTGTCGCTGAGTTCGATCTCGCCTGCTCGCGGTTCCGCGCCGACTCCGAACTGTCGGCGGTCAACGCGGCGGCGGGCTCGCCGGTTGTCGCCAGCGACGTGCTGCTCGATGCGGTGCAGGCGGCACTGAGAGGCGCGCAGATCACCGACGGTGACGTCGATCCGACGATCGGCGAAGCGCTGATCGCGCTCGGCTACGACCAGGACTTCGCGTCCCTGGGTAGCCGGCCGACGATTTCGATCGCCCGCGTTCCAGGTTGGCGAGCGGTACACGTCGATCGGGACGCCGGCACCGTGCGCGTCGCGCGCGGCGTCAGGCTCGATCTCGGGGCGACTGCAAAGGCGCTGGCTGCCGACCGAGCCGCCGCCGCGGCGTGTGCCGCCGCCGGCTGTGGCGTGCTTGTCTCTCTGGGGGGCGACATCTCGATCGCGGGGCCCGCGCCCGCATCGGGCTGGCGCGTGCGCGTGACCGATGACCATCGTTCGGGCCCCAACGCCCCTGGTCAGTCGATCACCGTGCGCTCCGGTGGTCTGGCGACCTCCAGCACGACGGTCCGCCGGTGGCAGGCGGGGCAGACGACCGCCCATCATCTCGTCGATCCTGCGACGGGCCTTCCCGCGCGCGTAGTCTGGCGGACGGTCAGCGTGGCGGCCGCCTCCTGCCTGGACGCGAACATCGCCACGACCGCGGCGATCATCCGCGGCGCGCGTGCGGTGCCATGGCTGGACGAGTGCAAGCTGCCGAGTAGGTTGGTCGGCGTCGACGACACGGTCCGTCATCTCGCGGGGTGGCCGGCCGACGGCGACGATCTCCGGAGCACGGTGGCGGATTCGCGGACGGTGGCGGATCGAGACTCAATCGCGGATCCTCGGCAGATCAAGGCAGGCATCCGATGCCCGTGACCGCGGCCGTGGACGCGCGCGCCTACTGGTATCTGACCCGTGGGACTGGCGTCGTCGCGCTCGTGCTGCTGACGGCCAGCGTCGTCGTCGGCATCGTCGGCTCGGTTCGCTTCGCCGCGCCACGCTGGCCGCGATTCGCGATCGACAGCATGCACCGCGACGTGTCACTGCTGGTGATCGTCGTGCTCGTCGTCCATATCGTCACCAGCGTCCTGGACAGCTTCGCGCCGATCCGGCTGACCGACGCGGTGATCCCGTTTGTGTCTCGCTACCGCCCGCTGTGGCTCGGGCTCGGAGCGCTGGCGTTCGACATTCTTGTGGCGATCGCGGTCACGAGCCTCGTCCGCCGCCGGCTGGGCTACCGCACCTGGCGGGCGGTGCACTGGGTCGCATACGCCAGCTGGCCGGTCGCGGTCCTGCACGGCCTTGGCACCGGCAGTGACTCGAAGGTCGGGTGGGTACTCGCGATCACCGCGGCGTGCGTCGCGGCTGCGACGGTCGCGACGCTCGTTCGGATTGCGCGCTCGGCGCCCGATCGAGGCCGCGGGCGTAGCACCGCGATCGCGGTCACGCTCGCCGTGCCGGTGGGGATCGCCGCGTTCACGCTCCAGGGACCGCTGCACACCGGCTGGGCCCGCCGGGCCGGGACGCCAGAGGCATTGCTCGCCCACACCGTCACGCGGGCGGCGGCGACGCAACCGCTCGCGACCAAACCCGAGACCCGGGCCGCGACGCTCAAGGCGCCGTTCTCAGCCAGCCTGTCAGGGACCGTCAAGCAGACGCAGGCGCCGGGCGGAGCGATCGTCGATCTCGCGCTGCAACTGAGCGGCGGCGCGCGCGGCAAGCTGCGCGTTCGGCTCGCCGGCTCGCCGCTGGACGGCGGCGGCCTGTCGCTGACGGGCAGCCAGGTCGACCTGCTCGCCTCTGGCCTGCCGTCCCTGATGGCGGGCCAGATCGTGTCGCTGCAAGGAACCGACTTGCTCGCGCGCGTCTCCGACGGGTCCGGCTCCGCGCTCAATCTCAACGCGAGCCTCAACATCGACGGGCAGACCGGCGCGGTCAGCGGCGCGCTATCGGCGACCGATGCGCGCGGGGGCAGCTGATGAGCGCGCGCGGTTCCGGACCGCACGGCCTGCCGCGCCTGCTCGCGGGACTCGATCAGCGGGGCGCAACGATGTCGCTCGCTGAACACGAGCAGGTCCATGGGCCCCTCCCGCGCAGGACGCCGCAAGAGCTGATCGAGGCGGTCGAGCGCAGCGGGCTGCGCGGCCGTGGCGGCGCGGACTTTCCAACCGCGATCAAGTTGCGCGCGGTCGCCGAGCGAGCACGGCGGGGAGCGGTGCTGGTCGTCAACGGCTCAGAGACCGAGCCCGCCAGCGCAAAGGACCGGCTGCTGCTCGCGCGTCTGCCGCACCTGGTCCTGGATGGCGCCGTCCTGGCGGCGAGCGCAATCGGGGCCGCGGAGGTGATCGTGAAGATCGGCGAGCGCGCGGCCGGGTCGCTGCGGGCGCTCGAGCTCGCGGTGTCACTGCGCTCCGATCCGGTGACGGTCGAGCTGGCCGCCGGACCGGACGGATACGTCGTCGGCGAGGAGAGCGCGGTCGTCCACTATCTCAATAACGCCGTCGCCAAGCCGACGTTCGTCCCTCCTCGTCCGTTTGAGCGTGGCTACCGCGGCCGCCCGACCCTGGTCCAGAATCCAGAGACGCTTGCACAGATCTCGCTCGTCGCCCGCTACGGGCCTGCGTGGTACCGCGAGCTCGGGACCGAGGGCGATCCCGGCTCGGCGCTGGTGACGATCTCCGGCGCGGTCAGCGCGCCTGGCGTCTACGAGCTGGCATTCGGCACGCCGATGACCGACCTGCTGGCCGCAGCGGGAGGATCGACCGAGCCGCTTCAGGCGCTACTGGTCGGAGGCTACTTCGGGACCTGGGTCGACTCGTCGCGGGCGTTGCAGCTGCGGCTCGCGCGCGAGGACCTGCGCTCGGTCGGCTGCTCGCTGGGATCGGGCGTGCTGATCGCGCTCGGCGAGAGCTCGTGCGGCCTGCACGAGAGCGCAGGCGTGATCGCCTATCTGGCGAGCCAGTCGGCTGGTCAGTGCGGGCCGTGTGTGTACGGCCTGCGTGCGATCGCCGACTCCATCGGCGCGCTCGCCGACGGGGTCGCTCACGATCGCGAACGCGACCGGGTGCTCCGCTGGACGACCGAGATCCGCGGCCGCGGCGCCTGTCACCATCCCGACGGGGCGGCACGGTTCGTGGAGAGCGTGCTGGCGGTGTTCGGCGGCGAGCTCGACTGGCATCGCCGCCACCGCTGTGCTGCAGCGCCGGCCGGACTACCGCTCGGCAACGGGGCGGCGCGCAGAAGCGGGCCCCCGCGGGGCGCCGGGCTATCCGGGCGGGGGGCGGGCGGGGATGGTGGCGCCGGCGCTCGCAGGCGAGGCCGTGGTGGGTCCGCGCGATGAGCGCCCGGCTGCGGGTGAACCCGATCATGTGCGAGGCGCACGGCCTATGCGCCGAGCTGCTCCCGGAGCTGATCCGGCTCGACGATTGGGGCTATCCGATCATCGACGAGTCCGACATCCCGCCGGAGTTGCTCGGTCTGGCTCGCCGGGCCGCGGACGCATGCCCCACGCTGGCGCTGCTGCTGGAGGAGGACGGTCGCAGGTAGAGGGGTCTTTCTTCCCGCGGTCACCAGGTGTGTGCCAGTCGCGCCGGCGGCCCTGGATCTGAGGGCGGCCGAGAGCCCGGCTGAGCCAGCGGCAGCTGCCACCAGCCGACATCCCACCAGGAGCTCTATCAGCGGATCGCCGCTGCCAAGGCGGACGATGCTCGACGTGCGACTACGTGCCGAGCGCCACCGTCGACAGCCGGGCAGCCGCCTTCGGGCCGACCGCCCACGCCACCGGTTGCGAGTCGCAGAAGGCCCACTTGCGGTCGACGTAGAACGAGGCCTGCAGTCGGATCGTGCCCTCGGCCACCGCCGCGCTTGTCAGCCACCCCCGCAGCTGGAACTCGGCGCTGCCGTAGACCCCGTGGGTGTAGGTGAGCTTCACGCTCTCGCGCGTGGAGAAGGAGTTGCCGGTCGCGGTGAACTGGACCGGGTGCCCCTCGGCGGGTGACCATTTGGCCGCCCACGTCGATCCGTCGCCGCACCGGGCGCCGAGGCTCGTCTTCACCGCGACCGCGCGGTCGCCGCGGACGGCGAGGTAGAGCGTCGTTTTCTGGCCGGTCGTCCCGCCCAGCACCTTGATCGGCAGTGCGATGTTGTGCCCTGCCATCACCATCAGGCCGATCAGGGTCCCGATCGTCGCGATTGCGAGTGTCAACACGAAGCGCCGGCGCGGCAGCGAGGCGGCCATATCCGGATCGATCGGCCCGGCTCGGGAGAGCTTGAGGGGCTGGTCTTCAGCCGCTTTGGGCGGTGCCCGTCTGGCGCTCGACGGCCGGCAGCACGTCGTGGACGATGCTGAGGAAGCCTCGTACCAGCAGGATGTGCAGCTGCTCGCGTGAGAGACGGTGGCGCTGCAGCCATTCGACCGTCGCCGCTTCGGCAAAGCCCGAGTAGGCGCGGATCGCGGCCCGCACCGCGGGTGGCGCCGGCGCCGTCCGGTAGTTGTGGAGCGCGGCGATCAGGTGATCAGCTGCCTGTTCGCGTGCGTCGTTGAGGATCGCCTCGACCTCGGGGTCGCGGCCGAGGCCCTGCGCGCCGATCGCGGCCAGCCACATGTCTCGGTTGCGCTCGAGTAGCAGCAGCCAGCGCTCGACGCTCTCCTCGATCGCCGCCTCGAGGCCGCGGCTGTGGTCCTCGCTCGGGACGGGGTTGGAAGGCATCCGCATCAGTGAACGGACCACCTCCAGGTAGAGGTCGCGCTTGCTGCCGAAGTAGTGGTGCAGCAGGCCGCGCGCCACGCCGGCATCGCGCGATATGTCGGACATCGAGACGGCCGCGAAGTTGCGCTGCGAGAACAGCTTGCGCGCGCACGCGAGGATCTGCGACCGCCGCTCGTCGCGCTCGAGTCGCTGCCAGCGTGGCGGCCGCGCAGCGCTCATTACGACGTCATTCCCGCGAGCTGGCCGCCGGTGACCGAGAGCACTTGACCGTGGACGTAGTTGGACCACGGGGAGCAGAGGAAGAACACCCCGCCCGCCGCCTCGGCGGGAGTGCCAGGCCGCCCGAGCGGGATCAACGCCGGGACGAGCTGGCGCATCTGGTCGGGGATCCCGAGTTGCACCTTCTCGCCGGCGATCTCGGCGACGTTGTCCGCGGTCTTGGCGGCGGTCAGGCGTGTCTCGATCCAACCGTACGCGACGGCGTTGACGTTGATCTTGAACCGGCCCCACTCCTTGGCGAGCGTCTTGGTCAGGCCGACGACCGCTGCCTTGCCGGAGGCGTAGTTGGCCTGGCCGGCGTTGCCCGTCGTGCCCGAGATCGACGAGGTGTTGACGATCTTGCGGAACACCTCACGGCCGTTAGCGGCCTCCTGCTTAGCGGCCTCTCGCATGTACGGTGCGACCGCGCGACACATGCGGAAGGGCACGACCGAGTGGATCTCCAGCATCTGCCGAAACCACTCGTCGGTCATCTTGTGGATCGGCGCGTCGAGCGTGTAGCCGGCGTTGTTGACGAGGATGTCGACCTGCCCCCAGTGCCCGATCACCGCCTCGACCAGCTGGTCACAGGCGCCAGGCCTGGTCAGATCTCCCGCGAACACGAGCGTCTCGCCCTCGATCTCCCGCGCAGCCTGCTCGGCGAGGTCGCCGTCGAGGTCATTGATCAGGAGCTTCGCTCCGTGCTCGGCGAGCAGCTCCGCCGCCGCGCGTCCGATGCCGCGCGCCGAGCCGGTGATGATCGCGACCTTGCCATCGAGAACTGCTGCCATGAAGCTGCCTTTCGGTTCGGTGATCGTATTGGCATTCTGCCAACAGGGCGCACGGGTAGGCTGAGCGGCGATGAACGCACGCGAATGGCTCTCGGCGTACGCCGAGAAGCTCGGCACGACCCCGCCAACGACGCCGGAGTTCAAGATGCTGCTCGACCTGGCCGGAGAGGCGGCCCACTCATCCGAGCGGGTTGCCGCGCCGGTCGCGTGCTGGCTCGCCGCCAAGGCCGGCGTGGCGCCGGACGAAGCGATCAGGCTGGCCAAGCTGGTGGCCGGCGCGGATGACTGAGCGCCGGTATCGGCCGGGTGTCGTGAGCGATCTTCGGACTGACGGCCCGGCCGCGCTCGATTGGGCTGCGCGGTGCCTCTGTTTGCTGCTCGGCGCGCCTGGGACGTCCTCCGTCGCCAAGCCGCAGCGTTGCGCGGCGCGCCCCCGCCGGGGCCGGACTTACGAGATTCTTATGTGGCGGCCGTCATCCTGGAATACCAGAGATGCGCGTGCTGATCGCAGAGGACGAGCAACGTCTGGCAGATGCGATCGCGCGCGGCTTGCGGCGCGAGGGAATCGCGGTCGACCTCGCGCCTGACGGCACGGACGCACTCGTCAAGGCGCGCGTCGTCCGCTACGACGTCCTGATCCTGGACCGCGACCTTCCCGGGGTCCATGGCGACGACGTGTGCCGGGCAGTCCGCGGTGAGCGTCCGGAGACCGGGATCCTGATGCTGACGGCGGCGGGCGCGCTCGAGGACCTGGTCGAGGGCCTGTCGCTCGGAGCGGATGACTACCTCGCCAAGCCGTTCCGGTTCGCCGAGCTGGTGGCGCGGATCCGCGCGCTCGCGCGGCGCTCGGCCCCGAGTCGCCCGCCGGTGCTCCGCCACTGCGACATCGAGCTCGATCCTGCGCGTCGTGTCGTGACGCGCTCGGGAGCGGCCGTCGAGCTCGCCCGCAAGGAGTTCGCGGTGCTCGAGGCGCTGATGTCATCCGACGGTGCGACCGTGTCCGCGGAGGAGTTGCTCGAGCGCGTCTGGGACGAGAACACCGATCCGTTCACGAACGTCGTGCGGATGACGATCATGACACTTCGACGCAAGCTGGGCGATCCGCCGGTCGTCGAGACCGTGATCGGCGTCGGCTACCGTATGGCGTGATGAGACGGCGACGCTCGCGGCGCCAGTTGTTGCCGCGAATCGCTGGCCCGGCGCCCACGATCCGCCTGCGGCTGACCGTTCTCTACGGGGTCGTGTTCCTGGTCACGGGCGCGGTGCTGCTGACAATCGGCTACTTCCTCGTGCGCAGCAACCTCGGGGCGCGCAACGACTTCCAGAGCGAGCTGCGCAAGCTCGGGCTGCAGGCGCCGGGACAGACGTTCTTCCAGCAGCCGCCCCGGCCGGACCGGGACTTCGCGCGCGAGGGAGCGAGCATCGCGCAGGTGGTGCGCGCGCAGCTGCGCAGCGATGCGCTCCACAGGCTCGTGATCGAGTACCTGCTCGCGCTCGGCGTGATGACGATGGTCTCGGTCGGTGCGGGCTGGCTACTGGCCGGCCGCGCGCTGCGGCCACTGCGCCACATCACCGCGACCGCGCGCCGGGTGTCCGGCGAGAATCTCGGCGAGCGGATCGGACTGGTCGGACCGGCGGACGAGCTCAAGGAGCTGGCCGACACGTTCGACGGGATGCTCGAACGGCTCGACGCGGCGTTCGCGAGCCAGCGCCACTTCGTTGCGAACGCATCGCACGAGCTCCGCACGCCGCTGGCGATCATGCGCACCGAGGTCGACGTCGCGCTCGCCGATTCCGCTCCCGAGGTCCGGGACCTGCGGGCGATGGGAGAGGCCGTGCGCGAGACGATCGACCGTTGCGAGCGCCTGATCGAGGGCCTGCTGATGCTCGCCCGCAGCCAAGCCGCCCGCGGACGCGAGGAGTCCGTTGACCTCGCTTCGCTGGCCGGCGACTGCATCACGGACCTGCATCGCCGCGCGCAGTATGCGGGAGTCACGATCCGCGACGACCTCGCGCCGGCGTGGGTCCGCGGCGAGCCGGCGCTGCTGGAGCGGATGATCGCGAACCTGGTCGACAACGGGATCCGCCACAACGTGCGTGGTGGATTGCTCTCGGTCCGGACTCGCAGTGCGGGCGAACGCGTATCCCTGGTCGTGTTCAACGGCGGGCCGCGGATCGAGCCCGAAGACGCGCGCGCGTTGACCGAGCCCTTCCGGCGCCTGCATCGCCACGGCGAAGGGTTCGGGCTCGGACTGTCGATCGTGCGCTCCGTGGTCGAGGCGCACGGCGGCACGACGCGCATCACGGCCCCCGAGACGGGCGGCCTCGAGGCGCGCGTCGAGTTGCCGGTGACGCGGCGGCTGGCGAGTGTTGGCGTTCTGCAAACCTCGCCCGCGCTTACATCAAGCTGACGGCGCGGGCGCTACAAGCAGTAAGCGTGTCGTCGCCGACTGCGAATACGCCTGCCCTGGTGGCACATCCGGATGCACCACTCGCCCCTCACGGCGAGGCGAGCACATGAACCGGCGGCGGGACAAGGCCGGCCGGCCGTGGCACCTGTACGTACTGGGGCTGGCTGCGATCGCCGTGGCCGCCCTGGCGGTCGCCGAGATCGGACCGCCGAGCAGCTCTGCGCGGACGTCCCGGGAGATCGTGACCGCCGAGCAGGGGATCGTCCAGTCGACCGTGACCGGCACCGGGAACGTCGAGGCGGGCTCCGACGTCAACGTCAACTTCAACACCAGTGGCACGCTCCAGAATGTCTATGTCTCGGTCGGCCAGAAGGTCAGCCAGGGTCAGCTGCTCGCGACACTAGACCCGACCTCCGCGCAACTCTCCCTCGATCAGGCCGAACAGAGCCTCACCGCCGCCCAGTACCAGCTGACTGCAGTCGAGGATGGGACGGCGACGTCATCGTCACCGGGCTCCGGGTCCTCGTCGTCGGGCTCCGGGTCGAGCTCCGCGGTGACGAACGTCAGCCTGACGGGGGGCTCGGGTACCTCGAAGTATGTCTCGGACACGCGCGAGACGCCCGACCTTACGAGGACCGCGCCGACCTCGACGACCACCACGACCACGTTGACGACCACCGCGCCGGCGACCACCACGACCCCGAAGACCACGACGCGGCCGAAGACGACCACGACGCCGGCGACCACCACCGGCGGCAGGGGGAGCAACGGCTCGGGCGGGTCGAGCGGCTCTGGCTCGAGCGGCGGCTCCAGCTCCAGCTCCAGCTCCAGCCGCAGCGGCTCTGGCTCGGGCGGGAGTAGTTCGAGCTCTAGTGGCAGCGGCTCGAGCGCCAAGACCGCGACCAGCACCACGACCACCAGCACGACCCCTTCGCCTGCAAGCATCGCGTCGGCGCAGGCGTCGGTCTACAGTGCGGAAGCGAGTGTGCACAACGCCGAGATCGCGCTTGCGAACACGAGGCTGTATGCGCCCACAAGCGGCACGATCGTCTCGCTGTCGAGTGCCACGCCCGGCGACACGGTGTCGGGCGGCTCGACGTCCAATGCCTCCAACAGCTCATCCTCATCGGGCTCGGGTTCGGGCGCGAGCGGCGCCTCCGGGTCGGCTGGCGGCAGCTCGAGCGCGGGCAGCCTCGGCGGCTCGAGCTCGTCTTCGTCGGGCGGCTCGGGCTCGGCGTTTGCCGAGATCGTCAACACGAGCTCGATGACGATGACGGTCGCGTTCAGCGAGTCGGATATCAGCAAGGTCCAGGTAGGTAAGCCGGCGACGATCACCATGGACGCCCTGACGGGTGTCGAGCTTGCCGCACACGTGACGTCGATCTCGACGATCGGGACGTCGAGCAGCGGCGTCGTCAGCTATGACGCGACGCTGACGCCCGATCAGAGCGATCCACGGGTCAGGCCGGGGATGAGCGCGTCGGCGTCGGTGATCGTCGGCCAAGCCCAGGGCGTGACCGTCCCCAACCAAGCGGTGACCGGCACGGGCTCGCTGGGCACGGTCGAGGTGATGAAAAACGCCAAGACGTCCCAGCAGCAGGTCATCGTCGGCCTCAAGGGAGACAGCCGGACCCAGATCATCAGCGGGCTGAGCGCGGGTCAGCAGGTCGTGATCACGATCGCGCTGCCGTCGCTGAGCTCGCGCACGACGACCAGCAGCGGCTCCAGCGGAACGCTCGGAGGCACCGGGCTTGGCGGCGGCCGTCTCGGCGGTGGCGGCGGGCTCGGCGGTGGTGGTGGCGCCGCGTTCTTCCGCGGCGGGGGCGGGGGTTGATGCCCCGGTCGGTTCGCCGTCCCCAGCGAGCGGCGGTGATGCGTGCGCGGCGCGCGCTGGCACGGCGCAAGGCGCCCGAGACGGCCGAAACGGCGGTCGCTGCGAGGCCGCCGGCGCGCGGCCAGCGGCGGATGGACGCGCCGGTGATCAACCTCCGCGAGGTGCGCAAGATCTACCACGTGGGCGACATCTCGGTTCATGCGCTGCGTGGCGTCACGCTGAGGATCGAGCGCGGCGAGTACGTCGCGATCATCGGCGCGTCTGGGAGCGGCAAGACGACGCTGATGAACATCCTCGGGTGTCTCGACCACCCGTCCGCCGGCAGCTACTGGCTGAACGGGCTCGACGTCCGCAGGATGGACGAGGACGCGCTCGCGGATGTGCGCAACCAGGAGATCGGATTCGTGTTTCAGAACTTCAACTTGATCCCGCGCACGAGGGCGCTGGCGAACGTCGAGCTGCCGCTGTCCTACGCCGGACTCCCCCGCCCAGCCCGCCACCAGCGCGCGCTGGCCGCCTTGCACCAGGTGGGGCTCGGGCAGCGGACTCACCACCTGCCCTCTGAGCTGTCGGGCGGTCAGCAGCAGCGTGTCGCGATCGCACGCGCGCTGGTCACAAACCCGGCGATGATCCTCGCCGACGAGCCCACCGGGGCCCTGGACACAGTTTCCTCCGCCGAGGTGATGAGCATCTTCGGCCAACTCAGCGAGCAGGGGCGAACGATCATCCTGATCACCCACGAGGCCGAGGTCGCGGCTCACGCACGCCGGATGATTCGGCTCAGCGACGGGCACGTCGTCTCGGACGAGCGCTCCGACGCGGTGGGGCAGGACAAGTGATCGAGACCCTCCAGGTGGCGATCGGAGGCCTGACCGCCAACAAGCTGCGCACGGGTCTGACGATCCTCGGGCTGATGATCGGCGTCGGGTCGGTGATCGTGCTGATCGCGGTCGGGACCGGCTCGTCGGACGCGGTCGAGAAGCAGATCGACGCGCTCGGCTCCAACGTCCTGCTGGTGAGCACTACGCCCACGCTGGGCGGTCTGCGTCGCGCGGCCACGAGCAGCACCCAGCTGACCCTCGCCGACGCCAATGCGCTGCAGAACCCGTTCCAGGCACCCGACGTCGAGAGCTCGTCGCCCGTGGTCAGCGCCAACGGGGTGACCCTGACCTACGGCACGACGACTTACTCGCCGTCGTCGTTCGTCGGCACCACCCCGAGCTATGAGCAGGCTCGGAGCTATACGATGGCCGAGGGCTCGTGGTTCACGAGCGCCGACGAGGCGCAGCACAACCGCGTGTTGGTCGTCGGCCCGACCGTAGTCAGCGAGCTGTTCGGCGGCCAGGACCCGGTCGGCGACACGGTACAGGTCAACGGCACCAACTACGAGATCATCGGGGTGACCGCGTCCAAAGGGTCCAATGGAACGTCTAACCAGGACGATGTCGCGATCGCGCCACTGACCGCCGTGCGGGACACGCTCACTGGCTACGGGAGCATCAACCAGATCGTCGTCCAGGCCAAGTCACGCGAGCAGCTCAACGCCGCGCAGGTCGAGGTCACCGACATCCTCAACCAGCTCGATCCGCCGACCGCCGGCTCGGCGTCCACGAGCAACTTCAACGTGATCAACCAGAGCTCGATCCTGCAGACCTCGACCGCCAGTAGCAAGGTCTTCACGACGCTGCTAGGCGAAGTGGCAGCGATCTCGCTGCTCGTCGGCGGAATCGGCGTGATGAACATCATGCTCGTCTCGGTCACCGAGCGGACACGGGAGATAGGGATTCGCAAAGCGGTCGGCGCCAGACGCAGCGACATCCTGATCCAGTTCCTGGTCGAGGCGGTGCTGGTGTCGTTCCTGGGCGGTGTCGCGGGCGTCGTGGCGGGAGTGGTCGGCAGTCAGTTCAAGATCGCCGGCGTGCAGCCCGCGATCGCGCCCTACTCGATCGGCCTCGCATTCGGCGCTGCCGTGCTGATCGGCCTGTTCTTCGGCACCTACCCTGCCGGACGCGCGGCCTCGATGCGACCGATCGAGGCGCTGCGATTCGAGTGACGACTACGGCCAACCAAATCCACCAGAGGAACAAAAGCCATGAACGCGATCCCCGATGACCGCCCCGAGGAGGATTGGGACAGGTACGAGGGGGACGAGAACACCGGCAGCGAGCAGCTGCCAGGTCGTCCCCGCCGCCAGTTCTTCAATCGCGCCAGCGCGGCCCTGCTCGCGCTGGTCCTCGGCGCAATCGGCTTCTACGCGGGCGTGCGCGTCGAGAAGGGCCAGGTCAGCAGCTCCTCCACCACTACCCTCGGAGCCGCGGGCTCGTCCGCCGGCGCAGGTGCCCGGGCAGCGGGCGCCGGTGCCGCCGCCCGGGGAGGCGCCGCGGGCACCGCCTCCCGGGGAGGCGCCGCGGCTCTCGGCGGCGGTGGCGGCGCCTCCGCGGCCGCTGCCGGGGCCTTCGGTGGCGGCAACAGCACGATCGGGACGGTCAGCAGCATCGATGGCAACAGTCTGTATGTCACCGACACGACGGGTAACACCGTCAAGGTCGCGCTGTCGAGCGCGAGCAAGGTCACCAAGAGCGTGACCGTCTCCAAATCGGCGATCCGTCCCGGCGACACCGTCGTCGTTCGGGGGTTGAAGGACTCCAGCGGCGCCGTGAGCGCGACGACGGTCAGCGACTCCGGCGCCCTCGCCTCCGGCTTCGGGGGTTCTGGTTCGAGCAGCTCGGGCTCCAGCAGCGCAAGCTCCGCTGCCAGCTCGCTGTTCGGGGGCGGAGGCTGATCGACGCATGACTGAAATGACGAAAGGAGCAAGACAATGAACACAATCGACAGAGCACGTCGGGGGGCTCCGCTCGCGTTGGCGGTGATCGCCGCAAGCGGCCTGATCGCCGCCTGCGGCAGCGCCTCCAGCAGCAGCAGCACCAGCACGGCCGCGGCGTCGGCCTCGTCCTCGGCGACCTCGACGACGGGCGGCTCGAGCGCCAGGCGTGCGGCGCTCGTCGCCTGCCTGAAGACCCACGGCGTGACCCTGCCCGCCCGTCCGGCCGGAGGGTTCAGGCCTCCATCTGGAGGCACCGGCACGTCGACGACCTCGGGCGGCGGTGGCTTGTTCCGCAGCGATCCCAAGATGCAAGCCGCGTTGAAGGCCTGCGGCGCGAACTTCGGTGGAGTTGGAGGCGGACGCTTCCTGGGCCGCCTTTCGCACACGGCGGTCGAGAACTACGCCAAGTGCCTGCGCCACCACGGCGTCAAAGTGCCCAACCCGAATTTCTCCGGCACGGGGCCGACATTCCCGGCGAGCATTCGCTCCAACCCGAACTTCGCAGCGGCCAGCCGGTCCTGTCAGAGCCTGCTCGTGCCGAATCAAACAGGAGGTACGGGCACGACGTCCAGCGCCTGAGCTCGCGTCGCGGACGCAGCTCGAGGGCCGAGTCGGGCTTCTTCCAAGTTGCTTAGATTCGCGGAGGACAATAGGACGATGAAGCTCAAGCTCCCTTCCAGCAATCCCTTGGCGAAGGCGCGGCCGGTAGGGTCGCCGCCGGTGACGTCGGCGGCGACCCCCCCGGCCGAGCCGGCTTCGCCATGGTCCTCGACGGCGCCCGTCGACGCAGCGGCGCCCGTCTCCGCGCCGCCGCCGATGCCCGTACCCGCGCTTGGCGGCGCGCCCCTGACGTCCGCCGCCACCGACACGCCGGCTCGCGCCGGCACGGTGATTGGGCAGGTGCTGCCGATGTACTTCGTCGGCGACGAGTCGCACTCGATGGCGGGCGCGCCGATCGCGGCGGTCAACCAGGGCTTGGTCGATCTTCGCGACGAGGTGGCCAAGCATCCGCTGATCGGCAAGAAGGTCCGGTTCGGGATCATCACCTTCGCCGACACGGCGCAGACGCGTTTGGAGCTCTCCGAGCTCAGTGAGGAGCTGATCCTCCCGACGCTGGCGCCGCGTGGGCGTGGGACCAGCTACGCGAGCGCACTCGAGGCGCTGCGACACACGATTCCCGGCGACATCGCGATGCTGAAGGCCAGCGGCTATCAGGTGCACCGGCCGTCGGTGTTCTTCCTCAGCGATGGACAGCCGACGGAGAAGGAGGAGAAGTGGCGTGCGCGCCTGGGGGAGCTCAAGGACCCGGGCTTCAAAGAGCGCCCCAACGTCCTCGCGTTCGGGGTGGGCGACGCGGATCCAAAGGTCATCCGGCAGCTGGCGAGCGCTTCGCGCTATGCGTTCATGATGACCGACGGCGTCTCCACCGCGGGGGCGATCTCCGAGTTCGCGACCTCGATGCTCAACTCGATGGTGTCCTCGGCCGAGCGATTGGACCGCGGCGAGCAGACGGTCGAGTTCGAGAAGCCGGAAGGGTTCGTACAGCTCGACGCGCCGCTGGTGTAGCGCGCGCGGAGATGGAGTCCTCTGGCCCGCAGCGCAGCGCACGTGCTGGATCTACGACTAGCTCGAGGGCGGGGGATCCAGGCCCGTTAGGACCCGCGTCCGCGATCCGTCCCGGGCCCGCCCGGCAACGCGTTCGCTTGGCCCGCGGCCCGCTGACGATCGGTGACGCTGCGCCAGCGATCGAGGTTCGCGTGGCTCGCGCCGAGCCCTACCGACCCGACACGATCGCCGATGGGGGCAGCTCGTTCGGACTGACCGTGAGGGCCGCCTCGGTGCGTGGCCTGCAGAAGCGCTACTCGGGTGGGCCGCGGCAGGATGACCTTTGCCTGCGCCTGCACGAGCCTACGAGCACGTTGGTCGTGGCGGTCGCCGACGGAGTGTCGGGCGCTGCGCGATCCGATCTCGCCGCTGCCCTCGCCGTGCGCCATGCCACTGCCGCGGTCATCCGCCAGCTTGATCGCGGCGCCCAGCTTCTCGACTGGGGCGACGTGTTCGAGCAAGCCGCTTGGGCGCTCGTCGACGAGCACCGGCGCGACGCCGGCGATCCCCGAGCCGGGGTGGAGGACGCGTCGGCCTCGCTGGCGACCACGCTGCTGGTCGCGGCCGTGGCCGGCGCCGAGCCGCCGGCGACCGAGCCCGCCGGCGCGGCTGGTGACGGCGAGCGCACTGGTGCGGCTGGTGACGGCGAGCGCACTGGTGCGGCTGGTGACGGCGAGCGCACTGGCGCGGCTGGTGACGGCGAGCGCACTGGCGCGGCTGGTGACGGCGAGCGCCCCGAGCCGACGGTGTCGGTGCAGCTGGCCGCCGTCGGGGACTCGCCGGCGTTCGTACTGAGCGGGCGCGTGTTCATGCCGGTCGTCGGTGATGCGGGCAGCGACGACGGTCTTCTGGTGGGTGCTGTCAAGGCGCTCCCGCGTGCCGTCCACGCGGTCCAGGAGGGGGCGTGCAGCCTCGTTGGTGGAAGCGTGCTGCTGCTCTGCACGGACGGGCTCGCGTTGCCATTGGCCGGGGGCGCGGGCGAGGTCGGCCAGGCACTTGCCCGCGAGCTCAAGCGTCCGCCGGACATCGTCGATTTCGCCCGGCTGCTCGACTTCAGCCGCAGCACCTACGACGACGACCGCACGCTCGTCGCCATTTGGTGCGGGCGATGAGCGTGTTGGACAGCGAGGCCGCGGCCTGGCGCCCGCCTCGCGGCCGAGCGACAGCGCTGCAGGACGCCGGCACGGTCGCCAGCTTCCCCGCACCGCCCGTCCTGCTCGACCCCTGCGATGTGCGCATCGACGCGTTTGGCCAGCTGGTGCCGATCAGCCGCTGCGGTGGCCAGGGACGTGTTTACAGTCCCGCGCGTTTGCCGGTGGCGTTGGGTCCGGGTCCGGTCGTGGTCAAGCTCTACCGGCGGCCGCCGCCGGCTGTCGCCGCGGAAGTCCTCGCTGGGATGGTGTCGTGGGGCCGGTCGCTCGAACCAGGGCAGCGGGCCCGGTTGCAGCGCGTTACGGCGTGGCCTTTGAGGGTAGTAAGCGCCGGCGGACTGCCTGTGGGGATCGCGATGCAGGACGTGAGCAGCCGCTTCTCGGTGCCGTTCGTGATGCCCAGCGGTCGCCGCGAGCATGTGCTGCTGGCGCTCGAGCATCTGCTCGGAGCTGATGTCTACCTGCAGCTGCGCGGGTTGAAGATCGCTCTGGACACCGTCACGCGAGCGAGGGTTGCCGAGCGGGTCAGCGGTGCGCTCGCGTTCCTTCACCGTCATGCGGTCGTGGCCAGCGACATTGCTCCCAGCAATGTGCTCGTAGGCTTCGGGGACGGCGCCGCCGAGGTCTGCTTGATCGACTGCGATTCGATGGTCTTTCGCGGCCGCAATGCACTGGCGTCGGTGGAAACAGGGGACTGGGACGTGCCGGCGAGTTTCGGCGAGCCTCCGCGCACGCGCGCCACCGACGCCTACAAGCTGGGCCTGGTGGTCCTGAGGCTGTTCGCTCGCTCCCACGACGCGCGCACACTCGCGCCCCATCTGAGGCACGTGCCGACGGAGTTGCGCGATCTCCTGTACCGCGCGCTGGCGCCGGACTCTGCCAACCGCCCTCCGCCGGGGGAGTGGCAGCGGGTCCTGGACCAGCTGCTGGCGAACGGCCGCCTCAATGACCGCTACCCCGGTCCCACGCCCCCGCCACCGCCCCAGCGTCCGGCGACCCAGCGTCCAGCGGCCCCGCGTCCGGCGGCCCCGCGCCCGCCGGTCGCGTCACTCCCTCCCAGGCGTCTTGCGCATTCACTCCCAGCCTCGACGCCCTCCGCCCCGGCCGTGGCGCCACGGCCACCATTGCAAGCCGGCGGGCTGCGAATCGCCGTGATGCTGTTGTGGCTGGCCGCACTCGCGCTAGTGGCCGGACTGGTGATCTCCCGCCTGCTCGCGATCGCGGCGCCCCCGCAGGATGGCGCGGGATTTGGACCTGGCCTGCCAGCCGTCGCGCCCCAACGGACGCCTTACTACCAGTACTACGGACCCCCGAGCGGGGGCCGGGGCATCCCCTACGTCCCCTACCAGTAGCAGTTCAAGCATCGTCTGCGCTGGTGGTGCGGGCGCCTGGCGGGGTTGGTGCCGTCAGGATGTGACCTTGAACTGGTGCTACCGTAGACCTCGGGCTTAGGGTCCCGATGTCCACGTGTAGACCTGCCGGCGGCGAAGCGGGAGGCCGCCCATTAACCGTATGAGCCGACGAAGATCCGACGTCTCGTTCCATACGCTTCCGATATGCCGATGAGCTGTCTCTAAAGCGGAGGCGACGAGCGAATGGACGAGGGCTCCCCGCACCGCGTTCTGGCCGCCATTGCCTCCCATGACGCCCATCGGCTGCGACGAAGTGCGCCTCGTCGCTAGCGGGAGCAAGCCCTCCCGGCAACCAGGGCACCGGCGGCGGGCCGGACCGCGACTCCCATCCGGTACGCTCGCCGGGCCCTCGGTCGCGGGGCCGCGGCGGTACGTTTCCAAGGCATCCCGCTGGCGGCCGCCCGCACCGACTCACGGTTGCACTGCGACTTGAGCGATACTGCGCGTCGTGAACGTGCCTAGGGTGCTTTGGACGCCTTCCGCGCAGTGGCTCGAGGACGCGGCGATCACGCACTACGAGGGCTGGCTCGAGCACACCCGGGGCCTACGGTTCGACGGCTACCCCGACCTCTGGCGGTGGTCGATTGACGAGCTCGAGGCGTTCTGGGCCTCGATCGTCGAGTTCTGCGGGGTCCGTTTCGAGGTGCCCGGATCGGCGGTACTGGGCAGCTGGGAGATGCCGGGGGCGAGTTGGTTTCCAGGCGCGCGCGTCAGCTATGCCGAGCATGTCTTCCGCGGCAAGCCCGAGGACGAGATCGTGATCCGGCACGCCTCGGAACTGCGTCCGCTTGGCGAGTGGACCCGGGGTGAACTGCGTGAGCACGCGGCGGCGATCGCGGCCGGCCTGCGGGCCTCGGGAGTCGGCGCAGGCGATCGAGTGGCCGCGTATCTGCCCAACATCCCCGACACGGTCGCCGCATTCCTGGCGTGCGCGTCGATCGGCGCTGTATGGTCCTCGGCGGCGCCGGAGTTCGGCGCGCGCAGCGTGATCGACCGCTTCGCCCAGATCGAGCCGAAGGTGCTGCTCGCGATCGACGGGTATCGGTACGGCGGCAGGGACCACGACCGCCGCGCGATCGTGCGCGAGCTCGCGGCTTCGATTCCGTCGCTGGAGCGTGTCGTCACGCTCGGGTATCTGAACGGTTCGGGGTGGGAGGCGGGCTTCCTGGGCTCGGGGAGCTTGCAATTCGAGCAGCTGCCGTTCGATCACCCGCTCTGGGTGCTTTACAGCTCGGGCACGACGGGACTGCCGAAGCCGATCGTCCACGGCCAGGGCGGGATCCTGCTCGAGCAGCTCAAGCAGGGCCTGCTGCAGGTCAACGCGCAGGCCGGCGACCGCATGTTCTGGTTCACGACGACCGGCTGGATGATGTGGAACTTCATCGTCGGGATGCTGCTGACCGACGCCTCTATCGTGCTGTTCGACGGCAATCCTGGCTACCCCGACCTGGGAGCGCTGTGGGACTTGGCCGAGCGCAGCGGGATCAGCTGCTTCGGAACAAGTGCGGCCTACATCGCCTCGTGCATGAAGGCGGGCCTGCAGCCGCGCGCCGGCAGGGAGCTGAGCCCCCTGCGGTCGGTGGGATCGACCGGCTCGCCGCTGTCGACGGACGGCTTCCAATGGATCTACGACCAGCTCGGCGCGGACACGTGGCTGTTCTCGACCTCGGGCGGCACGGACCTCTGCACAGCGTTCGTCGGCGGCGTGCCGACGCTGCCCGTCTACCAGGGCGAGCTCCAGGGGCGGGCGCTGGGGGCGTCCGTGGAGTCCTGGAGCGCCGACGGGGAGTCGCTCATCGGCGAGGTGGGCGAGCTCGTGATCACCAAGCCGATGCCATCGATGCCGATCTTCTTCTGGGGCGACGAGGACGGCGCCCGCTATCGCGACAGCTATTTCTCGATGTACCCGGGAGTCTGGCGCCACGGCGACTGGATCGAGATCACACCGCGCGGGACCGCGATCATCTCCGGGCGCTCCGATTCGACGATCAACCGCGGTGGCGTGCGGATGGGCACCGCCGAGATCTACCGCGCGGTGCTAGCCGTCGAAGAGGTGCTGGACGCGCTCGTGCTCGATGTCCCGCGGCCGGGCACCGACGGCTGGATGCCGCTATTCGTGGTGCTGCGCGACGACGCGACGCTGGACGACGACTTGATCGCCAAGATCCGCGGCCGAATCCGCGGGGACTGCTCCCCCCGCCACGTGCCCGACGAGGTTCGCCAGATCGCCGAGGTGCCGCGGACGCTGTCGGGCAAGGCGCTCGAAGTCCCGGTAAAGCGGATCTTGATGGGCACTCCACCGGACCAGGCCGCCAGCCGCGAGTCGCTGGCCAACCCCACAGCGCTCGACTACTTCGTCGAGCTCGCGGGCGCCGAGTCCTGACGTTTCTTACGCTTCTCTCAAACTCGAATGGCATGATCTCAACGCGGGCGCGCTCGTATCCGGGGCGCCCGGCCAATTGCAGGAGCCATCCGATTCAGACCAGTCTCAAACGGAAGCTCGCCATCGGAACCACCGTGCTTGCGGCAATGGCGTTCGCCGCGCACAGTTGCTCGACGAGCTATCCGCCCGCAAGTCGCTTGCGCAGATCACGACTGCGCGCGGCAAGTCGGTGGCGGGATTGAAGGACGCGATTACCGCGGCGACGCGCTCGCGGCTCGACAAGCTGGTCGCCGCGAAGGTGATCACAAATGCGCAGGAGCAGCAGCTGCTGGCCAGGCTCTCATCGGGGCTCGACCGCGAGATCAACCGCACCGGCCTGCTGCCACGCTTGCGCATGCACCAGTTCTTTGGCTCGCGAAGCCCGGGTATGGACGTGCCCAACCCGCCGGCGGTGCCAGGTGCGCTCGGCGTTAGGCCGCCACCGTCGGCGCCGGGCCCGGTGTATTGACCTCTTACGGGGTTCTTCCGTCGTTCTGAAGGGTTTCTCATCGGTCGCTGCTGTACTTGGTTTTAGCTAGATACGTCTTTCGCCGATCAGGAGAATCCAACCATGAGTCGCATCAGCCGTCTAATCCCCATTATCGGCGGCGCCGTAGCAGGGGGAGTTATTGCACTGGCGGTGGCCAGCGGCAGCAGCACTACGACTCACTCCACCACGACGACCGTCATCGCGCAGCAGGGCGCGTCCACGATCCCGACGTCGCTCGCAAGGACCTCGACGAGCAGCGGCGGGATGACCGTCAACCAGATCTACCGCCAGGACAGCCCGGGTGTGGTCGACATCCTCGTCACCCAGCAGAGCGGCAGCGGCACGGGGCCGTTGGGCTTCGGCGGCGGCGGCCAGTCGACCCAGCAGGGCGAGGGCGCCGGCGTCGTCTACGACACCAAGGGTGACATCCTCACCGACGAGCACGTCGTATCCGGTGCGACGTCAGTGACAGTGACCTTCCAGGACGGGGTCAAGGCCACGGCCAAGGTGCTGGGCACCGACCCCTCCACCGACGTCGCTGTGATCCACGTTAGCGTGCCCTCATCAGAGCTTCACCCGATCGCACTGGCCGACTCGTCGGCCACGCAGGTCGGAGATCCGGTGGTGGCGATTGGGAGTCCGTTCAGCCTTCCCGAGACGACGACCACCGGCATCGTCAGCCAGGTCGGACGGAGCATCCAGGCGCCCAACGGATACACGATCCCCGGCGCGATCCAGACCGACGCAGCGATCAATCCGGGCAACTCCGGCGGGCCGCTGCTCGACGCGAGCGGCAAGGTGCTGGGACTCAACGACCAGATCCAGACCAACTCCGGCTCGAGTGCCGGCGTCGGGTTCGCGGTCCCGTCGAATACCGCCGCGCGGATTGCGAACGAGATCATCTCCGGCCAGGCCGTGCGGCACGCGTACGTTGGCGTCGAGCTGAACCCGAACTCGACCTCCGGCGCGGGCGTCAGCTCG
Source organism: uncultured Solirubrobacterales bacterium (assembly GCA_963811155.1). Taxonomy (GTDB): domain Bacteria; phylum Actinomycetota; class Thermoleophilia; order Solirubrobacterales; family Solirubrobacteraceae; genus Palsa-465. Next base: position 136,734 of record CAWEQQ010000052.1, read on the forward strand.
ATCTCGCCCGGCTCGCCGGCGGCAAGCGCCGGGATTCAGTCGGGCGATCTGATCACCGCGATCAATGGCAAGGCGATCACCTCGACCGAGCAGTTCATCGCGACGGTCGACAACTTCTCGCCCGGCAACTCGATCACGGTGACGCTCAAGCGCGGCGGACAGACCAAGAACATCAGGCTGGCGCTCGGCACGCGCCCGCAGTCCTCGCCGACCGGCGGCTGAGCGGGCGCGACGCGGGGGGCCGGGCAATCAGGCCTGCCCCCCGCACGGCGCCTCGTCGGGACATGGAAGTTACGCGCGGTAGTCGCTAGCTCGCGGCGCTCGCTACCTGTGCCAGCGCCCGCTCCATCAGGTCGCGATGGACTGCGCGGGTGCGGCCCTGGCGGCGGGTCCAGCAGCCGTTGGAATCGAGCGTCCATGCGAACGTGTCGTCGGCGAGGCAGCGCTCGAGTGTGTCCTGGAGCTCGTTCTGAAGCTCCGGGTGCTCCACGGGCGTCAGCAGCTCGACGCGCGTGTCGAGGTTGCGCGGCATCAGATCGGCCGAACCGATGTAATAGACGTGCTCCTCGCCGCGGTGAAACGAGTAGATGCGCGAATGCTCGAGGAACCTGCCGACCACCGAGAGGACGTTGATCGTCTCGCTGACGCCAGGGATTCCGGGGATCAGGCAGCAGATCCCGCGCACGTTGAGGTCGATCGGCACGCCCGCCTGCGAGGCGCGGTACAGGGCCTCGATGCAGCGCCGGTCGACGAGCGAGTTCATCTTCATCACAATCCGTGCCGGCTCGCCGGCCTGGTGCGCAGAGATCGTGCGGTCGATCTCCTCCAGCAGCGGCACGCGCATCGAGCCGGGAGCGACGAGCACCTTTCGCTGGCGCTTCGGATGCCCGTAGCCGGTCAGCGTGTTGAACAGGTTCGCGACCTCCTGGCCAAGCTCCCGGTCGGTCGTGAACAGACCGAAGTCCTCGTACAGGCGGGCAGTCTTGGCGTGGAAGTTGCCGGTTCCGATCATCACGTAGTGGCGCACGCCATCGCGCTCGCGACGAACCACGAGGATCGCTTTTGCGTGCGTCTTGAGGCCGGGGATCCCGTGCACGACATGGGCCCCGACTTCCTCGAGCGCTCGTGACCAGCGGATGTTCAGGCGCTCGTCGAAACGAGCCTTGAGCTCCACCAGGCAGACGGCCTCCTTGCCCTTCTCGGAAGCCTCGATCAGCGACGGGACGAGGGCAGAGTCGTCGGAGGTTCGGTACACGGTCGTCTTGATCGCGAGCACGTTCGGGTCCTCGGCTGCCTGCTTGACGAACCGCTCGACGCTCGTCGCGAACGAGTGGTACGGGTAGTGCACGAGCACGTCGCCGCCCCGCATCGCGGCGAACACGTCGGGCTGCTCGTCGCGGTCACCAGGTGGAGGGCCGAACGATGGGTGCGTGAGCGGCGTCCACGGCGCCTGGCGCAGGTCCGCGTGACCGTCGACACCCGCGAGCTGCCACAGATCGCTGAGATCGAGCAGCCCCTCGACGTCGTAGACCTGGACCTCGTCGACCCCCAGCCAATCGATCAGCCGCGTGCGCAACGCGGGGTCCATGCCAGCGCCCACCTCGAGCCGCACGACCTCGCCGAAGCGCCGGCGGCGCAGCTCGGCCTCGACGGCCTCCAAGAGGTCGTCGGCCTCGTCGGAGACCTCGAAGTCCGCGTCACGGGTGACGCGGAATAGGTCATAGCTGACGATCTCCATGCCTGGGAACAGCGCATCCAAATGCTCGGCGATCACGTTCTCGAGCGGAATGAACGTCTCGGTCGCGATCTCGACGAACCGCGGTATCACCTCCTTGGGCACCTTCACGCGCGCGAACGCGTCGTGATCGAGGTCCGGATCGTGAAGGCGCACGATCAGGCTCAGCGACAGGTTGGAGATGTAAGGGAACGGGCGGCCGGGGCCGACCGCGAGCGGCGTCAGGACGGGGAAGATCTGCTCTCGGAAGCGTCGCTCGATCGCGCTCGCGGGCGCGCCCGACTCCGCGCAGGAGACGATCCGGATGCCGTGCGCGGCGAGCGCGGGGCGGACCTTCTCCTGAAACTGACGCGCATGACGGCGGTCCTGCTCGCGTACCCGCGCTGCGATCCCCTCGAGCATCGCGGTCGGCGACAGGCCGTCCGGACCGCGGGCATCGATCCGGGCATCGACCTGATCGTGGACGCCCGCGACGCGGATCATGAAGAACTCGTCCAGGTTGGTGACGAAGATCGCGAGGAACTTAAGCCGCTCGAGCAGCGGCAGCGACTCGTCCTCGGCCAGTTGCAGCACGCGGTCGTTGAACTCCAGCCACGAGAGCTCGCGGTTGACGTAGAGCTCGGGGGCCGAGAGGTCGGGCTGATTGGGGTCTCGCTTGCGGTCCTCGACCGCGACCTTCTCGAGCGGCTCCACGTTGGTCTCGCTCACGGACGTCTCCCCTCGCAGCCGCTCATCCCGCCGCGACCTCCACGTCGGCGTGCGCGATCGCGACCAGCTCGCCGGGTCGCAGCAGCGAGACGAGCTCGCCCTTCGAGATCCCTGCGACGCTGCCCTTCTTCATTCGCACCTGCGCGCCGGTCAGGGCGTGGAGCAGGAGCGAGAAGGAGGGATCGTGCCCGACGAGCATCACATCGCCCAAGCCCGCCGTCAGCGCGTGCACGTCAAACGGCTCTCCTGACAGCGCCGGCTCGATCGTGACCGCGACCCCGAGTGGCTCGCATGCTCGCTGTGCAGTCTGGACGGCGCGCAGCTTGGGCGAGCTCAGGCAGACGTCGATGTGGGTGCCCAGCCGCGCGAGCGCGATTCCCGCCGCGTCGGCCTGGCGGATGCCGCGGTCGGTCAGCGGACGCTCGTCGTCGGGGACGCCATCGGCCGCTTCGGCATGTCGCAGCAACCAGAGCATCCAGGAACTGTACGCCGGATCGATGGCCGGACGCTAGCCAACTAAGGGCCCGTTCAAGAATTATTGGCGGTTTTGACGGCGTCTGGACGCGCCTGGCGCCACCGGCTCGTCCTCAAATACTCCCGGTATGATCGGGCCGAGCCGGCGGCGCCAGACACGCCCAGCCACTCGTCAAATCCCGCCACTAATTCTTGAACGGGCCCTAACGGCCTGCCGTGGCGCCCGAGGCACACCACGGGCAGGCAGGCGGCGTTCGTAGACTTCGCGTGCGAGGAACTGATGAGCAACCGGCCAGCCGAACGGATCACCGTGCGCACAGCCCGACCGGGTGACGGGCCTGCGCTCGCGCGCATCCATGCCGAGGTCGCGCGCTACTACCTCGAGCTCGCTCCCGACTACTTTCAGATGCTGGCGCCCGAAGGGCTCGCCGGCGAGCTCGACGGGCAGGCCGCTGACCCCATCGCCAGCAGCGCGCGGTACCTCGTCGCCGAGGCTCAGGGAGAAGTTGTCGGGGCGCTGGTGGCGCGACTAGTGCCTCCAGAGGATCAACCGGATCGGGAGATCAGAGCGGACGTCGCGCAGCTGCGGCTGCGGATCGAGTACCTCGCCACCGCTGCTGCTTACCGCAGGCAGGGCGTCGGCACCCGCCTCGTCGAAGTCGCTGAGGCGTGGGGGCGGACTTCCGGCGCGACGATCGCTGAAACGACGACCTTTCAGGGCAGCCCGCTATCGGTTCCGTTCTGGGAGGATCGGATGGGCTACGAGGAGCTCTCGATCAACCTGCGCAAGAGCCTCTGACATGGCGCCCGCCAGCAGCTAGTCAGCTAGGGCTCCCGCGAAAATTACTGCCGGCTCCGACGGCGTCTGGTCCATCCGGGGTGTACGGCCTTTTGCAACAACGAGATTAACTTCAAAGCAAATACGAGACACTTCACCGCAGCTAGCCGATCAGCAGCCGGCGCCCGAATACGCGCTCGAACGCCTCGCCGTCGCCGTAGCGCTCGACGCTCCAGCGCGGGAGGATCAGGCTCGATCCAGCGGCCTCGAGGTGCAGGTCGACGCCGTGTCCGTTCGGCCGCAGCCGGACTTCGGACACCGACTGGTCGCGACCGCGCTCGAGGTGCTCGGCAAGCCGCAGGATCACCGCGCAGCGATCGAGCAGCTGCTCGTCGCCGGGCTGCGCGAACACCGCCATCTCGCCGAGCTTCGGCGCGCCCTTGCGGTGATAGCGGCTGATCTGGGCGATCAACGCGCGCTCGCGCGGGTTCCAGCCGGGCAGCTCGGCGCTGACGATCAGATACCGCGAGTGCTTGTGATGGTCGTCGTAGGAGATCGTCATCCCGACGTCGTGCAGCATCGACGCGGCCCACAGCAGCCGCCGCTCTTCCGGCGCCGGATCGATTAGCCCGCCGGCGACGAGCGAGTCGAACATCTGCAGCGCGAGCGTCGCGACGTGCTCGACGTGTGCCATGTCCGATTCGTACTGAACCGAGAGGTTGCGGACCGCCGCCGTGCGCACGTCATCGAACAGCGGCTCGCCGCCGGCGAGCAGCGTTCGGGCGAGGAACACGCCCTCGCGCAATCCGGCTTCGGTTGCCTCGATGCCCTCGAAGGACCCCAGCTCCAGCACTGTCTCGATCGTGAGCGCGGCGGCGAGGATGATGTCGCCGCGGCCGGGCTTGATCCCGGGGACGTCGCCGCGCTCCGACGCGGGCATCCCCGCGAGCGTCTGGACGAGCTCCCCGATCGCCTCGCGGGTGAGCAGGAAGCCCTGGATCCCGACGTCGAGCCCCTCGGCGGAGGGTTGGGCGGCGGCGGCGAGGTTGCGGACCGCGCCGCCGAGCCCCACGATCCGATCGCCGGACCGAGGCAACCAGTCCAGCTCCGAGAGCGTCCCGCGCACGTGCGCGCGCAGGCGCTGCAGGTCCTTCTTCTTCGTCGGCCCGGCCCCCGGCAGCAACCCCTCTGTCAGCCGTACCGCTCCGAGCGCGAACGAGGTGAGCGCCTTCGGGCGGCGGTCGGCAACCGGGATCAGCTGCATACTGCCGCCGCCGAGGTCCAGCACCACGCCGTCGGTCAGGGTCGAGGTGTTGATCGCCGCGACGTAGCCGTACCGCGCTTCGTCCTGCGCCGACAGGACCTCGATCGTCAGCTTCGTGGCGGCGTGGGCGCGTCGCAGGAACTCGTCGCGGTTGGAGGCGTCGCGAATCGCGCTGGTGGCGATCGCGTGAACGTCCTCGGGGGCGATTCCGCACGCGTCGCAGAAGTGCTCGAACACCGTGAGCGTCTCGAGGCCCCGCCCGATCGCGTCCTCGCTCAGGCGCCCGGTGGCGGCAAGTCCCGCTCCGATCCGCACCGTCTCATACAGCTCGTCGGTGCGCTTCCACCACGCGTCCGGCACGAACGTGAACACGACCAGGCGCCAGGAGTTGGAGCCGAGGTCGATCACCGCCACCTGCTCGTTTCCTTGCCCGGTGCGGCCGGCGGCTCGGGTCGATCGCCAGCTCACGATCAGATCATCCGCTGTGCGGCGGACGGCTCGCGCATCCCGATCCCGGACGGTGCGAGAAGATCGACCAGCAGCGTCGAGAAACCCAAGCCGCGGGCAGCGAGGCCGCGGCCGGATTAGGTCCTTAGGGTCCGTTCGGGAATAAGTGATCGGATCGGGGCGGTCGGGGGGCGAGCAGCTGGATGACTCGCGCGCGGCCCGTTGCAGCGAGGCCGGATGCCGAGCGGGCCGCGGGCGCGAGGGTGCCGGCGCGTGCGTGGCAGTAGTGGCGCTACGGCGCGCACGCGCCGGTGCCGCATCCGCGAAGTCATCCCGGCCGCATCCGGACGATCAATTATTTCTGAACGGGCCCTTAGATTAGATTAGTAGATTGAGATTAAGGGCTCCCGCGGGCGCCCTTAGTCCGATCACTTATTCCTGCAGGGGCCCTTAGCGAGTTCGTCGCGCGTACGCGGGCGCGTCGACTTGCTCGCGCAGCACGCGGGCGCCGGTCATGATCGCCAGCGCGGTCATCAGCACGGCACTCGCCACGCACCACTGGCAGATCGCCTTGATCGTGAACAGCTCGCGGTAGGTGAGGTACATGCTGAACAGAAACCCGATTAGCGCGACGCCGAACCCAGCGGCGCGTCCGGTGTCGCCGCGGATCGCCAGCGACAGCAGGATCGTGACGTAACCCGCGAGTCCGAGCACGGCAACCGGAATCCCGTCGAGCTTCGCGTAGCGTGAGCTCTGCACGGTCTCGCAGCCGCCGCTCGCGAGACACAGGACCTTGAGCCCCTCGTAATGGACGTAGGTCAAATAGCCGGCAATCCCGATCCCGACCAGGCAGACCACGCCAATCGCCAGGCGCAGCCTACGTTGGGCCGTGTCGGCGAGCGGCATCGCACTGGTCAGAGCCGTCACGAGACCTGTTTGATCGCCTGCTGCAGATCGCTGTAGCTCGGTAGCCCGGTGCTCGGCGAAGCGGTGCCCTTGGGGCCCTGGAAGATCAGCGTCGGGGTGCCGCCGACCTTCGCCGCGGTCCCGGACTGCTCGTCGGACTGGACCTGCGCGAGCAGTGACGCGTCGCTCCGTGCGCTCTGCCACTTGCTGAGGTTGAGACCCGGAACCTGCTGCGCTAGCCCTCGCAGGTAATTCTCGGTGACATAGCCGGTGTCTTCCTGGCCTTGCTCGCGGTAGAACAGCTCGGCGTAGTCCCAGAAGCGCCCCTGCTGGCCGGCGGCGAGCGCGGCGACCTGCTGGGTCTCGAACGTCGTCGGCTGCTGGGTCGCCGTCTCGAACGCGCGGTAGATCACTTTCACCTTGCCGTCGCGGACATCGGTGGCGACCAGTTGCGGCCAGCCGCCGCCGTTCAGGCCGAGCGTGAAGTCGCGGCAGATCGGGCACTGCAGGTCGCCGTAGTAGGTCACCGTCACCGGCGCGCTGGCGTTGCCGAGCACGTTCCCGGACTGGGGGATGCCCGACAGCAGCTGCGCCACCGCGGACTTCGTCGTGACCAGTGCGGGGCCGGTCTGGAGGCCGGAGCCGCCGCTACTACCTCCACTCGAGATCGCGACGAACACCGCCACCACCGCCACCGCGAGCACAACGATCCCGCCGAGCATCCGGATCTTGCGCGCCCGCGCTTGCGCCTGCGCGTGCTCACGCTCCTGCTCGAGGCGGCGCGCGCGTGCCATCTCCTTTTGTTTGGTCCGGGAAGCCATCAATCAATCCAGCGTCATCGACTACACGAGGACGCCCCTGACCAACAGGATAGCGACGACGAGTGCCGCCAAACCCGAGCCAATGCCACCAGCGCCGCGAAAACGGACCCTAATTCTGATGAGACTCCTACTCGGCGGGGTGGCCGTACCCGATCGTCTCCAGGGCCTCGCCGATCTCGGTCAGGATCGCTGGGTCGTCGATCGTGGCGGGCGTTGTGTACTGCTCGCCGTCGGCGATCTTGCGCATCGTCGCGCGCAGGATCTTTCCCGATCGGGTTTTGGGCAGGCGATCGACGATGGTCGCGCTCTTGAACGCTGCCACGGCGCCGATCCGCTCGCGCACGCGCTTCACGACCTCGGCGACGATCTCCTCGTGCGGACGCTCTACCCCCGCCTTGAGGACGAGGAAGCCGACCGGCAGCTGCCCCTTGAGCTGGTCCTGGGGCCCGATCACGGCACATTCGGCGACGTCGGGATGGCCCGCCATCACCTCCTCGATCGCGCCGGTCGACAGGCGATGGCCCGCGACGTTGATGATGTCGTCGGTGCGAGCCATCACGAACACGTAGCCCGCCTCGTCGATGTAGCCGGCGTCCGCTGTCTCGTAGTAGCCCGGGAACGAGGTCAGGTAGGTAGCGCGGAAGCGGTCGTCCGCGTTCCAGAGCGTCGGGGTGGCGCCGGGCGGCATCGGCAGCTTGACCGCGAGCGCTCCCGTCTGACCGGGCGGGACCTCCTCCCCTTCGCTGTCGAGCACCTTCAGGTTCCAGCCCGGCACCGGACGGGTGGGCGAGCCGGGGATGACCGGCAGCGGCTCGATCCCGATGCAGTTGGCGGCGATCGCCCATCCGGTCTCGGTCTGCCACCAGTGGTCGATCACCGGCACGCGGAGCTGCTCTTGGGCCCACCGGAGCGTCTCGGGGTCGCAGCGCTCGCCTGCCAAAAACAGCGTTCGGAAGTTCGAGAGATCGTAGCGGGTGATGTGGTTGCCGTTCGGGTCCTGCTGGCGGATCGCGCGGAACGCGGTCGGCGCGGTGAACATCGTGCTCACGCCGTGTTCCGAGATCACTCGCCAGAAGGCTCCCGGGTCGGGCGTCCCGACCGGCTTGCCCTCGTAGAGCACGGTTGTGCAGCCGTGCAGCAGCGGCGCGTAGACGATGTATGAGTGCCCCACGACCCAGCCGACGTCGGAGGCCGCCCAGTAGACCTCGCCCGGCTCGACGTCGTAGAGGTTCTTCATCGACCATTTCAGCGCCACGGCGTGGCCGCCGTTGTCGCGCACGACGCCCTTCGGGTTTCCGGTTGTGCCCGAGGTGTAGAGGATGTAGAGGGGATCGGTGGCCTCGACGGGCACGCAATCGGCGGGCTGCGCGCCGGCCATGGCATCGGCCCAGGAGATGTCGCGCTGCGGATCGAGCTCCGCCTCGAGCTCGGGCCGCTGCACGATCACGCAGCGCTCGGGCTTGTCGTCGACCTGCTCGATCGCGGCGTCGAGCAACGGCTTGTAGGGCACCAGCCGGCCCGGCTCGATTCCACACGACGCGGAAACGACGACCTTCGGGCGGGCGTCCTTGATCCGGCCGGCGAGCTCGTGCGCCGCAAACCCGCCGAACACGACCGAGTGGACCGCTCCGATCCGCGCGCACGCGAGCATCGCGATTGCGGCCTCGGGCACCATCGGCATGTAGATCACGACCCGATCGCCGCGCTGTACGCCCTGTGCGGCCAGCGCCCCCGCAAACGTCGCCACCGTATCGCGCAGTTCGCGATAGGTGAACTGCGCTGCTGTGCCGGTGACCGGCGAGTCGTAGATCAACGCGAGCTGATCTGCCCGACCGCGCTCCACGTGCCGATCGAGCGCGTTGTAGCAGGTGTTCAACCGCCCGCCGGCGAACCACCGGTAGAACGGCGCGCGCGAGTCATCGAGGACGCGGTCCCACGTTTGCACCCAGTCGATCTCCGCGGCCGCCTGCGCCCAGAACTCCTCCGGGTGTTCCAACGAGTGCCGGTAGACCTCTTCGAATCGCTCAGAGCGCCGCACGGGCTCGTCGACGGGAGGCGGAAAAGTGGAAGCTGGCATGGAATCTCTCCTCGGGCGATTTCGGGCGGCGCTCTGGCGAACCGCAGGTACAGCTTTAACCAGCCTGAAGCTCACAGCCGGCGCCGTAAACCGAAAGAAACCACAGTGCCGGCGCGGACGACTACCGAATCAGGCAAACTGGCAACTCGGTCTCGATCGTCGGCGCGCTGCGCGTGGTTTGCGTGATCGCCATGGCTGGCTCCTCTCCAGCATCAAGCAGCTTGCACAGCAGCGCTGGACACCGCCCGATTAACGCCGGTGCGCCGACGTCGCGTAGCCGGTTCCAAGCCGGCGCGTGTAGCCGATGAACGTCGGGCCGCCGCCAGGCCAACCCACGGCCGGGCAGCAGTGACGCGACCCGACCCGCAGGCCGCCGCCTAACGGGCCGCGGGGCCGGTGTCTACTCGCGCGCGAGCAGCATCGCGATTCCCTGCCCACCGCCGATGCACAGGCTTACGAGCCCGAGCTCGTGGTCCTTGCGCTCCATCTCGCTGAGGATCTTGGCGACCAGGAGCGCGCCCGAAGCGGCGACCGGATGCCCGAGCGCGATCGCGCCGCCGTTGGGATTGACCCGCTCGGTATCGAGGTTGAGATCCTTGAGGACCGCCAGCGCCTGCGCCGCGAACGCCTCGTTGAGCTCGATCACGCCGACCTCGTCAAGAGTGCGGCCGGCCCGCTCTAGCGCCTTGCGGATCGCCGGGACGGGCCCGATCCCCATCGTCTTCGGCTCCACCCCGCAGACCGCGTAGGACAGGATCCGGGCGCGGACCGGCGCGCCGAGCTGCCGAGCTCGGTCGGCCGACATCACCACGACCGCGGCGGCGGCGTCGTTGACGCCCGATGCATTGCCCGCCGTCACCGTGCCGTCCTTATTGAACGCCGGCTTGAGCTTCGCCAACGACTCCAGCGACACATCCGCCCGGGCGTGCTCGTCGACCTTGAACTCGATCGTCTCTTTGCGCGACTTGACCTCGACGGGCACGACCTCGTCCTCGAACACACCCGCCTTGATCGCCGCGACCGCACGGCGATGAGACTCGAGCGCGAACTCGTCCTGGTCGGAGCGCGTGATCCCGTGCGACTCGGCCAGGTTCTCGGCCGTCACTCCCATGTGGATCTTGTTGAACGGATCGGTCAGCGCCCCGACAACCGCGTCGGTCATCGACGCATCGCCCATCCGCGCTCCCCAGCGCGCGTTCTGCACCCAGTACGCGCCGCGGCTCATCGACTCCGCGCCACCGGCGAGCGCCACCGCAGCGTCGCCGGACTGGATCATCTGCGTCGCGGACACGATCGCCTGCAAGCCGCTACCGCACAGACGATTGAGTGTCAGCGCCGGCGTCTCCTTCGGAATCCCCGCGTTGATCCCGACGACCCGCCCCAGGTACATGTCCTCCGGCGCCGTGTGGATCACGTTGCCGAACACGACCTGCTCGATCTGGCCAGGCTCGATCCCCGCGCGCTCGATCGCGGCGTGCGCAGCGGTCGCGCCCAGCTTCGTCGGCGGCACGTCGCGTAAGCTACGCCCGAACGAGCCGATTGCGGTCCGGGCCGCCGAGCTGATCACAACATCGGTCATCTGCTTCCTTTCGCCATCTCTCTCTCACTGTTTCGTCTCAAACTAGCGCGTGCGTGCGATCGTCGACGGCGAGCTGTTGACGGGCGCACGAGCCTCACCGCAGCGCCGCCTCGAGCGCCTGCCTGAACTCGTTGACGCCGATCGACCCCTCGAGTCGTGCCGCGATCACTCCCTGGCGGTTGACCGTGAACAGCCACGGCTCGGTCTCGAGGTGAAACGCCTTCAGCTGCGGGCGGATTCCCTTCGTGGGATTGTTATCGACGTACACCTCCTCGTGGATGAACGTGATCCGGCTGCGGAACTGCTGCTCGAGCTCGACGGCGATGTCGGTCACCGGGCCGCAGACCCTCGAGATGCAAAGCTGCGGCGTCGAGAACAGCAGCGCGGTCGGGCGCTCGCCGAGCACCTGGTTGAAGGACACCGCATGCATGTCGTCGGGCGGGATCCGCGTCGTCAGCAGCGCGATGTCGCCGTGAACGCTTGCCGGCGTGTCGGTCGCGATGTCGGGCGGGCGCTGGCCGACGTTGGGGATCGGGGAGCTGGGGGCGACCGCGATCTCACCCGATGAGCCGATCAACCCGTGCGCGGTCCGGGTCAAAGCAACTGCCGTGTACGTGCCGGTGTGGGCGACGGGCACGTGGGTGGCGTAGATCGCCTCGATCCCGCCCGGCCCCGTGTTCTGCTTGCTTCGGAACTGCGGCGCGACCCCGAGCGGATCAGCCGGTGCCAGGAACGGGCCCTGCGCGGGTGCTCCGGGCGAGGTGGAGATGTAGAGTGCGGTCGGGGCGTAGACGAACGCCCCGGAGGTGCTGGTCAGTGCGAACGCGAAGCGGCGAACGCCTGGGGTGAACGTCCCGGTCGCCGCGCTGAGCTGCGCGCTCGACTTCGCCAGCGCAGCGAGTTGGCTGAGGCTGCGGCCACCGGCGGCGGGGAACTGGCCCGCGCGAGGATGCTCGGCGGCCGGCAGCTCGGCGACTGCGGGCGGCAGGATCGGCGCCGACGCCGTCGTGGCGGCGGCCGACGTCGTGCTCGTCGTGCTCGCCGTGCCTGTCGTCGAGGAGGAGGACGTGCTCGAGGAACCGCACCCGGCGATCGCGATGAGCGCGACGGCGCACAGCGCGAGGACGCTTGCGTGTGGATGTCTCATGCCCTTGATCTTGGCGCGCGCCGAGCGCCACAACCCCCCAGATCTTCGCCGCCATCGGTTAGGAACCGATTACGAGTCGATTGCTACGAGCGGGCGCCGGTGGCCTTGGCGGCTGGCTGGTTGTGCGCGTTTTGCATGTGAAGATCCTGTAACCGGGAGCTCGCCGGCGTTCGCGGCGAGCATTTCGTGCAATACAGTGAGAGGCATGTCGCCCGAAAGGAGCGACGCGCTCGCGGGGAGCCAGGCGGCCCAGCAGCGCGCGCACAACCGGCTCCGGCTGGCGGTGATCGACCGCGACCCGGGGTTCATGCAGGTCTTGGCGAACCGCCTCGACGCACTTGGGTGGGACTACCGCACGGTCTCGGGCCCGGTGACCGGCGACGCACTCGTTGCGATGCGCCTGAACGCGCTGGTGATCGATGTCGCCGTGCTCGGTCCGGGCAGCTGGGACTACCTCGAGCGGGTGTGCGCGAGGCTTCCGGGCCTGGCGGTGATCGTCTGCACCGGTCCGTCCTCGGTCGCCCAGCGCGTCCGGGGCCTGCGGCTTGGCGCCGATGCCTGGATCACCAAGCCGTGCCACGCCGAGGAGCTGATCTGCGTGATCGAGGCCGCGATCCGCCGCCACCGCCGCAACGAGATGCCCACGCTCGAGGCCGCGCTGAGGGTGGGCGAGGTCGTGGTGCGGCCCGACCTCTATCAGGCGTACGCCGGCGAGGCGAGCCTCGAGCTGACCGCGCGCGAGTTCGAGATCCTGCATCTGCTCGTACAGTCCGATCGCGTTCTGCGTCGCGAGGAGATCTACGAGCGGATCTGGGGCTACGCGATGGCGCATGGCGACCGCTCGGTCGACGTGTTCGTGCGCAAGCTGCGCCAGAAGCTGCGCAGCGCGTCGCCGCAGTGGAGCTACATCCATACGCACTTCGGCGTCGGCTACCGCTTCGCCCCCGAGCGCGACGGCGCCCTTGCCACGCTGGAGGCCGTCGCCGCACTCGAACCGGTTGCGGACGGCGCCGAGTCGCCCGCCGCCGAGCTCGATCCGGCGCTGTTTCGCTGACCCGCGCAGGGACCGTCGCGTTCCCTCCTCGGTGCGATGCCGTGTCTCGGCAAGCGCCGCGATCACAACTTGTTTACATCTCGGTAACGACTCGGTAACGCTCGAGCGAGATCCGGAAAAGCAGCATCTGAGCGCATGTCTGCCACCGCGCAGTCGCGCCGGGAGGTGCTCGAGGTCGGGCCGCTCGAGATCCTGCCCGACGAGCACATGGCGCGCGCGAATGGCAGCGCGCTCATGCTCTCGATTCGAGAGCTACGCCTGCTGACGGAGCTGGCTCGCCGGGCAGACCGGATCATGGCCCGCGAGGAGCTGTTCAGCCTCGTCTGGGGACGGGACATGCGCCCCGGGGATCGCTCGGTGGACGTGTACGTGCGCAAGCTGCGCGTGAAGCTCGAGCACGCCCTTCCCGCATGGCGGTTCATCCACACTCACCTCGGCTTTGGCTATCGGCTGGCGGCCGAGCGCAAACACCAGGCCAACGATCGGTTCACAAGTGCTTAACACCCGGCGGTCTCATTCTGCACAGACTCTGGCCCACATCTAGTGAAGGAGACGACTTTGAGTCCAAGTCACATCAGGGTGGCCGCCCTGCTGGCGGTTGCCTCGCTCGCGGTCGCGGCATGCGGGTCGAGCAGCAGCTCGAGCTCCAGCTCGAGCTCGCCGGCGGCGAGCTCGACCTCGAGCTCGTCGAGCGGCGGTGGCGGCTCGGCGACGATCAACGGCGCCGGCTCGACGCTCGCCGCTCCGATCTATCAGCAGTGGGGGTCGACGCTGTCCAAGCAGGGTCTGACCGTGAACTACAACCCGGTCGGCTCGGGCGCCGGCATCGCCGAGCTGCAGGCCGGGACCGTCGACTTCGCGGGCAGCGACCCGGCCCTGAAGCCCGCCGAGGAGAAGGCGGCCAAGGGACCGGTCGCCCAGTTCCCGGTCGCGTTCGGCGCGATCACCGTCTCTTACAACCTTCCGGGCGTCAAGAGCGGGCTGAAGCTCGACGGCGCGACGATCGCGGACATCTTCCTCGGCAAGGTCAAGAACTGGAACAGCTCGGAGATCACCGCCCTGAACCCGGGAGTGAAGCTCCCGAGTACGGCGATCACGGTCGTGCACCGCTCCGACTCCTCGGGCACCACGCAGGGCTTCACTACGTTCCTGGCGGACGTCAGCCCCACGTGGAAGTCGCAGGTAGGCGAGGGCAAGGACGTCAAGTGGCCGACCGGCACCGGCGCGGCGAAGAACTCCGGCGTCGCTGCGGCGGTCAAGCAGACATCGGGAGCGGTCGGCTACGTCGAGCAGGCGTACGCGCTCGAGAACGGCTTCACGTACGCGGCGGTGAAGAACTCCAGCGGGACGTACGTGCTGCCGACGATTCCGAACACGTCCGCTGCGGCTTCGGGGATCACGGTCCCGGCCAACCTGGCAATCTCGACGATCAACTCGCCGAACCCGTCTGCCTACCCGATCGTCTCGCAGACGTTCCTGATGGCCTACCCGGACACGTGCAAGGCAGGCGTCAGCCAGTCGACGGCCGCGGGTGTGAAGAAGTTCCTGACCTACGCGTTCGGGCCAGGCCAGCAGACGCTCGGCGCGGGTAGCAATCAGCTGCCCTATGCCCCGCTGCCCTCCTCGCTGGCGGCGAAGGACAATGCGCAGCTCGCCACGATGACCTGCAATGGCTCACCTCTGTCGTAAGGACGCGTAGGTGGAGGCAAGCACTCCAACGGTCTCCGGCGGCCGCTCGTTCCTCGAGCGGTCGCCGGTCAGCCGGCTTCCCGACCAGGTGCTGAAGTGGGGGCTGACCGCCCTCGCGATGGCGATCCTGGTCCTGATCGTCTACTTCTTCATCCGCCTGGTCGGCCAGTCGCAATCCGCGCTCACGAAGTTCGGCTTGAGCTTCGTGTTCGGCAACGACTGGGACGTCTCGCGCCAGGTCTTCCACGGCGCAGCGCTGCTCTTCGGGACGATCGTCACCTCCTTGATCGCGCTCATCATCGGGGTACCCGTGGCCGTCGCGACTGCCCTGTTCCTGACCGAGATGTGCCCTCAGCGCGCCCGCGCCCCGCTGGGGATGCTCGTCGACCTGCTCGCCGCCGTCCCGTCCGTCGTCTACGGACTGTGGGGTGTGTTCGTCCTGATCCCGAGGCTGCTGCCGGCCGAGAAGTGGGTCGCGAAAACGTTCTCGTTCATCCCATTCGTCGGCGGGCCGGTCAGCGGACCCAACTACTTCATCGCCGGGCTGATCCTGGCGATCATGATCCTGCCGATCGTGTCGGCGATCTCGCGGGAGGTGATCACCACGGTCCCGTCCGAGAACAAGGAGGCGGCGCTCGCGCTCGGAGCGACCCGCTGGGAGATGATCCGGATGTCGGTACTCCCTTACGCGCGGCCGGGCATCACCGGCGGCGCGATGCTCGGCCTCGGGCGCGCGATCGGCGAGACGATCGCGGTCGTGCTGGTGATCGGCGACGCGCCCGTGATCGGGCACTCATCTTCTCCCAGGGCTACTCGCTTGCCGCCGTGATCGCCAACGAGTTCGGCGAGGCGGCGTCGACTCCGATCCACAGCTCGGCGCTGTTCGCCGCTGGGCTGGTGCTGTTCGTGCTGACGCTGATCGTGAACATCCTCGCGCGCTGGTTCATCTCTCGCGGCACGCGCCGTCAGCGCGGCGAGTCGACGCCGGCGCGACGGCCGCGGCCGCGCCCGGCGGCGCCTGCAGGTGGACGCGCATGAGCATCACGGCGCATCCCGCCGATCAGCGCTCGGCGCCGCCGCACCGACAAGGTGATGCGCGCGTCGCTGCTCGTCGCCACGGTGATCGCGCTCGTGCCGCTCGTGCTGGTCATCTACTACCTGCTCAAGAAGGGCTTCAGCTCGTGGAGCTCGAGCTTCTTCACGAGCGATCCGAACGGGAACTTCTTCGGCAATCCGGGCGGAGTTCGCAGCGCGATCCTCGGTACGCTGGAGATCGTCGGGCTCGCGACGCTGATCTCGGTCCCGATCGGGATCGGCGTGGCGCTGTACCTGACCGAGTACGGCAAGCAGTCCAGGATCGCCAACGTCGTGCGGTACTTCATCGACGTGATGACGGGCGTCCCGTCGATCATGTTCGGGCTGTTCATCTACATCGTGCTCGTTCTCGCGAAGGTCGGGGGGACCGGGTTCGCGGGCTGGAAGGGCTCGGTCGCGCTCGCGCTGCTGATGCTCCCGATCGTTATCCGCTCCGCCGAGGTCGTGCTGCTGCTCGTGCCGGGCAGCCTGCGCGAGGCGGCGCTTGCGCTCGGCGCCCCGCGCTGGCGAGTGGTCACGCGCGTCGTGCTTCCGACTGCGCGGACCGGGCTGGTCACCGGCTCGCTGCTGGCGGTCGCACGCGGCATGGGCGAGACCGCGCCGCTGCTGTTCACCACGGCCGGGGCCTTCGCTGTCACCGTTAACCTCAGACCAGCAGATGAACGCGCTGCCGCTGCAGATCTACAACGACATCCTCTCGCCCCGGGCAGAGGTCGTCAACCGGGCGTGGGGCGCCGCGCTGACGCTGGTGGCGCTCGTCCTGATCCTCAACGTGATCGCCCGCGCCATCTCTCGAAGGAGCCGCATGGCATGATCCCGCCAGACACGACCAGGAAGAGCAGAACCACGAGCAAGGAACCGACCGACATGTCAATGCTGGGGGCCCATCCGAGCAAGCCGAGGCGGCGCCTGACGTCGCGGCGCTCGGCACTCGCGAGGGCGGCCGGGCACGCAGTCCGAGTCAAGGACCTGCACGCCTACTACGGCAAGCAGCAAGCCATCAAGGGAGTCGACATCGAGTTCCCGCCGAACGAGGTGACGCGCGATCATCGGCCCGTCGGGATGCGGCAAGTCGACGATGGTCCGCTGCATCAACCGCATGCACGAGGAGATCCCGGGCGCGCGGGCGGAGGGCAGCGTCGACGCTCGACGAGCTCGACGTCTACGCGCCCGGGGTCGACGTCACGTCCGTGCGCCGCCTGATCGGGATGGTCTTCCAGAAGCCCAACCCGTTCCCGACGATGTCGATCTTCGACAACGTCGCCGCGGGGCTGCGGCTGACCGGGACCAAGCGCGGACAACCTTCGCGAGACGCGTCCACAAGTCGCTGCGCGCGGTCGGCCTGTGGGGCGAGGTCAAGAACCGCCTGAACGAGCCCGGGATCGGGCTCTCCGGGGGCCAGCAGCAGCGCCTGTGCATCGCCCGGACGATCGCCGTCGAGCCCGAGGTGATCCTGATGGACGAGCCGTGCTCGGCGCTCGACCCGGTCGCGACGCTGAAGATCGAGGAGCTGATCGACGAGCTCAAGGAGCGCTACACGATCGTGATCGTGACGCACAACATGCAGCAGGCGGCGCGCGTCGCGAACTCGACCGTGTTCATGCTCGACGGCGAGCTGATCGAGCATGGCCCGACCAACGAGATCTTCACCAATCCCAAGGACGAGCGCACCGAGCGCTACGTGACCGGGAAGTTCGGGTAGACGCCGATGCAGGAGACCCGGCACCAATTCCGCGAGTCGCTCGAAGGAGCTCGAGCGCCAGGCGCTCGGCGGCCTCGACCTGGTGATCGGGCAGCTCGACCGGGCGCTCGAATCGATCTCCTACCAGGACGTCGAGCTGGCCGGGATGGTCGTCGCCGACGACGACCGGATCGACGGTCGCTACCTGGAGGTCCACCAGGGGATCCTGTCGCTGCTCGCCCGGCAGGCGCCGGTCGCCGGCGATCTGCGGATCGTCGCCGCGCTGCTGCACATCATCCGCTGCGTCGAGCGGATGGGCGACCAGTGCGTGAACATCGCCAAGCTGGTGCCGCTGTCCGGGCTACGAGGCACCGAAGGACAAGGACATCCTCGACGCGATCGAGCGGATGGGACAGCTCGCCCGCTCGCAGGTGTCGCAGGCCAAGGATGCGTTCTCGTCTCGCAACGTCGAGCTCGCCCAGGATCTCGTCCGCCAGGACGCCGAGATCAACCGCCTCAACCGCGCGATCTTCAGGCGCGCGGTCGAGGTCGGCGACGACCAGGAGGTGCGCGAATGGGCGATGTTCATGATCCTCGTCGCGCGCTGCCTGGAGCGGATCGGCGACAACACGGTCGACATCGCCGAGCAGACCGTGTTCGTCGTCACCGGCCTGTTCCGCGAGATGGCCGACGTCGCCGCGCCGTCCGAGACCGCCGAAGCGCGGCTCGCTGACGCGCCTGACAGGCGATCGCGCTGGATCATCGCGCGCCGATCAGCCGTTTGGCCACGGGGCCAATGACCCGCGACTGACACGGCGCGGCGCGCGTTGCTACGTGCGCATGCGTCACACGGCCGCCTCAGATCGTCGCATTCGGAGGCGGCGGCTTCTCGATGGAGTGGGGCAACACCCTGCTCGACGACCACGTGCTGTCGCTCACCGGCGTCGAGCACCCGCGGGTCTGCTTCCTGCCGACCGCCAGCGGCGACGCCGACCACTACGTGGTCCGCTTCTACCGCGCGTTTCCCGCCTCGCGCTGCGAGCCCTCGCACATCTCGCTGTTCCGCCGCGAGACGGGCGTCGGCGATCCCGCGCGCACCTGCTCGCGCAGGATCTGATCTACGTCGGCGGGGGCAGCCTCGTGTCGCTGCTGGGCACCTGGCGCGCGCACGGGATCGACGCGGCGCTGCACGAGGCGTGGCAGCGCGGGCGTCGTGCTGTGCGGCGGCTCGGCCGGCTCGCTGTGCTGGTTCTCACACGCGGTCAGCGCTTTCACGAAGGGCCGCCGCGCCGCCTCGAGGGGCTCGGGTTCCTGCCGTGGAGCAACGCGGTCCACTACGGCGACGAGCCGGGCCGGCGAACGGCGTTCCTGGACGCGATCGCCGACGGCGATGCCGCCCGGCTACGGCGTCGGGGACGCGGCGGCGCTGCACTTCGTCGGGACGGAGCTGGCCGAGGTCGTCTCCTCGCGGCCGGGCGCGCGCGCGATGTACGTCAGTTCGCCGACGGTGACGGGCGGCGTCGTCCGAGCGCGAGCTCGCGGTCCGCTATCTGGGCGCGAGCCCGGTCGCGCGACGGCGCAGCGATCGCGGCGTGAGCCGCGGCGCGGGCGGGGCCGGCTCGACGGCGGAGGACGGCGAGCGTACCCGGCGGCGACAGATCCTCGCGATGGGCGGTGGCGGCTTCACGATGCACGAGCGCACGCCCGGCGCTGGACAGGCTCGTGCTGGCGCTGACCGGCAAGCCGGTGCCGCGGATCTGCTTTCTGCCGACGGCCAGCGGCGACCCGCGCGAGCAGGCGACGCGCTTCTACGAGCGCTTCAGCGGCTGGCCGTGCGAGCCGAGCATCCTGTCGCTGTTTCACCTCGGGCGCGACCGGATCGATCCCGTCGAGCACCTGCTGGCCCAGGACGCGATCTACGTCGGCGGCGGCTCGATGCGCAACATGCTCGCGATCTGGCGCGAGCACGGGGTCGACGAGGCGATGCGGGCCGCCTGGGATCGGGCGTCGTGCTCGCCGGCCTGAGCGCCGGGGCGATGTGCTGGTTTCAGGGCGGCATCAGCATGAGCGGCGGCGCGCCCGAGCCGGTGGCGCGGGCTCGGCTTGCTCGCGGGCAGCCTGTCGGTGCACCTCGGCGGGGAGTCGGAGCGGCTGCCGGTCTACCGCTCGGCGGTCGCCGGCGGCGAGCTGCCGCCGGGCTACGCCGTCGACGACGGCGCGGCGCTGCGTGTTCGCGGGCACCGGCTGGCGCGATGCGTGGCTCGCGCCCGGCGGCGCGGGCGATCGAGGTCCGTCCCGACGGCGCCGGCGGTACGCACGAGCGCGCGCTGCCGCCGGCTGCTGCCGGGCGCCGAGCCGGCCGACGCGCGGCTCGGCGACGCGCCGCGGAGCACTACGGCGGTCTCCGAGCTGCGAGCGCTGCGGGCCGGCCGCCACCGCTGGGATTAGGGTCCTCACGATTACAACGGCCCGCGATCAGCCTGCGCGACGCCGCTGATCGTCCACGCCCGCTCGCGGGATGCGGACCCTACCCGCGCGCAGGCGTGTGCCGCGGCGGCGGACGACCACGATCGCGATCGAGGTGCACGAGCGCGGCTGCGAGCGAGCACGACCAGGATCGATCGTCGTGGACGCCGCACCCGCCCGAGCCGCCGCTGCTCGACCGGCGGCTGCGGCGATCGGGTGGCCCGCGGCGGCGGCGAGCTTGGCGACGGCGGCGACCGCGGCGCTGGGCGAGGTCGTCGCTGGGCTTGCCGGCGGGCTTGGCGCAGCGACGGCGGCGGCGGCCGTCGCCGGCCGGCTGAGTCCCTGCACGCCGAACCCGTCCCGCATCACGACCAGCAGCGGCTGCTTGCCCTGGAAGCTGATCTCCTGGTCGAGGAAGTCGGCGTACTTCTGCGGCTTGCCGAACAGGTACGGGAATCACGCCCAGGTCCACCGGGGAGGCGATCAGCGCGACCTTGAGCGGGAAGCGCGGCCGCGCTGGTGGCGGCGGTCTCGGCGTTCAGCCTGCTCTGGATCGCGCCGACACCGGCGGCATGTACGGATAGAAGACGTTCTGTCCGAGGAGGAAGTCGCTGGCCGGGTCGCCGTCGGCCCGGGCGCCGGCGGGCGCCGAGCAGCATGGCGAACACCAGCAGCGCGACCAGCGGGCCTGGCGAGGCGGCGGTGCCATCGCCGAGCATTAGTGCTCAGGCTCCGCTGGCGCACCGGCAAGTCTCGACTCCAAGTCGCGGAAGCGGCGCGGCTTCTCGGCAGACGGCGCCCCGCGCGGTGGTCCTCGAGGCCGCCGCCAGCGTCCCGCGCCGATCCGCGGGCAGGCGCCGGCCGAGCCCGCCACCGCCCCGCCGAGCCGGCCGGCGCCGGACAGGCGCTGCGCGGGCGCCCGCTGGGTGCCTCGGCGAGCGTCCCGTGAGCCCGTTCGGTGGCCTGCCGATCTCTGAGCTCGCGATCCTGGCCGGCGATCGGCGGCCGTTGTCGGCTTCCTGGACGGCGGCGGCCCGCCGCTGGTCGTCGGCCTGGTCGGTCTGCGCGCTGGGCGTGGTCGAGGTGACGGCGCGCGAGCACTTCTCCGGCTATCGGTCCCACACGGTCCTGCTGGCGGCGATCCCGGCGATCGCCGTCGAGGTGGGGATCGTGCTGGTGTTCGGCGAGCCGCGCCAGCGGGCGCTGCTGCTGCTGGCCGTCGTGCCCGTGTTCGGCGGTGCTGTTCTGGCGGCTGCGCCGCGCAGGTTCGCGTGGCGCCCGTCAGGCGCGCTCGGCTGGCGCGCCGGCGCCCCCGCGCGCCGGGGGCCGTGGTCAGCTGATCTCGACGGCCTCGGATTCGGCGCCTGGTCGGCGGCCGCCTCGGCCGCGCGCCCGGCAGCCGGAGGCGTGAAGACCGCGCCCCATCCGGCGGCGTTGGTCACGGACACGCTGCCGCCGTGCTGCTCGGTGACCTGCCGGACGATCGCCAGGCCCAGACCGCTGCCCTGGCTGCCCGCGCGCGTTGGCGCCGCGGAAGAAGCGATCGAAGACGTAGGGCTGATCCTGCTCCGTGCGACCCCGGCGCCGTGGTCGCGCACGACGACCCCGTCGGGATCGACGCGCACCTCGACGGTCCCGCCCGGCGGCGAATGGCGGGCGGCATTGTCGAGCAGGTTGTTGATGGCGCGGCCCGAGGCGCTCGGGGACGCCCTCGATGAGCATCGGCGCCAGCGTCGGCCTCGAACGCGGATGCTCGGCGCGTTGCGCCGCGCGCGGGCGACCGACTCCTCGGCGACCAGCCGGTCCAGCCGCACGTCCTCGGTCGGCCGGCCGGCTGGTCGCCGCGCGCCAGCTCGATCAGGTCGCCCACGAGCGACGTCAGCTCCTCGCTCTGCTCGACGACGTCGGCGAGCAGGCGGCGGCGGTCCTCCGGGTCGAGCTCGCCGCCCTCGAGCAGCACCTCGATGTTCGTCCGCAGGCTCGTAACCGGCGTGCGCAGCTCATGCGAGGCGTCGGCGACCAGCTGGCGCTGGGCGCGCATCGACTCGTCGAGCGCCGCGCGGGAGCCCTCCAGCCGGTCGAGCATGGTGTTGAAGCGCCTGGCGAGCTGGCCGACCTCGTCGTCGGAGTGGACCCGGATGCGCCCGCTCAGGTCCTCGGTCTCGCCGATGTGCTGGGCCGCCTCGGCGACCTCGCCCAGCGGCGTGAGCACCCGGCGCGCGGCGATCCGGCCGAGCGCGGCGGCGAGCGCGATGCCCGCCGAGCAGCGAGCAGCCCAGGACGATCCGCAGATCCGGGAGGATGGAGTCGACGCCCGTTGAGCGGGCGGGCGAGCTGGACGCGCGCCGGGTGGACTCGCCGCTGTGAGCGGGGACGACCGGGCAGCGGCAAGGCGAGACCAGCTCCCGGAGCTGGTTGCCGCCGACGCTGGACGTCGCTCAAGTAGGTGCCGGCAGCGTTGTTCGCGACCGCGACTGCGCGTGGTCGTCGGACAGCGAGATGTCGGCCGTTGCGCGCGAGGGCAATGCGGCCGTTGGCGAGGACCGACCTGCACGTACTGCGCGGGACCGCCGGCGCTCGGCCGGGATGCCCGGCAGCGCTGCTGGTCGAAGCGGCTGAGGCCGCTGCGCTCGACCGCGGCGCCTGCTGCGTTGAGCGAGCCGTCGACCTGGCCGTAGAGCTGGTTGCGCACGACCATGTAGCAGACGACGACCGCGATCAGGACCGCGATCCCCACCGAGGCGGCGGCGATCAGTGACAAGGCGCTTGCGCAGCGACATCGAGCCGCCGATCAGTCTCGCAGCACGTATCCGACGCCCCGCACGGTGTGCAGCAGCCGCGGCTCTCCGCCGGCCTCGGTCTTGCGTCGCAGGTAGCCCATGTAGACGCCGAGGGCGTTGGAGGTGGGGCCGAAGTCGTAGCCCCAGACGTTCTCGAAGATCGTCGAGCGCGTCAGCACCTGGCGCGGGTGGCGCATGAACAGCTCCAGCAGCAGGAACTCGGTGCGGGACAGCTCGATCAGGCGATCGCCGCGCTGCACCTCGTGGGCGACCGGATCGAGCACCAGGTCGGCGTAGCGCAGCACCTCGCCGTCGGCGCGCCGTCGCCGGACGCGGCGCAGCAGCGCCCGCAGGCGCGCCTGCAGCTCGCGCAGCGCGAACGGCTTGACCAGGTAGTCATCGGCGCCCACGTCGAGGCCCTCGACGCGGTCGTCGATCGCGTCGCGGGCGGTCAGCATCAGGACCGGGGTGCGGTCGCCGGCCTTGCGCATCCGCCGGCAGACCTCGAGGCCGTCGAGCTCGGGCATCAGCGACGTCGAGGATCACGGCGTCGGCGGGCGCGGTCGCGAGCGCGTCGAGCGCCTGCTCGCCGTCGGCCGGCGAGCGCGACGTCGTGGTTCTCGAGCCGCAGCGCGCGCTCGAGCGCCCGCCTCACCGCAGGCTCGTCATCGACCACCAGCACGCGCGCCATGACCGCAATGATGGCGCGTGCGCGTAAAAGTTGGTGAAGAAGCCCCGCTCGCGCATCAGAATCACCGGCGATGACCCCGCGGCAAGCTCGACACCTACAGCGCCAAGCGCGACTTCGCGTCCACGCCCGAGCCGTCCGGGGATGACCGGCGCGCGCGGGAGCACCGGCGGTCGGTTCGTCGTCCAGGAGCACCACGCCACCCGGCTGCACTGGGACCTGCGGCTCGAGCACGACGGGGTCCTCGCCTCGTGGGCGATCCCCAACGGGATCCCGCCCGATCCGGCGGACAACCGCCTCGCCGTCCACACCGAGGACCATCCGCTCGAGTACCTCGAGTTCCAGGGCGAGATCCCGGCACGGCGAGTACGGGGCCGGCACGATGCGGATCTGGGACCGCGGGACCTACGAGACGCACAAGTGGGAGGCGCGCAAGGTCGAGGTCACGTTTCACGGGGAGCGGCTGACGGGCGCTACGGGCTGTTCCCGATCGGCCGCGGCGACGGAGCGCTCGCGCAAGGACTGGATGATCCACCGCATGGACCCGCCGGCGGACCCGGGCCGGGAGCCGATGCCGGAGCGGATCGTGCCGATGCTCGCCGCGCGCCGGGAAGCTGCCGCGCCCCGAGCCGGACTGGTCGTTCGAGGTCAAGTGGGACGGCGTGCGCGCGATCGCCTACGTCCAGCCGGGGCGGTTGCGGCTGGAGAGCCGCAACCTGAACGAGATCACCGATGCCTATCCCGAGGTCCGCGGGACTGCTCGGGGACTCGGCATGCGCGAGGCGGTGCTCGACGGGGAGATCGTCGCCTTCGACGAGCGACGGGCGGCCGAGCTTTGAGCGCCTTCAGCGCCGGATGCACGTCACCTCGCCGTCAGCGGTGCGCCGGCTTGCCGTCAGCACACCCGGTCGTCTACGCGATCTTCGACCTCCTGTACCTCGACGGCCGTTCGCTGATGGACGCTGCCCTACCGGGAGCGGCGCGCGCGGCTGGAAGCGCTCGCGCTCGGCGGACCGGCGTGGCGCGTTCCCGCGGCCCACCCGGGCGAGGGCGCGCGCCTGCTGGCGGCGACCGCCGCCCAGGGCCTCGAGGGCATCGTCGCCAAGCGCCTGGAGTCGCGCTACGAGCCGGGCCGGCGAACCCCGGCGCTGGGTGAAGATCAAGCACACGCTCCGCCAGGAGCTGGTGATCGGCGGCTGGCTGCCGGGAGAGGGCCGACGCACGGAACGGATCGGCGCGCTGCTGATGGGGTGCTACGTCAGACGGGGACTTCAGCTACGCCGGGCAGGGTCGGGACCGGCTTCACCGAGCGTGACGCTCGGTGAGCTGGCCCGGCGGCTGGCGGCCCTGCGCCGCGACGACGAGCCCGTTTGGATCGCGGCCCGAAGCTTCCCCGGCAGCGCGGTGTTCGTCGAGCCGTGCCTGGTGGCCGAGGTCGAGTTCAGGGAGTGGACGGCGGACGGGGTGATGCGCGCGCCGTCGTTCAAGGGGCTGCGCGAAGACCGCAAGTGCGCGGGAGGTGGTGCTCGAGAGCCCTTCGCCGAGGCGCGGCAGCGGACGCCCCGGCGGACTCGTCGCAGGCGCTGTTCGACCAGGTGGAGCGGCTGCCCGAGGGGGCGCTGGCGGTGGCGACCGAAGGGCGCCGGCTGAAGATCTCCAACTGGGACAAGGTCCTGTTCCCCCAGACCGGCTTCACCAAGGGCGACCTGATCGCCTACTACGCGCGGATCGCGCCGGCCGTGTTGCCCCACCTGCGCGACCGCGCGCTGACGCTCAAGCGCTACCCCAACGGCGTCGAGTCGCAGTACTTCTACGAGAAGCAATCCCCGTCGCACCGGCCCGACTGGGTCGCTACACAGCCGGATCGGGGGCGATCAACTACACGCTGGCGCAGGATCGCCCGACGCTGATCTGGCTGGCGAACCTCGCGGACGTCGAGCTGCACACATCGCTGTCGCGGCGCGCGCCGCCCGGGCGGCCGACGATGCTCGTGTTCGACCTCGACCCGGGAGCTCCCGCCAGCGTCGTGCAGTGCTGCGAGGTCGCGCTCGTGCTGCGGGGGCTGTTCGCGCAGCTCGGGCTCGAGACGTTCGCCAAGACCTCGGGCTCGAAGGGGCTCCAGGTTTACGTGCCGCTCGGCAACCCGGCGCAAGCAGGTCAGCTACCAGCAGACGAAGACGTTCGCGCGCCGGATCGCCGAGCTGCTCGAGCAGCGGATGCCCGAGCTCGTCGTCTCGCGGATGACCAAGCAGCTGCGCTCCGGCAAGGTGCTCGTCGACTGGAGCCAGAACGACGAGCACAAGACGACCGTCACCGTCTACTCGGTCCGCGCCCGCGAGCGCCCGACGGTCTCGACGCCGGTGCGCTGGGAGGAGGTCGCGTGCTGCCGCGAGGCCGGCGACCCGGAGCTGCTGGCGTTCGACACCGAGCAGGTTCTGGCGCGGGTCGCGGAGCAGGGCGACCTGTTCGCGCCGCTGCTGACCCTCAAGCAGGAGCTTCCGCCGATCGGCCCGCCGGGCTTCTAGGATGATGGCGCTGCGATGGACCCGATCACGTTACGCAACCGGCTGCTCGTCGCGACGGGGATGTGGAAGGAGACAACCGGGGAGCCGCTTCCACGGCTCGCTCCCGGCGACCCTGCCGATCAGCTCCAGAGCTTCGAGCTGCAACTCGTCAATCGCCTGTGGGAGAGCGCGACGCCCGAGAGCGCGCGCGAGATCGCCGACCGTACGTGGGACCTCGTCCACGACCGGCCCGACGACGATCCCGTCAAGCGCCGGGTCGTCGAGTGCCACGAGGCGCTCGCGCGGATGACACGGCTGGGCGACTGACGCCGGGCCTCGTGCTCGCGTTCGCCGGCGCGATCCGCTATCACCGTGTAGGAACGCGGGCGTCAGGCCGGCTCGACCACTGGCGCTGGCAGCGCGTCGACGGCCTCCGGGTTGCGCGGGAGGCCCGCGGCGGCATACGCGTCGGCCTCGTCGAGCGTCTCCTGCTCGAGCAGCGCAGAGGAGAGCGAGTCGAGGTTGCCGCGGTGACTGCGCAGGAGATCGCCGACCTCCGCGTGAGCGGTCTCGACGATCCGCCGTACCTCCTCGTCGATCAGACGCTGTGTCGCCTCCGAGGTCTCTGCAACGCCCGGCAAGAGCGGGCCCATGCCGTCCATCGGCAGGACCGCGATCGGTCCGATCGCGCGGCTCATTCCCCAGCGGCCGACCATGTGCCTGGCGATCCGCGTCAGATGCTGGATGTCCGATTCGGCGCCGGCCGTTAGGTCGCCGAACACGATCTCCTCGGCGGCCCGGCCGCCGAGCGCGACCTTGATCTGAGCCAGCAGGTGGCGTTCGTCGAAGTTGAACCGGTCCGCGTCGGGGGCGGAGAACGTCACCCCCAGCGCCTGTCCGCGGGGGATGATCGACACCTTTCGAACCGGGTCCGCGCCCGCCGTGAGCATGCCCACGATCGCGTGTCCGGACTCGTGATAGGCCGTGCGCCGCCGGTCATCCTGACTGAGCATCACCCTGCGCTCGGCGCCCAGCACGATCCGCTCGAGCGAGTCGTAGAGGTCCTCCGAGGTCACTCTCGTGTGGTCGCGACGCGCGGCAAGCAGCGCCGCCTCGTTGACCAGGTTCGCGAGATCCGCGCCCACCATCCCCGGCGTCGAAGAGGCGATTCGCCCGAGATCGACCTCCGGTGCGAGCGGCACCGAACGGGTGTGCACGCGCAGGATCGCCTCGCGCCCAGGGCGGTCGGGCGGTTGCACCGCCACCCGGCGGTCGAAGCGCCCGGGGCGCAGCAGCGCGGGGTCGAGGATCTCCGGACGGTTGGTGGCCCCGAGCACGATCACGCCCGTGCGCGGGTCGAACCCGTCCATCTCGGTGAGGATCTGGTTGAGCGTCTGCTCGCGCTCGTCGTGGCCACCGGTGATGTTGGGGCCGCCGGCGGCTCGCGAGCGTCCGACCGCGTCGAGCTCGTCGATGAAGATGATCGCCGGCGCCGCCGCCTTTGCCTGCGCGAACAGGTCGCGCACCCGCGAGGCCCCCACCCCCACGATCATCTCGACGAACTCCGAGGCTGACATCTGGAAGAACGGCACGCCCGCCTCGCCGGCCACTGCCCGCGCGAGCAGCGTCTTGCCGGTGCCCGGCGGCCCGCTGAGCAGCACCCCGCGCGGGATCCGACCGCCGAGGCGCAGATATTTGTCGGGGTTCTTGAGGAAGTCGACGATCTCGGTCAGCTCCTCCTTGGCCTCGTCGATCCCCGCCACGTCCTGGAAGGTGACCGGTTGCTCATTTGCTTCGACACGGCGCGCGCGAGAGCGCCCGAACGACATCAGCCCGCCCGGTCCTCCGCCCGCAGCGGACGCGGCGCGGCGCATCAGGAACACGAACAGCCCCACCAGCAGGATCGTCGGGCCGAACCCGAACAGCAGGCTTGTCAGCAGCGACGGCCCCGTGTTGGTCGGCTGGGCGTTGACCGTCACGCCGTTGTCCTGCAGCAGCGTCTCGAGCGTCTGGCTGCTGGCAAACGACGGCACCTGAGTGGAGAAGTAGGACGTCGTCTCCGAGCTGCTGCCACTCGGCGGGTACTTGATCGCCGTCTTGAACGTGCCCTGGATCGAGTCGCCGGTGGAGGAGATCTGACTGACGTTCTTGGCCTCGACCTGCGCCAGGAAGGTCGGGTAGTACGGGATCCGCACGCGAGGGTTGGGCTGCAGGGCCTGCGAGGAGACCCACAGGTTGAGCGCCAGCAGCCCGACGACCAGCAGGGCGACGAGCCAGCGGGGGTTGGGGCCGCTGCGCGGCGGCTTCGACGGCGGGCGGCCGCGACCGTCCGGCGCCGGCGTCACCCGCCAACCCGGAGCGGGCGGCGAGGGCGAGCCCCCCTGTCGTCCGCGTCCCGGAGTGGAGCGGCGAGCGGTGTCGGTGCCCGAGCGGCGGACTGGTTCGTCAGCCATCATCAAATTGTCGCAAGCGCGATCTACGCGCCGGGCAAATTTCGGCGCTTCTTACCTTCCAACCTTCCCGTCGGCCGGGTGAGAGTCGTGAGACGGTTCGGACATTCGGTTCGGACATTCCGGACTAGCGGTCGCGTCAGCCGCCGCCGAGACGGTCGCGGAAAGACACAGACCCCTCGACGCTCGCTCCCGCCGCAAACGCCCGGTCCGCGAGCCATCTGTCGGAGGTCACGACCCTCACCGCGCCGGGATCGGGGTCCGCGCGCAACCTTCTGATGATCTCGTCGTCGGCCGCGTCGCGGCGCGGGCGGGGCGCGTGCGCGACCTCGATCACGGTCGAGCGAATCGGCGGTGAGGGAGGCCGCTCGAACACCACGGTGACGTCATCGCCGCTGTCGACCGCCCATCGTTCGAGCATGTCGACGAGCCGCAGCATCGCCGCGTCGCGGTCCTTCCACCACGCGTCGGGCCGGGTGCCGATCACGTTCATCCCGTCCACGAGCCAGCGCACGGCTCAATCATCCTCCGCCGATGCGCGCCGCGAGCGCTTGCGCTCGGCTCGCCGGCGCTTGGCCTCGAGGCGCTCGTGAACCGACGCCTGCGTCGGGCCGGTGGGGTGCCGGGGGCGCTGCACGGCGAGCGCGGTGCTCAAGCGGCGTTGCAGGCGCGCGAGCGCTAGCTCGCGATTGCGCACCTGGCCCCGCGCATCCTGCGCCACCGCCGTGACGCGGGGACCGGTGCGCGCGACGATCCGCTCCTTCTGCTCGTCGCTCAGCGAATTCGACGCGGCCACGTCGAACACCGCCTCGATCCGGGACGCGGTCACATTTGCGTGCTGGCCCCCCGGGCCCGAGGATCGCGAGGCGCGGAGCTCGATCTCGTGCAGCGGAATCGCGGCGTGGCGACCGAGTGGCATTGGGTCTTCCATCGGACTGGAGCCTTGACCTGTGTTCGAGCCGTGAAATGTGTGCAGTAGTTGTACGCGGGGCCGCTAGCCGTGCTACCTTCCCCGGCGTCAGGCCGTCGGGCCGAGAGCCGGCGGCGAGAAGCAGGTGCAGGCCTCGGGGTATCGC
This sequence comes from uncultured Solirubrobacterales bacterium, assembly GCA_963811155.1. Classification (GTDB taxonomy): domain Bacteria; phylum Actinomycetota; class Thermoleophilia; order Solirubrobacterales; family Solirubrobacteraceae; genus Palsa-465. Next base: position 166,153 of record CAWEQQ010000052.1, read on the forward strand.
AATCCTCCGCGGTAGCAGCACTACAAGCTACGGAGGACAGACTCCAGATGGCAACAGGAACTGTCAAGTGGTTCAGCGACGAGAAAGGGTTCGGCTTCATCACGCCCGATGAGGGAAGCCGCGACCTGTTCGTCCATCACTCGAACATCAACGCCGACGGCTACCGCTCGCTCGCCGAGGGCGCCAAGGTCTCCTACGAAGAGGAGATGGGCCCGAAGGGTCCGAAGGCCGTCAACGTTCAGAAGCTGTAGGCGCAAACCGTCCGCCCGCCGCACGCCGGCTCGCGCCCATCCGGCCTTGAGGGCGCGAGCTGAGCAGATCCGCGTGGTCGACTGAGCCGCTCACATCGCGTCCGCGCAGTCGCGTACACTTCGTAAGTACGGCGCAGACTCAAGGGACGTCATGACCAAATCAGTAGAAGAGCGCGAGCGAGTCGTGGTGCGCTTTGCCGGCGACTCGGGTGACGGCATGCAGGTCGCCGGCAGCCGGTTCACAGACGCGACCGCAGCACTCGGAAACGACCTCGCGACGCTGCCCAACTTTCCCGCCGAGATCCGCGCGCCGGCCGGCACGCTAGCGGGTGTCTCCGCGTTCCAGATTCACTTCGCGTCACGCGACATCCTGACTCCGGGCGACGCCCCGAACGTGCTGGTGGCGATGAACCCGGCGGCGCTGAAGGCCAATCTTGCCGAGCTGGACCGCGGCGCGACGATCATCGTCAACGAGGACGCGTTCACGAAGCGCAACCTGGACAAGGCCGGATACCGGTCCAACCCGCTGGAGGACGGGACGCTGTCGCGCTACCGCGTGCACCGGATCCCGATGACCAGCCTGACGACCCGCGCCGTCGAGGGGATCGAGGACACGTCGACGCGCGACGCGGGGCGGGCGAAGAACCTGTTCGCGCTAGGCGTCCTGTCATGGCTCTACGGACGCCCCACCGACGTGACGCGCCGCTGGATCGAGAGGAAGTTCGGGCGCAAGCCGGCGGTCGTGGCGGCCAACTTGGCGGCGTTCAACGCGGGGTGGTCGTTCGGGGAGACGACCGAGCTGCTGGACGTCCAGTATCACGTCAAGCGAGCGACCGACGCGGCCCCCGGCACGTATCGAAACGTCAACGGGACGACGGCGCTGTCGCTGGGTCTGATCGCAGCCAGCGTCCGGAGCCGGCTAGCGCTGCTGCTCGCGAGCTATCCGATCACACCGGCCTCCGAGCTGCTGCACGAGCTGTCTCGACACACGCGTTTCGGCGTGCGCACGGTCCAGGCCGAGGACGAGATCGCGGCGGCCGGGATGGCGCTCGGCGCCGCGTTCGGCGGCCGGCTCGGAGTCACGGCGACCAGCGGGCCGGGGATGGACCTCAAGTCCGAGACGATCGGTCTCGCGGTGGCGCTTGAACTGCCGATGATCGTGGTTGACGTCCAGCGGGCGGGCCCGTCGACGGGGATGCCGACCAAGACCGAGCAGTCCGATCTGCTGGCGGCGATGTTCGGCCGCCACGGCGAGTCGCCGCTGCCGGTGTTCGCGCCGAGCACGCCGGGCGGATGCTTCGACGCGGCGTTCGAGGCCGCCGCGATCGCGATCCGCTATCGCACGCCCGTGATCCTGCTGTCGGACACGTTCCTCGCGTCCTCCTCGGAGCCGTGGCTGATCCCGGCCGTCGCCGATCTGCCCGAGATCGACCCGGCGTTCGCGACCGACGCCGGCGGCGAGGAGCGGCTGCTTCCCTACAGCCGCGACGACCGTCTCGCCCGTCCGTGGGCGATCCCGGGGACGCCGGGGCTCCAGCACCGGATCGGAGGCCTCGAGAAGGCCGACGGCACCGGCAACATCTCCTACGACGGTCCCAACCACGCCCGCATGACCGAGCTACGTGCGGCCAAGGTCGCCGGCATCGCTCGCGAGTTGCGTCCGCTGGCAGTCGACGTCGATCCCGGCGCGACGTTGCTCGTGCTGGGCTGGGGCTCGAGCGAGGGGGCGATTCGCGCCGGCGTGCGCGCCGCGCGCAATGCCGGACACAAGGTCGCGTGCGCGCATCTGCACCACCTCAATCCGCTGCCCGCCAACACGGGCGACGTGCTGCGCTCCTTCGATCGGGTGCTGGTTCCCGAGATGAACAGCGGCCAGCTGGCGTTCCTGCTGCGGGGCAAGTTCCTCGTCGACGTGGAGTCCTACTGCAAGGTCCAGGGGCAGCCGCTGTTCTCCGCCGAGATCGAGCGGGAGATCGGACTGATCGCGACCGGCGCTCGAGCCTCATCCGGGCGCCCCGCGGAGGGCTACACATGACTGCGGTCGCCACCAACGGCAACGCCCTAAGCAAGGCGGATTTCCAGTCTGACCAGGAGACTCGCTGGTGCCCGGGCTGCGGCGATTACGCGGTGCTCTCGGCGGTGCAGCAGTTCATGCCCGAGCTCGGGATCCCGCCAGAGCGGATCGTGTTCATCACTGGAATCGGCTGCGCTGGCCGGTTTGCGTACTACATGGACACGTACGGGATGCATGGGATCCACGGACGTGCGCCGGCGCTCGCGACTGGACTGGCGGCGATGCGCGAGGACCTCTCGATCTGGGTCGTGACCGGTGACGGCGACTCGCTGTCGATCGGCGGCAACCACCTGATCCACGCCCTGCGGCGCAACGTCCCGCTCAAGATCCTGCTGTTCAACAATCAGATCTACGGCCTGACAAAGGGCCAGGCGTCGCCGACGTCCGAGCTCGGCAAGATCACTAAGTCGACGCCGTTCGGGGTCGCCGATCATCCGTTTAACCCGGTCGCGCTGGCGCTGGGGGCGGAGGCGACGTTCGTCGCGCGGACGATCGACCGCGACCGCCAGCATCTGACCGGCGTGCTCCGCGCAGCGGCCCAGCACGAGGGAGCGGCGCTGGTCGAGATCTATCAGAACTGCCCCGTGTTCAACGACGGGGCGTTCGCCGCACTGACAGAGAAGGAGATCAAGGACCTCAATCAGATCCGGCTCGAGCCCGGGCAGCCGATTCGCTTCGGGCCGGGGGGCGAGCGCGGGGTCGCGCGGGGGCGCGATGGCGGGCTCGAGATCGTAGACGTCGATAAGGTCGGCGAGCAGGCGCTGATCGTGCACGACCCCAACCGTGGTGATCTGGGCCTCGCGTTCTCGCTCGCGCGGCTCGCCGAGGATCCGACGGGACCCACGCCGATCGGCATCTTCCGCTCGGTGCGGCGGCCCGTCTACGGGCGCGCCGGCGACGCCGTGGCAGAGGATCCGATCTCCGACGAGCGACTCGCGGAGCTCCTCGACAGCGGCGACACCTGGACCGTGGCCTGACCTGAGGCCGGATGACTCGGGCGCGGCCCGATCCGGCGAGGCCGGATACCCAGCGGGCCGCAGCCCGAGCAGACGCCGTCGGAGCCGGCAGTAATTTTTGCGGGAGCCCTAATGGGCGACGTAACCGCCAGCGGGCTCGAGCGGTAGCCCGGCTGCCTGCCAGTCGAGCAGGCCGCCGGTCAGGTTGTGGGCGTCGTAGCCGGCGCCGCGAAACGCCTCGGTGGCCATCGCCGAGCGGCTGCCGCTGCGGCAATAGAACACCACCGGCCGGTCGCGGTCGATCGTCTGCGCCTGCGACGCGAGCTGCGCCAGCTCGATGAGCCGATCGCCGGCGATCCGGCCGGCATCGTGCTCGTCGGACTGGCGGACGTCGATCAGCTGAATCTCGCCGCGCTCGAGCAGCTCGGCGACCTGCCTGGGCGAGTAATCAAAGTTCACCAAGCCAGCGTACCGACGCTAGATTGGTAGTGACGCGACATCGATCTTGCAGGTTGGATACGCTGCCGCGTCGAATATATACCCAGCCGAGTCCCCGGGGCCGACCAGTCATCCGGGGAGCGGGGAACCCATTGGAGCCGTTCGTGGCTCCGTGGGGCGAATCGCCGGATTTTTCGGCGTAGCGCGACTCTTTCAGCGCGAGCCCGACAGCTAACCCCGTAGGCGCCGGAAAGAGAAAGGGTCGCTCTTGTCGCACTCGCGCCTCCAACGTGCCATTCGCTCCGCGGGCGTGATTGCCGGCGCCGCCATGTTCGTGCTCGCCGCGCCCGCTTTTGCGCGCTCGCAGAGCCTTGGTGCCCGCGTCCTGAGGGAGGGCATGAGTGGATCGGACGTGCGCGTGCTGCAACAGCTGCTCACCAGGGCGGGCTACCCGACGCAGTCGGTCGGAACGTTCGGGCCGGTCACCGAGGCGCACGTTCGCAGCTTCGAGCGCGCCTATCACATCGCGGTGACTGGCGTCGTCAACGCAACTTTTGTGCGCGAGCTGCGCCACGTGGTCGCCCTGCGCTCAGCGCCGCCACCGGCGGCCGAGGACGGCGACAGCGGCGGCGCGCCGTTCATGATCGCCCCCGTTCCCGGCGCCGCCTCTGCCCCCGCCCCGACTTCGGCCGCCAAGCCGGCGCAAAGTACCGCGGCGACGCCGTCCAGCGATGCTGGGCAGCTCGGCAGCCGCGTGCTGCATCAAGGCATGAAGGGCGCGGATGTGAGCCAGCTACAGGGCGACTTGACCCTCGCCGGGTTCCCGACCGCCATCGACCGCCAGTTCGGCCCGGCAACGAAGGCCAGCGTGATCGGATTCGAGCAGGCCCACAACCTGTCGGGCGACGGGGTCGTGAGCGCGACCGTCGTCCAGGCGCTTCAATCCGCGATCGCGGTCTACGAGAGCTCGAACCCCACCGGCACGGCGCGCATCAACGCGGACGGAACCGCGACACCGCCCGCCGGTGCGCCCGCGGTCGTCCAGGAGGTGATCGCTGCCGCCAACCAGATCACCGGCAAGCCGTACGTGTACGGGGGCGGCCACGGCACGTGGAACGACGTCGGCTACGACTGCTCGGGAGCCGTCAGTTACGCGCTGCACGGGGGCGGGCTGCTCGCTTCCCCGGAGGACTCGACCCAGCTCGAGACCTACGGCGCCAGCGGCCCCGGCGTCTGGATTACGATCTACGCCGACGCGAGCCACACCTGGGTGGTGGTCGCGGGGATCGCGTTTGACACCGCCGACTTCGGCGGGCCCAACTTCCCTATCGGGTCCGGTCCGCGCTGGCGCAAAAACCCGCTCGGCAACCTCGCCGACGGCGGCAGCTACGAGGTGCGCCACCCGGTGCGGATGTAGCGCGGGGCGCGACTGTCCCGAATCGGAGACGGCCGGCCCGGCGCGAGTAGGATCTCGTGAGGTATGTCCGCGCGCGCCGAGCTCTACATCGCGAACAGCACCCAGATCTACGAGGGCACGAACGAGATCCAGCGATTCGTGATCGCTACTGGTGGATGTGCCACTAGGACCCTGCGGTAGCGATGCCAGGCACGCCACCCACGCTCCGCCGGATCCTGTTCTCCGCGCTGGCGGCGCTGACCGTCGGTCTGGGGGCGGCGAGCCTGATCGCGGGCTTCAGCGACTCGTTCCCGGTGCGCTTGCTCCAGGGGTTGGCCGTGTTCGCCGCCGGCGCGGTGATCATCGGCGGCGCTGTGTTGCTGGTGATGATCCGCCTTGCCGGCTGGCGCGACCCGGAGTCCGAGGAGGACTTCGAGGCGCTCGTGCAGCGCGCCGAGCGCCTGGCCGCGCAGGAGTCGTGGGGCGACTCGGAGGGCTACGAGCGCAGCGACCACGACGAGCGATTCGATCCGCGCAACGAGGAGGACTTCAAGGCGCTCGTGCGAGCGGCGATCGATGACCTTCCGCTGGAGTTTCACCGGGCGCTCGAGCACGTGGCGGTCGTGATCTCGGAGGGCGGTCGCCGGCGCCGCGCCTACGGGCTCTACGAGGGCGACACCGTCTCGCAGGACTACTTTCACGACCGGATCGTGATCTTCCGCGACACACTGGTGCGCGACTTCGGACACGACCCTGACCTGCTCAAAGCGCAGGTGACGCGCACGGTGCGCCACGAGCTCGCCCACCACCTCGGGTGGGACGAGAAGGGCGTCCGCGGACTAGGCTTGTGAGTTCTCGGCGCGGTTCGGGGCCATCAGCGCGAGCGGCGATCGCAGGCGATGCTCTGCCGGCGCCTGGCGTCGCCTGGTAAACGGGGTGCCACCCCGGCGCCCGTCGAGCGCCTATCGTTGCGGCGGTGTCACCACGACAGCGCGAACAGCCAGCCGATCGGGATCGGGCAGCCAGCGCTCGAGCGCCTATCGTTGCGCGCGGTATCCCAACGACAGCGCGAACAGCCGATCGGGATCAGGCAGCCAGTGCTCGAGCGCCAGGCCCGCAGCCTCGAAATCCGCCCGCACGCGGGCGTGTGTGAACTTGGCGCTGATCTCGGTGCGCAGCTCCTCGCCGGCGGCGAACTCCACCCTCATCTCAAGGTCGGCGATCAGCACGCTGCACGGCCGCCGCGCGCGCAGACGCATCTCGATCCAATCGTGCCGGCGGTCGTAGAACGCGACGTGGTCGAACGCCTCCGGCACGAAGTCCGCGCCAAGCTCGCGGTTGAGCACGTGCAGGACATTGCGGTTGAACTCGGCGGTCACGCCCTGGCGGTCATCGTAGGCCGCCTCGATCAGCGTCGGGTCTTTGACGAGGTCGGTGCCGAGCAGGAGCCGGTCCTCGGGCCCGAGCAACGATCCGATCCGCCGCAGCAGCCGGCGACGCGTGCCCGGCGGGAAGTTGCCGATCGTCCCTCCGAGCAGGGCCACGATGCGCGGCACTCCGTCGCGCTGGGGAACCCGCTCGAGATGGCGCTCGAAGTCGCCAATCACACCATGGACCCGCAGCCCGTGAAACTCGCCGGCGAGTTGCTCGGCGGCGTCGCGGACCACGGTCTCGGAGACATCGAGCGGGATGTACCGACGTAGCGTCCCGGCGCTCGACATTGCGTCGAGCAGGATCCGCGCCTTGTCGGCGGAGCCCGAGCCCAGCTCGACCAGCTCGCCGGCGCCCGTGTGCTCGATGATCTCGTGTGCGCGCTGCTCGAGGATCAGGCGCTCGGTGCGCGTTGGGTAGTACTCGGGCAGCTCGCAGATCCGCTCAAACAGCTCCGAGCCGCGCGCGTCGTAGAAGTGCTTGGGCGGAAGCTCCTTGAACGGCCTCGTGAGGCCGTCGAGCACGTCGTTGGCCAGGCACCGCTCCTCTGCCTCCGACAGCCACGACTCGATCCTGATCTCGCCCGTCGCAAGCAGCGCCTTCATGCCGGCAGATCCCTCGCGATCCGGATCCCGGAGAAGATCTGGCGGCGCTGCGGGTAGTCCCAGTTACGGAACGTGGGCGTCGCCACGCGGGCGCGGGTGGCCCACGAGCCGCCTCGCAGCACCTTGTAGGCGCCGCCGAAGAACACCTCCGAGTACTCCTTGTACGGGTGCGCGACGAACCCCGGGTAGGCCGTCAAGTCGTCTTGGGTCCACTCCCAGACATCGCCGATCATCCCCAGGCACCCGGATGGCGAGGCGCCGTCGGGATAGGCGCCGGCCGCCGCCGGCCCGCAGCCGTGATGATCGACAGTCGCGTGCAGTCCGGCGATAGGTGGCTCCTCGCCCCAGGGATATGGAAGAGCCCGCTCATCTTCCTGATCCCAGGTCGCCGCCTTCTCCCACTCGCTCTCGGTGGGGAGCCGGGCGCCGTGCGCGCGGGCGAAGGCACCGGCCTCGAACCAGGAGATGTGGACGACGGGCCTGTAGGGCGCAAGTGGCTCAAGCGATCCCAAACGCCACTCCGCCTCGCGGTCCGCCGTCCAGGCCAAGGGCCTCGTGATGTCGTACTGCTCCTTCCACGCCCATCCCTCGTCGGACCACCACTCGCGCCGCTCATACCCCCCGCCCTCGACGAACCGCAGGTAGGTCGCGTTCGTGATCGGCGTACGGCCGATCAGGTAGCCGCGCACGTCGGTTCGGTGGCGCGGGCGCTCGTTGTCGTACGCGAAGCCTTCAGCGCTCGCGCCGATCGTGCATTTGCCCGCGGGGATCTCGATCAGCTCGAGCCCTGTGGCGGTCGCCGCCCCATTTAGCGGTGCGTCGACCGGCGCGTGGCCGCTGCCGGGCACGCTCAGCCGATAACCCTCCAGCCGTGCGAGCCCGATCGTCTGCAGCATCGTCTCGCCGTGCTGCTGCTCGTGGCGCAAGACCATCTCGTGCAGCACGCCGTCGCCGACGCCGCGCTGCTCGATCACCGCGAGCGTCCTGGCGCGGACCTCGGCTAGGTACTCGCGCGCCGCCGCGGGCCGGAGGAAGGCGAGCTCCCCGCGACCGGCCCGCGGTGTCTCGAACGCGTCGTACACCGTCGCGAGGTCCTCGTGCAGCAGCGGGCGGTCGCCGAAGCGATGCACGAGCCACAGGTCCTCGTATGCGGCGATGTGCCCCAGGTCCCAGACCAGCGGGCTCATCAGCGGCGAGTGCACCCGGTCGAGATCCTCGTCGCAGACGGAGTCGACGAGCGCCAGCGTGCGCTCGCGCGCGTCCCGGAGGGCGTCGACAGCGTCCGGTGCGGTCAGCGCGGACGGCGGCGATGCGATCGGACTGCTCATCATCGACAGTCTCTCATCCCCGGATGTACAAAAACGAAACTTTGATCGGTCAGCACACCAAATAGCGCAGGTACAGCGATTCGCTGTGTTCGAGCAACCACTCCAGCCGCAGCTCCCGGGCTGGGTAGAGCTCGGGGCCGCTCGCGATCGTCGGGCCGCTCCCGCCGCCGGCCAGCTTCGGTGCAACCGTCAGGAACAGCTCATCGACGACGCCTTCGTGCAGCAGCGCCCCGAACAGCGTCGGGCCGCCTTCGCACAGCAGGAAGCGCACGCCGTAATCGCCGCGCAGGCGCCGCAGTGCGGTCGTCAACGTCAGCTCGCTCGGGTCCAGGCGGATCACATCGACCTGCGCCGCGCTGTCGCCGAGGTCGATCTCCGCCGCGGTGAAGACCACGATCGTCGCCTCGGGCTCGGAAAAGATCGGGATCTCGGCAGGGAGGCCGCCGCTGCGCGTGATGATGCATGCGAGTGGCTCGGCGCGCTCGCCGCGCGCGACTCGTCGTTGACGCCGCTGCGCCTCGGTGACGATGCGGCCGTAGCGCTCGGTGCGCAGCGTGCCCGTTCCGGCCAGGATCGCGTCAGCCTGCTCGCGCAGCCCAACGAACATCGCGTGGTCGCCCTCGTCTCCCAATGTGCCGGAGCGGCCTTCGAGGGTGGCACGGCCGTCGGCGCTGGCGATGAAGTTGGCGACCGTGTAGGGCCGCTGGGGTGGCGCGCGGTCGGCGAGCGCGAGGCCGGCGAGCAGCGAAGCGATGTCCACCGGACCGGGATCGGGCGCCAATCGCTGGAACTGCATCGCGCGAGCATGCCACTTCGAGCCGGCACAAGCGCCGGCGCGAACGGGCCACGCATCGCGCCGAGTGACTTCAATCAGCTCGACAGCGACGAAGTGCTCGCCGAGCTGAACTGAAATGGCCTATTCAAAGCTCGCCCCCCGAAGAGATCAGCGTCGGATATGGTTGCTGCGTGGCCCTGCTCGATGGCGTCCCGGTCATGACCGGCTCGATTTGTCGCTTGCGCGCGAGCGCCGGCGAGCGCAAGCCTCCGACGGTGCTGTGAGCAGCCATTCCCACATCCAGCGGCCCGACCGCAACCTGGCGCTGGAGCTGGTGCGCGTCACCGAGGCCGCCGCCCTCGCGGCGGCGCGGATGGTCGGTCGCGGCGACAAGGAGGCCGCCGACCAGGCCGCGGTCGACGCGATGCGCCTTGTCCTCGACAGCGTCTCGATGGACGGGGTGGTGGTGATCGGCGAAGGCGAGAAGGACGAGGCCCCGATGCTCTATAACGGTGAGAGCATCGGTGACGGCACCCCGCCGCAGGTCGACATCGCCGTCGACCCGCTCGAGGGAACGCGGCTGACCGCACTCGGGATGCCGAGCGCGCTCGCCGTGATCGCCCTATCCGAACGGGGCTCGATGTTCGATCCCGGGCCGTGCGTGTACATGGAGAAGATGGCGGGGGGACCTGAGATCGCCGATCTGCTCGACCTCGACCGCCCGCTGCCGGAGACCCTGAAGCTGGTTGCCGAGCGCAAGGCGATCGACATTCGCGACGTGATGGTCGTGATGCTCGACCGCGATCGCCATCGCGGGATGATGCAGGCGGTTCGCCAGGCCGGGGCGCGGGTCAGGCTGATCATGGACGGCGACGTGTCGGCGGCGATGCTGTCGGTGAGCGACAACTCTGCGGTCGACCTGCTGTGGGGGATCGGTGGCACGCCCGAGGGCGTGATCTCCGCCGCGGCGATCAAGTGCATCGGCGGCCAGCTGCTCGGACGGCTGTGGCCGCGCGACGACGATGAGCGCCAGGCAGCGACCGACGCCGGCTACGACCTCGACCGCGTCCTGACCGCCGACGATCTCGTGGCCGGCGAGGACGTGTTCTTCTCGGCGACAGGGGTCACCGACGGCGACGTCCTGCAAGGCGTGCGCTACCAGGGCGATCGCGGCGCCACGACTGAGTCGCTCGTGATGCGATCCCGGTCGGGGACCGTGCGGCGGATCTCGGCGCGCCATGATCGCACCAAGCTGCGCGCGCTGACCGGCGTGCTCTACGGCTGAGCCGCCTCGGCTGGGGCGCCGGCGGTTGTCCCGCTGGCGGTCGTGTCGCCGGTCGTTGCCCCGCTGGGTGTTTTGGAGCCCTTGGTCTCCGCGGTGGTGTGGGCGAAGCGGCGGACCTTCGACTGGGCGAGGTCGAGCGTTGCGAGCGAGCGCAGGAACGCGTGCGTGACGAGCACGTGGATCGCGGACTGCGTCGCCTCGTACACCGGCAGGCTAAAACCGACGGCGATCGCCGGGTAGAAGTTGGCGACCTCGACCTCCATGCGCACCGTATAGCGGCCGTCGACGGGCTCCCCTTGGAGTCGGGCGTCGAGTGCGAGGAACCCGCAACCCCGCCCGGCGCGCGCCACCAGCAGGCCGTCGCGGATCCGCCAGCGGACGTTGCCGTGGTCGCCCTCCCACTCGTACTCCGGCGCTTCGAAGCGCAGCAGCGTCAGCGGCCTGGCGAGCAGCACGACCGAGCGCTCGTTCTGCCCGTAGACGACACGGATCAGCCCGAGCGTGACGCGAGTCAGGAAGCGCCAATAGGTACGAGCCAGGTTCTCGAGGTTCGCCGTGCTCCAGAGGCGTTCGAGGTCCGGCGCGGCGATCGAGAACTCCGCCGACTGCACCGAGCGCACGGCGCCGTCGCGGGCGACAACCATCGAAGTGCGCGGCGAGACGAGCACCGCCCGCGCCGGCAGCCTCCTGCGCCGCCTGCGCGTGGCGACCACGAGGGACACGAACATGATCAACCGGCCGAGCAGGCCCACGGTGCGGATTCTGCCCGGTTTGCGCCGCCGGCGGGGCGAAAGCGACGTCGTGTGGGAACAGCTCGAGTTATCCCCACACCGCCAGGTGCTTCCCGCCAGGGGACGCTTGAAGGCGATTATCCTTACGGTTCGGGGAGCGGGAGCGCTACCGCGGCAGGTACTCGAGCGCGACTGTCGTGCCCGCCGGAAGCTCGCCCTGGCCCGGAGGGATCAGCGCGAGCGCGTCGGCTCCGACCAGCGACGTGAGGATGTGCGAGCCCTGGGGACCGTTGGGAACTGCGACGGTCGCTCCGTCGCGGCGCTCGAGGCGCACCCGGAGCACCTGCTCGCGGGTGCGATTGCGCGTCACCCCGACGCCGAGCACCGCTTCGGAGTCGAGCGGTCCGTTGGCGGTCGCGCCTTGCAGCGCCGCAATCGCCGGCCGCGCGAACAGCGAGAACGTGACGAACGCGCGACACGGGGTTGCCAGGCAGGCCGAACACCAGCCGGCCGTCGCGCTCGCCGAACCACGTCGGTCCTCCGGGTTGCAGCGCCACCCTCCAGAAGTGCTCGTGCACGCCGAGGTCCGCGAGCGCAGGCTTGACGTGGTCGTGCGGCCCGACCGAGACCCCCCCGGACACGACGACGATGTCGGCCTGCTCGAGCGCCGCCGCGAGGCACGCCTCGGTCGCCGCGCGGTCATCCGCGAGTCGCTGCGCTGGCAGCGCGCTCGCGCCACTGTGGATCGCGAGCGCCGCGAGCATCGGTGCGTTCGAGTTGTGGATCTGGCCCGGTCCGAGCGGCTCGCCGGGCGCTCGCAGCTCATCGCCGGTGCACAGCACGGCGACCGTCGGCCGGCGCGCGACCACGAGCTCGCTCGCGCCGGCGGCCACCGCCACGCCGAGCTCGGGCGCGCGAAGGGTCGTGCCGGCCGGCAGCACGGCGCTGCCCGCCCGCATGTCCTCCCCGGCGCCGCGGATGTTCTCGCCGGTGCTGAGCCCAACCTTGGTCACGATCACGTGCTCGCCCGCATCGACATCCTCCTGGCGGATCACCGCGTCGGCGTCCCGTGGGACGGCGGCGCCGGTGGAGATCCGGATCGCTTCGTCCGCGCGGAGGCCCCGGGCGGACGGGGCGCCGGCGCGCGACTCGCCGACGACCGTCAGCTGGCGTCCGGCCGGGCCGGCCGTGAGCGCGTAACCGTCCATTGCCGAGGACCGGAACGGCGGTACGTCGCCGGCCGCACAGACGTCCTGCGCGAGCACGCGGTCGAGCGCCTCGTCGATCACGACAGCCTCCTGTCCCAGTCGCCTCGTGCACAGCAGCACGCGCTCGCGGGCCTCGATGATCGAGATCGGCTGTGGCGCCATCACTCAGACATTGTTCCGCTGGCGTCCGGCGGTGGTTGTCAGGGGCCGCCCCGGGGCTCGAGAGGTGAGCGTCGGTCCTACGGGGCGCTGGGGAGGGACACGGCGCCGACCGTCGCAGTGCCCGCGATCCCGAGTGCGCGTCCGGTGGCTTCGGTCAGGTCCCAGTCCGCCCCGTTGGCGTAGGGCCCGCGGTCGATCACCGGCACCACCATCGTGCGACCGCCGTAGTAAATCGCCACCAGCGTGCCACACGGCAGGGACCGGTTCGCGACGCCCACCGTGTCGCGCCGCAGCTGATGCCGCACGCGCTGCTGCGGCCGTAGAAGCCGGGGCCGTACTGCGTCGCGACGGAAGGCCTATAGACGGTCACCGTAACTGCTGGCGAGGAGGCTGCAGCCTGCGACCCCGTCGCGGTGCCGAGCACCGGACGGAACTGGAATCGGCCGATGTGGTTCGCCCGCCAGACAACCGTGAACGACCCGCCGGCCTGCACCGTGGCATGGGCGGTCGGCGCCCACGTCCAGTCTGTCTTCTGACCCAGCCGTTCGATCTCGACCGCCTGTCCCTGCGTCTGACGCGGCGACGGTGCCCGTGAACGACAGCTCGCCGCGCAGCAGCGCGGACGCCTGGCTCGCGATTGTGACCCCGTCGCCGGTCGCGGTAACGGTGGCGTTGCCAGGCTGCACGACGCCGATTCCGCCGGCGGTCTGTGATCCGTTCCTGCCGCCGGCGGGCTGTGATGGGCCACCAGGCGCGGCGGCGGGCTGCGATGGGCCAGGCGCGGCGCCGGTTGGTGCCTGGGCGACGGCACCTCCACCCGATACGGCGAGCGCGGCCGAGGGCATCGCGCAGGCTCCCGCCAGGAGCAGGACAACAGCATAGACGCTGACACGCGCAATCACGTTCGACCGGTCCGTCCTCTTCGCGATGGTGCCTACGGGGTGAGCTGACGGGCTCGCGCCTGATGAGCGCTACGGCCGTACCTACGGCCGATTCGCCCCCGCGGACCTTGCGCCCGCAAGTGGGTCCCCCGCCGACCGCCCGCTGACGGACGATCGCTCGGCGTGGAAGTGACGGGGGAGTATACGAAACCGGGCGAGCGCGTACCCGCGCACGGCGCTCTGTGGCGCGCCCTACGGCCGCGGCAACCGCGCGACGGCGCGGCGGATCGCGCGGGCGCTGACCATCAGGCCGATCTCCGCGAGTTCGGCAGCCGCCTGGACGGCCGTGTCAAAGATGTCGCGCGCCGCCCGGCGGCTCGGGGGGGGGCCGGCGCGGGGTGGTCGGAAGGCCCTTGGGCTGGGCCGGCTGGCGGAGCGGACGCGGGTGAGGCCACCCCGGGGCGTCCGCAGGAGTGGTGGCGCGGTGTGGTGGATCGGGGGGTCGGCCGGGGTGCTGGCGCGGTGTGGTGGATCGGGGCGGTCGGCCGGGGTGGTGGCGCGGTGTGGTGGATCGGGGGGTCGGCCGGGGTGGTGGCGCGGTGTGGTGGATCGGGGGGGTCGGCCGGCGGATGGCTTGCGGCTCCGCGCGTCAGGGGTGTCGGGCGGCGCGGTGGCGCCGACCGACCGGCTTGCGTGCGGCCGCGGGCGTCCGCATCGTGTTGGCGACCGGTTCGGGCTCCGTCACGGGCGCTGCGCCGGCCGCCGCCGCTCGTTTGTGGCTGCGGCGGTGGGGACGGGTGCGGGGCAGCGCGCCGAGGACTTCGGAGGGCTGTTCGTCGCTCATGTCGGCCAATGATCGCGCAGATGCCGGTGAGGGTGAATTCGGCGCCGTGCCGGTGTCTCAAGCATTGCCAGTGCGGGATCCGATCCGATATTCGCCGACAATCGAGATCCCGTGCTGCGCACGTTCGTCGCATCGCAACTTGAAACCCCGACGGTCGTTCTAGGTACTACTCGTGAACGTGAACGCTGCGCGTGCGGCTTCCGCGCCCGATGAGCAGGTCATCCCGGGGGTCAGGTTCTCTGCCCAGACCTTGACTTCAAAAAATATAGCGCCTATAGTTTAGTGTATGGTTGAGTAGCGGGCGTGCGCCCCGGGGCGCTGCGTCCGCTCTCTGATCCTCAGCGTTGGCGGCTGTCCAGGTGCCGACGCCCACGACGGAAACGGAACCAGATGTCAGTAGCGGAACTGCAAGAACTCGAAGAGATCAAGGGCCTGATGAACCGTGGTCAGCAGCTCGGCGTGCTGACGTATGCCGAGATCGCCGGAGCCGTATCGGAGCTCGATCTCGACGAGGCCGACGTCGAGGAGCTGCACGGGTTCCTCGAGCGGGCGGAGATTGAGCTCGTCGAGGAGGTCGATCCGGCGCTCGCGGTAGCCGAGGTGGAGCGCGCACCGGACAAGCGCGGCCGGCGCAAGGCCAAGACGGCGCTCGATCTCAAGCCGGACATGACGACCGATTCGCTTCAGCTGTTCCTGAAGGACATCGGCAAGGTGCGCCTGCTGACGGCCCAGGAGGAAGTCGATCTCGCAAAGCGGATCGAGCGCGGGGATCTGGACGCGAAGCAGAAGATGGTCGAGTCGAACCTCAGGCTCGTAGTCTCCATCGCCAAGAACTACCGCAATCAGGGCCTGCCGTTCCTGGACCTGATCCAGGAGGGAACGCTCGGGCTCGTCCGGGCGGCGGAGAAGTTCGACTACCGCAAAGGATTCAAGTTCTCCACGTACGCGACGTGGTGGATCCGCCAGGCGATCGCGCGTGCCCTCGCTGACAAGGCGCGCACGATTCGCATTCCCGTGCACGTGGTCGAGAAGCTCAACAAGATCGGGCGCGCGGAGCGCAAGCTCGTGACCGAGCTGGGACGCGAGCCGACCGCCGAGGAGATCGCCGAGGTGACCGGCATCGAGCCCGAGGAGGTCGAGTCGATCAAACGCTCGGCGCAGGCGCCGGTGTCGCTCGAGAAGCCGGTGGGCGACGAGGAGGAATCGGAGTTCGGCCAGTTCATCGCCGATGAGCGTGCCGAGTCGCCGTACGAGCGCGCGGCCGAGATCCTGACCAAGGAGGCGCTGCGCGAGGCGCTGGAGAACCTCTCGTACCGCGAGCGTCGCGTGCTCGAGCTGCGCTACGGTCTCGGCGGCGAGCATCCGCGGACGCTGGACGAGGTCGGCCGGACATTCAACGTCACGCGCGAGCGGATCCGGCAGATCGAGAATCAGTCGCTCAAGAAGCTTCAGTCGCTGGCGGAAGCGCAGAAGCTTCGCGACGTCGCTTAGCCCTTAGGGCCCGTTCAAGAATTACTGACCGTTTTGACGGCGTCTGGACGCGCCTGGCGCCGCCGGCTCGTCCTCAAATACTCCCGGTATTATCGGGCCGAGCCGGCGACGCCAGACACGCCCAGCCACTCGTCAAATCCCGCCACTAATTCTTGAACGGGCCCTTAGCCTGGGTTGGCGTTGTAGGCGTTCACTCAGAACCGGTCGCTCCGCGGGACCTGCAGGCGCGAGTCCCGCGGAGCGCCCGGCTTCCTCGCGCCGCCAGTCGGCGGGCGGAACCCTCCTCAGGAATCTCCTGCAATTGCTCGATTTGGAGTAGGCTGCGCCGCGCAATCGTTGATTCCGAAGGGGAGAGTCAAATGCGAGGACGTTTTGCAGGGGATCCGGCGCGAGGGCGCGCGCGGATGAGGTTTCTGTTCCTCTTGGCGGTGGTCGCCTTGATCTCAGCCCTGGTGGGGGCGCAATCCGCCGTCTCGGATGCTTCTGCGCCGCAGAGCAAAGTTCAGCAACCGCTCACGGCCGCCGCTGCCGCCACGCTCTCGCAGGACGTAGATCAACACGTGATCGTGATCATGAAGAGCCAACTGGGGGCCGCCCCCGTGGGCACTCGCGCGATGACGGTTCGCTCCGCTGCAGTCGCTAACGAGCAGGCGCCGCTGATGAATGAGCTCCGCGAGGTGCACGCCACCGATGTCAAGAGCTTCCAGCTGGTGAACTCCCTCGCTGCGACCGTTTCGAAGGGTGAGGAGGCGCGGCTCGCCGCGAATCCGGCCGTGGCCGAGGTGATCCCCGACGTCACGATCCAAGGCGGCGCGCCCCCCCAGCCAACGCCCGCCGCGACACACGCCTCGACGCGGGCTGGGACGTCTGCCGGCACGTCGCCTCCGCTCCACGTGATCCCCGGAGCCTGCGGCCCGCACGGCCAGGCGCAGCTCGACCCCGAAGGGCTCTCCGTCACCGGCACCGTCTCCAACAACTCGCACCAGCGGACCGCCCGCTCGCTCGGCTTCACCGGCGCGGGTGTGAGGGTCGCCTGGATGGCCGACGGAGTCAATCCGAACAACGTCAACTTCATCCGCCCCGACGGTACGTCGGTGTTCGACCGCGCGACCGGTGGCGACTACCAGGACTTCTCGGGCGACGGGCCTGGCCAGCCGACCAGCGGCGACGAGGCGTTCCTCGACTCCAATACGATCGCCGGCCAGGGCATCCACGTCTACGACGTCAACGGCTTCAGCGCCCAGGCGAATCCTGCCGCTTGCAATATCCGCATCGAGGGCGTGGCCCCCGGCGCCAGTGAGGTCGGGCTCAACGTGTTCGGCACGCTCGAGGACACCACCGAGTCCAACTTCCTGCAGGCGATCAACTACGCGGTCGAGACCGACCACGTCAACGTGATCAACGAGTCATTCGGCTCCAACCCGTTCCCCGACATCACGGCGCTCGACGCGACCAAGCAGTTCGACGACGCCGCCGTGGCGGCCGGTGTGGTGGTGACCGTTTCGACCGGTGACGCGGGGGCCACCAACACGATCGGCTCGCCCGCGACTGACCCTAACGTGATCTCGGCGGGCGCGTCGACCGACTTCCGCTTCTATGCCCAGACCAACTACGCCGCCGCGCGGTACTTCGCGACGACCGGCTGGCTGAACGACAACATCAGCTCGTTGAGCTCGGGCGGGTTCGACGAGACCGGCGGCACCGTGGACCTGGTCGCTCCCGGTGATCTCAGCTTCGCTTCCTGCGACGCGAGCCCGACGTACGCCGGCTGCGTCAACTTCCTCAGCAATCCGTCCGAGATCGAGGAGAGCGGAGGCACCAGCCAGTCCTCGCCGTTTGTGGCGGGCGCAGCGGCGCTGGTGATCCAGGCCTACCGCAAGACGCACGGCGGAGCCACGCCAACCCCTGCGCTGGTCAAGCAGATCCTGCTGAGCACCGCGGGCGACCTGGGCACGCCCGCTGGCGAGCAGGGCGGGGGACTTCTGAACTCGTACCAGGCCGTCCAGCTGGCCGAGTCCATTCACACCTCAGACGGCTCGCCGCCGCCGGTCGGCAACACGCTCGTGACGTCCACGAACCAGCTCAATGCGGTTGCCGGGCCGGGGACGCCAGAGCACTGGAGCGTGACCGTTTCCAACACCGGCGCGCGCCGCAAGGTGATCGTTCTGAGCGGCCGAACATTCGGTTCCGACCAGAACGTGCAGACCGGCAGTGTCACGCTCAGCGACGACACGAGTCCGCAGTTCGTCAACTACGGGGGTCTCGAGAACAACTACGCGGTGATCCACTTCTCTGTCCGGCCGGGTGCCAATCGGCTGGCTGCCTCGATCGCCTGGCCTGGCAACCCCACCTACTGCCTCCAGGACGCGTGCGCAACGGGGCTGAATTCTCGTGTCCGGCTGATCCTGATCGACCCGCTCGGCCGGCTCGCGGCGCATTCGTTGCCGCAGGGACCCGGCAACTTCGGCAGCGTGGACGTGAGGTCTCCGTCCGCCGGCGTCTGGACCGGCGTCATCTTCGGCGACGTGGCGGCGGATGGCGGAACCAACGGCACCATCCCGTGGCGCGTGGCTACCGAGCAGTTCGCGCCGTTCGGCTCGGTGTTGCCGCGAGCGCTGGTGCTGGCTCCCGGCCAGAGCAAGACGTTCACGGTCAGCGCCACGACGCCGTCCTCGCCGGGGGACAGCTCCGGTTCGATTGTCCTGAACTCCTATCCAGGTGGTCAGACGTCGATCCCCGTCACGCTTCGCAGCGTGGTCGATGTGAGTGCCGACGGCCACTTCTCGGGCGTACTCACCGGCGGAAACGGTCGTTACCCGGGGCAGGGACAGGTGCAGTACTACCAGTTCAACGTCACGTCCGGCGTCCGCGACATCTCCGCCGACGTGTCACTCAGCAATGACGCGAGCAACCCGGTCGGCGCCTACCTCGTCAGTCCCGACGGTGACACGCTTGGGTATGGGCAGAACTCGCTCAACGGCACCAACCTCACGTCGTTGAGCGCCCACACCCTTGATCCGGTCCCAGGCATCTGGACGCTGATCGTCGACTTCGCCGAACCTGTGGCCGGAAACGAGATCTCCGAGCCGTTCAGCGGCGACATCCGATTCAACGCCGTGCGCGTTAGCGCGACCGGTGTGCCCGACAGCTCCAACGTGACCCTGCCGGCGGGCAAACCGGTGGCGGTTCCGGTGTCGATCACGAACACCGGCGCAGCGCCGGAGGACTTCTTCGTCGACCCGCGCTTGGACGCGACGCAGGCCCTGACTCTCGCCTCGCAGACGTCGGATACCGTGGCCCTGCCGATGACTAGCTACTCCCCGACGTGGTTCGTCCCGACGGAGACCTCCGGCCTCACCGTCGCGCAGGGTTCGACCCTGCCTGCGATGTTCGACTTCACGCCCTTCCCCGGTGACCCGGATTTGGCCAGTGCCAGCAGCGGTCCGGGCCCGCTCTGCTCGGACGCCGCGTCGGCCTCCTACAGCCCGCCCGGTGGTTCTGTCACCGCCGGCCTGTGGCTCGCCGGACCAACCGAGTGCGGGCCGTACTCATCTTCGGCGCCGACGGGGTCCGCCACCATCGGGATGACGGCGCAGACCAAGTCGTTCGACCCGGCCGTGACGTCCCCGACCGGAGATCTCTGGCTTCTGTCCATCAACCCAGCGGCTTCGTTCTCGCCCGTCGTCATCTATCCGGGCCAGACGGCCGTCGTCGACGTGACGATCACCCCGTCCGGCGCCCCGGGCACGGTGGTCACGGGGAACCTGTACGTTGACGACTTCGCCAGCGCGGTTGCCCCATACAGCCAGCTGACCGGAGACGAGCTGAAAGCGATCCCATACGCCTACACGATCGGGTAGACCGGGGCTCGAAGCGCGCTTCCCACGACGGCCGGCGGCTGCCGCGCGCCTCGCTTTGCAGGGCGCCCGGCCTGCGGGTCCGCCATAGCTTCAGTTCGTGAAGCATTGCGGTAGAATCAGAGCTGTAATGGCTTCCAATCAGGCTTGTCCGGTTTGTCGCACGGCGGAGATCGTGTGCGGCAAGTGGACGCTGCTGGTGATTCGTGACCTCGCAGCCGGGCGCTCGCGCTTCTGCGAGCTGGAGCGCTCGCTGCACGGCATCAGCCCCCGCACCCTGTCGCTGAGATTGCGGGCGCTCGAGGAGGAGGGGATCGTCGAGCGCCAGACGTTCCCGGAGGTTCCGCCGAGGGTCGAGTACGCGCTGACCGAGAAGGGCATGGCGCTCGTGCCGCTGATCGAGGACATGCGGGCCTACGGCCTTGAGTGGCTGGCTGTCTGCGCAGCCGACGAGACGGCCGTCGCGGCCGCCTGAGCGCCGACCGATGCGCGTTGCCGTCGCGGCGACGAGCTGACCAGGGTCAGCAGGGCGCGCGGCGCTGGAACGGCGCCAATGTGCTCGCGCTGAGTCCGCGGCTGACTTCGCACGCCAGCGCTGCAGGACATCCTCGACACCTGGTTCGCCGCTGCCGCGAGCGCAGACCCCAGCGACGTCGAGAACATCGAGCACGTTGCGGAGATCGAGTCTGCAAGCTGACGTTCGCCGGGCAGGAGCGCCGCTTCCGAGCACGAAACGGGCGGACGTGCGCAACACCACGCTGCACCAGATCCTCGAGGCGTTCACGGCCGAGGCCGCGAGCCGGCTGGCGGCGGAGACGGCGCGCGGCGCCGAGATCCCGTTCGAACTGGTGGAGAGCGACCCCCGGCCGCGCCGGCGCCCGCCGCTGTACTGCTACCGTCCGCTGACGGGCGCCTTCATCCGTGAGCGCCTCGGCCTGCTGCTGGCGCTGCCCACGTACGCGCCGGCCGCGAGAGCACTGGCCTCCCAACCGGGTGTGGAGAGCTACCTGCGTCAGCGCGGCGAGCCGCGTGTGCCCGGCGAAGCCCGCGAGCGCGCCGACGCGGCGCTGCGGTGCTTCCTTGGGCGAGTGTTCGCCGAGCGCAGCGAGTTCGGGTTCAGCCAGGCCCGGTTCGAGGGCGCGTACGCCGAGCTCGAGCATGCACTGTACGAAGGTCGCTGCATCACCACCGTGGTCGCCCCGCTGCTAGGGCTGGGGCTCGATCGCGGTACCACGGAGCTAGCGCTGGGGGACGGGCTGTCGCTGGTCCGCGGCGACACGATGGCCGACGCGCCCGCCGAGGCCGTGTGGGCAGACGGCGAGGAGCCGAGCGTGCTGGCCGCGCTGGTCGTGGCGCAGGGGCGCTCGGTCAGACCGCCGGTCTCGATCGCCCGCGCGCGCTTTCGTCGGTTGCTGACAGCGCTGCGGTTGTTCGAGCGCGGCGGCTACGCGCTCGGGCCTCTGGCGTGGACGCGGATCGACAACGGCTCGTGGCGGCCGGTCGCGCTCGAGGCCAGCGGCCGGCCCCGCTTTGTGACGCTGATCTCCGCCGCCCACGAGGACGAGCTACGGGCGTTCTGCAATCTCGTCGCCCGCCGGAGCCCGGCGGGAGGCGAGCTGGCGTGGGCACTGGCGCGGTTTGAGATGGGATGTGAGCGGCTTGCCCCGTTCGAGGCCCTCAGCGACTATCTGCTCGCGCTGCGTGCGCTGCTGGAACCGGAGGGCCCGAGCAGCGGGCGGCTCGCCCAGCGGCTTGCGGTACTGTGCGGTGCGCCCGAGGACCGGGCCGCGCTGGCCGAGCGAACGGCCCACGCGATCTCGCTCGAGCGAGCGGCGATCGCCGGACTTCCTCCGGGCAGGACCGGTGCCGATGCGCTTGTCGACGAGCTGGCGGAGCACCTGCGGGCGCTGCTGCGCGACGCGATCTGCGGCCATCTGGACGCCAATCTACGCGCCATCGCCGACGATTTGCTGACCGAGGCGGCGACGGCCGCGAACTAGCTTAGGGCCCGTTCAGAAATAATTGATCGTCCGGATGCGGCCGGGATGACTTCGCGGATGCGGCACCGGCGCGTGCGCGCCGTAGCGCCACTACTGCCACGCACGCGCCGGCACCGCCCCGCTCGCCCCCCGACCGCCCCGATCCGATCACTTATTCCCGAACGGACCCTTAGGGCGGGAGCCCTTAGGTATAGGTAGTGGCCCGTCCTGCAAATCCTCACGGTAATGATTTACAGGATGAGCCACTAAGCGCTACGCTGAACGAACGGCCGCTCCCTACTCGATCCCGACCGTGGGGATCGGGAGTGTTTTGCCGCCAGGCTCAACACGTAAGTCCTGGGGCTTCCAAAGAAGTCAGGGGGAGCGCGACCGCAGCTTCGAGCGGGCTCAGAGCCCGCTCGTGCTGTTTCTAGCGCCGCCACCGCGACGCCGCGGCCGGTGGTGTGCCGGTCCTGCCGATCGAGCTGGAGATTCGCGGCCGCGGCCGGTGGAGCCCTAAGGGCTCCCGCGAAAATTACTGCCGGCTCCGACGGCGTCTGGACGCGCCTGGCGCCACCGGCTCGCCCTCACTTGCCACCAGCAATATCGGGGCGAGCCGGCGGCGCCAGCCACGCCCAGCCACTCGCCGGACTCCGGCATTAATTTCCGCGGGAGCCCTAAGAATTAGATTGTTCTGGACTTTGAGGACTCGATTGCGCCGCGCCCCGCGAACCGGGCGCCATCCCCGAGCTCCTCCTCGATCCGCAGCAGCTGGTTGTACTTCGCGACCCGCTCCGAGCGCGCCGGCGCGCCCGTCTTGATCTGGCCCACGCCGGTGGCGACGACGAAGTCCGCGATCAGCGCGTCCTCGGTCTCCCCGGAGCGGTGCGAGACGACGGCCTTGTAGCCGGCCTTCCGCGCGATCGCAATCGTCTCCAGCGTCTCGCTCAGCGTGCCGATCTGGTTGAGCTTGATCAGAATCGAATTGGCCACGCCGGCGTCGATCCCGCGCTTGAGGATCGCCTTGTTGGTCACGAACACGTCATCGCCGACGAGCTGCAGCCGTTTGCCGAGGCGATCGGTGAGCAGCTTCCAGCCGTCCCAGTCGTCCTCGGCCATTCCGTCCTCCAGCGATAGGATCGGGTAGGTGTCGGCGAGCCGCTCCCAGTAGTCGACCAGCTGCTCTGAGGAGAGCGTGCGGCCCTCGCCGGCCAGCTGGTAGGCACCGTCCTTGTAGAACTCGCTGCTCGCCGGGTCCAGTGCGATTGCAACGTCGTCGCCAGGCTTGTAGCCGGCCCGCTCGACTGCCTTCAACAGCGCCTCCAGCGGGGCCTCGTTGGACTGCAGGGCGGGGGCGAAACCGCCCTCGTCGCCGACCCCCGTCGCCAGGCCGCGCGCGTGCAGCTCCTGCTTGAGCGCCTGATAGGTCTCGGCGCTCATCTGCAGCGCCTCCGCGAACGAGGAGGCGCCGACCGGCACGATCATGAACTCCTGGAAGTCGACCGGGTTGTCGGCGTGGACACCGCCGTTGAGCACGTTCAGCATCGGCATCGGCAGCAGCGGTCCGCTACCGTTGCTGTGCAGGTAGGACCACAGTGGCACGCCGGCGTCGGCGGCCTGCGCGCGCGCCGCGGCCAACGACACGCCGAGGATCGCATTGGCGCCGAGCCGCGACTTCGTGTCGGTCCCGTCGAGCTCGATCAGCGCCTGGTCGAGCCCCGTCTGGTCGCCGGCGTCCCGGCCCGCGATCGCCGACGCGATCTCCCCGTTGACGTGCTCAACCGCGTGCAAAACGCCCTTCCCGCCAAACGGCCGGCCGCCATCGCGAAGCTCGACCGCCTCGTGCTCGCCCGTCGACGCCCCGGAGGGAACCGCCGCCCTGCCGAACGCGCCCGACTGGAGGCGTACGTCGACCTCCACCGTCGGATTTCCGCGGCTGTCGAGGATCTGGCGGGCGTGGACGTATTCGATCGCGCTCATGAGGTGGCTCCTGTGGCTCGATTTGCTTGTTATCGTATTCTGGAGGTTGCGCGCTCCCCGTGGGGAAGTGTGTTCGAGGGGGAGCCGGCGGCGGCCTACGACTGTTTGCGCTGCAGCGCCTGCACCAGCGCCTCGCGCGTCGCGTCGAGTGCCTGCGGGATCACGTACGTGTCGGCAAGCAGCGGCATGAAGCTCGTGTCACCCTGCCAGCGTGGCACCACGTGAAGGTGCAGGTGATCGGCGATCCCCGCGCCGGCGACCGTCCCGAGATTCAGGCCGACGTTGTAACCGGCGGGCGCCATCGCTTCGCGCAGCGCGCCGACCGCGCTGCGCGCCAGCTGCATCAGCTCGAGCAGCTCGTCATCGGCCAGCTGCTCGAGCGACGCGAGATGACGGTGGGGGGCGACCATCACGTGCCCAGGGGTGTACGGGAACGCGTTGAGCAGCGTCAGGCAACGAGCGCCACGCTCGATCACGCGCTCGGCGTGCTCGCCCCGCGCATCGGCGGCGAGGCAGAAGATGCACTCGTCGCTCTTCGGTCCGGTGATGTACTCGATGCGCCAAGGCGCCCACAGCGGCCGCTCGCTCATCGACACTAGCCTAGACGGAAGCCTAGACCGCCAGACCAGCAACGTGACCGAGCCGCCGCCAGCCACCGTGTTCCACGTCGAGGTGCGCCAGTTCCCGCACGTCGCGCGGGCGTTCAACTTGAGCCGCGGGCAGCTCGAGCGGCGGATCGTGGCGCCGTGGACGAGCGGCCGGCCGATGATCCTCGACGACCGTCGCTTCTCGCCCGAGCGCGCGCGGCTGACGATCTATGAGGGCCCTGCCCTGGACAGCGCCGAGATGGGCCTCGGGCGCGGCTGGGCGAGTGCGACGCGCGCCGGCCAGGAGGTGACCGCGCGGGTGCTCGAGGATGCGCGGCAGCGCGCGCCGGCGGCGGCGGCCGAGTCCGCGCTCGAGCGCTTCAAGGCGCTGGTGCTCGAGCGGTGTGCCGCTCGATCGCTGGCTGTGCACGACGTGCTGGTGCTCGCCGGCGAGCTGCGTCCGGACGCGCTTGTGAGCGAGCGCGTGGCGCTCGCCGAGCGCGCCGTGTGGGAGCTGTTGCACCAGGGGGGAGTGCGCTTGCTCACGGCCGGGGAGGGTCGCCGGCCGGTCGGCGCCGAGGCGTGGCGGGCAACGCTGCTGGCGTGGGAGACGTGGGCGACCCGAGGCGTGTCGATCGAAGCGATCGGCAACGGGCCGGCGCGACGGTAACGGGCCCGCGGCGCGACGGTAATGCGCCGGCGGCGCGACGGTATGGGGCTCGCCGGGGTGCCCCCGCCAGGGCGCCGGCCCAGCTCACGCCACCAGGTTTGCGATCAGACGCTCGCGCTCCGCCTCGCTGGCAAACAGATACCTGTGCATGTGCATCAGGCCGCTGACGTCGTGGACATCGTCGTCGAAATGGGGGACTAGCAGCTGGGGACGTCCCTCGAGCTCGGCGGCGAAGCGGGCGATGTTGCGCTCGTCGCGACGCGCGAGCACGTGGTAGTCGTGGAAGTTCTGCGCGACGCGCTCGGCCAGCTCGGCCCCGAGCTCGTCGGCGAGCGCCGCGGACACGTCGACCGGCTCGTGTTGCCCCAGCATGTCGTGATGGACGCGATTGATGATCACGCCTGCGAAGGGGAGACCCCCTTCCTCGAGCGTGCGCCGAAACCAGATCGCTTCGTCGATCGAGTCGGGCTGGGCGGAGGTCACGAGCAGAAAAGCGGTCGTGCTCGCCGTCAGCATTCGCTGCACCTGCGCCGCGCGCAGGCTGAAGTCGCTGGTCATGTTGCCGAGCAGTGCAAAGAAGGTCGAGAGGTCGGACACCAGATCCACGCCGGTGACCCGCCGCAGGGCCGAAAGCACCGGCGTCGCGCCATGGCCGAGGACGCGCATGCCGAGGCCGGTCGGGCGCATGAACGCCTTCAGCGCTCTCCCTTCCAGGAACGAGGTCAGGCGGCCGGGCGCGTCGAGGAAGTCGAGCGCATTGCGCGACGGTGGCGTGTCGAGCACGAGCAGGTCGAACTCGCCCGCGAGGTCGAGGTCGTAGAGCTTCGCGATCGCGCTGAACTCCTGCGAGCCCGAGACGGCGGTCGAAAGCTCGCTGTAGACGCGATTGGCCTTGATCTCCGCTGCGCGCTCGGGGTCCGGCGCGATCCGGTCGATCAGCTCGTCGAAGGTCCGCTTGGGGTCGAGCATCATCGCCCACAGCTCGCCACCGATCTGAAGGCCGGCGTCCGCCAGCCGCTCCGGCTGCACGCGCCGCGGGTCGTTGTGCAGCTCCTCGAGGCCGAGCGCGTTGGCGAGGCGCTTCGCGGGATCGATCGTGACGACCGCGACCTTCGCGTCCGCGCGCCGCCATCCCGAGCGCGATCGCGGCCGAGGTAGTGGTCTTGCCAACCCCCCCGAGCCGCCGCACACGCACACGTGCTTGCCTTCGAGCCATTGCGCGATGCTCACCCGGCCTGAGTCTAGGTGCCGGGTGGCACCGTGGCACCGGCTCAGCGCCTGTGCCGGCCACCGGCGCCGTTGGCCGACGCCAGCCCGACCTCTAGCGCGTCGGCAAGCAGCTCGAGCTCCGCGGGCCCGAAGTCGGTCGGCGAACACGAACGGCAGCTCGACCGGCTCGCATCCCCAGTCCCTCGCGCAGGCGGGCCTGCTGCTCGCGCTGGGTGACCACGCGGTTGTGCTCGGAGAGCGCGGCGCCGAGCGCAGCGCGGGCCAGGGACGACGCCGTCCGCGGACGCGGCCGCTCGAGCAGGCCGGCCTGGCCGGCGTCGAAGCGCTTCGGGTAGAGCGCGTTGACGATCACGCGCGTCGAGCAGCAGGCCGCTCGCGCACAAGCTCGTCGCGGAGCGACAGCGTCTCGTTGACCGGCATCTCCTCGGCCGTGGCGACCGCGACCACGCCCGTGAACTCGGCGGTCGGCGATCGTGTCGGCGATCGTGCGGCCCTGGTGGGCGATCGGACCGACGCGCGCGATCTCGGCGAACGTGCGCGGCGTGCGCAGGATGCCGATGCCGTGTCCGGTCGCCGGCGAATCGACGATCACGAGGTCATACGGCGCGGCACCGCGAGTCCGGCGCTC
Source organism: uncultured Solirubrobacterales bacterium (assembly GCA_963811155.1). Classification (GTDB taxonomy): domain Bacteria; phylum Actinomycetota; class Thermoleophilia; order Solirubrobacterales; family Solirubrobacteraceae; genus Palsa-465. Next base: position 192,940 of record CAWEQQ010000052.1, read on the forward strand.
GAGCTGCGCGAGCTCCCAAACCTTGCCGATGCTGAGCAGCTCGCGCATTCCGGGCGTGGCCATCGCGAAAACGGCGAACAGCCTGCTCGACGCCGAGCAGTTGTCCGAGTGGACCGAGCTTGACGCGCAGGTACTCTTCCATCGCGTGCTGGGGGTCGATCGAGATCGTGAACAGCCCTGGCGCGAGCTCGAGCTCGCGGAAGTGCTCGCCCGCTGCGGTCGAACGTGCGCTGGACACGCTCCTGGCTGGCGAGCTCCGCGACGACGGTTCGCCGCCCGCGGCGCGCCGCGAGCAGGCCGAGCGCGGTCGCGACGGTCGACTTGCCGACGCCCCCCTTGCCGGTGACGAAGATCAGGCGACGGTCGAGCAGGCTGTCCACCCGGCCAGAATACGCCTGGACGAGCGGCCGCCCGCGGCGGTGAAGGAATTCCCGCCGGGCCTGCGAATACAGGCGCGAATGGAGTTTCACACCCATCGACGATCGGAGCCAGCCTCGTGACGACGAGCGCCAAGGTGATCGCGTTCGCCAATCAGAAGGGCGGCGTCGCCAAGACCACGACCACGCTGAACCTCGCCGTGGCCTTCGCCGAGGAAGGCCACCGCGTGCTGTGCGTCGACATGGATCCCGCAGGGCAACCTGACGATGTCCCAGGGCATCGACCCCGACACGCTCGAGAAGTCGATGTACGACGTGCTCGTGCACCACATCTCGATCCGCGAGGTGCTCCGCGAGCGCGAGATCGACGTCGCCTGCGCGTCGATCGACCTCGCCGGGGCGGAGATCGCGATGTCGACGATGATCGGCCGCGAGCGCAACCTGCGAGAAGGCGCTGCGCGACGTCGAGGGCGACTACGACTTCATCTTCATCGACACGCCGCCCAGCCTCGGGCTGCTGACGATCAACGCGCTCACGGCGGCGCACAAGGTGATCGTGCCGGTGCAGTGCGAGTACCTGTCGATGCGCGGCCTCGTCCAGCTGCAGAACACGCTCGCGATGGTGCGCGAGAACCTGAATCCGACCGTTGACATCGAAGGTATCCTGCCGACGTTGGTGGACACGCGCACGCTCCATGCGAAGGAGGCGATCGAGCTGCTCGAGGAGAACTTCGGCGACCGCGTGTTCGCATCGCGGATCCGCAAAACGATCCGTTTTGCCGAAGCGCCTGTGAGAGGCATGTCGGTGCTCAAGTACGATCCGGATGGTTTGGCCGCACATGCCTATCGGCAGCTCGCGAAGGAGGTCCTCTCAAATGCCAACCGGTAAGCGCGCGAGCATGCGCGAAGGCCCGCTCGCGGACCTATTCCGCAAGACTGCCGAGGACACCGGCCGGCCAACCCCAGGTGCTGAGCAGGAGCGCGGAGAGCAGCAGGTCCCCGTGTTGCCGGCGGCCGCCGGCCGAGCCGCGCGAGCTCGCGGCGAAGTCCGCACCCGGCCTCGTGCCCGACCGTCGGCAGCCGGACGAGCACCGCGTGCCCTCGCCGCAGGAGCGCCTGCGCCACGCGTTCTCCGCCGACATCCCCGAGAACGTGCTCTGGCGCGATCGGCGCCGCGCCCGAGCCGGAGCCAGAGCCCGACGTCTATGCCCTCCCTGAGCGAGCCGGCGACGCGTTCGCTGCGCGCACGACCGGTCGGGACGCCCGTGCTGCGCGTCGTCGGCGTCGGCGGGGCGGGCGTCAACGCGCGTCAACCGGATGGTCGAGGCGGAGGTCGAGGGCGTCGAGTTCCTCGCGATCAACACCGACCTGCAGTCGCTGCAGCAGTCCGCGGCGCACGAGACCCTTCACATCGGCGACTCGATCACGCGCGGCCTCGGCTCGGGCTCGGACCCCGAGCTCGGCCGCCAGGCCGCGACGCGAGGAGTACGACCGGATCAAGTCGATGCTGCGCGGCTCGGACATGGTCTTCATCGCCGCCGGCGCCGGCGGCGGCACCGGTACCGGCGCCGCGCCGGTCGTGGCTCAGATCGCCCGCGAGCTCGGCGCGCTGACGGTCGGGATCGTCACGCGGCCGTTCCAGTTCGAGGGCTCGCGCCGCAAGACCAGGCCGAGGAGGGGATCGAAGCGCTCGCCGTCGAGGTCGACACGCTGATCGTGGTGCCCAACAACCGGCTGCTGTCGGTGCTGGACCGCAACACGTCGATGGTCGAGGCGTTCCGCGTCGCCGACGACGTTCTGCGCCAGGGCGTGCAGGGCATCTCCGACCTCGTCACGCTCCCGGGCCTGATCAACCTCGACTTCGCCGACGTGCGCACGATCATGTTCGAGGCGGGCAACGCGCTGCTCGGAATCGGCATGGGCAGCGGCGAGCGGCGCGCGATCGACGCCGCCGAGCAGGCCGTCGCCTCGCCGCTGCTGGAGACCAGCATGGAGGGGCGCGCTCGATCCTGCTGTCGATCACCGGCGGGCGCGATCTGTCGCTGTGGGAGGTCAACGAGTCGGCCAAGGCCGTCGCCGAGGCTGCCCACCCCGACGCCAACATCATCTTCGGCGCGATGGTCGACGAGCAGCTCGACGACCAGGTCTGGGTGACGGTCGTCGCCACCGGCTACGGCACCGGTCATCCGCGCCGGCGAGTGGCGGCCAGCGCCCGGGTCGAGCGGGACGCGCGACGGGCGTGAGACGCGCGCGCGCGCTGCGCGAGCCGCCCGGCGAGCCGCGGGTCAGCCGCGCCCGGCGGCGCGAGTTCTCGCCGCGCGAGCTGGACGTTCCTGAGTTCATTCCACGCCGCTGACGCTCTAGGATCGGCGCCTGGCCCTGTCCTCGGTCGCTCGTGTGCGGCCGCACACGGACTCCGTTATGCCAGCCTCGTGCCCAGTCCTCACGAGGGGTCGTTGCCGCCGGCCATCCCGTCAGCGCCCGCACGGGAGCCGACGTGCTGCGCGCCGGCGGGAATGCGGTCGACGCGGCGCTTGCCGCGATGCTGGCGTCGTTCGCGTGCGAGCCGCTGCTGACCGGGCCTCGGGGCGGGCGGCTACATGCTGGTGGCCAGCCCGGTTGCGAGCCCGTGCTGCTGGACTTCTTCGTCGAGGCGCCGGGCCGTGGTGCAGACGCGGCGGGCCGCGCGCGAGCTGATCCCGATCAGCGTCTCGTTCGGCGACGCGATCCAGATCTTCAACATCGGCGCAGCCTCCGTCGGCGCCTACGGTCTGCCAGCCGGCGTGTGCGAGGCGGCCGCCCGCTTCGGCGTCGTGCCGCTCTCGGAGCTAGTGGCGCCCGCGGCAGCGCTGGCACGCGCCGGCGTCGAGCTCAACGTCGCAGCAGGCGTACGTGATCGAGATCCTCGCCGGGATCGTGACCTCGACGCCCGAGTGCGCGTCGCTGTTTGCGCCCGCTGGCCGGCTGCTGCAGGTGGGCGACACGCTTCGCCAGCCCGAGCTCGCCGACGCGCTGGAGCGACTCGCGAGACGAGGGGTCAGCGCCGTTCTACACCGGCGACATCGCCGCCACGATCGTCGATTGGGTGTCCGCGCGCGGCGGCATGCTGACGGCGGCCGACCTCGCCGCCTACGAAGTCGTCGACCGGGCGCCCGTGCGCGTCAGCTACCGCGGTCGCGAGGTGCTCACCAACCCGCCGCCGTCCGCGGGCGGGATCCTGATCGCCCACGCACTCGCGCTGCTGGACGGCTCGCCGGCGCCGCCGGAGCGCCGAGCGGATCGTCGAGGTGATGGAGTTGACCCAGGCCGAGCGCACGTCCGAGTTCCTCGCGGGACTCGACGAGCCGCAGTTCGTGGAGCGGTTCCTCGGCCGGGGCGGCCCGCTCGGCTCGACCACCCACATCGCGGTGCTCGACCGCGACGGCTGGGCCTGCTCGGTCACGTGCTCGAACGGCTCCTGCTCGGGCGTCATCGTTCCCGGCACCGGCATGCACCTCAACAACATGCTCGGCGAGCAGGACCTCAACCCGCTGGGCTTCCACCGCCATCCGCCGGGCCGGCGGCTGCCGAGCATGATGGCGCCGACGGCGGTGCTGCGCGACGGCGAAGCCGGAGCTGGTGCTGGGTAGTGCCGGATCCAACCGGATCCGCTCCGCGATCCTGCAGACGATCGTCCGCGTGATCGACGATCGCCTGCGGGCGCCGGGACGCGGTGCAGGCGCCGCGGCTGCACTTCGAGGACGGCATCGTCTACGCGGAACCGGGGGCCGAGACGATCGGGCTCGAGGCGGCGGGGAGGGCGATCAGCCGCTTCCGTGAGCGCAACCTGTTCTTCGGTGGCGTGCAGGCGGCCGAGCGCGGCGGCGGCGGCTTCTGGGGCGGCGGCGATCCGCGCCGCGGGGGTGCGGCGATCGTCGTGGAGGGCCGGCGCTGAGGGCGGGGGGCGCAGCGATCCTGCTCTGCGCCGCCCTCGCCGGCTGCGGGCTCAACGTGCAGGCGCCAGACCTGTTCGCGCTGCACGCGCACCGGTCAGGGCAGCACCCTGACCGAGCTGTTCAACTACGCGGGCACGGTTCGCTGTAACGGCGGCCCGGCCAAGCAGCTCCCCGACCCGCTGCTGCTGCAGGCCCGCGACCTGGCGACGACGCTGGACAATGACGCGAAGGCCAAGCTCCGGATCGCGCCGACGCCCAACAGCGTCTTCTTCTACACGGTCAAGCTCCCGGACGGGACGATCTCGTTCCCGGACACCGCCGGCCTCAGGCACTCGGAGCTCGCCCAGGCGGAGCAGCTCGCGCTCCAAGCCGCGCAACAGGGCTGCGGGCTCAGCGGTCAGTGAGTCCGAATTAGCGTCCCGTTAGCTGGCTCGCTACCGTCCTTGCCTCGTGCTTCTCGCCGTCGCCGCCAAGATCACCACCTTCCAGGCGATCGTGCTCGGCGCTCTCCAGGGGGTCACCGAGCTGTTCCCGGTCTCGAGCCTCGGCCACACGGTGCTGTTCCCGAACCTGTTCGGCTGGGACAACATCGTCGCCTGGCAGTCGCAGCCCGAGTCGCCGTGGCTGGCGTTCGTCGTGATGCTGCACGTCGGCAGCGCGGTCGGGCTGCTGATCTACTTCTGGCGCGACTGGGTCGAGATCGTCCGCGCGTTCTTCCGGACGCTGCGCAAGCGGCGGATCGAGACCCCGACCGAGCGGCTGGCGTGGCTGATCATCGCCGCCAGCATCCCGGTCGGGATCCTCGGCCTGCTGTTGGAGCACCGATGTGCGCGTCGCGATGGCCAAGCCCGAGATGGCGGCGATCTTCCTCGTCGTCAACGGCTTCATCCTGCTCGGCGCCGAGCGGCTGCGCAGACGCGCCGAGGTGCGCGAGCTCGCCCGCCGAGAGGGGATGAAGGACGACGGCGGCCGGATCCTCGACACGCTCGAGTACCGCGAGGCGGCGGTGGTCGGCGTCAGCCAGTCGACCGCGCTGATCGCCGGGATCAGCCGCGACGGCGTGGTGATGGCCACCGGACTTGCCCGCGGGCTCGACAACAGCGACGCCGCGCAGTTCGCGTTCCTGCTGGCGACGCCGATCATCCTCGCGGCCGGCCTGTTCAAGGTCGGCGATCTCACCGGCCCGCACGGCGCACGGGATCCGCGGCGCCGCCGTGATCGCGGCGGTCTCAGCCGCCGTCACAGCGGTCGTCACCGTGCACTTCCTGATGCGCTACTTCCGCCACGGCAACCTGATCCCGTTCGGCATCTACTGCGTCGTGTTCGGGCTGGCGATGGTCATCTATAACGCTTAGGTCCTTAGTTTAGGTCCTTAGAGGTCCTTAGGTCCTTAAGGTCCTTAGGGCTCCCGCGAAAATTACTGCCGGCTCCGACGGCGTCTGGACGCGTCTGGCGCCACCGGCTCGCCCTCACTTGCCACCAGCAATATCGCGGGCGAGCCGGCGGCGCCAGGCCACGCCCAGCGACTCGCCGGATTCCGGCATTAATTTCCGCGGGAGCCCTTAGCCGAAGCGAACCTTCCCATTCGAGCGGGCGCGCTCCTGGGCGCGGTCGACGAACTCGAGGCGCTTGAGCGCCGCGCGGAATAGTCGCGTGACCAGGCGCAGACGAGCGTTCTCGGAGCGTAGGTCGAGCAGGCCCTGCTTGGCGTCGAGGCCGAAGTCGACGGTCGCCGCCATCCCATAGGCGTCCATCCTGGCCAGCTCGAGCTCGTCCGGATCGCGGTCGGTCGCCCGCTTGACGAGCTCCGCGTAGGCCTCTTGCGCGGCGCGCAGCAGCTCGGGATCGAGTTCGTCGCCCCGATCGGCGACGAACTCCACGACCCCGGCTGGGTAGGCGAGGTGGCCCTGGCGCTCAACAACCCGGAACGGCCGCGTGCCTCGCGCGAGCAGGTTCATGCGCCCGTCCTCCATCCGCTCGAGCACGCGCTCGATCTCGCAGGCGCAGCCGATCTCGCGCAGGCCGTCAGCCGACAGCCATACGATCCCGAACTCGCGCTCGTCGCGCAGGCACTCGCCCATCATCGTCTTGTAGCGCTCCTCGAAGATGTGCAGCGGAATCAGCTCGCCCGGGAGCGCGACGATGCCCAGCGGGAACAGGGGGAAGTCGTGCGCGAGCCGATCGGGCATCACCGGCAGTCTACGAGCCGCGCGCGCTACGCCCGGCGCGCGCCGAGCAGCAGGTTGTAGAAGATCGCCGCCGGCAGCAGAGGCTCGAGCACCCGGTCGTCGAGTCGCTGCAGCAGTAGGTAACCGTGGAACGCGTACTTGCGCCACAAGATGGGGACGTCGCCCGGCTCGGCGCTCGCCTCGAGCGCCCGGTTGAACCACCCAAACCAGTTGGCCACGAGTTCCTCGCCGCGCACGCCGACGTCGATGAACCCGGCCTCGCGCGCGTGATGCGACAGGTCTGCCGGCGCGAACGCGTGGATGTCGACGAACTGCTCGAGCGCGTGGTCGCGCTCGTCGGGCCCGGGAGCTGCGGGGTTGGCCGCTGCCGCGCGCAGGAGCGCACGCCACAGCGGCGCGAGCGCCGTGGCCCCGCGCTTGGGGATCGCCGCCAGTCGGTCTCCCACCCGCGAGGGCTCGCCGGCGAACGCGATTCGCCCCCCTGGACGCAGCACGCGATGAAACTCGGCGAACGCCCGGCGCAGATCAGGCAGGTGGTGCAGCACGGCGTGCCCGAGTACCAGGTCGAAGGTGGCATCCGCGAATGGCAGTGACTCGGCGTCCGCGCGTGCGGTCTTGACGCTCAACCCGAGCCGCTGCGCGTTGCCGCCCAATCGCGCCACCATCCCCGGGGAGATGTCGGTGCAGGTCGCCTCGCGGACGACCCCCGCCTGCAGCAGGTTGAGGCTGAAGTACCCCGTGCCCGCGCCGATCTCGAGCGAGCGCGCATAGCCCCGCTCGAGCTCGCGACCGAGGATCTTGTGCAGCTTACTGAGCACCTGCGCCTGTCCGATCGCGCCGAAGTCGATCCCCCACTTGGAGTCGTAGCTTTCTGCTGCGACGTCGTGGTAGCGGGTGTTGACGTCGCGGATCTGATCCGCCGTCCTGACTGCCTCCATGGCCGCGCCACATTACTCTGTCGGCCTATGTCTGTGAACGCCTACGTTCAGCGCAATCAGCCCCCGGGCGTGCCCCCGCTGGAGCTGACCGGCGAGCGGACACTGCCCGACGTGCCCGCCGAGAACTACTGGTTCCGGCGCCACCTGGCCGTCTACGAGTGGATCGCCGCTCGCGTCAGCGGCCGCAGCGTGATCGACCTGGCCTGCGGCGAAGGCTACGGCTCCGAGGTGCTCGCCCGGTCCGCCTGCAGAGTGCTCGGGGTCGACGCGAACCCAGAGGCTTACGAGCACGCGCGCCAGCGCTACCGACGCGACCACCTGCGCTTCGAGCTGGGACTGGTGGAGACCCACGGCGAGCCCCGCGCGTACGGCGCGGTCGTGTTTCTGCAGACGATCGAGCACGTGCTGGATCCCGGCGCCGTGCTCGCGCACGTGCGCTCGCTGCTGGCGCCGGGCGGGATTGCGTATGTGTCGACGCCGAACGTTCTCACGCTCGCGGCGCCCGGAGCGGCCCGTTCCGACAACCCGTGGCACCTGCGTGAGTACCGCGCTGCTGAGTTCAGGCAGCTGTGCCGCTCGGTGTTCGCCGAGGTCGAGCTGCTGGGGCTGTTCCACGCCCGCAAGCTGCGCGCGCACGAGCTTGCGCTGCGGCTGGGGTGGGACGCGACGCACGCTCGCCTGCGGATCACGAAGCCGTTCTACGACCGCTTCGTGCCCGCGATCGCAAGCAGCGATTTCGCGCTCCGGCGCCGGCGGCTCGACGCGGCGCTCGACCTCCTGGCGGTTTGCCGCGGGTAGCTCCCAGAGGCGAGCTCGCGCTCGTGCTCCATACGCACATGCCCTACGTCGAGGGCTTCGGCAGATCACGCTGCGGGCCGCCGATGTCCGCCTCCCATCGGGGCCGTCCCGGCGCCGAGGAGCTCCGCGCCGAGCTCTTCGTCAAGGCCACCCGGCCGGCCCTGTCTCGATCGCTACATGTCTCGCTCAACTCAGCTGATTGATGGCGAACGGGGTAGGCCAAAGCGGCTCGAAATACTGACGCTTTCGCAGATCACGAGGTGCGGCCGCACTTCGCGCGCATATGGCTGGCGTCTTCGTTCAAAAGCGCCACTATTTCGCGAGATCGTCTAGCCTATTTGACTCGACCGTGTGTCTAGTAGGTTAGACGGATGGGCATGAAGGTCCGGGACGTGATCGCAGAACTCGAAGCCAATGGCTGGGTGATCGCCCGGACGAAAGGCAGCCACCGGCAGTACAAGCACCCGACCAAGCCCGGACTCGTGACCCTCCACGGCAAGCCAAGCAGCATGCTCGCTCCCGGCACGCTGGGGAGCATCCGCAAGCAGTCAGGACTCGACCATCTCCGATGAGCCGCTACGCAATCGTCATCGAACCCACCGACACCGGCTACAGCGCCTACGCGCCGGACCTTCCCGGCTGCGTCGCGGTCGCCGAGACCCGGGACTCGATCGAGCGCGAGATGGCCGACGCGATCGAATTCCACGTCGAGGGTCTCCGCGCGGAAGGGCTTCCCATCCCCCCGGCGACCACCAGCACCGCCTACGTCGAGGCGGCCCCGTGACGGACCACCGAGAAGCAGTCCGCCACGCCCGGCAACAGCTCGACATCGCACGCGACCGGTTCGAGCAGGCGATACGCGACGCTCACAAAGCCGGCGCTAGCCTCCGCGCGATCGCGGAGGACGCCGAGCTCTCCCATCAACGTGTTCACCAGCTCACGCGAACATCGTCGGCCGCCGGCCCGAAGTAGGTCACGACATCGCTCGCGTCAAGACGCCGCGCGGATAGGGTGTGTTCGGCATATGCCTTCTTCCCCGGGCGAACTGGCGATCGTCTTACACACGCACATGCCCTACGTCGAGGGCGGGGGACCGTGGCCACCTCCTGATGCCGCATCATTTCTGCGAAACCCCGAGGGTTTCGGCACCTGGCCGTTCGGCGAGGAGTGGCTCTGGGAGGCGATCGCGATGTGCTACCTGCCGCTGCTCGAGTTGCTGGGTCGCGCGCCGATCACGCTCTCGTTGACGCCTGTCCTGTGCGATCAGCTCGAGGCGCCGGGCGCGATCGAGCGCTGCATTTCCTTCCTGCGCGAGATCCGGCCCGAGTCACACCGCCGGGACGTCGTCGGCTTTCGCGCGGCCGGGAAGCAGATGCTCGCTGCGGAGCTCGAGCGGTCGGCCGCGGAGTACGCCGTCGCCGCAGACCGGCTTGCGCGGCTCGGAGATGGCCTGCTGGCCGCGCTCGGCGAGCACGCGAGCTGGACCTCGGCCGCGACGCACGCGGTGCTGCCGCTGCTGGCCACCGACAGCGGGATCGGGCTGCAGGTCCAGACCGGAATCGCGGCGCACCGCCGGCGGTTCGGAGACTGGGCAGGTGGGTTCTGGCTGCCTGAGTGCGCCCACGCGCCGTGGCTGCACCCGCTGTTGGAGGAGGCAGGCGTGCGGGCGGCATGCGTCGAGTTGACCGGGGTCTTCGGGCCCGGCGATGCTCGCCATCTGCGGCCCCTGCAGACGGAGGCGGGTGCGGTCCTGTGGCCGATCGATCGCCGCACAATGGCGCTCGTCTGGAGCAGGGACGGCTATCCGGCCAGTCCTCCGTACCGCGACTACCACGCGCTGACACCGCACCACCATCGCGTCTGGAGCAACGGCGGCGGCGCGTATCACCCGGAGGCGGCGCGCGCGGCGGCTCGCGAGCATGCGCAGGACTTCGTCGCCCGCGTCGGCGAGCGCGTTCGTGACGGCGGCGTGTGCGTGTGCGCGCTCGACACCGAGCTGCTCGGCCACTGGTGGTACGAGGGGGTCGTGTGGCTGGAGGAGGTGATCGAGCAGTGCGCGTGCCAGGACCTCGCGCTGACCACGCTCGACGACGGGCTCGAGCGCCACCCGCCGGCGCCGGCGCCGGCCGGGATCGGAGTCAGCAGCTGGGGCGAGGGTGGTGACCTGCGGACTTGGAGCGGGCCTGCCGTCGCGGAGCTCGCCTGGCAGGCGCGTACGGCGGAGCTGAGGGTGCTCGCGGCGGCGAGCGAACCGAGCGAGCGCGCGCTGCGCGAGCTGCTGGCCCTGCAGGCGAGCGACTGGGCGTTTCTCGCGTCGGGGCGGCTGGCGGGGGAATATCCGCGCGAGCGGGCGCTGGCACACGCCCGCGCGCTGGCAGAGGCGCTTGCCGGCGCCGAGGAGCTTGCACCCGCCCTGCGCAACCTGGCACCGGTGCTGTCGGGCTGGTCGCCGTGAGCAGTTGCGGTGTCACTCCCAGCGGAAGGTCCGGGGCGCCTTGCGCATCCGGATGATCCGCGCGGGGACGCCGGCTACGACCGCGTTCTCGGGCACATCGCACGTCACCACGGCGCTCGTGCCGACGACCGAGTTGTTGCCGATCTTCACTCCCCGCAACACGCAGGCGGCGTATCCGATCCAGACGTTGTGGCCGATGTCGACATCGCGCTTGTAGATGCCCTGCTCGCGGATCGGCCGCTCGACTTCGACCATCCCGTGGTCGAAGTCGATCATCATCACCCGGTCGGCGATGATGCATTCGCGGCCAATCGAGATGCGCTGATAGGTGGAGATCGTGCACTCCTGGCCGAGCACCGACTTGGCGCCGATCGAGACGTGGCCCTCATGCGCGCGTACTTTGCAGCGGTGCCCGAGCCACGACCAGCGACCGAGCGTGACCGTCGCGTTGCGTCCGATTTCGAACTTCACCCCCGGACAGACAAAGCAGATGCCGTCGGTCTTCAGCCGCCCACGCCAGCGCAGCTTGAGCCACAGCCAGCGCGCGTACAGCGGCAGGTAGCCGCGCGACAGCATGCGGTGCTTGCGCGCGAAGCGCAGGAACGTAAGCAGGCCTCCGTGCAGCGGTGGCGGCGGACCGCGCACGATGCGCGGCGAAGCGGGGGGCGTCTTCAGGGTCCGGGTTGCCACTGCCGCATCGTAATCGTCGCCGCCGACCTCGGTACGGCCAGCGGAGCCCGACGATCGCCTGGCATGATTGCTCGCCGTTGACGAGCTCACCCGAACAGTCACTCGCCGCGCGCCTGCTGGCCGGCGATAGGCGTGCCCTCGCACGAGCGATCTCGCTCGTCGAGGACGACGATCCGCACGGTTGGGCGCTGGTCCGGGAGGTCTACCCGCGCACGGGCAAAGCGGCGATCGTCGGCTTCACGGGGCCGCCCGGGGTCGGCAAGTCGACGCTTGTCGGCGCGGTGACGAAGCTCGAGCGACAGCGCTCCCGGAGCGTCGCGGTGCTGTCGATCGACCCGTCGTCGCCGTTCACGAAGGGGGCGCTGCTCGGCGACCGGATCCGGCTCGCCGACCACTTCCTGGACCCGGGCGTGTTCATCCGCTCGATGGCCACCCGCGGCGCGCTTGGGGGGCTCGCCGAGGCCGCGCTGCAGGCGGCCCTGCTGATGGACGCCTCCGGCCGCGACGTCGTCCTGCTTGAGACGGTTGGTGTCGGGCAGGGGGAGGTCGACATCATCGACCATGCGGACACGGTCGTGCTGGTACTGATGCCCGGCTCGGGTGATTCAATCCAGGCCTTGAAGGCGGGCGTGATGGAGATCCCAGACGTGATCGTCGTCAATAAGGCCGATCACCCGCTCGCTGACACGATGGTGCGCGAGATCAACGGCGTGCTGGCGCTCGGGCCGCGGCGTGGCTGGCAGGTTCCGATCGTCCGGACCGAGGCGGCCCGGGGCGAGGGCACGGAGAGGCTCGCCGAGAAGCTCGACGAGCATCGCGCGTACATTCGCGCGGAAGGCAGCCTGTCCTCGCGGCGCCGGCGCAACCTGCTCAACGAGGTGCTGGGGATCGCGGCGTTCCGGCTGCGCCGCGAGCTGGAGGCAGCCTTGCAGGACGACCCAGAGGTCAAGCTGCTGCTCGACCGCGTCGTCTCGCGCCAGCTCGACCCGGCGAGTGCGGCAGCCGCGATCCTGGACCGGGTGCCGGTCTACGGAGGTAGGGGATGATCGGGTGGCCGATGCGCTGACCATCCCGTTCGCGGTCGCGGCGATCGTGCTGTGCGCGGCGGGCGTCGCCAAGCTGCGCGCGCCCAGGCCCGCGGTGACGGCGCTAGCGTCCGCTGGCGTGCCGGCGCCGCCGGCGCTCGTGCGCGCGCTCGCGGTGGGCGAGATCGCGCTCGGCGCGTGGTCTGCCGTGATGCCCGGTCACGTGACCGCCCTGCTGCTCGCCTGCGTCTACGCCACGTTCTGCTGCTTGTCTTTGGCTCTGGCTCGCAGGCGGGTCGCGTGCGGCTGCTTCGGCGAGCGGGAGGCGCCTGCTTCGAGCGCGCAGTCGCTCTTGAGCGGGGCGCTCGCATCGGTCGCGCTCGCCGCCGCCGTGCGGTCGCCGCAGGGGGCTGCGTGGATCATCGACCGACCGGCTGCGACCGCCGGCGTCCTCGCGCTCGCGATTACAGCTGCCGTCTATGCCACGATGCTCGTCTACAGGGACCTGCCGACCATCTGGGCTGCGTGGAACCGAAGGTGAGCCTGAGCGAGCGGATCGTGGCGGCGGCCGGAGCGCTGCTGGAGCGCCACACTTCGCGCCGCGGCGCGATTGCGCGGGCGGCGCTCGCCGGCTCGGCGTTCGCGGTCGCACCGGTCCGCTACCTCGTCCGGCCCGGGACGGCGTGGGCGGTGATCTCGCCCGGGGACTGTTCCCCAAGCAGCCTCTGTAACGACGGCTACACCGCGTTCTGCTGCGAGATCGAGGGCGGAGACAACACCTGCCCACCGAACACGTACGTGGCGGGATGGTGGATGTGCACCAGTTATCGGGGCACCGGCCTGTGCCACCAGGAGGGCGTGCGTTACTACGTCGACTGCAACCGGATTCCGGGCCGGGTGTTCCCTGGCGGTTGTCAGTGCGCGCTCGGGGATTGCGGGCGGCGGCGAGTGGACTGCAACCAGTTCCGCTACGGGCAGTGCAACACGCAGATCGAGGGCACGACCGAGGTCGTCTGCAGACTCGTGATCTGTCACAGCCCGGCCACCGTGAGCGGCTGGGGCTGCAACGCGACAGAGTTCGTCGACGATCGCACCTGCGTCCACGAGGCAGACTGCCTGCACGGCCTCGCCGGACCGCTGCCGGGTGGGGGAGGGGTGTGATGGTGGCGCTCGTGTCAGCCGAGACAGTCCTGCTCGTGCTCTTGCTCGTGCTGGTCGCCGGACTGCTGCGCAGCCACGCCGAGATCCTGCGGCGGTTGGGAGCGCCGGCGGACGGCGCCGCGGGCGTGTCTGGGCCGGCGGACGGCGCCGCGGGCGTGTCTGGGCCGGCGGCGGGCGCCGCGGGCGTGTCTGGGCCGGCGGACGGCGCCGCGGGTGTGTCTGGGCCGGCGGCGGGCGCCGCGGGCGTGTCTGGGCCGGCGGACGGCGCCGCGGGCGTGTCTGAGCCGGCAGCGGGCGCCGCGGGCGTGTCTGAGCCGGCGGCGGGCGCCGCGGGCGTGCCTGGGCCGCCGGGCGCCCGCCGCGGTCCGCGCGCGGTGCGCGCTGCGCCGATCGCCGGCGCGACGCCCCGCGGGGATGCGGTCTCGCTGGACTTCCGCGGCGGTGCGGCCGCCCCGACGTTGCTCGCCTTTCTGACCAGCGGCTGCGGTAGCTGTGAGGGGTTCTGGGAGACGCTCGGCGAGCGCCGCCTCCCTCCCGAGGTGCAGACCGTGATCGTGACCCGCAGCCAGGACCGGGAAAGCCGCGCTCGTCTGCGCGCGCTGAGCCCTGCCGAGGTCCCGGTCGTGATGTCCTCGCAGGCGTGGGAGGACTACCGCGTCCCCGGCTCGCCGTACTTCGTGCTCGTCGACCGCGGGATTCGGGGCGAAGGCGCCGCCGCCAACTGGCAGGCGCTGGCCTCGCTTGTGACCGACGCGATCGACGACCAGCGCGCGGCCGGCGCTGGCGGCGGCAACGCACGGGGACGCCGGATCGACGAGACATTTGCCGCTGCAGGCATCACACCCGGCCATCCCAGCCTTTACCCGGGGCGACTGCCCGCCGAGCGCGAGCCGTGACCGAGCTGCCGGCCCTTGGCTGCGCGGTGGCCGCGGTTGCCGCGATCCGGGCCGCGTGGTCACCGTGAGGCCAGTCGATGCTCGCGAGCATCACTCCGCTCGGAGAGCGGGGCCGGCAAGCACGCTGGGGGATCACGGTCACCGCGTTCGCGCTCGGGGCGACCGGCGCCGGGGTGCTCGCCGGCGGGCTCGCTGGCGCACTGGGGGCGATAGCGTTCGGCATGCTCGGAGCGCACCCGCGACTTGCCGTTCTGGCCGCCGCTCTGCTTGCGGCGATCGTCCTCGACGCTGGGGCGCACAGCATCCCCGGACCGCGTCGGCAGGTCAACGAGCGCTGGCTCGACGAGTACCGCAGCTGGGTCTACGGGCTCGGATACGGCGCGCAGCTCGGGCTCGGCGTGACCACGGTGGTCACGAGTGCCGCGACCTACGTCGCCCTCCTGGCGGCCGTGCTGACGGCGGATCCGCTCCGCGGCGCGCTCGTCGCCGGCTGCTACGGGGCGATCCGCGGGCTAACGCCGCTGGCCGCCGCCTGCGTCCGCGCCCCGGATCAGCTGCTGTTGTTGCACGCGCGGCTCGCGCGTGCACGGGCCGCCACGGATCGCGCCGGGCTGCTCGTGCTGGTGGCGCTCTTTGCGCTGGCGGTCGCGGGGAGTGTGGCGTGAGGCGCTGGGGTAGCGTGGCGTGAGGCGCAAGCGCGAAGTGAGGCGACGGGGGAAGCGTGGCGTGAGGCGCAAGCGCGAAGTGAGGCGCCGGGGGAAGCGTGGCGTGAGGCGCAAGCGCGAAGTGAGGCGCCGGGGGAGTGTCGCGTGAGGCTGGCGGCACATGGCCTGAAGATCGAGCTGCCGCCGGGATGGAGCGGGCGCGTATTCGTCCGCCCGGGCGGGAATGCGACGCTGCACGCCGGCGACTTCCCGATCGCTGTCAGCGACGGGGAGTTTGGCGACCGCAGCACGGCGCTAATGCCGGAGGCCGGCTCGTTCATGGCGCTCGCCGAATACCAGCCGGGCTCCGGGCTGGAGCCGGGGCGGGGGCTGTTTTCACCCCGACGGTTGCCGGTGCCGCTTGATCCGGTGAGCTTCTCGCCGCGCCGGCTTGCGCATCCCCTGCCCGGGCAGGCCGGCTTGCAGCACTTCTTCTCCGCCGCCGGCCGGCCGTTCTGTCTGTACGTCGTGATCGCCGGCGCGCGCGCCGGGCGCCGGGCCCAGCTAGTGCGGCTCGACCGGGTGCTTGGCTCGCTGCGCATCGCCCCGCGGGAGCCCTAAGCGCGCAGCAAGCAACTTCCTGCAATGCGCACCTGATGGAGGTCCGCCGGCTACGCGCCGGCCGAGCCTGTCGCCGCCACGAGCTCGCCGGTGTACGCGGCAGCGTCGTGGCGGTGGACATCCACGCAGGGCGTAAGGTTCGTTCTCGTCCGGTTGGTGTAGGAAGCGCTCACCGCAACCGCGATGATCGTGCCGGCGGGCGACGCGTCGGCGGTGACCTGCACCGTGATCCTGAACGGGACCAACTCGCCGTGCGCGTACGTGCGCGCCCCGCAACGCAGGGGCGCGAAGAACGCGCTGGCGCCAGCGTAATCGCCGGGCACGTGCTCGGAGAGCATCGTCATGTCGGTGCCGTTCGCGCGCGCTCGCAGCAGCAGCACGTGTTGGCAGGGCCCGGCCGCACATTGCGGCACGAATGTCCAACTGCGCTGCACGATCTCGCCGACGTGCTCGCCGGCCATCGCGTGTGCGACCGTCACCCGGCCACGGAGCTCGAACTGACCCTGCAGGCGCGCGGCGCCCAGCGGGGCGGTCCGTGCCGCGCGACCGCCGCGCCGCGGAGGCTGGCCGAAAAAGCGCACCACGTGGACGCTTTTTCGGCCAGTCTCAGTGGCGAGCGCCGGCGCGGCGGTAAGTGCAACGATCGCCAGGCTGGCCCAGGCCCTCATGCTCCGAGTGCCCGGGCGATCACGATCTCTTGCACCTCGTCGGTCCCCTCACCGATGGTCAGGATCTTGGCGTCCCGGTAGAAGCGGCACACTGGATACTCCTCGATGTAGCCGTAGCCACCGTGGATCTGGACGGCCGCGTCGGCCGCGCTGACCGCCAGCCGGCCGCTCTTGAGCTTCGCCTGCGCAGCGGTCAGCGTGAAGTTGCGGCCAAGGTCCTTCAGGTACGCGGCCTTGTGCACGAGCAGGCGCGTCGCCTCGAGCTCGGTCGAGAGGTTGGCGAGCTTTGCTTGAATCGACTGGAACTTCGAGATCGGCGTGCCGAACGCCCGCCGCTGCTTGGCGTAGGCGAGCGCCTGGTCGAGCGCGCCCTGGGCGAGACCGACCCCCATCGCGGCGACGCCGATCCGCCCGATGTCCAGCACGTGGAGAAACTGCGCCAGTCCTCGCCCGCGGCCTCCGATCAGGTTATCGGCCGGGACGCGGCAGTCCGAGAACGACAGCGGTCGCGTGTCGGATGCGTTCCAGCCCATCTTCCGGTACGGCTCCCCCGGCTCGTAGCCGGGGGTCCCATTTGGGACGAGCAGGTTCGAGATCTCCCGAGCGGCGCCGTCCGAACCACCCGGGCCCGTGACCGCCGTGATCACCACCATCCCCGAGATGCTCGTACCGGCGTTGGTGATGAACTGCTTGGAGCCGTTGATCACCCACTCGCCGTCGTCGAGCACAGCGCGGGTCTGGGTGTTGCCCGCATCCGAGCCCGCTTCCGGCTCGGTGAGGCCGAAGGCGCCGAGCTGCGCGCCGCTGCACAGTCTGGGCAGCCACTCCCGCTTCTGCGCCTCGGAGCCGAACAGGTACAGCGGCTGGGTACCGAGCGAGGTGTGGGCGCAGAGCGTGATCGCGACCGACGAGTCCACCCGCGTGAGTTCCTCCACGGCCAGCGCGTAGGCCAGCGAATCTCCGCCGCCTCCCCCGTACTCCTCCGGGAACGGAATCCCCATCAGATCGAGCTCGCCGAGACGCCTGACGATCTCGTACGGGAACTGCTTGGTACGGTCGAGCTCCTCGGCGACCGGGGCGATCTCCTGCTCTGCGAATTCGCGCACGGTCGCGCGCAGCAGTCGATGGTGGTCGGCGAGATCGAAATCCATGGTCAGGGCGTAGCGGCGGCGCGCAGCGCGACCTCGACGAGCAGCCGCACCCCGAAGCCCGTGCCGCCCTTGTCGAAGTAGGGGCGGTGCGCGTCCCAGCCCGAGCCGGCGATGTCGATGTGGGCCCAAGGCGTGTCCCCTGCGAAGTGATGTAGGAACTCCGCGGCGGTCAGCGCGGTCGCCTCCCGGCGCTCGGTGACGTTGATCAGCTGGGCGTAGGTTCCCTTGATCATGTCGGCGTACTCCGGGTGCAGCGGCATGCGCCAGACGAGCTCGCCGGTACCAGCCCCGCACGCCTCGACTTGCTCTGCCCACGGGTCGTCGTTTGACATCAGGCCGGCGTAGGTGGAGCCCAGCGCGACGACGATGCCGCCGGTCAGGGTCGCGATGTCGATCAGCCGTTCGCACCCCTCGCGGCGTGCGTAGGAGATGCAGTCGGCCAGCACGAGCCGGCCCTCGGCGTCGGTGTTGTTGACCTCAATTGTCGTGCCGTCGAGCGCGCGGACGATGTCGCCGGGTTTCACGGAGCCTCCGCTCGGAAGGTTCTCGGTTGCGCCGACCACGCCGAGCACGCGGACCGGGGCGTCGAGCTGCGCCAGCGCGGCGATCGCCTCGATCACCGCCGCGCCACCGGACATGTCGAACTTCATCTCGTCCATCTTGGCCGCCGGCTTGAGCGATAGCCCCCCGAGTCGAACGTGACCGCCTTGCCGATGAGCCCGAGCCGCGGTCCGTCCGCACGGCCGTCGTACTGCAGGCGGATCAGGCGCGCGCCCTGCAGCGAGCCCTGCGCGACCGCGGCAAACGCGCCCATCCCCGCGCGACCGATCTCCTCTTCGTCCCAGACCGCGACGTTCACGTCCTCGAGCCGTTGCGCATACGACGCGAGCCGCACTGGCGTGAGTCGTTGCCGGGGGTGTTGGCGAGATCGCGCGCCCGGTTCTGGGCCGCTGTGACGACCGCGGCGCGCTCCACGGCTTCGGCGATCTCGTGGTGTGCGCTGAGGATCAACCGCTCGGCCGGGACATCCTTCTCGAGCGCCGGCTTGTAACGCTCGAACCGGTAGGCGTGCAGAAGCGTCCCCTGCACGAGGCCGCCGACGACCTCGTCGCCCACGTGGTGCGGGCACCTCCCAGCACAGCGTGCGTGCGGCCAGCTCCCGCGCGCGGCCCTCGGCGACCGCGGCCACCACGCGCGCGCGCTCGCCATCGAAGCTGCGGCGGGCGCCGAGCCCGACGAGGATCAGGCGGCGCCCCTCGGCGTGTGTCACTGCGAGGTGCTTGAAATCTCGTCGCGCCTCGCCGGATGCCAGCAGCGCGCCGAGCACGCCGTCGACGTCGTGCGCAACGTCCTCGCCATCGAAGACCCCGATCACGATCGTGTCAGCGTCGGTGCGCAGCGGTCCTTCGCGACGTTGCCTGGACGAGCATCGCCGGACACTACCACTAGGATTGCCGGCTCTGGCAGCGCCACTGAACCCGGAGACCCCAAATGCCCAAGACCGTGATCCTGTCCACCGCCCGCACGCCGATCGGGAAGCTCGGCGGCGGTCTCGCGAGCGCTCGATGCGACCGAGCTCGGCGGCACGGCGATCAAGGCCGCGCTGGAGCGCGCCGAGGTCGGCTCCCGGCCAGGTGCAGCACGTCGTCATGGGTCAGGTGCATCCAGGCCGGGCAGGGGCAGATCCCCTCGCGCCAGGCGCAGATCAAGGCCGGGATCCCCAGGGAGGTCTCCTCGGAGACGATCAACAAGGTGTGCGCGTCGGGAATTCGCGCCGCGGGCCTGCTGGACGCGGGGATCCGCGCCGGCGACGTCGAAGTCGCAGTCGCCGGCGGCATGGAGTCGATGTCGCAACGCGCCCTACCTGCTCAAGCAGGCGCGGTTCGGCCTGCGGATGGGCGACGGCAAGGCGCTCGACGCGATGATCACCGACGGCCTCACGAACCCCTTCTCCGGCAAGCACATGGCGCAGGAGGCCAGCGAGGTCGCGACCGAGCTCGAGCTGACACGGGCGGACATGGACCGCTGGGCGCTGCGCTCGCACCAGCTCGCGATCAAGGCGACCGACGAAGGTCGCCTGCCCGAGGAGATCGTCGCCGGTCACCGTCAAGGGCAAGAAGGGCGATACGGTCGTCGAGATCGACGAGGCACCGCGCCGTGACACGACGCTCGAGACGCTCGCCAAGCTGCCGCCAATCTTCGTCAAGGACGGCTCGCACACCGCCGGCAACTCCCCCGGCGTCAACGACGGCGCGGGGGCGCTGGTCGTGGCCAGCGACGCGTGGGCCAAGCGCAACGGCCGCACGGCGCTTGCGACGATCGTGGCGCAGGCTCAGGTCGCCGACGATTTCGCCGTATCTCGCGCGTACGCCGGCGCAACGCCGCACGCAAGGCGCTCGCGAAGGCCGGCGCTGGGGGTGCAGGACATCGAGCTGTGGGAGATCAACGAGGCGTTCGCGTCCGTCACGCTCAACTCGATTCGAATGCTCGGGATCGACGCGGACCGCGTCAACGTCAACGGCGGCGCGGTCGCGCTGGGTCACCCGATCGGCGCCTCCGGCGCGCGCATCCTCGGCGCGCTGGTCCTCGAGCTGCGCCGGCGCGGCGGCGGCCTGGGGTGCGCCGCGATCTGCTCGGGCGGCGGCCAGGGCGACGCGGTGATCGTGGAGGTGAACGGCGGCTGAGTGCTGCCGCGGGAGAACGGCTGCGGCCCTCCCGGCCTCCACGCTCCGCTCTAGGATTGGTTTTTGTGACCGCTCCGCGTGTCGGCCACGTTTCCGCAGCCGCTAGCGCGGCTTTCTTTGATCTGGACCGCACGCTGATGGAAGGCTCGTCGGCCTTCCAGTTCGGCCGTGCCGCCTACAAGGCTGGTCTGATGGGACGCCGGCAGCTGATCGCGGATGGGTGGGCGAATCTGCGATTCCGGCTGCGGGGAGCGACCGACGAGGACACGCACGCGCTGCGTGACCGGATCTCGCGGTCGCTGGAGGGGGTGCGGGTGGTCGACCTGGAGCGCCTCGGCGCGGACGTGCTGGTGGGGATCCTGCCGCGGATCTATCCGCAGATGCTGGCGCTGGCGCACGAGCACCAGGACGCGGGCCGCCGGGTGTACATCGTGACGGCGGCCTCGCAGGAGCTCGCGGCGATGCTCGCGAGCGTGCTGGCACTCGACGGCGCGATCGGTTCGCAGTTCTCCGAGGCCAGGGACGGCGTGTTCACCGGCCGCCCGACCGGACTGTTCATCTATCGCAGCGGCAAGGCGCGCGCGATCCAGGAGCTGGCGGCGCGCGAGCGAATCGATCTGGACGCTTCCTACGCCTACTCGGACTCCGAATCGGACCTGCCGATGCTCCGCACGGTCGGCCATCCGGTCGCGGTCAACCCCGACTCCGAGCTAGCGCGGATCGCGCGCGGGGAAGGGTGGGAGGTGCTCCGCTTCGATCGGCTCGCGCGGCGGCTGAAGACCGCCGGGGCGCTCGTGGGCGCGGCCGCGGCCGGCGGTCTCGGGACCGTCGCGCTCGCAGCGCGGAGCCGGCGCAACTGGCGGTCACGGACGCGGATCGCGGCCGGACGCCTGTCTGCCGACCGCGGCTGATCACGCGCCCGCGCGACCCCCGCTGACAGGCCCGGATCGCGACTAGTGGTGCGGGATGCACCACTAGTGGTGCATCCGGGAAATCATTGCCCATCACGCGACTCGCTTCGCTCGCCGCGCGGTGCCGGCCCTCGCCACTAGTGGCCCATCCTGCAAATCCGCACCCGCTTCACGGCTTCGAATCTTCGCCTGGCTGTGTTCTCGGACCTCAATGTAGCGCTGCTACACCTTCGGTCCTGCGTCCTTGCCATGCTCGATTCTCGCTCGTGAATCGGGCACTGATTTACAGGATGAGCCACTAGAATCGAGTTCGCTCAGATGCCCAGCCCGGAAAAGAAGATCCGAGTCGTCGTCGCCAAACCCGGTCTGGACGGGCACGACCGCGGCGCGAAGATCATCGCCCGCGCGCTGCGCGACGCCGGGATGGAGGTGATCTACACTGGGCTTCACCAGACGCCCGAGCAGATCGTCGAGACTGTGATCCAGGAGGACGCCGACGCCGTTGGCCTCTCGATCCTGTCGGGCGCGCACATGACGCTCGTACCGAGGGTCCTCGCGCTGCTCAAGGAGCAGGGAGTCGATGACGTGCTCGTGACGCTCGGCGGCACGATCCCCGGCGACGACATAGCGCAGCTGAAGACCGCGGGGGTCGCGGAAGTGTTCGGCCCGGGCTCGCAGACGCAGGAGATCGTGGACTTCATCCGCGGCGCGGTGCGAGCCTAGCCGACCGCAGCGCTCTCGGGAGAGCGGGCGGCATTATATCCGGGGCCGATTGACTCGTCAGTCAACGCGATATTATTGAAGGGCGTCCGGTAACGAATTCGACCGAGGCCGGAGCCCGAGAGTGGGACGCGAGGTCCCGCAGTGCAACCCCTCAGAGGAGGCCACAGTTGAAGATTTGTGTCCTGGTCAAAGAGGTGCCGGACGCCGCCGTCGAGAAGCGCATCGACGCCTCGACGGGGCGGCTGGACCGCTCAGGGGAGAAGAACCTGAACCCCTATGACACGCACGCCCTCGAGGCGGCGATGCAGATTCGCGAGGGCGGCGCGGTGCAGGTCGACGAGATCGTAGCGGTCACGATGGGTCCCGAATCCGCTGTCCGCGCGTTGCACAAGGCCGTATCACTCGGCGCCGACCGGTCACTGCACCTCACCGACTCGGCGCTCGTCGGCTCGGACGTGTCGGCAACCGGCTATGCGCTGGGGAAGGTGCTGGAGAAGGAGCAGCCCGACCTCGTGTTGCTTGGTCAGCAGTCCGACGACGGCGAGTGCTACACGATGGGGGCCTTGGTGGCCGACCATCTTAAGATGCCGTCGCTGACGCAGGTGATCCAGTTGGACATCAAGGACGGCGCGCTGCGCTGCGAGCGCCAGGCCGAGTACGGCTACGACACCGTGCAGATCGAGCTTCCGGCCGTGATCTCGGTCGGCGACGCGATCAACGAGCCCCGCTATCCCTCACTGAAGGCGATCATGGGCGCCAAGAAGAAGCCACTCGAGACACTCGCGACGGGCGACCTCGGAATCGACGCTTCGCTGGTCGGCGAACAGGGTTCCCGCGTACAGTGCGGCGACTTCCACGATCCGCCGGCGAAAGCTTCCGGCCAGATCATCGAGGACGAGGACACGAATGAGACGGTCGAGAAGATCCTCGCCTGGCTCGAGGAAAGGAAGCTGATCTGAAATGGCCGATGTCCTGACCTACGTCCTGCATTACCAGGGCGAGTTCAACAAGAACTCGCTCGGCGCCGTCTCAGAAGGCGCGACCCGCGCTGCGGAGATCGGCGGCCAGTGCCATGCGGTCGTGCTCGGCGGCGATGACCTGACCGACGAGCTGTGCGCCTCGCTCGGCGCCTACGGCGCGACGAAGGTGTTCCGCGCCCGCGGTCCCGAGGGGCTAGCGCAACCGATCGTCGACGCGATGGCCACGGTGATCGATGAGCACGGGCACTCCTACGCGCTGTTCGGCGGCGGCCTGCTCGGGTTCGAGATCGGGGCCGGACTCGCGGCGCGCAAGCAGGCCGGGGTGACGATGGAGGTCACCGCCGTACGTGCCGAGGACGGCAAGCTCGTCGCTGAGCGACCGATCCTCCAAGACTCCAAGATCTCGGTCTCACACTACAGGGGCGACCTTGGGATCATCATCGGACGGATTAACGCGTTCGAGGTCGTGCCGAGGGACGGCGGTGCGGCAGAGGTTGTCGACGTCGAGGTCGACTACTCGCCGTGGTCGACAAAGGCGACGATGCTGCAGCGCGGCGAGGCGCGCGGCGCGGACGTCGACATCGAGGGCGCCGACATCCTCGTCGCTGGCGGCCGCGGACTCGGCAAGGCAGAGGGCTTCAAGCTCGCCGAGGACCTCGCCGCGGCGTTCGGCGGCAACAGCGCGGTCGCGGCCACGCGCGCGGTCGTCGACGCGGGCTGGTACCCGTACGCCGCGCAGATCGGCCAGACCGGTAAGACCGTCTCGCCCAAGCTGTACCTCGCGGCCGGGATCTCGGGCGCGATCCAGCACAAGGTCGGGATGCAGTCCTCCGAAAACATCGTGGCGATCAACAAGGACGCGAACGCTCCGATCTTCGAGTTCTCCGATCTCGGGATCGTCGGGGACCTGAACAAGATCCTGCCCAAGCTGACGGACGCGCTCAAGGCGAAGAAGGGCGGCTGATCAGCGATGGCTGGTGCAAACGGCGCGACCGCTCCGAGCGAGTTCCCGCCCCCGGTCGACTCGACGGGGGAGTTCATCAGGCGCGAGCTCGATCCCGAGGACGAGCGCATCGACGTCGGCGTGGTCATCGTCGGCGGCGGCCCGGCGGGCCTGGCGTGCGCGAACAAGCTCCTGCAGCTGCTCGCGGGCGAGCCCGAGCTGATGGCGCGGCTGGGCGAGGTGCCAGTGGCGGTGATCGAGAAGGGCAAGGCGTGCGGCGCGCACAACCTGAGCGGCGCGATGATGCGCCCGTCCGGGCTCAAGGAGCTGTTTCCGGATATGGACCCGTCGGAGTGGCCTAGCTACGGCACGGTCGCCAAGGACACCGTCTACTGGATGCTCGGACCCGGCCGGGCGCTGCCGCTGAAGCCGACGCCGCCGCCGTTTCGCAACCATGGCAATTACATGGTCAGCGTCGCGGAACTCTCGCGCTGGCTGGCCGAAAGGGCCGAGGAGGCGGGCGCCTACATCCTGACCGAGACCAGCGCCCATCAGCTGCTGGTGCAGGACGGCGTCGTCGTCGGCGTGCGCTCAGGCGACAAGGGCCGCGGCAAGGAGGGCGAGCAGCTGGGCAACTTCGAGCCGGGGTCCGACGTGACCGCCAGGGCGACCGTGCTCGCTGAGGGGACCTGGGGGCACTTGACCGGTCCCGCGATCAAGGAGTTCGGCCTCGCGTCCGGTCGCGAACCGCAGGTGTGGGCACTCGGCGTCAAGGAGGTCTGGGAGGTGGCCAAGCCGCTGGATCGCGTGATCCACACGCTTGGCTGGCCGCTGCGCTACCGCGCCAAGTGGCACGAGTTCGGCGGCTCGTGGCTCTATCCGATGGGCGACAACCGGGTCTCGATCGGCTTCGTGGTCGGCCTCGACTACACCGACGCGACGGTGTCCGGGCACGACTTGCTGCAGCTGTTCAAGACGTCGAAGCTCGTCCGCGGGATCCTCGAGGGCGGCAAGCGCGTCGCCTGGGGAGCCAAGGCGATCCCCGAAGGCGGCTACTGGGCGATGCCCAAACCGTCGGCGCCCGGCATGCTGATCTGCGGTGACAGCGCCGGGATGGTGAACGTGCCGGTCCTCAAGGGGATCCACTACGCGATCCATTCGGGGATCCTCGCCGCCGAGACGATCGTGAGGCAGCTGAGGTCGGGCGGTACCGACCTATCGGCCTACGACAAACGCGTCGAGGACTCTGTCATCGGCCGCGATCTCTACCGGACGCGCAACATGAAGCAGCCGTTCGGTCGCGGCTTCTTCGTCGGTGGCGCGATCACCAACGCGATGGTGATCACCGGCGGCCGCTTCCCCGGCGGTCGGTGGACCAACCACCGCGACGCCGAGGCGCCGATGACCGTCGACGGCATGAAGGACTCGTATTCGAAGCCCGACGGCAAGTACACCTTTGACAAGCTGTCGAGCGTCTACGTGTCGGGCAACGCCACTCGGGACGACGCCCCCAACCACATCCGGGTCCGCAAGAACGTCCCGCGCGCGATCGCGGAGACGTGGCAGTGGATGTGCCCGGCGGGCGTGTACGAGATCCCCGACGAAGCATCCCAGGCGGGTCCCGTCGACGTGATCGTCAACTACACCAACTGCGTGCAATGCGGCGCGATCACCGCCAAGGGCGGCAGGCTGACGCCGCCGGAAGGCGGCGACGGGCCCCTGTACACCGTGACCTGACGACGCGCGGTCCCAAGCAGTCGGGGCAACTTCGAGCCCGACTGCTTGTTTATGCGTCGATGAGGCGCCTCGGGATTGCTGGTCTGGTCGCACTCGCAGCGCTCGTCGCAGCCGCCAGCGCATCGGCTGCCGTCGAGCCGAGCCGCGCGCTGCTGCGCGGGTTCATCTGCCAGCCGGCGGTCGCGCCGGCACAGCGCGAGGTCTACGTGCAGGCCGTGATGAGGCCGCTGCCTGGCACGATGAAGATGACGATGCGCTTTGCACTCCTGCGCCGCGTCAAGGGCGGGCGCTCGTTCTCCGAGGTCGCCGGACCCGATCTGGGTAACTGGATCTCGCCGCAAGACCCGACGCTCGGGCAGCGCCCCGGGGACGAATGGATTGTCGACCATCCGGTCGTCGGGCTGACGGCGCCGGCCGACTACCTCCTCCGGGTCACGTTCCGGTGGCTGGATGCCGACGATCAGATACTCGGCACGCAGGTCCTACTCAGCCGCACCTGCTCGCAACCCGAGCTGGGACCGGACCTGCTCGTGCAGTCGATCACGGTCGTGCCGGTCGCCGGCAAGCCGAACCTCGACGACTACGTCGCGCAGATCACCAACGCTGGTGCGAGCGCCGCGAGGGCGTTCGAGGTCCGCTTCACCGATGGCAGAGTGGTGGAGTCGCGAACGGTGGCGCTGCTGAGGGCGCATCGGACGCGGTTGCTGTCGTTCTCGGGGCTGGCCTGCAGCGCGGAGGCGGCGCCGACGGTGACGGTCGATCCGAACCACCGGGTCGACGATCTCAACCGCGCCAACAACACGCTGACGGCCTCCTGTCCGGCCTGAGGACGGGCGCTACACTCAATGCAGCGATGAAGACAGCAATCCATCCCGATTACGTCGATGCGCACGTGCGCTGCACGTGCGGCAACGAGTTCATGACCCGCTCGACTCGTCCGGAGATCCACGTCGAGATCTGTTCAGCTTGCCACCCCTTCTACACCGGCAAGCAGAAGCTAGTTGACACGGGTGGCCGCGTCGAACGGTTCCAGCGCCGAGTCGCCAAGGGGCGGCGCGCCGCGCGCGCCGCGACGGGCGCTTAGCTCGGAGACCACGTGGGGCGGGGTCGTGGGGACAGGCGCGATGCTGTTTCCAGCACGGCGCCGGCGATCGCGGCCCCCTCCGCCGGCGAGCGGCCTCTGACCGCCTCGCGCGACGCGCCGGTCGGCGGTCAGGCGGTGCTGGAGGGCGTGATGATGCGCGGCGTCAGCACCTGGTCGGTCGCCGTGCGCAAGCCCGCCGCCGAGGAGCCGGCCACGGCACTCGGCCCGATCGACGTTTGCTCATACCCGCTCGTCTCGTGGACCAAGCGGCGTCGCGTCTACCGCTGGCCGGTGATCCGGGGTGTGGTCGCACTCGCGGAGTCGCTAGGGATCGGGCTGCGGGCGCTCGGCATCTCCGCCAGTGCGCAGTTGCCTGGCGAAAGCGAGGAGATCTCACGCGGGGCGTGGGCGGGGACGGTCGTGTTCGCGATCGTGTTCGCGGTCGGCCTGTTCTTCGTTGTGCCGGTTGGCCTGACCAGCCTCGTCAAGCAGCAGCTCGGCTCGTCGGTGCTGTTCTGGGCCGTGGAGGGCGTACTGCGGACCGGGATCTTCCTCGGCTACCTGCTGCTGCTGTCCCGCGTTCGTGATCTGTGTCGCGTGTTCCAGTACCACGGCGCCGAGCACAAGGTGATCTCGTGCTTGGAGGCCTGCGACGAGCTGACGCCCGAGCGCGCGAGGCTGTACTCGCGCCTTCATCCGCGCTGCGGCACCAGTTTTCTGTTGATTGTGATGATCATGGCGATCTTCGTGTTCGCGCCAATCGGGCTGCCCGCATGGTGGGTGCTCGTGCTGACGCGGATCGTCGGCGTGCCCGTGATCGCCGGCCTGTCGTTCGAGGTGATCAAGTGGGCTGGGAGAAATCGCAGCCGGGGTTGGGTGCGGGCGGTCATGTACCCGGGCCTGCAGCTTCAGAAGCTGACGACGCGCGAGCCCGATCTCGACCAGCTCGCGGTCGCAATCGCGGCCCTCAGGGCCGTGCTGAGCGTGGAGCGGCCGGGGGACGCGTCGGCGGCGGACATGGTCGGTCTGGAAGTCGTCGCGTAGCGCGCTCCGGCGCGGCGCCGGCGCACGGGCAACTGGTTTCGAGCACGAGTTCGTGCCGCTGCCGGTGACGGCCGCCCGCGTGCTCGCCTGAGCGCATGAGCGGCCGGCGTCGGCCCTGTGCCCGGGTCGCATCCGGGCGCGAAGACCGACGGATGGGCCCCTAGACTGGATGGAGCATGATCGACGAGCTGGTCTCCCAGATCGAGGCGCGCTTCGGCGAGCTGCAGGAAGAGCTGTCGGATCCGACGGTGATCGCGGACCGAGGGCGGTACACGGCTGCCGGCCGGGCTTACCGGGAGCTCGAGCCGGCGGCTCGATTGGCGAGCGAGTACCGGCACGTCGCCGACGATCTCGCCGGCGCCCGCGAGCTGCTCGCCGAGGACGGCGACGACATCGAGCTGCGGGAGCTGCTCGATGTGTCCCTGCAACGGATGCAGGCGCTCGAGGAGGAGATCCGCCTGGCGATGGTCGAGCGCGACCCCAACGACGACAAGAACGTGATCGTCGAGATCAGGCCCGGGGCCGGCGGGGACGAGGCCTCGCTGTGGGCCGGGGACCTGTTCCGGATGCTCACTCGCTATGCCGAGCGGCGTGGCTTCACGGTCGAGCCGCTGTCGATCGGTGACGGCACGTACACGTTCGCGGTCAAAGGCGGCGGCGCCTACTCGGTGTTCAAGTTCGAGGGCGGTACCCATCGCGTCCAGCGCGTCCCCGAGACCGAGTCTCAGGGGCGCATCCACACCTCCACTGCGACCGTTGCCGTGCTGCCCGAGGCCGAGGACGTCGAGGTCGAGATCGACGAGGGCGACCTGCAGACCGACGTATATCGCAGCTCGGGGCCCGGCGGGCAGTCGGTCAACACGACCGACTCGGCCGTGCGGATCTCGCACAAGCCGACGGGCATCGTCGTCTCGATGCAGGACGAGAAGTCTCAACTGCAGAACCGCGAGCGCGCGATGCGAGTGCTGCGTGCCCGGCTGTACGAGCGTGCGCTGGCCGAGCAGCAGGCCGAGCTTGCCGCATCCCGCCACGCCCAGGTCGGCACCGGTGAGCGCGCCGAGAAGATCCGCACCTATAACTTCCCAGAAAAGCGCGTCAAGGACCACCGGATCAACCTGCTCGTGCACAACCTTGACGGAATCCTGATCGGCGAGCTCGACGAGCTGACCGGTGCGCTTCAAGACGACGAGAAGCGGCGCCGCTTGAGCGCGCCACGCTCGGCAACCAGTCTCGCATGAATAGGGGCGCGCTCAAGTCATCCGGCTCGGAGCGGGCGGTTGCCTGAGACGGTCGTCGGCGTCGTGTCGGCCAGCGACCCGGCGCGCGGCGCGGCCGCCGTCGTCGCCCCCCCCGGCCCCTCCGTCAGAGATGCCGTTCGCGGGGCAACCGATGCACTCGCCCGCGCAGGATGCGACACACCGCGTCTTGACGCGGAGCTGCTGATCGCGTCCTCGCTCGGAGTCGGACGCGAGCGCCTCGTCCTCGACGCCTCGATTGCCTTGCCGGCGGCGGCGCGCGAGCGGTGTGAGGCGTTCGTGGCCCGGCGGGTGGCGCGCGAGCCGGTCGCCTACATCCTCGGGCGCAAGGAGTTTCGGCGCATCACTCTGTTGGTCGACCGGCGCGCGCTGATTCCCCGGCCGGAGACCGAGCTGCTGGTCGAGGTCGGCTTGGACCTGGCGCCCGGCGCACAGGTCGTCGACGTCGGGACCGGGAGCGGTGCGGTTGCGCTCGCGTTGAAGGACGAGCGCCCCGACCTCTCGGTCAGCGGGGTTGACGTCGACGCGGACGCACTCGCGCTCGCGCGCCTGAACGCGCGTCGTCTAGGCGTGTCGGACGTCCGCTTCGGGCAATCCGACCTGCTGCTCGGCGTGCAGGGCCCCTTCGACGCTGTACTCGCGAACCTGCCGTACGTGGCCGAGGGCTTCGCCCTTGCGCCGGAGATCGCGCTGTACGAGCCGGCGTTGGCGCTGTTCGGCGGCCCTGACGGGCTCGACGTCGTGCGCCGGCTTGTCGCGATGCTCGCGGGGGTTCCTCTCGTGGCGCTCGAGCTCGGTGCCGGGCAGGCGCCGGCGGCCCGCGAGCTGCTGCGCTGCGCCGGGTACGCGACCGTCGAGTGTGTGTGCGACCTCGCAGGCTACGCGCGGGTGCTCGTCGGCCGGCGGTGAGCGGCTGCTTTCGGCAGGTCGTTGCCTGGTTGCGGCGGATCGGCCGGCGGTGAGTGACGCCAAGGCATTCGAACGGTGCCTGGCTGTCGGCGGCTTGGCGGTGTTCCCGTCCGATACGGTGTACGGGCTGGCTTGTGACCCTGAGGACCGGTTTGCCGTGGAGCGCCTCTATCTGCTCAAACGCCGACCCCTCAGCAAGCCCTCCGCGGTGATGTTCTTCGACCTCGAGCTCGCGCTCGCGGCGCTGCCAGAGGTCGGTAAGCGCTCGCGCGCGGCAATGCACGCCCTGCTTCCCGGCGCAGTGACCCTGCTGCTCGCCAATCCGGCAGGGCGGTTCCCGTTTGCATGCGGGGATGATCGCGGCACGCTCGGCCTGCGCGTTCCGGCGGTGGCGCGGCTTGTCGGCGTGCGCCGGCCAGTGCTGCAATCGAGCGCAAACCGGGCCGGCGGACCGGATCCGCGGCGCATCGCAGACGTGCCGGAGCTGATCGAGGCCGCGGCCGACCTGGTGATCGACGGAGGCGAGCTTCCGGGAACGCCGTCGACCGTAGTCGACCTGCGCCGTTATGAGGACGATGGTTGCTGGGCGGTCGTGCGGCCGGGGGCTGTCTCAGCGTCGGCACTGGAATGGGCGCTCGCCGGCGCGGGCGGCCCCGGCGGGCACTGATATCGTCGGTCGCTATGACCGCCGATCTGCCGCCCGACTTCTTCAACCGGCCGCTGGCCGAGGTGGACCCGGAGATCGCCGAGGTGCTCTCGCTGGAGCTCGAGCGCCAGCAGCGCACGCTCGAGATGATCGCGTCCGAGAACTTCGTCCCGGTGTCGGTGCTCGAGTGCCAGGGATCGGTGCTGACCAACAAGTACGCCGAGGGCTATCCCGGCAGGCGCTACTACGGCGGCTGCGAGCACGTCGACGTCGCTGAGCAGCTCGCGATCGACCGCGCCTGCGCGCTGTTTGGCGCCGAGCACGCGAACGTCCAGCCGCACGCCGGCGCTCAGGCAAACGCCGCCGTGTACCACGCGTTGATGGTTCCCGGCGACACGATGATGGGCCTCGAGCTCGCCCACGGCGGCCACCTGACGCACGGGATGAAGATCAACGTCTCGGGCAAGCTGTACGACATCGCCGCCTATCACGTCGATCGCGAGACGAGCCTGATCGATATGGACGAGGTCGAGCGGCTCGCCGGGGAACGGCGCCCGAAGGTGATCCTCGCAGGCTGGTCGGCGTACCCGCGGTTCCTGGACTTCGAGCGCTTCCGGCAGATCGCCGACACGGTGGGCGCGTACCTGGTCGTCGACATGGCGCACTTCGCCGGCCTCGTCGCCGCAGGCCTGCATCCCTCGCCGATTCCCTATGCCGACGTGGTCACGACCACGATCCACAAGACGCTCGGGGGTCCGCGCAGCGGCATGATCCTCTGCCGCGAGGAGCACGCCAAGAAGATCGACTCAGCCGTATTCCCGGGCCAGCAGGGCGGACCGCTCGAGCACGCGATCGCGGCCAAGGCAGTGGCGCTCCGGATCGCCGCCAGCGAGGCGTTCGGCGAGCGCCAGCAACGCACGGTGGCCGGCGCTCGCGCCGTGGCCTCGGAGCTCGTGCGCGCTGGCGGCGGCGTCAACGTGCTGACCGGCGGGACCGACGTCCATCTGCTCCTCTGCGACCTGCGAGAGTCCGAGCTCGACGGCAAGCAGGCCGAGGACCGGCTTGCGGCAGTCGGCATCACCGTCAACCGCAACGCGGTCCCGTTTGACCCCCGGCCGCCGGCGGTGTCGTCCGGGCTGCGGATCGGAACGCCGGCACTGGCCACGCGCGGGCTCCAGCTCGAGGACTTCGTCGAGATCGGGCAGATCATCGCGGCCGCGCTGCAGTCCGGGGACTTCGGGCAGCGGCAGGTCGATCTCGCTGAGCGGGCCGCAGCGATCGCCGACCGATATCCGCTGTACGCGGGGCTCGGGGCGCCGGCGACCGTCTAAGGGCCCGTTCAAGAATTATTGGCGGTTTTGACTGCGTCTGGACGCGCCTGGCGCCACCGGCTCGTCCTCAAATACTCCCGGTATGATCGGGCCGAGCCGGCGGCGCCAGACACGCCCAGCCACTCGTCAAATCCCGCCACTAATTCTTGAACGGCCCCTAGTGGATGGGCCAGTAGGCGAGGGCCAGCCGGCAAGGGGGGCGGGCGGGGAGGGCGCAGGTTGGCTGCGGCCCGGTCCGCGTCGTCGGGAAGGCCGGCGCTTGCAGGCAGTCGGCCACCGGCGCATGCGATCCCCGCCGACTGGCATCCTTCGCAGCGATGCGCTATTGGGATGCCGTGTTC
This sequence comes from uncultured Solirubrobacterales bacterium, assembly GCA_963811155.1. Classification (GTDB taxonomy): domain Bacteria; phylum Actinomycetota; class Thermoleophilia; order Solirubrobacterales; family Solirubrobacteraceae; genus Palsa-465. The sequence goes on from CAWEQQ010000052.1 coordinate 225,077, forward strand.
GCCTTCTTCGTCGCGATGGCAGTCGCGACGGTGCTGACGCCGCTGTCGGCGCGGATGGCGGTGCGCGTGCACGCGGTGGATCTGCCGAGCGAGCGTGGTCTGGCCGAGCGGGCGACGCCGCGCCTAGGTGGGCTGGCGATTCTGGCCGGCGTGCTCGTCGCGGCCGCGATCTGGCTGCCGTCGACAATCAAGCTCGAGCACACAGCCGGGACCCCGCATGGCTCCGGGGGCCTGGTGCACACGTGGACGTTGATCGCCGGCGCGTGCTTGATCGTGCTGGTGGGGGCGATCGACGACGTCGTCGATCTGCCGCCGCTGACGAAGCTGATCGGCCAGATCGCGGCAGCGGTCATCGTTGTCGAGGGTGGCGCGGTCGTGACCGATGTGACGATTCCGTTCATCGGGGCGCTGCAGTTTCCGCACGCCGGCGGCGCGCTGACGGTGATCTGGCTAGTGGGGCTGATGAACGTGGTCAATTTCTCGGACGGCGTCGACGGCCTCGCCGCGGGGCTGTGTGCGATCGACGGGGTCGCGTTCTCGATCATCGCCTTCGACCTGCATGTCGACGCCGTCGGGGTGCTCGCTGCGCTGACTGCCGGCGCGTCGCTCGGGTTCCTGTTTCACAACTTCCATCCAGCCTCGGTGTTCATGGGCGACTCGGGGGCGAACCTGCTCGGCTACTTGCTGGGGGTGATCGCCGTCGTGGGCTCGATCAAGACCGGCGCCGTCGTCGCCCTGGTCGTGCCGCTGATCATCCTGGCCGTTCCGTTCCTCGACACGGGTTTCGTGGTCGCCAAGCGGCTGAAATACGGTCGCAAGCCGTGGTCGGCGGACGCGAACCACTTCCATCACCGGATGGCCCGGATCGGCTTCAGCCAGCGCAAGACCGTCGCGTACCTGTACGGCTGGACGTTGATGCTGGCCGGCGTGGCGGTCGCGCTGCGGTTCGTCCCCTACCACCGCCACGGCCACTACTCCGCCGGCTGGTTGGCGGTGATGATCGCGATCGGCATGATCGCGCTGGCCGCGAGCCTCTACCTGATCTACATCCTCGAGATCTTGAAGTTCAAGAGCCACCGGGCGCGCGAGCTGCGCAGCAGCGATCCGGACACGAGCGAGTTCGAGATCGACGAGATCGTGGAGCGCGACATCGAGACGGGCGAGTTCGAGCGCGTGGGATAGTGCCATGCTGCTGCTGTGCTGCTGTGCGCCGCCGTACGCCGACGACGACACGGTGATGACCGGCAGGTAAGCGGCGATGAGGTGCGTCCGCCCGAAGACGAGCATGGCCTGACCCGACCCGAGCGCTTCGCGCTCGGCGCGGTGGCGCTCGCGACCGCGCTGGCCGGCGTTGCCCACTATGTCAGCGGAGTCAACCACGTGCTGGCGTTTGCGCTGGCGACGATCGCGCTCGCTGGCCTGGCCTGGATCGTGTCACTCGCGACAGAACAGGTGGGACTGAAGTTCGGTCCGGCAATCACGGGCTTCCTGCAGTCGACGCTCGGCAACCTGCCGGAGTTCTTCGTCGTGCTGTTCGCGCTCGGCGCCCACCAGGTGACCGTTGCGCAGACCGCGATCATCGGCTCGATCCTCGTCAACGCGCTGCTCGTGCTGGGGTTGGTGATCGTCGCCGGGGCCCGGCGCGCGCAAGACCACGTGATGCGCTTCAGCCCGCGGCTGCCGAACGACACCGCGACGCTGCTGCTGCTCGCGACGTTCATCATCGTTCTGATCGGGCTCAACAATGCCTCGCACGACGCCGCGAGCCACCACACCGAGACGGTCTCGATCGTCGGGGCGATCGCGATCCTGATCGTGTACGGCGTCTGGGCGCGGCAGTACCTGAGCTCCGGCGAAGTGGTCACAACCACCGAGGACAAGCCGCGCCTCAGCACGGCCGCTGCCGGCGTGCTACTGCTCATCGCCGGCGGCGCGTCGGCGTTCGTCTCGGACTGGTTCGTCAATGCGCTGCAGCCGACGATCAACACGCTTCACATCTCGCGGGCGTTCGCGGGGTTGGTGATCGTTGCGATTGCCGGCAACGCGGTCGAGAACGTGACCGGCATCGTGATGGCTGACAAGGGTCGCTCGGACCTCGCGATCTCGGTTGTCAAGAACTCCGTCGCGCAGATTGCGGCGTTCTTGTACCCGCTGCTCGTGCTCGTCTCGTTGCTGACCGTGACGACGCTCACGTTCGCGCTCGCGCCGGTGTACATCGGCGCGCTATTCGGGACCGCCCTGATCGTCTGGCAGATAACCGGCGACGGCGAGGCGACCGCGTTCGAGGGCGCGGCGCTGATCGCGACGTTCGTGATCCTCGCGACGGTGGCGGCTTTCGAGTAGACGGGACATCTCAACGTTCGTGATCCTCGCGACGGTGGGCGGCGTCTCGATAACGGCTGCGCTCGCTGATATTCTTACGTTTAACGTAAGAATCAACTTCCTGGAGGAGGACAGTCAGGTCTTGGCCGCGCTCGAAGCTCTCCCTCGCAAACGGACCCGCCCGCGCACACGCCGGATCGGCGTCCATGCCGAGCACGACAACTACAAGTGGTGGGCACTGTCGTGCACGAGCCTGGGCATGCTGCTCGCGACGATCAACTCGGGCACGCTGATCATCGCGCTGCCCGATCTGGAGCGCAGTCTGCACACCTCGCTGCTCGAGCTGGTGTGGGTGATCCTCGTCTACATGATCGCCTCGACGGTGCTTGTGCTGAGCGCCGGCCGCCTGTCTGACCAGTTTGGCCGCAAGCGGGCCTACATCGGCGGCTTTGCGCTATTCGCGTTCGCGTCGCTGGGCGCCGGCTTCGCCGCCAACGGCACGCAGTTGATCTTGTGGCGGATCCTCCAGGGTGTCGGCGGCTCGTTCCTGTTCGCGAACGCTGTAGCGATCGTCACCGACACGTTCCCGCGCGAGCAGCTGGGCTTGGCGATGGGGACGAACACGATGGTGGCGGCGGTCGGGCTGGTGATCGGCCCCGTGCTGGGCGGCGTGCTGGTGGCGTTCTCGTGGCCGTGGGTGTTCTGGTTCAACGTTCCGCTCGGCCTGGCCGGGAGCCTGTGGGCGTGGCTGATCCTGCACGAACTCTCCGGACGGTCTGAGGACACGGCGTTCGATGCCGCCGGCACGTTGACGTTCCTGATCGGCCTGACCGGCCTCGTGCTCGGCATCTCCAAGGGCGGCATCTCCGGCTGGAGCTCGCCGGTCGTGATCGGCGGGTTGATCGCTGTCGGCTGTGCTGCTGCCGGCGTTCGTGCTGATCGAGCGCCGTCAGCGCGCGCCGATGCTCGACCTGTCGATCTTCCGCAATCGCCTGTTCTCGGCCGCCGCAGCTGCCGCCTTCATCAACGGACTGGCGCGATTTGCGCTGATGTTCCTGTTCGTGTTCTACTTCCAGGGAGTTCAGGGCGACTCGCCGATCCTCGCGGGGATCAAGCTGGCGCCGCTCGCGTTGGGGATGCTCGTGTCCTCGCCCCTGGCGGGGATCTGGGCAGACCGGCGCGGATCGCGCGGGATGGCAGTGCTGGGGATGCTCGTCACGGCCGCCGGGCTGGCGCTGATGACGACGCTCGACCGGAGCACCTCCTATGTCGAAAGCGGGATCTATCTGTTCATCGTCGGTACTGGCTCGGGCATGTTCAATTCCCCCAACACGGCCGCGATGATGGGCAGCGTGGCGGCGCACCGGCGCGGGATCGCCGCCGGCGCGCGGGTGCTGGTCCAGAACACGGGCGCGGTGATCTCGATCGCGTTCGTGATCGCCGTGGTCACCTCCTCGGTCCCGAAGACGGTTCTGTTCGCCGTGTTCTCGGGGCTGGCCAACCACGTCTCCAACGCGGAGCTGACCCCCTTCATCGCCAACATGCACACGGCGTTGTGGTGCCTGGCGGCGGTCTCGATCGTCGGAGCGGGCGTGGCCGCTGCGCGACCCGCGCACGTCGAGCTGCAGCCGACCTCCGAGGCGGCGCTGTCATGAGCATCACCGAACGCTCGTTGCGGATCGGCGAAGTCGCCGAGCTGACCGGCACGACGCCCCGCACGATCCGCTACTACGAGGAGATCGGGCTGCTTCCCGGGGCGGCCGAGCGCGAGCAGGGCAAGCATCGCTGTTACACGCAAGCGGACGTCGACCGGATGCGCGAGATCGTGCGATTGAAGGACCTGCTCGGCCTCTCGCTGGATCAGCTCTCCAAGCTGCTGGAGGCCGAGGCCGCACGCGCGGAGCTGCGGCGAGAGTACGAGCACGCCGAGGACGCGCCGACGCGCAGGCGGATCATGGAGCAGGCGCTGCTGCACATCGCGACGCAGCTGGAGCTGGTTCGCAGCCGCCGCAGGGAGCTCGAGCAGCTCGAGGCGGAGCTCGTCGACAAGCGGCGTCTGATCCACGAGCGGCTGGGCGAGCTCGAGTCGTGAGCCGGCTGCACGGCGGCATCGACCGTCGCGCGATGGCCACGCCGTCGGCCGGCCAGCTGTTCACCGACATAGCGCAGCGGTCGATCCCGCCCTGCTGCCGTTCCTGCTCGTCAGGGACCACCTGAGCTGAAGGTACGCGTCCAGCGGCGTAACCATTCGCGGCCAGCGCTGTACCTACCTGCGCAACGTCGGTGTGCGGCACCGCGCAAGACACAGGTTGGCCTCCACGCGCGCCATTTTTGACCGACATACGCGCACGATCGATGATCTCTGCCTCGCGACGCTTCCATCGCTGGCTGCCCGGCCTCGCCGCGGCGGCCGCGGCGATCGTCGGGCTGGTCAACATCGCGTCCGCGCTGACGCCGAACATCCGATGGCGCGGGCATCTGCTGCTCGAGTTCGAGCCGGTCGAGGCGATGCGGCTGTTTCATGCGTTCGCGCTCCCGGCCGGGACTGCCCTGGTGCTGGTCGCCCCGTACCTGCTCAAGCGCCGGCGCGGGGCGTGGCAGGCCGCGATCCTGCTGATGGTCTCGCTGGGGCTGCTGGACCTGCTGAAGGGGCTGGACTTCGAGGAGACCGCGATCACGTGGGCCACGGCGGCGATGCTGGCGGCCGGGGGCAGCGCATTCCGCGTCCGCCACGACCCGATCTCGCTGCGCTCCGCGCTCTGGCGGGTGCCGGTGCTCACACTCGCCGGCGTGGCGGTCGCGGCACTCGCCAGCTGGGCGCAGCCGGGCCACCCTTCCTGGGCCACGGTCTCCCGCGAGACGATCGACCTGTTGCGCTGGCATACGGGGCCGCTGCACTTCGAGCGCCACCACACGTTCCACCACTACTTCGAGTGGATCCCACTCGGGGTGCACATGGTGCAGGTCGGAGCCATGCTCGCGATCGCGTATGTGATCTTCCGGCCGCTGGCGGCGCCACGGGCGCTCCCCGGCCCGCGGCAAAGGGCCGCCGCGCTCCAGCTCGTCCACGCGCACGGGACCGACACGCTGTCGTTCTTCAAGCTGCGGTCCGACAAGCAGTATTTCTTCAGCCGCGATCGGCGTGCGTTCGTCGGCTACCGGATCGAGAACGGGGTGCTGCTGCTGTCGGGCGATCCCGTCGGACCGCAGGACGCCGTCCCGGCGCTGCTCGAGCAGCTGCGCGCGTTCGCGGACACGCGCGGGCTGAAGCTCGGCGCCGTCGGCGCCAGCGAGCGCATGTGTCGGCTCTACGAGGCGCTTGGCCTGCGGACGCTCTACCTCGGCGACGAGGCGATCATCGAGCTCGAGCAGTTCTCGCTGGAGGGACGCGCGATCCGCAAGGTGCGCCAGTCGGTAACCCGCCTGCACAAGGCTGGATACCACGCGGAGCTGCAGGATTGCAGCGCGCTCGACGCGCGCACGCTGGACGAGGTCGAGCGCGTCCTCGAGTGCGGACGTCAGGGCGCTCCGGAACGTGGCTTCTCGATGGCGATGGACTCGCTGCGCAGCGAGCATGCCGACGAGACGCTCGTGGTGCTCGCACGCGATCAGCATGGCGCGATCCGCGGCGTCCTGCACTTCGTCCCGTGCTTCGGGCGCAGCACCGTATCGCTGTCGTTCATGCGCCGCGATCCCGAGGCCCCCAACGGCTTGATGGAGTTCATGGTGGCCCGGGCGGTCGAGCTGCTGCGAGCGCGAGGCCTGACCGAGTTGTCGCTGAACTTCGCGACGTTTGCGAAGTGGATGCACAGCCCCGCCAAGCGCTCCGAGCGAGTGCTCGGCAGGCTCGTCGCGCTCGGCAACCCGTTCTTTCAGATCGAGAGCCTGTATCGCTTCAACGCCAAGTTCTTCCCCCGCTGGGAGCCGCGCTACCTCGTCTACGAAGGCGCATTTGGCCTTCCGCGGACGAGCATCGCCGCGATGTGGGCCGAGGGCCACCTGCGCAAGCCGGCACTCCCCGGCCGCCTCCGCGCCGCTACACCGCGCTAAGAACGCTTAACACGCTACCCTTGACCTCCTCGCCGACCCCGCCGTCGGCGGGCCAAGTTGGCGGCGACTTCTGGCGACAGTGCAGTCGCCGCGCCGGTAGCCTATCGGCGCTCTCTTATTCACCGTGCGCGCTCCAATGACATCATTGACCAGCACCGATCCCCCTTTTGGCCGTTGTCCCTAAGCGCTTCACCGGTCTCCCAGCGTGACGTGACCCTGCTCCGCTACCTCGATGTCGCGCTGGTGGTGCTCGCCGCTCCGATTCTGCTGCTGATTGGCGTCCCGGCGAGCGGGTATCTGATCGCTGGCGCGGCATGGATCATCCTGCGAGCAGTCGGCGTCGGCGTGGACCGGTACGCTGCCGCGATCGGCGACCAGCCCCGGGAGCTGACGCTCAGGCTCGCGTATCTGCTCGGCCGGCTGTTCGCGCTCGCGCTGACGGTCGTCCTCGTGCGCCAGCGCGCAGGCAAGGACGCCGGACTGACGGCGTTGCTGGTGATCGTGTTCGCGTTCACGATCCAACTGCTCGTGTCGATCCCGACCAGGCCGAAGTCGCGATGAGCGCCACGCGCAAGATCCTGCTCGCGGTGTTCGGCGTCTACCTGCTCGGGTTCGTCGCGCTGGTCCTGCTCTTCGGCTTCAAGCAGCACAAGAACAACTCGTTCCAGATCCAGAACGAGTTCAAGCTGATCACCTGGGTGAACTTCGGCCCGCTCAGCATCAACCGGGCAGTCGTGTACCTGCTCCTGGCGGCGATCCTGACCGTCGTGACGATGGTCTACATCTCCAGGCGCATGCACGCTCGGCCGAATCGCGTCCAGACCGCCGTTGAGGTGATCTTCTCGCTGATGCGCGACAACATCACCCGCGGCAACATGCCCGACTCGATGGCTGCCAAGTGGTTTCCGTTCCTCGGGACGCTGTTCTTGTTCATCTGGTACTGCAACCTGCTGGGCTACCTGCCGCTGCCGACGAACTCCGCGGAGAAGTTCAACCTTTTCGGCCTGCACATTCCAACGTTCGCGCTCTACGCTGCGACCGCGAACATCTCGGTGCCCCTGGTCCTGGCTCTGGTCGTGTTCGTCGCGTTCAACGTGGTCGGCGTCCAGGCGCAGGGGCCGGGCGGCTACCTGAAGAGCCTGATCCCGGGCGGCATCCACGGGCCGATCCTGATCCTGCTCGTGCCGGTGGAGATCCTCTCCACGCTGATGCGGCTGCTGTCGCTCACGATCCGGCTGTTCGCCAACATCCTCGCCGGGCACATGATCATCCTGTTCATGGCCGGCGGCTTGGCGGTGATCCTCGGAATCCAGGCGCTCGGGTGGTTCACGCTGCCGTTCGGCATCATCGTCTACATGTTCGAGCTGGGCCTGGTGGCGACGCTGCAGGCGTTCATCTTCGCGACCCTTTCCGCCATCTATCTCGCTGGCTCTGTCACCCACCACTAACTGCAACGAAGGAGCTTCGCAAAGTGCTTCTCAGCTTAATACCCACGTTCACTGGCGCGGCGTCATCCGGGGTCGGGGCGGGGCTCGGGATCGGGATCGGCGGCGGTCTCGGCGCGGTCGGCGCCGGCGTTGGGATCGGGATCATCTTCGGCAAGGTGATCGAGGCGGTCACGCGCCAGCCCGAGATGCGCGACGAGATCACCAGTATCCAGTGGCTCGGCTTCGCCCTGACGGAAGCCGTCTTCTTCTACGGGCTTGTCGCCGGCCTGCTGTCCTACGTCCTCAAGTAGACGACGATGAGCCCACTGGCATCATCGAGCGGCTCGTTCCTGATCTCGCCCAGCATCGGGCTGATGATCTGGACGCTGCTGCTGTTCGGGATCTCGATGTACATCCTCGCCAAGCTCGCGTTCCCGCGCATCTCCGAGGCGCTGGACCGCCGGCAGAAGGCGATCGAGGACTCGATCGAATTGGCCGAGCGCACGCGCCGGGACGCGGACGAGCTGCTCGCCGAGTACCGCGAGCGCCTGCGCCAAGCTCGCCAGCAGGCCGAGGAGATCGTCCAGCGCGCCCGGCAGGCCGCCGAGGTGCACGAGCGCGACGCATACGTCGACGCCCAAGCCAAGCGCGAGCAGATGGTGGAGCAGACCAGGCGCGACATCGAGGCCGAGACGCGGCGCGCAATCGACCAGATCCGCCGCGAGGTCGCGGACCTGACGGTGATGGCGACCGAGCGGGTGACGCGCAAGACGCTGACCGGCGCCGACCAGCGGCGACTGGTCGAGGACGCGCTGCGTGAGCTCGACTTCAGCGCCCTGAGCGGCGGGGCGAACTAGTGGAGGAGATCGCCCAGGTCTACGCGCGGGCGCTGTTCGAGGTCGCCAAGGAGCACGACGTCCTCGACCAGATCCGCAAGCAGCTCGGGCAATTCGCCGACGCGCTGAACGAGAACCGAGAGCTGGCGGTGTTCTTCTTCTCGCCGTACTTCTCGAGCGAGGAGAAGAAGGACGGCCTCAAGCGTGCGGTGACAGGTGCCGAACCCACCTTCATGAACTTCCTCGAGGCGTTGGTGGAGCGTCACCGGATGCCGGCCGTGTTCCGGATCCGCGCCCGCTACCAGGAGCTGTGGGACGACGAGAACCAGCTGCTCCCGGTGCAGGTGACGAGCGCGGTGGCGCTGGACGAGTCGACCGTGCGCAGCATCGGCAAGCGGGTGGGCGAGCAGACGGGGCGCACGGTCGAGCTCTCCAGCCACGTCGATCCGGACATCTTGGGTGGAATCGTGCTCCGGGTGGGGAACTTCATCCTCGACGCCTCGATCAGGAACCGACTCAACCAACTTCGCAAGCAAGTCGCGCAGGCCTAGGCCCGCCGCCCAAGGAGCACTTCATGCAGATCAACCCCGACGAGATCACCTCAATCCTCAAGAGCCGGATCGAAGGCCTGGACACCTCGAGCGCCGACCTGACGGAGGTCGGGACGATCCTGTCGGTCGCCGACGGCATCTGCCGGATCCACGGCCTGGAGAACTGCATGTCGTTCGAGATGCTCGAGCTGCCGCACGACGTCACGGGGCTGGCGCTGAACCTCGAGTCAGACAACGTTGGCGCCGTGCTGTTCGGAGAATGGGAGAGGGTCGTCGAGGGCGACACCGTCAGGCGCACCAAGCGCCTGCTCGAGATCCCGGTCGGCGAGGAGCTGCTTGGGCGGATCGTCGACCCGCTCGGCACGCCGCTAGACGGCAAGGGCGAGCTGCGCACGAGCGACACACGTCCCGCCGAGCACAAGGCGCCGGGCGTCGTCCAGCGCCAGCCTGTCAAGGAGCCGATGCTCACGGGACTGAAGGCGATCGACTCGATGATCCCGATCGGGCGCGGTCAGCGCGAGCTGATCATCGGCGACCGCCAGACCGGCAAGACGGCGATCGCGCTCGATGCGATCATCAACAACAAAGCGCGCGATCTGATCTGCGTCTACGTCGCGATCGGCCAACGCAAGTCGACGGTCGTCGCGCTGGCGAAGACGCTCGAGGACGCGGGGGCGCTCGAGAACACGATCATCGTGATGGCCGCTGCGGACGAGGCCGCCCCGATCAAGTTCCTCGCGCCGTATGCCGGCTGCGCGATGGGAGAGCACTTCCTCTACAACGGCAAGGCCGCGTTGGTGATCTACGACGACCTGACCAAGCACGCCTACGCCTACCGGCAGATGTCACTGCTGCTGCGGCGTCCGCCGGGACGCGAGGCCTACCCCGGCGACGTCTTCTACCTCCACTCGCGCCTGCTCGAGCGGGCGGTGAAGCTCAACGACGATCTCGGCGGTGGCTCGCTGACGGCGCTGCCGGTGATCGAGACGCAGGCGGGAGACGTCTCGGCGTACATCCCGACCAACGTGATCTCGATCACCGATGGCCAGATCTTCCTCGAGCCGAAGCTGTTCTACTCCGGCGTGCGCCCGGCGATCAACGTCGGGATCTCGGTCTCGCGGGTCGGCGGCAACGCCCAGATCACGCCGATGCGCAAGGTCGCAGGGCGGTTGAAGCTGGAGCTCTCTCAGTACCGCGAGCTGGAGGCGTTCTCGCAGTTCGGCTCAGAGCTCGATCCGGAGACGCAGCGCACGCTCGCCCGAGGCGAGCGGCTCGTGAAGACGCTCAACCAAGCCGAGCGCCGTCCGTTGCCCGTCGAGGACCAGGTGATCCAGATCTATGCCGCCACCAACGGCTACCTCGACCGCATCACCGTCAATAAGGTCGAGGTGTTCCTGACGGAGCTGACCGAGTCGGTCCGCGGCAACGAGCCCGAGCTGCTCGGGAAGATCGGGGCCGGGGAGTGGGGCGAAGAGACCCAGTCGAAGGTCGACGCGACCGTCGCGCGGTTCGCCGAGGACTTCGGCTTCGAGCTCGACGAGGAGGGACATCCGCTCGAAGACTCCGACCGCGACGAGCCGCGGCCCAGCGATCGCTCGGCCGAGAACGGTGGCGAGCAGCGCCGTGAGGACGCCGAGGAGAAGGAGGAAGAGGCCGTGCCGGCGTAAGCCGGCGTGCCTGACTTTCGATGGCCACCTCGCAGCGCGACGTCCGCAATCGCATCGGTGCGGTCAAGAACATCGAGAAGATCACTCGCGCGATGGAGATGGTCGCGGCTGCGCGGCTGCGGCGCGCCGAGCAGCGGATCGAGGCGCTGCGGCCATACGCCAGCGCGATCCGGCGGATGACCCGCCAGGCCGCCGAGGCGGCCGGCAACGTCCCCAACCTGCCGATCCTCTCCGAGCACGAGCACCTTCGCTCGGTCGGACTGCTGCTGATCGCGGGCGATCGCGGGCTGGCGGGCGCATTCAACTCCAACATCGTCCGCGGTGGCGTCGCCGCGGGACGCGAGCACGACTCCGCCGGACGGCGCCCGGTGTACTTCGCATCGGGCCGGCGCGCCGCGACCTCGCTCAGCTTCCGCGGGATGGAGCCGGCCGCGAGCTTCAGCGGCTTTACCGACCGCCCCTCCTACGCAGACGCCCGCAGGATCGCCGACCGGCTGATGGCGGCCTACATCGACGGCGAGGTCGACCAGGTCGAGATCTTCTACAACGGCTACATCTCGCCGATCTCCCAGATCGTGCGCCGTGAGACGCTCCTGCCCCTGCAGCAGGCGACCGTCCTGGAGCAGGAGCCCGACGAGCACCAATCTGAGCAGCGCCCCGAGCACCGCGCGCTGGTCGAATACGAGCCGGATCCCGAGGAGATCCTGCGCCGGCTCGTACCGGATTACGTGGAGATCTCGATCTACCGGGCGCTGCTGGAGTCAACTGCGTCCGAGCACGGCGCGCGGATGACCGCGATGCGCAACGCGTCGGAGAACGCGGGCGATCTGATCGAGGGCTTGACGCTCGAGATGAACCGCGCGCGCCAGGCGGAGATCACCCAGGAGATCATGGAAGTCGTCGCCGGGGCTGAAGGCCTCGCCGGCTAGTGCGTCGTTCCGAGAACGATGCACAGGACCCTAGACTGGAGCGGACATGGCACTGACAGAGAAAACCCCGGCCAAGAAACGCAAGCGCCGCGAGAACGTCGGCCGGATCGAGGAGATTCAGGGCGTCGTGATCGAGGCGGCGTTCCCCGAGAAGCTGCCCGAGATCAACCACGCGATCAAGGTCCGTCGCCCCGAGGCCGCCCGCGCCGAGGAGGACATCGACGTGGCCGCGCAGGAGGACGAGTGGCTGGTGTGCGAGGTGCAGCAGCACCTCGGCGACGATCGCGTGCGGGCGGTCGCGATGGACACCACCGACGGCCTGTCGCGCGGTGCCGAGGTGGTCGACACGGGCGGCCCGATCACGGTGCCCGTCGGTCGCGTGACGCTCGGCCGGATCTTCAACCTGCTCGGTGAGCCGATCGACCTGATGGACCCGATCCCCGAGGAAACAGCGCGCTGGCCGATCCACCGCGTGGCGCCGACCGTCGAGGCGCTCACGCCGACCACGGAGATGTTCGAGACCGGGATCAAGGTGGTCGACCTCCTCGCTCCGTATGCGAAGGGCGGCAAGGTCGGGCTGTTCGGCGGCGCCGGCGTCGGCAAGACGGTGATCATCCAGGAGCTGATCCACAACCTCGCCCAGGAGCACGGCGGCCTGTCGGCGTTCTGCGGCGTGGGCGAGCGCTCGCGCGAGGGCAACGACCTGTGGCTCGAGATGAAGGAGTCCGGTGTGCTCGACAAGACGATGCTCGTCTTCGGGCAGATGAACGAGCCGCCAGGCGCCCGCATGCGAGTCGCGCTGTCGGGTCTGACGATGGCCGAGTACTTCCGCGATGAAGAGGGCCAGGACGTGCTGCTGTTCATCGACAACATCTTCCGCTTCGTTCAGGCCGGCTCTGAGGTCTCGGCGCTGCTCGGTCGAATGCCGTCCCAGGTGGGATACCAGCCGACACTCGAGTCCGAGATGGGCCAGCTGCAGGAGCGGATCACCTCGACCCGGAAGGGGTCGGTGACGTCGATCCAGGCGATCTACGTGCCCGCCGACGATCTCACCGACCCGGCGCCGGCGTCCGTGTTCGCGCACCTTAACGCGACCACGACCCTCTCTCGCTCGATTGCCGAGAAGGGGATCTACCCGGCGGTCGACCCGCTCGACTCGACCTCGACGATCCTCAAGCGGGAGATCCTCGGCGACGAGCACTTCGACGTTGCCAACGAGGTCAAGCAGGTGCTCCAGCGCTACCGGGACTTGCAGGACATCATCGCGATCCTCGGGATCGAGGAGCTCTCAGACGAGGACCGGCTGACGGTCAACCGCGCGCGCAAGCTCGAGCGCTTCCTCTCGCAGCCGTTCCACGTCGCCGAGCAGTTCACCGGCACGCCGGGCGTGTACGTCCCGATCGAGGAGACGATCCGGGGCTTCAGGGAGGTTCTGGAGGGCAAGCACGACGACCTCCCGGAGCGGGCCTTCTTCATGAAGGGCACGATCGACCAGGTCGTCGAGGACGCCCACCGGGAATGAGCGCGGGAACCCGCTGATGGCGCACGAGAAGTTCAAGGTCGAGGTCCTCACGCCCGAAGGCGAGGTCTTCAACGACGAGGTCGAGATGGTCTCGACGCGGACGGCGGTGGGCTCGATCGGCGTGCTGGCCAACCACGCCCCGGTCCTGGCGATGCTCGACCCGACCGAGCTGCGGCTCTACCGGAGCGACTCCGAGGTCGTCCGCTTCGCCCAGGCCGAGGGCTACATGCAGGTGGCGAACAACCGTGTGATGCTGCTGGTCGAGGAGGCGCACGGGCCGAGCGAGCTCGATCCGGGTGAGCTGCGCGAGCGGCTGCGCCAGGCGGAGCAGGAGCTCGAGTCCGCGGGCGACGACACCGAGCGGCGCCGGGTCGCCGAGCGCGACAAGCGGCGCTGGGAGCAGTTCCTGCGCATAGCCGAGGGGTAGGGCTCCCATCAGACCCGTAGTTCCCCGCATATCCTTGAGACGATGGTCGACGAGCGCATTCTGGCCGAGCGACTGATCTCCTACGACACCTCTCGCCAAGAAGAGCTGGTCGCGGCCGCAGGATTTGTCAAGGGTTGGCTCGAATCCCGCGACATCGAGGTGCGCCACCACGATCACAACGGGCTGCCGGTGCTGGTCGCGGAGGTCGGCCCGGGCGGCGCGGCCGCCCCCTGCGTCGTGTTCCACGGCCATCTGGACGTCGTGCCCGGACACTCCGAGCAGTTCGAGCCTCACGTCGTGGGCGACCGGCTCATCGGGCGCGGCGCCTATGACATGAAGGGCGGCCTGGCGGCGATGATGTGCGCGCTGAAGGACGTGTCTGAGCAGGATCGCGTGCGGGTGCGCCTGGCGTGCGTCCCCGACGAGGAGTCCGAGGAGCTCGACGAGCGCTCGACCGACGCGATCGTCAAGCAGGGCCTCGGTGGCGAATTTGCCATCACCGGCGAGCCGACCGACATGCACATCGGCGTCGAGGCGAAGGGCGTGCTCGTGATGCGGATCGAAGTCCACGGACGCGCGGCGCACAGCTCGACGCCGTGGCTCGGCGACAACGCCGTGCTGAAGGCGATCGACGTATTCAGGGCGATCGAGTCGCTGCCGTTCTCGCGCGAGTCCTCGGAGATGTTCGATCGCCCCTCGATCAATCTTGGCCGGATCAACGGCGGAAAGGCGCTCAACATGGTTCCCGACCACTGCACGATGGCCGTCGACGTTCGCTATCTGCCCGGACAGGACCCCGATGAGATCCTCAAGCAGGTGGGACTGCTCGAAGGGATCGAGGTGATCCGGACGTTCATCCATCCACCGGTCCGCGTCGCGCGCACCGACCCGTACGTGCGCGCGCTGCGCGATGCAGTGGCGCGGACGCCCGACGGGGAACGGACGATGAGCGTCGGCCGCGACGGCGCATCGGATGCCGCCTCGTTCATCGAGGCAGGCATCCCCGCGGTCGAGTTCGGACCCGCCGGCGCGGGCCATCACGGGCCCGACGAATGGGTCTCGCTGTCCTCGCTTGCCCGCTACCGACGCGCGCTCGGGGACTTCGTCCGGGCACTCCCGATCTCGCTCCAGAAGCGCCCGCGCGAGCCGCAAGACGGGTTGCGGGCGATCGAGGGAGGCCTTGCGTGAGGCTGATCCCGCACTCGCGGGGTGGGGCGCTGTGGCGGTTCGCGCTCGCCGCGGTGCTCGTGATCGCGTTCACCGCCACCACCACGGCGGTCGCGGGACTGCTCCAGATCAGGCAGGTGGCGAAATACCTCTCGGCCACGCCGTCGCTCCCGCACGCACAGGTCACGATCGCCGATCCCGGAGATCCGCAGACGCTGCTGCTGATCGGCTCCGACCACCGCGCCGGAACCTCGTGGAGCTCGGCGAACACCGACACGATGCTGCTCGTCCGGCTCGATCCGAACTCATCGACCATCAACCTGCTCTCGCTCCCACGCGACCTCGAGGTCCGGATCCCCGGCGACGGAACCGCAAAGCTGAACGCCGCCTACTCGGTCGGCGGCCCGAACCTGCTGCTACAGACGATCAAGGACAACGTGTTCCCCAGCTTGCACGTCAACCACATCCTCGACGTCAACTTCGGCGGCTTCGAGGATGTCGTCAACGCGATCGGTTGCGTATACACCGACGTCGATCAGCGCTACTACAACAACACCGCCGTCACCGACTACTCGAGCATCGATCTGCAGCCTGGCTATCAGAAGCTGTGCGGCGCGGACGCGCTGTCGTTCGTGCGCTTCCGCCACACCGACTCAGACATCGTCCGCAACGCCCGCCAGCAGGATTTCCTGCGCTGGGCGAAGGACCAGTACAGCGAGGCCGATCTGATCGCCAACGAGGGGACGCTGCTGAAGATCTTCGGCCAGCACGTGCAGACTGACCACAATCTGCACACCACCGACGGGCTGATCAACCTGTTCAACCTGGTCGCGTTCTCGTCCGGGCACGAGATCAAGCAGATCCCCTTCCCGGCGATCCTGCTGCCGTGCCCGCCGCCGCCCCCCAACGCCAGCAGCCAGGTCCAGCAGACACCATGCTACGTGACCGCAGACGCCGGGCCCGAGGCGGCCGCCTACCAGCAGTTGATGTCGCCCACCACATCCCAAGCGACGACCTCCGCCAACCGGTCGGCTGCCAGCGTGTCGACCGGTAAGGGCTCCCGTCCGGCCAAGCCGCCCCCGGGATTGACCGCCGACCTGGTCGACGGCAGGGCACAGGCGGCGGCGCTGGGCAAAGCGGGCATGCCCGTCTACGTCCCCCGGCTGATCGCGACCGGATCGCAGTACTGCACGCCGGACAATCCCAACTGCACGGTCGAGGAGGGACAGACCCCTGCCCAGGTGGGCGTGTCCAGTGGCTACCCGCGCAGCTACCTGATCCACGACCAGAGCGGCAACCCGCATGCGGCCTATCGAATGACGCTGGAGGTCAATCCGCTGCTCGGCGAGTACTACGGGGTCCAGGGCACGACCTGGCAGAACTCACCAATCCTCAACAAACCGACCGAGACGCAGACCGTCAACGGCAGGCAGCTGCGGGTGTACGCCAACGGAGGCAAGATCAGCCTGGTGGCGTGGGACACGCCGCAAGGGGTCTACTGGATCTCCAATACGCTCACGGACACGATCGGCAACCGGCAGATGGTGGCGATCGCGGCGTCGCTCGTGGAGGTCCGTTAGCCATCGCAGGCGGCGCCCATCCGTGCGGTCGCTACCCTGCTGCGTTCGATGGCTACTGCGCGTGAACCGATCGCCGTCATCGGTACCGGCTACGTGGGGCTCGTCACCGCGGCCGGCTTCGCCGAGCTGGGCACCGAGGTGTGGTGCGTCGACGTCGATGCCCACAAGATCGAGCGCCTGCGCCGCGGCGAGATCCCGATCTACGAGCCCGCACTGGCGGAATGCGTGACGCGCAATCGCGAGCGGCTGCACTTCTGCACCGAGCTAGCTCCGGTGCTCGAGCACGCGCGGCTGCTGTTCGTCGCCGTGGGCACGCCGCCGACGTACTCCGGCGACGCCGACCTCTCGGCCGTCCACGCGGTGGTCGACACGATGCCGGCTTCCGACCGGCACGCGCTCGTGATGAAGTCCACTGTTCCCGTTGGAACCGGGAGCTCGATCAAGCGCACGCTGAGCGAGCGTGGGAAGGATCGGTTCGGGTACGTCTCGTGCCCGGAGTTCCTCAAGGAGGGATCCGCGCTGAAGGACTTCCTGGCCCCCGATCGAGTCGTTGTCGGCGACGACGGCGACTGGGCCGGCGACGCCGTGGTCGAGCTCTACGCGCCGCTGCACGCGCCGCTGGTCCGGACCGACATCGCCAGCGCGGAGATGATCAAGCTCGCCGCGAACGCGTTTCTCGCCACCAAGATCTCGTTCATCAACGAGATCGCGAACGTGTGCGAGGAGACGGGCGCCGACGTGCTCGAGGTCGCCCGCGGAATGGGCCTCGACCACCGGATCGGAACCCATTTCCTGCGGCCCGGGATCGGATTCGGAGGCAGTTGCTTTCCAAAGGATGTCTCCGCGCTCAAGCAGCTGGCCGGCAACTCGGGGTATCACTTCCAGCTCCTGACAGCGGTCATCGAGGTCAACGAACTCCAGAAGCGACGTGTGATCGGCAAGCTGCAGAAGCATCTCGGTTCGCTTGTCGGCACGAGGGTGGCGTTGCTCGGCCTGTCGTTCAAGGCCAACACCGACGACATGCGTGAGGCGTCCTCGCTGGTGCTGGCGGCCCGGCTACACGCCGACGGCGCGACGGTCAGCGCGTATGACCCGATTGCCGAGGAGGAGGCGCGCAAGCTGCTGGTCGGGGTCGAGTTCGCCGCCTGCGCGCTCGATGCACTCGACCGCGCGGACGCGTGCGTGCTCGTGACCGAGTGGCCGGAGTTCGCCGAGCTCGACTGGGGCGCGGTCCGCGAGCGGATGGCGGGCCGGCTCGTGGTCGACGGGCGCAACTTCATCGCTCCCGCGGCCGTGCGGGGGGCCGGGCTCGTCTACGAAGGGATCGGAAGATAGCTTGCAGGCGCTGATCCTCGCGGGGGGCGAGGGGACGCGGCTGCGGCCGCTGACCTCCACGATTCCGAAGCCGGTTGTCCCGCTCGTCGACCGGCCGTTCATCTCCTACATGCTCGAGTGGCTTCACGGCCACGGCGTCGATGACGTGATCCTCTCGTGCGGCTTCATGGCCGAGGGGGTGCGCAGCGTGCTCGGCGACGGCTCCAGGCTGGGGATCCGGCTGCGCTACCTGGAGGAGCCCCGCCCGCTGGGGACGGGTGGCGCGCTGAAGTTTGCGCAAGACCTGCTCGACGAGCGCTTCTTGATGCTCAACGGGGACGTGCTGACCGATATCGACCTTACCGCGCAGCTGCGCCAGCACGAGCAGACGGGAGCGCGCGCGACGCTCGCGCTGGTGCCGGTCGACGATCCGTCCGCATACGGGTTGGTGCGCCGTGCCCCCGACGGGTCCGTGACCGAATTCGTCGAGAAGCCGGGTTCCGACGAGCTGCACACCGACCTGATCAACGCGGGCGCCTACGTCCTGCAGCGCGAGGTGCTCGACTCGATGGCGCCGTCGGGAACCAACATCTCGATCGAGCGCGAGGTGTTCCCCGCGCTCGTCGGCCGGGGACTGTTCGGCTACGCCGACGACGGTTACTGGCTGGATATCGGCACGCCCGCGCGCTACCTGCAGGCAACGTTCGACATCCTGGAGGGGAACGTGATCACGGAGATCGGCCGCCGACTGAGGGAGGCGTCGCTGACGCTTGTGCACGACAGCAAGATCGACGGGCGTGTCGTCGCGCCCGCGCTCGTCGGCCCGGGCTGCACGGTCGGCAAGCACGCATTGGTCGGCAGCCTGACGGTCCTGGGTCGCGAGGTCAACGTCGAGGAGGGCGCACACCTGGAGCGATCGGTGCTACTCGACGGCGCCCGGATTGGGGCGCACGCGAGGATCACAGGCTCGATCGTCGGACCCCGGGTGCAGATCGGGGAGCACTGCCGGATCGACGGCGGAGTTGTGCTGGGCGCGGGGGTGAAGATCGGGGCAGACAACGTTCTTGCAGCGGGCGCGCGTATCTTCCCCGGCGTGGAGTTACCTCCTGGAGCGATCAGATTTTGACCGCCACCCTAGATCTCACGCCGAAGACGATCGCCGCCGTCGACGTGTCCGGGGCGCTCACCGACGTCCTGGGCCTGCCCGACCAGCTGCGAGATGCGATGTGGCGGGTGGAGTCGACCGATCTCGAGCCCCAGGACGCGCCGGGAGGGCTGATCGTCGCGGGGATGGGCGGGTCTGCGATCGGGGGAGCCCTGGCGCGCGGCGTGCTCGGCGACCGTGCTTCGCGCCCGATCGTCCTTGCGCGCGGTTACGACCTGCCGGCGTGGACGACGCCGGACACGACCGTGCTGTGCACGAGCTATTCGGGCAACACCGAGGAGACCCTGGCGCTGTACGAGGCCGCCGGCGCGCTCGGGGCGCGGCGGATCGTCGCGACCACGGGCGGGAAGCTGGCAGACGCCGCCCGCGCCGAGGGAGTGCGCGTGGTCGGGCTTCCGGGCGGGTTCCAACCCCGCGCCGCGGTTGCCTACTCGCTCGTCGTGGCGCTCGAGGTGGCCGGCCTGTGCGGCGCGGGCGAGCGCCTACACGCCGAGATCGACGTTGCGGCCGCGCGTGCCGAGCGGCTGGTGGCCGAGTGGGGCCCGGAAGGTGCCGACGATTCGCTCGCGAAGGAGATCGCGCGCGGCCTGTACGGCACCGTGCCACAGGTGGCCGGCGCTGGCCTGACAGCGCCGGTCGCCTATCGCTGGAAGACCCAGATCAACGAGAACGCGAAGACGCCCTGCTTCTCGCACGAGCTGCCCGAGTTGGACCACAACGAGATCGTCGGCTGGGAAGGTGCCCCCGAGCTCGGACGGTTCAGCGCCGTGTTCCTCGACGACTCGGACCTTCACCCCCGGACCCGCCAGCGAATCGAGCTCACGCGAGGGTTGATCGCAAGCCACGCGGCCGCGAGCTATCGCATCGAGACGATCGGCGACAGCCGCGCCGAGCGCCTGATTTCGCTGGTGCTGCTCGGCGATCTCGTGTCGGTCTATCTCGCGATCCTACGCCGCGTCGATCCGACTCCGGTGAGCGTCCTCGACCACCTGAAGGGCGCGCTGGCGGGGGGTTGAGCCGGCGCCCGCCGCGCGGGGGCGGTCGGCGCCAAACCTTGACACTCTCGTGGTAACGTTGCTGGTCGATGGAGGCACTGACGATTCACGAGGCTGCGCAGACGACCGGTTGGTCGCCGCGGATGCTGCGCTATGTCGAGCGCACCGGGCTGGTCACGCCCGCGCGGTCGCCGTCCGGCTACCGCCTCTACGGGCCGGCTCAGCTGCAGCGGCTGCGCACGCTCAAGGAGCTGCTCGCCCGGTTCGAGATCGGGCTCTCGGATGTGGCGTTTGCCGCGCGCCTCGCGGCCGGCGAGGGGCTGCGCGACGCCGTCCAGGGTTGGCTGGACGCGACCGCCAGCCGTCCGGAGCACGTCGAGCCCGAGGACTGGCTCCGATTCGAGCAGGACAAGCACCAGAAGCTGTTGGCCGCCGCCTGACGGCGAAAGGAGACGCACGATGAGTACGACCGCCGCGCTGACCGACTTCAAGGTCGCCGACCTCTCGCTTGGGGGCTTCGGCCGCAAGGAGATTGCGCTTGCGGAGCACGAGATGCCGGGCCTGATGGCGACCCGACGCGAGTTTGCCGACCAGCAGCCGCTGGCCGGGGCACGGATCACCGGGTCGCTGCACATGACGATCCAGACGGCGGTGCTGATCGAGACGCTGGTCGCGCTCGGGGCGCAGGTGCGCTGGGCGTCGTGCAACATCTTCTCGACGCAGGACCACGCGGCTGCCGCCGTGGTCGTCGGACCCGACGGCACCCCAGATGACCCCGCGGGCGTCCCGGTGTTCGCGTGGAAGGGCGAGACGCTCGAGCAGTACTGGCAGTGCACGGAGACCGCACTCACGTGGACCGACGGCGCCGGCCCGAACATGATCCTCGACGACGGTGGCGACGCGACGCTGCTCGTGCACAGGGGTGCGCAGTACGAGCAGGCCGGCGCCGTCCCCGACCCGACAGGCGCCGAATCCGACGAGCTCCGGATCGTGCTCGAGCTGCTGCGACGCTCGCTGGCCGAGGATCCGCAGCGCTTCACGCGGATCGCCGCCGGGATCAAGGGCGTGACGGAGGAGACGACGACCGGTGTGCACCGGCTATATCAGTTTGCCGAGCAAGGGCAGCTGCTGTTCCCCGCGATCAACGTCAACGATTCGGTGACGAAGTCGAAGTTCGACAACAAGTACGGCTGCCGACACTCGCTGATCGACGGCATCAACCGGGCCACCGATGTGCTGATCGGTGGCAAGGTGGCGGTCGTCTGCGGCTACGGGGACGTTGGCAAGGGTTGCTGCGACTCGCTTCGCGGCCAGCGGGCGCGGGTGGTCGTGACGGAGATCGACCCGATCTGCGCGCTGCAGGCGGCGATGGACGGGTATCAGGTCACGACGCTGGAGGACGTCGTGTCCAGCGCGGACATCTTCATCACCGCGACCGGCAACCGCGACGTGATCACCGCCTCGCACATGGCCCGGATGAAGCACCAGGCGATCGTCGGGAACATCGGCCACTTCGACAACGAGATCGACATCGCAGGGCTGGCGAAGACGCCCGGGATCGGGCGCATCAACATCAAGCCGCAGGTCGACGAGTGGCTGTTCGAAGACGGGCACGCGATCATCGTGCTCTCCGAAGGCCGCCTGCTGAACCTCGGCAACGCGACCGGACATCCGAGCTTTGTGATGTCCAACTCGTTCACCAACCAGGTGATCGCGCAGATCGAGCTCTTCGGCCACACCGACATCTACGAGAGGCGCGTCTACACGCTGCCCAAGCACCTCGATGAGAAGGTCGCGCGGCTGCATCTGGACGCGCTCGGCGCGAAGCTCACGAAGATGACCCCCGAGCAGGCGAGGTATCTCGGCGTCCCGGCCGACGGGCCCTACAAGTCCGACCACTACCGGTACTGACGGCGGCGAGGCGCGTCGGCGCCGGCCGCTGCGCGACGCACGGCGGATGGCCTGCGCGTCCCTTCCACCCCATGATGTGGCGGACCTCGGGCTCGCGTCCGACGGCACGGCACGGATCGAGTGGGCGGCGGAGCAGATGCCGGTGCTTGCAAGGATCAGGGAGCGATTCGAGCTCGAGCGACCGCTCGCGGGGATCAGGGTCGCCGCCTGCCTGCACGTCACCGCCGAGACCGCCAACCTCGTCCGCACGCTGATCGCCGGCGGCGCAAGCGCGGCGCTGTGCTCGGCCAATCCGCTCTCGACCCAGGACGATGTCGCTGCCGCGCTCGTACACGACTACCAGGTGGAGGTGCGGGCGATCCGCGGCGAGGGCCTCAACACGTATGCCGAGCACGTCCGGGCGCTGCTCGCCGGCGCGCCCGCGGTGACGATCGACGACGGCGCGGACCTGCTGGTGACCGCGCACGCCGTCGGTGGTGGCGAACTCTCGGGCCTAACCGGGGGCATCGAGGAGACGACCACAGGGCTGGTGCGGCTGCGCAGGCTCGAGGAACAGGGCACCCTCTCCTGCCCGGTGATCGCCGTCAACGAGGCCCGTACCGAGCGGGCTCTCAACGACCGCCACGGGACTGGGCAGTCGGCACTCGACGGGATCGTGCGCGCCAGCCACGTGCTGCTCGCCGGACACACGTTCGTCGTGCTCGGCTACGGCTGGGCCGGGCAGGGAATCGCCGAGCGTGCGCGTGGCGCCGGCGCCAGCGTGATCGTGTGCGAAGTCGACCCGCTGCGAGCGCTCGAGGCCCGGATGGCCGGCTATGAGGTGATGCCGTCACTGCAGGCGGCGGCGCGCGGTGACATCTTCGTGACCGTCACCGGCTCCCGGCGAGTGCTGCGCGGCGAGCACTTCGCTCGCATGAAGGACGGCGCGCTGCTCGCCAACGCGGGCCATTTCGACGTCGAGCTCGATCTCGGTGAGCTGCGCTCGCTGGCGAGCAGCGTCCGGGACGTGCGCCCGCTCGTCGAGCAGTACGAGCTCGCCTCCGGACGCCGACTGAACCTGCTTGCGCGCGGGAGGGTCGTGAACCTGGCAGCGGCCGAAGGGCATCCGGCGGCCGTGATGGACGTCTCGTTCGCGCTCCAGGCGCTCTGTGTCGAGGAGCTCGTGCGGACCCGCGGGACGCTCACGGCCGGCGTCCACGCCGTGCCGGCAGCGATCGATCGCGAGGTCGCGCACCTGAAGCTCGCCGCGCTCGGCGTCGAGATCGACCAGCCGACCCCCGAGCAAGAGCACTATCGCGAGTCGTGGGGCCTATCTCAATAATTCGCACGCCTGGATGTGTCCCATGACCGGCGCTGGACCGCCACGTGGCGAAGCTCTGGCAGGATGCGCGTATGACAGCGCTGCCAGATGCGACGGCGGCCCGTGGCGGGATCGATCTCGGCGGTACGAAGATCGAGGCCGTCGTGGTCGACGTGCGCAACAAACTGCTCGGATCCGCCCGCCGCCCGACCCCGACCGCCGGCGGGCCGGCAGACGTCGCGGCCCAGCTGGCCGCCGCGGTTACCGAGGCCGCGCAGACGGCCGGGCTCGAGCCGGCGAACCTGCAGGGCGTCGGTGTCGGCTCCCCGGGAATCGTCGACCCCGACACCGGGGCGGTGACGAGCGCCCGCAACCTGCCGAACTGGGAGGGCCGCTACGAGCTCGCCACGCAGCTCTCGAACCAGCTCGGCACCCCCGTGTTCGTCGGCAATGACGTCCAGGTCGCGACCAACGCCGAGTTCGAGCTCGGCGCGGGCAAGCCGTACAAGTCGGTGCTCGGCGTGTTCTGGGGCACGGGGGTCGGCGGTGGCCTGATCCTGGACGGCAAGCCGTGGGTCGGGCGAGGCGGCGCGGGCGAGATCGGACACGTTGTCGTTGAGATCGACGGGGCGCGCTGCGGGTGCGGTCGTCGCGGCTGCATGGAGGCATACGCGGGGCGCGGCTCGATGGAGGCCCGGGCGCGCCGACGCGTGGAGAAGGGCCGCAAGACAGACCTGTTCAAGTTGATGGACGAGCAGGGGCGGACCCGGCTCACGAGCTCGATTTGGGCGCGCGCGCTCGAGCGCAAGGACAAGCTCGCGACCGAGATCATCGACTCCGCAGTGCGAGCGCTGGGCGCGGGGATCGCTTCGGCGGTCAACGTGCTCGACGTCGAGGCCGTGGTGATCGGCGGCGGCCTCGGGATCCGCTTCGGGGAGCCGTTCGCGCAACGGATCGCACGCGAGATGCACCCGCACCTGTTCAACGATCAACCTCCACCCGACGTGCGCGTCGCGGCGCTCGGTGACCAGGGGGGCGCGATCGGCGCGTCGCTGCTCGCCCGCCCGGCACAAGCCTGAGCTTAAGATCCCTTAACCTCGCCGCAACTGAAACCATGGCTCCGGCGGTGGCAGCCGGCCTCGGACTCTGGCAGGATGAACGGGCGGCGGGACCCGGACAGGGCAACAGGAGGAGCTTCAGATCAGGCAGCCCGCCACATCGGCCAGGACGCCCAACAGCGCGATGCGCCGTCGCGCGGCTCGCCAGGCGAGCATGATCGCGCGCCTGGCGGCGATCGGCGCGCTCGCCGGCGCGATCTTGCTCGTCGCGCTGGTGCTCCTCAACGGCGGTTCGTCCTACACGGTGCGCGCCGATTTCCAGGACGCCAGCGGGCTAGTGGCCGGCAACGACGTCCAGATCGGCGCGGCGAAGGTCGGCTCCGTGCAGTCAGTCGGGCTGACCGCAGACGGCGAGGCGCAGGCCGTCCTGCGCCTCGATCCGAGCGCCGGGCCGCTGCCCCGGGGAACGGTTGCGCGGATCTACGAGAACTCGCTGTCGGGGATCGCGGACCATTACGTGGCGCTCGAGCCGGGCGCGGCGACCGGTCAGACGATCCCGGACGGCGGGCTGATCCCGGCGGCCGACACCTACTCGGAGGTCAGCCTGGACCAGCTGTTCGACGCGTTGGACCCGCTCACCCGCACCGGGCTCGGGCAGCTCATCCGCGGCGAGGCGGCGAGCATCCGGGGACGCGGCCACGCCGCCAACCGGCTGCTCGAGTACCTGGCGCCGGGGCTTGCCAGCACGAGTGACGTCACCGCGGAGTTGACGCGCGACGAGCCGGCGTTCGATGGGCTGGTGGTCGAGGGGGCGCAGGCGCTCCAGGCGCTGGCGTCCCGAAGCGCGCAGCTCTCCGCGCTGGTCGCCAACACCGATACGACCGCGGCAGCGATCGCCAACCAGAGCCGGGCGCTGCAACAGGCGCTGGCGCTGCTGCCGGGTACCCTGAGCCGCTCGACGAGTACATTCGCCGGCCTGCAGACGACGCTCAACGCGCTCGCCCCGCTGGTCACACGGTCGAGGGTCGCGGTGCGGCGGCTGGAGCCGTTCGCCGCCGGGCTGCGATCGCTGATCTCGGTCGCGATCCCCACTGTGGCGCAGCTCTCGAGCCTGGTCGACAGCCCTTCCGGGACGGGTGATCTGACGACCCTCGCGCTGGCGACGCCGGGGCTCGCGCGCGCGGCGGCGGCCGCGTTTCCGGATCTGATCGCGGCGATGAACGGCTCTCAGCAGCAGCTCGACTATCTGCGCGAGTACACCCCCGACGTGGTCGCCGCGCTCGCCGATCTGGGGCAGCTCAGCGGCTACTACGACGCGAACGGGCACTACGTTCGCGCCCAACCGACGTTCTTTGCGTTCGCCCTCAACGGCGCCAACCAGTTGTCGAGCAAGTTCCCGTCTCAGCGCTACCAGGGTCTGCAGGTGGTGGACGGCCGCTGCCCGGGTGGAGCGGTGCAGCCGGCGCCTGACGGATCGGCGCCGCAGGCGGTGCCCGGCTGCACGCCCAGTTCGACGCCGCCGGGGCCGTGAGGCGGCTGGCGCTGATCGCCGTCGCGCTGCTCGCGGCGGGCGGCCTCTGGTACGGGCTCGCGGCGGCGGGCGGCGGCTCGGCGAGCTCCGCCGCGGGACCCTACACCGTACGTGCGATCTTCGATGACGCCGCGTTTGCGGTCGTCGGCGAGGACCTGCGGATCGCCGGCGCGCCGGTCGGCAGCATCCAGTCGCTCGCCGTCACCGCTCACAAGCAGGCGGCCGTGACGCTCGCGATCAACGACTCTCGGTTCACGCCGTTTCACGCGGACGCCCAGTGCACGATCCGCCCGCAGTCACTGATCGGCGAGCAGTACGTGGATTGCGATCCGGGCACGGCAAGCGCGCCGCCCCTGAGCAGGATCGCGAGCGGGCCGGGGGCTGGTAGCTACCTGCTCCCGTTCACGCGCACCAGCTCGCCGATCGACACTGACATCGTTCAGGACATCTACCAGCAGCCGGTGCGCCAGTCGCTGTCGATCCTGATCGACGAGTTCGGCACCGGCCTCGCCGCGCGGGGCTCGGACCTGAACGCCGTCATCCACCGCGCGAATCCAGCGCTGGGATACACCGACCAGGTGCTGCAGATCCTCGCCCGCCAGAACCGTGCGCTGGCCCAGCTGGCCGGCGACTCCGACGCGGTGCTGGCCCCCCTTGCCCGCGCGCGCAGCGCGATCTCCGATTTCATCGTCCAGGCGAACACGACGTCTGTCGCGAGCGCGGCGCGCGCGAACGACATCTCGCGAACCTTCCAGCTGCTGCCGTCCTTCCTGCGCCAACTGCGTCGGCTGATGAGCGACCTCGGCGCGCTCGCCGATCAAGGCACGCCGCTGATCACCGACCTCGGCGCGAGCGCGTCCTCGCTGGACCGCGAGTTCGCCAACCTGACCCCGTTTGCGAACGCGGCCCGCTCGGCGTTGATCAACCTCGGTGCGGCGGCCGCCGCCTCGCAGCCGGCGCTGGTCGCCACTGTCCCGCTCGCCCAGCGGCTGCAGCGGCTCGGCGACGCGACCGCTCCGAGCGCGGCGTCGCTGGACCGGCTCACCGCCAGCCTCGATCGCACCGGCGCGATCGAGCAGCTGATGAACGTCCTGTTCTACGGGACGACGGCGGCCAACGGCTTCGACAGCGACGGCCACTACGTGCGCGACGAGCTGCTCGAGGGCGACTGCGACGTCTATGTCACCAGTTCCGTGCCCGGCTGTTCGGCCAACTTCCAGCACGGAGGCGGGGCGGCCGACAGTTCGTCTGCCGGTTCGTCGAACGGGCCTCAGCCCCGGGGCGGCGCCGCGGTCAGCTCTTCGGCGCGTTCGTCGACGGGCTCGTCTCAGCGCCGAGGCGGGGCTGCCGGCGGCTCGTCGGCCGCTTTGTCGAAGGGACTGCGTCAGCACTCAGGCGTTGCGGCGGACTTGCGCTCGTCGGCAGCCTCGTTCAAGGGACTGCTCGCCTACCTGATCGGGGGCCAAGGATGAACCGCCGCCGCGAGCCGAGCATGATCGCCAACCCCGTCCTGATCGGCGCCCTCACAGTGCTGGTGACGATCGTCGCCGTCGTGCTCGCGTACAGCGCCAACACCGGGCTTCCGTTCGTGCCCAGGTACTCGCTGAACGTGCAGGTTCCAGACGCCAGCGAGCTCACGCACGGGGGCGACGTGCGGATCGGCGGGTCGCTCGTCGGATTCGTCGACACTGTGACAGCCGC
The DNA here is from genome assembly GCA_963811155.1 of uncultured Solirubrobacterales bacterium. Taxonomy (GTDB): domain Bacteria; phylum Actinomycetota; class Thermoleophilia; order Solirubrobacterales; family Solirubrobacteraceae; genus Palsa-465. Next base: position 252,530 of record CAWEQQ010000052.1, read on the forward strand.
CCGCGACGCCGCCGGTCGGCCAATCGCGGTGCTGGGCATCAAGCTCGACGAGGACGTCAAGCCGCTGCCGGTCGACTCGACTTTGACGATCCGGCTGAAGGGCGCGATCGGGGAGAAGTACCTGCAGATCACGCCCGGCAGCGCGAAGCGCGGATTCCCGAACGGCGCGACGGTGCCGGTCAGCCAGACGAGCGCCGAGGTCGACCTCGACCAGGTGCTGTCGATGTTCACGCCGCCAACCCGCGCCGGAGTGGCGGCGTCGACGATCGGCTTTGCGACCGGCCTGGCGGGACGCGGCAACGATCTGAACAACGCGATCGGGGCATTCGTGCCGTTGCTTTACGATCTCGCACCGGTCGCTCGCAACCTCGCCTCGCCGCGCACCGACCTGTCGGGCTTCCTGCGTGGCCTCGAGAGACTCGCCGGCGCGCTCGCTCCGGTCGCGCAGACGCAGGCGACGCTGTACGCGAACCTCGACACAACCTTCCGGGCGCTGGCCGGCGTGGCGGTTCCCGACCTGCAGCGGTGGATCTCCCAGACGCCCCCGGCGTTGAAAGCGGTGATCGCCGGCAGCCCGGTGATCGGGCCGTTCCTGAGTGACACCGCGGGGCTGTTCAAGCAAGCGCTGCCCGGCGTCGCGACGCTCTCACAGAATGCGCCGGTGCTGGCCGACGCGTTTGCGGTCGGCACGCGCAACCTGCCGGGAACCGACGCGCTTGACGAACGGCTCGTTGCACTCTCTCACCGGCTGGCGAGCTACGGCGCGACACCGTCGGTCCAGCAGGGTCTGGACCGCCTGACGCTGACGGGATCGAGCCTGCAGTCGCTGCTCGCGTTCCTGACTCCCGTACAAGCGCCGTGCAACTACGTGACGCTGTTCTTGCGCAATATCTCGAGCCTGCTGTCGGAGCCGACCTCATCCGGTACGTCGCTGCGGTTCCTGCTGCTCGCGATCGACGACGTGCTGCGAGGCGAGGCCGTCCCGTCCAGCCGGCCTTACACGACGCCCGGCGCGCCACCCGGCGCCGACCACGGGCCGCTGCACGTCAACCCGTACCCGAACACCGACTCGCCTGGCCAGACGCCCGAATGCGAGGCCGGCAACGAGCCCTACTCCGCAGCCCACGCGGTGATCGGAAACGCCCCGGGCAACCAGGGGCTGAAGACCGACCAGACCTCGGGGGGCAAGGGCTGATGCGCACGCTGAAGCTCGTGCCCGGCGCTGCGGGGGGACAGCGCGTCCAGCGCCGCCATCGACCGCGGGTCTCGAACCTCGCCGCCGGGATCATCGGGGCGGTCGCGGTCGGCGCCGTCTGCTACGCCGTGTTCGGCGGCACGCTGCCGTTCGGCGCCTCGCCGTTCGTGCTCAAGGCGGTGTTCACGGGCGAGACCGAGCTGCACATCCCGTCGCCGGTGCGGATCGCCGGCGTCGACGTCGGCCACGTGACGGGCGTAAGTCGCCTGTCGGCCTCATCGCCGGCCGCCGTGGTGACGATGACGATCGATCCCAGCGGGCTGCCGCTCCACGCGGATGCGACCGCCGACATCAGGGCGCGGCTGTTCCTCGAGGGCAACTTCTACATCGACCTGCAGCCCGGCACGCCGAGCGCGCCGATGCTGTCCTCGGGCGCCACGCTGCCGGCCGCCAACACGGCCGGTCCCGTTCAGCTCGACCGGGTGCTGTCGGCGCTCGACGCAGACGCACGCGCCAACCTGCAGACGGTCCTGCGCGGGCTGGGGTCAGCGCTCGCCGGCGCTCCGACGCCCGCCCAGGACGTCACCCAGGACCCGTCGGTACGCGGTCTTACCGCCGCGCAGGCGCTCAACCGCTCGCTGCAGTACGCGGCCGGTGCGTTCAAGGCGTCTGCGATCGTGAACGAGGCGCTGCTCGGACAGCAGCCCCAGGCGGATCTGCCCGGGGTCGTGACCGGCGACGAGCAAGTGTTCGGGGCGCTGGCCTCCGAGCAGGCGCCGCTGGCGAGCCTCGTCAGCACGTTCGATGCGACGACCGCCACGCTCGCCTCGCGCCAGCAGGACGTGAGCGACACGATCGCCCTGCTGCCGCCGCTGCTGCGCGATGCCGATCGCGCGCTCGGCCCGCTGAACGCCTCTTTCGAGCCGACCCAGTCGTTTGCCAGGGAGATCCTGCCCGGGATCGACCAGCTCGGACCGACGATCGCCGCTGGGCTGCCGTGGCTCGCACAGGCGACCGCGCTGCTTTCGCCCGGCGAGCTCGGGGCGCTTGCCTCATCGCTGGCGCCGGCGGTGCAGCGCACGGCGAGCACGGTAAACGCGACCAAGGGGTTGCTCAACGCCGCCGAGCAGCTCGCGCGCTGCTTGAACCACAACATCATCCCGACCGGCAACCAGGTCATCCGTGACCCGCCGGCCGGCACCGCCCTGCCGGTCTACCAGGAGCTGCTGCAGAGCGCGGTCGGACTGGCCGGCGCAGCACAGAACTTCGACGGCAACGGGCGCTACCTGCGCGCGTCGACGGCGGGCGGATCGGACCTCGTCAGGACCGGCGCGCTCGGCCCGCAGGGCCCGTTGTACGGCAACGCCGTGCTGCGGCCGCTGGGCACCCGTCCGGCATGGCCCGGACAGGCGCCGCCGTTACACAGCAACGTGGCGTGCTATGCCAACCCAGCGCCGAACCTCAACGACGTGCGGACGGGGTCGGGGCCATGAGGCGCGCGATCGTGATTCACCGCCGGGACTTCGCGGCGATCGCCGTGCTGATCGTGGTCGCGTTCGGCGTGGCCGCATACATCCTGCGCCACCAGCCGGCGTTCACCTTCGGGCAGAGCTTCTACACGGTCCGGGCGCAGTTCGCCGACGCCGCCGCGGTCTCGCCCGGACAAGGTCAGGCAGTCACGATCGCGGGGGTCCAGGTCGGCCAGATCGGTGGGGTCGCGCTCCAAGGAGGGCGCGCTGTCGTGACAATGAACATCGACAAGCGCTACGCGCCGATCTATCAGGACGCGACGGTCCTGCTGCGCCCCCGCACGCCGCTCAAGGACATGTACCTGTCGCTTGATCCCGGCGACAAGAGCGCCGGCCCTGTCCCGGACGGCGGCATGCTCCCGGTCGCCGCCACCAGCCCCGACGTCGACTTCGACCAGATCCTCTCCTCGCTCGACGCCGACACCCGCTCCTACCTGCTGCTGCTGCTTAGCGGCGGTGCGCAGGCGCTGCGCGATCCCGGCGCGACCGGGAGCGCTCCAAGCCCCGCGGCCGTCACGGACCTGCGCGGCACGCTGAAGCGCTTCGAGCCGCTCGATCGGGACACGAGTGCGTTTGCGACCCTGCTCGCCACGCGGCGCCAGAACATCGCCCGCGCGATCCACAACCTCCGGCTGGTCGCGACATCGCTTGGCAGTGTGGACACCGCGCTCGCATCCCTGATCAGCTCGGCCAACACGAACTTTTCGGCGATCTCCTCGCAGGACGCAAACCTGCAGTCGGCCCTGACGCTGCTTCCGGGGACGCTGCAGCAGACCAGCCAGACGTTCGTCAAGGTGCGTGCATTCGCAAGCGCGACCGGCCCGACGCTGCAGGCGCTGCTGCCGTTCGCGCGCAACCTGGCGCCGGCCCTGGCCGCCACGCAACCGCTGTTCCGAGACACGACGCCGGTGATCGCCGACCAGCTGCGACCGTTCGCGATCAAGGTGCAGCCGCTGGCGAGCGCGCTGGCGCCGGCGGCTACGAGCCTCGACCGCGCGGTGCCCGCGCTTTCGCGGTCGTTCGGGGTGCTGAACGCGCTGCTCAACACGCTCGGCTACCAGCCGCGGGGCTCCGAGCAGGGATACCTGTTCTGGGCTGCCTGGCTGGCCCACATCGCAGCGAGCTTGACCGATATGCAGGACGCCCACGGGCCGATTCTGCGCGGGATCTTCATGGCGACCTGCTCGCAGCTGGATCTGCTAGCCACGCTTCAGCAGTCGACGCCATCGCTGGCGGCGCTGATCGATCTGCTCAACCAACCGGATCAGACCCAGGTCTGTCCGGCGGACGGGGCGCCGTGACCAAGCAAGCGCCGAGCCGCGGCCGCGTGCTGACGATGGTGGCGTTCACGGCGTCGTGCGTCGGGCTGCTGATCTATCTCTGGATCTCGTTCGGGGGCGCGGTACCGTTCACCCCCCAGGGCTACCGGTTCAGTGTCGAGTTCGACCAGGCGGTCCAGCTGGCCGCCCAATCCGACGTCCGGATCTCAGGTGTGAATGTCGGCAAGGTGATCGGCGTCGGGCTGGACCACCGCACCGGGCTGACGCTCGCGGTGATCGAGCTCGACCCCCAGTTTGCTCCCCGGCCCGCGGACACGCGCGCCACGCTGCGCCAGAAGTCGCTGCTCGGCGAGACCTATGTCGAGCTGACACCCGGCTCGCGGACCGCGCCGGCGCTGCCGGACGGTGGCAGCCTGCCACGCGCGCAGGTCGCTCCGAGCGTTCAGCTCGATCAGATCCTGTCGGCCTTCGATCCCGCCACGCGAGCCGCGTTTGAGACCTGGATGCAGCAGGACGGCGTCGCGCTGACCAACCGGGGCGCGGATCTCAACGCCGCGCTCGCCGAGTTGTACCCGTTTGCCACCAACGTCGATGCGGTCCTCGCGGTGCTCCACCGCCAGAGCGCTGCGACCAGCACGCTGCTCCGAGACGGGGGGGAGGTGCTGTCGGCGCTGAGCAGTTCACCGCCGCAGTTGCAGGGGTTGATCGACAACGCCAACGGCGTGTTCGCGGCCACGGCCGCGCAGGACGCCGCGCTGGCGGCCGCCGTGCGGGAGTTCCCGCCGTTCCTGGTGCAGACGCGAGCGACGGTCAACCGCCTGACTCAGTTCGCGCAGGCGACCAAGCCGCTGATCGACGAGCTGCGGCCGGCCGTCGTCCAGCTGAACCCGGTGCTGCGCTCGCTGGTCGTGCTGGCGCCCGAGCTGCGCGACCTGCTGACGGGGCTGGGCCCGCTGACCAGCGCCTCCCGTGCCGGCTTCCCGGCGCTCGAGCAGTTCCTCGATGACAGCGTGCCATTGCTGGCGCGGGCGAAGCCGTATCTCGGCGGTGTCGTACCCGTGGTCGACTACATCAACGCTTACAGGCGCGAGATCGCGGCGTTCTTCGCCAACGCCGCGGCCTCCACCGAGGCGACCGTCCAGAACGCCGCCGGAACCAAGCTGCTGCACTACATCCGGGTCGCCGCGCCGGTGAATCCGGAGGTGCTGACGACCTACCAGGGGCGCCTGCAGAGCAACCGCACCAACCCCTACCTGGCTCCGGGGGAGTATCTGAAGCTGCTGCAGGGCCTGCCCGTGTTCGGCCGCTACCTGTGCACCAGCAATCCGCTGCCCACCATTGGCCCCTCAATTCCCGCTAATCTTGCCGCAGTCCTTCAGGACGTGTACTACACCTCTGACCCCGGTGGCCCGCCGTGCACGGCGCAACCCTCGCTCGGCTCCCTGACCACCGGGCAACTGCAAACCTTCCCCCACCTCAAACCCCTTCCCTGAGCATCGGCCGGCACTGCTCGCACACCAACCCCGTCCAAAGGAGAGTCGATTGAGACGGAAAACCAGGATCATCGCGATCGCCACGGCGCTAGCGGTGCTCGGTGGCGCAGCCTCGGCCTACGCCGCACTCAACACCTACACGGCCAACATCTCGCCGAGCAAGGCCGGAAGCACTAGCTCACCGGCGCCGGTGAGCTTCACGCAGAGTTTCGTCGTCAATGGCACAGGCGGCAACCGCGCCGCAGCGCTGACCGACGTCAAGACCACGATCTACGGGCTGACCTCCGACGGGAAGGACTTCCCGACGTGCAGCCTGGCGCAGATCTCGAGCGCCCATAGCGACACGGTGTGCCCGAAGGGCGCGCTCGTCGCCAGCGGCGGCATCACAGCCGTGCTTGGTCCCGAGAACAACCAGAGCACGAGTGCCTCGGGGCTGATCCCGTGCAAGCCGAAGCTGCACGCCTGGAACGCCGGCCAGGGCAAGATCGTGGAGTTCTTCGTCGCCCCGCCTGTCGCTCACTTGTGCGGTCCGATCACCACCGGCGACGTTCAGCCGTTCCCGGGCACCGTCAAGCTGCAGGGCAAGAATCTCGTGATCGATGTCCCGGTCCCGGGCTACGTCTCATTCCCTGTGCACGGCTTGGAGGGCTCGCTGGACACCGAGCACCTGGCGTGGTCGAAGTTGACCAAGAAGGTGCACGGCAAGACCGTCGCCTACCTGGCCTCGGTTGCCTGCAAGAACGGCAAGCGGCCGTACACGACGTCGTTCACGGCAAAGCTGAGCGGCCCGCCGGAGACCAAGGGGATCCCCGGCAGCGCCAGCTGCAAGTAGGACCCGCTGACCCGCGCCGCGCGGAGGGAGCGATCCCTCCGCGCCGGCGGTGGGCTTGGCCGAATCATGTGTAGCTCCTGCTTGCGTCTCTGGGCCAGGCTCGGTTTCTGCGCGCCGGGCGGGCAGCTCCCCCGCCGGCGGTGCCGCGCCCGGCCATGTCCGCCCGACCAGGCACGGATGCGGTGGTCCTGCCGTGGCCCAGACAACGCGCGCGGAGCGCGCCCCGTAAAAAAACCCGCCGACCTGGCTAGTGGCCCATCCTGCAAATCCGGATGAGCCACTAGGCGATCTCGAACCGCTCGGCGCGCTGCGCCTCGCGCTCTGACTCGGTCAGCATCTGCACGAACAGGAACGCGAGCGCGATGCCCATCACGATCGACTGCTCGAGCGCCATCACCAGCCCCGCCATCGACTGGTCCTCGTGCGGGCTCAGGCCCCAGTAGTGCGGCTTGCTCGCGTAGAACGGGTAGATCGCCTCTGGCGCGAACGCGAGCGCGATCCCGAGCAGGCCGACCAGCAGCTTGGTGCTCGCCATGTAGGCCACCGGGCCGAGGCCGCCGAGGCGCATCCTGCCGCGGATCGGCGACAGCAGATGCCACCAGTAGAGGCTTCCGGCGGCGAAGAAGCAGATGTGCTCGAGCGCGTGCAGCGTGCTGTTGCCCTGCGCGCGGTCGTACATCGCGGGGATGTGCCAGAGCCACAGCAGTCCCGCGTACGCCATCACCGCGAACGCCGGATGGGCCAGGTACCCCGCGCGGCGCTCGATCGCCGCCAGCCGGCGCGTGACCGGACGCAGCAGGACCTTCGTCAGGCCCAGGATCAGCAGGATCGGCGCGACGTCGAGCAGCAGCATGTGCTGGACCATGTGCATCACCATCAGCTGATCGCCCAGCGAGTCGAGCGGCGAGACCAGCGCGACGAGGATCGTCAGCAAGCCGGCGGCGAACAGCGCCAGGCGGCCGAAGCCCGGCGGATGGGGCTCACGCGGCGCTCGGCCACGTCGCCAACCGATCACGTACAACAGCGCCAGCACGCCGGCACCGAGCAGCACGCCGGGGTCCAGCGACCAGGACATCTGCGGACTCACGTCCGTAGATTCTCCCAATCGACAAACGCCTGGGAGCGCTTTAATGTCATCTGTTTACGAAACCCATCCTTCGGGAGCAAGGAGGTCGGCCGATGCGCATCCAGGTCAAGGGCCGCAATCTGCCCGTTTCCGACGACTTGAACGAGCACGTGGTCAAACGCTTTCGCAAGGTTTCCCGACAGGTCTCAGAGCTAGCCGAGCTGGAAGTGGAGGTCTTCGAGGAGCGCAACCCGGCAATCGCCGACTCGCAGGTGGCAGAGGCCACGCTGCATCTGAAGGGGGTGACGCTCAGGGCCCGCGACGCATCGCCGGATATTGTGCACTCGATCAACCTGTGTGCCGAAGAGTTGTCCGTGCAGGTCAAGCGCCACCGCGACAAGCGCCGCAAGCGGCGCGAGTCTCGCGCCGCAACCGAGCCGGGGCTCGAGCCGGGGCTCGAGCCGGAGGAGCTGCCCTCGGGAATCTCGCCCGCGGCCTAGACGGAAGACGGATGAGGGGGGACCTGTTCCCGGGTCGGGCCCCGTGCCCGACCCGATTGCCACTGCTACCCTAACCCCATGTCAGTCCTTGACCGCGCGCTTCGCATGGGCGAAGCGAAGAAGTTCAAGGCCTACGAGCAGCGAGTCGGAAGGATCAACCTCTTCGAAGAGGAGCTGGAGCACTGCACGGATGGCGAGTTGCGCGAGGCCGCCGACGAGCTCCGCGAGCGCGCGCGGGCCGGTGAGAGCCTCGACGAGCTGCTGTACGAGTGCTTCGCACTCGTGCGCGAGGCCGGTAAGCGCTCGATGGGGATGCGCCACTTCGACGTACAGCTGATTGGAGGCATGGTCCTCCACGACGGCTCGATCGCCGAGATGAAGACCGGCGAGGGCAAGACGCTGACGGCGACGCTGGCCGTCGTGCTCAACTCGCTCGCCGGACGTGGCGTGCATCTGGTCACCGTCAACGACTATCTCGCCCGTCGCGACGCGATGTGGATGAAGCCGATCTACGACATGCTCGGCGTGAGCGTCGGGGTGCTGCAGAACATGCAGCCCTACGAGGAGAAGCGGGCGGCGTACGCGGCCGACGTCACGTACGGCACCAACTCCGAGTTCGGCTTTGACTATCTGCGCGACAACATGGCCAAGTCGCTGGAGGAGAAGGTCCAGCACGGGGGGCGGCCCAAGCCCGAGCAGGGCAAGTCCCCGTATCACACGTTCGCGATCGTCGACGAGGTCGACAACATCCTGATCGACGAGGCGCGCACGCCGCTGATCATCTCCGGCGCGCCGGAGCAGGCGGCCGAGCTGTATGTCAAGTTCGCGCGGCTGGCGCCGAGGATGCTGCCCGGTAAGACGCCCGACGGCATGGACCCGAGGTCCAAGAAGGAGTTCGTCGCCGACTTCGACTACGAGTTCGACGAGAAGCACAAGACGGTGGCGGTCACCGAGCGCGGCGTGGCCAAGGCCGAGCGCTTCCTCGGCGTCGATCACCTGTACCGCGCCGAGAACGGGCACCTGGTCAACCACTTGAACCAGGCGCTGAAGGCCGAGTCGCTCTATAGCCGAGATGTCGACTACGCGGTGATCGACGGCGAGGTCAAGATCATCGACGAGTTCACCGGGCGGATCCTCGAGGGCCGGCGCTGGTCTGAGGGGCTGCACCAGGCGGTCGAGGCCAAGGAGGGCGTCCGCGTCCAGGAGGAGAACCAGACGCTCGCCACGATCACGCTGCAGAACTACTTCCGGATGTACGACAAGCTTGCGGGCATGACGGGCACCGCGCTCACCGAGGCGACCGAGTTCATGAAGATCTACAACCTGCCGGTCGTGCAGATCCCGACCAACAGGCCGATGGTCCGCAAGGACTACAACGACCAGGTTTACAAAACCAAGGACGGCAAGTGGAGCGCGGTCTCCAGGGAGATCGAGGCGCGGCACAAGCATGGCCAGCCGGTGCTTGTCGGGACGATCTCGGTCGAGATCTCCGAGCAGATCTCGGATGCTTTGCGACGCCGCGGGGTTCCGCACACCGTCCTCAACGCCAAGCCCGAGCACGCTGAGCGCGAGGGCGAGATCATTGCCGAGGCGGGCGCTCCCGGATCGGTCACGATCGCGACCAACATGGCGGGCCGCGGCGTCGACATCAAGCTCGGCGGCAACGCCGAGCACCTGGTGGCGCTCGAGCTCGCCAAGCTCGGACTGCAGTCGGGCATGCCCGACTACGACGAGCATCACGCGAGGATCCTGCCCGAGCTCGAGCGTCGCGTCGAAGCCCAGCGCGCGAGCGTGCTCGAGGCGGGAGGCCTGTTCATCCTCGGCACCGAGCGCCACGAATCGCGGCGGATCGACAACCAGCTTCGCGGCCGCTCCGGGCGTCAGGGAGACCCGGGCGAGTCGCGCTTCTTCCTCTCCGCGCAGGACGATCTCGTGCGGCTGTTCGCCGGCGAGCGGATCTATAAGATCCTCAACCGGCTCGGTACCACCGACGACGAGGGCAACGAGGAACCGATCGAAGCGGGAATGCTCTCCAAGCAGATCGAGAAGGCGCAGCGCAAGGTCGAGGAGCAGCACTTCTTGGCGCGCAAGCACACGCTCGAATACGACGACGTGCTCAACCAGCAGCGCGAGGTGATCTACAGCTACCGCGACGAGATCCTCGAGGGGCGCGACATGAGTGAGGCCGCGCGCGAGGAGATCGCGAGCCTGATCGACCGCCTTGTCGAGGAGTACACCGCCGGCGATTTCGTCGAAGACTGGGACGTGGAAGGTCTCCTGCGCCGGCTCGAGGAGATCTTCAGCCCCAGCGCCGAGGTCACAAGCGTCGATCCGCGCCGCATCGACCGCGAGGAGCTGGTCGAGCTGCTGCAGCAGGAGGGCATGACTCTGTACGAGCGGCGCGAGCAGGAATTCGGCGCCGAGCTGATGCGCCACGTCGAGCGCTTCCTGCTGATGGAGATCATCGATCAGCGCTGGCGCGAGCACCTCTACGACATGGACTACCTGCGCGAGGGCATCCACCTGCGCGGCTTTGCCCAGATCGAGCCGCTGGTCGCCTATAAGAACGAGGCGTTCGACCTGTTCCGCGACCTGATGAACAGCATCTGGGGCGACTTCGCGCGGATGATCTACCACGTCCAGGTGACCGTGCACGGCGAGGAAGGTACGCCGCCCATCCCGCAACGGAGCGCGAGCTCTCGCTCGAGCTCCTCGACGGGCTCGCGCAACGTGACCTACTCGGGCGGCACGATGGCGCAGCCGAGCGCCGTGGCGATGGCCGCGGCGAGCGCCGGCACGGCCGGGGAGGCGTACGCCGAGCAGGAGCCGGCGCCGCAGGTCGAGCAGCGCCGGGTCGATCACAGTGAGCAGATCGGGCGCAACGACCCGTGTTGGTGCGGCTCGGGGAAGAAATTCAAGAAGTGTCACGGGGCCTGAGAGCCCCGGCACGGTTGTGAACGAGCCTGCCGTCCGGGTCGCCAGACGCGGGGCCGCGCGGCGCGACGCGCGCAACGGCGCGGCTGGCGGCCGTGAACGTCACGACGGTCCTGGGTTGCTAGGGTTGACGTGATGGCCACGGCACCCTCAGAACCTCTCTCCCAGCGCCTTTCGGCCATCCGCGACCAGCTTAAGCTGCTCGCGGACTATCTTTGACCCAGATGCGCTGAGCGAGCACGCGGCGGCGCTCGAACGGGAGATGGGCGAGCCGGGGTTCTGGGACGACCAGCGGCGCGCCGCGCACACGAGTGCCGAGCATGCGCGCGCGAGCCGAAGGCTGTCGGTCTACCGCGAGCTCGAGCGTGACGTCGGCGACCTCGAGCCGCTCGGGGAGCTGGCCGAGGAAGACCCCGGGATCGCGGCCGAGCTCGAGGAGCAGATCCAAGCCGTGCAGGACCGGCTCGACGCGCTCGAGGAGCAGCGTCTGTTCTCGGGCCGGTACGACACAGGCGACGCGCTCGTCAGCGTCAACGCCGGCGCGGGCGGTACCGACGCCCAGGACTGGGCCGAAATGGTCCTGCGGATGGAGATGCGCTGGGCCGAGAAGCGCGGCTTTGATGTCGAGCTGCTCGAGGTCTCGCCCGGTGAGGAAGCGGGGATCAAGTCGGCCACCTTCATCGTCAAAGGCGAGAACGCGTACGGCCTCTACGGCAGCGAGAAGGGAGTCCACCGGCTGGTGCGACTGTCCCCGTTTGACTCCGCCCACCGGCGCCAGACAAGCTTCGCCGGGGTCGAGATCTCTCCGGTGGTGGACGAGATCGACAACTTCGAGATCGACGACGACGACCTGCAGATCGACACCTACCGCGCCAGCGGCGCCGGCGGCCAGCACGTCAACAAGACCGACTCGGCGGTGCGGATCACCCACAAGCCGTCCGGGATCGTCGTGCAGTGCCAGAACGAGCGCTCGCAGTCGTCCAACAAGGCGGAGGCGATGACGATGCTACGTTCCAAGCTGCTCGAGCTCGAGGAGCGCAAGCGCCGCGAGGAGATCGCACGCGAGAAGGGACAGGCGCAGGACGTCAACTTCGGCTCCCAGATCCGCTCCTATGTGCTGCACCCCTACACGATGGTCAAGGATCACCGCACCGACTACGAGATGGGGGATGCCAACCGGGTCCTCGCCGGCGACCTCGACGGCTTTGCGCGGGCTTACCTGAACAAGGCAGCCGAGTGACCCAAGCGGCACCGTCGGGCACCGTTGCGCCGCCGGCGCAGCCGACCGCGCCGTACCTGGAGGCCATCAGCGCGCTCGGCTTCCGTGGCTCGACGCGCTTTCACGTCCCCGGTCACAAGGGTGGAGCGGGAGCAGATCCGGGCCTCCGCAGCGCGCTCGGCGCGCGCGCGCTGCTGCTCGACCTTCCGCAGGACCTCGAGGGGATCGACGTGGGTCCTTCTCCGACGGCGTACGAGCGTGCCGAGCAGCTCGCCGCCGAAGCGTACGGGGCACAGCGGACCTGGTTCCTCACCAACGGCGCCACGCAGGGCAACCACGCGCTGTGCCTGGCGCTGGCCGGGCCCGGCGTGCGCGTGTTACTGCAGCGCAACTCGCATGCGAGCCTCGTCGACGGGCTCGTGCTGAGCGGCGGCATCGCGAGCTACGTCGCGCCCGAGTACGACGCCGAGCTGGGGATGGCGCACTGCGTCACGGCGGCGGCGCTCGCCGCGGCGCTGCGCCACGCCCCCGAGGCACGGGCGGCGTTCATCGTCTCGCCGACGTACTACGGGATGGCGGCCGATGTCGAGGCGTGCGCCGAGGTGGCGCACCGAGCCGGTGTGGGACTGATCGTTGACAACGCGTGGGGCGCACACTTCGGCTTTCACCCGGCGCTGCCGCAGTCGCCACTGCGGCTCGGCGCCGACGCGGTGCTGACCTCGACGCACAAGATCGTCGGCAGCCTGACCCAATCGGCGATGCTGCACGTCGCGAGCGGCGGCCGCGTCGACGCCGGCGCCGTCGGCCGGGCGGTGCGCCTGGTGCGCTCCACCAGCCCGAGCTCGCTGCTGATGGCCTCGCTGGACGCGGCCCGGCGCCAGCTCGCGGTGCACGGCGAGGCGCTGCTGACCCGGACGCTCGCCGCCTCGGCCACCGCGCGGGCCGCGATCGACGCCGTCGAGGGCTGCTCGGTAGTGGGTGAGGGATTGGTCGGCCAGTCGGGGATCGGGGGCTGGGACCCGCTGCGGATCGTGATCGACGTGCGCGGGACCGGCTGCACCGGGTACGTCGTCGCGGCGGCGCTGCGCGCCTCGTACGACATCTACGTCGAGCTCGCCACGCACGCGACGCTCGTGCTCGTGCTCGGCCTCGCGCAGCCGGTCGAGCCGCTCGAGCGCCTCGCGCACGATTTCGCCGAGACCGTGAGGCGGATCTCGCGGCCTGGTGAGGAGCCGGCGCTGGCGCGGTCTCCCGCGGCCTTTGAGCACCAGACCGCGCTACCGCCCCGGGAGGCCTTCCTGGGCAAGAGCGAGGCCGTCCCGGTAGAGGACGCGATCGGACGGATCTCGTGCGAGTCGATCGCCGGGTACCCGCCGGGGGTGCCGGCGCTGCTGCCGGGCGAGGTCGTGACCGACGAGATCGTGTTCTACCTACGGGAGCTGACGGCAGCCGGTGCGCGCCTTCACGGTGCTGCGGATCCCAGTTTCGCGACCGTGCGGGTGTTGGTTTGATGATCGAGGCCACGTCCGCAGAGATCGTCGCCCGCGCGCTCGCCGAGGACGTCGGCGAGGGCGATGTGACTACCGCCGCGACGGTCCCCGGCGCGGCGCGCGCGCGGGCGATCATCACTCAGAAGGCGCCTGGGGTCGTGTTCGGGATCGACACAGCCGAGCAGGTATTCCGCGCGCTGGACGCCGCGGTCGCGATCGAGCGCCTGACCGCCGAGGGGAACTGGCGCGAGTGCGGACCGGTGCTCGGGATTGAGGGCTCGGCCGGTGCGATCTTGACGGCCGAGCGGACCGCCCTCAACTTCCTCGGGCGGCTGTCGGGCGTTGCGACGCTGACGGCCCGCTGTGTGCGGGCGGTCGAGGGCACCGGGGCACGGATCCTCGATACGCGCAAGACGACCCCAGGGCTGCGGGCGCTCGAGAAGGCCGCGGTCGCGGCTGGCGGCGGCACCAACCACCGTGCCGGCCTGTACGACGCGATCCTGATCAAGGAGAACCACGCGACGCTCGCCGGGGGGGCGGGGGAGGCCGTCCGCAGGGCGCGCGAGCACGCCCCGCTACTGCCGCTTGAGGTCGAGTGCCGGACGCTCGGGGAGGTCGACGATGCACTCGCGGCGGGCGCACAGCGGATCCTGCTCGACAACATGACCGTCGCGCAGCTGCGCGACGCCGTGCGGCACGTCGCCGGGCGAGCGGAGCTCGAGGCAAGCGGTGGCGTAACGCTACAAAACCTCCGGGAAATTGCAGCTACCGGCGTACAATTCGTGTCAGTGGGGGCTCTTACCCACAGCGCCCCGGCGCTCGATCTGTCCCTTCTCCTCGAATCGCTGCCATGAACCTTCCGATGCTCGGTGCGACCGACGCACCCTTGATGGTCGAGAACATCCCCGCGCTCCAAGACGAGGTGCGAGCCCTCGCGCGCGTGCGCGGCGCGATGATTCTCGCCCACAACTACCAGCTACCAGAGATCCAGGACGTCGCCGACTACGTCGGCGATTCACTCGGACTCTCCCAGCAGGCCGCGAAGGCCGACGCCGACACGATCGTGTTCTGCGGCGTGCACTTCATGGCCGAGACAGCCTCGATCCTGTGTCCCGACAAGCAGGTGCTGATCCCCGATCTCGACGCCGGATGCTCGCTGGCCGACTCGATCACCGCCGAGCAACTGCGCGCATGGAAGGCGCGCTTCGCGCCGGCGAGCCCGATCGTGGTCATGTACGTCAACACGACCGCCGAGGTGAAGGCCGAGACCGACTACTGCTGCACGTCTGCGAACGCGGTCAAGGTCGTCGAGCACATCTACCGAGAGCATGGGGACGACACCGAGATCCTGTTCGGGCCCGACATGTTCCTGGGCGCCTACGTCGAGAAATCGCTCGGCCGCGGGATGCACGTGTGGGACGGCGAGTGCCATGTTCACGCCGGGATCCGGCCGGACGACATCGCCGCCGTGCGCGCCGCACATCCCGGCGCCGACTTCCTCATCCACCCGGAGTGCGGCTGCTCGACCAGCGTGATGGAGTATGTCGCGGCCGGCGACATCGACGCCGAGGGCGTGCACATGCTCTCAACCGGCGGGATGCTCAGCTACGCCGTCGCGCACCGGACCGGCACCGCGATCGTCGCGACTGAGACCGGGATGCTGTACCCGCTGCGCCAGGCCGCCCCGGAGATCGACTTCATCGCCGCCAAGGAGGCGGCGCACTGCCGATACATGAAGATGATCACGCTGCCAAAGCTGCGCGACGCGCTGCGCGACGGCGTCCACGAGGTCAGGGTGGCGCCGGAGATCGCCACCCGGGCGCGGGTCCCGATCGAGCGGATGGTGGCGATCTCTTAGACTTACGGGCCCCTAGGGCCTGTAGAAGAACAAGTTTGCTGGGTAGGTCCCGCTGACAGGCGCCAAAGCGTCCTGCAAGAAGAACAGTAGACAGAAACGTCATTTATCTACAGCCCCTTAGACCGGTGGTGACCGCCGGCGGGCGCGGAGCGGTCTCCTAGACTCGTGGAGCGCAGCGCGCGCCGGCCCGGAGCCGGATGCATGTACCCGGGCGTTGAAGGCCAGAAGCCGTGTTCAAGCGGGGATTGCGAGCATGTCGAGCCCGTGCTCGACCGCGTGGCGCACCGCCGGCATCGACTGTCGCTTGCGCTCGAACTCCGCCGGCGTGTAGCAGTGCACGTCGGCCGGCGAGCCCAGCTCGAGCGCGTCCCAGAGCGAGGCGGCCTGATAGACGCGCTCGAGCCACGGCATGCCCTCGTACGCGGGGGATACGAGGATCACGATGAACTCAGGGCCCCGCTCGCGCTGGGGCATCGCACCACCCTCGTCGTCGATCCGCGCGCCGCTCAGGAACGCCACCTCGATCGGCCAGCGGTCCGCGATCCGATCGAGATAGCGCTGCAGCTCGCGGCGGTTTACCTCGCTGCTCACCTCCACAGGCGTGATTGTCGCTCGTCTGACCTGGGCCGCGCAACGGTGGCGCGCGAGATTTGGTCGGCCCTTAGGCACGACCGCTCGCGCGCGGCCGCCGACGCGACCCCACCGAAACCTCACAAAGGTTCTCAATACCGCGCGATCGCCGCGACAGCCTTGCTGTCGATCGGGAATGCCTGCCAGTTGGCGGGGCCGTCGATGAACACGGCGAACGCGACGGTGTGCCCCTCGACCGTGTGGCAGTACCCGGCGAGGTTGGTGACGCCGTTGAGGGTGCCGGTCTTGGCGATGCAATGGGCCTGAGCGGGCGTCCCGACCCCGAACGACGCCACCGTTCCTGTTCGGCCGACGACCGGCAACGAGTCGCGCAGCACGTCGCCCACCGGGGTGCCCCAGACCGCGCGCAGCAGATCGACGACCTCGCGCGGCGAGCTGTGGTCGGCGCGCGAGAGACCGGAGCCGTCGACGATCGTGGGGTGCAGGCCATAGGCGGCGATCTCGCCGGCGATTACGTGCGCGCCGGCTGTGAGCGAGCCGCCGGCGCCTAGCTGCACTCCGAGCTGCTTGGTCAGCAGGTCGGCGAACAGGTCGTCGGAGGGGACGTCCATCAGCTTCAGCAGGACCCGCAGCGGCGGCGATGAGACCGAGGCGAGCAGCCGGGCATGGGGCGGGGTCATGCCGGTCCGATGCGAGGCCAGCGCCCACACGCCCGACGCGCGCAGCATGATCGCCAGCTCGTGAGCGGCGAACGTCCCCGGGGAGGACCAGCCGGCCGTCGTCGAGCCATGATCGTAGGTCAGCGCGCTCAGCTTGCCACCGTAGTCGGGAACGTCGGGCGCGTAGCCGGTCGCCGGACCGCCGGGCTTGTCGTCGAACAGCGAGGCGTCGGCGATCACCGATCCGGTTACCCGCCGGATCCCGTCGTGGCGCAGCTGCTCGACGAGCTGGGCCGCGGTCGGCCCGTACCCCTGTTCCCAGACGTGGTTGAAGCCCCCGTCACCGAAGGTCGGGTCGCCGCCGCCGTGCAGGTACAGATTGCCGTGCCACACGCCGCCGAGCCCGAGGTGCCCGGCCCCCATCACGCTGGTCAGCAGCTGCGCCCCGGGGCCGAGCACGCGGAGCGCCGCAACCGACGTGTAGAGCTTCTCGACCGAGGCCGGCGGGCGGGCCACGCCGGCGCGTACCGCGAACACCACCGCGCGCGCCGTCATGTCGTACACGAGTGCGCCCGTCTGCGGGCCGGCGGGACCCAGCGCAAGATCGAGAGCGCCATGCAACTGCGCCGTCTGCGGCAGCGGGGCCGCGACCGGGCGCGGACGTGCCGGCTGGGGCTGGCTGGTGACGCGCCGCACGAGCGTCGCAGTGCTCCCGGCGAGCGCGACCTTCGACGGCTTGGGGGCGCGCGCCTTGGAGCCGCAACCACCCGAAAGCGCGGCGAGCGCGAGCGTCAGACAGCTCGCTGAAGCGATCGTGCGTGTCAGGCGGACTCCAGCTCGTTTACCGTGTGCGGCCCGACGACGGCGACCGCCAGCTCGTCGGCGACGTCTGCGGCGATCTCCCGGACCTCGTCGAAGGACACCTCGTCGAGCAGCGCGATCGACTTGTCCGGATCGACATCCTCACCGTAGACGATCGTCTGCTGGGCGGCGTGACGAGCGACCGCGCCGGTGTTCTCGAACGCGATCGCGCGCGCTCCGGCCGCGTAGGCGCGCGCGCGCTCGACCTCGGACTCGGTTGGCCCCTGCTCGCGCAACTCGGTCACGATCTCCCGCATCCGCCTGTACGCCTCGATGCACTTGCTCGACTCGAGCCCGGCGGAGAGCTGTAGCACCGGCACATCGGCGTAAGCATGAGGGACCGAGTGGACAGAATAGGCGAGGCCCCGCTGCTCGCGGATCTCGTCGAACAGCCGCGAGCCCATCGAGCCCCCGAGCAGCGTCGAATAGATCACCAGCGCGGCGCGCTGACGGGCATCGGCGACATCGAGCCGCGGGCGGTAGGACATCCGCAGGTGCGACTGGTTGGACTCGCGCTCGCGCACCAGCACGCGCGGTGAGAACAGCGGCGCGGGCTCGTAGGGCTCCGGGAGGGGCTGCTGCGCAAAGCGGTCAAACAGCGACTGGAGGTCCCCATTGCCTCCGAGCGCGTCGAGATTGCCGACCGCGAACGCGGCTCCACGGGACGGCGACCAGCGCCGGGAACGAAAGGCGACGATCGCCTCGCGCGTGAACGTCTCACGGATGTGCACGGCGGGACCGAGCACCGGCCGGCCAAGCGGGTGATCGCCGAAAGCCGCCTCGTCGATCAAGTGCTCGGCGACGGTCGCCGGTTGATCGTCGGCGCGCGCGATCTCCTGCACCACCACGCCGCGTTCGCGATCGAGCTCGCCGGAATCGATCTGAGGGCGTCCGACGAAGTCGGTCAGCAGGTCGGCCGCCTCGAGCGCCCGCTGCGCCCGTGCGGTGATGTGGAAGGCGACCAGGTCGTGGCTGGTATAGGCGTTCAGCACCGCGCCGATCCGTTCCGCTGCCTCGTTGACGTCGCGGTAGGTCGGGTACTTCTCGCCTCCCTTGAACACGAGGTGCTCGAGGAAATGCGCCATCCCGTTCTCCTCCGGGCGCTCGGTGCGCGCGCCGGCGTCGAACGCCACCAGAATCGTCACCGCGCGAGTTCCGTCGACCGCCACTCGGTATAGCGGCAGGCCGTTGTGCAGGGTCGTTTCGGTGATCGAGGGCATCCGCCACACGGTAGCGACCATCGCGCCCGTTCCGTTTCCTGCTTGCTGCAACGCACGTTGCAATTGGCCCACGGCGGGGCGTCGATCAAGCCCGCCGTGTACGCTGCCCCGCAGCTATGGCTGGCTCAGACTCTCAGCATCGCAGCCCGCGGCGGGCAGCCTCGCCCCCAGCGTCGAGTGCCGGTAGGGCTCCCGCACGCCCGGCGCTGGCGCCCGCGAAGCGGCCCAGGAAGGCGGCCACCCCGCCTCCCAGCGGTCCGCCGGTGCCCGCGAAGCGGACCAGGAAGGCGGCCGCTCCGCCTCCCAGCGGGTCGCCGGTAATCGAGTTCCGCGCCGTCTCCAAGCTCTACGCGGCCGGCGACGTCGGCCTTGATCAGGCCACTTTCTCGGTCGACCGCGGCGAGTTCGTGTTCCTCGTCGGCTCCACCGGCTCGGGCAAGTCGACCATGATGCGGCTGCTGATCAAGGAGCTCGACCCGACCAACGGGACGATCCGGGTGGCCGGTCGCGATCTCAGCCAGATCGAGCGAAAGCGGATCCCCTTCTACCGGCGCAACCTCGGCGTCGTGTTCCAGGACTTCAAGCTGTTGCCGAGCCGGACGGTCCACGACAACGTCGCGTACGCGGTGCAGGTCACCGGCGGCTCGCGCAAGGAGATTCGCCAGAAGGTGCCGCACATCCTGCACCTCACCGGCCTCTCGACCAAGCTGCACAACTACCCGGACCAGCTGTCCGGCGGCGAGCAGCAGCGCGTGTCGATTGCCCGCGCGTTCGTCAACCACCCGCCGTTGCTGCTGGCCGATGAGCCGACCGGCAACCTCGATCCCGAGACGAGCATCGACATCATGCGATTGCTCTACCGGATCAATCGCACCGGCACGACGGTGCTGGTCGCCACGCACGACCAGGCAATGGTCGACAAGATGCGACGGCGCGTGCTGGAGCTATCGCGCGGGCGCATCGTTCGCGACGAGGCCACCGGGCTTTACGCCCGCGACGAGACGACCCGCGAGTTCGCGCAGCGAATGCGCTCGCCATCGCTGCGCCCGCCGGGACTGTAAACGATGAGGCTGCCGTTCTTCCTGCGCGAGGCGGTGCGCGCGATGCGCCGCAACGCGGCCCCGAGCTTCGCCGCGCTGGCGACGGTGCTGGTCACGATGCTCGTGCTGGGTGTGTTCATCCCGATCGTGCAAGCGACCAAGGGCGCCGCCAACAGCGTCCGCAGCCGGGTGATGGTCGACGTCTACATGAAGCCCGGCGCCACATCGGTCGACGACACCCGGGTCCAGAAGGAGCTGCTCGCGGTCCCGCACGTCAAATCGGTGCAGTTCGAGTCAAAGCAGCAGGCCTACGAGGAGCAATCAAAGCAGGATCCGCAGGCCTACGCGCTGCTGACCTCAAACCCGCTTCCGGACACCTTCCACGTGCTGCCCACCAATCCTGGCAACGTGCTGTTGATCAACAGCGCGCTGACCCCGGGGGGCCGTCCGATCGACGCGGCGATCGGGAGCGTGTCCAACAAGAAGAACGACACCCGCAAGATCCTCGAGGTGACCAACCTCGTGGCGATCACCGCCGCGGTGCTCACCGTGCTGCTGACGCTCGCGTCGGTGCTGCTGATCGCGAACACGATCCGCCTCTCGCTGTATGCTCGCCGCCGCGAGGTGGAGGTGATGAAGCTTGTCGGGGCGACGGACTGGTTCATCCGCTGGCCGTTCGTGATCGAGGGGATGGTTGTCGGCGCGCTCGGCGCGCTGCTGGCGATCGGCGTGCTTGGTATTACGAAGATCGCCCTGCTCGATCCGCTCGCCAACAACTGGACGCTGATCGCCGCCCCGCGCACGATCGCGTTCCCGGCGCTGGTGGCGGTCCTGTTGGGCGCCGGCGTGGCTGTCTCCGCGCTCGGGTCGGGCGTCTCGCTGCGGCGCTTCCTCAGGGTCTGAGCGCCCGAAGCGGCATGTGAGCGCTCACAACCCGCCGCTTCAAGAACCAGATCCACTTCTCCTGATCTCTCGCGGCGGACGTAGCCCGGGTCGCGAGCGCGGCCCGGCTACGTCCCGCCCACCGTCGCTGGAGGCAGGCGGTTGGAGGCGTCTTAGGGCTCCCGCGGAAATTCATGCCGGAATCTTCGAGTGGCTGGGCGTGGCTGGCGCCGCCGGCTCGCCCCGATGTTGCTGGTGGCAAGTGAGGGAGCCGATGGTGCCAGGCAGCCGGATGACTCGGGCGCGGCCCGATCCGGCGAGGCCGGATGCCGAGCGGGCCGCAGCCCGAGCAGACGCCGTCGGAGCCGGCAGTACTTTTCGTGGGAGCCCTAGTGCCCCCCGGCTAACCTGACGTTTGAGATGTACTCGCGCCCCACACGCTCACCCCGCATCGCGGCACGGATCGCGGTCGTCGTCGTCGTGGTGCTGTTCGTCGGGGTCTGGCTAGGGGGTCATCCGAGCTGGCTACCGTCCTCGGTCCGGGGCGCGTTCGTCGGCGACGGCGGCAACCAGCTGGTCGATCAGGCGCTCGCGACGATCCAGCGCGACTACTACCGCCCCGTGAGCCAGGCCAAACTCGACGACAATAGCCTCGCGGCGGCCGTGGCGAGCCTCCACGATCCGTTCTCGCAGTACATCAGCCCGTCGGACTACGCGAGCTTCGGCCACGCCAGCCCGCCCGTCAGCGGGATCGGGATCGACGTCAAGCCGGATCCGCGCGGGCTGCGCGTGGTCGACGTCTTCCCTGGCACCCCCGCGGCGAAGGCCGGGTTGCTGCCAAACGATCTGATCGTCGAGGTTGGGGCCGCCTCGCTCGCCGGCCATACCGCCGACTACGCCTCTGGGCTGATCCGCGGCCGCGCCGGCACGCCGGTCAAGCTGACAGTCGTCAACGGTCAGCGCGCCGCCGTACTGACGATCACCCGACAGAGCTTCACGTTGCCTGTTGCCGACGACCGGCTGCTGTCCTATCACGGGATCAAAATCGGATACGTGCAGCTGACGACGTTCAATCAGCAGGGCGCGGGCGACGAGGTCCGAGCTGACGTCAACCAAGTTCTGCGTCGGGGGGCGCGCGGGATCATTCTCGACCTCCGTGACAACGGCGGCGGTCTGATCACGGAGGCCGTCAGCGTCGCCAGCATCTTTCTCCCGGACGGCACGATCGTGTCGACGCGCGGGCGCAACTCCTCCGAACAGGTGTTCACGGCGACGGGCGGCGCGATCTCGAGCAAGATCCCCGTGGTGGTGCTCGTCGACCACGGCACGGCGTCGGCTTCCGAGATCGTCACCGCCGCGCTCCAGGACCGCCACCGCGCCACCGTCGCCGGAACGCACACGTTCGGCAAGGGCGTCTTCCAGGAGGTCGAGGAGCTTCCCAACGGAGGCGCGCTCGACATCACCGCCGGCTACTACTACACCCCGAGCGGACGGAACCTCGGCGGCGGCGGCGTCAAGGAGGGCGCGGGTGTGACGCCCAACATCTACGCCCTCGACAACCCGCGCACGCCGCAGGACGAGGCGCTGATCGTCGCCGAACGGACGCTCGCCACAGAGGTCCGGTGAGCGCGCCGGGAGAGGGTGCGGCCGGCGCGCCTCGCGTCGCCGTGCTCGAACGTCGGGGCAAGTTCCTCGTCGCCGAGCCGTTCTTCGCGCGCGGCCCGCGGCTGGTCGTCAGTCGGGACCGCCGCGTGAGCGTCGGCGATCTGGTCGTGGTTAGCGCCGGCGTTGCCGGCAACGGCCGCGGCCGCGGCCGGGCGGTGATCGCTCGCCGATTGGGCCGCCCCGACGTCGCGCGCGATGTGATCGAGGCGCTGATGATCGACCGCGGGCTGCGCCGGTCCTTCGACCCGGCTGTTGAGCACGAGGCGCGGGAAGCGGCCGCGATCGAGTCGCTTGGGGGGCGCCGGGACCTGCGAGCGTTGGCGACCTTCACGATCGACCCGGCGAGCGCGCGCGACTTCGACGACGCGATCTCCGCCACCACCGCACGCGAAGACGGCTCACACCAGGTGTGGGTGCACATCGCCGACGTGGCGGCCTACGTCCCCCCACGGTCGCTGGTGGACCGCGAGGCCTACCGGCGGGGAACGAGCGTGTACGTCCCGGGAGCGGTCGAGCCGATGCTGCCGCCGGCGCTTTCGAACCACGCCTGCTCGCTAGTTCCCGACCAGGATCGGCTGACGGTCACGGTCGAGATGACGGTGCGCGGCGAGGAGGTCGTCACGGCGGCCTTCTATCGCTCTCTGATTCGCTCCGACGCGCGCCTGGTGTACGAGCAGGTCGACCGCATCTTCGCCGGAGCCGAACGTGCCGCCGAGCCTTGGGGGGAGGCGCTCGCGGTCGCGCGAGCCGCCGCGGCGGCGCTCGGCGCCAGGCGCGCCGCGCGGGCAGCGCTGGCGCTCGAGTCTCCCGAGCCCGAGTTCTCGTTCGACCGCGACGGCAACCTGCTAGCCGCCGAGCCGGTGCAGCAGACCGAGTCGCACCGATTGATCGAGCACCTGATGATCGCGGCTAACGAGCAGGTCGCCGGGCTGCTCGAATCCCGCCGCGTACCGGCGCTGTACCGCGTCCATGAGCGACCCGACACCCCCGTCGTGAAGCGGCTGATCGACCAGCTCGCGTCGCTCGGGGTGCCGACCCCGCCGGTGCCTCGCGGGCCCGTGACCCCGCAGCAGGCGGCGGAGCTCGTGGGGGAGGCCTCGCAGCTCGTGGCCCGCTGGGTCGCCACGCGGGGCGGTCGTGGGCGTCGGGCGCTGACGAGCCTCGTGCTGCGGTCGCTGAAGCAGGCGTACTACGACCACCGCAATCTCGGCCATGCCGGGCTGCAGTCGCCCCGCTACTGCCATTTCACCTCGCCGATCCGGCGCTACCCGGATCTCGTCTGCCACCGGGCACTATTGTCGGCCGTGGCGGGCGAGGTAGCGCCCGAGGCGTCGTGGGTGGCCTCCGCAGGGCCGTGGGCGTCGGGGCGCGAGCGCGAGGCGATGGCGATCGAGCGCGACGCGGACGACGTCGCGCGCTGCTTCTTGCTCGAACGCGCACTGTTTCAGTCCGGCATCGACACCGAGTTCGACGGCGAGGTCGTCGGACTCGTCGGGTCCGGCGCGTTCGTGGCCTTCGGACCCGGCGGGTGCTACGAGGGGATGCTGCCCGTGCGGCGCCTCGAGGGCGATTGGTGGGAGCTCAACGAGCAGGGCACGATCCTGATCGGGTCGCGTCGCGGCGGCGCGATCCGCCTTGGCGATCCGGTTCGCGTGCGCGTCGGAATGATTGACGCACCGCGCGGGAGGGTGGACCTGCTCCCCGCTGCCGGCGATGCGGTTGCGCTGCTTGCGGGTTCGCGGCAAGGTTGACGGCGATGGCGAAGTCAAAGAAACGACAATCGGGTTCCGGCGTCGTCGCGACCAACCGCACGGCGTCCTACCGCTACAACCTGCTCGAGCGCTTCGAGGCCGGGCTAGTGCTGACCGGCACCGAGGTCAAGTCCCTGCGCGAAGGCAAGGCGCAGCTCAAGGACTCCTACGCGGTCATCCGCGACGGCGAGGTGTGGCTGCTCGGCACCTACATCCCACCCTACGGGCCGGCCTCGCGCGCGAACCACGAGCCCGAGCACGACCGCAAGCTGCTGCTGCGCCGCGCCGAGATCGACCGCCTCGTCGGCAGGACTCGAGAACGCGGGCTGACGCTCGTGCCGACGCGGATCTACTTCTCCGGTCCGCGCTCACGAGCGAAGGTCGAGATCGCGCTCGCGCGCGGTAAGGACCTCTACGACAAGCGCGAGTCGATCCGCAAGCGGGACATGGCCCGCGACGTGGAGCGCGAGCTGCGCGAGGCGCGGCGGTGAGCTGCTGATTTAGGGTGATCGACGTGTCGAAACGTGGCTCGTTCGTGCAGGTTCAGATCACCAAGCGGAGCTAGTGGTGCATCCGGTAGGTTCATTGATGGGCTGGCGAGCGAAAATCAAGACTGGCGAGGACGCAGGACCGAAGGTGTAGTGGGGCTACATTGAGGTCCGAGGACGCCGCCAGGCGAAGATTTGCAGCCGCCAGACCGCAACGAACTTGCAGGATGGGCCACTAGCTGAACGTCCGCGTCAGCGTTGTCGCGTGCATGCCGACGACGAGCAGCGCGATCAACGACAGGTAGACGGCCGCCACGAATGCTCGGTCAAGCGGCCGCACGCGGTAGTAGTCAAGCTGCTGAGCGTCGCCGGCGTTGCGCAGCTTCCAGCGCTTGTAGGTCTCGAGCGCGGCGAACAAGAGAATGATCAGGATGATCGGGTTGGGGAAGATCAGCGCCAGCGGGACCAGCGCCGCGAGTCCGAGGAACCACATCCACGGTGCCATCGCAGCCATCGCCCGTCCGCCGTCGAGCGGGACCACCGGCAGTAGATTGAACAGGTTCAGGAAGAAGCCCGTGAACGCCAGCGCGCGCCAGATGTCGCTGCCGGTCGCGTGCCAGACGAGAATGCATGCCGCCGAGCCGATGCTCCCGAGGAGCGGGCCGGCGAGCCCGACGCGTGCCTCGGCCAAGGCATTGTCGCCCAGCGAGCGGGCGCTGATCACGGCCCCCAAGAACGGGATGAACATCGGCGCGCTGGCCTTGATGCCCTCACGGCGCAGCTGGATCACGTGTCCGATCTCGTGCACGAACAGCAGCAGCACGAATCCGGCCGCAAACGCCCAGCCGAACACGAAGCTGTACGCGGCAAGCGATACCGCCATCGTCCCCACGGTCGTCAACAGCTTGAGCTTCGGCGCCAGCAACAGAATCGCCTTGAACTTGGCGACGAACGCCGCGATTACCGCCAGCGCCGAGCCGAGCGTGCGCTTCAGGAACGGCTGCTTACGCTCCTCCGGCGGCGGCAGCGGATCTGTGTCGCGCGGCTCAGACCATGGAGAGGCCTGCCGAGCCGGCACGGGGAGCCATTGATCGTTCGATTCCATTGTGCCCTCGATTCTGGCAGCCCCTCATTTGTATGCGACCGGTCTTACGATTTTTTTCGCTTCTGCGCGCCCCCGAGCGAACAACTCGTTGCCTGGGGTCTACAATCAGAATTGGACATACCCCCCCGGGGACGACAGGCTTCGACGTGGTCGGCTCGTGGGGGTGGTTGCGAGTCGAGGTGCCCGGGAGGCCTCGCAAAACACCCGGGAAACAAAATAAGTGCGAACTCACACGTGTTCGCTCTCCGCGCTTAGTAACTAGCTAAGCGGGGAGTCTCGGCCCCCGCTTGCCTGCGGCGGGGCGAGCCGGGATCAGATAGCAGGCTGACTCGGTGACGCTCGCTCCAGCCGATCCGAGGACATTACATCGGGGCTAGTTCTCGGCAACCCGGCCGGCGAGGCGAGCCGAGGGCGAGATCAGAGCGCCGGCTACACTCGTAGACGCCACCTTTCGCGCGACCGCGGACGCGGGTTCGATTCCCGCCGTCTCCACCTTCGCAAAGAATTCGAACCGCCCTCCGTACCTGGAGGGCGGTTCTGTTAGGGCCAGCGTGTCGAGCGTCGTGACGGCGCGGTAGAGGGGGCGGCCGATGCTCGTTGGGTTGGTCGACTAGAGAACTCGTTGGTCCATGCCGTTGGTGAACCCCGAGGGTTCGACATCGGCGCGGAGGTATAGCCAAATAGGGTCCTCGAAATGTCGTCCCGGCCACTCGCCCGCCCTCTCCTCCTGGCAAGGGCAACCCACCGCCGACGTAGCGAGAGGGCAACCCACCGCCGACGTAGCGAGAGGGCAACCCACCGCCGACGTAGCGAGAGGGCCCACCGCCGACGTAGCGAGCGAGCTTGTCAGAGTTCACGCGTGAGGCGGCAGGGAATTTCGGCCGCTGTCGGTCAGGCGCCATTCGCGTTCGCCGGTACGGGCGGTGCTGAGGCGCTGCTCGGCCCATCCGCGCTCTAGCAATTGTCGCAGACGCTGTGCCAGGGCGGTGGCGGGGATCTCGTGGCCGGCAGAGATGGTCACGCCGCGATGGATCGTTGATTGCGTTACCCAGCCAAAGTGGCTGATCTGCCACAACTCGTCAAGCAGGGCGTGCTCGTCCGCCAGCGTGCGGCCCGCCCGCGCGGAGCCGGCGGCTGGGGGCGTACCTCGGGCTTGTGGGCGGGATTGCTCTGGCGAGATCATCCTCGGCCCGAACTGGGCCTAGCCCTTTGGTCGGCGGGACGTGTGGCTGCGGCGTTTGGCGTTCAGCAGCGCTTGATCGGCGCGCTGCACAAGAGAGTCGGGCAGGTCGCCCGGGCGGGAGGTCGCTGCTCCGAATGTCACGCTGACCGACACCCGTGCGGTCGCGTTCGCGGGCGATCTGATGCGGGAGACGGCGGCTGTCATGCGGGTGGCGGCTTGGAGCGCTGCACACCGTTCGGCGGAGGGCAGCAGAACGAGGAACTCATCGCCGCCGTAGCGAGCTGCGACGTCGTACGCGCGCAGCTGCCCGCGCAGGCTTGCGCCGGCCTCGCGCAGAACCCGGTCGCCCTCGAGGTGACCGAACGTGTCGTTGATCTGCTTGAGGTTGTCGATATCGAGCATGAGGCAGGAAACCCGCGAGCCGGCGCGTTGTGAGCGTGCGATCTCCTCGCGCAACCGCACGAGCACGGCGCGGCGGTTGAGACACCCGGTCAGTTCGTCGGTCGCTGCTTGGCGCTGCGCACTGTGCAGGCCAAGCACGACCACGGCCACATCGACGAGTGCGGTCGCGGCGGCCACCTCATCGGCTCCTAACTCGTGCGGCTCGGAAGCCAGCACGAGCACCGTTTCTTGCGGTTGTGCCGGCGAGCGCAGCTCGAGCACAACGGTCCACGCAGGATGACCGGGCTCACGTCTCTCAGCTTCAGCCGCATCGTCGAGCGGCTCGGTGTGCTGCGCCGCATCGTCCTGAGTGCGCGTAACGACCGTCACCCGAGCCAGGTCAAGCACAAGCCGCAACTCGCGCACGAGCGCGTCATGGACGATATCTTCCTCGCCGCTTTCTGAAGTGAGCGCAGCTAGCCGCCGGATGCCGCCAACGGCACGCTCATAGACCCCCGTACTTCGCTCGGCTTCCATTCCGTTGCATTCAGAATAACGCACAATCTTGCGTATTGCGAGCGATCGCGCGGCGCGGGCACCAGGCGTTGTTGTTGCCCGCCTGGGTGCGGCCGAGTCGTTGGGTGCGACGTCCCACGGCTCGCCAATCAGCTTGAGCCGTGTGAGGAACGGGTCCGGTGGATCACGTCGAAGAACGACGACAGGCGGTCGACGTCTAAGGCTCCCGCACGAGGGCCGCCGCCACTTGCGCGAACGACTCGGATGCACGGGCTCGGTGACGGTGAAGACCGCGAGCAATATCGCTCGCGGCATGAAGTTAGCCCCCGGCCTCCAACCCCTTTGTGCGCTTGCTCGAAGTGCGACCCGAACTTCGAGCTACCGATCGGGGTGCTACAAACGCGTCGCAATGAGAATCAGCGAGAGTTTCGTTGTGGCCGCCCCGCCGGAGGTCGTGTTTGACTATCTGACGAACCCATCGAACCTGCGCAGCTGGCAGACTTCGAAGACCTTGGTGGAGCAGCTAACCGATGGTCCACCAGGGCTCGGGACGCGGGTGCGCGAGCGGCCCAAACCGCCGGCTGGCAAGGAGTTCGAGCAGATCGTCGAGTTCACCGAGTTCGAGCGCGGGCGCTGTGAGCGTTTGGTCGTTGAACGACAAAGTGGTCCTGGTCACCGGCGGCGGTCGGCGGATTGGCGCGGCCCCCGGACATATTCATGGGCCATCAGGCGCGCCGCCCGTTTGGGCCGGCCCACGAGGCGCTGGACGGCGAGCAGGCGGGGGTCGTAAGCTTGCGGAATGGCATCGCGGCGATGGTTCCCAGAGGCCCTCGGGAAGCTGGCTGCCACGAGCGGCAGCGTGGGCGAATTCGTCCGCCGCCGGCGGACGGCCCGGGAGCCGCCTCCGCCACCAGTGACGACGCTGTCCAGCCCCGGGCAGATCGCGGATCTGCAGCAGGCATTCGGCGCTGACATGTCGCCGCCGTCCACGCCGCCGCCGTCCGCCGGCGCGCCGGACGGCTGACGACACGGGCATCGACGCCCGTGCTCGACGACAGCTTTCCGACGATGGGCACCGTCGCGCGGGTCGTGCGCGACGCCGACGGCGGGGTCGATGTGCGGTGGCTGCTCGCCGAGATCGACAGCCGGCTGTCACGGTTCGACGCCAACAGCGACCTATCGCGATTGAACGCTGATCCACGGGCCTCCGTCCCCGCCGCCTCGCTGCTGCGCGCGGCGGTCTCGGCTGCGCTGCGCGCAGCGTTCCTCAGCGACGGCCTCGTGGACCCGACGCTCCTGGGTGTGCTGAGTCGCGCCGGCTACCGCGAGTCCCGGGCGGACGTCGCGCCCGCCTCCCTGCTGCGGGCGCTCGCGACGGCGCCGCCACGTCGCCCGGCCGGCCCCGACCCGGCCGCCCGGTGGCGCACGGTGGAGGTCGACGACGCCGCGGGGATGATCCGCCGGCCACCCGGCCTGCAGCTCGACCTGGCCGGCTCGGCCAAGGGATGGGCTGCCGACCTCCTCGGCGCGCGGCTCGAGCGCTATGGGCGCTTCGCCGTCGACTGCGGAGGCGACCTGCGCGTGGCGGCCCGGCGCGGAGCGCCGTGGGAGGTGCGGGTGCGCCATCCGCTGACCGGCGCCATCGCCCACACGCTCCAGGTCCGTGAGGGCGGCGTCGCGACGTCGGGCATCGACGCGCGGCTGTGGGAGGGTCAGGACGGCGACTTCGCCCACCATCTGATCGACCCCGCCACGGGGGCCCCGGCCTGGACGGGGCTGGTGGCGGCGACGGCACTCGCCCCGAGCGCGTTGGAGGCCGAGGCGCTGGCCAAGGCCGCACTGCTGTCGGGCCCCGACGCAGGGCGCCGGCTGCTGCGGGCCCGCCACGGCGGCGTGCTTGTGCACGACGACGGCGCCGTCGAGCCGGTGAGTTGCCGGCGGCGCCGCGCCGTGGCGGTGGGCCGGGCCTTGTGATCTCTTCGAGCTCGGTCCGCACGCTCGCGACTGGCCGCCGCGACGTGGCCCGCGTTCGCTAAGGGCCCGTTCAAGAATTAGTGGCGGGATTTGACGAGTGGCTGGGCGTGTCTGGCGCCGCCGGCTCGGCCCGATCATACCGGGAGTATTTGAGGACGAGCCGGTCGCTGGTCAGCAGGCCCGGCCACGGTGTCGCGGTAATGTGCCTCAGCATCGGCGTGCGGAACGCGCGGCTGACAGCTGCGCGGAGTGATGGCGGCTCTCAATCAATGCGGTGGGCGGCGTCCAGCGCGAGAACGCGGTCGGTGCGGGCTGGCGATGTCGGACATCAGGCGCCGTCGGGACCCGCTCGGGCTCGCGGGGCCGCCGCGGGCCGCGAGGAGGAACGTGGCAGCGCCCGCGGTCAACACCGCCGCGGCGAGCCACGGGCCGATGGGGGTGTCCTTGCGGTATGCCAGTACCGGCGTCCCGACGAGGACCGCGGCGATGTACAGCGGATCGCCGATGCCCGGGCGCAGGACAAAGAACGCCGCCAGCCAGGACGCGAGCCCTGCGAAGAACCGGATGTAATCCGGGCCGGCGCCGGCGCGTCGTGCCGGAACCCTCCGGCCAAGCGGCGAGAATGACCCCTGGGTGTGGTTGTGGACAGCGGCCGGCACGTTCTCGGCGTAGACGACGGAGAAGGAGTCGCGCTGACGGAGATTGGTCAGTCGCGAGCCGAAGAACGTGACCACCTCCTCGGTGCCATCGGCCATGTGGGACCGTACCGAGAACTGCTGCATGCCATCTCCGGCGGCGCGGTGCGTGGAGATGTGGCAGACGGCACCGACCAGGGCGACGAACCTATTCCCGCACCGACGGCAGGACAGCCTCGTCCACTTCCCGGCGGGATTGGAGCACGCGTGTTCCTCGTGGCAATACGGGCAGGCCAAAACGATCCCATCGCGGTCGCTTGCTTGCCCCGCGCCGGCGCTGCTCGTGGCGGCGGTCCTCGCCGCGCCGGTTCGCGCCCGCAAGGAGTCGTCGTACTCGGCCCGACGGGTGGGGTCTTGGAGGGTGTCGCGTGCCGCGTTGACGCGCTTCATCATCTCCTCGGCACGGGTGCGGTGCTGCGCGGAGGCGCTTGACCACCGGTCCGCATGCCACGCCTGCGCGGCGCTGCGAAACGCGTCCCGTATTTCGCTCGGGTCGGCATCCGGCACGATCCCGAGGAGGCTGTAGTAGTCGATGAATTCAGCCACGGCTCATCCTTGAAGTGTGGTGTTAAGCGTTTTGCGAGCCTGTCCGCGGGCGATCGGCTCAGGGCTCAGGTGTCCACCGGCTTGGGTCCCCACGACGTTGAGCCATCACGACGGGGACAGGCAGTTGGCCTGTCCCCCTGACGATCGCGATACATCTCCGCTGCCCACCCACGAAGGCCGGTGCCATCCCGCCGCGGTTCTTCGGGCCTTCTTGCGCCGCCACGCTGGGGGCGGCTCACCTCAGCCAGCGCGTAATCCGTCTGGTTATTCCTCCTGTGCGTCCTGCGCTTGAGATCTCATCGGCAAGCTGCGACACGGCGTTAATCTGGGCTGGCGCGCTCGACGATTGGAGCGAGAGCGGCGGGCGGTTGGTTGGTCGATCTGTTCTTGATCAGCCGCCCGCGACGCTTGGCGCGCCGGAGCGTCCGGACCTGTCTCCTGTCTGCAGAGCCCCTAGTATTGTTCTTGGAGGGGTCGGAGAACTTGAACATGAAACCAGACAACGCGAGCTCGCTGCGCGGGGCGGTTCAGCCTTCAGCGCTGAGAGCGGCGCTGGTACCGCGTCGACCCGTGTTCGGGAATCCGTGGGATTCCGAGGTCGACATGTTCGCCTGCTGCGTGGCCGTCAGCCTCATCGATCCACTGCTGCTCTGGTGCGGAGGCGAACTGATGGGCTCGATCTTCGGCTTCAGTTCCCGGTGGCCGCTGGGCCTGTTCATGGCCGCAGCGCTCGTTGGCGCTGCCGGTTTCATGACAATCGTGGGGCGCGAGCGCACTAGCCTCGCGGTCGACGTCTTGGTTATCACTGCGTGGCTCCTCCTTGGTCTCGTAGTCGCACCTGTCCTGGGCTTGGCCTTCTCAACCGCAGCAGCAATCGTCAGTTACGCAATCGTGCTACTGGCCATCCTCGTCTACGTTCTTCGCTTCGGCCGCTGGGAGACTGCGTTCCTTCGCACTCTGAGCTGGCCGCTGACCTGGAGCCTACTAGCGCTGTTCTTTGCCTTCTGCGCGCACCGACTGATCCTCTATCAGTAGTTGGCTGCAGCACGAGCGCGGTTACCGATTGCCCGCACGCGGAGCCCCGGCCTGAGTTGGTATTAGATCGCGGTGCGTCCGCCGTCGGCGGCGAGGTTCGCGCCGGCGATTCCGGTAATGGTGGTGGTCATGGCCAATGATCTGATCTTCCGGTCGGTGCTCGCGGTCGTCGGCCCGACGGCTGAGCGCGTGGAAGAGATGCAATTATTGCGCCGTGTGCGCTTCGCTTCTAACCCGAAGCTAACTCACGGCAGCTGCGCCGAGCTTGCACGTTGATACGATCGCCCCCGGGCAACAGGAGGTTCCACTTTATGCGACGATTCATGCTGGCGGTTGCGGTCTTGTGTTGTGTTGGGGTGCTTGAAATTGCGGGCTGCGGGAGCAGCAGCAGCAGCAGCGCTTCTTCGTCGGCCGCGGTCGCGAGCACGTCGACCTCAGGTCCGTCGAGCACCAATACCAGCTCAGGAACGAAGTCCCTTGCCACCGCCAAGGTTGTGCTCCATGCGGGCCTTGCCTTCGGCGCCTTTCATCACTGGATCTATGGGCCGATAAAGGCAGGCGCCCTAAAGCATCCGGCCTCGCACAAGCTGGCCTTGGTTAAGGCGGGTGTCGCCGCCCTGTTCGTGTACCGCGAGCTGAAGCTGTCGGCAGAGAATGCGAAGAGCAGTAAGCTGCTGAGGCCTTTGGTGGCTCCGCTTACGGCGGCTGGGGACAAGCTCAATTCGCTGAAGACTTCGATCACAAACGGCTCTGTGAACCCGTCCGAGATCGACAGCATCAACTCGCAACTGGGGCAAATCAAGAGTACCGCCTCGGCTAACGGTCAGTCGATCCCGGAATCCATTCCCAATGCGTCTCAGTTGACGGCGGGCGCCTGATCCGATATCACGATGTGCGGCGAATAGGCCGCGTAAGCGAGGTCCGGGACGCCGAAGGAGGTGCGCGCGATCTGCGCGGCCGTCGCCGGCGTCCCCGTCCCGTCGCTGAGTCCCGGTCCCCATAGAAACGCGCGCAGCGCGTGCGTGAGCGCTGGCTGTCCGGGGGTCTGGGGGGGGTACAGCTCCAACCCAGTGCCGCTTGATGTCCTGGTAGAGGTGCCCGTCAGGGTTCAACCTAGGACCGTAGGAGAAGGAGGAAGTGAAACCCGATCCGATCCTGGCGCTGCGTGACCGACCGCTTGACCATCGTCGAGTGGGGGGAAGTCTGATCGGAGGGATTGGCCGCGCGTCGGGGTGGCCGATCAATGATCGGTGTCGCTTCGCTGGCCAACGGCGGGCCCACGGCTGGGTGAGTAGAAGCAGTAGTCTTGGTGCATTGGGTTGGCGCCGAGCGAGGAGCGACTATGCCGCTGGGACACCGCCACCGGGGATTGCTTGAACCGGTGCCTCTAAATCAAAAGGATTCAAGTCGCTGCCCCCTGTGCGGCAGCGGAGCAGTCGGCGACGACGAGTTCGCGGCTCGTCCGATTGGCATCCGACTCGAATCTACCGGGAGGCACTGCGGTGAATAGCGTTGAGCATGTCGGCGGCGCCAGAATGGCGATCACCGACGCGATAATCGCGTTGCTCCTTCTAGAGGAGGGACGGGACCGGATTCTCGCACGGGTGTTCGGAGTCTCCAGAGACCAGTCGTTTCTCGTCACGCTAATCGCGATCGGTGTCGCGGCCCAGGCGCTCCGCGGCAAGACGGAGGCGATCCGAAGCTCTGGCCCGTCCGTCGCCGACGCGGCAATCGGAGCCGCGGTGCTAAAGGAGGGCGCCTACCGCATCGCAGGAGATTGGTCCCGGGATACGCAGTCGTTCGGCTCCTTGGTCGCGTTCGCCTTGGTGGCGAGACACCACCCTGTGTTCCGCGGCGTGCGGTCGTCATTGCGCGGCGCTAAAGCGTCGTCACGGAGAGCCCGGACTTTCCTGCGTCGACGGTACGGGGCTTAGGCCCCCCCCTGGTTGGGCGCGTGACGGCGTACAGCGGTTTCACGGGGACGCGGTTTCGACAAACCCGGCCACCGCCGCGGTTCGCGGTGATGCAGCAGTCAGAGCTGCGCGGTGCCCGCGTGAAGTTGGCCCCGGTTGTGGCCGGGCACGTCGCCGAGCTGCGACGGATCCTGGCCACGCCCGCGGTCCGACGGCGGTGGCGCGATGAAGCCGCCTCGCCGCGATGGCCCTTCGACGATTCCTCGGCGACTCGGTTTGCCGTGCTACTCGACGGACGGGTGTGCGGCATGGTCCAGTACGTAGAGGAAGACGAGCCGGACTATCGCCATGCCTCGATTGACATCTTCATCGACCCTGCCGTGCATTGCGGCGGCGTGGGTCGCGACGCCGTCGCGACGCTGGCTCGCCACCTGGTGCGGGATCGCGGTCACCACCGGATCGTGATCGACCCGGCGGCTGACAACGAACCCGCGATCCGATGTTACGCGGCCGTTGGCTTTCGCCCGGTAGGCATCATGCGCCGCTACGAGCGAGACGCCGACGGCACCGGGTGGCACGACGGCCTGCTGATGGACCTCCTCGCGGAAGAACTCGACCAGCCTCAATGACAGGCGCCCGGCGCGCCCAGCGCGGGCGCTTGTGTCGCAGTAGCCGCTCCGTAATGAGGCGCCATGACGCGGGCCGTAGGCCTGCCTGCTGCGATGCCGGCCGCTCGCGGGGTACCTCAACCTGAACTGCCCGAACGGGCCAGCATCAGCATGCAGGCACGGCCTCACGCCCTCGAGGACCATCGCCTCGGCGGCCTTGCCGATTGCGACGCCGACCGCTGCACCCTCGGCTCCCTGTCCGCAGACGGCCCACACGGCCTTCGCGGATCGAAATCCGCCCGCAAGTGTTCCGGTCAGCGTGCCGATACTCCCTACAGTCAATGAACACCCTCCGAATCTTTCCAGGGAAGAGAGCATGTCATGGACAGCACCCGCACAATCCGCTACGACGCCTACAAAGCAGTTCGCGGTCTGGTTGAGGAGCTCCGCAACGTAAAGCTGTTTGACGGCGAAGCCGATAGCATCCTGTGGGCAGCCGAAGGGCTTCTGCTCGCAAACTCCCCGACCGACGCTGAAGCCGTGGAGGCTCGCACAACGTTCGACACGCTGATGCAGAGCCTTGTCGCCAAACGCTGGCAGGACAACGGCCCGACGACCGCGGAGTCCCAGCGCAAGCGACTGGTCAAAGCGTTCACCGAGTGCGCGCCACTGCAAACCGTCTCAGCGTCCGCATAGCAAGCCCGATCCACGAGCGCAGATGGCGAGCGCCGCCCACCACCTCTCCGCTAGCCGCTAAGGCACCACCCGGGACGCGAGTCTAATCTCGCCCTCCATGTCGGCGGCGCGTTAGACTCGGATGGCTGCTGCGACTGGCGTAGAGAAGGTGGAGCACCACCGGGGAGCGGCAGCCGAGAAAGTCGCGCGCCTGGGCATGTTCAGCGAACCGTTGGAGGTGCCGATGAGTGTGCTTAAGTCGATCGAGTCGTCGCTTTGGAGCGTGGATCCGGCAGTTGCCCGGTTGATCGATGAGGAGCTGGAGCGCCAGTCGGAGACGATCTGCCTGATCGCGTCGGAGAACTACGTGTCGCGCGCCGTGCTGGAGGCGATGGGAAGCGTGTTCACCAACAAGTACTCCGAGGGCTACGCCGGGCGTCTCTGGCGGTACCGACAACCATTTGATTCTGGTCGACCTGACCCGCAGGGAGGTGCCTGGCAGGCTCGCCCGTTCGACCCGCGCAGACCGTTTGACCCGTCCGGCATCCGCCTCGGGACGCCGGCCGTGACTTCTCGTTCAAGTACAACCCGAGCGAGTAAAAAGCGCAACGGAGAACGCTCGCTTCGGATCACCTGTTGCCCGAGGCGAGTTTCTCCGTGGGCACCTCGCCGTCGGGCACAGAGGCGTCACTCCACGATCCGCCCACGGCGCTGCCGCGCCCAGGCGGCACGGCCCAGCTGCGAGCACTCGTCGGACGGGTCACGGCCAGCGCACCGCTGACCGCTTCGCGCGAGGCCCCCAGCACCCCGGTGGCGCGGAAGTAGTGCCCCAATCCCGGGGGCCGCCATCAACACATCGTGCGCGGTGCCATGCAGAATCAGCCGATCCCCTGGTGGATGCGCTTCGCGCTAACGCGCCGCGATCGTCGCGGCGTATGACCCCTTTGCGCCACGGGAGACCGAGGTGCTAGCGTGAGATCAGGCCCCGTGGAGTGCGACCGCCGGGGGATAAACCTGCCCGTGGAGTGCGACCGCCGGGCTTCATCACCGAAAGGACCCATGCAAATGTCTGAGGCCGTCATCATCGACGCGATCCGGACGCCGGTAGGCCGAGCCTTCAAGGGCTCGCTCGCCTCGTTACGCCCGGACGAGACGCTCGCGTTCGTCGTCGACACATTGCTGGAGCGCAACGCCGACGTGGACCCGGGCACCGTCGAGGAGCTCATCGCCGGCTGCGGGATGCCGCAGGGCCTGCAGGCGAACAACATCGCCCGGATCGCCGTGCTGCTGTCCGACAAGCTCGGCCAGAACACCAAGCGGCTTGACCGTCTCGCGCTACTGCGCCTCCGGTCTTGAAGCGATCCGGATCGCGGCCAACAACGTCGTCGCCGGCCAGGGCGACACCTACATCGCCGGTGGCGTCGAGTTCGTCTCGCGCTTCAACGCCGCGAAGGAGGCCGCTCACCCCGAGGATCAGAACGAGCACCTGCAGGGCCAGCAACGGCGAGCCCGACGCGTATATCGCGATGGGTCTCACCGCCGAGAACGTCGCCGAGCGTTACGGCGTGACGCGCGAGCAGCAGGACGAGTACGCGCAGCGCTCCCAGGAGCGTGCGGTCGCCGCGCAGCAGGGAGGGGTCTTCGACCGCGAGATCATCCCGGTGACGCTCGCCGACGGCACCGTGGTCAGCAAGGATGACGGCCCGAGGGCGAGCTCGACGGTCGAGAAGCTCGGCGTCGCTGGAGCCGGCCTTCAGGCCCGACGGCACCGTGACCGCCGGTAACTCCTGCCCGCTGAACGACGGCGCGGCCGCGGCGCTCATGATGAGCGCCGACAAGGCCGACGAGCTCGGCCTCAAGCCCCGTGCGCGCATAATCACCGCCGCGACCTGGGCCAACGAGCCCGAGTACATGGGCGTGGCTCCGATCGGGGCCGATCAAGAAGGCGTTGAAGCGAGCCGGCATGACGATCGACGACGTCGACATCGTCGAGCTCAACGAGGCGTTCGCGGCGCAAGTGATCCCGATCTCGCAGGAGTGCGGCTTCGACATGGAGAACCTCAACCCGCACGGCGGCGCGATCGCCCTCGGTCACCCGTTCGGGATGACCGGTGTGCGCATCATGACGACCCTGCTCAACGACCTCGAGACGCTCGATGGCACGATCGGCCTTGAGACGATGTGCGTCGCCGGGGGCCAGGGCGAGGCCATGCTGATCGAGCGCCTGAAGTAACTACATGGCCCGCCCGCCCGTTTCCCGCGCACGCGGCGGGCGAGCGGGACCATGGCACCCCACATCACAGGCCGCACCGATCCGTTCTGCGGATCTCCTGGCGAGATCCGTGCCCGGAGCCTCCACGACGTCCGAGTGCTACTCCGCGGGTGTCCCCGCGCTACGGGCCGCGGTGCCCCAGCTAGTGGATCATCCTGTAAATCCGCGCCCTCACGTTTTAGCCATTTTCCAGGGAGAACAACCCCGAAAGCCCGTATCGACGGGGGATTCTATGGGGCGCGAACCGGATGGACCACTAGATAGTTGGTCTCAAGATCAAAACGAACATCCAAGCGACCACGTCTGCCGCGACGGCAGCGAACGGGTGTCAGATCAGAGGCAGTGATCACCGCTGAGACGATCCCGGCAAGCGGTCGCTACCGGATGTCAGCTAGCCATCCGAGCCAGCGAAAAACGGAGCTGGCGATCGTCAGCGGTAAGCTGAGCCAGTGAACGATGTGGTCGCGTCAGCCGCGGTGAGATACGCCGAGGAGCATACGAGTCCATTCGAGGGCCCACTCGCTGCGGCTGCCGCGTGGACGCAGGGCAACACCCGCGCGCCGGGAATGATGAGCGGCCTCGCGGAGGCGAGATTGCTGGAGGCGCTGATCGTGGTCGGTGGCGCGCGTCACGTGCTCGAGATCGGCGCATTCACTGGGGTCGGCGCGCTTGCGATGGCGGCGGGCTTGCCTGCCGACGGCCGCGTCACGACCCTCGAGGTCGACGAGGACATCGCCGCCGTGGCGCGCCGTCACTTCGACGCCAGTCCAGACGGCCGCCGTATCGAGCTGATCGTGGGCGACGCGCTTGAGACCATCGCCCGTCTCGAAGGCCCGTTCGACCTGATCTACGTCGATGCGTGGAAGGCCGACTACCCCGCGTACTACGACGCCGTCCTGCCCAAGCTCGCCGAGCGCGGTGTGGTCATCGCCGACAACCTGTTTCGCGACGGAGCGGCACTCGATGCGAGCGCCACGGATGAGGGCACGGTCGGGATCCGGGAGTTCGCTCGCCGAGTGCAGCAGGACGAGCGGATGCATAACGTGCTGCTGACGATCGGGGACGGAGTGATGCTTGCCTGGCGCCGCCCAGCGAGCGAGCGGTAGCTACGCCGGATGCGGGCTGAGCCTTTCCGCTGGGGGATCCGGCTACGCTGGCGCGGTCTTGCGACAGGCCGAGCTGGACGCCCCGATCACAGTCGAGTTGGAGCTGCGCGGTGTCACGGATCCGGCGATCGCGCTCGCGCAGATCGCCCGGATCGTGTCGCTCGACTACGATGGCGAGGCGTTCCTCGAGGTCGGCGAGCGCGACCCTGTGATCCGAGCCTTGCAACGCGCCCACCCGGGCCAGCGTCCGGTTCTGTTCCACTCTCCGTATGAGGGCGCCGCCTGGTCGATCATCTCGGCCCGGCGCCCAGGGGTTCAGGCCGCACGCCTGCGCACGGCGATCAGCGAGCAGCTCGGGGCGAAATTCGAGCTGGCGGGCGAGACGCTGCACGCGTTCCCGCAGCCCGAGTGGCTGCTCGGACTGGGCGACGACACGCCTGGGTTGAACTCGGAGAAGGTCGATCGCCTACGTGGCGTCGAGCTTGCAGCCGGGGCAGCAAGCTCGACTCGGGCATCTTCATGCCATCGGACCAGAACGCGCGTATATGGAGGTGCAGCAGATCAAGGGGATCGGGCCGTTCTACGCCGGTCTCGTCGTGTTGCGCGCGAGTGGATTCGCCGACGCGATGCTCGAGGTTGCCGAGGCGAAGGGCCTGCGTCACGCCGCGCGGTTCTACGGTTTGGACTCGCGCCCGACGATCGAGCGGTTCGCTGAGATGGCGGAGCTCTGGCGCCCGTTCCGGACCGAGCCCGGCCGCAGCGGCGATCTTTCAGACCGCGCAGCCGTCGCCGAGGCTGGTGGTCGTTGCCGTCTGAGGTCAACCAGCACGAGCGTCGACCGCCAACTGAGGCACAATCTCCGGCACCCCCGCCCCGGCGGTGAGCGGCGGCCCAGTCGGGGCCGTGCGTGTGTCGGACCTGATCCAGCTCTATGTCTCTTGATCGCGGACGAGATCGATGGCACAGCCAGGCTAGCGACGACCCGTTCGCTGCTCCCGCCGAGCGCTCGCGTGCGCGCCGCGCCGCGCGCGAGGCGCGCCAGAGGCGCCGCTCGGTTCGCCGCCGATGGGGGCTTGCGCTGGTGCTTGCCGGTGCTGTCATCGCCGGGGTCGCCGGGCTCGCCCGCCCGGCACCAACGCGGAACCTGGCCAGTCATTCGGTCCGCGCCCGGAGCGATCCGATTACCGCGAGCGTCCGGGACCTTCGGGCGACACTGTGGCTCGTGCGGACCGGGAGGCCCGCAGCCGACGATAGCTGTGGAGAACCGTCATCGTGGAACGAGAGGATGGCGGCTTCCGGGGCCGGCGGCGGACGTCGGCGGGCTGGCGTACGGATCAGTGACTGGCTACGTCTCCGCGCAGGCGCTGCTGCCCGGTCACCGCGAGCGGATTTACGTCAGCGCGGCCGGCTCGAGGTGGGTGAGGATCCGGATCTTCAGGATCGGCTGGTACCACGGTGCGGGGGGCCGTCAGGTATTCGTCAGCCACCGGTTGCACGTGGTCGCGCAGCCCCCGTGCGCGCACGCGCCCGAGACCGGATTGACGCAGTGTGACTGGCATCCGACGCTCACGTTCCGGGTCCCGACCGCGCTGCCGAGCGGCGTCTATATAGCGAAGCTCACGACTCGCACCGGGCAGCGCGATTGCCTGTTCGTCGTACGCGCGAGCCACCCTCAGCCGCTGCTCGCGCAGCTGCCAACCTCCACCTACGAGGCTTACAACGCGTGGGGGGGCGACAGCCTGTACCCGGGCGGCAACGATCGCGTCGGGGTGACCGGCACGACCCAGGGTGTTGAGGTCTCCTACGACCGGCCGTATGACAGCGTCACCGGCGCGGGCCAGTTCTTCGCGCGGGACGTCGCGATGATCCAGTTCCTGGAACGCTACGGCTACCCGGTCTCCTACACGACGAGCGAGTCTGTCGACACCGATCCGGGTCAGCTCGACGGGCACCGCGCGCTGATCGACTTCGGCCACTCCGAGTATTGGTCAGCGCGGCAGCAGACAGGGTTCGCTCACGCCTTGAACGCTGGCACAAGCCTGCTGTTCTTCGGGTCCGACACGCTCGCGTGGCGGATCCGGTATGCGGCGGCGATGGCCACGTCGAGCGAAGCGGGGAGTCTCGGCCACGTGATTGTGGCCTACAAGGACCACGCCGCGCAGGACCCCGACCGATCCGACCCGACGGGGATCTTCCCGGACCGCGGCGCCCGGCTCTCCGGCTCGGCCTACCTCGGATGCATCACACCGCGTCTGCGCCAGCCCGGACCACCGACCTACCTCTACTATCCCTGGGCACCGGCACCGGACCTCCGACCCGCGTGGCTGTTCGCGCACACCGGGATCACGGCAGCAACCCGGATCGCCGGGATCGTCGGCTACGAGGTAGATGAGCTCACCCCGTTCAGTCCGTCCGGCACAGAGCTCGTCGGCGGCGGCGGCGCACCGTGCATCCGCACGCGCTTGAGCGAGGCCGGCGAGCCGGTACCGAGTCCGGGCGAGAACCTCGCGCAAACCACCATCGACACGACGCACACCGGGGCGATCGTGTTCAACACTGGCACGCTCGGCTGGGAGCTCGGACTCGAACCCGTCCCGAGCGCGTCGCCCGACGCCCCGCTCGCCCCAGACCCACGCGTAGTCGCAATCACGCGCAACCTCCTCGCCCATGTACTCGAACCACACCACCGGGGCCGCTGAGCACCCGCAGCACACTTCGGCGAGAACCGGTGCAGGCGCGGATGAGCCGCGGCCCGCCAGCAGCGCCGCCAGGCGCCAGCCATCGCGCAGCCGCGCAGCGCATCGTGCCGAGCGGGCGAGGGCCGGTCCCATCCATCGCCTCACGATGACGACAGCAGTATCGACACTCGGTGGTCTCGGCGCTGCGAACTCGGGGCTCTCACGGCAATAATTCCCCGTCGCCAAGGCGATCTCAGGGCGGTCGCTCAGCATCCCGGTCAGCCCGAGCGTTTCCAACGCCGATCGGGACGATGTCGTTGCATTGAATGAACTGCTGAATCGTTGGACCACGAGTGATCATGAGCACTTCCGAATACCGCGCGCCGGTTGAGGGCCCGGAAACTTCGCCAGCAGGTTCGACAACACCGGCGATGCGAACCAGGGGAAGTGGATATTCGCGGGGCAGGACCGCGGAACCGGGGGCGGCAGCGTCCCGGTCGCGTCGTTGAACATCCACACCAATCAGAGTGCCGAGAACCCGTCCGTGGCCGGTGGTTCGGCTGTCGACCCGACCAAGCCCGGGCCGTGGGTGGCTTGGCAGGAGGCCACTACCTCCCCGGTCAGCGGAAAGGACCAGATCTTCGTTGTGCGCCCGATCGGGCCCGGAGCCACCAACTGCGACGGAGTCAAGCCCGCGGGCGTGGTGGTGGCCGGTCACGTGTCCGCGATCGGAGGCTTCTGCTGGCAGCAGGTGGGGATCCCGCGGGTCGGCCCCGGCTCGGCTGATCCCAGCGTGAACGTCGATCCGACGCGCGACGGTATCGAACCCGACATCGCTTTCACTGGGGCCTCGGACAGCGTGCCCTGGGTCGTGTGGTACGAGACGGGTCCTTCTAGCATCGGCTTGCAGAGCAACGAGCTGGTGTTCGCCGCGAAGGGGATCAGCGACGGCGTCGGCGCGAACGGCGGCTTTCACTGGGTAGCGGTTGGCAGCGAGGGCACCGCCACGCTGGACACCACCAACACGCACGGCTTTGGGGCGTGTGCAGCTTCGGCGAGCGGCGAGCGGCAGTGCTCCTTG
The DNA here is from genome assembly GCA_963811155.1 of uncultured Solirubrobacterales bacterium. GTDB lineage: Bacteria > Actinomycetota > Thermoleophilia > Solirubrobacterales > Solirubrobacteraceae > Palsa-465. The sequence continues at coordinate 294,851 of CAWEQQ010000052.1, forward strand.
AACGAGAACCCGAGCGCCGATGCTGAGGATCCGCAGGTTGCCGCCGGCGCCATGGCGAGCGGACAGCCGACGGTCCCGTGGGTCGCGTGGGACGAGGTTGTCTCTGGCGTGCACCAGGTGTTCGTGTCGCGTCTGGTGGGCACCGGCGCGGCCGGGCGGTTCCAGCTCGCCAACGGCGGTCTGCCGATCTCAACCGGGAACGGCGGCTCCACGCGCCCGGACATCACCTTCTCCGGCAACACGCCGTGGATCACATGGCACGAGAACGTCGCGGGCGTCGTCACGGGCTTCGTCGGGCATTTCGTCAACGCGGCGAATCCCACCTTCGTGCTCGATGCAAGCAACGTGCCGCTCACCCCGACCAGCCAGGCGGACGTCCGCGAACCGATCTCCTCATCGTGCACGGCGAACCCGTTCAACGGTGACGGCGCCGCCTGCCACGGCGGGGCGCCCGCGACCCAGTTCTTCCTGTTCACGAACGGCACGAGCCCCGCGGGCGCTGTTCGCCGATGGCGTCACGGCCACGAGCGGTGCCGGCTTCGATCCCACAGCGACGCTGGCGTCGGACGGTCACAAGGTCCGCGCTAGCGGGCAGGCACCCGTCTGCGCAAAGCCTCAGAAGATCTTCCTCAGCGTCACGATCACGCAGGGCAAGCACAAGGCGACAGGTGTTTGGAGCAAGCACGTGTGCACCGGTGCGGTGACCCACTGGCACGTGACGCTCACGGTGGTCGGCGGCGGGAAGCTGCACACGGGCAAGGCGGCCGGTCACGGCGTCGCGCGGATCACCACTCGCAAGGGCAAGACCGTCAGGACCAAACGCTGGAGTGCGACGCTGACGCTCGAGTGAGGGGGGTGGCGGCTGCCGCGAGCGCGCGCCGCCCCCGACCCCCTCAGACCTTGAACTGCTTGGTCGCCGGCTTGGGGTCGGGTCCGGCGGAGTTCACGGCTCGCACCTTGAAGATGTAGCGGCCCGGGGGCCAGTGCTTGTAGGACCTCCGAGAGCAAGCGCGCGAGATCCAACGGTTTGCATTTGTCGCCGTCGATCTCGGCGCCTGGCTGATCGCGCCGTGTGAAGGAGCCGTCCGGTCAGTTCCGCATCTTTTGCAGGACTTTTGTGGCGTTCATCGCAGGATTTCGGCCGCGCGTCCGGCAGCGGTCTACGTTGCTGATCGAGAACGGGCACATCCCGCCGCTCGACGAGCTTGTGGCGATCCACGACCGCGGCGAGCTGCCCTCGCCGGGTCGCAAGCCAGCAGCAATCCCGGCCGCCGTGCTGCGGGTCACGAACCCGACGAGGCACCATCCGCGAGTTCAGCACCCGTGCCAGCGCTAAACGGCTGTACGCTCAGATCATGGAAACGCTCGAGCAGCGCGAGCGACGCATTCAACGTCTGGAGGAACGGAGAGCGAAGAGAAGGGGCAAAGCAGTCTGGCTCGCGAGCATCGGTGGCGGGTACGTGCGGGATCTGGCAACCGCACTTCAGACGGTGGGGCGACGATCGGTCTTGTTCGCGAGGTTGTTTCGGCGCTTACGATGACCCGAATTTGCGCATGGCTGCATTCGCGGATTCACGACGAGGGCCTCACGCGAGCAGCGTCCGGCTCGACCAGTCCCGGTTGGCGAACGGCGGGATGCCGAGAGGTCCAGCCGCCCGACGTCGAAAGCCCCGCCAATCGGTTCGAATGCCCGCAGCAGGGAGGGCCGTCACCGGCTCACCAGGTGCAGATCCGCTGGAGGGGCAGTCGGCGGCGCCACGCGCATGCGGGCGTCGAGGACGCAGCAGCCAACGCGCATCACTCGCACAGGGGTGAGGTCGACCTCGACCAGCTCGGGGATGTCCGCGAGCAGGCGCGAGAAGCGCAGGATCAGGTCGCGCAGGGCGAGGCGGTCCACCGGCGGGCTGCCTCGATAGCCGTCCAGCCACGCACTGACGCCAGTCGCGGCGGTGATCAACTCGTCGGCGTCGGCGTCGGTGCGCGGGGGCAGCCGGAAGCCAACCCCTTGGCTGAGGGCGGCTTGGCGGCCGCCGAGCCCGAGCCCGAGCACCGGTCCGAGGTCGGGATCGGTGACCGCGCGGACGAGTACATCGGCGCCCCCGGCGATCAGCGGCTGGGCGATCACCACTCCCGAGCGCCGCTGCTTGTCCGCCCGCAACCGCCGGTTCAGCTCGAGCCAGCCGCCGCGGATCGCGTTGTCGCTGGTCAGCCCGAGCAGGACGCCGCCGATGCCGGCAGCGTGTGCCGGCGCGGGGGAGCTGACCTTGAGAACGACGGGCGCGTCTAAGCCGGCGGCGGCCGCGACCGCCTCGTCCGGGTCGGCGCACCGGTACGTGGGAGCAAGCGCAATCCCGTAGGTCTCCAACAGCGCGCCGGCTGCGCAGAGATCGATCCAGCCCTCACCATCGCGCGCCAGCGCCTCGGCCACGAGCTCGCGCCCGCGGTCGGCGTCGATCCCGTCCACGCTAGGCGGTTGCCCGAGTGGGCGCGACAGCCACTCGCGACGATCGGCGGCGTGCGCGAGCGCCGCCACGCACGCCTCGGGCAGACGAAGGTTGGGTACGCGCTCGGCCCCGGAGAGCGCCGGCGGCTGCCCGTCCGCGCTTAGGATCGCGGCGACAGTCGGCTTCTGGGTGCCCACCGCGGCCTGCGCAACCGCCGCGTGCACTGCCTCCGCGTCTCCGCCGGCGACCGGGATGTACACGGCGACGACGGCGTCGATCGCGACATCGCCCAGCAACGCGGCGACCGCCGTGGCGAACTCGCGCGGCCCGCCGTAGACGGTCAGATCGACCGGGTTGGCCACGCTGCTCCGGGATGGCAACGCCGCCTCCAGATCCGCACGGGTGACCGAACTAAGGGGGGGCACCGACAGCCCGCGCGACAGTGACGCTTCGACGGCCAGCGTCCCCAGGCCGCCCGCATTGGTCACCACGCCGACGTTGCGTCCACGCGGCAGCGGCTCGCGATCGAGCAGAACGCCGACATCAAACAGCTCATCGGCGCGGTCTATCTGAAGCACCGCGCAGTGGCGAAACAGCGCGTTGAACGCCGCGTCGCGCATAAGCGAAGCCCCCGTATCTGCCCGCGGCGGTGCAGGCACCCCGCGCGCCAGCCGGCCCTTGACGGCCAGGATCGGCTTGCGCCGGGACACCCGCTGCGCAATCTGGGCAAAGCGCCGGAGATCACCGAACGACTCGACGTACAGCATGATCGCGGTCACAGCCTCGTCGTCTTCCCAATACTCAAGCAGGTCGTTAGGCGAGACGTCCGCGGCGTTGCCGATCGCCACAAATGACGCCACCCCAACCCCTCGCGCCTCGGCCAGTCCGAGCAGTGCTAGACCCAGCGCGCCCGACTGCGAGGAGATCGCCACACCCCCCAATGGCGGCCGCGCGTCCCCCAGCACGGCGTGCAGGCAAACGCCGGGCGCCGTGTTGGCCAGCCCTAGCGAGTTGGGGCCCACGAGCCGTATGCCCCACGCGTGCACCACCTCCAGCAGTTGCGCCTCCCGCCGCGACCCCTCGTCGCCCGCGTCAGCAAAGCCAGCCGAGACCACCAGCACTGCGCGCACCCCAACCCGGCCCGCCTCCTCGACCACGCCCGCCACCTCCGCGGCGGGCACCGCGATCACCGCCAGCTCGGGCGGCGCGGGCAGCTCCGCCAGCCCGCGCACAGCCCGCATCGCGCACACCAACCCACCCGACCGGTTCACAGGCCACACCACGCCCTTAAAGCCGCTGTTGACGATCTTGCGCATGATCTGACCGCCGACGCTGCCCGGCTTGGCGGACGCGCCCACCACAGCCACCGACCGCGGTGCGAGTAGCGGGCGCAACGAGGCCACGCTGGCCACCCGGCCGCGGCGCACGATCCGATCCGCCAGCTGTTCGGTCGGGCGGATGGCCAGCACAAGCGTGACCTCGCCACCGCCTCGCTCATGCCGGACGTCAAACCCCGCCACGCGAAAGAACCGCAGCAGCTGCTGGTTTTCGCCCAGTACCTCCGCCTCAAACCGCTCAATGCCCTGCGACGCGGCGTGCCCCGCGAGCAGCTCGAGCATCCGCATCCCCAGCCCACGCCGCTGAAACGGCCTACTGATCGCAAACGCGACCTCGGCCGCCACCGGATCCCGCAGCCGGCCATAGCCGGCCACCGCCACCAACCCCGCTCCGTGATGCGCAAGCAACGCCACACGGGTCTCGCCGTCGGCCTCAGCGTACGCCCGCGTGACCGTATCCACCCGACCGAAGCCAAGAAAGCGCAAATACCGCAAGTCGAGATCAAGCCCCTCAAAGAAAGCTCTGATCTCTGCCTCGTCAGCCGGGGTCGGCGAACGCAGCCGCAACACCGCCCCGTCGCGCAGGACCACATCCCGCACCAGCCCCGCCGGCGCGGCACCCTCGGATCTCGTTGTCTGCGACGGTTGCAACCGACCTCCCCTCCGGCACGCCGCTACGGCGACATAGAACAAAGCCACTGGCAGCTAAACGCCGACGCCCGACCCTCCATTGTGTCGCCAGATTACTCGCCCCTTCAACACTGGAGTGGTTGCCGCAGGCTCACGACACCCGCGTAGCCCAGCCGCTGGTTTCCAAAAAACCGCGCGCGACAACATTCGTCTGTTCTCCCGTGACGGGGGAGAAGTCGAGGCTCGGTTTGCGGCGCATCGCTCTGGCCCCGCCGCGCGAGCCCGGAGGGACAACTGGCTGGCTGGTTGTGGCCCGCCTGGGCGTCTTGGTGCTGAGCGAGCGACACGTCGCGGAGATCCAAGGGACGCGTCCGCCTTTGCGCGTCACGCACACTCCCGGTCGTCCTCTGCGCGCTCCAGGCCAGCAGGTAGCCCCTTCTGACGGTTGCCGACACGCTTTGAGCCGAGGTCGACCGTTGCGCCGGCTTCCCCGCCGCGGCTGTACGCGTCCCGGTGCAATGACGACGGGTTTGCGTCACGCTCCGTGCGAAGTCGCCCAAAGCGCTCCTCGATCGCACGGTCTAGCGCGGACCCGATGATTACCAGCGCCCGACTGTTCGCCTCGGTCGCGACTTCCATTCGGCGCCGCGAGAGCCGCCAGGCGAGCCGGTCCACGGCGCCGAGTAGGAACGAGGTGCGATACGTCCGGCCGTGGACCCGTTTCTCTGCGCGCTTGGCGGTCGCGATGGCCGAGATCGTCACGAGCTGGGCCTCGAGGTGGTGATACAGCGCGGCGATGCTCTGGGCGGTGCCGGCCGGGCCGAAGAACGACATCACACTTGCGGTTGCGTCGTTGCGAGTGAAGACGACCCTCCCGCCCATGCTCCGGGCAATCGAGGCCGCGAGGCGCCGGCGCCACGGGTCGATCTTGCTTTCCACGCGGACAGCATCAATCCCGATCGTTGTCGCGCCCTTGGAGATCGCGATTTGCGCCATGTCGATGCCGTGCCGCAGCATCAGGTCTTGCGCCTTCTCCGCGGCGAGCGCGGCCTCGTGCTCGTTGGGTGACTCCGAGAGCGCAAGCAGCTTGCGGACCTTCTCGACCAGGGCGACGTCAGGGTTGATGGCGGTCACCGGGTGTCCTCTCGCCGAATGGCAACACAACGATCTGGCCCATGACCCCCGTCAGCCCCCCTCGTCGGTCTGAGCCATTCACGCCACCGCGATATGCCGTCGGCGCTGCGGGGCCGCGCTCCGGAAGCGGGTTTGCGCCGCGCCGCTGACAGCCCCGACCGAGAACGAGGCCGGGCCCGCTCGAATGCACTCCACCCCTGCGCTCCCTTGTGGCGTGAAGCGGTGCGACGGCAGGGCCCGACTTGTTCAGGCAGCAAGCCGGCGATGCGCCTTCTGCACCGACGGCAGCGCTCGCTTCGCCTGCGCCAGCGGTCGGGCGCGCAAGTCGACGCTCGCCGGCTTGGCTGATCGTGATCTCCTCACCGGTCGCCGGGTTGCGGCCGTTGCGTCCCTTCTGCGCCGGCGTGACCCGCACCGTCAACTGGACCAGATCGCCGATCCGCACCTTCCGGGCGTTGCCGAGCCCATCGAGCACAATCTCATCGAGCGCCGCGAGCGCCCGCTTCGCATGGTTCCTGCTCAGCTCCGCGCGGTCGGCAACGGTGGTCGCAAGCTCCGTCTGTGTTAGCGCCACGGCGCTCCTCCATGGGTTGAATGGCAAGGGTGACGGGCGAATTCAAGCTTGCGCGGCGGACAGACCCGCGGCAGGCCTGCGACCAAAAGCCGTGCGCAAGACGCCGCTTCACCGCTCGATCATCTTGGTGGGCGACGCGGCCACGCGGCCTTGGCGCCACAGCGCGGCGAGCCGCCGGCGCTTCGCACGGAGTGTTGGCGTCAAGCGGTCCACGCTCGCAAGTAGACGTGTGCCCTGCGATGTGCCAGCCGATGCGAAGGCGTCGACGAGGGATGGCGGTGCCGCAAGCTTGAGCGCGAACAGCTCACGGCCCCAGATGTCTCGTGGTGGGCAGGGGTTTGGGCGCCCGCCTCGAAGAGAACACGCGCAGTATATCCGGCGGAACATAACACCGGTTGAATTGGACACGGCTGTCGGCGAAGATCGGGCGTGAGACTCAACATTTCCGCGGCCTGATCCGATAACGGCCGTGCCGGCCAACTGGTTCACGTCCGGTGGACAGCAGACAACAGAATCGTCGCCGAGGTTCTACGGCGACGGAGCACTTCGGAGGATTTGATGACGCAGAAGCCCGCCAAGCCCGCCAAGCCCGCCACGGCCGCCAAGCCTCCCACGGCCGCCAAGCCTGCCACGCGCGCCACGGCCGCCAAGCCTGCCACGCGCGCCACGGCCGCCAAGCCCGCCACGCGCGCCATGACCGCCAAGCCCGCGACGACCGCCGCCCAGCGCACCACGGCCGCCACTCCGGCGAATCGGCCCCCGAGTTCGCATGTGCCGCGTACGAGCGGACGCAAACCCAGTCACGACGAGATCTCTGAGCGCGCCTACTTCATTCACCTCGAGGAGGGTGAATGCGATCAGGTCGGAAACTGGCTGCGGGCGGAGCACGAGCTGGCGACGGCTTGACGACTCGTGCGCCGCTGATGCTATCTGGGCTGGCGGGCCGCTAGCGATACCGCTTCGGGTTCGCTGTGCGAACGGCCCCAGCTGCGGCGCGAAGCTTAAGGAGTTGCGCGACGGGCGGGACACGCTGGTTGTGTTGCGGCTGGGGCGCCCCTTGCGGCATCTGATCGAGACGATCGGCGAGCTCGAGGATCGGAAAGGTCTGCCGACCTCGGCCCAGACCGCCCCCCGTCGGCGGGTTCCAACGATCCCCCGAGCGATTGGCTACGTCACGCGTGTCAACCGGCGAGCAGGTCCTCGCATGAGTTCCGATCGCGCAAGGCACCGCGAGACCGCGGTGCTGGCGCAAACCGCGGCGAAGCGCCGGCAGCTCGCCGCCGAGGTCGGCGAACTCGTGGGCGAGTTTCGTCGACTTGATGGTGGCGGCGGAAGGATCGGTGGGAGGACGCGCGGCGCGAACGTGCACGAGCCCGCCGGCGGAGGGGAGATGTCGGGATCGTCGATCCAGACGGCGACCCGATTGGTCGGGAAGGTAGGTGTGCAGGTTGCGACGGTGTACGAAGGCACTCGTTTGATGCCTTGTGGTCGCGATCGGCGCCGCGGTAGGCTAGGCACGCTGTCGAGCATCGCGCACGATCTGCGAGCATGCTCGCGCACAGCCGCATCAAGCCGCGCTGACGCTCAACCAGAAGCATCAGCCGACCCCCCGAACACAACCGAGTCCTGAAAGATGGTGAACCTAAATGGCTAGCGAGCACGACGCGACGGGCAAAGTGGAGCGGGCCACGGAGTTCTCCGAGGATGTGGTCCAGGCGCTGGAAGACAATGGCCGGGCTGCTGTCGAGGCGGTGGGGCGGTTCCTGGTCGCGGTCGAGGAGGCGTTGCCGCAGGTCGAGCGCGCGCGTGGGGTGGAGAAGAAGATCACCGAGTCCGCGGTGGAGATGGTCCAGCAGCTGGTCCAAACGCAATCTGAGTTCCTGCGCAAGGTGGTAGACAGTGCGGGGAAGTCGCTGAGCAGGTCAGAGGACGAGAAGTAGGACGCCGACACGGAGCGGGCGAGGACGAGTAGCCGCCCCCAACGCGCGGATTCATCCGCTGCAGGAACGCCAGCCACCGGCTTGAGCCTAGCCTGCGGGTCGTCGAGGACCAGCACCACGACACCGGCACAGGCGAAGTCGCGCGATGATCGTCGAAGCTGATGGGAAATACGATCGATTTCACCGATGTACGGTCGAAGGCCCCGAGAACTAAGCGGGGTGTCGGCCGTCTCGCGTTCGGTCTCTTTTGAGACGCACGGCTTTCAGAGCACCGCTCGTACTTACGCCGCCAGCTCGGGCGACGTGTCGCACCTCGAGGCGGCGATCGCGGGCGACACGTCGAGGCAGGTGGCGTGAGCGCCGACGAGACCAACGGCCGCCGCGGGCTGCCGGTCGAGATCCTCACCGAGGACGAGGTCAAGGCGCTGATCGGAGCTTGCTCGATCAGGGCGCCGACTGGGGTCCCTAACCGTGCGCTGATCGCGGTGCTGTACCACTCCGGGCTGCGGATCTCCGAGGCGCTCGCGCTTGGGCTGCGCGACGTCGATCCGCGGCGCGGGACGCTGCCCATCGGCCATGGCAACGGCGACCGGGAGAGTGTGGTGGGGAGTGTTGAGGAATGCGTTCGCGTTCGTGCAGTTGTGGCTGGACCGCCGTCGTGTGCTTGGGCTCGCCTGCTGAGTGCACGTGTTCTGCGTGCGCTGCGGGGAGCGCTGGTCAGTGCGTCGTACGTGCGGCATCTGCTGCCGCGGTTGGCGCGCGGCGCCGGGTGGGCCGGTGGATCGCAGGGTGTACGCGTAGGGGCTGCGTTACATGCACGTCTATGGGCTGTTCGAGGAGGGCGTGCGGCTCGACGTGATCCAAGGGCTGCTCGGGGGCGCCTCGCTCGCGGTGAGCTACCGGTACCTGTACCACGTCGCGCCTCGTCGAGCGGGTCGTCCGGATGCGCGGCCGCGGTTGCTGGAACGACTCGCGTTGTTGATCACCTTGGCTGGGTGGTCGCTGACCGATGCGCGTGGCAAGGCCCGGCTAGCACGCGCCGGCACCGCGTGATTCCGGACGCTGATCGGTGAGCTTGGTCGGCGCGGTGTAAGGCGTCCGTGTCGAGCTGAGCGACTGGTTGTCGGATCCGGTCGCGCTGAGACCGGATCCGGCTCGCCGCGGCGTGTTGAGAACTGTCGCGTGGTTCGGTGTTTGCCGGCGCTGGCCGCTCGGGTGTTCGTGTGCCCGATACCAATAGCGACGATGTCGACCTTTTTGGCGGCGCTGGCCGTTGTCGTGTCAGGTCGTCAGTGTCTTGGCTTGTGCTGCACAGCGCAACCCCAACCCGCTGGCCGGTGTCGAGCTCCTGGCCGCCGCTCTTGGGGTCTATGCAAGCCGAACGTCGTCACGTCGTGAGCGTTGGTGCGGCTGTCGGGGGTGTACGCATTGATCAGGCCCGATCGGGGGAGCGCGAGGCGCCGAGTCGCGGTTTGCTCGGCGGACGTCGCGGTCGTCATCGAAGCGGCTCGGGCATCGCGACGCGACGAAACCGTTCAGCGCTTGCGGCCGCGGTGCTCCCCGGCGGCCCTGGCTCGCGGTCCCGCTAGCTCGCCGGTGAGGCACGCTCGTCGCTCGCAATCACAAACATGCGCTCGATCGCGCGGGCGTTCCGCGGGTAAGCAGAGTTTCTCAACCGAGCCGCGCGACATCAGGCCGATATGTCACGCAGCACGATCCAGGGCGAGCCCGCGAGCCGGGCGATCAGCAACCGCTACCTTCCATGCGACAGCCGGTCCCGAGACCGAAACCCAGCCCAGCCGCTACTCACAAGAACCCGTACGTGACCCAGCACGATGGTGCCGCCAATAGGCCGATAAAGACGCCGCTCTGTGACCTTGTACGGAAACCAGGAAACCGATCGCGCCGGCCATTGGGGTGGGCGCCGGCCGGCAGCGAACAGAACCCGGGGACCGATCGAACTGGCGGACGCCTATCCACAGATTGCAGAATCTCCGTTCTCGGGAACGGGCGCGAGGTGATCACTGGTTCCCCGGCAGCGCGAAGCTTCGTAATGTCAGAGAGCGTCCCGGCGCGATAACCGCGCCGACTACAAAGCGCTGGGCGACCGGTAAACGAACGGGCAGCGGGGCACGACGGCAGCGAACGCGCCGCCGTTACGCGCTCAAAGTGTTTCGAGCTCGGGCGCTCGTTTTAGGTTGAGCAGTCGCCGTCGCGTATGCGGTCCTCTGAACGCGCTAGCCCAGGAACGTCCGAGCGTAGTTCCCTTCCAGCCCCCCGGCCACGCGCCGCCTCGAATCGCTGCAGCCCACCGCGTCAAAGTAGAGTCAGGCTGTCGCGACAAGTCGCGATAGCAATTGCGGCCGATCTTTGCAATATCAAGGACCAGAAAATCCACGGAAATTGCGACAAAAAGGCGAGCACCAGTCTTGCAGTGCGCGAGCGGGTTCACGCCACATTCTCTACAATCGCACCATTCGGGGGCTGGTTTACCCCTCTCGGGAGCGGACTGTGGCCTATCTGCTGACACAACAAAGGTTTACGTGCCGGCTCGTCTCCGTCGCCACGCTGGCGGCAGTGAGCATCCTCGTCGTGTGCTCAGCACTTCGTCCTAATACCGCACTAGCCGACGGACTCACGCCCGGCCCCACGGGGCCTCTCGGCCATAAGCACCACCGCGGACACTCAGCCCCCGCCGCCAGCACAGGCGCATCCGCTCAGAGCCCGAGCACGACCCCGAGCCCCGCCCGGCCCGTAACCCCGGCCCCAGCCCCAGCGCCGAGCCCGACCCCCAGCACGACCCCGCCTATGCCTGTGAGCCCGACCCCGACCCCGCCGGCGACTGCCCCTGTGAGCCCGACCCCGGCCCCGCCGGCGAGCACCGCCCCGGCCCCGGCGCCGAGCCCGACCCCGCCGGCGACCCCGGCCCCGACCCCGCCGGTGAGCACCGCCCCGGCCCCGGCGCCCAGCCCGACCCCGCCGGCGACTGCGAGCCCGACCCCGACCCCGCCGGCGACTGCGAGCTCGGCCCCGGCCCCGGCGCCGATCCCGGCGCCCAGCACGACCCCGCCTGTGACTGTGAGCCCGGCCCCGGCCCCGCCTTTGAGCACAGACCCGGCGCCGAGCCCGATCCCGGCGCCCAGCACGACCCCGCCTCTGACTTTGGGCCCGACCCCGCCGGCGATTGTAGGCACGACCCCGCCTGTGGGCACGACCCCGGCGCCGATCCCGACCCCGCCCGTGACTGTGGGCCCGGCCCCGCCGGTGACTGCGAGCCCGGCCCCGACCCCGCCGGCGACTGCGAGCCCGGCCCCGGCCCCGGCGCCGAGCCCGACCCCCAGCACGACCCCGCCGGTGACTGTGCGCTCGGCCCCGCCGACGACTGTGAGCCCGACCCCGCCGACGACTGTGAGCCCGACCCCGCCGGTGGCTGCGAGCCCGACCCCCGGTGCCGACCACCACCCCGGCGCCCCTGACCATACCCCGGCGCCGACCACGCCGCCGCTCTCGCCCCTCTCGCCGTTCGCGCCGGGCGTCTCGCCGCTCACGCCGTTCGCGCCGGGCGTCTCGCCGCTCACGCCGTTCGCGCCGGGCGTCTCGCCGCTCACGCCGTTCGCGCCGGGCGTCTCGCCGTTCGCGCCGGGCGTCTCGCCGCTCTCGCCGGCCACGCCAGGTGTCTCGCCGGCCACGCCGGGCGTCTCGCCGTTCGCGCCGGGCGTGTCGCCGCTCACGCCGGCCACGGCGGGCGTGTCGCCGCTCACGCCGCTCGCGCCGGCCACGCCGGCCACGCCGGGCGTCTCGCCGCTCACGCCGGCCACGCCGGCCACGCCGGGCGTCTCGCCGTTCGCGCCGGCCACGCCGGGCGTCTCGCCGTTCGCGCCGGGCGTGTCGCCGCTCACGCCGTTCGCGCCGGCCATGTCGCCGTTTGCGGCGGGCGTCCCGATGGCGGTCGGCACGATCGCGCCGATCGCTCCGTCGTGGGTGATCTATTCGTCGGGCTGGGCCGGGGGACAGGGCCAGTCGGTGGCGAATGTTGAGCCGGCTGGCGTTCGTTTGCGGAGTAGCCGTGTCGCGCATAGGAAGCTTCGTTCGCCGGTCGCGGGAATGGCGGATGGTCAGCCGGCGCCGGTTTTGACGATGCCGTTGGGGTCTGGGGTGGGTAGTTCCGCGAGTGGGGGCTCGGGCTTGTTCTTTTTCGCTGTCGCGGGGTTGCTGGCGTGGTTTGTTCTGGGCGTGCCGCGGCTGAGCTGCCGGTTGCGTCTGATTAGGGAGTTGGGCATGCCAGCGCCCTTCGTCGTATTGCTTGATCGACCGGGCTAGGCGCGAGGTCGTTTCCAGGTTCTGACGCGTCGGGCTTAGCCGGCGTGAATTCCTGTCTAGCAAGCAATAGGAGAACAGACTCATGTCACGCTCATATCGGGCGTGGGCGGAGAGTTGTGCGCTTGTCAGGGCCGTCGTTGGCGGCGCTGTCATGCTCGGTGGGCCTGAGGAGGTTCGAGTACTCCTCGGTCACGAGCGTCTGCTCGGCACAGCCCGTTCGTTCATACGCCTACGTTGGTTGGCGGCGGCAGTGGTGCTCGTGTTGGCCTGCGGCCCGGCGGTTTCGCTGGGTAGGGTTAGCGGGAGCGGGCACGGCCGGGCTGTGGCCACTCATGTTCCGCTGGGCTCCGCGTTGGCACATGCTGCCCGTTCCGTTGCCGGCGGTTCTCGGCGGTCGCCCGCCCGTGGCCGCTCGGCCGGCGGTGGTGTTGTTGGCGCGCGGTTGTTGGCGTCCGGCAGCGGTGAAGGTAGTCGTGGTGGCTCGGGGCCGGTGCGGGTGTTGCAGCGTCGGCTCGCCGAGCTGGGGTTTGCGCCGGGTCCGGTCGATGGGCGCTATGGTCCGCTGACTGAGCAGGCGGTGATGCGCTTGCAAGCTGCGGATGGTCTGCGGGTCGATGGGATCGCTGGTTCGGAGACGTTGGCGGCGGTTGCCGCTCGGGTCGTTGTGTTGTACCCGGGTGCGGGGTATGAGCCGGGGGGGTCGGGAGCGGTGCGGGTGTTGCAGCGTCGGCTGGCCGAGCTGGGGTTCGCGCCGGGTCTGGTCGATGGGCGCTATGGCCCGGGTACTGAGCGGGCGGTCGGGCGCTTGCAAGCCGCGCGTGGCTTGCGGGTCGATGGGATTGCCGATGCGAGCACGCTTGCGGGCTTGGGCGCGCAGACCCGTTCTCGGCAGCGGCCTGGTCGCCGGTCGCGTCCGGTGCGCGTGTCGCTACCCTCCGCGCACAAGCCGGCTGGTTCTGCGGTCCGGGGGGAGGGTGTTGTGCACGCCAGCGGCTCGGCGGGCGTGTCGGTGCTCGGGTGGTTGTTGGTCGCGGCTGCGCTGGTGCTCGGGTTGGTGGTGATCGTGGTAGGGCGTGGGATGCGCCGGCGCGGGGGCGGCGGTTGGGTTCGATCGCCACAACCGCAAGTCGAGCAGGCGGTGCTGGCAAACGGTGCGCGGCAGACAGATCCTGCGGCGCAGGACGGTCACGTGGTGGTTGCGCAAGGCGCAGCAGCGGCCGGCGAGCCCGCCGGGGTGCAGCAGGCGGCGTCGCAACTAACGACCGAGCAGAGCGACGCTGAAGGCGCGTTCAAGCTCGGTGTGTTGCTCGAACGCCAGGGCGACATGGCCGGAGCGCTGGGCGCGTACCGGCGGGCTGATGAGTGTGGCCATGGCCCTGCGGCGTGCAATCTCGGTGTGCTGCTCGAAGAGCAGCACGACGCGGCCGGCGCGATGGCTGCCTACCGGCGCGCCGCTCAGCGCGGCGACGCCAATGGCGCGTTCAATCTCGGTGTGTTGCTCGAGGGGCAGGGCGACGTGGCCGGTGCGCTGGGCGCGTACCGGCGGGCTGATGAGTGTGGCCATGGCCCTGCGGCGTGCAATCTCGGCGTGCTGCTCGAAGGACAGGCCGACGCGGCCGGCGCGATCGCCGCCTACGGCCGCGCCGCTCAGCGCGGTGACGCCAACGGCGCGTTCAATCTCGGTGCGCTGCTCGAGGAACACGGCGATCCGGTCGGCGCAGTGGCCGCCTACGATCGCGCGCGACAGCACGAGTCCACGCAGGAGGCGCAGATGGCTCGGGCTGCTCTGGACGATTCTCCCGAGCTGACCGTCGCCGGGAACGGAGGTGACGATCATCGCGCCTAGGTCATGACCGCCGACAGGCAAGGAAGTGCACCGGACTGGCTCACGCCAGCTTGCTCGAGCTCGACGGACAGTCGCAGCGTACGAAGTCCAAGTCCGAATGTGCCCTAACCACAACAGGGGCCGCCGCAGGGGCGGGCGGCGGCCCACCCGGGGAGGCCGCGGGGGCGGTGGAAGTAGCGCGGGTTTCGTCGCGCCTGGCTCGTCTCGCGCGGCAAGACGAACCGGCCCGTCGATCGAGGCGACCTTGCCGCCGCCCCACTCTAGAGCTGCGAGTGGCAGCTTCGCGTGTCGACGATCAAGCGTTGGCCGGTCCGCGCGGCGATCCGGGTTGCGCGCGCGGCCCGCCGAGCCGAACATGCCGATGTGGTATTCGGCCATCTCCTTGACCGCGGCGCGCACGTGGCTGAGCAGCGCCGGCGGATCGTGCTTGCCGGGATTTGCCTCCAGGTACTCCCGGTGCGCATCGACGAAGGCGATCTTCAGCGCAGTCGAGATGTTCACCTTCGCGCATCCACGAGAGATCAGGTCGGTGAACTGCTGCTCGCTGAGGCCGGTGCCGCCATGGAGGACCATCGGGATCGGGTGCAGCGCGACGAGCTCGGTGACTCGCTCCGGCCTGAGCTCGGGCGAATGCTTGTAGAGGCCGTGGGCGGTCCCGATCGCGGGCGCGAACGAGTAGATCCCGGTCGCCTCTATGAACCGTGCGGAGACCTCGACGGGATGCACCTCGCCGGCCTCGTCGGAGCCGACGCCGTCCTCGACGCCGAACACGGTCTCGATCTCGCCCTCGACCTGCGCGCCGTGGCGCTCGGCTTCGGCGACGACCTCGATCGTCTGGCGGATGTTCTCCTAGACGTCGAGCGCCGAGCCGTCGAACAGCACCGAGTTCCAACCTGCCTCCAGGCAGGTCGTGATCCATTCCCGATCCGGGCAGTGGTCGAGATGCAACGACACCGGAACCGGCACCTGATCTGCGCGCGCGCGCCACATGCTGTAGAGCGGGCCGCCGCCGGTCGACTTCACCGTCTTCAGCGATGTCTGCACGTTCAGCGGCGACTCGAGCACGGTCGCGGCGGCGAGCACGGCGTCGAGGGACAGGTCGTCGACGATGTTGATCGACGCCACGCCGTAGCGCTCGGCGAACGCTGGGTCCAGGATCTCGCGGATCGGAACTACGGGCATCTTCACTCTCCCATCTGGCCCGGCTGCAACCCCCTCGGCGCACGCCTCGAACCGGTCGCTCGCCCCGAATCATAATTCGTTTGCGCCCGCAAGTGTTAGCGGGCGAGCCTCAAGCGTCCCCGCGGCCACCGACCACGAGCATCGCCCGCTACGACATGCTCACGACCCCGTGCAGTTCACCCCATGCGTCGAGCGCACCGGCTAGGCCGAGAGGACGTCGAGCAGCGCCGGGCGGATTATCGGCCACAGGTCCCGGTGGCTGCGCCCGCGCGGTTCGAACTGCTCGGTCAGCGCGAGTCCTCGTAGCGCTGCGAGGGCCAGTTGCACACTGCGCTCCCAGTGACGCCGCTCGGCGAGCTCACCGCTCAGCTCGCGGGTGAGCTGGCCGATCGCGCGCGCGACCTGGTGCTCGACGGCCACCAGCCGAGCGTACAGCTCGGAATCGTCGGCCGCTGCCACCCACAGCTTCACGAACACGGCGAACGTCGAGCTCGAGAAGTCGGCCCAGAGCAGGTCGACGATCGCCTCGAGTCGCTGGTCGGTCGCAGCCGGGAACCGCGTGGCGAGCTCGTGGAGCTCTGCGATGCGCTCGGCGGCAAGCCGTTCGACGGCGGCCGCCATGAGATCCACGCGGCGGGGGAAGTGGTGCGTCTGCGCCCCCTGCGAGACGCCGGCCAGGTCGGCGACGCGGCGCGCGGTGGTGGCAGCGTAGCCGACCTCGAGCAGGCTCTGGATCGTCGCGTCGAGGAGCTTGCCGCGCGTCTCGGCTCGCCGCTGAACCTGCGTGCGCCGACTGCCTCGGGTCTGGGAGGAATCAGTGGAAGCCATTCCGGGACTTGACAAAGGATGGGGTGTCTGAGAAAAGAAAGCAAGCGTTCCTTTTGTTTGTACTCGGGCTGCCACTGACCTCCGCGACTAGGGGCGGGCGGGCCCGGGCCCTTCGATCCGAAAAGAGCAGACGATGGCGACGATCACCGTGCCGGCCCCAGTCCGGCGAGAAATCTTCGAGCCCGAGCACGAGGACTACCGCGACAGCTACGCGCGGTTCCTCCAGGCTGAGGTCGTCCCCCACTATGCGGAGTGGGAGAAGGCCTGCCTCGTCCCGCGCGAGCTATATCGCAAGTGCGCCGAGCACGGGTTCCTGGCGATGGAGGTGCCGGAGGAGTACGGGGGCAACGGCGTCGCCGACTGGCGGTTCAACGTCGTGCTCGCTGAGGAGGCGGTGCGGGCCGGGGTCGGCGACGCGATGGCGGGACCGATGCTCCATTCCGACATCGTCGTCCCCTACCTGATGACGTCGGCCAACGAGGAGCAGCGCGCCAGGTGGCTGCCCGGAGTCGCTGCGGGCGAGCAGATCCTGGCGATCGCGATGACCGAGCCGGGCACCGGCTCCGACCTGGCCGCGATCAAGACGCGCGCGCGGCGCGATGCCGACGTGTTCGTCGTCAACGGCGCGAAGACGTTCGTCACCAACGGGATCAACGCCGACCTGGTCGTGACCGCCGTACGGACGAGCGGCGACAAGCACGGCGGGCTGTCGCTGTTTGTGATCGAACGCGGGATGGAGGGGTTCGAGCGGGGAAAGCAGATCGAGAAGGTCGGCCAGCACGCGTCCGACACGGCCGAACTGTTCTTCAACGACGTCCGGGTTCCCGCGGAGAACCTGCTCGGCGCGGAGGGATCCGGGTTCCTGCAGCTCGTCAATCGGTTGGTGCCCGAGCGGCTGATCCTGGCCGTCGGCTCGATCGCCGGATCCGAGGTGGCGTTCGCGATCACGCTCGACTACATCAAGGAGCGCAAGGCGTTCGGCAAGGCGATCGGATCGTTCCAGCACTCGCGGTTCGTGATGGCCGAGCTGAAGACGAAGATCGACATCACGCGCTGCTTCGTGGATCGCTGCATCGAGCGCTACGTGGCCGGAACATGCACCGTCGAGGAGGCGGCGATGGCCAAGTGGTGGACGACCGAGCTGCTCGGCGAGGTGACAGACGCCGGCGTTCAGTTGCACGGTGGATACGGGTACTCGACCGAGTATCCGATCGCCAAGGCGTGGGTTGACGCCCGCGTGTCCCGGATCTACGCGGGCACCAACGAGATCATGAAGGAGCTGATCGGACGGACGATGGGGCTCTGAGTCGACGTCCGGGAGTGGCGACTGGGCCCACGGGGACGCGCCACGAGCCCCCGGTCGAGAACACGCTGTTGAACGCGTGCGTGGTGGTGTCCATCAGCACGTAGTGCCGCTGATCATCGCCACGCCGAGCACTACTGCGAGCGCCGTCAGCACAGCGCGCAGCTTGCCAGCCGGAGTCGGGCGTCTCGCCAGCGGGAGTGTGGCGTGGCGCACGGCCTGACCGCGCTAACCGTTAGATTGGACACGTGGCGTGCTGTCCAGTCTCGCTCGGAATCGATGCTTCGATTGCCGCGGTGAGACCTTGACTGCGGTTGTGGCTGAGTCGCTGACGAAGCGATTTGGATCGGTCTTGGCCGTGGACGACCTGTCGTTCACGCTTGCCTCTGGGACGATCACGGGCTTTCTTGGTCCGAACGGTGCGGGCAAGACGACCACGCTGCGGATGCTGCTCGGCTTGGCGGCGCCGACGAGCGGACGGGCGCTCGTGCTCGGCAGGCCGTACGCCGATCTCGACCGTCCTGCTCTGTCTGTCGGCGCGGTGCTCGAGGCCGCGGATTTCCATCCTGGCCGCTCGGGGCGCGACCATCTGAGAATGCTCGGCCGCGCCGTCGGTCTTCCCGATTCGCGTGCGGACGAAGTGTTGCGGACCGTCGAGCTGCAGAAGGTTGGCAGGCGACGGGTCAAGGGGTATTCACTCGGCATGCGCCAGCGTCTGGGGCTCGCGGGGGCGCTGCTCGGCGATCCTGAGCTACTGATCCTTGACGAGCCCGCGAACGGCCTCGATCCCGAAGGGGTGCGCTGGCTGCGCGAGTTCCTGCGCGCGTTCGCGTCCGAGGGGCACACCGTCTTCGTCTCGAGCCACGTGCTTGCTGAGGTCGCGCAGACGGTCGACCAGGTCCTGATCATCAACCGCGGTCGCCTTGTCGTCGAGTCCTCGCTGCAGGCGCTCACCGCCCGCGTCGGCGGCACAGTCCGCGTCCGCACCCCGCGGCCCGATCGGCTGCACGAGGCGTTGCAGCGCGAGCACCTAGACGCGACCCGGGACGACAACACGGTTTATGTCCGCGGCGCGGACAGCGAACGGGTCGGGGAGATCGCATTCGCCGCAGGGATCCCGCTGCACGAACTCGTCACGGAAGACTCATCCCTCGAAGAGATCTTCCTCGAGCTGACCTCACAGGCAAGCGCGTGATCGCTCAGGTGAAGGCGGAGCTGCTCAAGGTTCGCTCGACGCGAACCACGTTAGGACTGGTCGTCGGGATGATCGGGCTGACACTGTTGATCGTGCTGCTCTCGGGCCTGCTCACCCACGCTGACGGTCTCACCTCGAAGCAGGACCAGCTCAGCCTGTTCGCCACTGGCGGCGTCGCGTTGATCTTCTCGGGCCTCGCGGGCGTGCTGCTGATCACGAGCGAGTACCGCTACGGGACGATCCGTCCGACGTTCCTGTTCACGCCGCGTCGCTCCGGCGTGCTTTCAGCCAAGCTCACCGCGGGCCTGCTGGCAGGGCTCGTGTTCGGTGCGGCGGGCGTGTGGCTGTCGCTCGGGATCGGCTCGCTCATCCTCTCTGCCCGCGGCATCCCGTCAGCCGTCGATGGCGGGCAGATCACGTTGCTGGTGCTCGGCGGGCTCGCGGGGATCGCGCTGCGGGGCGCGTTCGGTGTTGGGCTCGGCGCGATCGTTCGCAACCAGGTTGCCGCGGTGATCGGCCTCCTCGCCTGGGACTTCGTCATCAACGGCCTGCTGTTCGGGCTGGCCCCGTCGGTCGGTCGGTTCATGCCCACCACGGCCGCGGACGCGTTGATGGGTCTCAAGACCACTCATCTGCTCCCGCCCGCCGCCGGCGGCGCTGTCCTACTCGGCTGGACGGTGACGCTGGCGCTGGCCGGACTCGCGGTGACACTGCGACGAGACGTGACATAGACCAGCGGCCTAGGACCTCGCCCTCCACCTTCGCGGTTCCCATTGCAGGTTGGGCAGCGCCGTGAGGCAGGCGTCGACGAACGCGTCGAAGGTGGCCGACGAGCCGTCCTTCGGCGCGGTGGGAGCGGGACGGGCGAGTCGGCGCGCTCGACTGGCACTTTGGTTGGCTACGGCCTTCGCCGGCGATAGCTCCCGTCTCGGAGATGTCCAAGGTCACGCGCCTGTCTGCACGATTCGGCCCAAGTCTCACCACCGAGCCGCGATGTCCCTTTCGCCTGACACCGGCGAGCCGGCCGATCGCTGGATAACCCGGAACCGCGACTCGCACTTGCAGTTGGGACAGCAGCCCAAGGAGAAGGGCGGCACCCGCGGGGCGAGCCTACTTGTCACCTGGGACAGCTTCGGGAGCATTGGGCCCAGTAAGCACGGCCAGGCTCGGCGAGCTGATTCGGCATGAGCGCGACATGCGAGAATCCGGGCGTGGATACGCGCGTTACCGCCCGATCGCTCTCTGACGGCCGGGCCGCGGTCGGCGCCGCTTGCTCCGCGGCGCCCGAGCTGACGACCCGGGTCTGGAGCGGCGACGACGCCGGCCGAACCGGCGCCCGGCTGCTCGCCCCGGCGCTCGGCGCCCACGAGGTCGTGCTCCGCGCCGCCGCGCACGCCGCACTGGGCCGCGGCGCGCCAGCCCGTCCCTTGATCGCCTGCGGCGCAGCCTGCGACGCCCTCGACCTCACGCTGACGCTGCTCGACCGCTTGACGCGCGGCGCCGCCGCGCTGGTGGGCGCGCTCGCCGGGAACGGGCGGCCATGGCCGCGGCACTGGAACGTTAGCGGGGGCGGGCGAGCGGTCGCTTCAGATCGTCAAGGAGAGAGGCGATGAACGAGCCAGTCGCGGAGTACCCGATCGACGGTTCACGCATGGACCGCATCACGTGGATCTACGTGCGCGCGTGGCCCGAGGAGACCGAGCGGGGCGGTGCTTCGCTCATACCGGACAACCACGTGCGTGCCGTCGGGGAGGCGTCCGCGTCCTCGGGCTGGAGGGACGGCCCGCTGCTGCGGGGCCTGCGCGACAAGGTCGCGGACGCGTTCGGCGCCAGCGACCCGGTTCTTCAGGACACCCAACTCCCGCTGCTGGTCGGTGACCTCTACGCTCGTCTGCTGGTGGAGGAGGCGGAGGCGCGCGACGAACCGTGACTCCGCACTCACGGGGGCGCAAAGCTTCGCACCCACGGGGGCTATACGGACGCTTCGCCGGACACCCGCGCCAGCACGAAGCAGGGCGGGGCGCCGGTCCCGGCGAGAGCCCTGCTTGTCGCCAAAGCAGTGCGGGGCGGATGCTAGCTGCGACCCGTTCGACTGCAAGCACCAGCGCTGGAAGCAGAAGTCGGCCGCAGCTCGACCCCGTCACCCGATTGGTCCACGATGGGGCTGAGCGGCGGTTCGTGGTGCGTTCATCCCGGGCTCTGCCAATTGGGCGGCGGGTCGTTGATCACTAGCCAGAACAGTCCGAGTGCCTTGACGGCCTCGGAAAAGGCGTCGAACTCGACCGGCTTGACGACGTAGGCGTTGACTCCTTCGACGTAGCTTCGGTAGCGATCGCTCTCCTCTTGTGAGCTGGTCAGCACGACAACGGGCACGAGCTTGGTGCGCTCGTTGGCGCGTAGGCGCTTGAGCACGTCGAGACCCATGATCTTCGGGAGCTTGAGGTCCAGCAGCACGAGCGCCGGAAGCGGCCGGGACTGATCCTCGAAGTACTGCAGCGCTTGCTCTCCGTCACCGGCGACATCGATCTCGTTGGCGATCTTGCTGTCCTTCAGAACCATGATCGTGAGGTCGCGGTCGTCGGCGTTGTCCTCGACGAGGAGGATGTTGTTCGTGGAAGTCATGATCCGGTTTCTGTTGGTGGCTCGAGCTTGAAGTAGAAGGTCGCGCCCTCGCCGCGTCGGCTTTCTCCCCACACTGCGCCGCCGTGGCGGCGGACGATCCGCTCAGCGGTGGTCAAGCCGACGCCGATGCCGGGGAATTCGTCCTCGCGGTGAAGGCGCGCGAACGGCTTGAACGGCAGCTCGGCGAAATCGATGTTGAACCCGACGCCGCTATCGCGAACCGCGAACACCCCGGCGCCCGCGCGCGTCACCTCGATCCTCGCGTGCTCGCGGGGGCTGGTGAACTTCCATGCGTTGGCGAGGAGATTGCGGATCAGAACGCGCACCAGCCGCTGGTCGCCCAACGTCTCAAGCCCGTCCTCGATCACGAACTCAACCCTGCGCGCCGGATCCACTGCGCGTAGCTCTTCGCCGATCTCCCTGGCCGCCGCGCTCAGATCCACGCTCGTGAAGGACAGCTCGCGTCGGGTGAGCTGGGAGAGCAGCAGCATCGCCTCGATCAGCTCGCCCATTCTCGCGCTCGCCCGGCGGATCCGCTCGAGTGTCTGCCGACCCTGATCGCCGAGCTCGTCGCCGTGACGGCGCCGCCAGACGAAAGCTCACGCCTCGCCCTCGGCCTAACGGCGTCTGGCAGACGTGGCCTCTCGGAGCTTGAGACCACAGCCTTTGAAAACGCGGTGGCTGTGAGGCGTGCCGGGGCTGCTCTGGTACTCACCCGGAGCCGTTGCTTGCCTTGGGTGGGACGGTGGCGAGCTCCCGCGCGGCCGTGATCGCACGTACTCCCGATCGCTGCCGGGGGCTGACGGCGGGTGGGTTGCCGTTGGGGGGTTGGTTCCAGGCAGGTAGCGGATCGAGCTGCCAGAGGCCGGCCCGGTGCTCGTCGATCCAGCGCTGCGCGTCGGCTCGGCCGAGCTTGATCAGTTCCTCAGCGAATTCGCCCGCGAAGAACACGTAGCTGAGGAGCTCGCCGTGCATCGCGTCGGCGCCGGCGTCGAGGATCTTGCCGAGCAGCCACAGATCGCGCGCGCCGAACTTCCAGGGGCGGCTGTAGTGCTTGCGGTAGACCCGGCGGGCGATCTCGCCGATCGCGGACGGGTTCTCGGGCGCGATGAAGATGTAAGGCACGGGCTGCAGCGGCTCGTCAGGGCCCCCGGGCTGCTGGCGCACAGCATGGCGGTGGTTGCGAGATCGCCCATTAGTCGAGTTAGTGGCGGCGAGCCCGGCTGCGATCAGCGCGTTTGTGTTGGCCAGCGTACGGATGTCCTGGGCCAGCGGGTCGCCGAGCGCGGCGTGCAGCAGGTGCGCCGCGCCGACGTAGAAGTTGGGCTGCTGCGCGGGCGGTGGCGTGCGGCTCGGGGCCACAGAATTGAGCGCGATCACGATCACCCGCTTGGCTCCGAGCCACAGCGCCGGCTTGATCGGCGTGTTGAGCCGCGGGCCACCGTCGAAGTACCAGCCGGCCGCCGGCTCGGGCTCGGTCACCCGCATGGCCGGAAACAGCGCCGGGATCGCCGAGGACGCGAGGATATGCTCCGCGCCCAGATTCCGGGTCGCGACGTACTCGATCCCCCGCAGCGGATCGTCACAGTGTCGCGGAATCCCGCCCTGGTGGAAGACGACCGACCGGTTGCTATGGGCCGGGGTCGCGACCACCCCGAGCGCCACCCGCTGCTCGCCGACGTTCTCGCCCAGCCGCTCGAAGTCCACCAGCCTCCCAAGCGTCTGCGCGAGCGGTTCGGGGTTCAGGATCGACGGGGCGTGCAGGCTGCTGACGGGCAAAAACTCGCCGACATAGCGGATAAACCGAGCCGCGCCGCCAGGCGCCATCAGCGGCGCGAGCACGTCCCCGAATCGCAGCTCGCGCCAGAAGCGCAGTCCGTCCTCGATCGCCTCCTCAACAGGACGATGCCAATTGGCCGCCAGATACGCCGAGATCAACGCGCCCGCGCTCGAACCGACGATCACCCTCACCTGATCCTTGAGCTCGGGCAACAATACCGACAACGCCCCGGATGCGTACGCGCCACGCGCCCCGCCGCCACCCAGCACCAAACCCGCGTCGCCCCCCGCACCATTGCCCCCGCTCACGGCCTCCCCTCCCGCGCCCGTGCATCCTCCAGACGCCTAGACGACGGCTCGCGACGCTCGTCCAGCGCTGACCTTCTCGCCTGCCAGCAGGCATGAGCTCTCGCCCACTCCGCCGGTAGACGTTCATCGACCAGCTCCACGACACCCAGCCACTCAAGCGCCTCGCCGAGCGCCCCGCGGTCCGCGGCTTCTTGCGCGAACCGAAAGCTCTGAGCGACGGCACGCTGATGCCGCGCAGCCGCGTTCATCTCGCGTTCCCCGCAGCGAGCCTTGACCTCACCGTCTCGTTGTCCCGTTTGAGCGCCGGAATTTCGCGGCGCGCGTTCGAAAGCTCCTGCGCCAACGCCGCCAACGCCGCCAGCGCCACACCAAGCCGCACCGCGCGCCGCACCGATGCGCGATCCTCGCCAGCGGGTGCCATCCGATCAGCCATCATCGACAGGCCACGCAGCTGGCCCCCGATTGGGTGAGTCTGGGAGTTGTCTGGCCGCACTGACGGCCTGGCCTTTCCCTTCGCGCTTCGGTGAACGCGCCAACCCGCCAAAAGGCGTTTCGACAACGTCCCGGTACTGCAGCATACTGCGCGCGAGCGCGGCAACGCTGGATCAGAGAAATCCACGCAGCGCCGCTATCGATAATCGGCCACCGGCAAAGCGCGCTCTGCGCCACAGGGCGGCAGCACACCTCGCCGGCGTGCGGTCCATCGGCTAGCGGTTCTTCGGACAACGGGCCCTAACTCCGACCGGGCTTTCGAGATGGGGCGAGAGGACGCTCCGCTCGGAGCGCGCTTGAGAGGTTGCAGCGGCTCCGTTGGCGACGGCGGGTCGGTGATGCGACCCGCGGGGGATCATCCGATATCAGGCGCGGGATCTCGATGACCGGCGGCGGTGGGGGCGCCCCGAGCTGCGGCGTGTCCAGGTCGAGTATCGATCTGAGGAGCACCCGCCGCCACAAGGCGTCGGGCTCCGGGCCACGAGTAGACTCGGTCACGGCGCCGCGGACTCGTGACCCGGACCTTCTTCGGGTGTCCGAAGGCGGGACGGGTGCGGCGCCGTTGCGCCCACCCTTGTTCGTGCGAACGAGCCGCGAGACACATTGGCTGACAGCGGAGGACCACGATGACCACCGAAGGCCCGATTCACGACGGGGAACTCGCCGCCAAGATCTCGAACACTGTCGTCCGGGCGCTGGCGCGGACGACCGGTCGTGGCCCCACGAGGGCAAAGACCACGCTCGGCGCCAATGGCGTGTTCGTGGTCCTGCAGGACACGCTCACACAAGGCGAGAAGACGCTCGCTGACGCCGGCCAGGACGAGGCCGTGCTCGATCTGCGCAGACGCTGGCAGATGATCATGAAGAAGGACGTCAGCCGCGAGATCGAGCAGCTGACGGGACGCAAAGTGATCGGCTTCATGAGCGATAACCACATCGACCCCGACCTCGCTGTCGAAGTGTTCGTGCTGGAACCGGTCCCGAGCGCGGACACTCACTGACCTTTCAGGCTGAAGCCGTCGGTTCGGTCTTAACCTATCGCCTGAAACTGGCGCGTTTGCAGGCACCTTCACCATAACTAATCGTCGTCGAGCACTGATCTCTTTCGATGACGAGCGGCCACCTGCTGCGCTCCCCCTCGTCGAGCAAAGGGCCGAAGCGGTCGCGAAGACCGACCTTAGACGTCTATGGTCGTAGAGAGTGTCGGGGTGTGGCTTAGAGAAGACGTGAACTGTCGCTCGTCGATCGCGGTCCCCAGGCCAAGTGAGGTGACAGCGCAGCTCACCCTCCGGTTGCCCGTCAGCCCACGCGTGGAAATTCTGGGTGCTGTTCGAAAGCTTCTCGGCCAGCTCGAATGACGGACGAGAACGCGCGTCCAGGGACGAACGGGATCAGTGCCAGGCGCACGTCGGCGCACGTGGCGCTCCCGAATAGCTGCTCGCGCTTTTTTGTCAGCTCTTTGGCCCCTTCAAACGTCAGGCATTCGGCACGGAAGAGATCGCGATCCTCCACGCGCAACAGCAGGTCGGTCTGACGCGAAGCGGTGAACGCCTCCGCGTAGGTCTGGCAGGCGTAGTGCGAGTTGAGCATCGGCAGGAATGCCTGCCTGCGGTCCTCCTCGGCCCACCCGGCGTAGGTTCTCGGCGCCCGAGACATCGCGCAACCGTTATGGATATCGCGCTGACGCTCCGCCACCGTGTGGGTTCCTACGGACCCGGTCCGCACCGATTCACGGATGCCGGAAGCCTGCTTGTGGCGTAGGGTCAGTGGCATACGAACATATGTTCGGGAAAGGAGCATCAAATGGCTACCGCCACCCACCCCAATCCCAACCCGGTCGTGAAGAATCCCAGCCCGGTCGTGAAGACCCCAGCGACCCCCCATCAGCGCAGCATCCCGCCTGCTCGTCTTGCAACCGTTGTTGACCGAACCTCGGAGCTGTCCGACGAGGTGCTCAAGTCGCTCGAGGAAGGTCAGCGGGCCGCGATCGAGGCGGCGGGGCGGTTTGTGGTCACCGTCGAGGAGGCGTTGCCAGAAGAAGTCCAGGCCACGTCCGAGGTGGCGAAAAAGATCACCGAGGCGGGGCTGGAGATGGCCCAGCAACTGGTCCACACGCAGTACGACTTCCTCCGCCAGGTCATCGACAGCGCTGCCAAGTCGCTGAGCAGCCGCGAGGCAGCAAAGCCAAACGCCGCCAAGTGAGTCATCTGTCGGCCAAGTAAGTCATCTGTCGACTACACAACAGCCGGCGCATCGGAGCGCATGGCGTTAACCGACGCGTCGCCGTCGGGGCGAAATCGAGTCAGGAAGACAAACCCACAGATCGCGTGGAGGAACGCCATCGCGTGAACTCTGGACCGATTCGCCCCGACGGCGACGCGCCACCGCACTCAGGCTGGAGCCCGTCGCGCAGCTCCTCAAGCACACCGTGCAGCTTGGGGCCGCTCGCGCAGCCAACCCGACGCAGCGTCCCGCAAACAGACTCCTTCACATCCGGCAGTGCCAGCATCGAGGACACCGCGAGCTCGTTGAGAGCCCGGCGCTCATTCCCCTGCCCGATCTTCCGGGCCGGCCGCCGGCCCGCTGGCGCGGTCCTTCCCGAGCGGTTCCAAGATGAACACCTCGACGGCGATGTCCGGGTCGATGTGATGGTCGCTCATGAAGCCGACCACCTTGCGACCGGTTAGCTGCTCGATCTTGCGGCTGCAATCACCACGCATCACCCTCTGCCAGCGCCGGCGTAGATCCAGCACCGCCTCACCCTCGCCCGCGTCGACCAGGGTGCGCTCGCCGCGTGTGAGCGTGTCGTGCAAGACCACGAACACCGCGTTATCGCCCAGCGTCGTCTTTGCCCTCGTCGGGCCGCGGCCAGTGGTGCTCGCGAGTTCGCGCACGACCGCGGTCGAGATCGCAAGCGCAAGC
This sequence comes from uncultured Solirubrobacterales bacterium, assembly GCA_963811155.1. GTDB lineage: Bacteria > Actinomycetota > Thermoleophilia > Solirubrobacterales > Solirubrobacteraceae > Palsa-465. The sequence continues at coordinate 321,708 of CAWEQQ010000052.1, forward strand.
TCTCCATCAGGCGGAACGCCCTCGCCACTCACTTTCCACTGCCCTCCCGGACCCTGGCGGTCTCAGCAGCAGCGGGTCGCTCGCGAACCCGCGCCAGCCGCTTCCCGCGCGAAATCAGGCGTCTGCGCGACCGCGCGCTCATGGCCGGCCCCCATCCGCTCCACTTCGCACCCCGGCATGGACCCTGGCGCTCAGGCGCCGCGTTCTCGCGTTTGAGCGCCGCGTTCTCCCGACGCTCAACCGCAAGCTCTTGGGTCCGCTCCGCCAGCGCTTCCCGAGCCTCAGCCGGCCATGGTTATCGCGGGCGGGCGCCAACTTCGCCACTACGGCTGAGAGCCCGGGGCTGCTGGCCCCGGTTCCTCGCTTCTGGGAGTTGTCTGGCCGCACTGACGGCCTTGCCTTTCCCTTCGCACTTCGACGAACGCGCCAACCCGCCGGGAAGCGTTTCGACGACGTCCTTACCGGTCCAGCTTACTCGCTTCGACTGCGCCAGTAAGCCCAGATCGGACAATTATCCCAGCGCGCGCTCTTGCTTGATCTGAGCGCACACTGCCTGCGGTCCAGGTTCATCGCCCCCAGCCCGAGCATGCGCAGTGGGGCGAGGCGCCATCGCGCCGCCGATCGTCAGGTTCGCCGTCGCCAGCTCGATCATGACGTTTGCCCGATCACGACCTTGCTCCGCGTCAGCAACGGTCGATCATTCCAGTCGCGGACACGCCCGTGTGTTCGACCGATGCGCTAGACCCGATGGAGGTACTTGGCCGCGAGCATCGACCGCCCGACCCCGATCGCATTGTGCGGGGAGTTTGACTGGCCGGAGACGAGCTTCCGACTGACCCCATACGAAGGAGGTCCGACCGTGGCCGGAATGAGGAGCGACAACGCCGGCGACGCCTTGGGCGTGTCGATCTGGCGCTTGCAAGCTGCACTGTTTGCGGCTAACAATGCGACGTGCTAAGGTTACGCAACCTTTGGTTGCACATGATGGAGGCACTGCATCGTCCCCCAGCGGATCGAACGCGAGATCGTGATCGACGCCCCCGTGGAGGTGGTGTGGTCTGTCGTGACCGAGCCCGAGCACATCAGTGGCTGGTTCAGCGACTCCGCCGACCTCGACCTGAGGCCCGGCGGCAGGGCAGTCCTTCATTGGAACGACTTCGGCATCGTCCAGGGGCGTGTCGAGCGCGTGGAGCCGCCGCACTTCTTCTCCTTCCGCTGGGCCGTCGATCCCGGCCGAGACATCGACGAGGGCAATTCGACGCTGGTCGAGTTCAGCCTCTGCGCGGAGCAAGATTCCACGCGGCTGACGGTGGTCGAGACCGGCTTCCAGGGTCTCGCCGGGACCGAAGACGAGAAGCAGCGGTATTTCGACAGCCACCGCCGCGGCTGGGAGCTCGAGCTCGGCGAGCTGGGAGAGTACGTCGGGCGACGGACCCGCGCACCGGGAGACGGATGAGTCCCGTCGCGGCCGAGGTCGACGAGCTGTGGTCGGCGGTCGCCGATCCCACCCGCCGGCGGGTGCTCGACGTCCTCCTGGACCGGGGGGAGGCGACCGCGACGATCCTTGCCGGCGAGCTGCCGGTCACCCGTCAGGCGGTCGCCAAGCACCTCGCCGTCCTGGATCGTGCGGGGCTCGTCGAGGGCACGCGGCGGGGACGGGAGGTGCGTTACGCGATCCGCCCGCAGCGGCTCGACGCCGCGACGCGCTCGATGGCCCAGGTCGCCGCGGACTGGGACGCGCGGCTGTCGGCGATCAAGCGCATAGCTGAGTCAGTTGCGCGCGCACAAGCAACAGAACGTCAAAGACAGGAGGGAAGCGATGACGAACCACAAGGTCGGAACACGGGACGAGTGGCTGGCCGCCCGCAAGGAGCTGCTGGCCCGCGAGAAGGAGCACACCCGCCGCGGCGACGACCTCGCCCGTGAGCGCCGGGAGCTGCCGTGGGTGCGTGTCGAGAAGGAGTACACCTTCGATACCGACGACGGGACGAAAACGCTCGCGCAGCTGTTCGACGGGCGCTCGCAGCTGCTCGTCTACCACTTCATGTTCGGCCCGCAGTTCGAGGCGGGCTGCCCCGCGTGCTCGTCGATCGCCGACGGCTTCAACGGCTTCCACGTACACCTTGCGAACCGGACGGACGCGAACCTGATCTGCGTCTCGCGCGCTCCGATCGAGAAGCTGCTGGCGTACAAGCGGCGCATGGGCTGGACGTTCCCTTGGGCCTCGTCATTCGGCAGCGACTTCAACTACGACTACGCCGCGTCGATCAGGCCGGAGCAGTTGCGCCAGGGCGGCGAGTACAACTTCGCGAACATCGGAGATCGCACGGCGCTGTTGGAGGTCGACTCGGGTCCGCTGTTCGAGACGGCCGCGAGCACCGACGCAGACCTGGCGCAGTTTCTCCAGGAGAGGCCGGGCATGAGCGCCTTCGCCCTCTCCGACGGCGCGGTTTACCACACCTACTCGGCCTACGCCCGCGGCCTCGACGGCTTGTGGGGCGCCTACCAGTGGCTCGACCGCGCGCCGCTGGGCCGCAACGGCGACGAGCACATCTGGGTCCGGCACGACGAATACGAGAGGGTCACCGCCTGATGGAGTCTGCCACCCTTCGCCCCGCGCCCCCGCTGCCCTGGCTGATGCGGGTCGGGCTGACCGGCGCCCTGCTCGCACTCGCCGCTACAGCCTGGGTCCTGACCGGCAATCGCATGAGCGGCATGGACGCCGCGCCGGGGACCGACCTCGGTGACCTGGGCTGGTTCGCCGTCAGCTGGCTGGTGATGATGGCGGCGATGATGCTCCCCTCGGTGGTCCCGGCGGCGCTTGCATTCGCGCGGGGCGGGGAGCGCAGGGTCGCCGCCTTCGTCGTGGGGTACCTGGCCGCGTGGACGGCCGCGGGGCTCGTGGCCTACCTCCTGCTCGAGGCGGTGCGTGCGCTCGAGGTGCCCTTCCTCGCCTGGGATCGTGCGGGTCGCTACGTCGCTGCGGGCGTGATCCTGGCCGCGGCCGGCTACCAGCTCAGCGCGGCGAAGGCCCGGTGCCTGCAGCGGTGCCGGACCCCGCTGAGCCTGGCGGGCGAGGCGCGGCCAGGAGCCAGCGGTGGCCTGCGGGGCGGGGTGCGGCACGGCGCGTCCTGCGTCGGCTGCTGCATCGGGCTGATGGCGGCTCTGTTCGCGCTCGGGGTGATGAGCCTCACGTGGATGGTCGCGGTCGCAGCGCTGATCGCCGCCGAGCGGCTGCTGCCCTGGGATACGCCTGCAGTGCACGCCGTGGGCGCCACGCTGGCGGTGCTGGCGATCTGGATGGCCGTCGCGCCCGGGGACCTCCCCGGCTTGACCCTGCCAGGCTCGATGGCGGGCATGTAACCCCGACAGCGGCAGCCCCGGCGTGTCCGGTCGCCGATGGTGTGGCGGAGGGCGGACCCGAGAGCGGGGGGAGGAGAGGGCGCTGACGGTGCGAACGCACCGCAACCCGATGGGATGAGCATCCACTCGTTCGCGGACAGTGTCGACGTCGAGGCAACCAAGCAGAACTGGCAGCGGTGGCTCAACGCAGCGCTCGCCTAGCCAGCGGGAGGCAAAGCGAGCGCGCCGCCACGGCGGCGGATGACTCCGAATGCGACTCGGGGGCTGTTGAGTGCCGCTTTCGTTCGGCACGCGGGTTGAGTCAGCAATGACGGGCTGTGATTGCGTGCACGTTGCTGCGCTGCGCGAAGGCGCCAGCCTCAGGAACCATACGATCGCTAAACACGATTAGCAGCACCCCGATCAGCGAGTGTTGCGACCACCGCGCGAACCCAAGATACCCCTATCACCCATATTCAGCGATAGGCGCGCGACGACCCGAGGACGATGCCCTCCACGGTGTAGCCATTGTCGTGCTGGTCGGCGCCGTGGCCATGGTTGCCGTGGTCGTGGGGTACGTGGCCGAGGCCGCGGAGGAATCTCGGGATGCGATGCCCGCCGTGCGCGGCTCTAGTCGGAGTATCTCGCGCCGGCCATGCCCGACCCGTCCCGCCGCGCCTGACTGATGGATACAGAGCCGCTCGGCGAGGATCGGAGCGGGGAGCCTGGCGGCGAGCGCGAGCAGCGCGGCGAGCCGGCCCTCGCGACTGCGCTTGATCGGTGCGGAGGCCGGCGGCCGCCTGCTGCACCGAGGCACCGTTGGTGGCTGTTGGCGGGGGTGGAACCCCGGCGGCTGTTGCGGCGGCCGCCACTGTTCCGGTCGACACGACGGTCGCGGCGATCAACGCCGCCGCGCGCCAGCGCGTAGCGTCTTGTCCATTTGTCTGACACTCGTGCGCTCGAGTCCCCGACCGACGCGGGCTGCGAGAGCCTGACATCAGCCGAGCCGGACGTCCAGCCACCGGAGCTGGCGCGGGTGATGGCGGCCGGCGGCGGCGAGAGCCCGAGGTACGGGCGACGCGGTCTTGCTGCGGACGCACCAGGACCCCGTTGGGGGTGGCAGTCTGCCGCCGCCCGGTCTAGCATCCGGTCATGACCGAGACAGCGGCACTTCCCCGTAGCGCACCGGGCGGGGAGGTAGCCGGGGTTCCGCCCGGCATCCAGCGTCCGGATTTCCAGATCGTTCCTCGTGCCGGACTGCCGATCGTCGCGGTTGTGATCGTGCTGCTGGTGGCCGCGATCGCCAGCAACAAGCTCTGGCCACTGGAGTTCTTCCACGTTGCCGGCGGCGCGGCCTGGACGATCATCGACCTGTTTCTCGGACTCGTGCTCGGGCCGATCATCGGCCGGATGTCGATTCCTGCGCGGATCGAGTTCACGACCCGGCTGATGCCCAAGATGGTGCTGATTATGCCGGTCGTGGTCACCATGACGCTCGCGGCCGGCTGGCAGCTGTCGACCAAGCTCGGTACCAATCTGACCAGCTATCCCGACCATGGCTGGGTGGTGGCCAGCTTCATCGTCGTGGGCATCATGAGCATCCTCGCTCTCGGGCTGCTCGAGCCCGCCAACATCGCCGTCCTGTTCGAGCTCAAGAAGCCCCGGCCCAACCCCGCCGTGATCGAGCGCCTGATGAAGCGGTTCATCTACTGCGCCGGCGTCCTCGGGATCATGCAGCTCGCCACCCTGATCATCATGACCAAGCTCGCGTCCTGATGACTGATTCCAAAGAGCCTCCTTTCACCCAGCTGGGCATGCTGGCGCTCGCGCTGATCGTCGCCGGGGGGATCTACCTTTCCTCTCACCTCCCGCAGCACGTGCCGCTCGGTCCGGCGATCGGACTGCTGGTGGCGTCCGCCATCCTGGTCGGAGTCAACCTCGTAATGCTCAGCCGCGTGCGCGGCTTCGCCTGGGACCGCTTCTTCTACGTGGCCAGGTGGTCGCTGCTGGCCTACGCCATCAGCGCCGGCATGATCGAGTACGCATTCCTGCGAGACCACCTCAGCGGAGGCCCGCTGGTCGTCCTCACCCTCTCGCTGATCGTGTACGCCGTGCAGGTCCCAGGCCTGATCGCCTTCACGGTCGCCCGCTACGCCAACAGCGAACCGGCTCCGGCGGATTCCGCCCCCTGACGACCTGGCCGTTCGCGGGGTTGCACTACCCCCCGAGCGCGACGTGAGCACCGGCGACGGCTCCCGTCTCCGCCGTGTCCACGGCTTGCTTGACGATGTGGCAGCAGAACAGCAGCAGCAGTGGGGTCGTGCCCAGTATCGGCCTCAGTCGAAAGCGTGAGCCAGCCGGAACCATCGATCTCAGCCGCGAACCGCGGAACGCTTCGAAGGGTCCCCAGCAGTCGGTCGCTGCGTCGAGCGCGGCTCAGACGTCCGCCTCTTCTCGGGCCCGAGCCTCGTGATCCGCTTGGTCAAATGCGCGACTGGGAGCATCACGAGGTTTGTCGAGGCTGGCAACGCAGGCCTCTGGCAGACCGTCGTCTGCATCGAGCAGCACCTCGGTGTTGATCCCGCGGATTGTGCGGGTCAGCGGGCACACAAGGATCTCGGCGAGGACGCCGATCGCGGCGTTGCGTGCAGTATCAGGTATGGACGACGCAGCCGTGCTTCGGCGTCTCGCCCCACCAGACCTCGCCCCGGCTTACCAAGACTCGTGCCCGGCAGCGCGCTCCTCGGCGTCGAGGCGCTCCAGGACGGCGTCGCGCGAGGCCTCATTGACAGCCCGAAGATCGGCCCAGCCGTCAGGCTCGTGCTGCGGTGTCTCCCGGTACAAGGACACGATCTCCCGATCGATCTCTCGCTCACGAAGCAGGCGTGCGTACTCGGCCTCAAGCTCGGGTTCAGAGAGCCGGTCCAGCAGCGCATCCAACTTCTCGCGTGTGGTCACCTGCCCAGCTGTAGCCGGGAGCCACCTGCCCAACTGTAGCCGGGAGCGCCGATGGAGTCAGCGTGGCGGAGACGGGCGGGGAGCGGTCGTCCTGCTGGCTGGGCGGTTAACAGATAGTGGTGGCTGCTCTTGCGAGCTGGCGGCTCTTCGCTCGTGCGTGGTGGACCGTCGGGTCGGAGGTCCAGCCGGCCTTCCCGTTGCTTGCCACCGAGACCTCGCGTTGGCGTCACTGGAGACTCGTGTGAGAAAGGGAGCGATCGTATGGACTTGTGTTCACCAGTGAACGTCAGGATGGCTCGTGCGACGGGTGTTGCCCGCCGCGACACGCACCTACGGTGGACGCATGCAGTCCCTCATTGGAGGCGATGGTGTGGTGTTACGGCGCGTGACCGGGTGCTCGCTTCGGATCGTGCGCCTGCTGACGTTGTTCTTCTTGGTGCTCATCGGTGTGCCTCTGTTGGCCGAGGCGAGTGCGGCCGCCAGCGCGCCCCCGTTCACTGAGGTGCCGGGCTCACCGTTCGCGGTGGGGGGCGGGGGTCGGTCGCTCGAGTTCAGTCCGAGCGGAGGGCTGCTGGCGGTCGGCGCGGATTCCACCGGGGTATCCGTGTTCTCAGTGGGCGCCGACGGTGCACTGCAGTCGGTTTCGGGTTCCCCTTTCGGCTTGCAGGCATATTCGGTCGCTTTTAGCCCCGACGGCAGCCTGCTCGCCGCCGCCAATTACTACGGCGGTACGTCGGCGGGCGGGGATACCGTTTCGATGTTCTCGGTCGGCCAATCGGGTGCGTTGACGCCGGTGTCAGGCTCCCCGTTCGTCGTTGGCTCATCCGGGTCCAAGCCGTTTCAGGTTGCCTTCAGCCCCAGCGGCAAACTGCTGGCGGTAGGCGCGACCGGGGGCATGTACATGTTCTCGGTGAGCTCATCAGGTGCGCTGACTCCTGTCTCGGGTTCCCCCTTCCAGATCTCCGGCACTCCGGTTGCATTCAGTCCAAGCGGCGGCTTGCTCGTGGCCGTGGACGTCAATGCCGGTGTGAGGGTGCTCTCGGTGAGCTCGTCGGGGGCGCTGAGCGAACTGCCAGGTTCGCCCTACAAGGCGTTTGGTGCCACCGCCAGCGGCGCGGCGTTCAGCCCTGACGGTAGCCGGCTGGCGGTTTCGAATATTAGCGGCGGTGTGACGATGTATTCGGTCAGCGGCGTCGGTGCACTGACGCCGATCGGCAGCGCGCCGTATGACGCGTCGCTGGAGTCCGACGCGGTTGCGTTCAGCTCGAACGGAGCGTTGGTCTCAGCGACGGGGGAGTGGGGTGGGGCGGCGGTGCTGTCGGTGGCCGCGTCCGGGGCGCTGACGGTGATTGGCTCCCTTCCGATCTACAAGAGCGAGCTGGGAAGCGGTGCGCAGGCCGTGGCGTTCAGCGCGACCGGCGTGGTTGCGACCGCAGACGCGGACGGCTCCGTGCCGGTCTCGGCGCCGACGCCGAGCACAGCTACGGTGGCGTCAAGCACCAGCGTCTCGGCTGCACCGAGCCCCTCGAGCAGCGGCCAGAGCACGACGTTGACCGCGACGGTCAGCGGCCCCGCTGGAAGCCCCACCCCAACGGGAACGGTCACGCTCGTCGACGACGCGGAGCCGCAATGGTTTGCCCGGTCGCTCGGTACAGCCACGCTTGACCGCACCGGGCACGCGACGCTGTCGACGAGCTCGCTGACTGATCTGGGGTCGCACGCGATCACGGCGCGCTACAGCGGCGACAGCACCTACGTTTGGTCCAGCGCAGATGTCGCGGAGAACGTGCTGGCTCCCAGTACGACGAGCCTGTCTTCGTCCGTAAATCCCTCACAAGCTGGGCAGGGCGTGACCTTCACCGCCACGGTGACCGGCTCCTCGACGCCGACTGGATCGGTCACATTCATGGATGGCTCAGCGACGCTCGGTACCGGCACGCTGGCCAGCGGCACCGCGACCCTCACGACCAGCTCCCTGGCCGGTGGTTCCCACACGATCACCGCGGCCTACGGCGGAGACACGACGTTCGGTGGCTCGAGCGCCTCGTTGACCCAGGTCGTGCAGAGCAATGGGCCGCAAGGCAGCTGGGTGGGGAGCTATGGCTCGGCGGGCTACGATCTCGCCGCGTGGGATGGCGGCAGCGATGTCGTCTCGATGCCGGGCGCGACGGTTAGCCTGGTCGCGGGGAGCCGGTATGAGTGGGCCGCGAGCACGACCGACGTGCGCGCCTTGCAGGCGGCGGATAAGTCCTCGCGCAACGCCGCGACGTACTACGACGCGAACGAGATCAAGCTCCAGCTGGGCTTCAGCGCGGCGTATAACGGTAACCTTGAGCTGTACGCCGTCGACTGGGACTCAGGCGGCCGGCGAGAAACGATCACCGTCGGCAACACGACGGCGAATCTAGCCGGCGATTTCACCCAGGGGGCATGGGTCGCGTTCCCGGTCAACGTCGCCGCCGGCGCGACCGTGACGATCACCGTCGACCGCACAGCCGGCACAAACGCCGTCCTGTCCGGCATCTTTTTGGGTGGCGCCGGCACCCCGCCGCCCTGGCCACCGACACCGACGACCGCGCCGCAAGGCAGCTGGGTGGGGAGCTATGGCTCGGCGGGCTACGATCTCGGGGCGTGGAACGGCGGCAGCGATGTCGTCTCGATGCCGGGCGCGACGGTTAGCCTGGTCGCGGGGAGCCGGTATGAGTGGGCCGGCAGCACGACCGACGTGCGCGCCTTGCAGGCGGCGGATAAGTCCTCGCGCAACGCCGCGACGTACTACGACGCGAACGAGATCAAGCTCCAGCTGGGCTTCAGCGCGGCGTATAACGGTAACCTTGAGCTGTACGCCGTCGACTGGGACTCAGGCGGCCGGCGAGAAACGATCACCGTCGGCAACACGACGGCGAATCTAGCCGGCGATTTCACCCAGGGGGCATGGGTCGCGTTCCCGATCAACGTCGCCGCCGGCGCGACCGTGACGATCACCGTCGACCGCACAGCCGGCACAAACGCCGTCCTGTCCGGCATCTTTTTGGGTGGCGCCGGCACCCCGCCGCCCTGGCCACCGACACCGACGACCGCGCCGCAAGGCAGCTGGGTGGGGAGCTATGGCTCGGCGGGCTACGATCTCGCGGCGTGGAACGGCGGCAGCGATGTCGTCTCGATGCCGGGCGCGACGGTTAGCCTGGTCGCGGGGAGCCGGTATGAGTGGGCCGGCAGCACGACCGACGTGCGCGCCTTGCAGGCGGCGGATAAGTCCTCGCGCAACGCCGCGACGTACTACGACGCGAACGAGATCAAGCTCCAGCTGGGCTTCAGCGCGGCGTATAACGGCAACCTTGAGCTGTACGCCGTCGACTGGGACTCAGGCGGCCGGCGAGAAACGATCACCGTCGGCAACACGACGGCGAATCTAGCCGGCGATTTCACCCAGGGGGCATGGGTCGCGTTCCCGATCAACGTCGCCGCCGGCGCGACCGTGACGATCACCGTCGACCGCACAGCCGGCACAAACGCCGTCCTGTCCGGGATCTTCCTCAACTAAGGGCCCGTTCAAGAATTACTGACGGTTTTGACGGCGTCTGGACGCGCCTGGCGCCGCCGGCGCGTGCGTGGCAGTAGTGGCGCTACGGCGCGCACGCGCCGGTGCCGCATCCGCGAAGTCATCCCGGCTGCATCCGGACGATCAATTATTTCTGAACGGGCCCTAATGCCAGACCCAGCACCAACGCCGTGCCCACCGCGATCATGCTCGGCTAACCCCCCGCCCCCAAACGCATCGCCGAGAGCACCCCTCCGTTCAGTTGACCTCGCCGGCGCAGCGACCCGCGGCGGGTGAAAATAGTGCCATGCACCCACCGATTCGGAGAAAGCCCAACGACACGCGCGCACGACGGCGCGCGAATGCGTGTGCTTAGCGGCGACGCTCATCCCGACCCAGCTCGTCGGGCAGCTTGGTAGCGGCGGTCGAGGACATCGGCGATGTCGTCGATTTGCTCCGGCCGCTGGGCGGCGTAGCGGCCGGTTGTGGGAGGTCGACGTGACCGAGCCTGGCGGACACGGTGTGCACAGGCACGCCGGCCTCGAGGCAGTGGGTCGCCCGCGACTCAGCGAATGGCGGAGAGGGGCACGCGAGCAGCATCGTGCCCAGCTGAGCGACGACCCGAGGACTGCCGTTCTGTCGCCTTGCGGCACTCTCTCGTTGAGGTGCTCGCTTCTGACCTAGATGAGTGATTAACAGCGATCGTGAAACGGTCAGAAACTTGTCTAGCCGCCGCTTCCAAGTGCCCCGTGCACCGCCAGCAGACCCCCTGTTGCGAGACGCGCACGGAGCGCTTCGCGGTGCGCGAGCCGGCGGAGGGCCGTGGCTATCACCTCTGGGTCGGCAGGCACCAAGCAGCCGCTCCGACCATTCTCGATCAGCTCGGCATGGCCACCCGTATCGACCGCCAGGACCGCAAGTCCGCTCGCCTGCGCTTCAAGGATTGCTTGGCGGGCCCTGCCCGTCGAGCTCGCTGACACGAACAGGTCCGCGCTGGCGTACATGCGCGCGAGCTGATCGTCCTCGATCCAGCGGAAGAACGTCGCTGACTTTCCGAGTCGCGCCCGCACCTGATCCTCGCTAGGGCCTCGACCGACGAGCACTAGGTGCAGCCGGACGTCGCGCTCGCGCGCGATCAGGAAGGACTCGGCGACTATGTCTAACCCATTCTCGCTGCTTAGCTCGCCGACGTACAGGATGTTGAACGTGCTAGCAGGGAACACGCTCGGCGATCGCCGCGCGGGATTGAAGCGCGCGAGGCCGATGCGGCCCCAGCCTACCCGCGCCTCTTCCAGCGCGTTCTGCTGGCAGTTGAGCTCCACGCGCAATGTGTCGGCGCGCGTCTTGTGTACGGGCACGGTCTTGCCCGCAATGGTTGCCGTATGGTTCATGCACACTAGGTTGACCTGCAAAGTAGACGAAGTCGTAATGGACTTGCGAGATTCTTGTGAACACTGTGTGTACGTCTCCGGTGGTGACGCCCAAAAGGGACTTGGGTGGTCGTGTCGCAGCTGACTCACGCGGTCGGTGTGCTCGACTTGCACGACGGCGCGGGATCGCGCCTTGCCGCGGAAGCAGGTCCGGTCACGACTAGACTTAGACTTCCGAGCAAGGGCCAATGTCGCGTTCCGCCGATCCCTGTGCGCGATGTGCACGATGAGCGCTTCATGGGAAAGCCCCGCCCGCTCGCGCAACTCTGTCGCGTCGAGCTCAAAGCCTGGCGACCCAATCACCCTGAAGATCGATGCCGTTCGCTCGACGGCCTCGGCGAGGGTGCTGGCGTCCCCGCGGCGCTCTTGCGGGCTCACTGGCTGCCCGTGCGCTCAGAGCGTGGAAGAGCAGGTGGCGGCGCCGACGCGCGCTGTGACCGGCTGTCCCCCCCGGAGTACATCGAGGATCCGGCCGCGAGTAGAGTCCCGAGCCGATCGCGTGGCAGGAGCCGGCGGCGGGTTGGGGCCGCACAACGGTGTTGCTGGTGTTCGAGCCGGCCAAGGCGCTCGAACCGACGAGCGAAGGGGACTGGACGCCCCGCCGGCCGTCGCGGCGGTTTGATAGTCCAGCGCTAGCGGTGCGTGGAGCGGATGCAATCGACGACGTTTGAGCCACGGGCGGGCGATTGGCGTCCCGTGCCGTCCGGCTCGTGCTAGGTGAGCTAGATGAACAGGCAGCGAGAGTAAGCGCCGCGGCGACGAGAGCTGCTGGAACAGCAGCGCGCACTGACGACTGATTTGACTCCCGCAGAGAACCGGGCGCATCACGGTTCAGGTGACCGTCCGTAATCCTGCCCGGCTGGCGGCGGGTGTCCCCGCCGACCTCGGAAGAGTCTCTGGCTAATCGATCGGGTCCGCGGCTCCTTCCGAGCCGGCGGCATCTCGCAGAACGAGCATTGGTTCTCACCGTTCATGACCAAGCCTGGCACGGCAACAGCGTTCCGCGAGTGCGCTCCCATCGTGCCGCAACGCGGATGTGTCTGCAGAGTCGCCGCTCGCGCAGGACATTGCGTTGGGCTAGTGAGGCGGTTCCCTGTGAGACGCTACGGCCGAGCCGAGGATCGAATCATGGCCGCCCGCGTCTAAGGCTGGTCGTCGAGCCACTCCGGCAGAGCTCCTGAACCAAATGGAGGATAGGCCGGCGCGAGAGGGGTTCGCGGAGGGGGCGCAGGTGAACTTGCCGGCGGGGGCTGAGCTGGCCGCTGGCGGCTGGCGGGACGGCTGCGTCTAACATCGAGGCTGCTGAGCCGTTGTCGAGCATCCAAACGGGCGTGCTGCTCGAAATGCAGCTTACGCGACCGGCTGCTTGTCGTTGGCGTGAGCGAGCGCGCCGGTCCCTGACGTGGGGGTTGTCTGCGCGGTGAGCTGGTAGCCACGCGCGGCCTTGGCGACGTCGCCGCTCTTGGCGAGCTTGGACAGGGTTGTGCTGACGCTCGCGCGGCCGAGGCCGGTGGCGCTGGCAACTTCGCCAGCGGTCATCGCGCTGCCGCCGGCGAGAGCCTTGAGGACAGCGGTCTTGGTGGTGCCGGGAGCCGTGCGAGCGGGCGCACTCGCGTGCTGTGACGGCATTGTTGTCGGCGACGATGGGGCCTCCGGTGAAGCGGCGGACGTGGTTGACTTGGCCGCGGTATTCCGGCGCGCGCGGACGGGCTCGCGGCTTGGCGTGGAGGGCGAGGGTGCCGTGCTCGCGTGACGGCGCGCGCGTGTCGGCGACGAGTTGCCGTTTGCCTTGGCCGCAATGCCGTCGTGCGAGGTCAGCGCAGTCAGCGCCTGGCGGAGCTTGTTGATTTCTGAGAGCAGTTCGTCGAGCCGGGTCTGGATATCGCGGCGCAGTTGATCGAGCATGGTGGTGGGGATCCTTCCGGTCTTGGTGGGGTGTAACAGATGTTACTCAAGCGCTTAGATTAGGTCACAGGCGCAAGGAGATCAGCTAGCTGCTAACGGCGCCGAATTGCATGCGGGCCCGGCTCTGGAAGCAGAAGTGCGCCGGGCGCTGTACGCGTCGCTGCGGACGATCCAAGCGGTTCGGATCCGGTTTGCCACTGCGGGCAGGAGTGTGGCGTGCTCAGGCAGCGAGCCGGCGACGCGCCTTCTGCACCGACGGCAGCGCCCCCTTCGCCCGCGCGCGCGCCCGGGCGCGCAAGTCGACACTCGCCGGCTTAGCTGCGATCGTGATCTCCTCCCCGGTCGCAGGGTTCCGGCCCTTACGCGCCTTCTGAGCCGGCTTTACACGCACCGTCAACTGCACCAGACCGCCGATCCGCACCTTCTGAGCGTTCCCAAGCTGATCGAGCACAATCTCATCGAGCGCTGCTAGCGCCCGCTTCACATCGGTCTTGCTGAGCTCCGCGCGGTCAGCGACGGCCGTCACGAGCTGCGTCTGTGTAAGCGCCACGACAGTCCTCCAGGGGTCCAATCGTAAGGACGACGACGAGATTCAACCTTGCGTGGCGGACAGACGAACGAATCGGCTCTGACGATCCCATGCGTGGCAAAGGAAGCGCGCGGCCGAAGGCGGCGGTCCGGGACTCGGCCAGCGAAGCTGAGCGTCCTGCTCGCCGCGGTTCCCCCAAGATCGAGGGGTAACCGTTCAGACCCCGGCTTCTCTTATCGGATAAGGTCTACCGCTCACGCGTGCCGTCAATATTGGTGAGGTCGCGTCGGGTCCGCAACTTCCGTCCCCGCTGCGGGTCTGGAAGTTTGCTCGCCATGGCTTTGCAGAGAGGAAGGGCGATGAAGCGGATAATCGAGGTGTTCGGAGCGGTGCTGGTCACCGGCGCGTTCGCCAGCGGCGTAGCGCTGGCCGCCTCGTCGCCGGCGGTGGTGTCGGGTGGTCACGGAACGATTGCTCAGACCAGCGCAATGGTTGACGGCACGGTGAACCCCGATGGGAGCGCCACGACGTACTACTTCCGGTGGGGCCCGAGCCCCGCCTATGTCGCCAACAGCAGCCCTCGCTCGGCCGGCAGCGGCTCGAAGCCGGTCGCCGTGCGCGCGACGGCCGCGGGACTGACGCCGGGAACGACCTATCACTACCAGCTGGTGGCCACGAACCGGTACGGGACCGCCACCGGCGCTGACCGCACGTTGATGACCGCCGGACACCCGCCGGCAGTCGTGGCCACGGGCGCGGGCACCCAGATCGGGGCGACCTACGCGACCCTGACGGGCGCGATCAACCCCGAGAACGAGCAGACCACGTGGCAGTTTCAGTACGGCCTCAGTTCGGCCTACGGGTCGTCAACGTTCGGCGGCACGCTCTCGGCCGGTAGCACGCCGCTAACGGTGAGCTCACCGCTGCAGGGCCTCACCCCGGGCACGATCTTCCACTACCGGCTGGTCGCCGAGCACGGCAGTATCGTCTCGGCCGGCGGCGATCAGATCTTCATGACCTACCCGTCCGCGCGTCCAGTCGCGCACGTGCGCGCGACGACCATTCCGCACCGGGCGCGCCGCAAGCCGTTCCTGTTCACGACGTCGGGCAGGGTGGTCGGCCCGTCGTGGATCCCGGGGGCCTTCGCCTGCTCGGGAACGGTGACGATCAAGTCGTTTTTCGCAGCGCGACGCGTGCGCTACTCGGCGGCAGCGGTCCAGCCGGACTGCACGTTCGCCGCGCAGACCGCGTTCGCCCGCAAACCCGGGCGCGGACCGAAGAATCGGCAGGTGCGGCTGAACGTGTTCATCCGCTTCCTCGGCAACGGCTACCTCGCACCCACGACGCCGCGGCGTGAGACGATCGTCCTCGGCTGAGCAGCTCGCGGCTGCCGTGACCAGCTGGCACGGGTGGTCATGAATCGCGCTTGGGAGCAGCAGCGGATGCACGATCACGTCGGCTGTCTGGTCGGGATCGAGCGGCTGGTCATCAAGAGCGTGAGCGAGATCCGAGCGAGGGCCGCGACGCCGTCCTTGCCGTAGGCGTTTGCTTCGACTGCCGCCCACATCGGCAGTTCGCGCTCGGTGAGATGGGGCGCTAGCCGGCTCTGGCTGCCCTTTGCGCCGCCATTCGCGCCCGCCGTTCTTGAAGTCTCCAACCAGCTCCTTTTTCTTGGTGTCGATCGAGAGCCGGTCCGCCAGTATCCAGCTGCGCCTTGGTGGTCGCGTTGATGTCGCGAAACTGGGCGTCACGGTCGGGATGCTGCTTGCCTTCGCGGACCTTGCGATTGGACTGCAGACTGAACCGCAGCGCGACAAGCAGCGGCAACAGCGAGCTGGCGCACACCTGATGCCCCACAGACGCAGCTCACCGGCCAGCGCCCTGACGCTCTTGAGCGACCAGCGCAGCGACGACATCGGGTCGCCACGGCTGTCCTCATCAACCAGTGCTAACGGGGCTTCGCCCCAGCCCGACGAGTTGTACTTGTCGGCGACGCGTGGCTGCGGTCGGGTGGGCGGCGCCTGGTTAGACGATCTGCGCGCCGGCTTCGGCGTCGTCTGTAGGCTCCGGTCGCGGATCGCTCGGGGCGGCTGGGCCGTCCCGGTCATGAGCCGCGTAGCGCGGTAGGTGCCCCCGAGGAGGCTTGTCCCCACGACCGGAGCTGGTGATGACCTTACCCCTATCTGCCGCAGACGTGCTGGCCGACCACGTGGTCTTCGAGCTGGACTGCATCGATCGCATGTATTGCAACGCGTAATGCGCCGCGAGGCGCCCTGTTGTATCCCCGGCGCAGCCGGGAGGAACTCGAAGGGATGTTCTTGGGCCTAATGGCTTACCCGGATCTGAAAAGTGAAAGGGACAGCAGCCTGCCAGGAAAGCGACGGTCATGCCCAGGTGTCAGGGGTGGGGCGTCGCGGGGCCCGCGTGATATGGCGAAAGCTGGATTGCCTGAAGCCGAATCTCCAGAAGACGAAACGACGCGTCCGTCGGAAAGGCACCCGAAACCGGCGCCACGTTCTGCGATGGCATGCTTGTAGGGCCGTCGCAACCTTCGGGACGTGGAGCGTTGCCCAGTGAGGGCAATTAAGGAGATGTGTCGGACGCCTAAGTCACGCTCGGACGTACGACAGGGACGAACGCGGGATCGACCTTCGGGGCGCGAGCCCCAAGGTGACGGAGTGCCCATAGTAGTCGTGCGATTCACGCCGCACCAGGGGGGACGGGAGGGCCGTCCACAGGGCGAAGGGGCACAGGCGACCGAGTATCGAAGACCGGGAGGTATGCGTAATGCAGAACGCCGCAACGGTACTCGATGCCCAGCCGCGAGCAATCGCGGAATGGTCGCTGGAGAGCCCGGTGAGCTGAAAGGTTCACGCCGGGTTCGGGAAGGGGGTGTGGGAAAAGGACCGTAAGGCACCTCGCCGGCACCCTACCTCAACGCACTCCAAGATCAAGCAGTACCACAAGCTCCAACGAGCGATCAGAACCGAAACCACGATCAACGACACCCGGGATTTCGCGATCGGCAAACGGCTCAAGGAACCTGCCGGAACTGCGGCAGGTCGGCTTCCAAGCCAACCGGCGCCTCCTCGCCACTCAACGGCTCGGCCACGACCCGATCGCCGCCGCCCGGGCGCTCCACCAGGTCACCGAGCCCGTCACCGTCGGTGACAGCCGCATCGCCGGGCTGCGCTTCGGCGACGCTCGCGCGATGGCGCTGCTCTCGCTGCTGACCGTATTCCGCCTGTCCGTGCGGGGTTTCACCAACCGCGAGTTGCGTTCGCATCTCGCGCCCCTGCTGGGACTCCTTCCCGACGCCATGACCGCCGGACAGGCCACCTACGACCTGCGGCGACTACGCACCCACGGCCTCATCAAACGCATCCCGCACACCAACCGCTACCTGCCCACCGAGAACGGCCTGCGAGCCGCGATCGTGCTCACCCAAACCCACGCCCGACTGCTCAGCCCCGCCCTAGCGTCGGCGACCAATCCGACCGCCGACTTCCCGCACCTACACCGAGCACTCGACAACATCCGCACCGCTCTCGACGACTACGCCAAACGCCAAGGGCTCGCCGCGTGAAAACTTGACCTGATTTTCACGGCCTCTAGGGTCAAGGACCCTAGCCGCCAGGGTACAGAGCCACAGTCGGCGCGCCAGCTGCCGAGTCGGTCAGGACTGCACGAAGGCCAGCAGGTCAACGTTGATCGTTTCGGCCTGGGTGGTCGGCATGCCGTGCGGGAATCCTTTGTACGTCTTCAGCGTCCCGTTCTGCACGAGCCGCGCGGACAGTGGTCCGGAGTCGGCGTAGGGAACGATCTGGTCGTCGTCGCCGTGCATCACCAAGACCGGCACCGTGATCTTCTTGAGGTCCTCGGTGAAATCGGTCTGGGAGAAGGCAACGATTCCGTCGTAGTGTGCCTTCGCTCCGCCCATCATTCCCTGGCGCCACCAGTTCTCGATGATCGCTTCCGAGGATTCCACGCCAGGCCGGTTAAAGCCGTAGAAGGGGCCCGACGGCAGGGCGCGGTAGAACTCGGACCGGTTGGCGGCAAGCTGGGCCTGAAGGTCGTCGAACACGCTCTTCGGCAGCCCGCCGGGGTTGGCGTCGGTCTGCACCATGAGCGGCGGCACCGCACTGATCAGCACCGCTTTCGCCACGCGGCTCTCACCGTGTCGGGCGATGTAGCGCACGACTTCGCCGCCACCGGTCGAGTGCCCGACATGCACGGCGTCCTGGAGATCGAGATGGGCAGTCAGCGCAGCCAGGTCGTCAGCATAGTGGTCCATGTCGTGACCGTCGCTGGTCTGCGTGGAGCGTCCATGCCCGCGCCGATCATGGGCGATGACGCGGTAGCCGTGCTGCAGCAAGAACAGCATCTGGGTGTCCCAATCGTCGCCCGAAAGCGGCCAGCCGTGGCTGAAAACGATCGGTTGGCCCGAGCCCCAGTCCTTGTAGAACATCCCCGTGCCATCGGTCGTGGTGATTATGCACATGCGCTGCTGCCTCCGTTGGTCTGGGCGCTGACGCCGTAACTTGCGAACCGGCAGCGTAACCCATCCCTCGTTTCGCGCCTGCGACCCAGCGAGGGCCCTTCCGCCGCAAGGGCACCAGCGCGGACGAAAGCAGCGGCCGGTTGGACCATCGTCGCGCGGCTGCTTCCGCCTGGAAGGAGCGGCCGCGGGACGAGCTGCGGCACGAGTGCTTCGCGACGATTGCGATCACGTGCTCGCCGTCGACCGCGTTGCCGATCGCGGTGGAAACCGGCAGTCTTCCGCCCTGCCTCCGGCGGCGGGCTCCGCATGGTGATCGACGTGTCGAAACTTGACTCGTTCGTGGAGGTTCAGATTACCAAGCGGAGCTAGACGGCAGGTTCCGTCCAGCGGGAGCCGCTTCGCGCCGGCGGTCGGCCAACGGGATCGTTTGAACCGAGCCGGCAAGCGCGTTTGAACGAGCAGGATCCCATTCCGTGTGTGTGCCGACTCGGTGATTGGTCCTCGTCTGATCTCCCCTTCGGGGAGCGCCAAACCACGGCTGAGCGCGGCATTTCATGCCGAACTCAAGTGACGCTCAACAGTTGATCACCGCCAAACCTACCGTTCAGCGACTGGACCACCGGTGCGCGGTGCCGGACCACACCAGCATGCCGCAGTCCGCTCGTCACAGCATCATCGGATCCGGGTGAGCCGCAGCCCCGCCCGCGCTCCCTTGCGATGTTCGTCGATCGTTAGGGGCGCGAAGTGAGGAACGTCGGTCGAATGACAGCGGCGATTGATGCTGCCTCATCTACATCGTGATGTCTTGATGCAGGCTCTGATACGCTGGTGTCGTGCGTACAACCCTCACGCTCGATGACGACGTCGCGGCGGCGATCGAACGCCGTCGTCGCGAGCGGGGGACCCGTCTTCGCGACGAGGTGAACGAACTGCTCCGAACCGGTCTGCTGGCCACGCGAGAGCGAGACGCCGCCGCTCCGGGCCGCCCCTACACACTGCCGACGTTCGATTCCGGCCGGATGCTCATTACGGACCTTCGGGGCTTGAAGGAGATGCTCGACGACGAGGACGACGAGCGAGTACGCCGTTGATCCTGGTCGACGTGAACCTTCTGGTCGGCGCCACGATGACCTCGGCGCCCGACCACGAGGCGACGAGGAATTGGCTGCAGGACCAGCTGCGTGGCACCGCTCAGGTCGGGCTGGCGTGGGCGTGCATCACAGGGTTCGTTCGCGTGGCGGCCCAGCCGCGGGCATGGGAACGGCCGCTCCCGGTCGCGTCGGCGCTTTCGATCGTCCGGTCCTGGCTCTCCCGCCCGAGTGCCTGGATCCCTGAGCCCGGACCACGCCATCTCGACATCCTCGAGTCCCTCTTGACCGCGCAGCCGTCGGTTCGGTTCGTCACGGACGCGCACATCGCTGCGATCGCGATTGAGCACGGCCTCGAACTGTCAAGCCGCGATCGTGACTTTACGCGCTGGGCCGATTTGGGCCTCCGGTCGCGCGACCCGATCGCGTAGCGCCGCCGATCCGCTCGTTGACAAACGAGTGGAACGATCCACATCCACTGACGTCAACGGGAATCCCACTGACATCTGAGCGGCTTAGAACGACGGTCGAATGACAGCCGCGCAGCTGCGGGCCACCGGGGGGCTGTCGCATTCACCTGGCCGAGCAGCAGCTGCCAAACCGTCCAAGCCAATCCAGTCCGGTTCTCGCCTCACGAGATTCCGTGCGCCCGGGCTCGGCTGCGTGAGATGCGATTCGGCCGAACGCGAGGCTAGGCGTCTGAGGGGGTTTTCGGGAGCAGGTGGAGCATCTGCGGTGGGTCGACCTGATGCAGGTCGTCCTTTCGATCCGGCAGGGTCGGCTGGCCTCGACGCTGCTGCTGCGCCGGTTGGGGACCGAGTCGCGGAAGAACAACATCTACAAGGCGT
Organism: uncultured Solirubrobacterales bacterium; assembly: GCA_963811155.1. GTDB lineage: Bacteria > Actinomycetota > Thermoleophilia > Solirubrobacterales > Solirubrobacteraceae > Palsa-465. The sequence goes on from CAWEQQ010000052.1 coordinate 341,850, forward strand.
TCCGCGAGCTCGGCCGGGTGAGCCGCACGATTACGCTGCTGCGGTGCATCTCCGAGCCCGCGCTGCGCGAAGAGATCACCGCCGCGACGAACAAAGTCGAGTCCTACAACGGGTTCTCCGCCTGGCTGCGGTTCGGGCACGACACGATCGAGCGCAACGACCCCGCCGAGCAGGAGAAGATCATCAAGTTCAACACGCTGCTCGCGAACTGCGTGATCTTCCACACCGCCCTGGACATGACCACCGTCCTGCGACAGCTCGCCGCGGAGGGCTGGGAGATCACCCCGGCGGCCGTGGCCGCGCTCTCGCCGTACATCAGGGAGCGGGTCAAACGCTTCGGCGAGTACGCCACCGACGGGCTCATCGACCCGCCCGCACCTCGATCTCCTCCCCGCGACGGCCGCCCAGGCAGCAGGAACGCTGCTCGATCCCCGGCTCTCGGTTCCGCTTCGCGATTCGAAAGCAGCAGCAACCGATGCCTGCCGGACGACTTCTGCTCCGGTTCCGAAGCGGTGTCTCGTCGCAGCTGCAGACTGCTGCCGTTTCGCCGGAAAGCGCGTGTGATGACCATAGCTTCTTCTCCTAGCCCAATCCAGAAGTCCGGCGCCGGCAAGACTGCTGGTTTGGACTAAACCGAGGTCAGGTGATCGACTGCTGCGGATGGCCCGCCCCGAACGAAGGCTGCAGCGGCGGTTCGGCGAGAACCCGTCGAGTAGAACACGTCCTCGAGGCCGTGCAGTGCCTCCTCTCCACCGGCGTGCTCATACAGGCTCGTCATCAGGACCCCTGCCGGCAGCTGCCGACAGCCGCCTGCGAGCACCGAGATCGCTGGCTCTTGCTGGCGGGGCTTGTACCGCTGCAGTGTCCGTACGTAGTACCGGCGTCGGGAACAAGCACGGATCGCTCAGCGTCGTCGCGGTGACGCGTAGATCTGATGTCATGCGCCGCTGTGGGTCCGATCGAGTTGGGCCGTGTCCAGACGTCGATGTTCGAGCAGGCGTTCGGCTGTCTGGGCGGTATCGGCGCCGCGGAAGCGCTCGAGTAGGTGCAGGGAAAGATCGATGCTGCTGGTGACGCCACCTGCGGTGAGAATGTCGCCGTCGTCGACCCAGCGCGCGTCGGGCCGCACGTCGGCGCCGGCGGCGCGGAGGTCCTCGAGCGCGAGAACGCGCTCCACACGGGATCGCAGGACCCGGAATCCTCTCTCCCTCACAACCCCAAGAACCCCCGATTCCGCGGTGTTTCACCGGCTCGGCACGACCCTCCCGGAGAGCCGCACCCAAATCGTAGATAACGACGGCTCGGGGATCGCAGCGTCGGACGGGGCGGTCGTCGAGGTGGCCGATGTGGTCTGCGAGCATAACCTGGATACGGAGTGGTTTGCCGAGGAGCCGCTGTTAGTTAGCTTCACGGGCGGCTCGATCGCGCATAATCGGGAAGGGCCCAGCTGGAGCGACAAAGAGTCAACACTCGCACTGGATACAAAGCGGTCGTCGACGGGCGACAACGAGATTCACGACCTGTTGCGCGAGCTCGACGAGCTGCCTGGGCTCCGCGAGGTCAAGGACCAGGTCCACGAGCTGGTGGCCTTCCTGCGCATCCAGGGCCTGCGGCGTGCCCAGAATCTCGCCGACGTCGCGATGAGCAAGCACCTCGTGTTCCTCGGGAACCCAACCGGAAAGACGACAATCGCCCGTCTCATTGCCAGGATTTATCAAGCGATGGGCCTGCTGGCGAGCGGCCACCTCGTTGAGGTCGACCGTGGCGTGCGCCGACTCGGTCCGCGGTCATCCCTGCGAACCAAATCGTCGGGTTCGTCGTATCGCTCGCTAGCGCCAGATGCCGGCACCCGGACGGAACCTTCCTCTAAAGGTGCCAACGTCGTCTAACGCTGGTTAGCCGCCGCCGGCTCTTCGAACGCGCGACCGCTCAGGCGGCGTGCAGGAAGCGCCGTAGCGCCTCGCGAATGACCTCGGATGTCGTCGTCCCATCGGATCGGGCCCGCTCGAGCAGCGCCCGCCGCAGCTCCGGGTCAAGCCGGACGGACTCGACACTCGCCGGTGAGGAGCCGAGCGCGGGACGGCCCCGCTTCGGGCGCCGCGCAAGCAGCTCGTCGACGTCATAGCCTGCCTCGGCCTCGGCGGCCAGGGCTTCGATCTCCGCGTCGGTGATCGGCCGGCCGGAGGCGGTGTGTCCGTAGACGCGAGGCTCGCTCAAGGTTCCAGCAGCCTCCGGAACTTGTCGCGCATCGGCATCGCATGAATCGCGAGCCGGTTGCCCTCGAGCGTTGTCAGGATGACCACCTCAAGCAGATTGCCAGCGCGATCCGGCCCGATGACCAGCCAACGGTCGGGATCTTCGCCGGCGTCCTCGATCGCGAGTGCATTGTCGACAGCATGAGTGATGTCCGCCTCCACGACACCGTGCTTGCGCGCCGAGTCGTGGATCTCCACCGGCTTATTGTATTACGAAAAGGCTCTGCCCACGCGCCGATCGTCATCGGCAGCGACCCCGCCCCATCGCGGAGTTCCGCATCGCCAGAAAGCGGGAGTACGACGACCGGCAACCGTGAGTGCCGCGCCCGTTCCATTGGGGAAGCGTCGCCGCTCGACGCGGTCATCGAGGCGCTCCTCGCCCGGGCCGCCCGCTGCGCGCCAGTCGAGGACCCGCGTTTACCGACGCCTCAGGCGATGCTGGAATCGGCCCTCCTGGCTCGCGTCGTGGTTGCCGCCCTGCGCAGCGCGGTGGCCTACACCCGTGAACCGCACGCCAACGCCGAGCTCGATCCCGCCAGACGCCTCGAGGCGGCAGTGCTCGAGACGTTCGCCGCCGACGCACGCGAGCTCGCCGGCGACGGGTGAGTCAGGTCATGGCGCCGCTGTGATCGCCGGTGGCTCCCAGCCGCTGCCGTTGAGGATGCCTTTGATGCTCGCCGGCTTGGGCGCGATGATCCTCCAGATGACCTCGAATCCCACCCCGCTCGGGGTGGGCAGCCAGTTCCTGGCTTGCGCCTGGTTCGACGGCCGGGCCGCCTGCAGGTAGATGTCGACCGAGCCGTCGCTGTTGCGCGTGAGCTTGGATGCGTTGCTGAGCTCGTAGCGGTTGATCGGGTTCGGCACGAGGAACCCTTTCAGGTTGTACACGGTCACCGACCACCCTCCGTTGACGCGAGGCGCCGTGCGCATGTGCATGACGTAGTCAGTCGATCCGGACAGCGGCTTGCGGGTGTGGTCGGTCAGGCCTAGCGCGAAGATCGTCTGCTGTGAGGTGACGGCCCCGAGACCGACCTGGGCGATGACCGCTCGCAGCTCGTAGTTGGTGCCGTACTGACCGAAGCCGCCGAGGAAGTACCCGTCGTGCTTCGCGAAGCCGGCCAGGAACAGAGACTCCGCGTCGCTGTTGATCTGCGCCGGCCCGGCGGCTACAGCAGCCCGCAGGCCGTTGAGCGTGGCGCTGCTCAGACGCCGGTTATTGGATGGTTGCTTTCCCGGGCCGATCCCGACCGCCGCAAGCTGGCGCAGCTCGGGCTGATCGGCCGTCGGCGGCGGGAACTTCTTGAGCAGCTGGCCCAGCACATCAAAGAAACGCAACCCACTCGGCAGCTGGTAGCTCTTGACCTTCGTGTTCGGATGGGCCGGGCGCTTCGGGTGGTAGTTGGTCCCGTAGTCGGCCAGCGGCGTCAGCGTGTAGCCATTCTGGATCTGGTGGACATTGGAAAGGTCGTTCTTGCCCTTCAGCTGTGTCGATCCGACGATCCAGATCCGCGTGTAGTTGACATCGATCCGCTGCGTCCCCGCCGGGATCGGCACGTTGTGCTGGCCGGGGCCGGCGATCACGTAATCGCCCGGCTTGGTGTCAGTCACCGTGCCGAGATTCTTGAAATCCTCGGTGTACGGGTCGACGAGCGCCAGCACGAATTTGTGGTTGTGCACGTTCGGGACGTGGAGGACCTCTGGGCCGTTGGTGAGCACCACCCAGGCGATCGACGACAGGCCGTTCGAGCCCGGTGCCACAACCGCGGTGCTGCCCGGATTGGTGAGGTTGCGGACGCTGTTGAACTGATTGGCCGGCCCGTAGCCGTTGCTGTCGGAGACGTTGATGCTCGTCTGGGTGAGAAACGTCTTGTTGGTCTCCAGCAGCGGCAAGCCGTACGTGTAGGCCTCCAACCCCAGCTGGTACGCCTTGTTGTACGCGCTTTGCGAGCCGGACGTTGCCGCCGAACCGGTCGCTGCCATCACCGCGGCCACGATAACCGCCGCCAGCGTCAACATGCACCCGGCGAGCAGTCCTCGCCCTCGATCAATTCCGGAAAGCATCAGATGCGTCCTCCTCGTGGGTCCCCGTGCATATATGGCCGGCCCCAGGCCCCACCGCTTCCGGACCACGCCGACCACCTCATTAGATTGGCAGGTCTCGGCGATCGGACATCCGATCAGGCCGCGTCCAGACTGAGGCTCCTAATCTAACTGAGCACCAACATTACGCCCCACCGGGCCACCTTCCAGGGGTCGCGGTAGTAATGGACCAGAAACCACCGCTAAGCCGTTCGCTTTGGTGAACACCGGCGCTCCTGTCGGCCGCCACACCGGGTCGCCAGCTGGGTTCTACGGCGGGCAGATGCGGCAGTCGATCGGATGCGATTTGGGATCAGTAGTTTCCGGCTGGAGCTCGCGTACGAATCGCGGTTGTGCGCGCGAGTGTGACAGCCGGTCAGGCGCCGCGGCGCTGAAGTCGCGCTCCACGAGGTCCGGCGCGTCGGTGGCCGACGGGTCGGGCGTTGTCGTGCGCCACGGCTTGCCGCGGCGCTTGGCTCCCTGGATCCCGTTGGTGCTCATCAGCCGCTCGACCGTGCAGCGAGCGACCTCGATCCCATCGCGTAGCAGCGCCTTCCATACGCGCCGCGAGCCGTAGCACTCGTAGTTGGCCTTGTGCACGCGGCGGATCTCCGCCAGCAGCCGCTTGTCCGCGACCGCGCGATCGGACCGCTCCCCGCTCGCGCGCTGGTAGTACGCGGACGCCGACACGCCGAGGGTCTGGCAGATGGGCTCGACCCCGAAGTCAGCCTTACGCTGAGCGATGAACGCGCTCACTTCGATCGGCTCGGGTCGAGCTCCCCGGCGAAAAACACGCTCGCCGCCTTCAGAATCTCGTTCGCCTTGCGCAGCTGCTTGACCTCACGACGCAAGCCGGCGAGCTCCTCGCGCTCGTCCGAGCTCAACAGCTCACGCCGGCCGCCGGCGTCCACCTCCGCCTGGCGCACGCGCTTGCGCAACGCCTCCGGGTGAACGCCCAGGTCAGCAGCAACATGCGCGATCGGCCGGCCGGACTCGAACACCAGCCGCGCGCCTCGCTCCAACAGCTCCTCGGGATACTTCCTCGCTCGTGGCATGAAACGGAGTTCCGCTCTCGAGGACCGAAATCCTCGTTTCAAGGTCTCCGCGAAACCCGGGATGGCTCAGGAGCCAGGCTCCCGAGTCTCACGGAGATCGCGACCAGCCCCGCCACCGAGTGGGTCGAGCAAGTCGCGCGACGCTACGGCAAGACCGAGACCGTGATGCTCGCGGTGCTCGACTGTCTGTGGGAGCCGCTCGGCCCCGACACCCCGGTCCGCGTGATCCTGATCAAGGACACCACCAAGCCCTCCGGCTGCCAGCTCGCGCTGATCACCACCGACCTGGTCTCGACCGCCGCGCAGATCGTCGAGCGCTACTCAGACCGCTGGCCGATCGAAGTCGCCTTCGAAGACGGCAAGGAACTATTCGGTGTGGGCCAGGCACGCAACCGAACCCGCAACGCCGTCGAGCGAACCGTCACCCTCCAGTTCTTAGCGATGACCATCTCGATCGTCTGGTACGCCCTACACGGCCACCATCCCGACATCGTTCAAGAACACCGCGAGCGTGCCCCCTGGTACCTCACCAAGACAACACCATCGTTCGCGGACATCCTCGCCAAACTCCGCCGCACGATCATCGCCGCGCAGCCGCCGCAGCGTGGCATGGACCTCAAGCCGCCAGACCCCGAGATCCAGATGCCGCCAGCCTGTCCCTTCGGGCATCGACACGATCGGGTACGCGCTGATTTCTGCCAGCGTTGCTCGCTGTCGTTTGGCCAGCGGGTGGCCGGCTGGGACGGCCGCGACGAGGCGTTCCCTGACGATCGGCAGCGCGTCGAGCCCGTGGGGCGGGTCGCCGGCCGTTCCGATCAAGCAGTTGCTCGCGGAGTCGCCCTCCCACCGATTCCGTATGGCGTCGAAGTCGCGCTACGTAGCGTGCGACGAAGACAAAGCATGCGGTTGCTGCGCCGTGCCCGAGACCGTCCGCGCTGAGCTGGCAGTCGGTGCGCCGCAGCACATGGAGCGTCGCGGGGTTGGTCCGCACGCCACGACGTTCGACAAACGAAGTCGCATGTTCCGATCCCCTCGTTGGTGCGTGCAAAGCGCAACCTAACCCGCTCGTGGCCCCGCGTCAAGTACCCCGCGGTCTCTTCTTGACTGCGAGCCGGTGAGCTGAAGAGCTCGCGCCCGTACCCCACCGGTGCCCAGAGCGCGCTCATCCGGCTTAGGGCTCCCGCGAAAATTACTGCCGGCTCCGACGGCGTCTGCTCGGGCTGCGGCCCGCTCGGCATCCGGCCCGCCGGATCGGGCCGCGCCCGAGTCATCCGGCTGCCTGGCGCCACCGGCTCGCCCTCAGTTGCCACCAGCAATATGGGGCGAGCCGGCGGCGCCAGCCACGCCCAGCCACTCGCCGGATTTCGGCATTAATTTCCGCGGGAGCCCTTAGTGCTTAGTGGAAGCCACGGCACAACGCCTGCAACCCGGCCTCGTTGTGCGCGCAGCTACCGGCGAACAGCTGCGCGCCAGTCTCGTCCTCGATCAGGACGTCTCGCTTCTCAGACGTCCTGGACGCCCGCGTAACTTCCCATCAGTACTCCTTGTCGGTCAGATCACTTGCTGCGCGACGCGATGAACGCCAAGAAGATCGTGATCATCGGTCGCAGTCGCAAACTTTGGACGGAGGCGGTTCCCGAGCTTGCCCGCTACGACTACGTCGAGCTTCATAATCCGCGCAGCCCGTTTCTGATGGAGTCGACCGTGGGTCGCGGGCTGACCCGCGCTTCGCGATCGCGACTGTGTCGCTCGTGGAGACCGGTCACCTCCTGAACGCAGACCGACCCGCGCGCACGTGGTGACGTCGTTACCTGGGTGGCGCTGTCTGGCTGAGGATGGCGGCGAGCGCGAGGGCGACAAGGAGGAGGCTCACTTCGAGCGCGAGCGTGCGGCGAATCATCGCGACCGGCGCACCGGCCGCGATCCGGGGCACGATGAAGCTGCGGTGGTAGCCGCCCAGCGCGATGGCGCCGATGAAGACGGTGGTCTTGACGAGCAACGTGATCCCGTAACCGCTGGTGAGCAGCGCCGAGGGGCCAGGAAGCTCACGCAGCGCGATATAGGCCCCAGCGAGCGCGAGCACGACCACCACGGGCACTGCAAGCCTCGAGAAGCGCAGCAGGCACGCGCGGAAGAGCGCGTCGCGTGCCGAGTGGGACAGGGGACGCACAACCCCGGCGAGGACCGCAAGCGCCACCACCCCTCCGACCCACAGCGCGCCGGCGAGCAGGTGCGCGTAGTCAGCGATGAGCGCGAGCGTGCCGCGCGAGGCGGGATGGCTGGCCCAGCTGATGCCGAACGCGATGCCCAGCGACAGAAGCCCCGCGCTCGCGAGCAGCGCCTCCCGCTTGCGCGGCGTGACCCACGCGCCGACGAGCAGCGCCAGCACCCCGAGCCAGGCGAAGGTCATCAGCGTCCACGCCTGGCCCAGATGCGTTCCGACGCGGATCGGGATGATCTGGGTGTCTATGACATTCAACAGCCCGCCGCCCAGAATCGGATACGCCCCGACGAGGAACGCGAGCAGCCCGGCGTGCAAGGCTAGCACTGCCCCCGCCACCCCAACCCAGATGGCAACCGAGGCCTCGCGCTCTTCGCGTTCACGCAGGAGCTGCGCGGCGGGGGCCACGACCAGCGCGCGGAACGTCAGCGTGCCACCGGCCAGCACCACCCCCAGGAACTGGAGCCACGCGAGCAGCTCGGGCGCCACCGGAACGCTCACTCCGCTCGCCGGCGCCGGCGGCAACGGCTTTGCCCGCACACCAAAGCCAAACGCGCCCTGGGTCACATGGCCATCGTTGCTGGCGACCATCCGCCAGCGCACCGTGTAGCTGCCCGCGGGGCCCGGCTGCAGCGGCACGACCACCACGCTGCCGGCGACGTGCGGAGGACCGGCCAGGTTCTGGCCGCGCGGTGTGACCACGGCGACCCGCGCGTAGCGCGGGACGACGTCCTCGTCGTACACCAGCGTGATCGCATGCGGCGTCGCGGCCAGCACTGCTCCCCAACCAGGCGTTGACGTCTCGAGGAGCGCGTGTGCCCCGGCCGCCGGCGGGGCAGCCATGAGCAGCACGAGTGCGCATCCTACGATCAAGAGCGCGCGTGGCCCGAGATGCCCCGGGGCGCTCCGCGTCATGACGCTGCCGCCACCGGGATCGCGATCAGCGCCAGCGCGAACCCCGTCAACGGCAACAGCGCGAGCGGAATCAGGGACGCTCGGCGACGTAGCGCGCGAACGAGGTCGAGGATCCCCGCCGCGATCAGCAGGATCCCCATCGCCAGGTGCCAGTGCGCTCCCTGCCCGGACGGATCGATCAGCACGTGGACGATGAACAGCACTCCGCAGCTCAGGAAGGCAAGCGGTAGCACGCCATCGAGCCACGGCCGGTCGTACACGCCACGCCGGCGGGCGAGCTCGAGCGACCCCGCCGCAAACAGAATGTCCCCCCACAGGAAGTGCACGAGCATGTCGTGCACGACATCGGCGAACACCACGGTGGCCCACACGCCGACACCACCTAGCATCAGCGCCCACGGCACCACCAACGAGCGCGATCGCGCCGGACGGCCGTCGTGACCGATCAGCGGCAAATACTCCTCGAGAATGATCGCCAGAAACAACGCGCCGAGCACCCAATGCGCGCGAGCGATCTGAATCTGGGGGAGGATCACCGGCGGCGGCTCCGATGCCAGAGCCAGGCGCCGACCAGCACAAGCAGCAACGGCCGCTGGTCGAGGTCGTATCCCACATCCACCGGGGTCAGGCCGTAGAACTCCAGACCCCGCGTGACCGCCCACAACAGCCCACCAAAGATCAGCACCAGCCCAACCACAAGCAGCGGCTGAATCGCCCCGCCAAGCAAGCGATAAATGAACGTGTCGCGCGCGCCCGAGCTCCGTTGCGCCGCAGTCGCATACTCACCGCCTAACTGAACTCGATCGCTCCACAACAACCGCCCCCTCATACGGAGCGCGATGATCGCGGCTGGCGCCGCGATCGCCGCAAATGCAAGGGCGACCAGCACGAGCGTCGCGGAATTGTGGCCGTTGTCGGCTTCCGATGAGTACTCGCTGGTTTCGATCCGGTCGCCTGCAGCGGCCGCGAGTGCTTCGACGGCGGCGATGGCGGCGCGGGCGAGGTCATCGCTCTGGCTTCCCGTTGGCCTGGCGAGCGACGCGGCGGCGGCTGTGACTGCGCCGAGGCCTTGGACGCCGTAGCCATTTGGCATGACGACCAGCAGTGGCTGCTTGGTTTGAAAGCTGATCTCTTGCTCGAGGAAGTCGGCATACCGCTGCGGCCTGTCGAACAGGCTCGGAACCGCGCCGAGGTCCAATGGTGACTGGATCAGGGCGACCTTGATCGGAAAGTGCGCATGACTGGCCGCGGCGGTCTCGGCGTCAAGCGCCTTCTGAAGGCTTGCCGAGACTGGCGGGCTGTAGGGATAGAAGACTTTCTCACGGAGTAGCACGTCACTCGCGGGGTCGCCGTCGGCCTGCGCGGGCGCGGCAGCGAGCGTCAGCGCGAGGATAGCCGCAGCGACCGCACTCGCGAACCAGGCTGTGATTCTGCGGTCGGGCGTAGAGCGACCCCGGCGGGACCGGGCGGGATAACTTGTGCGGCCCGTCATTACAGGTACGGGTAGCCGATCGTCGCCATCACCGACGGGACGAACTCGCCGAGGTGGACCCCGCCGAGGAGGGCCCGTACAACCAGCTCACCGCAGTTGACCTCCAAGCGCATAGCTCTGGATATTCGGCGTCGAGCGTGCCCGGTGACCGACCGCGCCCAGAAGCGCTACGGCCGGAGTCGAGCGGCGACAGGAAGCCGGCTTGCTGCTCAGGCGAGCTCCCAAGCGTTCTCATCATCCCCGTCGAGCTCCTCCACGGACCCGACTGGTGCGCGGACTCCTCACGCTGATCGTAGACCCAGAACACCATCCGCAAACCCGTGGCCGCTCCGACACCCACAACGGCCGCAGCGCGGACAACGAACGCCGGCCTCTCCGGGGGCGTCCGACAGTTGCTCCAAGCGCTCGCACTGCTCGCCATCTTGGCACTCGCCGGCGGATCGTCGGCCACGCCGGCGGACAGGACGTAACGAGGACGGGGGCCAGCTCGTCGATGCGGTATTCGAAAGCGTCAGCGCGTCGCGCCGCTGCTGGCTCTGACCGCCCATGACCACGAGCACTGAGAAATCGCGCCAGCGCGGCCTCGCTGACGCGCTCCGCGGCGTGTTCGCCAGCCTTCGCAACCCGACGGTCCATAGGCCGAAAATCCACTCGACGATGACCGAGCAGGACGCGCTCGGCGAGCTCTCACACATGTCCTACTTGCATCGCCGCCGGGACGACTGCAAGTCGTGAACTCGGACGAGGCGCTAGCAGCCACGCGCGGCTGCTTTCGCTCCTCGATCAAAGCGACAGGCTGGCGCAAAGCGTCCCGGCCCGCGAACGAGGACCCCTAGGAACGGGTTGACGCAGCTGGCGCAGCCTGCCTGCTACCTTGTGTCGCATGGCAGCAAAGATCCATCACTGTTGCAAGCTGGGATTAATCCGGCCAGCGTCGCGATCGGCATCCAAGACGCGTCGGCAGATGACAGTGCGAAGGCGATTGCGACGGCGAGCGCCCGGATGGATCACCGCGAACACGATCAGCGGCGCGGTCAGCTCCCGCGGTGTTGAGGGGCGAAGAGGTCCGCCTACGATGCGCTTGAGGCGGAGCCGGGGACCAGCGATGATGCGTCGGAGGCGGGAGCAGTCGGAGTCGCCGGGGTCGGGGTCGGCGTCGGTGCGCTCGCGCCGGGGTCGGGAGCGGTCGCGGAGGCGGGAGCGGTCGGAGCCGAGGCCGTGGTTGGCGTCGGTGCGCTCGCGCCGGGGTCGGGAGCGGTCGCGGAGGCGGGAGCGGTCGGAGCCGAGGCCGTGGTTGGCGTCGGGGTGCTCGCGCCGGGGTCGGGAGCGGTCGTAGCCATAATTGGCGCCGGTGCGCTCGCGCCGGGGTCAGAGGCTGGAACGGTAGCGCCGGAGGATGGGGCGGCCGGAGCCGGGGCGAACGCAGTCGTGGTTGCGCCGGGGGCGGCGGAGATGGCCGGACTCGAGGTGGATGTGGTAGCGACAGCAGAATCGGAGGCGGAGGCGGAGGCGGTGGGGCCGGAGGCTGGGGCACTCGGACCCGGGGCGGGAACGGGCGCGCTCGGTGTGGCGAGGTCGGGAACGGTCGTGGTCGGTGTGCCGAGGTCGGGAACGGTCAAGACCGGGGGCGCGCTCCCGGTTGGGGCGGGCGCGCTTGTGATCGGATTGGCAGCAGGTGTGCTAATGCTGGGATCAGCCCCGGACGCGCCCGACGCGGGGGTCGGGGTGGTCGGCGTGGGAGCAGGTGTGCTGTCGCCGGACGCGCCCGAGGCGGGGGTCATCGAGGTCAGTGTCGGCGTGGCAGCAGGTGTGCCAGCGCCGGAATCAGCCCCGGATGCGCCTACGCCTGCGGCGGGGGCCGTCGACGCGGGAGGCGCCGCACCCGAGGCGGGGGTCGTCGTGGCGGCGGGTGTGTTAGCGCTGGGACCGGACGTCCCCGAAGTAGAGGTGCTGGTCGAAGAGGCCGGAGCGCTCGCACCGGACTCGGACGCGCCTGAAACCGGGGCAGATGTCGTCGCGCCAACCGGCGCGGTCGAGGTAGTGGGAGGGAATGGCGGGCTCGTCGGCGTCAGCGCCGAACCGGGAGGCGAGGGGCTCGCCGAGCTTGGCGCACTCGGGGCTCCACTCGCAGCGGAGCTAGTCGAGACGGGTATTGTCAACGGGGCGGGCGGCGCCGTTGGCTGGTACGTGGATAGCAGCGCGATTGGCGCCCGCAGAGGCTGAACTCGTGGGGCAACCCGCGTGGTCGTTACGCCGGTAACGCCGACAGCGACCGCGAGCGCGGTAGCGATTTTCGCCGCGACCGTCGTCGAGCCCGACGACGCTAGCATGCCCGAGACCGCCCCTGTGCCGACCGCCGAAACGAGCGCTGTCGCAGGCAGCCCTGCAACCCCGGCGGCGGTCGCGGCAGCGCCAGCGGCGGTGGCAACGCCGGTTCCCGCGACGGAAACGGCACTCGCAGCGCCGCTTACGCTAACAGCTCCCGCGCCAGCGCCGGCACTCGCAGTGAGACCTCCGGAGCCCAGCCCTGCCGTGCTACCGGCGACAAGCGCGCCACCCCCGCCACTTGCGGCGCCGGCGCCCGAAAGCGAGCTCACGGTCGCGCCGCCGGTGCCCGCGCCGGCAAATCCTGCGGCCGCAGCGCCAGCACCGGCACCGTGCGCGAATACCGATGAGAGCACCGATGCCTTCAGCTCGCCGGCTGAGACCACCGGGATGACCAGCGCCAGCGCGGCGCGCTGAGCGCGAACTTCCCGCTCGAACGCTGCGCAGCCCGCACAGCGTTCGATGTGCGCCCGCACGATGCCGCGAGCCGGGATTCTCCCATGCACTGTCGCCAGGCGCTCACGGACCTCCGAGCACGAATGCTCGCGAGCCTTGCGGTCGCGCAGCAGGGCCTCGCGAGCTTGAAAGATGAGCGCCTTGACCTTCTCCCGTCGCACGCCGAGCACGGTTGCGATCTCGGCATGAGACTCATCGCCCAGCTCGAACAGCACGAGCGCGGCGCGCTGGTCGTCGGGCAGCCGCTGGATGTCTTCGACCATTTCCCGCAGCTGCTCTCGCAACTGAACGCGACCGGCTGGGCTGTCGATGCCCGGATGGTCCGCTATCGCCGCGTCGTCACTGTCGGTCGCTTCACGGCGCGCGCGCAACTCCGACAGGCACCGGTTGCGCGCAATCGTGTACAGCCAGGGACGTAGCCCGGAGCCGGCGCAGTCGCCGCGGCGCAGTCCTTTATAAGCGGATACGAGCGTCATCTGTAACGCGTCCTCGCCCCACTCGCGGCTCCCCAGCATATGTACGCAGAACGAGAGCACGCCGCGGGCATAGCGGTCGTAAATCGTTTCAAAGGCAGCATCGTCCCCGGCTCGAACCCTCGCGACAAGCTCATCATCGCTCTGAATAGCCGCATCCCGGTCGATCGGACGACGCCGAAACCTTCCAATTGCCGCTGACGTCGCCACGGTCATAGTTCTCACTCGTTATTACTGACGGAATCTTTGGCTGATGATGTAGTTCTGTTCAGCGTGTCAGCTGGCTCGTGCCATCACTAATTTCCGAGAGAGCCCTAAACCGCATGGACGCTGCGCCCTCTTGCTTGGTTAAACGCGGCGCGACCGCGAAGGTTGGTCTAACCGCAAGAGCGCAGACTCGTTCTGCACACGCGAAACATCCGCGCCGGCGCCGCGTGCGACCATGTCCGGGATCAGCGCCACGCGGAAGAACGGGTCGGCCACGGCACTCCCGTGGTGAGCGACAGCGCGGCTCGGACCAGACCTTCGACCTCGCCGATCAGCACTGGCGGCGGTGGTCCCTGCTCAGCACTCTCGAGCGCGACCAGCTCGGCGAGAACCAGATCGTCGCCGAGGTGGGCGGGTGCGACACGTGGATCGCCGAGCGATCGCCGCTGCGGACATCCGCCGCGGCTCCGCCCGCAGCCCGCTCCACAGTGCCCTTATCCCGCCAACCGGCGCCGTCCGGCTGACAGTGCTCGTCTTCCCTCGCGTTCGTGGTCGGGGCCGCCGGCTGACGGCCGCAAGCACTCGACCGCGATCGGGGGCGGTGTCCCCGAGATTCTGCGCACGATGCTGCCCTACGCGCGAGCGGGTGGCGTCGACGCCTGCTGGCTGATCGTGCTGGCCGGCGCGACTTCTTCGGTGTGGCCAAACTCGCGTGACAGCTCGCGTCAGGTTGCGGCGTTCCACGGCCGGCGGCTACTGCCAGGCGAGATCCGTCCGACTCTGATGCCCGGTCGAATGACGGCCCGGCTGGTGAGACGCGTGGCGAGCAGCTCGCCGGTCGGGCGCAGCGCGTCGTGGGACCACGCGTACAGCCACACGGCGGCGTCGCGCTCGTCGTCGCGCTGGCTCCCGGCCCGGTCTGTCGCGGCGCGCCGTGACAGCGAGCGGCGGCGGCCGAGCGCGGGTCTTACCGCGCCAGGGCGCTTTGCGCTCATGCCCACCCTCGGTGCTCGAGACGCTCGGCATCGATCGCGGCCCACGCGAGCCGTTCGATCAGCTGCGCCGCATAGTGCTCGTCGTGTAGGTGGGTTGCGACGACACGCTCGCTGAGCGTCACGCGGCCGCTGTCGCCGTCGGACTGGTTGGCTTGAACGATGATCCTGGGCATCTGGTTGTCCTTTCGCTGGGTCGCTGGGAGTGGTAGTGGTCGTGGGTTTGGTCGTCGGGGTTTGGCTTCGAGAACGTCGGGCGGGAATCGAACGCGCGCGCGCGGGTGTATGGAGCTGGAGCGCCGGAGCTGGAGCGCCGCCTCGCCACTTGGCCCGCCGGGGCGGTGGCGACCCGGGTCCGCTCAGCGGGCGAGCGGCCGTCTGAGCGCGTGCTCGCGGCCGGCGCCTTGGCGCGATGCGGCCGCGCGGAGCGCGTGGCGTGGTGCGGCGCCGATCGGCAACGCGATGATCCCGGCGAGCTTGCCGGCGACAGCGGACGGTCCGAGCGTGTCGATCAGCAGCAGCGCGAGCGCGACCGCGAACGACACCCACAGCGCCGTCAACACGGGCGCCAGAGGGACGCCTGCGAGCGCGAGGAGCAGTAATCCCGCGCGCCAGTTCGCCGGCAGCGATGAGCACCACGAGCGGGCGGCGATTGAAGCTGAGGTTGACGAACCCGACGAGCTGCAGTCCAAGCGCGATCGGGCCGACAGCGATCGTGGCAAGCGCGAGGCACAGCGGCTCGACGGCTGCCTACCGGCGAGGGCGAAGGCGTGCTCTTGCGCGAGGGCGAATTCGCCGGCGATCGTGCTCGTGCTGCCCGGTTCGCCGACCGCGACACTCATCACGGGCGGGAGCGGTTTCAGCGAACGAGTTCGGACAGGCACGGCCAGCAGGCTCCTCGACGTCGTTTAGGGGTCGTGAAGGGCCGATCAGCCCTTTGCCCGGAGCTGGTTGACCACCGTCCGAAGTACTGCGGCTCGGGCAGGGAACACCCGCTCGCTCCGCCACCAGAAAATATCAACTCGTGCGCCGCCCGCGCAAACGGCACGGCCCGTGGGGAACAATGGAACGAAAAAGTGCCGCTAAGCACTGCAAGCGCGACTACATGTGCGCGTTCTTGGGTGCGGCGCGGCGTTCTTATCCCGCCCGTCTGGGCGGGGCCAGCAGCGCGGTGATCTCGGCGACCGCGGCGGCGCCGGGGTGGACGTAGCGCATCGCTGTTCGTGGCGATCGGTGTCGGGTCTTGGCCATGATCAGCTGCTAGGGGACCCTCGTTCGCCCGTCGCTGTTCTGAGTGGGTAGCGTCCGGTCCTCCTGGAACTCTAGTCTGCCGGACTTCTGATCCGCGATGATGGGAGCCCGGGATGCACGATCTTGACCGCTGCATTCCAATCCCTCACGGCGCTAATGCGACGCTAACCGAACTGCCACCGCGGCCAAGGCACCGTGTGAGACAACCTTGCGATGATGCGTGGAGCGTTCCGACTTACCGGAGGGCTGCCGGTCAAGCGTGCCGGGCGCCGTCGGTCGGTTGGCTGTTTGGTCGGTTTGGGGGTGTCGAAGCACGGCGCGGGGCCCTCACCCGGGAAGTTTGCCGGGCTCGATCGGGCCGCCGATCCCAACGGCAGCTGCGCAGTGCCTGCGAGCGCTCCTGTCCTGGCTGGCTAGAAATCTGAATCAAAAGGAGACTCTGTTTATGCGTTTCATCTTTCGGCGACCTGCCGCAATCGGTGTGATCGCGCTAGCCGCGCTTGGCGTCGCGGCGTGCGGCAGCAGCTCGAGCAGCAGCACAACGAAAACCAGCACCGCACCGAAAAGCAGCACCACGACCACCACGACCGCCGCGCCGTCCACATCGGCGTCGGCAACGGTCGTCGGCCACAGCACCGTCGTGACCGTCAATTCCGCGATCTCCGCCGAGCTCAAGAAGGCCGGGATCACGGTCGCGGCGGTCGCCCCCGCGACTACGAAGACACACAACACCATCCTCACGTTCCCCGCGACTGGGGGTAAGATCGTCGTCGCGACCGTCGTCGGGACCGTCGATGACACCGGCGGGCTGACGTTCAGCCACAACGGCAAGAGCGTCAAGTTGACGAATTTCATCGTCGACACGAACACGAAGCAGCTCACCGCCGAGGTCGGTGGGACGCGGGTGCCGCTCTTCGACCTCAACCTCGCGTCGCTAAAGCACGCGAGCGCACCGCATGGCACCGTCGTCGCCAGCGACATCAAGCTCACGGTCACCTCGCAGGCGGCGAGCACCCTGAACAGCGGCCTCGGCGTCAGCACCTTCAAAGGCGGGGAGAACTTCGGCGTCGTCACGCTGACGATCGCGGTCAAGTCCTAGCCAGCCCTTGCTCCCGGAGATCCCGCATCGCGGGATCTCCGGGAGATCGGCTGGACTGCCGGTGGTGGTCGCGTGTTCAGCTCAGGACGACCACGTCGACGCCTGGGAGCCCGTCGAAGTCGGCGTCGTGGGTGTAGACGGCGAGCCCGTTTGCCACCGCGGTAGCCGCGATCAGGGTGTCGGCTGTCTTCGGTCGCTTCCCGGCGGCGCGGGCGCCAGCGACGATCGCGCCGTACGCGCGGGCGACGTCACCGTCGATCGGGAGCGGGTCAAACTCGCTCTCGACGAGCGCCAGGCGCTGCAGCCGCAACGCTCGCTCCCCGCCGGTCCGCGCTCGGAGCACGCCGTAGTGCAGCTCGGCCAACGTCATTGCGGAGATCGCGGCCTCATCGACAGCTGGCCGCGATCCCGCCACGATCACCGACGTGTCGAGCAGGCCTCTTACCGGCCCCATGGATCCTCGGGCTCGTCGGCGCGCAGGTCCGCCAGGTCGCCAAGCCAGCTCGGGTCGGCTGGAAGCGCGTAGAGGCGGTCGAGCACATCTGCACCGACGAACCGCGCGCGTCGCCGGATCGGGGTGAGGTCCGCGACCGGCCGGCCGTTGACCGTGATCCGGATGGTCGTGCCGGTCTCGACTTCGCGCAGCACCTCGGCGGTGCGGTTGCGCAGTTCACGTTGAGGGATTTCGCGTACCGTCGCCATATTTCGACACTGTAGCAGACGAGTCCCAACGAGGCGACTGAAGCATGCAGGCGATGTGGCGAATCTGAACGGCGGCGCTCCTTCAAGCGATTCCTCGGCCCGGTGAGCGTCGCGGGGCGGGGTGCCGCAAGCGGCAACAGGACGTAGCCCCGTGCCGCGCGCGGTCCCTTGTCGGGACGCTTGCTCACCGGTGCATCGGCAGCCTTCGTCTATCTCCCGACTGCACCTTCGTCGTCGCCGAGCACCTCGTCGCCGGTAGATCTGAAAGCAGCGAGCGGGTCACGGATCGTGGTGCCGGCACGTTCCAGGAGATCTGCCTGCTGGTCCATCAGGCCAGCGAGCTGGCCGAAGGTCTTCGACGCCGCACGAAACGAGGTTGCCTGCTCGTGTAAGGTCTCTGTCGCCTGATCGGCGAGCTCCTGCGCGGCGCGCAAGGGCGCGACCGCCCGGCCGAGGAGCTCGCGCTCGAACTCAAGCTGGCGCTGGAGCACGTGCTGGAGCAGCTCGGCTTGATGCTGCAACGGTCGCAAGAGATCGCCCGCCGCACCAGCCCGGCCAGATGCAAGCGAGCCAGCCGCCCCGACGACGTCCCGGAGCGCGTGCTGCCAAGCCTGCAGCAGATCAGCTGGGTCAGCCATCGTCACTTCCCTCGGTAGGCCAGTCCCGCGAGACAGAGGAACCGGCCGCACGTCCACCGACGAGCGTCGACATCTTCGTCACGTCACAACAGTACCTAGCTTTGCTGAGGAGGGCCGCATGCGCAGTAGCCCACCGCGCCCGGTAGACGTTGCGCGGATCGCAGCGGATGTTCCCGGCCGCCAAGCATCGGCGGGCGTCGTCGTCTAATTGCGTAGTTTGTGCGCTGCGAGATCGGGGTGTTGCGTGGTTTGTGCGCTGCGAGATCGGGGTGCGGGGCGGATGCTGTGCGTGCCCGCTGTCCCTTTAATTTCCGCGGGAGCCCATAGCTCGGCGAGCTCGGCCGGTGGTGCCGGCATTGTGCTGCGCATACGAGGTGGGGCCCCTGGCAAGAGCTGAGCTTAGGATGTTTGCCGTGTGGCGGCCCCCAGGCGCGAGGCGCGAGCGACCTTCATGCCCTCGAGGGTCCTCATTCTTCATCAGGTCGGCTTCACATTCGGAGACCATGGCCAGCACCTTGAACAGCAGGCACAGTATCCGCAGCCCGAGATTCAGAACTGATCGCGGCGCGACGCACCACGCGGCACAGATGCAGAACTAAGTTAAGGAGTCGCTGTTATGGGACAGACAAAGCTAACCGATGCGCCAGAGCCGATCAGCCTCTCCGTGCCATCGTCTACGTCGGCGCTGGCCGCCGGCCCGTTCTCGGGTCTCCTGGTCATTGATACGACTCACGTTCTCAACGGTCCGTTCGCCACCACTATGCTTGCTGATCTCGGCGCCCGGGTGATCAAAATCGAGCCGCCGGGGCACGGCGACGACAGTCGCACCTACGGACCGTTCCACGAAGACGAGTCGCTGTACTTCAGCTTCATGAATCGTGGCAAGGAAAGCATCGTCCTCGATCTCAAGACCGGGGGCGATCGGAAGATCTTTTTGAACATGGTTCGGCAGGCCGATGTGGTTGCGGAAAACTTCCGACCGGGTGCGATGGCGCGCCTGGGGTTGTCTTATGAGTGTCAAAGCTCAACCCGCGACTGATCTACGCGTCGTCCTCGGGATTCGGACAAACTGGCCCGCTGAACACATATCCCGCCTACGACACGATCATCCAGGCAATGAGTGGGATTATGAGCATGACTGGGTTGCCGGATGGCCCTCCCACGCGTGTTGGCACTGCGCTGGCGGATCTCGTCGGAGGTGTCTTCATGTTCTGCGGCATCGCGAGTGTCCTGTATGCACGGGAGAAGACGGGCGAGGGCGCCCACGTCGACGTCGCGATGTTCGATTCGATCTTCGCATTCCTGGAGCACGGCGGCATGGAGTATGTGGCGTCCGGCGAAGCTCCCACGCGTATCGGAAACCGCCATCCGTTCATAACGCCCTTCGACGTGTTTGAGTCTTCGGACGGGGACTTGATCATTTGCTGCGGCAACGATCACCTATTCAGTCAGCTCTGCAAAACCATCGGACGCCCCGAACTGATCACCGACACGCGCTTCCTGGAGAACCATGACCGGACCGAGAACAACGTTGCCCTCAAGCAGGAGCTGGAGGCGATCCTCAAGACGAGGCCCGCCGCGCATTGGCTCGAGGTCCTTCACAAGGCCGGTGTCCCGGTCGGCCCTCTGCTGAACGTAGCGGAAGCGGCTGAACACCCTCAGACCAAAGCCCGCAACATGCTTATCGAGGCCGGCGGCGTCAGGATGCCGGGCAATCCCGTGAAAATCAGTGGCTATGACGACCCGCCTGTACGCGTCGGCGCGCCAGCCCTTGATCAGCATGGTGCCGCGCTCCGCCGAGAGTTCGCGACATCGCATCTGTAAGCAGTGGCCCAGTCGCCGGCGGTTAAGCGAACGGCCGACCGCACGACGGCGGCGAGCACAACACCGTCTCCTGCGAGCGCACTGGCCCAAACTCGCGCAAAGGCCGGGGCCTGGCAGGCGCCATCTACGAGGCGCTCCATCCGATCGGTATGCAGGCGCCGCAATCCCTGATCCTGATTGTGGCGCCGGGAGCGCACGTCCAGGACGGCCGCAAGGCACAACGACAACGCCCGTAATTAGGCTCGTCGGGCGGCGCGAGCGGCAAGGCAGCGCAATCGACGGCCGCGCTAGCGACCGGAGACCACAGCCGTTTCGGTCCCGCAGTGGGTATTCGAGGAGGAGTGCTCCTCGCCGATCCGCGACCACGCGCAAAAGCCGCGCTGCACGGTCTACATGTTGCCGGCCCGCCTCGGTAGCAACTACGTGGTCGCATGGGCAGTGGCCCGCAGATCTGACTCGTATCGCGCCCCAACCTCACGCGGGGAAACCCTCTGGTCCAGCCGGCGCTGCGAGAATACAAATCCAGAATGTCAATTGGAGCCTCACGAGCGATCCCTTGCACCGCAGAGAATGGAGTCCGAGGGTTGCGCTCCGCGAACGGCTCGAGGGGATGAGCTCTCGGAGGGTCGCCTCGGTGCAGTCGCTGCTGCTGGCTGACGGAGGCCAGTTGTCTGTCCGCCGCTGGCCCGGCGACGGCGATCCGGTGGTGATCCTGCACGGGTTGCTCGACTCCTCCGAAGGGTGGGCCTGCTTGTGCGAACGCATCTCGGTCCCGGGGATCGCCTTTGACCTCCCGGGCTTCGGGCATTCCGATCCGTCGCCGTGCGGTTCGATCAGCGGCTACGCACGCGATCTGGCCGAGGGCTTGGCGATGCTCGGCGTCGAGCGCTTTGCGCTTGTGGGGCACTCGCTCGGCGGTGCGGTCGCCGCCGCGCTGGCCGAGCTGATGCCGTCCCAGGTCAGCTCGCTCGTGCTGCTCGCTCCGGCCGGGTTCGGCAGGATCCATCTCGCGGAGGCGGCCTCGATCCCGGGCGTACGCAACGTGTTGCAGGCGACCCTCCCGCTCGTGCTCTCGAGCCGGTTTGCCGTGACGGCCGGATTCCGCACGATGGTTACTAACGGCAACAGTCCCAATCGCGACGTCGTCGAGCGGGTCATCACCCGCGGCGGTCAACTTGTCGTTGGCGCACGCGAGGGCACCCGCGCCGTTGTGAATGCCGGCCGCAACCATGACGCATTCCACCGCCGACGGATCGGCTACGACGGCCCCGTGTTCGCGGTCTGGGGAGACCGTGATCGGCTCGTGCCCGTCTCCCACCGTCATGGCCTGAAGACCGCTTTCCCGCAGGCCCGGATCCAGGTGTGGTATGGGATGGGCCACCACCCGCTCAGCGAGCGCTTTGACGATCTGCTCGCCTTGGTCACGGACGCATCCAGCACCGCGCGCCGTCCGATGCGCCGCAGGGCGCCCAAGCAACTGTTCGCGGGCTGACATCCGATAGCGCCCCAGTGCTCGGGTCCGTATCGCCAGCGGCATCCGGACGATCGATTACTTCTGAACGGGCCCTCAGGTAATCGAGTGTTCCGTGGGCACGTCCTGAGTGATCGGCGAGCGCAGGTTGGCTCCTTGGCGCAAGAGGTGCGCTTGGACGTCGCGGTGGTCAATGTCACGCTAGTGTTCGCCGGCGACGGCGGCAAGCGCGGGGCAGACGCCGGCCGCTTGCCCGGTGGCCATCGCGATCGGCGTAACGCGCCACCGGGAGATCGTTTCGACGGGATCCTCGCGCTCGTCAAGTAGCTCCGCGATCGGCGGCGCGGTTTGTGGCGCGATGCTGGAGCCCCGGTAGGCGCTCGTCGAGCTGAGCGCGGACGCGCTCCCGCAGGTCCCACATCCGGTCGATGCTCGCCAGGAGCGGCCCGGTTTGAGCTCGCTGGACCCCTCGAGACGATCTCCAAACATCCAATAACGTCAAACGAGTAGGGTGCCGCATACGCCTTCGGGCCTGCGTCCTTGCCATGCGCGATTTTCGCTCGCCAGCCCATCAACGAACTTGCCGGATCCACCACTAGTTGCCGGTCGGCTGTGGGCGATCGATAGCGGCTGGGGGTGTGATGCTCGCTTCGGGTGGTGAGTCGGGGTCGCTGGTGCGGGACGTGCTGCTGCGGGATGGTTCGACGCTGCGGTTGCAGGTCCCGACGCCGGCGGATTTCGAGGACGTCAAGGAGTTCTTCGATCGCTTGTCGGCGGAGAGCCGGTACATGCGCTTCCATGGCAGTGGGGGCACCGAGATCGCGGCGCGCGCGGCCGTGCAGGTGGGCGGTGTTGATCGGGTCACGCTGATCGCCCGGTACGACGGGCGTGTAGTCGCGGTCGCTGGCTTTGACGGGTTGCGCGAGCCTGGCGCTGCCGAGGTCGCGTTTGCGGTGGCGGACGATTTTCAGGGCCGCGGCGTAGGAACTCGGATGCTCGAGCAGCTCGCGGCGATCGCGGCGGACCGTGGGATCAACCGGTTCGATGCGGAGGTGATGTCTGCTAACGGGGCGATGTTGGGGGTGTTCGAGGGTGCCGGGTTCGCGGTGCGGCGCCGCAATTGGGTTGGTGAGCTGACGATCTCGCTTGATATCACGCCGTCGGAGGCGGTGCGGGAGCGGATCGACGAGCGTGATCATTTCGCCGCGGTCGCTTCGTTGCGGGGGCTGCTCGCGCCGTCGTCGATCGCTGTCGTCGGGTGCTGCGGCAGACGCCGGGGAATGTCGGGCTGCGCGGTGATGGAGAATATCGTCGCGACGGGGGGTTTCGGGGGGTGGTGACGCCGGTTGATCGCGCGGGGGGTGTGGTGGGCTCGATGCGGGTCGCTCGCAGCCTCGCGGAGCTGGAGGTTGCTGCGGAGCTCGTGATCATCGCCGCTGCGGGCGATGAGGTGCTGGAGTTTGCCGCCGAGGCGGCCGCGAATGGAGCAAGGGCGTTGCTGGTGCTACCCGCCGGTCTGCGAAGACGACGGCGTGGCGTCCGTGGAGCGGGACGAGCGGCTGCTGGAGATCGTTCGGGGCTCGGGCTTGCGGATCGTCGGGCCCGAGCTCGTTGGGGGTGATCAACACCGCGGCTGAGGTGAGCTTGAACGCGACGTTCAGCGGCGCACGCGTGCGCGCCGGCGGGCTGGCGATCGGCGCGCAGGCGGTTGCGCCTGGGATCGGGCTGCTTGGACATGCGCAGGCGCGGCAGATGGGGATCTCGGTGTTGGTCTCGGTTGGCGGGCGTGCTGATGTCTCGACCAACGATCTGCTGGAGTGGTGCGAGGCGGATGACGGGACGGCGGTCGTGATGCTGTACGTGGAGTCGTTCGGCAATCCTGAGCACTTCACGCGGGTCGCGCAGCGTGTCTCGCGCCGCAAGCCGATCCTGGTGATCAAGGGGCGTCGCAGCGCGGAGCGCGCGCGCAGCCAGGCGCGCTCCGCATACGGTGGCGGCGTTGCGCGGCGATGCGGTTATCGACGCGGTGTTGCGTCAAGCCGGGGTGCTGCGCTTTCACAGCAGCGAGGAGCTGTTTCACGTCGCGCAGCTGTTCGAGAGCCAGCCGTTGCCGAGCGGACGGCGGATCGCGATCGTCGAGCAACTCGGCGAGCTGTGGCGACGCTCGCTGCCGACGCGTGCGCAACGCGCGGGCTGGACGCCAGAGACGCGCGCGGAGCGCCGTATCCGGTGCTGTTGGGGCTCGGCGCCGGAGCGGACGAGTACGCCGCGCGGGTGCGCGAGTTGCTCGGCGTGCGCCGGCATCGATGCGCTGATGGTCTGCTACGTCGACCGTCTCGAGGGCGACCCGGAGGGCGTTCTGGACGCGATCTCGGCGGTCTGCGAGGGGCAGCCCAAGCCGGTGGTCGCATCGGTCGTGCGCTGCGACGGTCGGCTGCCCGCAGGCAGCGGTCCGGGCGTGCCGAACTACCTGTTCCCGGAGACGTGCGTGGCTGTGCTCGCGCGCGCGGCCGAGCGTCGCGAATGGCTCTCGCGGCCGCTGGGCGTGCGCCCGCACTATCCCGGCCTGGACGGGACCGCGGCGCGCGCGGTGATCTCTTCGGCGCTCGACCGCGAGCCCGCAGGCGGCTGGCTTTCACCGCGTGACGCCGAGGCGCTGCTGGCCACGCACGGGATCCCGGTCGCCGTCTCCTATCGATGCGCGCGAGCTCGAGCGCGCGCTTGCGGTGGCGCTGGAGATCGGCGGTCCGGTGGCACTCAAGGCCGACTTTGCCGCTCCCGAGCATGCGAGCGAGATCGACGCGGTGCTGCTGGGGTTGGAGGGCGAGGCGGCGCTGCGGTCCGGTTGGCGCGAGCTCCAACGACGGGTCAAGACGGCCGGACGAGATGGAGCGGAGCGATCCTCCAGCCCCTCGCGGCGCCCGGCGCCGATATCCTGGTCGGGGCGTTCACGTGATCCCGATCTGGGCCCCGTGATCGCGGTCGGCCTTGGCGGTCGCCATGCCGGCCTCGGCGAAACGGTCGCGTTCCGGCTGCCGCCCGTGACCGACGTCGAGGCCGACGAGCTGATCGACTCCTGCCACGGCGTCGCGACCGAGCTGGACGGGTTCCGGGGCGCGACCGCGCTCGATCGCGAGCCGCTGCGCGAGCTGATCCTGCGTTTCGCGCTCCTGCTCGCCGAGGTCCCGAAGCTGGTCGAGGCCGACCTCAACCCCGTCCGGTGCACCACCGACAGCAGCCTTGTGCTCGACATGCGACTGCGAATCGAGCCCCGGCGCCCGGACGAGCGCGTCAAGACGTGGTGACGGGGTTTCCTCAGCCCAGCAGTCTGTCCTCCATACCGGGCCCTGTGCTCCGCAAGCTGTCCCCAACCGACCCGCGTACCGCCTCAAGCCCGGCGCTACGCCGTGGCCGGCGCGACGCCCCGACCATCGACAGAACCGCAGGTGATCTGATGCCCGTTCCTGTAACGATCCTGCTCGTCGAGGACAACCAAGATGACGAGGCGCTGACGGTGCGTGCGCTGCGCATCGGCACGACCGCCAACATCGAGGTCGCGCGCGACGGCCAGGAGGCGCTCGACTTCCTGTTCAACGACGCCAAGGAGATGCCGCGGCTGGTGCTTCTGGACCTCAAGCTCCCGAACATCGATGGGCTCAAGGTGCTGCGGCAAATCCGCGAACACGAGCGCGACATGCCTGACGCCGGTGGTGATCCTGACGGGCGTCAACGCGGCGAACGATGTCGCCGCGGGCTATCGACACGGGGCCAACAGCTACGTCCGCAAGCCGGTCGACTTCGACCAGTTCGCCGAGCTGATCCATCAGCTCGGCTTGTACTGGCTCGTGGTCAACGAGCCGCCGCCGGACGTGCGCGACCGGTAGACCATGGGTCCCGGGTTCGGGCTACCGCACGGAGCGTTCACTCACGTGCACCTTGCCGGTGTAGCTCCACTTGAATGGCTTGGCTGCCTGGTTGCGATCAACAGCGCCCTCGTCTCGGGACCGTCCGTCAACGGCGCTCCCGCAACGACCGCGTGACAAGCGATCCTGACTTCCCCGTGGACTCCGTCGGACTGCCCGCCGAGCACGGCTGGGCGGTCCTTTACGACGCGGAGTGCGGCTTCTGCAAGTGGCTGCTGTCCGGCCTGTTGCGGTGGGATCGCGCGGCGCGCTTGCACCCGATCGCGCTGCAGCGATCCGAGGCCGTCGACCTGCTCCGAGAGCTCACGCCCGCTGCGCGGATGGCCTCGTGGCACCTGATCTCTCCTACCGGCGAGCGGCGCTCGGGAGGCGCCGCGGTGGCACCGCTCCTGACGCTCTTGCCTGCTGGTCGGCTCCCGGCAGCCGCTTTCGCGCGGTTTCCCAGACTCACCGACCGCGGATATAGGTGGGTAGCCGAACACCGCTCGCAGCTCTCCAAGTGGGTGCCGTCGAGCGCCAAACAACGGGCCAGCCAACGCGTTCACCAGCGCGAGCAGGACCGTGAGACACGCTGAACTCATCCGGCGCCGTCTCCTGCTTGCTCGACGCGCTCGATTAGAGCCAATCCGCGCTTGCGCGCCCCAATGTCGGAGTCTCGGCGCCGGCACTTCGAGGATGCGGCAAACAGTCGGGAGCCTACCCACCGGCCAGGCTCCCGACCACCTGCGGCTAGGCTAGGTTAGCGCCGGCTTTTCTTCGCCGTAGACGATGAGGCCGTGGAGGATGTACACGCAGAGCGCGAAGATGGCCAGCGACCACCACGGGTGTGTTCCGCCGATTGACAGCAGCGACTCAAGCGCGCCAATGGTGGCGGCGATGATCCCGATTATTCGGCCGTAGGCTCCGCCGACGAAGAGCGAGAACCCGGCGGTGAGCTGGATCACGCCGACAATGATCGTGATCCAGCCCCAGGTGTGGAGGCTCGAGAACACGTACTGGGTGTTGCTGAAGAAATGAGCGTTGCCTACTGCAGCGATGCCGTAGATGATGTTGAGCGTTCCCGCGATCAGCAACAGAATCGCGACGAACAGCGCCCGGCCCACACCTTTCATATTTCCTTCCTTTCGCTCGCGGGCCGCCGTCTCCGACGGTCGCCTGATTTTGCTTGACGAGTTCGCATTGGGCGCCCCGAATCCTCTATCTCGCAGTGGCTTAGGGCTGCGCAAGTGGCACGCTTCGCATGCGCATCTGGACCCGAGGGCGGTGAGGGCTTCCTGCTATCGATCGACGATGATTGCATTCCCCGCGGTGGATGGGACCAAGGTGAACGCAAGCGCAAGCCGGCACACCACCCGCCGGGCAAGCGCCGACGACGGGAGCATCATTCACGGGCCTAGCTAAGCTAGCTTAGCTTAGCTAGGTCCCGGGCGCTTGAGCTGACGGACTCGACGCTGGTGCCGTCTCGTCCCGCGCAGGCGCGGGCGCGTTGGCTGGTGCCGCCGGGTCGCCGGGAACGTCTGCGTCGCGTCGCGGTGGGGGAGGAGCGGCGAGTAACTTGGCGCTCATCTTGACGGTCTTGACCGCGCCCGTGGCGCCCGCTTGAAGCGTCGCCGCGAAGCTCACGACCAAGATGCCCGGGATGAACAGCACAGGCGACCCGAGCATCAGGATCCCCACGCGCCCGAGCACGTACGGCGGCGTGCAGACGACCGCCCCAAGCGCCCCGCCGACGGCGCTCGCGGTCAGCTTGTCGCGTCTTGAAGTGGTGGGTTTGACGCCGATCAGCCGCGACGGGACCGCGACGTAGCACACCATCATCACGCCGATGCACGACGCTCAGCGAGATCCCGAACCACGGACGCCCCCAGCGCGTGACGACCATCGTCGCCAGGCCAAGCAGCAGCCCGACCACGGCGCCGGACCCCAGGATCACCCTGAGATGAGAGCGGGCTTGCGCGAACGCCGGTCGGACCTTGGGCGTGCCGGGTTGCACGATCGCGAACCCGAACACGGCGTTGAGGAAGAAGCTGGCCGCGGTGATCGCCGTGATGGCGAGCACGATCGGGATCAGGATCGGACCGCGCAGCACATGAAAGGACTTGCCGTGCAGCGCGTGCGCCTTGAGGTCGTACATCGCGAGCCAGATCCACATCGCCGGCAGGACCTGAACGAGCGTGAGCCGCCAGTTCGTGAACAGCAGCTTGAGCCCGTTGAAGAGCATCACGAAGCCGCCGACCACCAACGCGAGCGGAGCGAACACGCGTCGTGACCCGCTCAGACGCAGGACCAGCTCCTCCACCATCGCGTCGTCACCGTCACGCACGGCGCGCACAAACCGCCGCAGGCGGGTCGATAGGGTCGCGTCTTGCTGTGGCGCACGACTCTCCGCTGTCGCTCGACGCGGCCTGCGACTCAGGTGCATCGCTGTCGGTGCCCACGGTAGGCAGCGTACCCGTGCTCGTGTTGCGGATGACCGCACTCGGCGCGGCCGCCGGCATTCTCGCCTCGCGACCGCTCGGGTTCGCCATCACGAAGCGATCGGCGTCGGGATTGCCGATCGCACGGTTTGCGGCAAATTACGGAGCAAGATCGGGGGAAAGTTACGGTTCACGCGCCGCGAACCGATCGGGCAGGATAGGCCTTCATGTCCCAGGATGCCGTGGCCGCCGGGGTTGACAGAGACGGTCTGGAGCGCCGGGCGCGCCGAATCGAGCTTGTCATGTTGGCGCTGCGCGACCGTGCTGTCTACCGCCACGCCGTGACGGGCGCTACGCCTACGCCGCTGCACCAGGCTATCGCGGCGTTTGAGCTCGAGCTCGGTGGGATTCGCCGGCGGCTCGGGCAGCTGTCGTAGGCCTTTTGGGTGAACTGGCGATCTAGCGCTAACGAGCGATCCTCATACTGCCGGGCCTGGTGTGAGTAGGAGTATCCTGTCCAGCTCAGCGACAGGTTGGCAGCTCCCCCAGGCCCTTCAGCCACCTGACGCTAACGCGCAGCGGGCGGTCGCGGCGGCGGAGGCCGACGTTGAGCGGCTGACTGGCTAACCGAAACGAGGGCGTAACCAGGTGGCCGAGAACGCGCAGACCACGAGTCAGAAGAAGACAGCCGAGGGCCCGGTGGGCTCGCAGCGTCGGATGTTGATTCCGCTCGCTCTGACCAAGGCGATCATCTTTCGCCACGTCATCCCTTTGGGGGGATGTGCAGCGCCGGCGCGATCTGAGGATGCACGGTGATTGTTGGTGCGAGTGCTCGGGGTCTCGATGGGGCCTGACGAGCTTAATGATCGTGCGTCAGCGGCCCAGGCCAGCGCCGGTGGCGTAGACCCGGCGAAGCCCGCCGTGAGCGGTACGGCAGGGATCTCGCGCAGGCGGTTGATCTTCGTCAACACGCTGATCGGAGTGACGACGCTACTGCTGATCGTCGGAATGTTCGCGTTGTGGGCGAACCGGCTCATGTTCAACCCCGACAACTGGTCGAACACGAGCACGCAGCTGCTCCAGAACCCCAACATCCGCGCTAGTACGGCGAACTATCTCGTCGATCAGCTATACGCCAACGTAGACGTCGCTGGACTGATCAAGTCTGGGCTGCCTTCGCAACTGCAGCCGCTCGCCGCACCGGCTGCCGGCGCGCTGCGCAACGCGGCTGTGAATGGCGTCGAGCTCGCTCTCACGCGCCCGCGGGTGCAGAACCTGTGGGCGCAGGCAAACCGCGCCGCCGACCAGACGTTGATCGCCGTCGTCAAGGGCGGCAAGGGTCCGGTGGGGATCAAGCAAGGCGCCGTAACGCTGAATCTCGGGGTGATCCTCGACAACGTCGCCTCCCGCCTTGGACTGCCATCGAACCTCAGCTCGAAGCTGCCACCCAATATCGCGAACCTGACCGTGTTCAAGTCAGACCAGCTGAAGTTCGTCCAGGACGCGGGCAACGCGATCCAGGGGCTAGCGCTCTGGCTGACGATCCTGTGCCCGCTGCTGTACGCGCTGGCGATCTTCCTTGCGCGCGGCCATCGGCGCCGCACGCTGATGACCGTCGGCTTCGCGGGCGTGCTCGCCGGCGTGCTCGTGCTTCTTGGCCGCTCGATCCTCGAGTCGCAGCTCACCAGTGCGCTCACGAACGACGCCTCGTTGCGGCCGACGATCGCAGCCGTGATCTTGATCGGCACTGGGATCCTGGCCGAGGTCGCCGGTGCGTGCATCCTGATCGGGATCGTGCTGGTCGCCGCTGGATGGTTCGCGGGCCCGGCACGCGCCGCCCGCGCGACCCGCCTGGCGATCGCGCCGCTGCTTCGTGAGCGCCCGGCCGAGAGCTACGCGATCACGCTCGGGGTGATGGTGCTGGTCTTCATCTGGGACCCGATTCCCGCCACCGGCACGCCCGCCGGGATCATCGTCTTCACGTTGCTCGCCCTGTTTGGCACCTACATGCTCAGACGGCAGACCGCGCAGGAGTTCCCCGACGCTCAGGGCGGTGGCGCGACCGCGAGGATCCGCGCTCGTGTCGAGACGATCCGGCGCCAGCGCGAGCACTCGAGAACCCCAGCGGCGCCGGCTCAGACGACGATCTCCGATCAGCTGCGACAGCTTGCCGACCTGCACGAGCACGGCGCGATCAGCACCGACGAATACCAGGTCGCCAAGGCACACCTGCTGCACGGGTGAGCGTGAGAGCGATGAATCATCGTGTCCGCCTCCGATTCCGCTGGTGCCGATGTTTCCCGGTGGCACAGGAAGGGCCACTACGCGCTGGTCGTGATGACGGTCGTCGCCGTGCTGTTCTTGCCGCTCGTGCTGCTCTACCAAGGCTGGTCGTTTCACGTCTTCCCCCACCGCGTCAGCGCACCCCCCGCCCCAGCCGAGACGGCCGGCGGTTCCGAGGCGCCATGACCACTGCAGTCGGATCTCGCGCGGGCACAAGCGCGACCCAGAACGGCGCGAGCGCCGCGCGCGGAGATTAGTGCGCGCCCTGGACCCGCGCCTACTGCGCCGTACGACGTCGGCGCGGCCGCTGCTCGCGGTCGACACTGCGCTCGGACTCGCCACGGCTCTGGCGATACTCGTTCAGGCCAGCTTGCTGGCGCGGATCGTCGCGCGGGCGTTCGACGGCGACTCACTCCACGTGCTGTGGCTGGACTTCGGGCTGCTCGTGATCGCATTTGTGATGCGAGGCGCATGCGCGTGGGCGATGGAGATCGCGGGACGCCGCGCCGCGTGGAGCGTCCTCTCGGAGCTCCGCCTGGCGCTCGTCGAGAAGCGGCTGCGCACGCAGCCCGTGGCGGTCGACGGCACTGCCGGTGCCGAGATCGCCGCGGTCGCGCTACAGGGGATCGAGGCGCTGGAGAACTATTTCGCGCGCTATCTGCCGCAGGTCGTGCTCGCCTCGGTCGTCCCGTTCCTCGTGATCGTCTGGGTCGGGTTAGTGGACGTGGAGTCGGCGCTGATCATGCTGTTCACGCTGCCGCTCGTCCCGGTGTTCATGTGGCTGATCGGCCGCTACACGGAGCAGCGCACGCACGAGCGCTGGCAGGCGCTGCGGCAGCTCTCGACCCACTTCCTCGACGTGGTGCGGGGTCTGCCGACGCTGCGCGCGTTCGGCCGAGCCCGTGATGAGGTCGCCACGCTGGGCGAGGTCAGCGAGCGCTACCGCAAGACGACGATGGAAACCCTTCGCGTCAGCTTCCTGTCGGGGTCCGTCCTGGAGCTGGCGGCGACACTCGGGGTGGCGCTGATCGCGTTGACTGCCGGCGTGCGCCTCGTGGGCGGCAGCCTCGGACTGCAGGCCGGACTGACCGTGCTCGTCCTCGCGCCCGAGCTGTATCTGCCGTTCCGGCGACTCGGTGCCGAGTTCCACGCGAGCGCGGATGGACTTGCTGTCGCGGAGCGGATGTTCGCGCTACTCGAAGCCCCGGCTACGGTCGGCCAAGGCGGGTCGCGACTTGCGCCGAGCCCCGTTCTGGCTCCCGTCCGGCTCGAGCGAGTGCAGTTCTCATATCCCGCTCGTTCCGGACTGGTGCTCGATGGATTCGACCTCGAGCTCTTGCCCGCAGAGGCGGTGGCGCTCGTCGGTGAGAGCGGAGCGGGGAAGAGCACCGTGGCGGCGCTGCTGCTCGGGCTGCTTGCGCCAACTGCGGGCCGTGTTTCCGTGGGCGGATTCGATCTCTCGTCGTGCGAGCTCGAGGCGTGGCGGCGGTTCACCGCCTGGGTGCCACAACACCCGACACTGTTTCGCGGCAGCGTCGCAGCAAACATCCGGCTTGGTGATCCGAACGCGTCCGACCCGCAGGTGCGCGAGGCCGCCGCGCTCGCCGGCGCGGACGACTTCATCAGGGCGCTGCCGAATGGCTACGCGACGCTCATCGGCGACGGCGGGCGATCGCTGTCGCCGGGCGAGCGTCGCCGGATCGGGCTCGCCAGAGCGTTTCTGAAAGACGCCCCGTTGGTGATTCTAGACGAGCCAACGGCCGATCTAGACCCGCGAAGTGTGACGATTGTGGCCCGCGCTGTACGGCGGCTGCAGGTGGGACGAACGATGCTCCTGATCGCGCACCGTCTCGAGCTTGTCCAGCACGCAGACCGGGTGGTTCGCCTGGTCCACGGAGCCGCCGTGTCGCAACAACACCGCAAGGCCGCATGAACGGAACGCTCGGAGCGCTTCTCGGGCTCGCGAGAGCACCGCGTTCGCGCGTGGCGCTGGCCGCGGTCCTCGGCGCGCTGACCGTCGTGTTCGGTGTGGGCTTGATGGCCACGGCCGGCTATCTGATCTCGCGGGCGGCCGAACGCCCGGCCATTCTGTCGCTGGAGGTGACGATCGTCGCCGTGCGGTTCTTCGGACTCGGCCGGCCGGTCGTGCGCTACTTCGAGCGGCTCGCCTCTCACGACGTCGCGCTGCAGGTGCTGAGCCGGGTGCGGACTCGATTCTACGAGCGCATCGAGCCGCTCGCGCCGGCGGAGCTCGAGTGCTACCGCAGGGGCGATCTGCTGTCGCGGATGGTCGCAGACGTGGACTGTCTGCAGAACCTGTACTTGCGTGGCCTTGGGCCGCCGCTCGTCGCGTTGCTCGCCGGTGCCGTGTCGGTTGGCACTGCCGCTGCGTTCCTGCCCGCCGCCGGGCTCGTGCTCGCCGCGGGCTTGCTGGCCGGCGGCCTCGCCGTGCCCGCGCTGACTGGCTTTCTCGGTACTCGGGCGGGCCGCAGACAAGCCAGCGCGCGCGGTGAGTTGTCTGCCGAACTGGTGGAACTGATCGGCGCTGCGCCGGAGATCGTCGCTTTCGGCGCCGAGCGGGTCGGGCTCGACCACGTCCGCGCCGCAGATTTCTCGCTCGTGAAGTTGGCCCGGAGCGACGCGCTCGTGACGGGTTTGGGCGACGGACTCGGACTGGTCGTGACCGGTGCCACGGTATGCGGCGTGCTAGCCGTCGCAGTCGGTGCGTCTGCTGCAGGCGAGCTCGACCGCGTCCTGATCGCGATGCTTGCATTGCTCGCGCTGGCGTCGTTCGAGGCGGTCACGCCGCTGGCCGCAACCGCCCGCGAGCTGTCCGCGACTCTTGCAGCCGGTCGGCGGCTCCTCGAGCTCACCCGCACGGAGGCCGCCACGCGCGACCCCGCGTCGCCGGCCCCGGCTCCCAGCTGGCCGTTCACGGTCGCGCTCGAGGACGTGCGCGCGAGGTACCCGCACCAGCCGCGTCCCGCACTTGACCGCGTGAGCCTCCGACTCGAGCCGGGGGAGCGAGTCGCGCTCGTCGGAGCCAGCGGCGCGGGCAAGACGACCGTCGCCAATCTGCTGCTGCGCTTCCTCGATCCGGAGCACGGACAGGTGACGGTCGCTGGACGGGATCTTCGTGACTTCCGCCAGCAGGACATTCGGTGCGCGATCTCGGTCGCCGGTCAGGACTCGCACCTCTTCTCGGCGAGCATCCGGGACAACGTCCGCCTCCCGCGCCCACGCGCGAGCGACTCGGAGATCGAGCAGGCGCTCCGCCGCGCCCGGATCTGGGATTGGATCGATCAGCTTCCGAATCGGCTCGAGACGCTCGTGGGCGAGCAAGGACGCGAGCTGTCGGGAGGGCAGCGGCAGCGGATCGTTCTCGCCCGCGCGTTGCTTGCCGGCGCGCCGGTGCTGGTGCTCGACGAGCCGACCGCCCATCTTGATCCGGGCACCGCGAGCGAGCTCATCCACGACGTATTCGAGGCCGCGGGCGGCAGCACGGTGCTGCTGATCACGCATCGCGGCGAGGGGCTGGATCTTGTTGACCGCGTGCTCACGCTGCCCTTGGTTCTCGGCGGCATTCCCGGCGAGCTGGAATAAGCAACTAACACTCTCTAACACTATTGAGCGGTCGCGAATAAATAACTGTCGCAGAATCGGCCCTCGGCACACGCGAAACGCAGGGTTTCGCGTTCCCGGCGAGCGGGAATAAGTAACTAACACTCTCTAACACTAACGACCGGCAGGTCCGAACAGGCCGCCAGAGTCTTTTGCGCCGCCCGATTCGTCGCCTCGCGACACGGCCAGTTGGGCGCTGGTCTCCCGGTCAAGGAGCGTTTCGAGTGCGGCGAGGGCGTTGGGGTCGAGGCGCTGCGGCGCCTCGGCGCGCATGATCGCGATTGCGCGGTCAGTCTTGTATGCCGGGCGGTAAGGGCGCTCGGATGTGAGCGCCTCATAGGTGTCGGCGACGGCGAGCACCCGCGTCGCCATCGTCAGCTCGGCTGCGGTCAATCCGCGCGGGTAGCCGCTGCCGTCGAGGCGCTCGTGATGGGCGCTGGCGAGTGGCGCAAGCTCGCTAAAGCCCGGAACCCGCTCGAGAATCCGCTCAGTCCACACCGGATGCTCCTTAACCTTGGCGTACTCAGAGTCGGTCAGCGGCCCCGGCTTATCGAGGATCCGGTTGGAGATCGAGAGCTTGCCGATGTCGTGCAACCTCGCCGCTCGACCGAGATCGCGAAGCGCCGCCTCGTCGAAGCCCAGCAGCGCGCCAATGCCGGTCGCGATCGCGCACACGCGGTCGCAGTGCCAATCGGTCCACGGCGACTTCGCGTCGACTACTTCGGCGAACGCCCCGGCGATCTGATCCAGCCGCTGCTCGTCGGCGATCAGCACCCGGTCGGGCGGCATCACGGCGGACAGGTCCGGCTCGCGGAGCGATGCCCAGAAGCAAGCGTCGACGGTGAACCCAGCGAGGGCCTCTACGAGTGCTGGATCGAACCATTGCCCGCTACGCTTGGCTGCCACCCGGTAGGCCGCGGCCACGCCCCCGGCGGCGTGAAACACCTCCACCGTCTGCGCCAGGCACAGAATCCGCGCGGCGAGCGGGATCTGCGTCCCCCTCAAACCCCGCGGCTGGCCGCGGCCGTCCCAGTGCTCATCCAACGCACGGATCGCCTCCGCGGTCACTTCGGAGAATCCAAGCTTCCGTGCGATTTCGGCGCCCCGGTCGCAGCGCGCCTGCATCAACGCGCGGGTCACCTCGCCCTCGTCGCGGATTGCTCGTAGCCGCTGCACCCGGGCGGTCAGCGACCTGTCCGGGGCCACAACCCTCAGCGACCAGATCAACGCAGACAACGGCCGCGCCCAGTCAACGCGCTTCGACGTCCGCTTGGCCTCGTGATCGTCGGCACCGAACAGCGCCGCCATGTGGGCCGAGTTCGCCGAACAGCCGGCGTCCTTGAGCAACAGCGCATAGAAGAGATCCGACCGTGCCGCCGCCGCGAGCCCCAACTCATCCGCTAGGCGCATGCCGATCAAACAAGACCGCACTGCATGTCCCGGCGGTTCACCCTCAGTCAGGTCCAGCGCATAGGACAAAGCGCCGATTAGCTCGGACAAAGCAATCCCGCCGCGGCCCTCGACCACCGTTGCAGTATCCCCGACACACGCCCCTTTGTGAGCGGAGAGCGAGTGGCCAGCGTTGTACGACGCACGGTGTAACCGGGCCGTAACGCTGTTATGCTGCTGTGATTCGAGCTCGGGCTAGCCAGAGAGCGTCTGGCCGAACGGGGCGGGGTTGCCGGTGTCCGTGGGAGCTCGCTTCGGATCGCGCTGCATCTACACACAACACAAGACGAGATCGACCGTCGGATCGCCGCTCTGACGGCCCTGACCTGACCGAGCAACGACCCACCGCCGACGCCTCGCTGTCATTCTTTGGTCTCCTACGGGCCATGACGCACGAAAGGAGAGCGGGATGAGCAGACCTCGGGCATCGGTGGCCATGGCCGGCCGGCGGCCGACTGCGGACATGTTGGTGGACGTTGATCGGCTCGTCGGGGCCTATTACGACGAGCATCCGGATCCGTCGGATCCGGCCCAGGCGGTGTCGTTCGGGACGTCGGGCCACAGGGGGAGCTCGTTGGTGGGGACGTTCACCGAGGATCACATCGCCGCGATCAGCGAGGCGATCGCGCGCTACCGGTCGGCGGAGGGGACGGGCGGCCCCCTGTTTCTGGGGCGCGACACGCACGCGCTGTCGGAACCGGCGTTCCGCACTGCGGTCGAGGTACTGGTCGCGCACGGTGTCGACGTCGCGGTCGATTCTGAGGGCGGTTACACGCCGACGCCGGCGATCTCACATGCGATCCTGACGCACAACGCCCGCGGGCACGCGAAAGCGGACGGGATCGTGATCACGCCGTCGCACAACCCGCCCGAGGACGGCGGCTTCAAGTACAACCCGCCGCACGGGGGGCCGGCCGACACCGATGTCACGCGGCAGATCCAGGACGCCGCGAACGAGTTGCTGCGGGCACGGCTGCGCGGTGTCCGGCGCATGTCCTACGACGAGGCGATCCAGCGTGCCCGCAGCCACGACTACCGCTCGGCCTACGTCGGCGACCTGGGTGCGGTCGTCGACGTGGAGGAGATTGCGGGCGCCGGGATCCGGCTTGGGGTCGACCCGCTCGGCGGCGCGAGCGTCGCGTACTGGGAAGCGATCGCCAACCGCTACCGGCTCGACCTCGAGGTCGTCAACAGCCAGGTCGACCCGACGTTCTCGTTCATGCCGCTCGACCACGATGGCAAGATCCGCATGGACTGCTCATCGCCGGACGCGATGGCCGGGCTGATCTCACTCAAGGATCGCTTCGACGTCGCGTTCGCCAACGACCCCGATGCCGATCGCCACGGCATCGTCACCCGCGGCGCAGGGCTGCTGAACCCCAACCACTACCTAGCGGTCGCGATCGCGTATCTGCTCGGCGGCGCGCGGCGCGAGTGGCCAGCCGACGCCGGCGTCGGCAAGACGATGGTGTCCAGCAGCATCATCGACCGCGTCGTCAAGGGACTGGGTCGCCGGCTGGAGGAAGTGCCCGTCGGCTTCAAGTGGTTCGTCGCCGGGCTACTTGACGGCACGCTCGCGTTCGGTGGCGAGGAGAGCGCGGGCGCAAGCTTCCTCCGCCGCGGCGGCAGCGCGTGGAGCACGGATAAGGACGGGCTGATCATGTGCCTGCTGGCGGCAGAGATGACCGCCCGTGGCGGCCGGGACCCGGCGCTGCTCTATGCGGAGCTGACCGAACGCCACGGCGCGCCGGTCTACCGCCGCATCGACGCCCCCGCGACCCCCGGGCAAAAGCGCGCCCTGGGCGGCTTCTCGCCCGACGATCTGACAGCCACCGAGCTCGCGGGCGAGCCGATCGTGGAGGTGCTAACGACGGCCCCGTCGGGCGCGCCGCTCGGCGGCGTGAAGGTCGTTACTCAGAACGGCTGGTTCGCCGCACGCCCGTCAGGCACCGAGGATGTCTACAAGCTCTACGCGGAGAGCTTCAACGGCGAGCAGCACCTCGACCGCATTCTCGGAGGAGGCACAGCAACTCGTAGACCGCGCGCTGGAGCCCTAACAATGCGGTGGTGCTACGCGGCTGTGGGTGCGGGCTGGCCGAGGAGTGGGGCGGCGGCCTCGTTGGCCCATGCAATGCAGTCGAGGTACAGGTCGCCGGCGTTGGGGATGAGCAGCTGGGCGCGCTCGAAGTCGCCGGTTTCCAGCGCGGTGACGCAGCCGAGCAGGCGGCCCTTCTCACCGTGGTGGGTGATGAGCGCCTCGCGCATGTCCTGCGGGAAAGGGATCTTCGCGAGCACCTCCTCGATCGGTGTGTTCATCAGCGCGTCGATAACCGAGAACAGGCCGAGCGTGAACAGCTCGCTGGCGCCGGCGTCGGGAAGTCGCTCTCCGGCGAGCTCGCAGAAGCGGGCGCGGACCAAGGCGGTGACGGTCAGCTCGGCGGGCTTGTCGTCGATGCCGGCGAAAATGCTCAGCGCCGCCCAGTGCTTGAGGTTCTCGACGCCGAGCAGGGCGAGCGCCTGCCCGATCGATCGGACCTGCCGACGCAGGCCGAAGAACGCGGAGTTGATGTAGCGCAGCAGCCGGTAGCTGAGCCCGACGTCGCGGGAGATCATCCGCTCCAGGGCGCAGAGCTCGACGGCGGGGTCCTGGAGGGCGGCCAGCACCTCGAGCAGCGACATCCGGTTGGCATCCACTCGCCTGCCATGCACGAGCTCGGGACGGCAGAAGAAGTAGCCCTGGAACAGCTCGCACCCGGCGTTCGCGCAGTACGCGTAATCCTCGTGGGTCTCGAGCTTCTCGCCCAGCAGCGCGACGCCATAAGGTTTCAGGCGCGTGACTTCCCGGGTGAGGTTGTCGCGCCCGAGCGCGAGCAGGTCGAGCTTGACCACGTCGACCAGCGCCAGCAGCGGCTCGGCGGCCGGGCCATACTGGAAATCGTCGAGCGCCAATCGGTAGCCCTGCTGCTTGAGCTCCTTGATCGCGGCGATCAGCCTGTCGTCGATCAGCTGGTCCTCGAGGATCTCCAACAGCACCAGTCCGGGCGGCACACTGTGCGCGAGGCCGCGGAGCACGAAATCGCGGGATACGTTGATCCACGCGGTATGCGCGCCGACGATCCGCTCGAGGCCGATCTCGGTAAACGAGTTCATCACGACCGAAGCGGTTGCCCCCTCAGGACTCGTGATCATCGCCTCCGTGCTGCTCAGCTCGCCGCGGAACAGCAGCTCATATCCGACGACCTCGAGTCGCCGGTCAAAGATCGGTTGCCTGGCGACGAGAACCTCTGACATACCTGCCCTAGCTCGCGGACGGATGGACCCTCCGCGTATGATCGGCGCGACGCGGCCCGAGCTGAAGCGATCCGCGCGGGGCTCGATGCGCCGGCATCGATGGGCATCGGGCTAGTGGAGCCGGCCAGATGGTCGCGATTGCCACGCGGCGGGTGTACGCGTCCTGTGCCTAGAGCGCGGCCGCCAGCTGTCTGAAATCGCCGGAAGGCAGGTCCGAGCTCCCCCGGTTGACATTCCTGCGCTCAAGGCCTCGGACCGGCGCGCCGATCATCCGGTGAGACGCGCAAAGTCGCGCGTCCGAACTTCCGAGGAGCTGCGTGAACCTTCCCCAAGACACTCCGCTGTCGGAGCTCAGTCCGCCCGCGGGCGAGCTCGCCGCGCCGGCTCCGGCCCGTGACGAGGCCGGGGTGTGGCGGATCGGTGAGCTCGCGCGCCGGCCGGGTGAGTTTGGGACGCTCAGCCGCGAGTACGGGCGGGCCATGGAGGAGCTAGCGCAGATCACGACGGATTTCTCGTGCGATGCGGCCCGCAGCTCGGTCGCGGTGCACGTCATCAGTGGCGAGGTCGAGCGTCTCCGCGGCCAGCTTGCCGAGGTCAGTGAACGCGTCGGCTCGTTGCACGCCGCTTCGCAGGACGCGGCCACATCGGCGACCGAGAGCGCGGACGTGGCCAATCAGCTCGCCGACGAGAGCGAGCGCGGCCTGGGAGTCGTTGGGCGGGTGATCGACGCGATCGGCGAGATCAGCGAACATGCAGTGCGCGTCGACGAACTGGTCGACAGACTCGCTCGCAACGAGGTTGCGAGCATCGTCCAGTTCTCGTCGATCATCGACCGGATCGCCGGTCAGACAAAGCTACTGGCGCTCAACGCCGCGATTGAAGCGGCCCGCGCCGGCGAGCACGGGCGCGGCTTTGCCGTGGTCGCGGAGGAGGTCGGTCGCCTAGCGTCCCAGACCGCTGCCCAGACGGCCCAGATCGGCGAGGCGATCGCGCGCGTCCGCAGCCAGATGCAGACTGTCCAGCAGGCGACCGCAACGACGCGTGAACGATCAGCCGAGAGCGCCAACGACGCCGACAGCGGACGATCAGCGCTCGAGCGAATCGGCGGGCTGGTCAACGCCTCGACCCAGACCGCTACCCGAATCGCCCGTCTCGCCGAGCAGCAACTCGCGGACGTCGATGCCGTTGACAGCAACCTGCAGGCGATCACGACTGCCAGCGCCGAGATCCAGCAGCAGGCGCAAGACGTCTCCCAGCG
The DNA here is from genome assembly GCA_963811155.1 of uncultured Solirubrobacterales bacterium. GTDB lineage: Bacteria > Actinomycetota > Thermoleophilia > Solirubrobacterales > Solirubrobacteraceae > Palsa-465. The sequence goes on from CAWEQQ010000052.1 coordinate 381,547, forward strand.
TCAGCTCGACCTGGCGGCGGGAACCGAAAAGGCGTCGCAGACGATGGCGCGGTTCGACACCGGTGGGCTGATCTCCCGTCTGCATCGCCGCTGCCAAGGCCTCTGCGACGACCTGCGCGAAATCCTCGAGGGCGAAATCGACAGCGGTCGCCTCACGATCGAGCAACTGCTCGAGCTGCGCTACGAGGAATCGAAGGGCCGGCTGATCCAGCGCTTCGCTCGCCTGTTCGATGTCTCGCGCGCGAGCGCAGATGGCTTTGACCCACCCAAGTACCACACGGTCTACGACGCGCTTGTCGACCGCCAGATGATGAAACGCATGGACGCCGTGTTGGCTGCGGAGCCCGGGCTGACATTCGCGCTGGCGTTCGACCTGAACGTCTACGCGCCAGCCCACAACAGCATCTACAGCAACGACATTACCGGCGATCGCGAGCGTGACCTGCTCGGCAACCGCGCGAAGCGCTTCTTCCTGGACTCAAGTGCCCTCACTCGGGGAGCGCGGATGGAGCTCGGAAGCGAGCTGCCGCCGCGCGTGCTGACCCAGCAAGAGATCCGCGCTGCCGGCGCGCGACTCACCGAGCCCGCCGAATCGAACCGGCCGTTCCTGCTGCAGACCTACGCGCGCGACACCGGAGCGGTGCTCACCACCCTCTCGGTACCCCTGTATGTGAAGCGCCGGCGCTTTGGCTCGGTGTCGTTCGGGTGGGATCCCCAGAAGCTGCGCCACTGAGGTGGCCGAGTTCGTGACCGACGAGGCGGTCGCCGAGCAGTGTCGCTGACTCTAAGGGCTCCCGCGAAGATTACTGCCGCCTCCGACAGCGTCTGCTCGGGCCTGCCGCGCGCTCGGCATCCGGCCTCGCCTGAACGCGCGGGGCCCGAGTCATCCGGCTGCCTGGCGCCACCGGCTCGCCCTCACTTGCCACCAGCAATATCGGGGCGAGCCGGCGGCGCCAGCCACGCCCAGCCACTCGCCGGATTCCGGCATCAATTTCCGCGGGAGCCCTAAGCCTAAGCCGCCGCCCGAACTGACCGTAGTCCGTCGCACCGGGACTACGTCGTTAAACGGATGACGGACCGGTTGTCGCGGCCTAGATTCGCGACACCGCCGACATCCGAGGCGGTGTACAGGAGGTGATTCACCGTGAAGGTGGTACTTGCGATACTCGCCGTGGTGTTAGCAATTCCCGTGTTGCTTGTCGTCGCCATCGCCCTCGGCCCCGTAATCCTCGGCATCATCTGCGCGCTGGGATTCGGATTGATCGTCTTCGCTGTCGGCTACCTTGTGATTGGACTCGGTAAGCTCGGCCGGTCCCTCGAGCGAGCGGGCTCGCGGCACATCGGTCATAGCGCTTCTTAGGTTAGGGCCCGTTCAAGAATTAGTGGCGGGATTTGACGAGTGGCTGGGCGTGTCTGGCGCCGCCGGCTCGGCCCGATCATACCGGGAGTATTTGAGGACGAGCCGGTGGCGCCAGGCGCGTCCAGACGCCGTCAAAACCGCCAATAGTTCTTGAACGGGCCCTTATGCCAAGCTGACGGCTTGGTCCATACGCTCTGCGATTCTGAGATCAGCAGTTCTATTCGTCAGCGCCGTGCTCGTGTCGGCCGCCGCCCCGGGGGTTGCCCTGGCTGACTCGAGCATGAGCTCGAACTGGTCGGGTTACGTCGCACACCGCAGTGGCGTGAACTTCCGGCAGGTATCGGCTGGGTGGACCCAGCCGTCGGTCGCGTGCTCGCCGGGCTTTCCGACGTATTCGGCCGTCTGGGTCGGGCTCGGCGGGTTCAGCACGAGCTCGGACGCGCTGGAGCAGATCGGCACCGAGGTCGACTGCAAAGCGTCGGGTCAGACCGTCTCGTCGACGTGGTATGAGCTCGTGCCGTCGCCCAGCAAGAGCATCCGCATGACCGTCGAACCGGGCGACATGATGCATGCGAGCGTGCGGGTAGTCGATCAACGCGTGATGCTCGCGCTCACCGATCGCACCCGCCACACGTCGTTCTCGAAAACGGTTACGGAAGCGGCGGTCGACGTTTCATCGTCTGACTGGATCGTGGAAGCGCCGTCGGACTGCTTCAACAGCTACGAGTGTCGAGCGCTTCCCCTCGCCGACTTCGGCTCGGTGCACTTCTTTGGCGCACGTGCTCAGACCACGGCCGGGCGCAGAGGATCGATCTCGAGCCGCCTCTGGGGTTCGACGAAGATCACGCTGTCCCCCAGCGGTCGCAGGTACATCGAATACGTGGCTGCGGGCGGGGCGACACCCACCGCGTTGCTCGATGCCGGGTCCGTATTCGCCGTTGATTACTCGCAGGCTGCGATCAACCCGCCGCCGTTCTTCAGCCTCAATGCCGCATCCGCCGCTCCGGCCACGTCGGCCGCGCAGCCAGGCGGCCGGCGACGTTGAGCGAGGGGACGCTGTGCCCGATCATCGCTGCAGGACGTATATCCCCGGAGCGTCGGCGAGCATGGGATATCCGAGCGCCGGTGCGCCGAGCGGGCGGAGCGCCGCTACGCGTGTGCCGTAGTCCCGCACGAAGGATTGCGCGTTTCCACGGATGGCGGGCCCCCTCCCGGCGGTGTAAAAGCCACTAAACACGATCCGCTCTAAGCGCTGAGGGACCCGATTGGGTGTGATTGTGGTGTTCGCGATTGCTGCCGTTGCGCCGGCAGCCCTACCTCGCAGTTACGATTGGAGGTGATCGACGATGTCGATTGTTTCTGTTGCTCGTCCCGCTCGCGATTGCGCGCCGCGCTTGGCGGATATTGACGCCGTGCGCGCCAGCTACCACGTCGAAGTGCCGGAGCGCTTCAACGCCGTGCTGGACATCGTCGAAGCGTGGGCGTCTGAGGATCCCGACGCGCTCGCAGTGCTGTCGGTCGACGGCGTCGGAGACGTCGTCGCGCAGCACTCGGCGGCCGACTTGGCGCGCGCCTCGCGCGAGGTGGCACGGGCGCTGTTGGATCTCGGGGTTGGCAAGGGCGACCACGTGTTCGTGATGCTGCCGCGGATCCCGGAGTGGTACGCGGCGCTGCTTGGCGCGATCCGGATCGGCGCGATCCCGATGCCCGGGCCCAACCTGCTGACCGCGAAGGACATCGCGTACCGCTTTGATCAGACCGGCGCGACGGCGGCGATCACCGACCAGGCGGGGGCTGAGAAGGTCGATGCGGCGGTCCCGGGGCTCGGCGACGCGCCTGTGCGTCGGAAGCGCGCCCGAGCGGCTGGCTGTCGCTCGAGGAGCGCTGCCGGGCGGTTGGCGACGGGGAGACGCCGGTCGACCCGACCGGTCGCGACGACCCAATGCTGCTGTACTTCACGAGTGGCACGGTCGCCTACCCGAAGATGGTCCAGCACTGCCAGTCCTACGCGCTCGGCCATATCGGAACCGCGCGCTTCTGGCAAGACCTGCGCCCCGGCGATCTGCACTGGACGATCACCGACACCGGCTGGGCCAAGGCGGCGTGGGGCGGTTTGTTCGGGCAGATGCACGAGCGCGCCGCGATCCTCAACGTGGCGCTCGGCCTCCCCGAGGCCAACACGATCTTCGGCATCCTCGCCCGCCATCGCGTCACGTCGTTCTGCGCCCCGCCAACGCTTTACCGGCGGTTGGTCCACGGCGGACTTCTCAAAGTACGACCTTTCGGCGCTGCGGCATTGCACGAGCGCCGGCGAGCCGCTGAACCCGGAGGTGATCCGCGAGTGGCGACGAGGGACCGGCGGGCTGACCGTCTACGATGGCTACGGACAGACCGAGACCACATGCCTAGTCGCCAACTACCGGACGATGGAGGTTCGTCCCGGATCGATGGGCCGCCCCGTCCCCGGCTATGACGTCGCGATCGTCGACGACGACGGCCAACCGGTCGAGTCCGGCAGTGTCGGCAACATCGTCGTACGTTGCGAACCCGAGCGGCCGATCGGCCTGTTCCCCGGCTACCACAACGACCCGGTGGCGTCGGCGGGGAGGTTCCGAGGGCCCTTCTACTTCACGGGGGATCGGGCCGCAATGGACGCGGATGGATACTTCTGGTTCGAGGGACGCGAGGATGACGTCATCACCTCGAGCGCCTACCGGATCGGACCGTTCGAAGTCGAGAGCGTGCTCGTCGAGCACCCAGCCGTGATCGAGGCAGCCGTCGTCGGCAAGCCGGATCCCGAGCGCACGGAGATCGTGACCGCCTTCTGCATTCTGGCCGCGGGCCACACGGGCTCGCCCGAGCTCGCCCACGAGCTGCAGGAGTTCGTCAAGAGCAGCACCGCCCCCTACAAATACCCGCGCGAGATCCATTTCGTCGAGGAACTGCCCAAGACGATCAGCGGCAAGATCCGGCGCTCCGAACTGCGCGCTCGGCTACGCGCTGACAGCCCCGACTAGTGGTGCATCCCGCAAGTTCGTTGCGGTCTGGCGGCTGCAGATCTTCGCCTGCTCGGGCCGCGGCCCCTCGCGCTCGCCGCCCGCTCGGCATCCGAGCATCCTGGCGGTGTGCCTGCTCGGGGTGTGGCGGCTGCTGCTGAGCAGCGGCCGGGTGCGTTACGCTCGGATAACGGTGCGGGGAGTCGTGATCGCGATCTGCGTGGCGTTGCTCGCATGTCCCGCCGCCGCAGGCGCTTATGGCGGGGTCCGTGCTGCCCCGCCCCAAAGGCGCAGACGGCCTGTTGCCGCGTTCCGCTGGCTCGTGCCCACCACTGGGCCACCGCCAACCGTCGCGAAGGAGAACCGCCAGCCTGGGACGACGTCCTGGCGGCTGCCCGGTCCCGTCGCGGACGTCGGCGGGCTCGCCTACGGATCGATCACGGGCTACGTCGCCGAGCAGGCCGTGGCCCCCGGCCAGCGTGAGCGGATCTATGTCGATGCTCCGGGCTCGCGCCGGGTGCGGATCCAGATCTACCGGATGGGCTGGTACGGCGGCCAGGGTGGCCGCGAGGTTCTACGCTCGAGCGCAGGTTCGCGTCGCTACTGCACAGCGCTCCCGGCAGCGTCGAGCCGTTCGGGGTGCCGAGCCCGGATGCCATGTCGTATCCCGGCCCCGCCGGGTACTTGCCGCCGTTGCTTGCGGTGATGTCGTTCTCGCCCGAGGCGATGTCGCTGAAGTCGCTCGAGTATTCGCTGGCTGCGGCCTTGTACAGCACCGGGTTCGCGAACCCGATCGTCGTGCCGTCGCATCGGCTGGAGGCGTTCACCAGCCCCGCAAACGCCGCCCACAGCGGTGCGGCGGCGCTCGTGCCACCAATTCCGGTCCACCCGCCGCTGTAGTAGATCAGATAGCCGGTGCCAGGATCGGCATCCGCCGAGACGTCGGGCACCTCGCGACAGTCGGTCCCCGACGGCGCGGCGCACGGGCCGGGCGACGAGTACGCGTTGAGCACGTTCAGCGACGAGGGCGCCCCCGACTGGTAGGGCGGCATCGCCCACAGGGTCGAGACGCCGCCGCCGCCGCCGCACGGACCGCCGGCGCAATTATCGTTCCACACCGTCTGTGTCGGCAGCGGTCCGAGCGCCGTCATCGAGGTGCCCCCGACGCCGGTCACGTACGGCTGGCTCGCAGGATCGTCGACGGCAAGCGATCTGTCGGGCTGCACGCTGCTGGGGTCGTCGTAGCAATCTTCCGAGCCCTCGTCGCCGGCGGCGGCGAACACCGACTGACCCTGCGCGTCGGCCTCCTCAAACAGCGTGTTCTCCGAGTCCGCGGCGCCCGATCCCTCGTCGGACTCGCACTCCCCCCAGGAGGTTGAGATTACGTCCGCCCGGTCGGTGCTGACGATCGCATTGTACGTGTCGTACACGCCCGTGGGGCTGTTCGGCCCCTCGTATACAAGAATCTTCGCCTGTGGCGCCAGTCCGATCACGTCCTCGATGTCGAGCGCCGCCTCGCCCGAGCCGGAACCTGTGCCAGTTACAACAGCGTCGACCGGTACATCGGCGACCAATGTGCCGGTGCCGTAGCAGGACTTGTACGCGGCGACGTCCGAAGACGCGTACGGCTCGAGTTCGAACAGCCCGATCGTCTGCCCGGCGCCCTCGTCCCCGGCGCCGTAGAGGCTCGAGAACCGGTACGCCGAGGCGATCTGATTGGCCGTGTACACGAGGTCTTTGGAGGCGTTGCTAACCGCCGTCGAGCACGGCTGGGGACCGCCCGTGGCCACCCGAGCGGTGACCGCAAGGTGGCCGTCGCCGGTCGCGGGCCGGGCGAGCCCGAGTGGCTGCGCCTGCGACAGGTTGTCGAGGCCGACCACGCCCTCAATCAAAGGCGCGACCGAGACGTCGACCCGCGGCGCCTGGTCATTGGCGAACGCGACACGGCCGCTGGCCAGCGTCACGCGCTGAAACGAGAGCGAAAACGCGCGGCCAAGCGCCCCGGCCGTCGCGGTCACCGGAATCGCAAGGCCGTTCGCCGACACCGTACCAGGCGCCAAGCCGTGCGAGGCTAGAGACGCATCGACCGCGTGGATCTGCGTCATCGTCGGAGCGAACCGCCGGCGGAATCCAGCCACGGTGAGGTAGCGACGATAAAGACTCGACCCCGGCGTGGAAACCTCGGTCGCATAGCTCGCGAGCCCCGCCGGATCACGCGGCTCGAGCGTCACGGTGACGTCGATCGGCGTGGAGCTCGCCAACGTCCCGACGACCCTCGAGCTCGCTGGTCGGCGCGGGGCGCCACCAACGCGAACCGGCGCCGCCGCCGACGACGACGCGACGCCAAGCAGCCCGGTGGCCAGCGCCGTCGCGAAGAGCCGAGTTCGCGTGAGCATCCCAACCGCCATCAGCGGTACCCGCAACTTGTGCGAGCAGGCCGCGCTTCGACGCTTGCACGTGGCGCCACCATCTCACGAAGGATACGGGTGGTCGCGCATGCTCTTCTTCCTCGGCCGATCGCCTCGTTGGAACGGATGGTTCCTGCTTGGTTGCAACGACCCCGTTAACGAAGTGGTCGGGTCTTGGGGTCGTCGTCAGCCAAGATCTGTCGTGATGCGATCGCGTCCCGCTCGTTTGCTTTCGTACAGCAGTGCGTCGGCGCGGCGCAGCACAGTTTCGGGGGAGTCGCTGGGCGTAGAGAGCGTCGCGCCGAAGGAGATCGTGACGCTGAGGTCACTGTCGGCGACGTCGAGCGAGCTGGATGCGACTAGCTTCCGAAGCCGCTCGCAGCTTGTGAGCGACGGGACCACGCCCGCGTGATAGAGCAACAGCAACGAACTCCTCGCCGCCGATGCGCGCGAGCGTGTCGCTGCCGCGCAGGTTTCCGGTCGAGTGTTGTGGCGATCATCCGCAGGACGGCGTCGCCGACACCATGACCATAAATATCGTTGACCTGCTTGAAGTGATCGACGTCGGCGAACGCAACCACAAATGGTGCCCCGTGGCGGCGCATTTCGGCCAGGCGGCTCGATAACGTCAGCTCGAGGAAGCGCCGGTTCGGCACCCCGGTCAGCGAGTCGAGCATCGCCCGCTCTTCGAGTTCTGCGATCCGCTCGCGCATCGCGACGAGCGCGGAGTCCTCGCTAAACGTCTCGATCGCACCGATGATCGTCCCCTCGCGGTCGCGGATCGGATTGACGCTGACGCGCACCGGGACGCGGTGGCCGAGTTTGTGATGCAGCCATACGCGCGCCTCGCGCGGCGCGCCGTCACGCATGGTGTGAGCGAGCGGGCAGCGCCCAAGAGCACAGCCGACGGCCCTCGTCGTCGACGTGGCGCAAGATGTCCTCGAAGCAGCGATGCCCGACGACCTCGTCTGCGCGATAGCCGGTGAGCTGCTCGCACGCCCGATTCCAGAATCGGATCGTGCGCCGCCGATCGACCAAGTACACGCCATCGCTCATCCGGTTGAGAAGCGCGAGCAGCGAGTCCGGCTCACTGAGCGCATCAGCAAAGTCCGGGACGTCAGCCTCCAGTGGGCGGGCTCCCAGCATGCTGAGAGGATTGGTTACGAGTTGGCCCATGTGGACACCTCCGACGATCGAGGGGATAGGCGTGTGATCGGCCGCCGGAAGCGGATCTTTATGGCCCTAACGCTCTAAACTAAGGGCTCCCGCGAAAGGCGCGATCGGGAAAGTACGGATTGCTCCGTACTTTCCACGGATGTGTCGCTCGTAGGCTCGACGTAGGGTGCCGCGAATGTCGGCGAGAGAGGGCGAGCCTCGGCATCTGCTGGGTGTGATCGTCGCGCTCCTCGTGACCGGCGTGGTGTTCGTCGGGGTCGTGTTCGCGGTGCGCTCGGCCAGCGGCTTGGGTTATGAGCCTCCGGCGTCGCACGCGACGACCGGCGCCAGCGTGTCGCTGGCGGTGTTTCCGGACAGCCATGCGTGTCATGGCAGCACCTCGGGCGCAGCGGGGGGAGGCCCCCACTCCGGCTGGGTCACCTACTGCCCGAGCACGAGCATCAGGGTTCCCGCCTACAGCACGGTGACGGTGACGATCAAGCAGTACGACACCTCCACCGAACTGCACAATCCGTTCTTCGACACGGTCCGGGGGACGGTCGGGAACGTGATGTACGTTAACGGCCAGTCGATACGGCAGGTCAGCCCTGACGCGCCGGGCCACACGTTCACGATCCAGACGCCGCCCGACACGCACGAGACATTCCTGTTCGTCAACGTGCCGCTGCTCGGCGTGTCCGCCAGCGCGCCCAACGCGGTGACGATCGCCGGCGAGCAGTACCCGAAGCCGAACGTGATTGTGTTCCAGTTCAGGACCGGCACGCCGGGCCAGTACGTGTGGCACTGCTACGTGCCGTGCGGCACCGGCCTGGCCGGTGACGGCATCGGCGGGCAGGACGGCTTCGGCGGTCCAATGGCGACGACCGGCTACATGGCCGGGACGGTGACCGTCACATGAGCAGCGGCTCGCCGCGAGCCGCGGGCGTCGGCGCCGGCGGAAGCCGGGAAGAGCCGCGTCACGTCCGGCGGATCCTGAGGCTGTGGGTGGTGCTGTCGGTGATCTGCGTCGCGGTGGTGATCGTGATCAACCCGCTGATCGCCCCCAAGTCCGCCAGCTCGGTCGCGGGCTTCGCGAACCTCACCAACCTCGTTTTCACCGCGCTCGCGGTGCCGGTGGCCCTGTTCGTGTGGCTGTTCGTGGGCTACAGCCTGGTGGTGTTCCGTGACCGGTCGCCGACGGGCATGCCGGTAGAGCAACTCGAGGACGGACCTCCGCTGCGGGCCGAGCCCAGGCAGGAGATCGCGTGGCTCGGGGTCACCGGCTTCCTCGCCATCTTCCTTGTCGGCTGGGGCATGTTCGGGTTCTACAAGCAGACGACCGACCCGCCGGCAAATCCGTTGGTGGTCAATGTCACCGGCCAGCAGTGGCTGTGGACCTACTCGTATCCCTCGCTCGGGGTCGGCAGCAGTATTTCTGGATGCTGTTCACAGTCATTCCGGTGCTGCTCTCGAGCGTGCTGTTGGGCGGGTTCCCGACACAGGCTGGACGGGATACTCCCCGCTAGCCGACCAGGCGGCGCTGGGCATGGACGCGTATTGCTTCACGATCATCGTGTTTGCGTTCTCGCTCATGGGCGGCATGAACATGTTCGTCACCGTGCTCAAAATGCGAGCGCCCGGAATGACCTGGGGCCGGCTGCCGGTGTTCGTCTGGGCGAGCCTTCTGTCCGGGCTGCTCGGGCTGGTCGTGTTCCCCACGTTCACCGCGGCGGTCACGTTGACACTGCTTGACCGGGTGTTCGGCACCTCCTTCTACCAGGCGGCGTACGGCGGCAACAACTTCGTCTACGAGCAGCTGTTCTGGTTCATGGGACACCCCGAGGTCTACGTGATCGCTGCCGGGTTTCGGCGCCGTTTGCGAGGTGGTCACGGTGTTCACGCGCAAGCCGCTGTTCGGCAAGCTCGTGGTCGGAGGCATGATCGGGATCTTCATGCTCAGCATGAGGGTGTGGATGCACCCATCTATTGGTCGGGCGCCAACACCTCCCTGGACACGCCGATCATGCTCGACACAGAGCTGATCTCGATCCCTACCGGGCTGATCTTCTTCGCGCTGATCGGGACCCTGTGGCGGGGGCGGATACGGCTTGAGCCGCCGATGCTGTTCGCGATGGGGTTCATCGCAACTTCATGATCGGCGGTGTCACCGGCCTCTACCTCGCGGACGTGCCGACCAACACGATCTTCCACGGCGATATGTTCACCGTGGCCCACTTCCATTTCACGCTGGTCGGAGGCGCCGTGTTCGGGTTCCTCGCCGGCTTCTACTACTGGTTCCCGAAGATGACCGGGCGCAAGCTCGACCAGGGACTCGCCAAGCTCCACTTCTGGCTCTTTGAGATCGGCTTCCTCGGGGTCTTCATCCCGCTGTTCTACGCCGGGCTGAAGGGAGAGCCGCGCTGGCAGGCGTTCGTCGATCCCACGTTCGGCACCCAGAACCTGATCTCCAGCCTGTTCGTGATCCTGATCATCGCCTCGGTCGCGGTACTGGGCTACAACATGCTCATGTCCTGGATCAGAGGCGAGCGCGCAGAGGTCAACGCATGGGGAGGGCGGACGCTCGAGTGGCTCCTGCCGAGCCCGGTGCCGCTGATCAACTTCGAACGACCCGTCGTGGTCTCCTCAGGACCCTACGATTACGGGACCGGCGGTCCGGCTGATGGGCGCCCCCGCGATCGCCGGGGCCGCGGTCGAGGGCGCTGCGCCCGCGCATCCCCCGCACATCGAACCGGCCGTGCGGGCCGACATGACTCGCTTGGGGGCGCGGCTGGCAGATCCTCCCCTGGACGACGCTGGCGGCGGCACTGTACCTCGGGTTCATCTACCTGGACGCGCTGAACACCAAGGGCAGTTCCATCCCACCTCCGAGACGACGCCGACGACGGTGGGCAACCTCCTGGTCACCGTGGGCCACGGGCCGGCCGCGTCTGGACTATGGGTACCGGGGGGCGCGGACGAGCGGGTACGGGAGCACAGGACATGGTTGACCTCGGCGTGGATCCTCACGGCGGCGGGACTGGTCGGCACCTGGTGGTGTTCGCGACCCTGAAGACGCCGCCGCCGCTGCATGCCTACGGCAGCTACATGTAGCTGTTCATCTTCTTCCACGCGTGGCACATGCTCGCCGGGCTGGTGATCACCTCGCTCGTGCTCGGCACGGTGTTCGCCCGGAGCGGCGGGCCGCGAATACGTGATCAGATGGTGGGCTGGTGGCTGTGGTACGCCGCGATCGTTTCGGTCGCCTGGTCGTGCTGGTGCGGCGATCAGCTGAGCCGGGCAGTGCAGCCGTGCCTCGGGCGCAGAGCTTGAGCGTGGTGGGCCACTTGCCTGCGGCGCTCGCCTGGCGGCGTTCGTGCTTCACCTGCTCGGGGAGCGCCGCGCCGTCGTGCTCACGGGAGGCCTCGTGACCGGCGCGCTCGCCGCGCGCGCGTTGATCTTCTACGCCGGGCTGGTGACGATCCTGATCGCGCTGCAGTCGCCGCTGGACTGGCTGGCCGACAAGCTGTTCTGGGCGCATATGGTCCAGCATCTGTTGCTGATCGCGGTGGCGGCGCCACTGATCGTGCTCGGCACGGCCCTGGATGTCGATCTGGCGTCCACTTCCGCTCCGGCTGCGCCGCGCGCTGCGCGGACGTCGATTCGCTCGCCCTACCTCGCGCCGCTTCGGGCGCTGTTCGGGGTGCTGACAGGCCGTCCGCGCCTGGCTGTTGTTCAACGTTAACCTGCTGGTCTGGCACTGCCGGGCATGTATGACCTGACGCTGCGAAACCTCGACGCACACATGCTCGAGCACAGTATGTTCCTGGCGGTTCGGGATCCTGTTCTGGGCCCAGGTGAGCATGCCCCCCGGCTCCACGGCATGCCGTATGGGCAGCCGGATCGCCTACGTCGCCGCACGACCGTGCCCAACGTCGGACTGTCGATGTACCTCGCATTCGCCCAGCACCCCCTGTACGGCCACTATGCTAGCTCGTCCACCGACCGGGCGGGATCTCCGCACTGGCCGACCAGCAGATCGGAGCAGGGATCATGTGGACGGCCGGAGACATGCCGTTCGCGATCGCGATCGCCGATACTCGTGCAACGCTGGCTCGCGGAGACCGAGACGACGACGGCCCGATTGGGTCCGCTCGCGGCGGGCTCGCTTGAAGGCGATCGAGGACTACCGATGTAGGATGTCCACCGCCTCGATCGGCTCGTCCGCAGACGGCCGCTGCTGTCAGGCAGCTGCTCTCCGATTGCCTCGAGTTGACCAAGCCCAAGGTCCAGCCGCGGTGCTGCTACTGACGACGATCACGACGATGGAGATCACGGGCACCATGTTGTCGCCGTCGAAGATCCTGCTGATGTGTGGGCGGCTACCCATGTGCTCGAGTCGAGTTACGATCCGTGAAGTGGACTCAGGTGCCCCGCACCCGACATGTTCGATACCTCCCTATGAGCAGTTGGTTGCAGCGAGGGTCTGCTTGTAGCTGGTGGCGAGTTGGTCGGCGCTTCCGAATTCGATGGGCTGAGAGATGCCGGAGCCAACCCAGGAAGTTGAGCCGCCCGCTGAGCGGGCGCCGACGAGCCCCGCGCCAGCGCCGTACTCGCGTCGTGCGCTGATCGGCGCGATATTCGCCTGCGCAGTCGTGGTAGGGGTGTTCGCGACGTTGGCGGTGTGGATCAACAGGCAGGTGCTCAACACCAACAGCTGGACGAACACGAGCTCGCAGCTGCTCGCCGATCCCAAGATCGAGACGGCCGTTGGCGGCGTGTTGGTCAACGAACTGTTCAGCTCGGTCAACGTCTCCGCCGAGATCAAGAGCGCCCTGCCGTCACAGCTCGCCGGGCTCGCCGCGCCGGCGACGGCGGGGCTGCGTGCGCTGGCGATCCAGGTCGCCCCGCAGGTGCTCTCCACTGCGACGGTCCAAAGCGCCTGGCGCGTGGCCAACCGCACTGCGCAGCTCGAGCTCTTACGGATCCTGAACGGAGGGAGTAAGACGGTCTCAACCACGAACGGCGTCGTAGTCCTCCACCTGTACCCGTTGCTCATGCAACTCGCTGCACAGCTCGGCCTGCAGGAACAGCTGGCGACCGTGCAGTCAGGGGCTCAGGGCGCCGCCGGCGCGGCGGCCCGAGGCGCCGTCCAGCAGAAGCTCGGGGTGACGCTGCCTCCTTTGAGCGCCAACATCGTGATCCTGCGCTCCTCCCAGCTGAAGACGGCACAGAACCTCGTAAAGTCGATCAAGGGCTTCGCGCTCGTCCTGCCCGTGATCGCCTTCGGACTGTTCATCCTGGCGGTGTGGCTGGCCGAAGGGTGGCGAAGGGTTGCGGTGCGCGCGACCGGCTGGTGCTTGATTGGCATTGGCGTGATCGTGGTACTCGCCCGGCGCATCATCGGCGACGTCTTGGTCGACTCCCTGGTCAAGGGTGCCCTCAAACAAGCCGGCTGCGCACCAGGTCTACGCGATTGGCACAAGCCTTCTCTACGACACCGCGATCGCACTGATCACCTACGGAGCGGCGATCGTGATCGGCGCCTGGATCCTCGGTCCTACCCGGCTCGCGCTCGCACTGCGCCGCACGCTGGCGCCCTCACTGCGCGTGCACGCACCGTACGTCTACGCGGCCGCCGGGCTGGCGCTGCTGCTCGTGGTCGTCTGGGGGCCGTTCCCCTCGACGCGTCAGCCGATCCCGGTCATCGGCATCGCCGTCCTGCTCGCGCTGGGCATCCGGGCTCTGCGCCAAAAGACGGCGCGGGAGTTCCCCGATGCGCGCGCCGGCGATACCGCGCGCTCGATCCGCACCTGGTCCTCGGCGCGCCGACATTCGGCGTTCTTGGCGATCTCGGCAGCACGCCCGAGCCGTGGCAGATGACGGCGGACGAGACGCGCGCATAGCCGACCTCGGCCGTCTGGCCGACCTGTACCATCGCGGTGATCTCACCGACGAGGAGTTCGGTGCCCAAAAGGCCAGGCTCCTGAGTCCACACTCATGAGTCGGGGCCTTCTCTGAACCAGCACGAAGCATGATCCGGGCGGGCCACTAGAGTCTGGCGGCCCAGAGTCGATCGGCCGGCGGCGGCCTGAGGCCATGAAGCTGCAAGCGCCTCGCTTGTAGAGCAGCCGTAACCACCACCCGACACGCGACTGTCGCGGCGGCTATCGGCCGTGCTGGGGCGTGATGATCACTCCGTCGGCCGGGTACGCTTCGGGGTCCTGGCCCGCATCCGGGTCAGGCGCTGAATTTGCTTGCGGGGATGTACTGATCGCCCAGGCGGTCGCAGCTGCGTTGCTGATCGCACGGGAAGGAGCACAGCACCGGGATGCAGCTGTGAGCGAGCGTCTCTGACGACCCGTGCGCGCCCTACTAGGATGCCGCCTGGCAAAGGCCCCGGGTTCAGCTCTTCTCGGATTGCTTCTCGGCCCAGGCCTTCAGCTCCCGCTCCATGTCTTGGTCTCGCTCTCGAACGTTTTGCTCGGCTTCAGCGACCGCTTCGTTTAAGCGTTGGCGCTCCTCCGCAGCAGTCTGATTTGCCTGCGGGATAGCTGACTCGATCATGTCGAGGTAGTTCGGCAGCAAGTTTGCACTGCCGACGAAATAGAATTTGATCTGCTCAGGATTGATAGTCAGCGACTTGCCGAAGAACTCGGCCCCCGGGAGGTCAGGCTGCCGCCGCATCTCCTCGGTGAGATGGACGTGGAAAGCGCGCTGCCAGATGCCGTCCGCCTCACCTTCGATCGGGATGCCGAATCGTGTCCGGTCCTCAAGACGTCGTGGTGGGCCGGTCCGTCGCACATCTGTCATCTCGATCTCCTCGACTTGCTTGGGGTAGTTCCTGCAGCTCCCGCTGTGATCAGTCGTCGATCCAGCGCAGACCGGCGACCAGTCCTGCCTTTCTCTGCGCGCTCTTGTGATCCGCCGTCCCAGCCCCCGCCAACGGTGCGCTTGATGCGCCGCTCGCTGGCGCACTGAGCATAGACGAAGTGACCGACCGGCGGTCAGCTCGAGTCCCGAGACGCGTGGTTCTCAGCAGGAGTCCGCTCGAAGAAGCAGCGGCGTACGTCACGGACGTAGCGCCGCTGCGCCTTCGGTCCTGCGTCCTTGCCATGCTCGATTTTCGCTCGCCAGCCCCATCAACGAACTTGCCGGATGCACCACTAGCGCCTCGGGCTACATCATCCCGCTCATGTCGGGCATGCCGCCGCCGCCGCCTCCACCGGACTCCTTCTCCGGGACCTCGGCGACGATCGCTTCGGTGGTGAGGATGTTCTTGGCGATCGAGGCCGCGTTCTGCAGCGCCGAGCGCGTGACCATCGCGGGGTCGATGATGCCGGCGGCGACGAGGTCGACGATCTCGCCGGTGATCGCGTTCAGTCCCTGGCCCTTGTTGGCCTTGCGCACGTCGTTGACGACGACCGAGCCTTCGAGCCCGGCGTTGTGCGCGATCTGGCGAAGCGGTTCTTCGAGCGCGCGGAGCACGATCTTCGCACCGGTCTTCTCGTCCTCGTCCTCGAACCCGTCGAGACGGATGGCCTTGCCCGCCTGCAGGAGCGCGATGCCGCCGCCGGGGACGATGCCCTCCTCGAGCGCGGCGCGGGTCGCCTGCAGGGCGTCCTCGACTCGGTGCTTCTTCTCCTTCATCTCGGTCTCGGTCGCCGCGCCGACCTTCACGACCGCGACCCCGCCGGCGAGCTTCGCGAGACGCTCTTGGAGCTTCTCGCGATCGAAGTCCGAGTCGGTGTTCTCGATCTCGGTCTTGATCTGGTTGATGCGACCCTTGATCGCCTCGCCGTCACCCCCGCCGTCGATGATCGTCGTGGTGTCCTTGGCGACGACGACGCGCCGCGCGCGGCCGAGCTGGGAGAGCTGGGTGTTCTCGAGCTTGAGGCCCATCTCCTCGGTGATCACCTCGCCGCCGGCGAGGATCGCGATGTCCTCGAGCATCCGCTTGCGGCGATCGCCGAAGCCCGGCGCCTTGACCGCGAGGCCGGTGAAGATGCCACGGAGCTTGTTGACGATCAGCGTCGCGAGCGACTCGCCCTCGATGTCCTCGGCGATGATCAGCAGCGGCTTGCCGGACTGGATCACCTGCTCGAGCACTGGCAGCAGGTCGCGGATCGAGCCGATCTTCTGGTTGGCGATCAGGATGTAGGGATCCTCGAGGACGGCCTCCATGCGGTCCTGGTCGGTGACCATGTAGGGCGAGATGTAGCCCTTGTCGAACTGCATGCCCTCGGTGAATTCGAGGTCCATGCCGAACGTCTGCCCCTCCTCGACGTTGACCACGCCGTCCTTGCCGACCTTCTCGATCGCGTCGGCGATCACGTCGCCGATCTCGTCGTCAGCGGCCGAGATCGAGGCGACGCGGGCGATCTGGTCCTTGCCCGAGATCTCCTTGGCCTGGGCCTTGATGTCGGCGACGACCTGATCCACCGCGACCTCGATGCCCCGCTTCAGCGCGAGCGGGTTCGCGCCGGCCGCCACGTTCTTCATCCCCGCGTGCACGATCGCCTGGGCGAGCACCGTCGCAGTCGTGGTCCCGTCGCCGGCGACGTCGTTGGTCGCGGTCGCGACCTCACGCACGAGCTGCGCGCCCTGGTTCTGAAACACGTCCTCGACCTCGATCTCACGCGCGATCGTGACACCGTCGTTGGTGATCGTCGGCGCACCGTACTTCTTGTCCAGGACGACGTAGCGGCCCTTGGGCCCGAGCGTCACCTTGACGGCGTTGGCGACTGCGTCGACGCCGCCTTCGAGCGCCTTGCGCGCGTCCCCGGCGTACTTCAGTTCCTTATGAGCCATGTGTCCGCGATCTCCTTAGGCCTGAACCTTGGCGAGCACATCGGACTCGCGCAGGACCAGCAATTCCTCACCGTCGACCTTGATTTCGGTCCCGCCGTACTTGCCGTAGAGGACCTCATCGCCCTCCGAGACGTCAAGCGGCATCCGCCTGCCGTTGTCCTCGCTGATCCTGCCGTCGCCGACGGCCAGCACCTTACCCTTGTGAGGCTTCTCCTTGGCAGTGTCGGGCAGGAGGATTCCACCCGCGGTGGTCTCTTCCTCCTCGATCGCGCGCACAATCAGGCGATCGCCGAGGGGCTTGAGCTTCATAGAGCAGCCTCCAGTAGGGACTAGATTGGGGGAACTCTGGCACTCTCAGCATGAGAGTGCCAAACTGCTTGGACTATAGCGCCACCCGAGGTGAAGCGTCCGGACTGCCGGCGTCAGGATGAGCGCGCAAACAGTCGGAGGAAGAGCAGGAAGATGTTGAGGATGTCGAGAAAGATCCCGGCGGCGAGCGGGATCGCCTCCTCGCTGCCTGCCCGGCGCAGGCGGTTGAAGTCCACGACCGTGTAGAGCCCGAAGATCGCAAGCCCTGCCAGCGCCCAGATGGCATACGCGGCAGGGATGTGGACGAAGATCAGCACAATTCCGGCAGCGATCAGCACCAGCAGCAGCCAGAACAGGGTGCGGTAAAGAAACGAGAGATCGCGACGCACCGCGTATCCGCCGGACCCGAGAGCTGCAACGAACAGCGCAGTGGCCCCGAACGCCTGTCGGACGGCCGTCGGATCGGTCGCGGCGTAGTAGTTCACCGTCGTGGCTACGCTCGCACCGATGAGCAGGCCGAAACCCATCAGCAGCACCAGCGCCAGCCCCGTGCTGCCGCGTGCGTTGGCGACGTTGAGGCCCACCAGGCAGCCCAGCGCGAGCAACCAGGCGATGAACCACTCCGCACCACCCGAATCCCGCGCAGCCCAGACGCCCAGCGTGGCGAACCCCACCGTCAGGGCCACGAGCGCCATGACCCGGCCGAACAGCGCCGGCGTTCGCGCCGAGGCCGAACGCTCTGCATAGCCGATCGCGCTCATTGCCCGAGATGCTACGACGCCCACAAGCTGTGTCGCAAATCATCCTCGCCGGGCTCGCCGGCTGAACCTAGCGAATGTCGCGACCGAGCTTGGCGGTGAGCGAGAGCGCGACGCCAAGTGGTTCGCGCAGCGCTCGGCGCACCGGGGCCCGGTTCTCGCAGTTGTTCGCCGCCCGGTTGTGATCGATCTCGGCCAGGTACTCGACTTCGCCGGGGCCGCGCCGGTCAAGCCACGAGCACGGAAACTCGGCGTGCATCAGGGAGAGCATCTGCGTGTTGTCGGGCTGCACGACGAACCGGAAACGGCTGATTCCGCGCTCGGCGGCCCGCCTCGCGCATTTGCGAAGCAGCTTTCGCCCGAGCCCTGAGCGATGGAATGGGTCGTGTACGCAGACGGCGAACTCCGCCTCGCTGGGGTCCGTCGGGCTTCTGATGTACCGCGCGACGGCCGCCAGTCGGTCGCCCTGCTCGGCGCGCTCGACCGCGACCAGGGCGACGTGGTCGGCGCCGTCGACCTCGGTCAGGTAGCGAAGCTCGCTCTCCCCGAAAGCGGACTTGGCGCCGTGAAAGCGCCTGAAGTAAGTCTCGGGCGAGGTGTAGGAGACCGCGGCGACGATTAGCTGCGCGTCAGACGGGCGAATCGGCCGAATGTCGATGGTGCTTTTCATTGGGGCGAACGGAGGCCCAGCGGACGACCCGACCGGGACCTCCGCCAACATTTGAACAACAGATGTGCTCATAACTAAAGAATCGGCTCGCGGCCCTTCGTCTTTAGCCGACCATCACCCCTGCGTGTCCCCTGGCCGTGTTAGGTGCGAGGTGCGCGCTCAACGAGCTGCGTCCCGTTGTGGGGGCGGGCTCGAGAAGGCGCTGTCGCGGGCGGTGTCAATCCGTGGTGCAGGTCGCTGCTCGGCGCGGCGAGAGGCGGCCGAACGCCTCCGCGAGCACCTCGAGCTCGCCTGGCTCGAGCTTGTCGAAGAAGCTCTGCTGCACGGACGCGAAATGCGTTGCCTGCGCGTCGCGCGCGAGCCTGAGACCTCTATCGGTGAGGTGCGCTTCGACCGCGCGGGCGTCCTGGGCGCAGGATTCGCGGCGGACGAGTTTGCGCGCTTCGAGCAGGTCGACGATCCGTGAGACGCGGCTGAGGCTGAGTCCTGCCTCGTGCGCGAGAGCGGACAGCCGCAGCTGACGATCGTCGGCTGCCGCGAGGCGTCCGAGCAGTTCGAGACCGCTGAAGCTCAGCCCGTGTCGCGCTTCCAGTTCGGCGTCGAGCGCCCGGGTAAGTTGCTTGTGCGTCTCGAGCAGCCCGATCCACGCGTTTGCGTGGGTGTCTGACCAGGAAGCGAGCCCGTCGTCTCCGACCACGTAGGGGCAGGCGGTGGGTGCTTTGGGCATCTTCGACATGGTTGCCCCAGTAGCTTAACGCAGTCCTTGCCAGCGCAAGCGATGTTCCTCCGTGTTCTCCTTTCAGTTGTTCTGGGCTGTGAGCGTGATGATCCAGCGGGCTGTCTGCGCGAGGTCGTTGGGGGTCAGGTTGTGCCCGGCGCGGGGCCCGGTGTGGACGCTGACCTCGGCGCCGCTGCTGCGCAAGATGTTGGCGAGCCGGCGCGTCTGCTCGGGCGAGGAGTAGGGGGGTCGTGCTCGCCGGCGTCGATCAGCACATCGGGTCCCGACAGGGCCGTTGTGTGTTGGTTGGTCGGGCAGCATCGGGCGTAGTGAGGCCAAATCAGATCGTCGTTCTCAACATGGAAGCAATCTCGAACTACGGTGAAGAGCTTGACGATTAAGCAGCTCTGACAACGTTTAGCGCACTACCGGCGGCCACACGCGAGTTGTGGCATTTGGGTCTTGACAAGGTGTCCAGCTGACTGTGGATAATCCCGCGTCCATGAAGCTCTCCTTAGCTCCTGCGCGACTGACCCGGTGGGTCGCCCTCGGCCTGCTGGCGCTTGGCCTCCTGGCAGCTCGCGGCGCGCGAGCGGACGGCGGCGAACCGGTGGCGCCCACGCCCACGCCCGCACCCGCACCCGCACCCGCGTCGCTGGAGCAGCGCATCGCCGCCTACCTGGCCGACCGCCCCGGCGCGGTCACCGTCGCGGTGTACGACGCCGACGCGCAGAAGCTTTGGCTCTACGGCCCGGGAATGCTCAACGACACCGCCTCCATCATCAAGGTCGACATCCTGGAGGCGCGCCTATACCAAACCCACGGGCATCTCTCGTCCCATGAGCGCTCGCTGGCGACGGCGATGATTGAGCAGTCAGACAACAACGCCGCAACCGCACTGTGGAACGCAGACGGCGCCGCCGACGGCCTCGGCGTCTACAACCGTCGGGTCGGTTTGCGCTGCACCAGCTTTGACCCCTACGGCCAGTGGGGGCTGACGCTGACCTGCGCCCGTGACCAGCTGCGGCTGGTGGCCGAACTGGCGGAACCCGACTCGCTGCTGACCGCGTACTCGCGCGGCTACGAGCTCTACCTGATGGAGCACATCATCTCCGGGGAGGCGTGGGGCATTTCCGGCGGCGTGCCCCGCACCGGGGTGACGGTCGCGCTGAAGAACGGCTGGCTGCCGTACGGCACCGCGCCGTGGGTTGTCAACAGCATCGGCATCGTGCAGGGCGACAGCCGGCGCTACTTCATCGCGGTGCTGACCCGGGACGCCACCGAGCAGGACGGCATCGACACCATCGCGGGTGTCTCCGGCATCGTGTGGCAGAACGTCAGACGGCAGCCGCAACCGCTCACTGCCGGCTAGCCCGCCGTCTCGGCGTCGCCCTTGGAGGAGTGACGCATCTCCGTGTGCATTCGCCACTAGAGATTGCCCACGTTGATGCGTGTGATGCGTTTAGGGCCCTGTGCAGAAGGTCACCCCGTCGGGCACGACCCAGCTGGCCAGCGCGACGACCGCGGCGGATGGGTCGTTCACTGTGCCGGTGACGCTCGCGCACAACGCCAACCTCCGCGCGCTGCACCAGCAGGCCCCCGCGAGTGCCTCGGAGATCGTCGCGGTGGGGATCGCGCCGGGACTCGAGCTGAAGCTCGAGTCGAGCGCGCCGCTGCGGGTGAGCGGCACGGTGTTCCCGGCCAGGCGGACGGTCGAACTCGACGTCTACGCGCTCGCGCACGGCCACCGGCGGCTGCTCAAGAGCACCCGCGTGACCGTCAGGCAGGGTCTGTTCACCGCCGAGCTTGCGCTCCGCCGCGGCGGTCGCTACGCGATCATCGCCCGGACCAAGGCCGACGGCTCGAACCTCGCCGGGGCGAGCAACCAGCTGCAGATCGTGATCTAGTTCCGCTGAATCCGCCGTAGGTGCAGCGATGGGCGAGCGCTGCTAACACTGCGCCTGGAACGGGCCATGACGGCTACGCAGTTGCTGGACGCGGCGGGGTCGCCTCCACTCCGACGCCGCCCGGTAGGGTGCCGCGTGAGTGGCAAGGTCCTCGAGGCATGAGGGCGCGGATTTCCAGGATGAACCACTAGTTCTCCGTGCGTGCCGCGATGGGGCGCCATTGGCGGATGTCGGGCAGCGCGGTGAGGATCGGCTCGACCTTGCTCCGGATCGGTTCGTAGTTGGGTGGCAGCGCGAGCGTCTCGCCGAGCGTCTCGGCCGGCTCGTCGACGGTAAAGCCGGCGCCGTCATAGCTCGCGAGCTCGTAGAGGATGCCGCTCGGCTCGCGGAAGTAGACCGACTCGAAGTAGAAGCGGTCGATCACCGGCGTGGGACGCCCGCCGCTGGCGATGATCCGCTCGCGCCAGTCGTCCATCTCGGCGCGGGAGACCGACCACGCGATGTGGTGCACCGTCCCGGCGCCGGGGGTCCCGCGCGTGTCCGACTGCTCGAACAGGATTCGCCCGCCGCGATGCTCGCCGCGCGCCTCCCATTCGTGGTCGGAGAGCTCAGCGAAGCCGAGCGCCTCGCGCAGCAGCGCCGCGCTGCGGGCGGGATCGGCGACCAGGGCGCGAACGCCCTCGAAGCCCTGCAGCGCGAACTGCTCTGGAACATCGCTTGAGCGCGCGATCAGCGGCTCGTCGGGGCGATCGAACATGCCGAGCTCGTGGCGCATCCCCTCGGGGTCCGAGAAGACCAGGCGGTCACGCTCACGCTGTACCGAGACTCCTTCGGCGCTCAGCCGCCGCTGCCAGTAGTCAAGCGCCTCCTGGGAGGCGACGCGATGGATGATCGCGCGAATCATCCCCGCTCCCGCCTGTCCGCCTTGCGCTCCGGGGTATTCGAAGAAGGTGATGTCGGCGCCCGGCGAGCCGTGCTCGTCGGCGTAGTAGAGATGATAGACGCTCGGGTCGTCCTGGTTGACCGTCTTCTTGACCAGGCGCAGGCCGAGCACGCGAACGTAGAACTCAACGTTGGCGCGCGCGTCGCCGGTGATCAGTGTGATGTGGTGAATGCCGTCGATCGGACGCATCGCTCTCCTCCTTTGAAGAACTCGTGACTTCGCGATGGGATTGGGGGGTGCCGGCACGCTGCTTGCGGCTATGCCTGCTTGACCGCGGAGATGTCGAGCGCGAGCTTGACCTTGGTGGTGCTCATCATCTGCTGCGATTTCGATCACTGAGGCAATCCTTTTGACGCCTCCGCTTTGCTTGCTAGCGCAACTATAGCAACGATGCTTGCTAGCGCAAGTGCACCCCCGCCTTCCGACGCCCATTGCACGAGCCCGCCGAACGTCGCGATTGCGACGTGCGCTACCGCGCCTTCGTGGCCGCCCTCGCCGGCGAGGAAACGGCGGGCGCGGAGGTCGAGCGGATGATCGAGCTCCCTGAAGCTGTAGCGTGCGTAACTAGAAACCGAGCCGCGGGATGGCGGATAAGGCGGTGGTGAGGGTGGAAACTTGGGCATATCAACGCTCGTTTCTCGACTGGGTCGATCGGGGCGGCGACGGGTTTGGTTGTGCGTACCCCTTGTGGGCGCGGTGGAACAATGAGTTCGATCGGCGCTATACGCTGGGGGTCGAGGAGGAGGTCATGCTCCTCGAGCGGCCTGACTGGTCGCTGGCCCAGTCGAGCGATGAGGTGCTCGCGCGGCTCTCGAGTGAGCTCTCCGCGCATACGTCGCCGGAGACACACGCGGCGGTGGTTGAGCTCACTACTGGCATCCACGTGGACGTCGACGGGGTCGTTGCGGAGCTCGCCTCGCTGCGAAGCCAGCTTGCGCGCGAGTTGGGTGCGATGGGGCTGACCGTAGCTGTCGCGGGCACGCATCCGCTGACTGTCCGGGAGGAGACCGAGGTCTCCGGCGCGGCGCGTTACCGCGATCTCGACGACTCGATGCGCGTGCTCGTCCGGCGGGAGCCGACGATGGCTCTGCACGTGCACGTGGGCGTGCCGGCGCCCGAGGACGCTGTCGCGCCTGGAGCTCGAGGGCGACTCCTCGCGGGTCGTTGCGGGCGCTGAGGTGCTTGCCGAGAACCGCTTTTTGGCAGCCCGAGACGGGATGGACGCCCGGCTGATCGAACCGGCGGCTCGGTGCCTGATTCCGGTGCGAGAGATGCTGGACTCCCTGCTGGCCGATTGCCGCCCGCACGCGCTCGCGCTCGGGTGCGCCGGTGCGCTGGACCGGGTAGGGCGGCTCGCGGCGGCAAACGGGGCCGACCGTCAACGCGCGTTCGTCGCCCGCGACCGGCGTCTCGACGAGCTGGTCGCGAGCCTCGCTGACCGGTTCCTCGCACCGGGCGAGCGCCACCCGACCGCGGGCGACGAGCGTGGATAGATCTGATAACCCGACAGAAAGGAGCGGCATATGTGCCGCTGGCTTGCATACTCCGGTGCCCCCATCGTCCTACAAGAGGTGCTTTACGGGGGGACTCACTCGTTAGTCGACCAGAGCCTGCACTCGCGGCTCGGCGCCGAGACCACGAACGGCGACGGGTTCGGCGTCGGCTGGTACGGCGCGCCCGACACCCCGGGTGTCTACCGCAGCATCGAACCGGCGTGGAATGATCAGAACCTGCGCGAGCTCGCCGGCCACATCAGCTCGCCGCTGTTCTTCACCCACATCCGAGCGGCGATCGGCAGCGCCGTGCAGCAGACCAACTGCCACCCCTTCCGCCACGACCGCTGGCTGTTCATGCACAACGGCTACATCAACGAGTTCGCGACGATCAAGCGCGACCTGATGCTCGCCGTCGACCCATCGCTATATCCGCAGATCCAGGGCCAGGCCGACACCGAGGTGCTGTTCTTCCTCGCGCTGACGTTCGGCCTGCAGGACGACCCCCCGGCCGCCGTCGAGCAAGCGATCGGGCTCGTCGAAGACGTCGCCGGCCGCCACGGGGTCCCGCACCCGTTCCAGGGCACGATCGCGACCACCGACGGCGAGAGCATCTGGGCCTTCCGGTACTCCAGCGAGCGCAAATCGCGCACGCTCTTCTACACCACCGACGTGCCGACGCTACGCAAGCTATACCCCGAGCGAGAGCTGTTCCAGGAAGTGTCCGAAAACGCCCGGCTGATCGTCTCCGAGCCCCTCGGTGACGTCGCCGGCGTCTGGAACGAAGTGCCCGAGTCCAGCTGGGGCGTCGTCGGCCCAGATCGCGAAGAAATGCGACCGTTCCGGCCCAAAGCGCCCTCAACATCGGTGCCCGTCGCCTGAGGCGCCGGCAGCCTTCACCCGCCCGCAGCACCAAGCCGGCGTTCGCGCCACCGCCCCGGGCCGCCGAAACAACAACATTCACTGTTTGGACGGCCAGCCCGTGCACAGCCCGACGGCTTCCTCCCTGCCGCATTGGTCGCAGAGCGGCACGGCGCCAGACGCGCCCGGGCCAAGGACCCTGGCGGAAACCGCGCGTGAAACGCCGTGAGCTGGCTCACGTCTGGGCCTCGGTTGGTTTGTCCTCGACGTCATCTCCGGCTGGTGCTTTTCCGCGGGAGGCGCTGGCTGCTCGCACAGTGGGGTGTTTGGTGGTGGTGGTAGGCTGCATTGGCTATAGAGCCTTGGGTGGACGCCTTCGCTGCGGCCCGGTAGCCGTTCCGGTAGCGCCCTTCTGATCCTCTTTACCCAGAACGTTCTCGCGGAACGCCGATAGTCGGTGGGACGCGGGGCGGGCTTCAAGGAGGCCAGTGAGATGGATCGGAGCGCTGTGACGGTAGGGGCGTGCTTGCCAGTGTCGCGCCCATCTGGCCGGGTTTTCGCGGGTGGGGGCTGGCACGGCCGAGCGTTGAGGCAGCGACCGAGGAGCTGCATCGGGCAGCGGACCCCGGAGTGCGGTTTGGTGCGCGGGTCGCCAGCGGCGCCGCTGCTCCTCCCGCTGCTTCCAACAGCTGCCGCGCGCTCATCAAACGGGACGGGAGGGCCCGGGAGCCGCCAGCCGATCTCCAGCCCACCGCTGAGCACAGTGCGGATCGAAGCATGAGCGCGCGACCGCGTGAACCGTACGACAGCGCCGGCCGCCATCCCTCCTTCTACACCTACCAGAGTCCTAATCGGGAGGGTCGCCAGATCCCGGAGCGAATCCGGATGCGGATGGTCCAGGACGGCGAGATGATGCTTATGACCGCCGCGGTTCAGGATGCGAGCGAATCGCGGCACGCCCAGGAAGCGGGCGCGTGGCGCTGCGCCGGCGCTACTGGGAGGCGCTGGCGGGGTTGCGCTCGCTGCGCTTCCACGACCTGTGGCCCACGTATGGCACGCGGATCTCACCGCGCTAGGGCGTTATCCCGGCAGTGCGGGGTTATGCAGTGATGGCTTCCCCAGCCGTTCAGAGCGCAAGCCAGAGACGGTCGGGGGACGACGCCCCGAGCGAGTCTGTGCGGATTGACCGCGTGGCGAGGGCGATGGCTGTTGAGCTGCCTGATGGCCGGCATGTGAGCTTGGAGTGCTGGCCGGGGGATGGCGCGCCGCTGGTGCTGCTGCACGGCCTGCTGGACTGCGGCGTGGGCTGGAAGCACCTGGCGGGGGTGATGGACCGTCCCTGCTACGCGTTCGACCTTCCCGGCTTCGGCGACTCAGACCGCCCGACGCGCAACCGGATCTCGGCCTACGCCGAGGACGTGCAGGCCGCGTTGGCGGCGCTCGACGTTCACCAGTTCACGCTGGTCGGACATTCGCTCGGTGGCGCTGTCGCCACCGGGCTGGCAGAACGGCTGCGCGATGACGTAGCCGCGCTCGTGCTGATCGCCCCCGCCGGCTTCGGGCGGATTCATCTCGCCGAGGCAATCCAACTGCCGGGGGTGCGCAGCGTGGTCCGCCAAGGCCTGCCGCTGGCACTGATAAACCCCGTGACCGCGCTCGGCGTCTACATCGCGGTTGTCGGCAACGGGCATCTGCCGGACCCCGAGCTGATCGCACGGCTACGTAAGAACGCTTACCGCTGGGCGCCGGGCGCCGCGTGCGCGAACGAGGCGATCACGGCGTCTGGGCTCTCGCGCCGCGCGTTTTACCGCCGCGAGCTGGACTACCACGGGCCGGTACTGGCCCTGTGGGGCGACCGCGACCGGCTCGTCCCGCTCGCTCACCGCGATGGTGTCATGACCGCGTTCCCGCAAGCGCAGGTCAGCGTCTGGAACAAGATGGGCCACCATCCCCAGCGCGAGCGTCCGAGCGAGCTCGCACGGTTCATCGAAGCCGCCTGCGGCAGCGCCCTTCCCAGCGCGCGCGGCGCCGCATCTGGCAGCAAGCCCCCACATGGGCGTGTGCTCGCGGTCCGCTCCACGCCGCAGCCGCTGGCGGCTGGCGTGGGCGAGTTGCCGGCCGTCGCCTAGTAGCCGCTTATCGTGACTTTTCGTTCCGATGTTCCTCCCGCGTACCCGACACGGCTCGCTCGCCGCTGCCCGCCTAGGCCTAGGCTAGGGAGCAGGTCTGCTCGTCTGGCGATACTCGTAGTGCGTTTTGCGCTACAGTGTCGCCATGAAGGGAGCTCCTCCTCCGTTATCGCTGCGGCTTGGCTCTGACGGTCTCAGCGCGCTGGACGAGATTGCTAGGCGGCGGGGGATCAGCCGCGCCGAAGCCGTTCGCCAGGCGATCGCAGAGACCGCGGCGCGAGACCGTCGCCGTAGCGGGCTTGCTGCTGAGGCACGCATGCTCATGCACGACGATGCCTACGTGGCCGAGGCGCTCGAGGTCGCCGCTTTGATGGAGCAACTGCGTGGTCCGCGGTGATGTCCACGCGATTACGCTGCCACGAGGTCGCGGGCGGGTTCAGCACGGCCGCCGGTATGCGGTCATCGTGCAAGCCGATGACCTGCTAACCCTGTCCACTATTGTGATTTGCCCGACGTCCGCATCCGCACCAGCGGCGAGCTTTCATCCCGACATTGCGCTTGGCGGGCAAGCGACTCGGGTGTTGTGCGAGATGGTCGGCGCCGTCGATGCTCGCAACCTCGATGAGCACGTCGGGCATCTCAGCTACGACGAGCTGAGAGCGGTCGAGGAGGGTCTGTCGCTGGTTCTCAACATCGGCTAGCAGGCGCACGAGTTCCGCATGCGTCGCAAAGCATGCGTCCGGCCGACGCCGATCCAGTCGGGAAAGTATAAGTCGGCCCTTGGGTCGGACGCAGAGCCCGAGTGGAATTACACGATCAAACCACGAACTAAATAATCTGCAAGCCCTTAGAGTCTCGGTTCGGCTGCACCCTTGGGTTCCGACACGGTCTGCCGCTTCCTGCGCGTCCTCTCAGGCCGCCGTTAGCTCGCGCTCCGCGCGCAGCCAGTTTCCGAGCTCATCGGATTCGCCCTCTTCGAGGTGGATGAAGTAAGCGCGCTTGGAGATTTCGCCCTGATCGGGCTTGCGCCGGGCCTTGGGCTTGCGCGAGCTGGTGGGCTTGTTGGCGGGCTTGGTGGGTTTCTCGGTCATCTCGGCACTCCTCTCGTGATTGCGGGCCTCGTGTCGCGGTCGTGAACCTCGACGCGATTGGCGCCCCGCGGCCTGCGCTCAGGGGCGCCGACCACTTTCGACGTGACCGCAGCCAACCCTCCATAGGTCTAGCGACCGGCACCTCCCGCGCGCCCAACCAACTCACGGCCGGTTGGCTTCCTCCACGGACCCTGGAAAGGCGCAGGCG
This sequence comes from uncultured Solirubrobacterales bacterium, assembly GCA_963811155.1. GTDB lineage: Bacteria > Actinomycetota > Thermoleophilia > Solirubrobacterales > Solirubrobacteraceae > Palsa-465. The sequence continues at coordinate 409,361 of CAWEQQ010000052.1, forward strand.
ACGGAGTTGTCGCCGGCGGTCGTAGGCTTGGGCAGGTGTCTCGTGCGGTCGAGGATCGGAATCGCCGGATGTTGCGGGCTCGCGACACGATGGATCGCGCGTTCGCTCAGCCGCTCGACGTTCCGGCGCTTGCGCGTGTCGCGCACGTGTCGCCGGCGCATTTCAGCCGCCAGTTCCGCGCGACGTTCGGCGAGACGCCGCACCGCTATCTGCAGCGCCGCCGGGTGGAGCGCGCGATGGAGCTGCTGCGCGAGACCGACCGCCCCGTGACCGAGATCTGCTTCGACGTTGGATTCAACAGCCTGGGCACGTTCAGTCGCACGTTTCGCGCGATCGTGGGCGAGCCACCGTCGGCATACCGCGCGCGCTTCACCGCCGCTGGCGCCGCGCTGCGCGTGCCGGCTTGCTGGGCGATGGCATGGATGCGCCCGGCAGGATAGAGAGCAGATTCGGAGAAGCGAGCCACGGCGCCGCCGGTCTAACGTGGCGAACATGCTCAAGCGAATCAGCCACACCTTCATTCACGTTCTCGACCAGGACGAGGCGCTCGACTTCTACGTCGGCAAGCTCGGGATGGTCGTCCACACCGACGCCGACCTGGGCGTGATGCGTTTCCTGACGGTGAACTTCCCCGACCAGCCCGACGTCGAGCTGGTCCTGATGGTCCCGGGTCCGCCCGCCTACGACGACGCCACCGCCGCGCGAGATCCGCGAGCTGGTGACCAAGGGGGCCGCGGGCGGCGGCCTGATCTTCGAGACCGACGACTGCCGCGGCACGTACGAGAGCCTGCTGCGCGGCGGGCGTCGAGTTCACACAGGAGCCGACCGAGCGCTTCTACGGGACCGACTGCGCGCTGCGCGATCCGTTCGGGAACCCGATCCGCTTCACCCAGCCGCCGGACGGGCCGATCGTCGTGCCCGTCGGCCGAGGAGCTGCAGGCGCAAGCATGACTGCTGCCATCGCCGTCCGCCTACTCCGACGAGTGGCAGGGGTCCGACGAGAACGTCGACTCAGCGCCGCTTCCACGTCGACAAGGAGCTGCGCCGACGAGCCGCTCTCGCCCGTTCAGCTCGCCGAGCTCGTGGGGCGCGCCGGCCGGAGGGTTGGTCTGGCAGCACCGCAGCGTTCGTCTGGGGCAAACGGCCCGAGTTTCGCGCGCGTCGGCCCTCACGTACCGCCGCGCTAGGCGGGGGCCGGCGTCGGGACCGGCGCGGAGCCGGGCTGTCGCGTCGGTATTCGTCCGACGAAGAAGATCGCGACGGCTGCGATCAGGATCAGGATGGTCAGGCCGGCGCGGAGCCCGTCGAGGCGGGCTTCGGCGTTGGCGTCGAGCGCCGCCTTCGTCACCTCGGAGCTCGCGCCCGCTTCCTTGGCGGCGGCCTCGAGCTGCTTGTCCGACATGAACGGGATGCCGCTGGCCAGCTCGGTCTTGGCCTTGTCTTTGACGCTCTGTGGGACCGCGCTGTTCATCTCGATGTTCGTCAGGAACGAGGCGGTCAGCACGGCGATCAGGATCGAGCCTGTGAGTGCTGTGCCAAGCGATGCGCCCAGGTTGGTCACGGTGTTCTGCACGCCGCCGACCTCCGAGCTCTGCTCGTCGGGAACGGCCGAGACGGTCACGGCGCCGAGCTGCGATGCCAGCGCGCCGATGCCGAGCCCGACGAGCAGCAGTGGGACGGTCACGATCTCCGCCCCCGCGTTGACATCGATCGCGGCGAGCAGGACCAGCATCCCGAGCAGCATCGCGAAGATCCCAGCCCGCACGACCAATCGCGGCGAGACGTCCGGCTAGCAGCCGCGGAATCAGCGAGGGCCGCCGCGAGCAGGGTGATGGACAGGGGCATGATCCGCACTCCGGTCGCGATCGCCGATAGCCCGAGCGCCACTGACAGGTAGAGCGGGATCAAGAAGAAGATCCCCATCTGCAGGAGGTACTGGAAGAAGAACATCGTCAGTCCGCCGTCCAGCTGCTCGTTGCGCAGCAGCGCCGGGTCGACGAGCGGCTCCTTGCCGCGCGCGACCATCCGCGCCTCCCAATGCAGAAACGACCAGACCAGCACGAGCCCGCCGACCATCAGCCACGGCACCGGCGATATTCCGAACCAGTGGGGGGCGCCCGACTTCGGCACCACCCATCCCCAGGTTCCGGACTTGAGCACGCCGAACACGAACACGCCAAGGCCGGCGGCGGAGAGGACGGCGCCGATCAGGTCGATCTTCGGGCGGCGGTCGGGAGGCGCGTCCTCGGCGCGGCGCGCGAGCACCAGAATCACGAGCACTAGCACCACCTCGCCCACGAACACCCAGCGCCAGGACGCGTAGGTCGTCGCGAGCCCGCCGATCAGCGGCCCGAGGGCGACCGCGATCGCTCCGGCGGCCGCCACCAGGCCGTAGGCCGCGGGACGGCGTTCGGGCGGGAAGTTGCCCGCCACCAGCGCGACGATCGACGGCAGGATCAGCGCTGCGCCGACGCCCTCGAGGAAGGACCAACCGAACAACAGCACCGGTAGGCTCTGCGAGATCGCGGTGGTGAACGAGCCGCAGCCGTAGATGACACAGCCGATCGCGAACGCGCGCTTGCGGCCGATCAGCGCGCCGACCTTCGCCCCCGGGATCATCAGCATCGCCATCACGAGCGTGTAGGCCGTGATCGCGCCCTGGATCCCGCTGACCGTCGTGCCGACGTCCTCTGCGACCGTCGCGATCGAGACGTTCATCACCGCGCTATCGAGCGTCATCAGGAACTGGCCGGCGGCCAGCGTCAGCAGGATCACCTGGGCACCGGAGGCGGCCGTCTTCGCCACGGCAACATCGCTCATGTGCGCAGCCTTGCAGCTAACTGGATCGGGCCGCAACACGTCCGCCATCGGTCGACCCCGAGCGGTCGTGCCAGCCTCAGAACCAAGCCATTCGTTACTCAGTAAGTTTTGTGCGCGCTAAGCTTGTGCTATGTCCCAGGGCGAGCGAAGCAAGGCACTCAAGGGTGACCCGTTCAGCGTCCGTTTCACGCTCGCGACCGATCGGACGATCGAGGCCGAGGCACGGCGGACGCGGCGGTCCAAGAGCGCGATCGTCGAGGCGTTGGCCGAAGAGGCGGCGCGCACGCGTCGGTTTCCCGGGATCGGATTCCGTGGCGATGACGTCCGCAGGCGCCCCTGGGTGATCGGATCCGGCCTCGACGTCTGGGAGATCGTCCAGATGCTCGAGGACTTCGGCTCAGTCGACCGACTGGTCGCCGACACGCAGCTCAGCGAGCGTCAGGTCGCGCTCGCGCTCGCGTATCGCGACAGCTACCCGGACGAGGTTGCCGAGGCGATTGCGGAGAACCGCCGCTCGGTCGACGAGTGGCGCGAGCTCTACCCCTTCGTGCAGTTCGCTCGATAGCCAGCCGTGCGGCTGCTGCTCGACGCTAGCCTCTCGCCGCATCGGATCGGTGGCCCTCTGAGAGACGCCGGTCACGACGTGCTCGCGCTCGCCGAGGACGCGAGCTACGAGGGGCTCGCCGACCCGGTCGTGCTCGAACTCGCCGCGACCCAAGAACGCGTGCTGATCACTCGCAACAGCCGCGACTTCGCACCGCTCGCGCGGGAATGGGCCGAGGCGCAGCACACGCACGTCGGCATGATCCTGATCTGGACGCTCGATCACAGCCAGTTCGCCGGGATACTCGAGGGCCTTCAGAGACTCCTGGACCAACGGCCGGAGCAGGACGAATGGCGCGATCTCGTGCTGGCGATCTGAAACTGCGACTGGCTCCTTGCCTCGCCCCGCCAGTCCACGGTTGGCACTGCATCTGCGAACGGTGCGCTGCGCAGCCGCGCAAGCACCGTTGATTAGAGCTCTTCGCTTCGACACTTCGAGCGCCCAGGACGACACCTCCTCGCCGCAGGTCGCCGGAGAGCCGCGACCTCGACTATGCCGCGCCGCGCCAGCCGCGTGACCGAAGCGGGTTCACCGCGAAGCGGTAGGTGATTGGGAGCTCGCTCTTGCGCCAGCGAAAGCTAGATTCCCTCGACGAGTCGGCCCGCCACCTCGGCTCGAAGGGCAGAGTCGCCCAGCACAGCGTCGGCGCAGTCCGGGACATCAATCCCGAGCTCCCGCGCTGCCGCCGCCTGCGCGGGGGAGAACACAAGATCATACGCGCCGACAACCACGTGGCCGTTCAGATACTCGACGGGTCCAAGTACTCCGTGGCTCACGAGACTGTGATACTCGTCTAGCTTCATCGCACTCGCCCTAAGCGTGGGCGCCGGCAGGACGGGTGGAGTTGACCGCCGTCACCTTTCCGCACTTCACCGGCCGCGGCGCGATCACGCTCAGCGGTTGCGCCGCCGCCCGCCCTCGCCCGCCTAGCGACCTCGGCGCGACACATCCTGTACAACAACCCCATTGCTTCTCCTTCCTTGGCGATTTGCGGCTGACCGGCCGAGACGGCAAGTCTACGCATGTCTCGCACCCGCGGGACGCGCAATTCCCGCCTCGTTAGCCGGTCGGCACGGGCGCTACCGCCACCAACTCGCCCACGCCCCGACGCGCCCGGGTCGCGCCGAACGGGGTGGCTGCACAAGTTCGGGCGCGCGATCGTCCGCCCGGATCGCGACCGGCTGATCGGCGCTGTCGAGGTCGATGAGACGCTGGTGGGCGGCGTGAAGCCGGTCGCAGTGCCGACGCCAAGGCGCTGGTCGTGATCGCGGTCGAGTGCCGACTGCGTGATGATTTGATCCACGGAGAGCCTGATTTGATTGGTCAGGCGCCGATGATCCAGCCCTACAGCGAGCGTCACCCCGCTGTCACGGTTGGTGGACGGCTGCGAGCAGTCCCGCGTAAGAGCGCACGAGCGCCGCGCGTTGCTGGGCGATCAGCGGGCTGTCGCGATCGCAACCCTCTCGAATCCATTGATCGGAGTACCGCATCGCCAACGCACGCTGCTCGGCGGCCATTCGAACGGCTGTGTCCGGCACCCCGAACGCGTATGCATACAGCGCGGCCACGGCATCGACCAGCGGTCGCTCGTCGCTGTCGCCGTCGTTCTGTTGCTGCTCGCGGCGCACATGCCACCACTCGACCTCAAGCCGCGCCGCCTCAGCGGGGTCGAAGGGCTCATCGGAGTGCTGCTTGAGCAGACGGTAGAAGCGCTCCATCGCCAGCCGCGCTGCTGCGGCGTCGTTGTCGGGAAGTGGCGCCCACCGCTGAGTGGCCCGCAGCAGAAACCATGAGCTGCGGATCGCTGACGGCCACGGCAGCCCGAGGACGTGGCGAGTGAGGAACAGCGCTGAGCGCAGGAACGCCACCCACTCGCGCCGGTAGTACGAGACCCACATGGCACACTCCAGCCGCCCCAGACGTCGTGGATCGAACGACCGGTGAGTGACAGCGCTGCGGTCCCGCAAGCGCCAGGCGCGAAGCGGGAACTCTGATCGAGCCACTCGACGCGCGCCGGCCCGGCAATCCCTGAGTGCATCGCACGCGTTTGCGACATCGCCGATACCTAACATAGCTAATTATTGAGTGCGTGCTGAGTTCGGTCGTTCTGATGCTGCTGTCGCGGACCCGTTCGGCGCTGCTGGCGCGGTTTGTTGTGCGGGCCAGCCGTTTCGCGAGCGCGCTGTTGCTCGCCGTTTGAGCTTGCGGCGCCTGTGTCCTCGGGTTGATGTGTCTGGCAGCTTGCGAGTTTGTCGAAGGACCGCGACTAAGAAGATCAGCCCGACGGTCACGACAACGAATCCCGCGTTGGTGCTGAACACGCCTCGAGTGTGGCCGGTGAAGCGCTCGGCCAACCAGACCCCCAGCACACCGACCACACCCACGAACCCCAACCGCTCGATCCACGTCCTCGCGGTGCCCAGGATTCCGGAGACGGCCCGCTCCTCGGTGATGATCTTATCGACGAAGTCGAGGGCACGGTCGATCCGATAGCGGTAGTCCATCACGGTGTTCACTAGCTCGGCGGGCTTGAGCGAATCGTGGACCTCGTCCAACGTCAGCGCGCTGAAGAACCTCAATTCATGCTTCACAGGATCGAATGTCGGTGAAAGCTCGGTCGTGATCGAGTCCATCGTGATGACAGCCTTCACGTAACTAAGGACGATGGGGTCCACCGCCATGTGATGGCGCCGAATCGCACCCAGTAAGGCGATCTGGTAAGCAGCGGCGAGAGCCTGCCTGGATTGCTGTGTCGCGCCAAGCTCGAACAGAAAGCCCAGAGCAAGTGCCTTGAGCTCATCGACCGCGTCGCGTTGGACGGTTCTCGTTGACGGCGTTACCCAGCGAGTAAGCTCCACCATCGCGCCATCCACGTCGCCCATGAGGAGGCGCCTCGCGAACAGCAAGAGCGAGGCGCGGACAGTGGCCGGGAGGCGGCCGGTGATGCCGAAGTCGACGTAACCGATTCGATTACCCGGGAGCACGAGCAAATTCGCTGGGTGCAAATCAGCGTGAAAGAGGCCAATGACGTAAACCTGATTGAGAAAGTTCCAGACAATGTTGGCGGCAACTTGATCGAGATCGCAGCCCTGCTCTCGCAGCCGTGCAACACACTCGCCGCGATCACGACGAAGATCCGTCAAGATGTCACTCACCGGTATGCCGTCGACATACTCCAACGTGAGAACACGCTCGGTCGAATAGTCGAGCCAGACCCTCGGGTTGTACTCGATCGGATCGAACCGGGCGTTCTCGCGAATTGTGTGGGCGTTCATCGCCTCGGTTACGTAATCGAGCTCGTCGTCGAGCCAGCGAGCAAACTCGTCGATAAGATCGCGCGTGCGCGTGCCACCGAACAGCCGCATGAGGTCTGGCAGAAAGGCCATCCGATACATCAGCCGTAGGTCCGTCTCGACTCGATCCTCGATGCCCGGCCGCTGGACCTTTACCGCGACACTTTCCCCCGACGGGAGCGTGGCGCGATGCACTTGGCCGATCGACGCAGCCGCGAACGGTTCGGGATCAAACCACGAGTAGACGTCGGACACGTCATGCCCAAATTCGCTTCGAATTATGCCCTCAACGTCAGCATAAGGAAACGGTGCGACTTCGTTGAAAAGTTGGAAGAGTTCGAAGCAGTAACTCGCGGGAAGGAGGTCGAACCTTAATGCAAGCGCTTGCCCGAGCTTTATCCAGGTCGCACCGAGATCCTCGAACGCCAAGCGGAGCCGGACAGGACGCGGCACCCTGCGTCGGCTCGTGAGCTTGAGCTCAGGCAGGACACCGTATGTGAGCGCGGCCCGCAGGATCTGGAATAGACGAGCGAATGTCTTCATCGAGCAGGCGACCCAAGAGGATCTCAGGCAATCGATCGCGTGGAAGCGTCAGTGACTGTCAAGGGAGACCGGCTGGTACGGGAGAGGCAGTGGTGGATTGGGTCCGAAGGTCACGAGATTCGATATCCGACTGCCGCACGCGAGAGCCGCGATCGGCAGCGCGCCGAGCAACTCCGTTCATGTCGGCGGCCGGTATCGTACCTTGAATGCCGCGCCTTGATCGGATAGCGGCCCGTGTGCAGTAGACTGCACACGTCGCAAGACGCTAATGCTGTGTGTCTGCGAATAGCGAAAGGGAACAGCCGTGGAAGAACTGGCGGCGGCGGAACACCGGGTGCTGCTCGCGCAGTCGGCAGAGGCGGGCGGTGAAGTCGACGAGATCAGTTCCAGCTGCGGTTGTCGTGGGAGCCTCCACAGGGCTCCTGAGATTGCTCAGTCGTCGATCTCTTCCCAGACCGACTGCTCGTCGTGCTCCTCCCAGGCGGCGCCTGGCATCGCGACGGCCCAGCTCGTCCATGTCCCGATCGGTCGAGCCGGGGCGGTCCTGACTCTGGCACGGACGACGATGCCGGGTTTGAGTTCGACCGGCGAGCGCAGCGGCGCCGTCGTCATCCCCCAGTGCGTCGGTGGATCGCCGGGTCCCACCGAGAGCGAGATGCCGGGCGCGAGCTCGGCACTGAACCAAAGGGCGAGCGCGTTGGCCGTTCCGTGGTCGTGGACTGGCAACAGCGTCTCGGCTTGGTGAGGCGCCTGCGCCTGCTCGAGCGGTATCCGGTCCGCGTTCGTCGTCCACAATCGACTCGGCTCAGAGCGCCTGTCGTCCGCCGCGAGGTGACGGAAGGTGCCGGAATAGATGATCTCGTTGACGGTCTTTTCGACCAGGAGCTCGAGCCTGAGGCCGAACGGGTTGTCCCGCAGGAATTCCACCGTCTCCGCGAGGTAGCGGTCGTGTACCAGTGCGGTCCACGCCGTGACCGAGTGGGGGATCATGACTCCGTCCGGCTTGAGCCAGCGATCGCGGGCGGCGATGACCGGAGCGAGCATCCCTTCGTCGATCCCGAACCCTCCGAGCCACTCCGAGACGATCACGTCGACACGTTCGGGAAGCTCGACGTCGATGACGTCGCCGTGGATCAGCTCGACGATCTCTGCAACCCCGTTCGCGGCGGCCAGCTCGTGCGCCAGGACGGCGATCGACGTCCGCTCGACCGCGTAGACGCGCGCAGCGCCGGCGCGCGCCGCGAACATGCTCAGGATGCCGCTTCCTGCCCCGATGTCGAGAACGATGTCGCCGGGGCGTACCACCGAGTTGATCGCACGCCGGAAGGCCTCGGTGCGAACGCGGTCGCAGATCATCGTCCGGTGCACCTCGAACTCCGCGTACATCGGATCCGGCGGATTCCTGATTGGCGTCCGCACGCGGGTATTGTAGGTCGCTTAGGTGCGTCCTGGCTCGGACGCCGGCGACCGCGTCGTGGCCGGCCGAACGAAAGGAAAGGGGTTCTCTATGGGATTCAGGCGACGTGTAAGGCGGCGGGCGCTCGTGGCCGGAGCGGTGGCCGGAGGGGCGGTGGCTCACCACCGGGCCGCGGGGGAACAGCAGGCTTACGATCAGGCGCCTGCCGAGGAGCAGGCGCCTGCGGACCCGGAGCAGGCGGCGTATGCGCCGCCTCCGGCGGACCCGGCTGACGAGATCGAGCACCTCGCGCAGTTGCACGAGTCGGGCGCGCTGACAGACGAAGAGTTCGCGGCGGCGAAGGCGAAAATCCTTGGGACCTGAACGCAGCATGGATTGCCAGAAGGACGTTCAGCAAATCGACAACGTGGGGATAGGGAGCTGCAATGAGTGCTAATCGCCACTTTCTACGAGGGAAGAAGGGAGGGGAGGGAGGGGGAGGGTGAGCGAGGGGACTCGAACCCCCGACCGCCTGGACCACAACCAGGAGCTCTACCAGCTGAGCTACGCCCACCGTGGAGAGATTCAATCTACCAGCGCTGCCACGGTTTGCATGGCCTCGTGCTGATCGCGCGGCGCCTGGAAGAGATGACCAGGCGGGGAGAGGAGGACGGGGGCCGACCGCGAACGTACACTCGCTTGGAGAGGAGCACGAGCACGAGCACGAGCACGAGCACGAGCACGAGCACGAGCACGAGCACGAGCACGAGCACGAGCACGAGCACGAGCACGAGCACGAGCACGAGCACGAGCACGAGACAGGGGAGGGGAGGGGAGGGAGAAGATGCCGGCCGGCGCGGCGGAAAGACTCGTGAGGAAGCCCCGCGAGGTGCGGGGGGTCGCGGACGGGCTCGCGCGGTGGGCAACCGAGCTCGAGCCGTCGCAGCACGACTTGGCGCTCGCGCGGCGATCGCTGCTTGACACCGTCGCCGTGATGTTCGCGGCTCGAGGGGATCCGCTGCGAGCGCTGTTCGAGCAGCTGTCGGAGGCTGGGCAGTGGGGGGCGCTGGCGCACGTGCTCGACTTCGACGACCTGCACATGCCCTCGACGACCCACGTCAGCACCGTGTGTGTGCCGGCCGCGCTGGTGAGCGGCGGGGACGCCCGCGCCTATCTCGCCGGCGCGGGCGTGATGGCGCGGCTCGGTACGGCGCTCGGCTGGCGGCACTACCGCGCCGGCTGGCACGCGACCTGCACGGCTGGGGCGCCGGCGGCGGCGGTCGCAGCGGCCGTCGCGCGCGGACTCGACGCGGAGCGCATCGCGATCGCGCTCGCGCTCGCGGTTCCGGCCGCCGGCGGTGTGCAGCGCGCGTTCGGAACGGCGGCGAAGGCGCTGCAGGTCGGGTTCGCGGTCGAAGCGGGCGTCCGTGCCGCTGCGCTTGCCGATGCCGGCGCGAGCGCAGACCCACGTGCGCTCGACGACTGGATCGCGCTAGTCGGAGGCGATCCGTCAGCGCTGGATTGCGGCGGCCCGACAGTTCCGGATGGACTCGCGATCAAGCTGTTTCCCTGCTGTTACGCGCTACAGCGACCGATCAGCGCGTTGTCTAGGATTCAGCTGCGGGGTGCCGAGCGCGTCCGCAAGCTGCGCGTGCAGACCCCCTCGAGCGCTGTCGCGCCGCTGATCCATCATCGCCCGAGGACCGGGCTGGAGGGAAAGTTCAGTCTCGAATATGGCCTTGCGGCGACACTGCTGGACGGTCGGCCGGACCTGGCGAGCTTCAGCGACCGCGCCGTCCTGCGACCCGAGGCACGCCGACTCGTGGAGGTCGTCGAGCTGACGGCGAGCGAGGGCGGCGAGCACCTCCTCGCGGGCGAGGTCGAGATCGAGGTTGTGCTCGCCGGCGGCACCACGCTTCGCACGGCCCTCGATCTGCCGCCGGGGGCGCCTGGCCGGCCTCCAACCGACGCCGAGCTGCGTGACAAGCTTCAGGCCTGCGCCGGCACGGAGTCCGACGCCCTCGCCGTGCTCAGCTGGGATTCGGCCGTGCCGTTCGTGCGAAGGACCTGCGGCGGAGACGTTCTGTGAGTACCTATCCGGCCTCCCCTGATCGGCCGGGGCTCGAGCGTTCCGGCTGCCCGAGTCGCACCACTCATTGAGATAGGCCCTGAGCAGCTCACAGTGACAAGTGAGGGTGTGTCGGGGTATGACCCCTCAGGCGACCCCGTGGGCGACGCATAGACGCTGCAGGAGCTCCATTGCCTCGGTCGCCCGCTTGGGAAGTGCGTCGAGCGCGTCGGCGGCGACGCGCAGGTCGTCGATCGTCACGTGACGTCCCTCGAGCGCGAAGCGGCCGAGCCAGCGGACCGCTGCGCGCTCGTAACGCTCCGGATCGCCGCCGCGGAGCACGAGGCAGATCCGCAGGGCGTCATCGAGCGCGATCCGCGGCAGCTCCCGCGCCGCGGCGGTGACGAGGGCCTCGTTGCCCGTCCGGAGCGCCCGCCGGAATCGCGTGTACGGGTTGCCGTCGCTGGTCATACGAACATATGTTCGTATACCTGTCAAGAGGCCACGCGTGGCCGGATGTGCCACTCGCCGCGACGAGCTCAGATGCATAGGATCACGTCGAGATCGAACGCGCGTCTGGCGCGCAGTAGGCTGGGGCGCGCCAGAACGAAGAGAGGCAGTGCGCAGGTGGCTGTGAAGGCGGCGGATCTCGAGGCGGAATTGATCGAATCGGTCTGTGCTCGTGTGCGCGAGCGCATGTCCGCCGATCATGCGACCGCCTGCGAGGAGTTCGTCCGTCAGTACTACCACTTGGTCCCGGCCGAGGACCTCGCCGAGCGCCGGCCGCTCGATCTCTACGGCGCCGCAGTGGCGCATTGGAACCTGGCCCAGCAACGCTCGCCGGGCGAGGCCAAGGTCCGGGTCTACAACCCCGACTACGAGCAGCACGGCTGGCAATCGCCGCACACGGTGCTCGAGATCGTCGCCGACGACATGCCGTTCATGGTCGACTCGGTGACGATGGAGCTCGGTCGGGGCAGTCACGGGATCGACCTCGTGATCCATCCGGTCGTGCGCGTCCGGCGCGACGGTGCCGGCCGAATCGTCGAGGTCCTGCAGCCGGGAGCCGATGCGCCGGATGCGGTCGGCGAGTCGGTGATGCACGTCGAGGTGGTGCGAGAGCCGGATCGGGCGTTGCTCGCGCGGTTGCGCGCCAGCGTGGTGCGGGTGCTGGGAGAGGTTCGCGCGGCGGTCGAGGACTGGGAGCCGATGCGCGCCAGATCGCAGGCGCTCGCAGTGCAGCTCGGCGACCGGCAGGTACCCGTCAAAGCCGCCGAGGCGGGCGAGGCTCGGGCGTTCCTGGAGTGGCTCGCGCGGGGCAACTTCACCTACCTCGGTTACCGCGAGTACACGATCGAGAGCGACGTCAACGAAGTCCATCTGCACGCGGTCCCCGATTCCGGCCTCGGGATCCTGCGCTGTGTCCCTGCCCAGCCTCACAAGCGGCTGACGGCTCGGCGGCGCGAGCTTGCGCTCGCGCCCCACATCCTGGTCCTGACCAAGGCCAACTCCCGCGCGACCGTGCACCGGCCTGCGTACCTGGACTACGTCGGCGTGAAGAAGTTCGATGCCGACGGAAAGGTGGTCGGCGAGCACCGGTTCGTGGGTCTCTACACCCACGCCGCCTACAGGGTCAGCCCCCGAGAGATACCGCAGCTCCGGGGGAAGGTCGACGGCGTGCTCGAGCGAGCGGGATTCCCATTGGACAGCCACGACGCGAAGGCCCTGCTCGAGATCGTCGAGTCGTACCCGCGCGACTCGCTGTTCCAGGTCAAGACCGAAGAGCTATTTGAGATCGCGATGGGCCTCCTGGGGCTCGGTGAACGTCAGCGCGTACGGCTGTTCGTGAGCCGAGACGCGCTCGACCGGTTCGTCTCGTGCCTGGTCACGATCCCGCGGGACCGGTTCAACACCGAGAACCGGGAGCGCGTGGAGCAGATCCTCAAGGAGGCGTTCGGCGCCACGAACGTCGACTACAGCATCCAGGTGAGCGAGTCGGTGCTCGTCCGCCTGCTGTACGTCGTTCATTGCCCCGACGGTGTGCCCGACTATGACGTCGCCGACATCGAGCGGCGCCTGATCGATGCGGCTCGTGGCTGGATCGACGATCTACGCGAGGCGTTGCTTGACGAGCACGGCGAAGAGCGGGGCACGAAGCTCTGCAGACGTTACGCGCAGGCGTTCCCGGCTGCGTACCGAGCCGACTGGATGGCGCGCTCGGCGGTGGCCGACATCGGTCGGATCGAGGAGCTGACCCGCGCCGGACAACCGATCTTGAGCCTCTATCGGCCGCTCGAATTGCAGGCCGGGATCGTCCGCTGCAAGCTGTTCAGCACCGCCGGGGTGTCGCTATCGGACGTGCTGCCGTCGTTCGAGCACATGGGTGCGCAGGTCGTCGACGAGCGTCCGTACGAGGTCAGGCCTGACGGTGACGACGCCGTCTGGATCTACGACTTCCGACTGCGGTGCGTCGCCGACGACATCGAGCGCCTGCGTGACATCTTCCAGGAGACGTTCCTAGGCGTCTGGCGCGGCGATCTCGAGGACGACGGCCTCAACGGGCTCGTGCTGCGCGCCGCGCTCACGGGACGGGAGATCACGATCGTCCGCGCGATTGCCCGGTACCTGCGCCAGGCCGGAATCGCGTTCTCGGACCGCTACATGGAGCATACGCTGACGGGCCATCCAAAGACCACGACACTGCTCGTGCGCCTGTTCCTGGCGCGCTTCGACTCCGACCGTCGCGATGCTGACGAGGTGCAAGCGCTCGAGCAGCAGACCGAGTCGGCGATCGACGCCGTCGAGAGCCTCGACGAGGACCGGATCCTGCGCAGCTTCCTATCAGTCGTTCGCGCGATGCTGCGCACGAACTACTTCTGCCAGGACGAGCACGGTGCGCCGCGCCCATACCTGTCGTTCAAGCTTGATCCCGAACGGGTTCCGTTGCTACCGCTGCCGCGCCCGCGGTTTGAGATCTTCGTCTACTCGCCGCGGGTGGAGGGCGTGCACTTGCGTGGTGGCAGGGTCGCGCGGGGTGGGCTGCGGTGGTCGGATCGCAGGGAGGACTTCCGCACCGAGGTGCTGGGACTGATGAAGGCGCAGATGATCAAGAACGCGCTGATCGTCCCAGTCGGCTCCAAAGGCGGCTTCGTCGTCAAGCGACCGCCTACCGAGGAGGGCCGAGAGGCGATCCAGAATGAGGGGATCGCCTGCTACAGGACATTCCTCTCGGGCCTGCTGGACCTCACCGACAACATCGTCAGCGGCGACCTGGTCGCGCCTGACAGGGTCGTGCGCTACGACGACGACGACCCATATCTCGTGGTCGCGGCCGACAAGGGCACGGCGTCGTTCTCGGACATCGCCAACGACGTCTCACGCGCTTACGGCTTCTGGCTCGGCGACGCGTTCGCGTCGGGCGGATCGAAGGGCTATGACCACAAGGAGATGGGGATCACGGCCCGCGGGGCGTGGGAGTCGGTCAAGCGCCACTTCCGCGAGCTCGGCACCGACATCCAGACGACCGACTTCACGGTCGTCGGAATCGGCGACATGGCGGGCGATGTGTTCGGCAACGGCATGCTGCTCTCGCGCCACATCAAGCTGGTTGCGGCGTTCAACCACGTGCATGTGTTCATCGACCCCGATCCGGACCCGGAGGCGAGCTTCGTCGAGCGCAAGCGGCTGTTCGAGCTGCCGCGGTCCTCGTGGCGTGACTACGACAAGAAGCTGATCTCCGCGGGCGGCGGCGTGTTCTCGCGGACGGCGAAGTCGGTGGCGATCTCCCCCCAGGCCAGTGAGGCGCTCGGAATCGAAGCCGACGAGCTGTCTCCCAACGAGCTGATCCGGGAGCTGCTGCGGGCCCCGGTCGACCTGCTGTGGAACGGCGGCATCGGAACGTACGTGAAGGCCTCGACCGAGACGCACGGCGACGCCGGCGACAAGGCCAACGACGCGCTGCGAATCGACGGCGGCGAGCTGCGCTGCCGGGTGGTCGGAGAAGGAGGCAACCTCGGCTTCACGCAGCGCGGCCGGATCGAGTACGCGCTTGCCGGGGGTGCGATCAACACCGACGCGATCGACAACGTCGCGGGCGTCAACTGTTCAGACCACGAAGTCAACATCAAGATCCTGCTCGACGGGCTGGTTGCTGATGGCGACATGACCGAGAAGCAGCGCAACCAGCTGCTGGCGAAGATGACCGATGCGGTCGGCGAACGGCTGCTGTACGCGAGCTACACGCAGACCCAGGCGATCAGCCTCGCGCTCGCGCAGGCGGGGCCGATGATCGACGTGCACGCGCGCCTGATCCGGCACCTCGAGCAGGTGGCCGGGCTCAATCGCGAGCTCGAGTACCTGCCCAGCGAGAAGACGATCGGCGAGCGCAAGGCCGCCCACGAGGGCCTCGTCGCACCGGAGCTGGCGGTCGTGATGGCGTACTGCAAGATCCGCCTCTACGCACGGCTGCTCGAGTCAGACTTGCCCGAGGACCCCTACCTCAGCCACGACCTCGAGCGCTACTTCCCGCCGCCCTTGGGCCCGATGCCCGCTCGGCATCCACTCGAGCCCGCGGCCCGCTCGGCCTCCGCTCGAGCCTGCGCCCGGTCGGCATCCGGCCTCGCTCGCTCGGGCCGCGCTCGAGTTGTCCGGCTGCCGGATCGGGCCGCGCTCGAATCGTCCAGCTGCCTGATCGGGCCCCGCCGAAGTCGTCCGGCTCGGAACGCTACAGCCAGCAGATGCGCGGCCACCGGCTGCGGCGCGAGATCATCGCCACGGTCGTCGCCAACCAGCTGGTCGATCGCGCTGGCACCACGTTCGCGTTCCGGCTCGGGGAGGAGACGGGCGCCTCGCCGTCGATGCTCGCGCGCGGATATGCGGTCGCGCGCGAGGTGTTCGACATGCGCTCGTTCTGGTCGGCCGTGGAGGGGCTGGACAACGTCGTCGACGCCCACGCGCAGCTGACGATGCTGATCGACGGTCGCCGGCTCGTCGAGCGCGCCACCCGTTGGCTGGTGCGCGCCAATCCACAGGGCATCGACATCGAGGCGACGGTGTGCCACTTCGCACCGGCGGCGCGGATGCTCGCGTCGGCGCTGCCCGGGGTGCTCGACGGCGACGGCCAAGCCGCGTTCGACTCCTGCGTCGCGGAGCTGCGTCAGGCAGCAGTGCCCGCGGAGCTAGCCCAGCGAGTTGCCGGGATGTCGTCGCTTCTGTCGGTGTTCGACATCGTGCAGGTCGGTGACGCCACCGACCGCGAGGCCGAGGCCGTGATGGCCACATATTTTGCGCTCGGGTCGCGACTGGAGCTCAACTGGCTGCGCGAACGCATCTTCGAGCTGCCGCGCGCCAACCGCTGGCAGGCGCTCGCGCGGGCGGCGTTCCGCGACGACCTGTACAGCCTGCATCGCTCGCTCACGCGCGACGTGCTCGAGGTGAGCGGTCCCGCCGCGGCCAGCGACTTGGCCGTCGACGCGTGGTCAGCGCGCAATGCCGACGCAGTTGAGCGATGCCTGGGGATGCTCGCCGAGATCCGAGCCTCTCGGACCTACGACACGACCACGCTGCCGGTGGCGCTGCGCGAGGTTCGCAACCTGATCCGCGGCCGTGCGCCGGCCCAGACCGATGATTGCCCTAACGGGCCCTTAGTTTAGGGCTCCCGCGGAAATTCAGGACGGCCACCCGAACCGCCATCGGGCATTCTCCTGCTCGCTTGACGCCGCCGCAGCAATCCCAATGCGAACGCCAGGATGTCGATCAGCCCGGCGACCAGGAATGCCAGCGGCCCGGTGATCAGGCGCGCTGCGGTTCTCCAGACCACGGCCTCAAGCTATCGTCTGCAAGCCAGTGCCCTCCGCCGTCAGGACAACTGTCACCGAGCTACCCGAGTCGCGCGTGCGCGTCGAGGCGCAGGTGCCGGCGGAAGAGGTAGAGCGCCGCGTCCAGCAGGCGGCGCGGGAGCTCGGCCGCCAGATGCGGATCCCGGGCTTTCGCAAGGGCAAGGTCCCGCCGCCGGTCGTCATTCGCAGGCTGGGCCGCGAGGCGGTGCTCGACGAGGCGCTGCGCAGCGCGCTGGGCGGCTGGTATGTGGATGCGATCGATCAGGCAGGGATCTCAACCGTCGGCGAGCCAGAGCTGGATGTCCCTCAGGAGCTTCCCGCCGAAGGCCAGCCGCTGTCCTTCTCGATCGAGATTGGCGTGCGCCCCCACGCGACGCTCGGTCAGTACCGAGGTCTCGAGGTCGGCCGGCGCGCGCCGCACGTGCAGGACACCGCGATCGACGAGGAGCTCGCGCGGCTCCGCGACAGTGTCGCGACGCTCGAGACGGTCGAGCGTCCAGCCGAGCGCGGCGACCACGTGGTGGTCGACTACGTCGGGTCGGTCGACGGCGAGCTGTTCGAGGGCGGCGAGGGTCGCGATCAGCTGCTCGAGCTCGGCTCCGACCGCCTCGTGGCGGGCTTCGAGGAGCAGCTGCTCGGTGCGAGCGCCGGCGAGCGGCGCACGGTGCAAGTGACCTTCCCCGAGGACGGTCCGAGAGAGCTCGGCGGCAAGGAGGCTCAGTTCGACGTCACGGTCAATGAGGTCAAGGCCAAGCGGCTGCCCGAGCTCGACGACGAGTTCGCCGCCGAGGCCGCCGGCCTGGACACGCTCGCCGAGCTGCGCAACGACGTCGCCGCCCGCCTGCGGCAGGCCGATGAGCGGGCGATCGGGCGGGAGTTCGAGCAGGCGGTGCTCGATGCGGCTGTCGACCAGGCCGAGATCGAGCTGCCCGAGCGGCTGATCCACGCCCGGGCGCACGAGCTGATCGAGCAGACGCTCTCGGTGCTCAAGCGCCAGGGGGTCTCCGCCGAGGCGTACCTTCGGATCACCGGCAAGGATGAGGAGACGCTCACGCACGAGGCCGAGCCCGAGGCCGCAAACGCGCTGCGCCGCGAGGCAGTGCTCGCGGCAATCGTCGAGGCCGAGCAGCTCGAGCCCTCAGACGATCGGCTCGTCGCCGCCCTGCAGCCGGCAGCGGAGCGAAGCGGCGCCAACGCGGAGACGGTGCTCGCGCGGCTGCGCAAGGACGGCCGCGTCGACCAGCTGCGAGATGACGTCGCGAGCCGGCAGGCGCTCGAGCTGCTGGTGCGCGAGGCCAAGCCGATCAGCGTCGAGCAGGCAAAGGCGCGCGAGACGCTCTGGACGCCGGGCAAGGAGCGAGGCGAGCAGGGGCCGGGACGTCTGTGGACGCCCGGAAGCTAAGGGCCCGTTCAAGAATTATTGGCGGTTTTGACGGCGTCTGGACGCGCCTGGCGCCACCGGCTCGTCCTCAAATACTCCCGGTATGATCGGGCCGAGCCGGCGGCGCCAGACACGCCCAGCCACTCGTCAAATCCCGCCACTAATTCTTGAACGGGCCCTAAGGATCCGTGCAGGAATAAGTGACGATCAATCATTTCTGCACGGACCCTGAGGACCTATCTCGATAATTCGCACCGCTTTATCGAGCTAGGCCCTAAGGGGACGCGCGGACCCGACGACGTAGTTCACCCGGATCGGCGCAATGCGACCGGTTGCTACATTCGGCAGGAATCCGGCGGAGGAAGAAAAAGAAGCGAGGACCATGAGCCCACTCGTACCGATGGTCGTTGAGCAGACCTCCCGCGGGGAGCGCGCATTTGACATTTACAGCCGACTGCTCAACGAGCGGATCATCTTTCTCGGCACGCCGGTCGACGATCAGATCGCGAACCTGATCGTCGCGCAGCTGTTGCACCTCGAATCCGAGGATCCGGACAAGGACATATCGGTGTACATAAACTCCCCGGGCGGCTCGGTGTACGCCGGCCTAGCGATTTACGACACGATGCAGTTCATCAAGCCCGACGTGCAGACGATCTGCGTCGGGATCGCGATGTCGATGGGCGCGCTGCTGCTCGCCGGCGGGGCGCACGGCAAGCGGATGGCGCTCCCCAACGCGAAGATCCTGATCCATCAGGTCTCATCGGCATTCCAGGGGCAGGCGACCGACATCGAGATCCATGCCAGGGAGATCATCGATGTGCGCCGCAGGCTCGACGAGATAATCGCCAAGCACACCGGCAAGGACCTGGAGCGGGTCCGCGCCGACACCGAGCGCGACTACTTCATGAGCTCCGAGGAGGCCAAGGAATACGGCATCATCGACCGCGTGATCTCGCAGCACTAAAAGCCACTAACGTTAGGCTTACAGATCCGCGGTCGAGTCGAGCTCCGGGAGAAGATTCATGGCACGTCCCACCGACTCCAACGAACAGCTTCTCTGCAGCTTCTGTGGGAAATCGCAGCGGCAGGTTAAGAAGCTGATCGCCGGTCCTGGCGTCTACATCTGCGACGAGTGCATCGATCTCTGCAACGAGATCATCGACGAGGAGCTCACCGCCCCGCCGAGCTTCGACATCGAGAACCTGCCCAAGCCGCGCGAGATCTACGACGTCCTGAACGAGTATGTGGTCGGGCAGGAGCAGGCCAAGCGCACGCTCAGCGTCGCGGTCTACAACCACTACAAGCGCGTTCAGATGATGCAATCCGATGACAACGACATTGAGCTGCAGAAATCGAACATCCTGCTGCTCGGGCCGACGGGGTGCGGCAAGACGCTGCTCGCGCAGACGCTGGCCAAGATCCTCAACGTGCCGTTCGCGATCGCCGACGCGACCGCGCTGACCGAGGCGGGGTACGTCGGCGAGGACGTCGAGAACATCCTGCTGAAGCTGATCCAAGCCGCCGATTACGACGTCAAGAAGGCCGAGACGGGGATCATCTACATCGACGAGGTCGACAAGATCGCCCGCAAGGCCGACAACCCGTCGATCACCCGCGACGTCTCCGGAGAGGGCGTCCAGCAGGCGCTGCTGAAGATCCTGGAGGGCACGACCGCCTCGGTACCGCCGCAAGGGGGCCGCAAGCACCCCCACCAGGAGTTCCTGTCGATCGACACGACCAACGTGCTGTTCATCTGCGGCGGTGCGTTCGCCAACCTCGACCGCGTGATCGAGCGGCGGATCGGGCACCAGGGCGTCGGGTTCGGCGCTGCGATCCAGTCCAAGGAGCAGCGCGACACCGGCGAGATCTTCGAGCACTGCCTGCCCGAGGACCTGATCCAGTACGGCCTGATCCCAGAGTTCATCGGCCGGCTGCCGGTGATGTCGGCGATCCACCAGCTCTCACGCGACGAGCTGATGCAGATCCTGACCGAGCCCCGCAACGCGCTGGTCAAACAGTTCCAGCGCTTCTTCCAGTTCGACGGGATCGAGCTCGTGTTCGCCGACGAGGCGCTGTCCTCGATCGCCGACAAGGCGCTCGAGCGCGAGACAGGCGCCCGCGGCCTGCGCTCGATCATCGAAGAGGTGCTGCTGGAGGTCCAGTTCGAGCTTCCCTCGCGGCGCGACGTGCGCAAGTGCGTGGTGACCAAGGAGACGATCGAGAAGGACGTCCCGCCGACGCTCGTGACAGTCGCCGCGCCGGAGGAAGAAGAGGCGGCCTAGCCAGGCACTGGCAAAGGACCCCGCTGTCGCAGGGGCTCTTTCCAGTGCTGTCGGGAGGCTCTCTCCTCCCCGGCGAGACGCTGGCCACCGTAGGCCGCTTGTAACCGGTCACCTACACTGGCCGGTCGTGTCGGATCTCGAGTCAAAAACCCGCTACGACCCCTCCGAGGTCGAGCCGCGCATCGCCCGAGAATGGTTGCAATCGGGGCTCTTTCACCCTCAGCCAGAGGGCTCCTCGGAGAACAACTACTCGATCGCGATTCCGCCGCCGAACGTGACGGGCGCGCTGCACATGGGGCATGCGCTCAACAACTCCGTGCAGGATTGCCTGATCCGCCACCAGCGGATGCGCGGCCGGCGAACGAAGTGGATCCTGGGTACCGACCATGCCGGGATCGCGACCCAGACGCAGGTCGAACGCGCGCTCGTTCAGGAAGGCTCCAGCCGCGAGGCGCTCGGTCGCGACGCCTTCGTGGCGCGGGTGTGGCGCTGGCGCGAGCAGTACGGCAACACGATCATCGAGCAGCTCAAGCGCCTGGGCGCCTCCTGCGACTACGAGGACGAGCGCTTCACGTTCGACGAAGGCTACGCCGCCGCGGTGCTCGAGGTGTTCGTCGCGCTGCACCGCAAGGGCTACATCTATCGCGACCGGTACATGGTCAATTGGGACCCCGGCAGCCGTTCGGCGATCTCCGATCTCGAGGTCGAGGACCGCGAGGTCCGCGACACTCTCTACTACATCGATTATCCGCTCGCGTCGGGATCCGGCGCGATCACCGTCGCGACGGTGCGGCCCGAAACGATGCTCGCCGACACCGCGATCGCCGTCCACCCCGACGACGAGCGCTACCGGCGGCTGATCGGCGAGAAGGCCGTGCTGCCGCTCGTCGGACGCAAGCTGAAGATCATCGCCGACGAGTACGTCAAGCCCGAGTTCGGCACGGGCGCGCTGAAGATCACGCCGGGCCACGACCCCAATGACTTCGAGATCGGGCGCCGACACGGCCTCCCTCAGCTCAGCGTGATCGGCGAGGACGGCCGGATGACCGCCGACGCGCCGGAGCAGTTCGCAGGCCTGACCGTAGAGGAGGCCCAGCGAGCAATCATCGCGCAACTGCGCGAGCAGGGCCTGATCGCGCGCACCGAGGAGTACGTGCACACGGTCCCGTTCTCGCACCGCTCAGGCGAGCGGATCGAGCCGCTCGTGTCATTGCAGTGGTTCATGGCAATGGACGAGCTCGCCAAGCCGGCGATCGAGGCGGTGGCGAGCGGCCGGGTGCGCTTCTGGCCGCAGCGCTGGTCGCGCGTATACCTCGACTGGATAGAGAACATCCGTCCCTGGTGCGTGTCGCGCCAGCTGTGGTGGGGCCACCAGATTCCGGTCTGGTACCGCGGCGGCGAGACCTACGTCGACACCGTCGCGCCCGCCGGCGATGGCTGGGAGCGAGATCCCGACGTGCTCGACACGTGGTTCTCGAGCGCGCTGTGGCCGTTCGCGACCCTGGGGTGGCCCGCCGAGACCCGCGAGCTGAAGGCGTTCTACCCAACCGACGCGCTCGTCACGGGCCGCGACATCATCTTTCTGTGGGTCGCGCGGATGATCATGATGGGACTCGAGTTCACCGGGCAGGTTCCGTTCACCGACGTCCACATCACGGCGATCATTCAGGCCCCAGACGGGCGGCGCATGTCGAAGTCGCTGGGCACCGGGATCGATCCGCTCGACCTGATCGAGGGTGGCCCGCGCCCGCCCGTGTTCGGAGACGGCACCCACCCACCCGGCGAATTCCCGGCGTACGGCGCCGACGCGGTGCGCTGGGGGTTGCTGGCGATGTCCTCGGGCCAGGACGTCAAGTTCTCAGAGGACAAGATCGCACAGGGTCTGCAGCTGACGAACAAGCTCTGGAACGCGTCGCGTCTGATCCTGCTGCGCGTCGACCCCGCGACGCGCGCGGCGGCCGCGCCGAGCACGGTCGAGGATCGCTGGATCCTCTCGCGCCTGCAGCGAGCGGGCACTGAGATCCGCGGCCGGATCGAGCGCTACGACTTCTCGCACGCCGCGCTCTCGCTGTACGACTTCATCTACGGAGAGCTGTGCGACTGGTACCTCGAGCTCGTCAAGCCGCGCCTGTACTCCGGGGACGGGCACGCCGCGCAGACGCTGCTGTTCGTCCTCGTCGAGACGCTCGCGTTCGCCCACCCGGTGATCCCGTTCGTAACCGAGGAGATCTACGGTCACGTGCCCGGCGCCGAGGGGCTGCTGGCCGCCCGCGTCCAGGACCCCCCGGCGGCTGCGCTGGACGAGGCCGCGGAGGCGATGCTCGCTCGCGTGATCGATGCGGTGCAGGCGTTGCGCGGCTGGCGGGACCTGGCGGGCGTCAAGGTCGGAGCGAAGATCCCAGCGAGGCTCGCCGCCGAAGGCTACGACGACACGGCCGAGCACGTGGCGCGGCTGGCGAAGCTGACATTCTCTGGAAACGGAGAGCCGGATGACTCGGGCGGCGCCCAATCAGGCAGCAGGCTCGAGCGGATGCCGAGCGGGCCGCAGGCTCGAGCGGATGCCGAGCGGGCCGCAGGCTCGAGCGGACGCCGAGCGGGCGCCAGGCCCGAGCCGGTGGCGTCGGTTCCGGTGCCTGGCGGCGCGGTCGAGATCCTCGCGAGCGACGAGCTCGACCTCGGCGCCGCGCAGCGCAAGCTGGCCGCCAAGCGCGCCGCGTTGGAGCACGAGATCGAGCGGGCGCAGCGCAAGCTCGCCAACGAGGGATTCGTCGCCAAGGCGCCACCCGCCGTCGTGCAGGCCGAGCGCGACAAGCTGGCGCGGCGCAAGGCGGACCTGGAGGCGCTGTGACTGGCGAATCGCTACGCGATTCGCCAGTGGAGATCGCCAGGGGGGCGATCTCCGGGGGTTTCGGCCGTGACCGCTGACGAGGCCGAGCGCTATCTGCTCTCGCTGGAGCTGTTCGGGATGCGCTTCGGCCTGGACCGCATGCGGCGCCTGATGACCGCGCTCGGTCATCCCCAGCGGCGCTTTGACTCGATCCACGTCGTCGGGACCAACGGCAAGTCCTCGACCGCGCGGATGATCGCCGCGATCCTCGCGCGCCACGGGCTGCGAACCGGCGCCTACCTGTCCCCGCACCTGGTGACGTTCGGGGAGCGAATCCGGATCGACGACCGCGACCTCGAGCCGGCGGCGTTCGCTGCTGCGATCCAGCGCGCCGCTCGAGCCAAGGATCTCGTCGACCGCTCACTGCGCGACGACGACCGGGTGACGCAGTTCGAGGTGCTGACCGCGGCCGCGTACTCGGAGCTCGCGCTGCGCGGGGTCGAGGCCGCTGTGATCGAGGCAGGTCTAGGCGGCCGCTACGACGCCACCAACGTGATCCCGTCCGCCGTTCAGGTGCTCACCAGCGTCGGGCTGGAACACACGCGCTGGCTGGGACCGACGATCGCCGACATCGCTGCCGAGAAGCTCGACGTGGTGAGGCCCGGTGCGACGCTCGTGCTCGGCGCCGGCCTGCATCCGGACGCGGCAGCGGTCGCGGTCTCCGTCGCGCACGACCGAGGTGCGCGGATCCTCCGCTCGGAGGCCGAGCCCGGAGTCGCGGTCGGCGCGCTGGGATCGTTCCAGCGGCGCAACTTCGCGCTCGCGCGCGCCGCCGCCGAGGCCTATCTCGGGGAGCTGGACCCGGCTGCGGTCGCCGGCGCCGCGGCCGAAGTGCGGGTACCCGGCAGGTTGCAGATCATCGGCCACCAGCCGCTGACGCTGGTCGACGGGGCCCACAACCCCGACGGAATGGCGGCGCTAGCCGAATCGCTCGGCGAGCCGTTCGTCGCCGGCCACGACCGTGTCGTGGCCGTGATTTCAATCCTCGAGGACAAAGACGCAGCAGGAATGCTGGCAGCGCTCGTGGAAGTATGCGACGCACTTGTTTTCACCAGCAGTCAGAATCCGCGTGCCTTGCCTCCTCCCACCCTGCAGTCGCTGGGCCGCCAGCTCGGCGGCCCGCCGTCGGAGGTCGTCCGCGATCCGCTCGCGGCGCTGGCGCGTGGCCGCGAGCTGGCCGGCGCCATCGGCGTCGTGCTCGCAACCGGCTCGATCTACCTCGTCGCGGACCTTCTGCGACCCGCCACGCAAGGGCGAGCCTCGATGCTGTGAACGAACGCGACCGGCAACCGAGCGCGCTCACCCTGATCGGCTTCGTGGCGCTGATCGTCGCGGTGGTGATCCTGGTGTTCTTCGGGATCGGGTACCTGTTCGGCCGCGTATTCCTTTGAGCCGCACCTGCAACCACTACACTCGCGACCTATGATCGGGCTAACAACGGCCATATTCGGGATCCATAGCAACGCGCTGAACCTCGCCGTCGAGCTGTTGGTGCTGTTTTTGGTGATCGTCTGGCTGGCGCTTGTGTACTGGACGTACGCCGATGCGCGGCGCCGGATCGCCGATCCGATGCTCGTCGGTTGCGCGACCGTGGCGTCGCTGTTCCCGTACGTCGGCACGATCGTCTACATGATCATCAGGCCGCCCGAGTTCCTCGACGACGTGCGCGAGCGCGAGCTCGAGATGCAGGCAGCGGAGGCGCGTCTCGCCGAGCTCGGCTACCACCTCTGTCCGCACTGCGATTACGAGGTCGAGAAGGACTACCTGCGCTGCCCGAACTGCATGCGCAAGCTCAAGGACCCGTGCAGGGCGTGCGGCAAGCCCCTGGACCCGCGGTGGAAGATCTGCCCGTACTGCGAGGCCGAGATCGGGGCCGTCGCCCCGGCTCCCCGGCGCCCCCGGCGGCGTCGCGAGACCACGTCCGAGTATCCGGTCGCCGGTCCCGCCGGCGACATCGGCGGCTCGTCCGGGAACTGACGCACCGTCCCCTGAAGGCCGCACGATCTCGAACGGAGAACAGCCCGACATGGAGCGAACGCTGATCTTGGTCAAGCCCGATGCATTCGCGCGCAACCTGAGCGGCGAGATCATCGCCCGATTCGAGCGCAAGGGCTTGGCGCTCGCCGCGCTGCAGCTGATGACGATGACCCGCGAGCTCGCCGCGCGCCACTACGCCGAGCACGAGGGCAAGCCATTTTACGAGGAGCTGGTGCAGTTCATCACGTCCGGCCCGCTGGTCGCGATGGTGCTGGAGGGAGAGCAGGCCGTGGAGGCAGCCCGTCAGGTGATCGGCGCGACCAACCCGCTCCAGGCCAGTCCCGGATCGATCCGCGGCGACTACGCGATCGCTCTCGGCCAGAACATGGTTCACGGGTCCGATTCGCCGCAGTCGGCGGCGCGGGAGGTGGCGCTGTTCTTCCCCAGCCTCGGCTGAGAGCCCTAAGGGCCCGTTCAAGAATTATTGGCGGTTTTGACGGCGTCTGGACGCGCCTGGCGCCACCGGCTCGTCCTCAAATACTCCCGGTATGATCGGGCCGAGCCGGCGGCGCCAGACACGCCCAGCCACTCGTCAAATCCCGCCACTAATTCTTGAACGGGCCCTAAGCGCGACCGCCAGCCGTGTCGAGGGCGGGGGCGGGTGGGCCTGATCCTGGCGTCGCGCTCGCCGCAGCGGCGTGCGATCCTCGCGCAGCTCGGAATCGAGTTCTCGGTCCGGGTCCCGGCCGTGCAGGAGCTGGAGGCGGGGCCGCCACGCGAGGTCGCGGTCGAGAACGCATACCGCAAGGCCGTCTCGGTCGCCGGGGATTCGGGGCCTGACGCGCTCGTGCTCGGGGTCGACACCGTGGTTGCGATTGGCGAGCGGATGTACGGCAAGCCGGCGGACCCGGTGCAGGCGGGTGCGACGTTGCGCGCGCTCGCCGGCCGGCGCCACGCCGTGATCAGCGGGTTGTGCATGATCGCGGGCGGTGAACCGCGGACGGCCGCTGCCACGACGATCGTGCAGTTCCGGGCGCTGGACGAGGCGCTCGTCGAGTGGTACGTCGCGAGCGAGGAATGGTGCGAGCGCGCGGGCGGGTATGCGATCCAGGGCCGCGGGGCTGCGCTCGTGGCGGCGATCGATGGCGACTACCTGAACGTCGTCGGACTGCCAGTGGCGACGCTTCTTGACCTCGCTCCCGGCTTGCTTTTCCCTTTACCGCGCGTTTAGCTGTTTTCCAGGAATTTTCCCGCGGCGGTGCATCCGCCGCGGAGAGTCGGCGCACGCCCTGTTCGATACACTCACTCAGCGGATGGAGCTGGCTGCCTCGCGTGGGGCCTCCGGACCTGCCACGCCGTCCATTTCCTTTCCCTACTCTCGATACTGCATGTTCGATACTGCATGGGCTTTTTCACGTACATGACCGGTTTCGGTGGCCGAGACATGGCGGTCGACCTCGGGACTGCGAATACGCTCGTCTACGTGCGGGGACGCGGAATCGTGCTCTCCGAACCGAGCGTCGTCGCCGTCGACTCGCGGACCGGCGAGGTCCATGCGGTCGGAATCGAGGCGAAGCGGATGCTCGGCCGCACGCCCGGCACGATCCAGGCGATCCGCCCGCTCAAGGACGGGGTGATCGCGGACTTCGAGGTGACCGAGGAGATGCTCAGGCACTTCATCCAGAAGGTCCACCAGAACCGCTGGGCGCATCCCCGGGTCGTGGTCTGCGTTCCCAGCGGTGTGACCGGGGTCGAAAAGCGCGCCGTCGAGGAAGCCTGCCTGTCGGCGGGCGCCCGGCAGGCGTATCTGATCGAGGAGCCGATGGCGGCCGCGATCGGTGCTGGGCTACCAGTTGGCGAACCGACCGGGTCGATGGTCGTCGACATCGGCGGTGGCACGAGCGAGGTGGCGGTCATCTCGCTGGGCGGAATCGTCGTCTCGCAGTCGATCCGTGTGGGGGGCGACGAGCTGGACGAAGCGATCATCAACTACGTCAAGCGCGAGTACAAGCTGCTGATCGGCCAGCAGACGGCAGAGGAGGTCAAGCTCGAGATCGGCTCGGCGTACCCGATGGCCGAGGAGGTGCAAGCCGAGATCCGCGGTCGCGACATGGTCTCCGGGCTGCCCAAGACGGTGGTCCTGACCAGCGAGGAGATCCGCGGCGCGCTCGAGGAGCCGGTCTCGCAGATCATCGACGCGGTCAAAGAGACGCTCGATCGCACCCCGCCAGAGCTCGCCTCCGACGTGATGGATCGTGGCATCATGCTTGCCGGTGGCGGTTCCCTGCTGCAGGGGCTGGAAGAGCGGCTGCGTCACGAGACGCAGATGCCGGCCCATCTCGCCGAGTCGCCGTTGACGTGCGTGGCGGTCGGCTCGGGAAGGTCGTTGGAGGAATTCGAGGCGATCCATCGTTCGAGCAAGAATTCACGCAACCGGCGCCGCCGCTACTAGGTTTCTCGACCTGGTCGCGCGGCAGGCGCCGAGCGACACCTTGGAGACACGCATCCTGTGCATGACAAGCAGATCCGGCGGCGGCGCGCAGTGCTCGCGGTGCTCGTCGGCGTTTCCCTGATCCTGCTGACGGCCTACTTCGGCGAGTCGCAGACGAGCCCGCTGCACAACGTACAGCGCGGAATCGTGGAGGTGCTCTCACCGCTGCAGACCGGCGCCAGCAGGGCGCTCAAGCCTGTGCGCGACATCGCGAGCTGGGTGTCCGACACGCTGCATGCGAAGTCACAGGTCGACGGGTTGCGCCGCGAGCTGCAGACCTACGAGGCGGAAGCTGCGCGTTACCGCAGCGCGTGGCTCCTCAACCAGCAGCTGAGCAAGGAGGTCGGACTCGACCAGATGCTTGGCATCAGCGCTCGCGAGCTCGTCACCGCGCAGGTGATCGTCCGCGACCCGACGCTCTGGTATCAGACGGTCGAGGTGAACAAGGGCAGCGACGACGGCGTCCGCTTGCACGACCCGGTGATCGGAGACAACGCGCTCGCCGGCACAATCTCGTTCGTCGGTCCAACGTTCTCGGTCGTATCGCTGATCACCGACCACACCGTCTCGGTGACGGCGCAGGTGCTCGACAAGAACGGCGACACGGGCGAGCTGGTGCCCGCGGTCGGCAACCCGAACGAGCTGGTGCTGCAGGATCTGCAGATCTCAAATCCCCAGCAGGCGGTGACCGGTCCACAGGTCGGCGAGCTGGTCACCACAGCGGGCTTCAGATCTCAGAACCTCGCGTCGCTCTACCCTCAAGGGATCCCGATCGGTCTGGTCTCTTCAGTCGACTACAACCAGGAGATCAGCAGCGGGGATATCCAGGTGACACCCAGCGCGGATCTGCGCCAGCTCGAGGTCGTCCAGATCCTGACCAATCCGCAAGCCGGCCTCGAGCGCGCGCAGGTGCCGTGAGCGACGTCCTACGTCTCCCGATCCGCCTGATCCTGCTGGCGTTCGTCGCTGTGGTGATCCAGGAATCGGCGATCTCGCAGATCTCGATCTTCGGGGTCAGCGCGGACGTCACGCCGCTGGTCGTGATGTCGGTGGGGTTGCTCTGCGGGTCGCTCGCCGGGGCCGTGTTCGGCTTCGGCACGGGGCTGTTCGTCGACCTGGTCCTGGTCCAGACGCTGGGGGTCACCTCGCTGCTGTACATCGCGATCGGCTACTGGGCCGGGCGGCTGCACGAGCTGCGCGACCCCTCGCACGAGCTCGTGCCGCTCGCGGCGGGGGCCGCGGCGACCGCTTTCGCCGGACTGGGGATGGCGGTGATCCAGTTCCTGCTCGGCGTCGATGCTCCGGTCAGCCTCCTGCTCCTGCAGCAGATCGTGATCACGGTGCTCGTCAACATGTTGATCGTGCTGCCCTTGTATGCGCTCGTGCGACGCGTCTTGCGGCCGGCGCTGCCCGACGAACCCCGGCGCCGGCGCCGGCGCGCGTACACGACCGGCGGTCTCAGCCCGCTTCAGCGTCCCTCCGAGCGATTGGGCTCACGTGCGCGGGGTGCCTGACTCAGATATGTTCCGGCCACCGCCGGATCAGCGCCCGCCGATGACCACGCAGCTTGCGCTGCGGGTCGCCGTCGTGGGCACGTTCTCGCTGGCGATCTTCGCGATCCTGTTCTTCCGGTTGTGGTTTCTGCAGGTGCTGTCCGCCGATCAGTACCGGTTGCAGGCGAACGTCAACTACGTTCGCAACGTCGAGATCGCCGCCCCGCGCGGAGACATCATCGACCGTGGCGGCACGATCCTCGCCTCGAGCCAGAGGGCTTACGCGGTCGAGGTCTCGCCGCCCGGGCTGCCGGTCCCACTGACCGATGCGGGCCTCGCCGATCCGCCGCGGGCGGACGCGGCGCTCTACGACCGGCTCGCCGGCGTGCTCGGGATCTCGAGCAACCGCGAGAACTGCCCGGTCAACGGGCACGGCGTGCTTCGCATCTCGCAGATCGCCTGCTCAGTGGCGCAGGAGTATGTCCAGCTCCCCTACGCGAACGCGACTGTCGCAACCGACATCCCCAACGATGTCCTCTACTACCTCTCAGAACGCCAGGCCGCGTTCCCCGGCGTCAGCGTGCAGCAGATCTACCAGCGGACCTACCCGCTCGGAGACCTCGCTTCCCAGGCGCTGGGGATCGTCGGACGGATCACCAAGAGCGAGGTCGGGGAGAAGCGCTACCGCGGCGTGTCGCCGAACGACAGCGTCGGCCAATCCGGCCTCGAGGAGTCCTACGACGAGTACCTGCGCGGCGTCGACGGTGCCGACCGGGTCAGGGTCGACGCGCTCGGCAACTTCCAGGGCTATCTGTCGCAGAAGCCTCCAGTCGCCGGGGCTACGCTCCGCACTTCGCTCGACGCGACCCTCCAGGCGGTGGGTCAGTCGGCGCTGCAACAATCGATCGACTCGAACTACCCCGCCAACGGCGGCGCGTTCGTAGCGATGAACCCGCAGGACGGCGCGATCTACGCGATGGGGTCGCTGCCCACCTACGACGCGAGCATCTTCACCAAGCCGGTCCCCGCGTCCGTCTACAGCGCCGACTTCGGGCCCAGCTCCAACGACCCGCTGCTCAACCGCGCGATCCAGAGCGTCGGGCCGACCGGTTCCACGTTCAAGCCGATCACCGCAACCGCGGCGCTCGAGAGCGGGGTGTGGAGCCTCGGCGACACGTACGACGACACCGGTCAGTTCTGCCTCGACGGGCAATGCCGTCGCAATGCCGGCGGCGCTGCCAACGGCGTACTCGACCTCGTAAACGCAATTCGGGTCTCGGACGACGTGTTCTTCTACAACCTCGGAGCGCTGCTCAACGCCGACCCGATCACGCATCCCAACGGCGGCGCGCTGCAGCAGTGGGCCCGCGCTTACGGGATCAGCCGCAAGACAGGCGTCGACCTGCCGGGCGAGTCGGCCGGAAACCTGCCGAGCCCGGCGTGGCGCGCACGCATCGACAAGCTCGAGCTCGAGTGCGAGCAACAGCGGCACGTGCCCAGCTGCGGAATCGCCGACGGCCGCCCCTGGTCGATCGGCGACAACATCAACCTGGCCGTCGGCCAGGGCGACGTGCAGGTGACGCCGCTGCAACTAGCGACCGCCTACGCGGCGATCGCCAACGGCGGCACGATCGTGCGCCCGCACGTCGGTGCCGACGTCGAGGCGCCGGACGGCACTGTGCTGCAGAAGATCGACCCGCCCCCGGCGCGCCACCTGAACATCGATCCGACGTACCTCGACACGATTCGAGAGGGGCTCCACGACGCGGCGCAGACCGCGGGCGGGACCTCCGACGACGTGTTCGGCAACTTCCCCGAGCAGGTCTACGGCAAGACCGGGACAGCGCAGTACAACGGGCAGCAGGACTACGCCTGGTACGTGTGCTTCGTGCCGGCGTCGGCGACGAGCAAGCCGATCCTGGTCGCGGTGTGGGTCGAGCAGGGCGGGTTCGGCGCCGTCGGATCCGCCCCGGTCGCCCGCCAGATCCTCTCGCAGTGGTTCTTCGGCAACAAGGGGTCATACGTGGCCGGGAGCTCGAGGACGCTGTGAGCCTGACCGCTACAGCGATCCAACCGGCGGCGGAGGAGACCGCGCCGGCGCCCACGCGCAGACTGCTGCTGCTCGATCCGCTGCTGCTGCTGGCGGCGCTCGGGCTCGTCGCGTGCTCGCTGATCACGCTGAAGGGCGCGACGCAGTCGATGTACTACGTAGATCGCCAGGCGATCTACGTCGGGCTCGGTCTCGCCGTGGCGATGGTGCTGGTGCTGATCGACTACTCGCGGCTCAGGGAATTCAAGTACGTGCTCTACGCGTCGATGATCGCGCTGAACGTGGTCGTGCTGGGAATGCCTCGGGTCCAGGGCGCGAGCCGCTGGATTCCGCTGCCTTTCTTCGAGCTGCAGTCCTCGGAGTTCGGCAAGGTGCTGCTGATCACGTCGCTGGCGGCGTTCTTCGTCGACCGCTCGCGCCGGCTGCAGGATCGCAGCACGACCGCGCTGGTGATGCTGCTCGCGATCGCGCCGGCGATGCTGGTGATCCCGCAGCCGGACCTCGGCACGGCGCTGGTCTACATCGTCGTCGGCCTCGCGGTCCTGTTCTTCGGCGGCACGACGTGGAAGCAGCTCGCGGCGCTGGCGCTGCTGTTCGTGGCTGCGATCGTGGTCGTGCTCGTGGTCGCGCCGGCGCTCGGAGTTCACGTCCTGAAGCCCTATCAGGAACAGCGGCTGTTCGGCTTCTTTCATCCCTCGCACGACCCTCGCAACCAGACTTACCAGATCACCGAATCGCTGATCGCGGTTGGATCGGGCGGCAAGACCGGCCTCGGTGTCGCGCACGCTACGCAGGCGAGCCTGCACTTCCTGCCCGAGCCAAGCACCGACTTCATCTTCGCGGTCGTCGGTGAGACCTACGGGTTCGCCGGTGCGGCGGTCGTGCTATCGCTATATGCAATGTTGATCTGGCGCGCACTGCGTATCCTCACGATGTCGAAGAACCTGTACGGCACCGTGATCGCCGGCGGCATCCTCGCGATGCTGATGTTCCAGGTGTTCGTCAACGCGGGTATGACGATCGGGATCATGCCGATCACCGGCGTCCCGCTGCCGCTGATGAGCTATGGCGGCTCGTCGGTCCTGATCACCTTCATCGCGCTCGGCCTGCTGCAGTCGGTCTACATCCAGGCACGGATGGTCGCCGCCGGCAAGAGTCGAGGACTGGTTTCGTAATGCCGATGCTCTTGCATGAGCTGTCGGCCCTGTTACGCCCCGCCGTGGGTGGCGAGCGCGCGGCCGTGTCCGCGCGCCGCCTGCGCGACGAGCGTGCGGCAAACACGACGAGGTCCCGCCCGCCGCGCGGCGGCGTGGACCCACACACCCTCAAAGGACTGAATCTAATTGAAGAAGCAAGTACTGGTCAGCGTGGACCGGGGAGAGACCCGGGTCGCGCTGTTGGAGGCGACCGGCACGGTCGCCACACGCAAGACGAATTCGCGCGCCGGCGGCGCAAGCCGACGAACCCGGCCGCGGGCTATTACGTCGCGGAGCTGTACCTGGAGCGCCGCGGCGCGCGCTCGATCGTCGGCAACATCTACAAGGGCCGCGTCGACAACGTGCTGCCGGGGCTCGAGGCCGCGTTCGTCGACATCGGCCTGGAGAAGAACGGCTTCCTGCACGTCGATGAGATCGTGCTGCCCGGGGTCGACGCCCCGAGGCGGGGACGCGGCGGCACGCGAGACGGGCGCCAGATCGGCGACATGCTCAAGCCCGGGCGAGGAGATCGTCGTCCAGGTCGTCAAGGATCCGCTGAAGACCAAGGGCGCGCGTCTATCGATGGACCTCACGATCGCCGGGCGCTACATGGTGTTCGCGCCGTACGGCGAGGGCGTCGGGGTCTCGCGACGGCTCGACGACAAGGAGCGCGAGCGCCTGCGCAAGGAAGCCGCCAAGCTCGATCTCAAGGGAGCGGGCGCGATCATCCGCACCGCCGCCCAGGGCGTCACCCGCGCCGACCTCGAACGCGAAATGGTGTACCTGTTCAAGCTCGGCGAGGTGCTCCAGAAGCGAGTCGCCGAGACGCCGGCGCCGGCGCTCGTCTTCCAGGAGGCCGACCTGTCGGTGCGGGTCGTGCGAGACATCTTCTCGGAGGCGTTCGAGCGCGCGATCGTCGATGACCCCAAGCAGCACCACCGGCTCGTCTCGTTCTTCTCGCGGACGGCTCCGGAGCTCGTCGAGCAAGTCGAGCTGTGGGAGGAGGACCGGCCGCTGTTCGAGGCGTTCGGAGTCGAGCAGGTGCTCGACTCGACGCTCTCGCGGCGCGTCGACCTACCCAGCGGCGGCTACCTGATGATCGACTACGCCGAGGCGCTGACGGTGATCGACGTCAACACGGGCTCGTTCATCGGCCGTGGCCGCGGCGCCCGGCTCGAGGACACGATCACCAAGACCAACCTCGAGGCCGCCGAGGAGGTCGTCCGCCAGCTGCGGCTGCGCGACATCGGCGGCATCATCGTGATCGACTTCATCGACATGGCGCGAGCCCGCAATCGCGACACGGTCCTCAAGACGCTGCGCAAGGCGCTAGACGAGGACCGGACGAAGACCTTCGTGGTCGAGATCTCGCCGCTCGGGCTGGTCGAGATGACGCGGCAGAACGTCACCGACGGCGTGCGGGAGATCATGACCCGCCCCTGCCCGACGTGCGAGGGGAGGGCGTGATCAAGTCCGAGGAGACGATCGCGATCGAGTTCGAGCGGCGGATGCGTGATCTCGCCAAGGAGACCTCCGCCGAGGCGATCCTGCTGCAGATCAACCCCCGCGTCAGCGCCGAGTTCACGCGCGACGACGGGCGGGTACTGCAACAGGTCGAAGCGGAGACCGGCAAGTGGTTCGTGTTCGAGGGCTCGGAGGGCCTGCCGCTGGAGCACTTCGCGGTGCTGCTCGAGGGCACTCGCGCAGAGATCCTCGAGCGCGCGCTTCCGTTCCGTGAAGGGGAGGAGGTCCACGTCGAGATCGTCGAGCCGCACATGTACAACCCGGGTGACGCGGTCGCGAAGATCGACGGCTACATCATTTCGGTCAAGGGCGGCACGCCGTACGTCGGCGACAAACGCCTCGTGCGGATCGACGAGGTGGGGCGCACCTCGGCGCTTGCCTCGCTGGTGGATGTTGCAGGCAGGATCCCGGTGTTCCGGGCGGCGAAGACGGCGCGAGCGCGGACGAGGCCGACGATGGCCTAGAATCGAAGGCTCGGCGTCGTGGCCGCAGAGGCGGACGGCGCCGTTCCGGTGCCAGGACCGAGTCCGCCCAGGCAGCATCACCCTCGGAGTAGGAATGTACGCAATCGTCAAGACAGGCGGCAAGCAATACCGCGTCGAGCAGGGCCAGTCGCTGCTGGTCGAGCGGCTGTCCGTTGAGGACGGCGCGTTGGTGGAGCTGGAACCGCTGCTGTTCGTCGACGGCGACGAGGTCGTCGACGGGGATGGCCTGGCGGGAGCGTGGTTGCGGCGCGGGTGCTGGCGCACGAGCGCGGCCCCAAGCTCCGAGTGGTCAAGTTCAAGCCCAAGCGCGGCTACAAGCGCCGCACCGGCCACCGGCAAGAGCTCACGCGCCTCGAGGTGACGGAGATCATGCTGGCGGGACGGGGCGGTGGCGACGATCGCGACGGTCACGAGGTGGCGGGGTCAACGGCGGAGGCGGCCGGCGGGGGGAGCGGTGGCCGACGCCGGTCGCGGCGGAGGCGGTGGCGCCCGAGGTGCTGGTGGCGACCGCCGGCGAGGCCGATCCGGCTGCGCAGGCCGACGAGGGCGCCGGCGAGGACACGGCGCCGGCCGGCGAGGCCGACGAAACCAGAGACACGGAGGCCAACGATGGCCCATAAGAAGGGGCTTGGCTCCTCCCGCAACGGCCGCGACTCCAACGCCAAGCGCCTCGGCGTGAAGGTGTTCGCCGGTCAGGCTGTCACCGGCGGCGAGATCATCGTCCGGCAGCGCGGGACGCGTTTCAAGCCGGGCGATGGCGTTGGAATCGGAAGGACGATACGATCTTCGCCCGCTCGGCAGGGACGGTGGCGTTCACCCGCGGCCGGCGCGGGCGCGTGATCTCGGTCGTGCCTCGGCAGGCCGACGCCGAGTAGCTAGCGCGGTCGTCCGTCCAAGCCGGGCGCGGCGGCGCCGGCTGGATTCGACATGCCAGGATCATCTCATGCAAGATCGTGCTCGTATCCACGTGCAGGCCGGCGGCGGCGGGAGCGGCTGCCTGAGCTTTCGTCGCGAGGCGCACGTGCCCAAGGGCGGCCCCGATGGCGGCGACGGCGGGCGCGGCGGCGATGTCGTGCTCGTCTGTGACGACTCCCTGCGCGACCTCGAGAGCTTGCGCCGGCGGTCGCATTTCAAGTCGCGCCGCGGTGGGCACGGACAGGGGTCGCTGCGCCATGGAGCCGACGGCGAGACACTCGAGATACCTGTGCCTCCCGGGACCGAGGTGCTGGTCGAGTGCGACGGGACCCGGCACGATCTCCTGCTGCCGGGCCAGCGGGCGGTCCTCGCGCGGGGCGGTTCCGGTGGTCGCGGCAACAAGCGCTTCGCCGGACCCACCTACCAGACGCCGCGATTCGCCGAACGCGGGCTCCCGGGCGACGAGACATGGGTCACGCTGAGGCTGAAGCTGCTCGCCGACGTCGGGCTGGTGGGACTGCCGAACGCGGGCAAGTCCTCGCTGCTGACGCGGCTCACCCGCGCGCATCCGAAGGTCGCCGACTACCCGTTCACGACCATCGAGCCGGCGCTCGGCACGCTCGAGCTCGAGGACCGCCAGCTCGTGATCGCCGACATCCCCGGATTGATCGAAGGCGCCAGCGCGGGCGCCGGGCTCGGACACGACTTCCTGGCCCACATCGAGCGCACGCGCCTGATCGTGCACGTACTCGACCTGGCGCCGCTCGACGGCTCCGATCCGGTCGACAACCACGCGACCGTGGAGCGCGAGCTGAGGCTGCACGACCCTCGGCTGGCCTCGCTGCCGCGGATCCTGACGCTGTCGAAGGCCGACCTTGTGCAACCGGACATCGCGGCGTCAAGGCAGACCGAGTGGGAGCGGCGCCTCGGTCCGGGTGTCCCCGTGCTGCTCACCTCCTCGGTCACGCACGCCGGATTGGACCGGCTTACAGCGGAGGTCGCGCGGCGGATGCCTACCGGATCGGTCGCCGCGGATCCGGGAGGCGAGGCACACGTCGCGCTTCAGGAACTCCCCGAGCACCGGGTGTTTCGCCCCGCTGCAGCGCGGGCGTACCACGTCCAGCGGATCGGGGAGCGCAGCTTCAGGGTCACCGGTGAGGGCATCGAGCGGCTGCTAGCTCGCTACGACCTCGACAACGAGGAGGCGCTCGCGCATCTCGAGCGCAGACTGCGGGGGATCGGCGTGATCCGCGCGCTGGAGGCCGAGGGGTTCGAACCCGGAGACGAGGTCGAGATCGGGGTGGTGGCGTTCGCGTTGGACCCGAATCTGTAGGATCATCACTAGTGGTGCATCCGCCAAGTTCGTTGATGGGCTGGAGAGCGAAAATCGAGCCCTGGCAAGGACGCAGGACGGAAGGTGTAGTGGGGCTACATTGTGAGGTCCGAGGACGCAGCCAGGCGAGGATTTGCAGCCGCCAGACCGCAACGAACTTGCGGGATGCACCACTAGGCGAGATCTTGGAGTCGGCACCCGCCCGCGACGCCGCAGTCTGCGCGGACCTATAGGATCGCGGTCGCGCGGGAGCCGCCGTCAGAACAAGGAGAGAGATGCGTCGTACCGTTGCCGTGGGCGTTGCTGTCGTGATCGCTGCCGTCCTGGCACCCGCGGCCGGCGCTCGCGTGCTCCGGGTGGGAACGTTCCGCGAAG
Source organism: uncultured Solirubrobacterales bacterium (assembly GCA_963811155.1). GTDB lineage: Bacteria > Actinomycetota > Thermoleophilia > Solirubrobacterales > Solirubrobacteraceae > Palsa-465. Next base: position 446,314 of record CAWEQQ010000052.1, read on the forward strand.
TCGCCGGCCAGTTCCGCTCGATTGAGGCGGCGATCGACGCCGCCAAGCCGGGCGACTGGATCCTGATCGCCCCCGGCGATTACAAGACCCAGACCGCCCGCAGTCCCCGCGGCCGTCCCGACCTGCAGGCGGGACTGCTGATCACCAGGCGCGGCGTCTACTTGCGGGGCATGAACCGCACCACCGTCGTGATCGACGGGACCAAGCCGGGCTCCCCGCGCTGCTCGCGCAAGGCGACCGACCAGAACTTCGGACCGAAGAGCTCGAAGGGCCCGAAGGGACTCAACGGCATTCTCATCTACAAGGCCGACAACGTGTGGGTGCAGAACCTGACCGTGTGCAACTTCCTGAGCGGCTCCGGCGACGCCGGCAACGAGATCTGGTGGAACGGCGGCGACGGGAGTGGCACGATCGGCGGAAAGGGTTACGACGGGTCTTACCTGACCGCCACCAACACGTTCTACGCCAACGAGAAGACGGCCGCCCAGTACGGGGTCTACTCCAGCAACTGGACCGGCGGCACCTTCTACGAGTCCTACGCGAGCAACTTCAACGACTCCGGGTTCTACATCGGCGCCTGCCAGCAGGCCTGCGATCAAACTGTGAGCCGCGTCTGGGCGGAGTTCAACGCGGTTGGCTACTCGGGCTCCAACTCAGGCGGCGAGTTGGTGGTCAAGGACTCCGAGTTCGACAACAACGAGGACGGGTTCGACACGGGCAGCATTAACGGCGACGGGCCGCCGCCGCAGGACGGGTCGTGCCCGAGGGACGGGTTCAGCTCGATCACGGGCACGCACTCGTGCTGGGTGTTCATGGACAATTACGTGCACGACAACAACAATCCCAACGTCCCCGCCTCCGGCGCAGCGGCCGCCGGGCCGGTCGGCACGGGGCTGTCGGTGTCGGGCGGGCGCAACGACACGATCATGGACAACCGCTTCATTGGCAACGACGCCTGGGGAGTGATCTTCGTTCCCTACCTGGACAATGGCAAGCCGTGCACGGGCGGGACATTCGACAGCCCGTTGGGGGCCGGCAGCTGCCTGTTCGACGAGTTCGGCAACGCGTTGACCGACAACACGTTCGTCAACGACGGCTCGTACGGCCATCCGAGCAACGGCGATTTTGCCCAGGTCAACGAGGAGAACGGGCACGCCACCGACTGCTACAGCGGCAATACCGGGCAGGGAGGCGCTGGCCTCACCGCCGACTCCGCAAAGCTGCAGCAGACAGACCCGACGTGCAGCGGCGCACCGGTCAGTGCCGGCGCCAGCAGCCCCGAGTTCCTCGCCGAGGTGCTGTGCGACTCGCAGGTGGAGATCGTCCCCGGTCAGCCCGCGACATGCCCGACCGGGCAGTACCCCCGCCGCAAGCGGGTCGTCATGCACCCTCTGCCCCACCTGCCGACGATGCCGAACCCGTGCGCAGGGGTTCCGGCGAATCCGTGGTGCCCGGCGCACAAGCGCGCCAAGCACTGAGCTCACGCCCGCCGCAACGCAGGCTGCCCTGCAACGCCGGGCAAGCCTAACCTCTTATCAGGATGAGCTGCCTGGTCCTCAAGCTCGGCTCGAGCATCGTCGCCGACGAGCGCGGGGGCGTGCGCGCCGACGTGCTCGCGCGCGCCTGTGACGAGCTCAGCGAGCTGCATCACGCCGGTCGCTCACCGATCATCGTCACCAGCGGTGCGATCGCTCGCGGGATGGGGGTGATGGGCATTCCGCTGCGCCCCCGGGCGGTGGATGAGCTGCAGGCGGCCAGCGCCGTCGGCCAGGGAAAGCTCTATCAGGTCTACGACGAGCTGCTGCGGGCCCGCGGCGTTCCGACCGCGCAGGTGCTGCTGACGTTCTTCGACATGAGCGCCCGGACGCACTACCTCAATGCCCGCCAGACGTTGCGCAAGCTGCTCGAGTGGCGCGTCGTGCCGGTGATCAACGAGAACGACACGACGACGACCGACGAGATCTCGTTCGGCAACAACGACTTCCTCGCGGCACAGGTCGCGATCCTGCTCGGCGCCGAGCTGCTGATGCTGCTGACCGATGCCGAGGGGGTGTTCACTGCCGACCCGCGGTTCGTGACGGGCGCGCAGCTCGTGCCCGAGATCACACAGCTCGAGCAGCTCGAGGGGCTCGACATCGGCCACGCCAGTTCGCCGCTCGGATCGGGAGGGATGCGCTCGAAGGTCGTCGCCGCCGAGATGACGACCGCCGCCGGCATTCCGACCGTGATCGCGAGTGGCTTGATCGCCGGGACGATCCGTGCAGCGGCGTCGGGAGAAGCCGTCGGGACACGGTTCCCAGCGCGCCGGAGTCGATATTCCAGCTTCAAGCTGTGGCTCAAGTACGCCAAGCCCGTCCGTGGCCGCATGCTCGTGGACGCCGGCGCGGCACGCGCGCTGCGCGAGGGCGGGACGAGTCTGCTGCCGGTCGGGATCGTCGATGTGGTCGGTTCCTTCGATGCGGGCGACGCCGTCGAAGTCACCCACGACGGCGAGTCGGTCGGCAAGGGGATCTCGAACTACACCGCGCAGGAGCTGCGAAGCGTCTGCGGGCTGAAATCGGCCGACGTACGCGAGCTGCTCCCGCGCGCCAGCGAGGAAGCCGTCCACCGCGACTACTTCGTGCTCGCGTAACCTGTGCGTGATGGCAACGACAGCTGCATCCGTCGCCGAGACCTGCCTCGCCGCGAAGGCGGCCTCCAGGATCCTGGCGACGCTCCACCCCGCCACCAAGAACGTCGCGCTCGAGGCGGTCGCCGATGCGCTGATGCAGCGCAACGACGAGATCCTCGACGCCAACTCCCGCGACCTCGAGGCGGGACGCGAGGCCGGCCTGACGCCCGCGCTGTTGGACCGCCTTGCGCTCGACGAGCGGCGCCTGGCGGCGGTCGCGGCTCAGGTTCGAGACATCGCGGCGCTGCCCGACCCGGTCGGTGAGGTGATCGACGGCTATCGCCTGCGCAACGGGCTCGACATGCGCAAGGTGCGAGTCCCGCTCGGCGTGATCGCCGTCGTCTACGAAGCCCGGCCGAACGTCACGATCGACGCCGCGGCGCTATGTCTGAAGTCTGGTAACGCGATCGTCCTGCGGGGGTCCTCCACGGCGGCTCACTCGAACGCGGTTCTGGCAGCCGTCGCGATCGAGGCGGTGCGCGCTGCCGGCCTTCCGGAGGGCGCGCTGGCGATCGTCGCCGGTGGCGGGCACGAGGAGCTCGAGCAGCTGGCCACCCAGAGCGGGATCGTCGACTTGATCATCCCGCGCGGTGGCGAGGGCCTGAAGGCGGCGCTCAAAGGCGTGGCGACGGTTCCTGTGATCTATGCCGCCTCGGGCAACTGCCACGTGTACGTCGACGCAACGGCTTCACTGCCTGAAGCGCTGGCAATCACGCTCAACGCGAAGACCCAGCGGCCCAGCGTCTGCAACGCGGCCGAGACGCTGCTCGTCCACGAGGCGATCGCGCCGCAGTTCGTACCGCAGGCCCTGCGCGAGCTCGCCAAAGCCGGCGTCGAGCTGCGCGGCGACGACCGCATCCGCGCGCTCGCCGGCGCCGCGTCGGTCGGCGTCGCCACCGATGAGGACTGGGCGACGGAGTATCACGCGCTGACGCTCGCGATCGGGATCGTCGACTCCACCTCGCAGGCGATCGATCACATCAACCGCTACGGCTCCGGGCACTCTGATGCGATCGTCACTCGCGACACGGGCTCTGCGCGCGCCTTCCAGCTTGGGGTCGACTCCGCTTGCGTATACGTCAACGCCTCGACGCGCTTCACCGACGGCGGTGAATTCGGGATGGGCGCCGAGATCGGCAACTCGACGCAGAAGCTGCATGCCCGCGGGCCGATCGGACTGCGCGAGCTGTGCACGTTCAAATACCTGGTCGAGGGCACGGGCCACATCCGTCCGTGACCGAGCACTGAGTCTCAGTGCGCGTCGGGATTCTCGGCGGCAGCTTCAATCCGCCACATCTTGGTCACCTCGTGTGCGGCCAGGAGGCGTACGTTCAGCTCGGTCTCGATCTGGTGATGCTGATCCCCGCCCGGATGCCGCCGCACAAGCCGATCGAGCACGAGCCGGGCGCCGAGCACCGGCTCGAGCTCTGCCGGCTGTCGATCCGAAGCGATCAGCGCTTCACGGTCTCCGACCTCGAGCTGCTGCGGCCGGGGCCGTCGTACACGGTCGATACGCTTAATGAGCTGCATTCACAAGTCCCAGACAACGAGCTGTTTCTGATCGTCGGCGGAGACGTCGCGGCCGGGTTGCCAGCGTGGCATGAGCCGGAGCATGTCCTGTCGCTCGCCACGTTGGCGGTGGCAAAGCGCCGGGGCACGTCGAAGGCCACAGTCGGAGGGAGCGCTCGAGCGTCTCTCCGGCGGCGAACGAGCGCGGTTCTTCGCGATGCCGCGGATCGGCGTGTCCTCGACGATGATCCGGCGTCGCGTGCGGGCGCGGCGAGCCGGTCCGGTACCTCGTCCCTGATGCCGTGGAGCACTACATCATGCAACATCGTCTTTACCAGGAGCAGGCGCCGCGGTGAGACGCGAGCAGTCGCAGATGGCGCCCGAACAGCTCGCGCTCGCTGTCGCCGAGTACGCGGCGGACCGAAAGGCGCTCGACATCGTGGAGCTTGACCTGCGCCGGATGATCGGATACACCGACTACTTCGTGATTTGCAGCGGCCGCACCGATCGGCAGACAAAGGCGATCCACGACGCGATCCACGAGGGGATGAAGCGCGAGCACGGCCTGCTGCCGCGCCGGGTCGAGGGCCTGCGCCAGGCGCGCTGGATCCTGATGGACTACCTCGACGTCGTGGTCCACATCTTCACGCCGGAGACGCGCGAGTACTACCGGCTCGAGTAGCTGTGGGGCGAGGCGCCGGTGCGCGCCGTCGCGCGCATCTTAGGCCCTTAGGGCTCCCGCGAGGCTTCGTCGCGCCGCTCAGAGCGTCGCGAGCAGCTTCGGCGCCACTTCCTTCTTGCGGCTCATCACGCCGGGCAGCTCGATCACGCTGTCATGCGGCGACGTGCCGAACGTTCGGGCGACGGCGGCGACATCGCCGGCGACGAGCAGCTCGGTGCCCTTCGTCAGCACGTCGGTGACCATCAGCGCGTAGAGGTGCAGGCCCTTGCTCTCTCGTTCGCGGTGCATCGCCGCGAGCAGCTCGGCCTTGCGCTCCAGCAGGCTCTTGCCGACGACCTCGATCTGCGCGATGCAGATCGTGTGGCCGCCGCTCACCTGGTAGAGCTTGGCGTCGCGGCTGACGATCTCCTCCGCGCTCACCTCCGAGACGTCCGAGGTCTGCTCGAACATCTCGCGCCCGAGCTCGGTCGCGTCGACCGCGAGCACCCGCTGCAGGTACTCGACGACCGCATGGTCGCGCTCGGTCGTGGTCGCCGAGTTGAGGATCACGGTGTCGGACAGGATCGCGCCGAGCAGCATCGATCGCCGTCGAGCGGCTGGGCTCCATCCCGTTCTGACGGAAGCGCTCGATCACGAGCGTCGCGGTCGAGCCGACCGGATCGAAGGTCGCGGTGACCGGCACCCGGGTCTCGATCGAGCCGATGTGGTGGTGGTCGAGGATCTCGATGATCTCGGCGTGCTCGATGCCCGCGACGCTCTGGCCCTGCTCGGCGTGGTCGACCAGCACGACCCTGCGGCGGGCCGGCGCGACCAGGTCCGAGCGCCTGACGAGCCCGATCGGCCGCTGCTCGGCGTCGACCACGACCGCCGCGCCGTAGTGGATCTCCTTGATCTGCTCGGAGACGTCGGCGAGCAGGTCCTCGCTGGTGACCGTCAGCGGGTCTGTCTCCATCAGCGCCCGGCACGGCGCCGCGAGCGTAATCATCCGGCCGGACACGTAGCTGTCCAGCGGCGAGACGACCACCGCGGTGCCCGCGCTCGCGCGCGTGCGCGAGCACCGGCTCCGACGGCATCGAGCCGTTCGAAGTCACGATCAGCGCGGCGCCGAGGTCGATCGCGAGCCGCTGCGCGTCCGCGCGGTTGCCGATCACGACGACATCGCCCTCGGAGATGCCGCTCTTGGAGCCGACGGCCATCGAATGCACCCAGACCCGGCCGGCCAGCTGCTTGTCGTCGCCGAGCACGAGCTCGCCCTGGAGCACATCGACGACCGCGTGCACGAAGGTCGGCGCGTCCTCGAGCGTCGAAGTCTGGCGCGACTCGCGGATGAAGCGGCGCGCGAGCGCGCGCTCGGTCACGACGCCGGTCAGGGCGCCGTGCCGGTCGACGATCGGAACGACCTCGAGGTCAGCGCGAGCCATCGCCCGCCCTGCCTCGCGGATCGGTTCGTCCTGGCCGATGACCGGGAAGCTCGTCTGCATCACATCGCAGGCTCGGAGCATCACATGCGGGACGAACTCCGGCTCGCGTGCGCCGCTGCGCTCGAGCACCCAGCGCGTCTGCGGGTTGCACTCTCCGAGCCGGACCGGGATGTAGTCGTTGTTGGGGTCCAGCCGGCGCTTGAGCTCGGCGTAGCCGATCGCCGAGGCGATCGAGTCGGTGTCCGGGTTGCGATGGCCGGTGACGTAGATCAGCGACACGCGGACGATTATCGCCGGTGGCAAGGGTCGCGGGCGCCGCACAAGCTGACGGAGTTGTGGGAGACCCGTCGCCCGGGGGCTTTGGCCTCGGGACAGCTGAGCCACAGCAGTCCGGAAGCCCCGGGGATGTGGCAAACAGTCGGGGGCCTGGCCACCGGCCAGGCCCCCGACTTCATACAGCTAGGTTTGTGGCGTGTAGTCCTCGCCGTAGACCACGAGACCGTGCAGGACCCACAGGCAGAGTACGAAGATCGCGAGCGACCACCAAGGATGTGCTCCGCCGATTGACAGCAGCGATTCGACCGCTCCAAGAATGGCAGCGAAGATCCCGATCACGCGACCGAACGCTCCGCCGGTCATCAGCGAGAAACCGGCGCCGAGCTCGATGACGCCCACGATGATCGTGATCCAACCCCAAGTGTGGAGGCTCGAGAACACGTACTGCGTGTTGTTGAAGAAATGAGCATTGCCGACCGCGGCGATGCCGTAGATGATGTTGAGCGTGCCCGCGATCAGCAACAGAATCGCGACGAACACCGCCCGACCCAAACCTCTCATATGCGCTTCCTTTTCTCGCCCCGGCCGCCGGCTCCGAAGGTCGCTTGGTTTCCGTGAAGAGTTCGAGCCCTACGGGCCGAATCCTCTGTCTGCTCGGAAAATAAACGGTGGCTGAGGTCACGTCACCCTATTCGGATGACGGCAAGCAGGCCTGCGGCTGGCACCTTAGGGCTGCCCGTTAAAGAACTATTGGCGGTTTTGACGGCGGTCTGGACGCGCCTGGCGCCACCGGCTCGTCCTCAAATACTCCCGGTATGATCGGGCCGAGCCGGCGGCGCCAGACACGCCCGGCCACTCGTCAAATCCCGCCACTAATTCTTGAACGGGCCCTTAGAATTATGAGCACGACGTTCGGTCAGGAACCGGGTGCGCATCTGAACCCGGGCGTGTCGCTGGCGTCCGGGTCCGGCGTGCTTAATACCCCGGGTGACCTGGAGGAAAACGCCAAGCTCGCCCAGAGGATCGAGCAGGGGAACGTAGTTCCGCCGGGCTCGCGCCGAAGCGCGCAGACGGCCACTCGCCGTAAAGCCGCGGCCGGATCGTGTTGAGCCTGACCGTTGCCGTCGTCGCAATTGCCCTGCCTGATTGCATCAACCCGTCCTTGATCGGCGCTGAGGTGCTCTTTGGTGCCGGGCCGCATCCTGCGCGAGCGACCGCGGCGTTCGCTGTCGCGGCGTTCATGGTCACGTTCCTGGTCGGGCTGGCGCTTGCGTTGGGGCTGGGGGACGTGATCCTGTCTGTCCTGCCAAAGCCGGGCGCCACGGTCAAGTACGCGCTGATCACCGCTGCCGGGATCGTGCTGTTGGCCGGCGCCGCAATGCTTTGGATACGTCGCAAGGCGCTGGCCAGCTCCGCGCCCGACGATCACCACCGGCCCGACGCGCCAGGATCGCCGGTATTGCTCGGGTCCGGCATCGCGGCGCTGGAGGTCTTGACGGCGTTTCCGTATTTCGCGGCGATCGCGTTGATCGTCGGCTCGAGCGCTTCGGCTTCTGGCAAGCTCTTCTTGCTGGCCCTGTACTGCGTCGTCTACGCGGCGCCACTGTTCGCTATCGCGGTCGTGTGCGCGATCATGGGAAGCCGCGCGGAGACGTGTTGCGGCCCCTGACCGGATGGCTGTTGACCCGCTGGCCGGCGTTCGTCGCGCCGCTCGGCGCGATCATCGGAATCGGCCTGATTGCGTATGGGATCGTGCGGCTCAGCTCGATCTAGTGGTGCATCCGCCAAGTTCGTTGATGGGCTGGCGAGCGAAAATCGAGCCCTGGCAAGGACGCAGGACCGAAGCCGTAGCGGTGCTACCTCAATCGCGAGTCATCCGATTCGGGTGATGCCTGAGGCGTCAACCCACGGCAGTGTTGCAGCCAAGGCAAATGAAGCGAACGAAAGGAGTAGTTGGCTATGGCAACGTTGGTTGCTATCGGTTATCCGGACCAGACGACCGCCGAAGACGCCAGGCAGACCGTGCAGCGTCTGGAAGCGGAGCTGATCATCCAGGCCGATCAGGTCGCGGCGATCTCGCGTGACCTCGACGGCAAGTACCACGTGACAACCACCCACGGTGGTGCTTCCACGGGAGGCGGCGCGGCGTGGGGCGGTTTTTGGGGCCTGCTGTTCGGGCTGCTGTTCTTCGTCCCATTCGCCGGTCTGGCGCTGGGAGCGGGCATGGGCGCGCTGTTCGGCCACCTGGGTGAGAAGGGAATCGACAAAGCGTTCCAGCAGCAAGTGCGCGACCACCTCAAGCCGGGCACGTCGGCACTGTTCATGGTGATCGAGCAGGCGACGCCCGACAAGGCGCTCGCCGCCCTCGAGCAGTACGGCGGCACCGTGATCAAGACCTCGCTATCGGACGAGGACACGGCGAAGCTGCAGGAAGCGTTGACGCCGAGTCAGCCCGCCGGCGTTGCTTCATAGGCACGTAGTGCCAGTTCAGTGACGCTGGGGTCGCGGCTGCCGGGCGCCTCGCCGCCGGCAGCCGCTCTCGCTAAGGGCTCCCGCGGGAATTAGTGCCGGAATGCGGCGAGTGGCTGGGCGTGGCTGGCGCCGCCGGCTCGCCCCGAATTGCTGGTGGCAAGTGAGGGCGAGCCGGTGGCGCCAGCCACGCCCAGACGCCGTCGGAGCCGGCAGTAATTTTCGCGGGAGCCCTAACGCTCCGCCCCACGCTCGCCGCACGTCGCCGGCTGCGCGCTGACCGGCGGAGACAGCCGGGTTGGGAGGATTGACGCGGTGCTCAGTCCCACGGAACGTCGGTCTGCTAGACAGGCTGCGGCGTTCGCGATGATCCTGGGACTGAGCTTTGCACTGGTGTGTGCGCTGGGCACCAACTTGAGTTCCTTGTTCAAGGCACGCGGCGCAGTGCTCGCCCGACCAATCCAGGTACGTCATCCGCTGCGGAGCGCCACAGATCTGTTTCGCCAACGGTGGTTCGCGGTCGGATGGAGCCTGGCGCTGTTCGCGTGGGGCTTGCACATCGAGGCGCTCGCGCTCGCGCCGCTCTCGAGTGTGCAGGCAGTCCTGTCCGGCGGTCTCGTGTTCCTCGCCGTACTCGCGGAGCGATTCTTCGGATATCACCTCGGAAGACGTCAATGGGCTGGCGTGATGCTCACCGCCGCAGGACTGGCGGTGATCGGCCTGACCGCGACCTCGGAGGGCCCGCAACGCTCCTCCCTGGCAGCGCTGATCGCCTTCGAGACCGCGATCCTGGCGATCGGGGTCGGGCTTGTGAGGATCGCGACCCGCCGCGACGTCGAGCACCGCGGCGAAGCACTCCTGCTCGCCACCGCGGCAGGCGTGCTGTTCGGCGTCTCTGACGTCGCGATCAAGTACCTCACACACGCGGACGGACCGGTGTTCGGCTTGCTCAGCCCATGGACGCTCACCGCGCTGATCTCGTTCGTGGTCTCTTTCTACGCGTCCGCGCGCAGCCTGCAGATCGGCCTTGCGATCGAGGTGATCGCGATCACCTCGGTGGCCGCCAACCTATCGGCGGTCCTCGGCGGCATCCTTGTCTTCGGCGAGCCGATCGGCTCCGGCTCCGGCGCCGTTGGGATAATCGGCCGTCTACTCGCGTTCGGCCTCGTCATCGCGGGCGCGGCGCTCGTGCCCGCCCCGCTGCGCGCCACCTCCAATGATCACGCCTAGCAAACGGTCGCAAGCTAGTTCCAACTCCTGCATCGTTTGTTGCTCGCGCTTCGGCAGCCCTCACATGTCGCTGGCGGACCGCACGGGCTCGGCCCGGCGCGCAACAGCGCGCAGCCAGCCGCGGACTGTCGCGTCCGCGACTCGCCCTCCGTGCGGGCGTGCGGGCGTGCGGGCTGCAAGACTCGCGGTTCTGATCTCTGTTTCCTAGCAGGAGGTTCTCATGGCGGATAGCGTTTACCGTGTCACCGAGGTTGTCGGCGTCAGCAGCGAGTCTTGGGAGGCCGCGGCCCGCGTTGCGGTCGAGACTGCTGCGCAGAGTGTGCGCGAGTTACGCGTGGCCGAGGTCCTGCGCGAGGACGTGACGATCCAGGACGGCGCCGTCGTGAACTTTCGGGTCCGTCTCGGTATCTCGTTCAAGTACAACCCGAGCGAGTAAAAAGCGCGCAACGGAGAACGCTCGCTTCGGATCAGCTGCTGCCCGAGGCGAGTTTCTCCGTGGGCGCTTCGCCGTCGGGCACAGAGGCGTCACTCCACGATCCGCCCAGCTCCGCCTCGACGCACGCCGTCGTATGCAATCGTGAAGCTTGCAGATCAGCGCCCAGCGGTCCGGGCCGCTTGGCCGGAACGACGTCGTCGCGCGACTGCTGGATCTCGCGGAGGTCTTGGAGCTTCTTGAGCGACTGGTTTTCGATCTGGCGGATCCGCTCGCGCGTGACGTCGAACATGCTCGCGACCTCGCCGAGTGTGCGCGGGTGTTGGTCGGCGAGGCCGTAGCGCAGCTCCAGCACGCGCCGCTCGCGATCGGAGAGGTTCTCGAGCGCAGCGCGCACAGCCTCCTTGCTGAGGAGCTCCACGACGCGCTCGTAGGGAGACGCGGCTTGCTCGTCGGCGATGAACTGGCCGAACTCAGACTGCTCCTCGTCGCGGACGGGCTTCTCGAGCGAGATCGGCGCCTGCGCGGAGCGCTTGATCGACTCGACGTGCGCGGGCTCGATCCCGGTCACCTCGGCGATCTCCTCGGCCGTCGGCTCGCGGCCAAGCGTAGTGACCAGGCTGCGTTCAGCGCGGCGGATCTTGTTGAACTTCTCGACGATGTGGACCGGGATCCGGATCGTGCGCGCGGTGTCAGCCAGTGCACGAACGATCGCCTGGCGGATCCACCAGGTCATGCTCAGACTCCTCCGCGGGCATCCGCTGCCCCCGCCAACGCGCCGGGCCCCGGGTCCGACTCCCGCCGACCATCGCGCCCCGGAATCACTGAGCTACAACGCCCTGGCGATCTCTGGTCTTTTTGAGGGCGCGTTGCTCTATCGCCGCTACGGCCTCGGCAGCCCACACATGTGGTTCCTACTGACCCGGCCGGCACGGGTTTACGGATGGCACGGGCGTGGTTGTGGCGTACGGTCTTAGTATACGAACATACGTTCTGATTGGAGCAGCGAATGGCACAGACGACAACCAAGAGCAGACCGGTCGCGAAAGCCCCGCCGACCCATCAACGCGGCGCCACCGCGTCTCGTCGTGCGACCGTGATCGACAGGACAACCGAGCTGTCCGAGGACGTGCTCAAGTCGGTCGAGGCGGGCCAGCATTCCACAATCGAGGCCGTGCGCAAGTTCGTCGATTCGGTCGACCGGACGCTACTCCATCGCGGCGAGGGCCCGTCGAGGCGACAGGAGATCGTCGACTCCGCGATGGAGCTGACCGACCGGCTCGTCGACGCGCAGCACGACTTCATCCGCAAGGTCATTGACAGCACCGCCAAGTCGTTGCGGAGATGCGACCGCGCCAAGTAACTGGCGCGAAGGAACTCATCGACCGCAGCAGGCGGCGCAGCCGAGCGCGTTCATTCGTGCTCGGCGCCGCGCACGGAGCAAGGCAGCGAATCGGGGCGAGATGGCAAGCCCCCCCCGCACAATGCGATCGGATGCGGGCAGGCCGGGCCGTCGCGGTGACCCACGTGCTCGCCGAGGCCTGCACCGAACAGATGTCGCCGGCGGCAGTCGCAGTCGTTGGCTGGACCTCGAGGTTCTCGTCCGTCGTGGCCGCCGGCGACGTATTGCGCTCAAGAACGGTGCGCGATCAGATGTTCGGGGATTCCCCGACTGGCACGCAGAGCTGCATAGGACCATGCGTATAGCCACGCCGCGTCCACGAGCTCTTCGTCGTGGTCGCCGCCGTTGGGGCGTGCGGCCTGATCGTCCAGTTGAGCGTGCCGAGCATCATCGTCGTGGTGGCCTTCGGCGAAGTCAGCTGAGCGCGACTCGGGGGTCTCTGCGTCCGCGATGGCTACCCTGAGCCGCTCGCGCTGGCGGGGGACGTGATCGTAGCTGCCGAGATTCTCATCGACGATCCGCTCGCTGAGCGGCCGATGGCGCCGCTCGCCGTCGGCGTGAACGCGTTTTCGGGTCATTCTGGCCATTGGCGTTTCGTTTCACTGATCGGGTGGGACTGAGAGCTCCCTAGCGGGAGCTGGACAAGGCTGGTCGTTTGGGCCGTCCGAGAAGAGGAGAGGAAGGCCTACGCGGCACCCCAGCGCCAGAGCGCGAAGAGGCCCGCCAACGGATGCGTCGCATCCGTCCGCGCGCACGCGCGCCACGTGCTAGCAGCGGTTCAGGTCAGGAAAGCCGCGAAGCCGGACAACAACGCGCACGGAGTCCCACGGACCCAGCAGCATGGGCGCCTTGACTGGCAATCGGTGTATGCACGATCAGCCAAGCTAGCGATCAGGAGTCGATATGTCAATGGGCCGGTATGTCCTTTTACACAGGGTTTACTCGTCGACGATCGACGCGATCCATGCGTCGAGTCAGCTCAGCAGCCTGATCGCCCCGCGTGCGACGAGGAAGATGCCGATCACGGAGCCGCCGATCAACGCGACCGGCCGTCGCGGCGGCTGAGCCAGCTCCTGAACCGCTGCACGCTGGCCTCGGTCGATTCCGGTCTGATCGCGTAAGGGCCCGTTCAAGAATTAGTGGCGGGATTTGACGAGTGGCTGGGCGTGTCTGGCGCCGCCTGCTCGGCCCGATCATACCGGGAGTATTTGAGGACGAGCCGGTGGCGACAGGCGCGTCCAGACGCCGTCAAAACCGCCAATAATTCTTAAACGGGCCCTAAGCGAGGAGCGGGAGTCGACCAGCGAGCGCGAATCGATCGCCATGCATCGCAAATCGAAACGGCCCAGCCTTTCACCGGCGTGGCTTGAGTGGGAGGGCGGGGAGGTGCTGAGATCCGCTCGTTTGACACGCTCTCGGCGGCCAGAGCGACGAAGTGACCCAGGAGGGTGGGGACTTGACTTGTCGACTCCGCGGGCGAGGACGCGGGGATCCGCGAGGTACGGGTCGAGTGGGAGCTCACTTACGGGCCCTTAGCCGAGCGGCTGGGCGGAGGCGACCCGCGCAAATCGCTCGCGCAACTCGATCTTCTTGAACTTTCCGGTGGCCGTTCGGGGGATCACCTCGACGAACTCGAAGCGCTCCGGCAGCTGCCACTTTGCGAACTCGCGGCTGAGGTGCTCTCGCAGCTCCTCTGCGCTCGTGTGCTCGCCGTCGCGCAGCACAACGGTGGCGAGCGGACGCTCGCCCCAATGCTCGTCCGGGACCGCGATCACCGCCGCCTCGGCGACGGCGGGATGGGCCATTAGCAGGTTCTCGAGATCGACCGAGGAGATCCATTCGCCGCCGGACTTCACGAGGTCTTTGGAGCGATCGCAGATCCGCAGACAGCCGCGCGAGTTGATCCGCACGATGTCGCCGGTCTGAAACCAGCCGTCGGGCGTGAACCTCTCTGCACCGTGCCCCTGGTGGTAGGCGGCGGCGACCCATGGTCCACGCACCTCAAGCTCGCCCATCGTGTGGTCGTCCCACGCGATCAACAAGCCGTCGTCGCCCCGCGCGCGGATCTCCACGAACGGCGCCGCCGCGCCCTGCCGAATCCGGTACCCGTACCGCTCATCAACCGGAGCCTCGTCGAGCGCCGCGGGTAGGCGGCATACGCTGCCGATCGGAGCGGTTTCGGTCATCCCCCACGCCTGGATGATCGTGAGGCCATGCCGGTCGAAGCCCTCGAGCATGCTCCTCGGCACCGCCGACCCGCCGACAATCAACCGCTGCAAGGACCTCAGATCCCACCGCTGCGGCTCGGCGTCGAGGGCTCGCAGAACCGCCATCCACACGGTCGGCACGCCCGCCGTCATCGTCACCCGCTCGCCGGCCAGCAGGTCGAGCACGCTGACCGGATCCAGTCGCGGACCTGGCAGCACGAGCGCCGCGCCGGCAAACGCAGCTGTGTACGGCAGGCCCCACGCATTGGCGTGAAACATCGGCACGACCGGCAACACCGTGTCACGCGCGCCGACGCCGAGCAAGTCGGGCAACGCCGCTACGAGCGAGTGCAGGACGAGCGAGCGGTGCGAGTAGACGACCCCCTTGGGACGCCCGGTGGTGCCGGACGTGTAGCACATTGCCGCGGCCCTGCGCTCATCGAGCGCCGGCCAGCTGATCGGTTCGACGGCAGCGATCAACGACTCGTAATCGATCGTCGCGTCCGGCACCTCGCCTGAGTGAGAAACGACGATCACATGCTCGAACGCGTAGGCCAAGCGGAACGACTCGAACACCTCAAGCAGCGACTCATCGACGACGATCGCGCGGTCCCCTGCGTCGCTTACGATGAAGCTGAGCTCCTCGGGGTGCAGACGCGGGTTGAGCGTGTGGAGCACGGCTCCCATCGACGGGACCGCGAAGTACAGCTCCAGGTGCTCGGGCTGATTCCACAGCAGGGTTGCGACGCGGTCGCCGTCTCTGATCCCCAGCCCCTCCAGCACAGACGCAAGCCGCCGCGCGCGCTCACCGCACTGCCCCAGGGTCGTGCGATGAATCGCCCCGTCAGGACGGCGCGATACGACGTCTCGCTCCCCGCCGAAGCGCTCGGCCCGCTCCACGACCGCCGTCAGCGACAGCGGGTAATCATCCATCATCAAACCGGTCAGTATCGGCGCGCTCATCTCTCGCTTCCGGTTCGCGCTCGGGGCAGCCGACCGGTGTCAGCGCGCCTCGCTAGAGCTAGAGGCCAGACGGAAATCACAGGATGCTGGGCACTCATTTAGCAGTCCCCGATCATCTAGATCTAGACCTAGAGCAGGGGAGCAGGGAACCTAAGATCGCCCCTGCGGGCCGGCGTGACATCGGGGCGACATACGGCTCTATGTGGGGAAAACCCCGCAACCCGTCCACGCTGCCAACCCTACAGCATCAACTCTCGTCCGCGCCTTTGACTGACACCCGTATGCCCCGGGTCTTGGGACTCGTAGGCGGGTGCGCCGAGTTCACGGAGTTCGACCGGCCGAGGCGTTGGCACATCGTGGAAGGTCCGTATCCAACCGACGGGACATGGACGTTCGAGCCGGACGGTAATAGAGGCACGGCGAGCTTTATGGCTGGAGGCAAACCTCGCGGGCTCGCCAGACGCGGCGCGGCGGGACGACTGCTATGCCAGCGGGAACGGTCGCCGTTTGTCGACGAGTTCAAGACACCTGCCATCGAACGACAGCAGCGTCC
Source organism: uncultured Solirubrobacterales bacterium (assembly GCA_963811155.1). Taxonomy (GTDB): domain Bacteria; phylum Actinomycetota; class Thermoleophilia; order Solirubrobacterales; family Solirubrobacteraceae; genus Palsa-465. The sequence continues at coordinate 462,130 of CAWEQQ010000052.1, forward strand.
CGCCCGGCGTCGTCCGCGGTCGGCGCGTGGCCCCAATCGTTCCAGAGCGACGCTCCGCCTGGCGCCGGCCGGGTGCTGCTTGCCGAATTTGGAAGTGGTGCTGATGGGCGCTCTCAGGCTGGATGGTGAACCAGGAGCAGCGCGCGGGCCGGTCGACGTGTTGTTTCGTAGAGGTGGGGGACGTCGGTCGGGAACGAGGCGTAGTCGCCCACTCCGAGCTTTGTGATCCGCTCAATCGGTCCTGCGATTAGCTTGCCTTGGAGAACGTAGAGGTGCGCCCGCGAGCCGGCTGCTTGGGCGTCCGGCTGATGAGCGTGGCCTCCCTCCAGCGCTATCTCGGACAGCTTGAGGGGCCCGCCGGCCGCAATCTCGTCTAATAGCCGGCGAGGAGGACATCCGTCCTGTTGCTCGGGCTGGCTTTGAGTGGCGCGGACGACGCGCATCTCGCCCGCCGGTATCGCCTCGAGGAGCTCTACGAATGAGACGCGCAATGCGCCCGCGATCGCGGCGAGTGTCTCAACCGTTGGGTTCGCGTGAGCGTTCTCGATCCCCGACAGCGTCGCCTTGCTGATCCTCGTCACCCGCGCAAGCTCGGACAAAGAAATGTGGCGCGCGATCCGCAGCCGCCTTAGGTTGGCGGCGAGAGCCAGCTGCAGGTTGTTGACGGATTGTTCTAACATAGCGAACGATATGATCAGTTTAGCGAACACATGAGACGAATCCCGATGCCCCACGTGACGTTCTACTTCGACCTCGGATCACCGTTCGCGTACCTCGCCGCGGAGCGGATCCGCACGCTGCTCCCCGAACCAGTCGGGTGGCAGCCAGTGCTACTCGGCGGGCTGTTCAAGCTGGCGGGCAGGAGCTCCTGGGCGCTCGGAGACCCCGAGCGGCGACAGACGGGCATGGCCGAGATCGAGCGCCGCGCCCGAAGCTACGGACTGCCGCCGATACGCTGGCCCGACCCGTGGCCGGCCGACTACTTGACCGCGATGCGCGCAGCGAAATACGCGTTCACCATCGGCAAAGGGCACGAATTCACGCTCCAGGCATTTCGCAACGCATTCCAGCACGGCCGCGATCTGAGCATCGCTGCGAACGTCCTCGAGGCCGGTGATCAGGCTGGCATCCACCCTGATCGACTCACCAACGGCACCGGCGACCCGCAGATCAAGGAAGCGCTGCGGCAAGCGACCGAAACCGCCCTTCAGCGCGGCGTGTTTGGGGTTCCGACGATCGCGATCGACGACGAGCTATTCTGGGGCGACGACCGGCTAGAGGACGCCGCCGCTCATTTGCTCCGTACTAGCGAGCGGTCTCGCGACGATCAACGCGACCCCTTTTCAAGGGCCTGAACCTGCCGCTCACGCTCTCAGAAGGGCGGAGCGGCAATCTCAAGTTGGCCGGGCACAGCCGACTAAACTAAGGGCCCGTTCAGGAATAATTGATCGTCCGGATGCGACGGCTGGCGTACCCTGGCGCGCGAGCATGCAGACAAGCGAATCTCACGGTGGCCGGTAGAGCACCCCGGGCGCGGGCACAGACGCCGATCGAACAGCTGATCGCCGCGCTGACGGACAATCAGCTCCGCGAGGTCGTGTCGGCAGCGGTCGACGATCACCGCGATGTCGAGCGTCATGCGCGGCTGATCGCCGCCCGTGCCGAAGATGGTTTGACGCAGCTGCGCGCGGAGGTCGATCGCGGCCTCCGCACCCGCCGGTTTCTCGGCTACCGGGAGAGCGGAGCGTGGGCGCGAGCGGCGCGACCGATCCTGACCGAGCTCCAGACGGAGGTCGAGGACGCGCCATCGCGGGAGCTGGTGGAGTTGCTACAGCGCGCGGTCGTTCACGTGGTCAAGGTGATCCAGCACGCCGACGACTCCGACGGGACGATCGGTGCCCTGACACGGGACCTGCTCGCCCTGCACGCGCGGGCGTGCGACGCCGGGGTCGCCGATCCGGTCGAGCTCGCCCGGTGGATGGTCAAGTTCCGGTTCGCCGACCAGGACCTCTTCGAGGTCGACCCCGTCCGGTACGCCCGTGCGCTCGGCGACGACGGGCTCGCGGCCTACCGGCAGGCGGTCGCAGACCATCAAGGCGCCGACTCGTTCGCGGATCGCTATGTCCGCGAGCGGCTCGCGATCCTGGACGGTGACGTCGAGGAGATCGTCAGCCAGCTCGGCGGCGACCTAAGCACCCCCACCAGTTCATCCGGGTCGCCGAGGCAATGGCCGAGCTCGAGCTCGACGACCAGGTGCTCACGTGGTCGACACGCGGGATCGCGCACACACGCGGCTGGCAGGTCTCCCAGCTCTACGACCTCGCGTGCGCCGTGTACGCACGGCTCGAGCAGCCACTGGAGGTGCTCGAGCTGCGGCGCGCGCAGCACGAGCGGATGCCATCGTCCTCGACCTACCGGGCGCTGAGGGCCACCGCCGAGACGCTCGGCGCGTGGCCGGTCGAGCGGGACGCGGCACGGGCGACGCTGCAGCGCGCCGACGTGCGTGCGTTCGTCGACGCGCTGCTCGGCGACGGCGAGGCCGAGCTCGCCTGGAGCACCGCGACGGCGGCTCCGCAGGACGCGCTCGGGTCAGACCTGTGGTTGCGCCTGGCCGAGAGCCGCGAACGGGACCACCCGGCTGACGCGCTCGCCGTGTATGAGCGGCTCGTCGACGAGCAGCTCGAACGCGCCGACCGCCGCGCGTACCGCTCCGCCGCATGGATCCTCCAGCGCGCCCAAGCCGCAGCCGAGGCCGCCGGCATGCACGACGAGTTCGGCGAGTACCTCGCGCGTCTGCGCGCTCAGCACCGGCGACGACCAACCCTGATCGCGATCCTCGACAAAGCCGGTCTGCACTGACCGACAAGCGGGGAGGCTCAGCACCAACGGCGTTAGAGGCCGGTTTCCGCTTTGATCTTGCCTGCTTTGACCGCAGCGGCCAGTGCTTGGTAGTCGCGGTCGTTTTGGTCGGCGTACGCTTTGGAGAATTCGGCGATCGCGCGGTCGAAGGTGTCGCTGTTGCCGAGGTAGGCGGCGATCGCGATGCGGTCGCCGCTGCGGGCGTGTGCGCGGGCGAGTGTCCAGCCGCACAGCTTGCCGTAGGTGGCCATGCCCTTGGGGACCATCTGCTCGATCTCGGCGGAGCCCTTCCAGTCCTTCAGCTGCCGGGCGTAGAAGTCACGGGGTTTGCCGTCGAGCCCGGTGTCGACGTGCAGCCAGCCGAGGAAGATGTCGCTGCTGGCCTGCATCAGTCGCTGCCCGACGACCACCCGCTCGCCATGATTGGAGAACTCGCTTGGGCCGAGGAACTCTTCCAGCACGGACGCTTCGGCCTCTTTCATCTGCAGGAATAGGGGGTCCTGGCCGTCGCGGCCGAGCATCAGCGCGATATACGCGCGGGTGCCGACGCTCCCGACCCCGACGACCTTGCGCGCGAGGTCGCTCAGCTGGAACTGCTCGAGCAGCACCCGGCGGTCGAACTCGAGCGTCCCTCGATAGTCGCGCAGTAGCTGGTGCAGCCCCTCGACTATCTCATCGCGGCCCCCGCCGGCTGCGAGTTGCTCCATCGGCACGATCAGCGGCGACTGATCGACGATCCGTGCCTTGCCGTCGACGACGTGCGTCAGCTTCGAGAACGCCGTCATGCTGTCTTTCGTGCGAGCCGTCGCGAGCGTCTTTTCCGTTCGCTTGACCGCTTTGGGCTTGAACTGCGAGGCGTAGTCCTGGAGCACGCTCTCGATATCCAGGTGGGCGTACCATACCTCCAGGTTCTTCATCCCCGCGAACTCGGCGATCGCGGTGCGGTACCGGCCGACGGTGTCGAGCACGATCCGGTCCTGCTCCTTCGCTTGAAAGCCGTTGTCGCGGGCCGCGATCAGCATGCTCACGGCCAGCCGCTTGACGTCCCACTCCCACGGCCCGGGGAGCGTCTCGTCGAAATCGTTGACGTCGAACACCAGCGCCCGCTCGGGCGAGGCGAACACCCCGAAGTTCGATAGGTGCGCATCCCCGCAGCACTGCACGGGCAGCCCCGACCGCGGTGTCGCGGCGAGGTCGTGGGCCATGATCGACGCCGCCCCGCGATAGAAGGTGAACGGCGAGACCAGCATCCGCCCGTAGCGGATCGGCACCAACTCCGGCACACGCGTCTTCGCCTGACGCTCGAGCAGCTGCACCGGGTCAGTGCGAGTCGAGGGCGGCTCGAACGAGGCGTGACCAGCCCGCGGCACCTCCTTGCGCGCCGCTTTGCCACGCGCGACCCGCTCGGCCACCGACAAGTGCGGCACCGCCGCGCTCGGCTTCGTCTTCCCCGCCGTCGCGGTGCCATTCTCCGGGGTCGCTGTGGTCGTATTCGCCATCGCCATCGCCTTCCTCTCGGTCAGGTGCCGTTGTTCATCACGTGTGCCTTCTCGGCTGCGAACTCTTCGTCGGTGAGCGCGCCGCTGGATCTGAGCGCGGCCAGTCGCTCGAGTGTCTCGACACGCCCGCTGCTGGGGGCCGCCGCGGCGCGGGTCACCTGAGCCCCACCGACCACCGCGGCCGTGGTCGGGGGTGGAGGCGAGGGTGCTGTCTTGCGTGCGTGGGCTTCGGCTCGGTGGTGCTGGTAGTCGCGCCGGGCTTGGCCGGGCTGGATTGCGGCGAACTCGAGTGCGGTCTGGCGTCTGAGCATCGTGACGCCGTACGCGAGCAGCACGGCGAACACCAGGATCCACACGATGTTCCGGAATGCCGGTGTTGGACCGATCAGCACGAGCACCAGCAGCAGGCCGCCGACGGTGCAGTAGGCAACCGCGGGGTTGTCGCGCAATGACGGCGCCAGGACCTTGCGGATCTCGGTCGCTGGCCGGGTCGGGCCGGCGAGCCACGCGGCCGTGACGATCACGAGCCCGTACACGATCATCGCGACCGCGATGTTGTGCAGCAGCGACGTGCCGATGTTCCACACCTGATGCGCCGCCGGTTTGTTTGACGGGACCTTGACCAGGCCGTTGACGACCGCGTCGCCGGCGACTCTGCGGATCAACAGCAGCGCCGCTCCGATCACCACGAAGCACCAGCCGGTCGTTCGCAACGTCCGCCGGCGCCGGCCCCGTGCGAGGTACACCGCGAGCGCGAACAGCAGGATCCCGAGCGCCGGCAGCACGATCGCGAGGCTCTTGACGGCGTTGGCGATGTCCTGCGCGGTCTTGAGCTCGTTTGAGCGCATGATCACCAGCTCGCCGCTCGCGGGCGGCAGCGTGATCCCGAGCTTTTGCTGGGCCGCCGCACGGACCGTCGCTCCGGACGAGCCCTGCAGCTTTGACTGGACCGCCGCGACCTGACTCGAGAGACCGACCGTCGCGGCGAGCTGGCTCACGAGCGTGCGCAGGTTCAGGCTCACGACCCCCGACTGGGTCGAGACGACCGGCCCGCCGCCGTTCAGCACCTTCAGCAGCTCCTTGTGCGCGGCGATGTTCGCCTGAACCCAGACGGCCTGCACCTGCGGGGTGGCGAGCACCCTCGGCGCGAGCTGGCCGGCGAGCTGCTGCAAACCGGCCGCGGCCGGACCCGCCAGCGGCTGCAGCTGTTTGGGCAGGATCGGCTGCAGATCTGCGGCGACGTTGACGGTGGTGAACAGCTCGTGCACCAGATAGGCGCTGAGCGCGGTTTGGACCTGCTTGTCCTGGAGGATCTTGCTGCTGGTCGAGGACCAGTTAGACGTATTCAGCGCCTGGCGATTGACCCAGATCGCGAACGTCGCCCCGATCCCGATCACCGTCGCCAGCACCAGCAGCACCGGAACAACGACACGATGAACCCTCCTGGCGACGGGCTCAGCGCCCGAAGGCGGGTCTGCGCCGGTGCCAGCGTCGACCGGGGCGCCCGCCTCGGCCGGGGCCCCAGCGGCGTGCGGAGTGCTCGCCTCGGCCGGGGTGCCCGGTTCAGAGCCGGTCATTCGCGCCGCCCGGTATTGGTGGATGCGAGTAACCGCCGGCACCAATTCGTGAATCGTCGTGGTAGGTCATGCGAGCTCGTAGATGGTTTGGACGTGCATTTTGACGGTCGGGCGGCCGAGCCGAGCTGGTTGGCGACCTCGGTCACGGACGGGGCAGGAGGCCTGCGCTCTCAGCTAGCTTCACAGCCTCGGCTCGCTTGGTGGCGCCGAGTTTCTTGTAGATGCTTTCGACGTGCGTTTTCACGGTGGGACGGCCGATCCCAAGCTGGTTGCCGATCGCGGCGAGCGTTCGATACGTGGGGAGGAGGGTCAGGACGCGGGTCTCGGCTGGCGTCAGCGAGACCGTCTCGCGGGACTCTTTGTTGTGGGACGGGTTCGGCTGGCTGGCAATAGTCCCGTGACGGTAGTCGCGGGCGATCGATTTGTCATCGGCCAAAATGGCTGATATCTTCTTCGCACGAAGGTTCTCGCTCGAGTCGAGCGCGGACTTGAGTGGTCGCCCGGTTCGGGTGAGGGAGGTCGCCGAGCCCGTATCATGACAGCGACCGGCACCTCGTTGGAAGCGTCCACGACCCTTTCGTGGCGGCAGGCCTCAGCAGATCGCCGAGTACCTCCTGGAAGAGGTGCTCGAGCGCCAGCCGGAGCATCTCAAGAGGTTCTTGCTCGGGACGTCGATCCTCGACCGGATGACGGCCGCGATGCGCCTGTCTCGGCGCCTCGGCGTACGAGACCAACACGGCTCGCGGTTGGGCGTCCCGGCGAGCTTCGGCGATGCCGAAACAAGGGTCTCCGGGACCCACCGACACACCGCGTGGTCCACGGAAGTGGTCCACGGAAATCAAGTAGGTACCCCGAGGATGACTCCCAGCCCCGCCAGAACCAAGAAAAGCCCCGCAAAACGGGGCTTTTCGACAGTGGAGCTAGCCGGGCTCGAACCGGCGACCTCTTGCATGCCATGCAGGCGGTCCTTCTCGCAGATTTCCCGCGATTTGCAGGAGATTTGTGACGTGACGACACACCGAAATTTCCTCGGAGTGCGTCACGTTTGCAGGGATTTTCTCTGAGTTCTGCCGAGAAACGCCGATCTCTCGGCAAAAATGCGCGAAGGCCCGAGAGCGCATGAGCGACCGCGCGACGTGGCTCGAGGAGTGGTGTCCGCAGTGCCGGGCGGCGCCCAGCGCCCGCTGTCGCAAGTCTCGGTTGAGCGGCCGTCGGGACCCGGCCGCGCAGCTTCATTTCGCGCGGGGATGGCGTAAACGATCGTGCCCGACATGCCGGGCGCTACCGGATGACATGTGCCGGACCCCGTCGGGTCGCGAGGCATCGAGCCCTCACGCGACTCGACTGCGGCGCGGTCGAGCGGAACTGGTCGGCAACGAGGTGTGGGAGGAGCTCGCACGCCGCGGCGCGACGATCGCGATCGTGCCGTTCTCGGGCCGCGCCGGCGCCGGCGGCACGATCGGCACAATCGCCCTCAGTCGACTCGACGGTGAGGATCTCGTCCATGTCGAGCGGTGGAGCGGGCGCGACGAGCTCGCGTACGCGCTCGAGGCGCCCGTCTGGGATCGTTACGGCCAGTTCGCCGGGCGGCCCCGGGTCCGCGGCACCGTCACCTGGCTGCTCGCCGACCGCTCCGTCGTGATCGCGGGGCAGCGCGACCGTCAAGCGTTCGAGGAGACCGTCTCGTGACGCCGATGACCAGCAGGCTCTGGGCCCTGTCCCGCCCACGACGTGTCTGCTCCTCTCGCGGCTCGCTGGCGGGTGGCTTTGCGGCGCGAAGCCGCGGACCTCCGCTTCAGAAACGAGAAAGACCGGGTGCCAGCCCGGTCTCCCACCGCAAAGGCGCCTTCCAGCGCCGAACAAGATTTCTTGCGTGCAGTGTAGCCGGATCGTGGACGGAACCGCGGCCGGCACAGGTTCTGCGCGCTCCTGCCCGGCCTGAGTAGTCATCGCGAGCGCCGTCGATCGCCGGCGTTGGCGATGGCTCTTGAGGCCAACACGAACACGCTGCGGCAAGCTGCCGTCGAGCGGCTGGGCGCGGACACGTTCGAGTCGTATCTGTCCGACCTGGAGGTCGTCGAGGCGTCGGCGGACACGGTCGTGCTGGGCGTCGGGCCGACGCTCGCGAGGGAGGCGTCGCGCCGCTGCGGCCAGGTGCTCGCGGGCGTCTGCCGTCAACTGTTCGGCTCTCGCCTGGTGCTACTGGCCGGCGACGGCGAGTCGTTCGAGCTTGGCGAGAACACCACGCACGGCGGTCAGACTCGGGAGCCGCGCAAGCCGGCGAAACCCAGACGAGCTGGTCGTGGCCGGCGACGGGTGCGTCAGCGGTCAGGGCCGTGCGGGCAGCCCGGGATCAAAGCCCGACTGGCGGCGCAGAAGGCGTTCCGGGTGCCGTTCGCGATCACGGCGAGCCTGCCGAAGGTGGCCAGCCAGGCGTTCGGCCGCCACAGCCCGGACGAGCCGCTTCAGTACGTCGGCCGGTGGGGCAGGGCGTACAGCGAGCAGACGCTTACTGCGTTTCACCACCGGCTACTGGCAGGCATCCTGCGCCTCGCGCAAGCCGGCTGTCTCACCGAGCAAGGCGTGTTCAGCTCCGTCAACCTGCTGCTGCTCGCCGCCGAGGGGAAGGCGTCGCGAGAGCTGCCGGTCGCACGCACGCAAGTCTTACCGGCGCTGATGGACCTGCTGTCGGCCAACGCGACCTATACGGAGCATCAGGTCGCGCCGCACACGGGCGAACCGTACATCGCCGAGCAGCGCAAGCTCGAACACCCGATCCTCAAGCACATCCTGGTCCGCGCCTCTGAGGAGCCCGAGCGGCTGCGGCCACTGCCCGAGATCATGCAGCGCGGCGAAGACGGCCGCTGGCAGCAGACCGCGAAGCTGGCGCGCGGCGGCGGCGCGGGCATCCTCATCGCGCTCAACTACTGGGTGCTCGAGGCGCTCGACGCGCCGACCGGCGACGCCGGCAAGACGTTCGCCCTGTTGGACGCGGCGCCGTTTCTTCAGGTGGGGTCGCGGCGGCTGTTTAGCTGGCAGCAGGCGTGCACCGCGCCGCCGGTCGACCCCAGAGCGCCGCTGCCCGAAGGCGTGCCCCGACCGCCGAGCAACACGGTCTACAAGCGGATCGATCTCAACCACGTCAGCGTGCGCGATTTCGGCCGCCACGGCTGCGATCTGGACCGGACTTTCGCGGACATCCGCGAGGACTTCTGCGGCGAGCACGGGCTCGCGCAGATCGACCGGCGGATCCACTCGGTGCACCTGGTCTGGTCAGGCGGCGTGCTCTCGCTGTGGGTGTGCTGGCGCACCACGCGCGAGCTGCCGCACCGCGGCGAGCTCCCACGCCGCTTGGCGGCCCGGCAGCGTTGGCAAAGCCGTCGACACGCGGCGGCGCCGACAGGCCGCCAGCGGCGCCGACAGGACGCCGCGCACGCCGGCGAGACCTCGAGAGCGCGGACCACGCGGTCTGAGCGGGGCGTGCCGAAGATCGTCGCGCTCGCCCGCTCGCAGACGGCCTCCGGCGACGACGGCGACGACTGAACGCCACGGGGGTTTCGAACCCCCCGGCGCTCGAAACCCGGCCGACCCTTCCAAATACGCGCCAATCGTTTCGATCCGGCTGTCGAGCCCGGTCGTTAGCCCCTTGCACCTGCGTCCGGGGTCAACCCGCCCGAGCTTGCTCCGGGCGCATCGGCGACTGCTTTGCGCGCGCAGATGGTCGCCCAGGACGGCATTGAGCCCACATCGAGTCCTGGATCGCGCGCGTCCGCGCGCTCGCCGGCGGTGCTCGGCGCGCGTTCGTGCGCGTCGGGATACGACTGACCGCGCGCCGGGCTCAGACCGCCCCGCCGCCGCTAATACGATCGACCGCGCCCGCGGGTCAGACCGACCGTGGGCGGCTATCGGACCGACCGTGCGGCGCCATCTTCTAAGAAGTACGGTCAGACGGACGTTTTCTTGCGGCTCGCGCCGCGTCGACCGGTATCCGGAGGAATTCGTTGACCGCTCCAGGCCCGCGGCGCGATCGTGGCGGCCATGACCACCACGACAGCTCTCGTTCCCCCGCACAGCCTCGAGGCCGAACGCAGCGTCCTCGGCGCGATCCTCCTGACCGGCGCGATGGCGCTCGAACCGATCGCGCACGAGGAGCGCTTGGCGCCCGAGCACTTCTACCGCGAACAGCACGCGCTCGTCTACCAAGCAATGCTCACGCTGCACAAGCGCCAAGAGCCGATCGACACGCTCACCGTCACCAACCAGCTCACCGAGCACGGCGCACTCGAGCAGGCCGGCGGCAGCCTCGCGGTCGACGAGCTCGCCGGCTGGGTCCCCGCCGCCGGCCACGCCCGCTCCTACGCACGGATCGTCCGCGACCACGCCACCCGCCGGCAGCTGCTACACGCCAGCTACGAGATCCAACAGCACGCGCTAAACGGCCACGGCGACGTCGACGAGCTACTCGCCGACGCGAGCAAGCGCGTCGGTGACCTGCTCGAACAGTCGCTCCCCGCCGCCTCAAGACAGATGCACGAGGTGCTGTTTGACCGCGCCGCCGAGCTTCACCGCCTCGCACGCGACCCAGGCGCGATCTGCGGCCTGCAGAGCGGGATCGCGCAGGTCGACGAGGCGCTCACGGGGATGCGTCCCGGCGAGCTGATCATCCTCGCCGCCCGACCGTCGCAGGGCAAGAGCGTGCTCGCCCAGCAGATCACGACCCACAACGCGCTTGCCGGCAACGGCACCGTCCTGTTCTCGCTCGAGATGTCCCAAGACGAGCTCGCCGACCGGCACCCTGGTGCGCGAGCACGTGCACGATGCGCTGGACTCCCGCGACGGTGACGATCCGGCACTCGAGTTCGAACGCGGCCTGGCCGCTCTTGCGCAGGGCGATCTGCTGGGTGTTAAGCCTGGGCAGACGGCCGCCGGTGCGGCCGCGAGCGCGCGCGGCAGCGCGCCTCGAGCTAGCAGCGGTTGAGGTCAGTAAGGCCGCGAAGCGGCCAAGCATTGCGCGCGGGGTCGCATGGACCCCACCGTCATGGGCGCCGTGACTGGCAATCGGTGTCTGCATGAGCGAATACCGCCCGGCCCCCCGTCGGGTGATCCTCAGCGGATTTAGGACTCGGTCACCGCGCTCGGGCTGCACGCGGCTGCTGCCGTTACAATGGCCATGTTGGCACGACGGCGGTCGTTTGCGGGGATGCCGAGCATGCGGCCGGGTTGCAGGCCGGCGCCGAGCGGAAGCAGAAGATGCGCAAGTGCGAGCCCGTCCACCTGACGCAACGCCGTCAGGCGTGTGAGACGTTGAGCGTATTTCGCTGCACGGCCTCAGGCTTTCGGGAAGCGATGGGCATGCCGTTATGTCAACGCAGATGAGCGTTGCTTACCGCCGTGTTCGCAACGCAGTGTGTCATCCGTCCTGAGTCGGGATCACACACCGTTTCCCGACTCTGGCCGGAGGGTAGATCTGGTCTGGGAGCGCATTTTGTCCTTCGCAGATTTCCCCCTGGGGCGCCCGTGTCGTCGCTTGCCTCCAGGCCCTGCTTCACGGCGACAGAGGAGGAATTATGTCTGCTACGACCCCCGAGGTCCGCGGCCAGCGCGCGGAGCGCGCGTACGAGGAGCGACCCGTTCGCGCGCTGCGCACGACGGAAACGAAGGTGTCATTCAAGACCAGCGAGTTCATCGCGTACGTCGCGGTGCTCGCAGGGATCTTCATCGCGGGCGCGGTCACCAAGGCCGGCGCACACGGCAACGACGTGTTCCGAGCCAACCAGGTTTGGCTGTATGCGGCGATCGTGACCGTCGGCTACATGATCAGCCGCGGCCTTGCGAAGGCTGGCAGCCGCGAGCCGTACACCGAGGAGCGCTAACAGCCTGATGCGCTTTGCGCTGTGGGGACTGGTGCTCGCCGCTGTCGTGTTCATCGCTACGGGCGGGCACATCCTCTTCCTCCCATTGTTCTTCATCCTCCCGCTCGGCGGTTTGCTCTCGCACCGACGCTGGCGCCGTCGCCGGTCGTAGCAACAACCCCGCTCGCCTTGGGTCTAGAGCGACAGGAGTCCTGGCCGGCCGCGGCGGAGGCCGATCAGGGGCTGCGGGCGGATCTGCCGACCAGCGAGGAGCGTGAGGAGATCAAGCCGTCTGAAGCGCGAGAACTATGAGCTGCGCGGGCGAATGCCGTCCGCATTGGTCCAGAACACCGATCGAATAAGGAGACACGTTATGAGTGATATCGCTGACGCAGCACGCAAGATCCCTGGTGTCGCAGCAACCGAAGGCGCGATCAAGGGCGTCTTGGCGACCGAGGAAGACCTGCCGATCAAGGATTACGACAAGCAGACCGCGCAGGACATCGCGGGCCAGCTGAAGAACTTCTCCCAGCACGACCTGCGCAAGATCGACACCTACGAACGTAAGAACGAGAATCGTGTGACGATCACCGACAAGATCGCCAAGCTGACCGGGGAGGAGCCCTGGTCAGGCTATGACGAGCTCAGCGCCGAAGCGGTCGCCAAGGCCGTCGGCGAGGGGGACGAGGAAACCGCCAGAAAGGTCCGCAGCTACGAGCGCGATCGCAAGGGCCGCTCCACCGTGATCGACGCGGTAGACCGCCGCATCGCCGCCAAATAGCCACAGCCGTCCGCGCGGCCCGGGGAGCCATTCTGGGGTACCACCAAGATACACCGAAAATGTGCAACAGGGCTGTTGTGAGCGCCTGAGCGCTGCTGCGGGTCCACCTCGGCGTTCCAGGTGAGTGCGGGTCGGGCGCGTGCTGGTAGGGTCGCGCTCGGTTTGGGCGGGCGGCAGTAGCTAGACCATCGAACGACAAGTTTCGCGACGAGCTGGCCGGGTAGTCATGGACTACTCAGATTGAGGGGCTAAAGGAGAGGTGAAATGATCTTGGCGCTCGTAGTGTTGTTGCTCGTTCTCGCGGTCGTGGGCGGGGTGACCGTCCATCCGCTGCTGTTCCTGCTTGCTCTGCTCGCCGTGTTCGTGTTCGTCGCTGACAGAGGTCGCGCCGTGCCGTAAGGCACCTGACGGTCAGCCTGTCGCCGCGCCCGCCAAGCGCTCGGAGTGGACCGTCGTCGCGCAACTGCGTCCCGAGGAGGAAGAGCATGTCCGAGGATTACTGCATCGTCGAGGTCGGTGGTGAGCCGCTGTCCGCCGGGAGCGTGGGTGTACGCGTGCGGGTTCGGCTGTCGGGCTGTCCGAGCCGCCGGTGGTCGCGCGACGTGACCGCCCGCTTGGCCAGCGAGTTGGTCCGCCACGCGGCTGTCGGGCACCTGCGACTCAACGTCAACGAGCTCGTGCAGGGCGATCAGATCGTGCTCGAGGGCGTTGAGGAGAGCGAGGCGCCGGCGCTGGCCGCCGCTCTGGAGCGGGCGGTCGACGCCACCAACCAGGCGCCCGCTGGAGAGCAGAGTTCGACTGCCAATGTCGCGCAAGAGCAGGCGGACGCGATCGCTGAGCAGATCGCTCCGCAGCCAACCTCCGTGCTGAGATGCGCGCGGTCGCCGACCGACACCGGCGACGAGGCAGCGCCGTCCCGTTGGTTTGGTTGAAAGACGTCCGGGCACAGTCGTCGGCATGCGCCGGCACCGCGGTTGTCAGAGCGCGACTGACGCTGGCTTGCTGGGGCCGCCGCATCGTTCCGCGCGAGTGATTCTCCGACACACGGCTTGTCCCGGCGCGGATGACGATCGTTCTATGGCTGTCGGCCCCCGTTTGCTTATCTGGGACGCGGGTACCTGGATGGTCCCCTACCAGAAGGAAGCAATAGAAATGAGTGTGACTGATCAATCGCAGTCGGAGCGTACGGCCGGCGGCCTTCTCGGCGATGTTACCGCGGAGGCGGAGGAAGTGGCTGGTTCAGCGGTTGGCCGCGAATTGGCGCGTGGGCCGAAGAGTTGGTCAGACGATTGGCTCTCGCCTGAGCGCTGGGCGAACCGACTCAGATCCGCTGATCGGCGTGATGGCACGCGTGAGACGGCGGCGAGCGATGTCGGGGCCGAGGAGCCGGACGTCGACAGCGAGGATCACGATCCGGTCCATCGGGTCGCGCGGGAAGTGGTTGGAGCGCTGATCGAGACTCGCTGGTCGCTGCACGCTGCATCGGTCGTCGTGGCGCTGCGTCGGCTCTGCGAAACGGTGCAGGGCGAGGATGCCTGACCGATCGGTCGCGTGCGGCCGGGCTTCGGCGTAGGCGGCCGCCTCCTCGACCGTGAGCTCGCGCAGCCACAGCTGCGCTTCGCGCAGTTTCATCGCGCTGCTCCTCTCCTCGGTAGCCCCGGTAATTGCCTGTTCGCTACCCGGCGCGACGGGCTCGCGAACCGTCGCGTCTGGTGCGCGATCGGCTCGGTGTAGCGACCGCTACCTCGTGCCCAACACGCGGGAATGTACTGGAGGCACATCGCGCCGGCGGGAGCAGTTTGCATACTTGGCAATCGTGGGTATCCAGTGCGCATGGAGAAACGACGCGCTGACACGGAAGAGATAGCCGCAGGCAAGGACCCGCCGGGCGCCGTGTCAAACCAGAACGGCGAGGAAGGCGAAGGAGGTCATGGCGGCGAGCCCGATACCCACCGGCACCCGCCGCGCCCCGACGATGGCGACCCTGGGACGTCCGGAGAGGGCTCTCAATCGATGGGGTACCCTGGCAACGCAGGGTGACTCTTTTCGGATCATGCACGAGCCGATACAGCTACCGCTTAGGCCCGACGAGCGCTACACGCTCGCGATGATGCTACAGCAGCATTGTGCGGAGCGGCCAGACTCCGACGCCGACGCGCTCGCGATAATCGACGCGCTCGCGGCTCCTGCTTGGCGGGGCCCCGTGACCGTCAGCGCGCGCTCGCTTGCGCGACTGCGGCAGTTGCTCCATGCCTGGGGTGCGGAGCCGCCCGCCTGCGTGCTTGTAGGAGCGAGCGTGCCTGAGGCGCCAGCTACCGCGGAGCCGCTGGCGGCGTGAAGACGCTCGCTCGCGAGCAGGCCGCTCGGCCGTGTCCGTCGCCGATGGGGTGAGCAGGATCACGACGAGCGGCACCGCTAGGGCACGGTCGGACACCAAGACCTGGCCCGCGTTCGCGGCTTCGTCGATGCGAGCGGCGACGTTGACGTCGATGCCGACGTAGTCTCCGGCGAGCCTCCTCGGTCGTCCCCAATCGATGCCGGCGCGCAGCGGGGCCAGTACCAGTCGAGCTCGACATGCTGCAGGGCGTCCTGGGCTTCGAGTCGCGGCGTGCGCCGCTGCCCTCCGCGGTAGGGAACGTTGCCATCACATCGTCTCCGAAGCCGCTTCACGGTCCGGCCCTTGTGGGCGATGATCGCGGCTTTCTATGACCGCGTGGACGTCGCGCAGCAGCTCCACCAGCGCAGTGGCGTCGCCGACTCCAGCTCCCATGAGGAGAACCCAACCAGATCGGTGAACAGAATCGCCAGCTCAGCATCGCCGCGACGGACACGGCGGGTGGCTTCCGAGCGCGAATCGCCGCAGTTGCGGGGAGGCAAGTAGCTGCATTTACGACGAGCGTGATGACCGCCGCATAGGTTTCCGCCTGTATCCGCGGTTTCCGCCTGTATCCGCTCGAGGGTTTGCTGGGTTTGCCATACGGGTGCGTCAAGGCCTCTGGCAGGCAGGGGTCTCGCCGGTGAGCGGCTTAGTTAGCCTCGGTCTCAAGGTGCGCCGCAATCATCGCCCTGCCGCCGACGCCATAGACCCGAGTTCCGCGGTTGAGCGGGGTGCGGGACTGGCGGCGGACTCGGTGACTTTGAAGATCGGGTCATCCCGCGGCGGCGTTCCGTGCCGGCACCGGCCGTGAACGCTTCGACAACGGGTTAATTAGTTGCGGGGACCACTAGGTGGATGGCGTGGAGCGAGACCAGACCGGAGACGGTGGTCAGCGTCGAAGCTCTGCCCAGACAGCTTTTCCTCCGTTTGTGGCGTCAACGCCCCAATCGCGCGTGAGTGCCGCGACCACGTGCAATCCGCGCCCCGATGCGGCATTGTGTCCGTTGGACCTGAGGATGGGTTCTATCGGGCTGCCATCTTGCACTGAGAGGCGCAGGCGTGAGCTGTCGGAGTGGGCGAGGACTGTGAACGGCGAGCGGGCGTGGAGGACGGCGTTGGTGGTTAGCTCGCTCACTACCAGCTGAGCGTCTTCTAACAGGGTCCCGTTGTGGCCCCACTGTCGCAGCGCGTTGGCTACGAAGCGCCGCGCGGCGCGTGGCGCGTCGTCTTGCGGGGGGAACTGACGCGAGACCTCGACCCCTGGCCAATCGACATGCTGCGTGTGATGCGCGTCGCGCGTCTGGTGGCGCGGCGGGTGCAGGACGGCGGTGTGGAGGTGGCAGGCCTGTTGTAGGGCCTCGGCATGTTCGGGGTCTGAGACCGATGTGGTGTGGTAGCCGCACAGCAGGGAGAATTGAAGCTCGCGTCCGAGTTCGTTCCATAGCTGCTCGAGCTCGATCGCGGCGATGACGTGGCCGGCGTCCCACAGAAGCGCCACCATCTCGCCATACGCGCGGACGGAACTCCATGCTTGGGCCGCGTCTCGCACAACGGTGCCGACCACGCGCCGGAAGGCGGCGGCGTCGATGCGCCCATTCGCTGAGAACTTGGCCAGCGTCGCGGCTGCATCGAGCGCGACGAGCGTTCCGTCGGCCACGGCGTCGGCCGGATCGAGCCCGGCAGCCCGCAGTTCGGCTGCAAGCGCGCGGCGGTGAACCTCGGTAGCGATGATGATCGCGACGCCCCCGCCGTAGATGGCGTCTGCGAGATAGTTGCCGAGGGTAAAGCAGAGCTCGGAGTCGTGCTCGTAGAACTGAACGACATGCTCACCAGCGGCGAACGCTTGTGCTTGTGTTTGGACTGTCATCGTTGCCTTCCAGCCGCTGGGCAGCAGCTTGTGGCCTGCGACGATGGTAGCTCGCCTGGCTCTATATGCAACACGGGTTGGGCGGTTGCAGCGGTTTCAAAAGGGCCGAGATGGGTATTTCGAGGCGATGCCGACGAGGACAGCGCTTAGTCGATCGTTTGGTTCTACGAGACGGTCGTCCGCGGTGGCCGTGGATTTGCGCGAATTGTTCGTGCGCTCGCAGCAGGGGGATCTGGATGCGCGTCAAGAGTTGGTGGCTCGGTTTCTTCCGTTGGCCCGCAAGCTCGCGCGGCGCTACGCGGGCGCGCGAGAGCCTTTCGATGACCTGCTGCAGGTCGCGAGCCTAGGTCTGCTGAAGGCGGTTGATCGGTTCGATCCCGGGCGGGGGCTCGCGTTCTCGTCGTTCGCGGTGCCGACGATTTTGGGAGAGCTGAGGCGCTACTTCCGCGATTCGGGGTGGTCGGTGCATGTTCCTCGCGGAGCGCAGGAGCTCGCGCTCAAGGTTCAGCAGGCGCAAGAGCGACTGACCACCAGCACCGGACGTTCACCGAGCGTGAACGAGCTCGCCGAGTTTCTTGAGTTGAGCATCGAGGAGGTCGTGGAGGCGCTCGAGGCGGCGGCAGCCCATCACGCCGGCTCGTTGGACGTTTCGGTCGATGATGCAGACGGTGAGTCGCGAACGCTCGCCGACAGCTTCGGTGCCCAGGACCACGGCTTTGAGCTGGTTGACGCGACCGCGACGATCGGTGCTGCGGCCCGTCGTCTATCCGAGCGGGAGCGTGAGGCGTTGGCGCTTCGGTTCTTCGAGGATCGAACTCAGACCGAGATCGCCCAGCGGATCGGTGTTTCCCAGATGCAGGTGTCACGCATCCTGCGTCGTGCTCTGGGCAGGCTCGCAGAGCTCACCGACGAGGCGCAGTGAAATCGATCCCAAATTGTTTTAGTTCTGGCGTGGCAGCTACGAGGTCGTGGTGCGACCTTAAGTTCGGTGACCGCTACCGTGAGAGCGAAGCGAGGATGATCGTTCGCACTATGTCGTGGCGTGTCAGTGGATTTTTTCTTTGATGCGGCGGAGCCGACGGCCGCGAGTGAGCTGCGCGTAGAGCTCGCGGGGTTCTTCGCGCGCCATGCGGTTCCCGAGTCTGACCTGGACGGGGCAGAGTTGGCTGTGAGTGAGCTGGTGGCCAATGCTGTCCGTCATGTTCCGGGCCCTGCCTGGGTGCACGTCGACTGGAGCGAGCGCCGTCCGCGAGTGGACGTGCACGATCTCGGCCCGGGATTCGAGCTGTTCGCGGTGCTGCCGGAGGACCCGCTCGCTGGCGGCGGCCGGGGATTGTTCGTCGTCTCGCACGTCGCCGATCAGCTGGCGGCCGTGGCCAAGCGCGCCGGTGGCAGCAAGGTGTCAGCAGTGACGCCGGTCCAGCGACCGATCGAGCAGAGCAATGACCCGCCGCGCCGACAGCGTGACGCCCTACCCGCCGCGGACGAGGCGGGCTCGGACGGCACTTTTCGACGCGAGCCGTTCCTGCGGGCGCTGGTTGTGGAGCTGGCTCGGGCCGTCGAGTCTCAGGCCGGCCCCGAGGCGGCAGAAGCCGCGGTCGCGCAAGTCGGCGCGAGCGTCGGCGGGCGGATGGAAGAGGAGTACCGGAACGCCAAGGGGATCGTCGACACACTCGAGCCGGGGCAGATCGCGGATCCCGACGCTTGACGTCGCCGACGATCGCGTCCGCACGCGCGTCGAGCGCGCGGTGCTCGAGCTGCGGGATGAGAACACCGA
Source organism: uncultured Solirubrobacterales bacterium (assembly GCA_963811155.1). GTDB lineage: Bacteria > Actinomycetota > Thermoleophilia > Solirubrobacterales > Solirubrobacteraceae > Palsa-465. The sequence continues at coordinate 480,719 of CAWEQQ010000052.1, forward strand.
ATCGTCGGCGCTCGAGCCCGTCGCCGCCTGACGCCTGAGCGGCGCGCGCTCAGCGCAGCGGGGTCTGGTCGAGCTTTTGGCAAAGCTCGAGGACCGAGTCGAACACCGCTGCGGCGCCGGCGTCGTTTAGCTCCGCGGTGGCGAACCCACCGGTCCGCACCGCGAGAGTCGGCACGCCGGCTTCGCCCGCTGCCTTTACGTCCCAGGGAGTGTCGCCGACCATCACCGCCTCGTCAGCCGAACCGCCAGCTCGCTCTAGCGCAGCCGTGACCAGGTCGGGCGCCGGCTTCGTGGACTCCACGTCGGCGGACGTGGTCCAGTTGTCGGCGAGCTCGCGCGCGTCGAGCAGATCGAGGTAGTGATCGACCTCGTCGGCCTTGGCCGAGCTCGCGAGCACCACTGAGTGGCCACGACGTCTGAGCTGCTCGATCAGCTCGCGCGAACCGGCCATCGGCTCCACCTCGTCGATCAGCTCGGAATAGAGCGTCGTCTCCGACGCCCGGATGTCGTCGCCGTGCTCGGCTTCGGTCCGCTCATCGGTAAGCGCAGCGACGAGCTGGTCGCCGCCCATTCCGATGTGGCGGTGGATGCGCCAGATCGGCAGCACGAATCCGTGCTGGCGGAAGGCGCGGTACCACGCGATCGCGTGGTGGTAGTTGGTGTCGACGAGCGTCCCGTCGATGTCGAGGATGCTGACGGTCACGAGCCGGCGATCTTCGACCGCGGAGAACGCGCCAGGAGCGCGGCGGCTGCAGTACCTGCGAGGGCAGCGGCCAGCCCCGACGCGCGCCGGTGGCGGCTGAGCCATGCCTGCTCGCTGCGGGTGTGGGACTGATCGTCGAAGGTGCCGCGCGCCCCCTCGTCGTGGTCGTCGTCGACCGGCTCGAACAGGTTCACGGCGGCGGCGCCGTCAAACCGCCGATCGGTCTGCTGGCCGTCGACCGCCGTCTTGGCCAGGTAGCGCTCGGCAAGCCAGGGCGCAACCTTGTTGCCGAGGATTGTGTACACGGTCGGTGAGCCGACGTACAGCTCGCGGTGGCGGTGGTGCGCGGACCAGTACACGGCGCGGGCAGCCACCTCGGGTTCGTAGATCGGCGGCACCGGCTTCGGGTGGCGCGGCATCTTGTTGAGACAGTGGTCGAACTGGGGAGTGTTCATCCCGGGCAGCTGGACCATCGTCACGTGCACCTTGCTGCCGCGGTGTCGGAGCTCGCACCGCAGCGACTCCCGGAACCCCTTTATGGCGTGCTTGGCGCCGCAGTAGGGCACCTGAAGCGGGATCCCGCGGTAGGCCAGCGCTGAGCCGACCTGGATGCTCGTCCCCCGGTCGCGGGGCAGCATCCGCGCGAGCGCCGCCTTGGTGCCCCACACGGCTCCGAGATACGTGACCCGGGTGGCGCGCTCGAATTCACGGGGCTCGATGTCGTCGAGGAACGCGAACACGGTCGTCATCGCGTTGTTGACCCAGACGTCGATCGGCCCGAGCTGCTCCTCGATCGCGACCGCGGCCGCCTCGACCGCGCCGAAATCGCAGACGTCGGCCTGGTAGGCGAAGGCAACCCCGCCGAGGTCTGACACCTCTCGCGTCGCGGCCTCGAGGCCGGCGCGTCCCCGCGCGATCAGCCCTACCGCGGCGCCGTGGCGGGCGAACTCGTTGGCGACCGCGCGTCCTACGCCGGCGGACGCGCCGGTGACGATGACCACCTCGCGCTCAGGCATCACTCGGCCCAGGCGGTTCGTCGCGGCGCCGAGCTGATCACGTTTGCGCTTAGCTCGGCGACCTCTTGGGCCTTGTCCTCTACGCGCGGCTTATCCAGGCTCAGCTCTTCCTTCGCCTCGCCCTTGCGCTCCTCCCGACGGCCCTCGCGGCTGAGCGAGGAGTCCCCAGCGAGGTCACCAGCCGCTTGCTTGATCCTGCCGGTCACTTTGTCAATCGTGGACATGTCAGAGCTCTTCTCGATCTCCGGTCCATGTCGTATCGCTACCCCTGGATGGCTTGCGGAAACGCTCGGCGGAGGCTGAGAGCCCGTTCCGGGGTAGCCAGTTGTCTGTGCCGGACTGCGACGCATATCCGCCGATTGGCGATTACGCGCTGATCGGCGACTGTCACAGCGCTGCGCTGGTCTCGTGGGATGGATCGATCGAGTGGTGCTGCCTGCCGCGGTTTGACTCCGGCAGCGCGTTCGGTCGTGTGCTCGACCGGCGCTCTGGCGGCCATTGCTCGGTCAGCCCGACTGCTGACGGGCCGTGGGAGTGCGTGCGCTCGTACCTCGATGACACGCTCGTGCTCGAGACGAAGCTCGTCGGGCCGGCCGGAGAGGCGAAGCTGCTCGACTGCTTCTTGGTGTGCGAAAGCGCGTTCGGCTCCGATGAGCGCCAGATCCTGCGCGTGATCGAAGGCGTGCGCGGCTCGGTCGAACTCGAGGTTCGGGTCGCGCCGCGGTTCGACTACGGCCAGGTCCGGCCGTGGATCCGCCGCCACGGGCGTCGGCTGCACAGCACGATCGGCGGCAACGACGCACTGCTGGTGTGGTGCGAGCAGGAACTCGAGGAGGACCCCGCGCACGAGCTCTCCAGGCGGGTCACGGTCGGCTCCGGAGATCGCGTGCGGCTCGCGCTCACGTATTGCGCTCCGGAGCGCATCGACGCGGGCCCCCCGTGTGAGCCCGATGCGAACGGCCTCGACGAGCTGCTGGACGGCACCGTGGAGTGGTGGCGCGAGTGGGCGAAGACGCTTCGACTCGACACGCGCGACGAGCCGGCCGCGCGGCGGTCGGGGATCGTGCTGAAGGCGCTGACGCACGCGCCGACGGGAGCGGTCGTGGCCGCGCCGACGACGTCGCTGCCCGAAGCCGTGGGAGGGCCGCGGAACTGGGACTACCGGTACGCGTGGGTCCGCGATTCGAGCTTTAGCTCCCGCGCGCTGACCGAGCTCGGCGCGGTCGAGGAGGCCGACGCGTTCCGCGCGTTCATCATGCGCTCGGCTGCCGGCCACGCCGACGATCTCCAGATCGTCTACGGAGTGGGCGGTGAGCGCCGCCTGCGCGGCGATGTGGTCGAAGGACTCGACGGGTACCGCAAGTCGACTCCCGTGCGAGTCGGCAACGACGCGGCCGAGCAGGTCCAGCTCGACGCCTACGGAGAGCTCGTCAACCTGACCTGGCGCTGGCACCGCCGCGGCCACTCGCCGAGCGACGACGACTGGCGTTTCCTCGTCTCGCTGATCGATCAGGCCGCCGAGCGGTGGTCCGAGCCCGATTGCGGGATCTGGGAATGGGCGGGCAAGCCCGAGCACTTCGTGCACTCAAAGGTTCTCTGCTGGTCTGCGCTCGACCGAGGAATCCGGCTCGCCGACGAGTGCATGCGCCGGGCGCCGGTGCGGCGGTGGAAGCGGATCCGCGACGAGCTGCGCGAGACGATCGACCGGCGCGGATACGACCGCAGCGCGGCGTCTACGTGCAGACGTTCGATCGCACCGCGATGGACGGTGCGCTGCTGCTGTTGCCGACGGTCGAATACGTCGACTGGGACGACGAGCGCATGATTCGCACGGTCGCGGCAGTGCGCGAGGAGCTCGACGCCGGCGACGGCCTGCTCTATCGCTACCGGCGCGACGACGGGCTCGCGGGCGACGAGGGCGCGTTCCTGTGCTGCTCGTTCTGGCTGGCCGAGTGCCTAGCCCGCTCCGGCGATGGAAGCGACGCGCGGGTCGTGTTCGACCAGGCGATCGCCCGGGGCAACGACCTCGGGCTGTTCTCGGAGGAGATCGACCCGAGGACCGGCGAGATGCTCGGCAACGTCCCCCAGGGACTCACTCATCTCGCGCACATCGACGCGGCCGTCGCACTGGCGAACACCGAGCACGTGGCGTACGGTTCGGACTTCGACGGTTTCCCCGGTCGCCGGTCGGGTAGCGACGGTAAAGGCGTGAGCGAGGAAAGGACCTGAGAGGAAATGAGCAATACGGTCGGCGACTATCTGCTGGAGCGCCTCTCGTATGGGGCATCAAGCGCATCTATGGCTATCCGGGCGACGGGATCAACGGGATCATGGGTGCATTCTCACGTTCGAGCAACGGTCGGCGACCCGAGTTCATCCAGGTTCGCCACGAGGAAATGGCCGCGTTCATGGCTTGCGCTCACGCGAAGTTCACGGGCGAGCTCGGGGTGTGCATGGCCACCTCCGGGCCCGGCGCGGTTCACCTGCTCAATGGTCTGTATGACGCGAAGCTCGACCACCAGCCGGTGGTCGCGATCGTAGGTCAGCAGGCCAGGGCCGGGCTCGGCGGCAATTACCAGCAGGAGATTGATCTTCAGACCGTTTTCAAGGACGTCGCCCACGAATTCGTCGAGGTGGCGATGGTCCCCGAGCAGATCCGGCATCTGGTCGACCGGGCGTGCAGGATCGCGCTTGCGGAGCGCACCGTCACCGCGCTGATCATCCCTAATGACCTGCAGGAGGCCGATGCCGTCGCCGAGCCCCCGCACAAGCACGGGACGGTTCACTCCGGCCCCGGGTTCGAGCGACCGCGGGTGATTCCCACCGAGGACGATCTCAACCGAGCCGCGGAGGCCCTAAACGCTGGAAGCAAGGTCGCGATGCTTGTCGGTCAGGGCGCGCTTCACGCCTGCCGATGAGGTGGCCGAGGTGGCTGAGATGCTCGGTGCCGGCGTGGCCAAGGCGCTGCTCGGCAAGGCCGTATTGCCCGACGACCTTCCCTACGTGACCGGCTCGATCGGCCTGCTCGGCACGAAGCCGAGCTGGACGCTGATGCAGGAGTGCGACACGCTGTTGATGGTCGGCTCGAGCTTCCCCTACTCAGAGTTCCTGCCCGAAGAAGGCCAGGCTCGTGGCGTGCAGGTCGACATCGACGGGCGGATGCTCGGGATCCGCTACCCGATGGAGGTCGACCTGGTCGGGGACAGTGTCGAGACGCTGCGGGCCCTGATCCCGCGTCTCGAGAGACAAGCAAGATCGCTCGTGGCGCGAGATGATCGAAGACGAGGTCGTGCGGTGGTGGAACCTGATCGAGCACCGCGCGCAGTTGGCCGCCGAGCCGATCAACCCGCAGCTGGTATTCCACGAGCTGTCCAAGCGGCTTCCGGACGGCGCGATCATCAGCTCGGACTCCGGCTCGGCGGCGAACTGGTACGCGCGGAATATCAGGCTGCGCAAGGGGATGATGGCCTCGCTGTCGGGGACGCTCGCGACGATGGGCCGGGCGTTCCATACGCGATTGCCGCGAAGTTCGCGCATCCGCACCGTCCGGTCTTCGCGCTGGTCGGCGATGGCGCGATGCAGATGAACGGGATCAACGAGCTGATCACGATCGCCAAGTACCGCGAACGGTGGGTCGACCAGCGGTTGATCGTGATGGTCCTCAACAACCGGGACCTCAACCAAGTGACCTGGGAGCAGCGGGCGATGGAGGGCGATCCGAAGTTCGAGGGCTCGCAGGATCTGCCGGACTTTCCGTACGCCCGTTACGCCGAGCTTGTCGGTCTGAAGGGAATTCGCGTCGACAGCTCTGAGCAGGTCGGTCCAGCGTGGGATGAGGCGCTGGCGGCGGATCGCCCGGTGGTATACGAGGCGGTGACCGATCCCGAAGTACCGCCGCTGCCGCCGCACATCACGATCGAGCAGGCCAAGGCTCTGACCTCGGCGCTGCTGTCCGGCGATCCGAACGCAGCCGAGATCGTCAGGCAGTCGTTCAAGCAGAAGGCGCAGGAGTTCCTGCCGGGTCGATGACCGCCACCTTCACCAGCGCGTCGGTCCCGGTGGGAGAGCTCGAGGTCACCGCGTTCACGGTTCCCACCGATGCGCCCGAGGCGGACGGCACGCTGGCGTGGGACGCGACGACGATCGGCGTCGTGCACGCGCAGGGCGGCGACGAGTGGGGCCTGGGATACACCTACGCGGACGTCTCGACCGCGAAGTTGATCGAGTCCAAGCTCGCCGGCGTCGTCAAGGGCGCCGACGCGATGTCGCCGCAGGCAGCGTGGGAGGAGATGGTCGCGCAGACGCGCAACCTCGGCCGGCCCGGGATCACCTCGATGGCGATCGCCGCGGTCGACGTCGCGCTGTGGGACCTGAAGGCCCGGCTGCTCGGGCTGCCGCTGTGCGTGCTGCTGGGGATGGCCCACGATCGCGTGCCGGTGTACGGCTCGGGCGGGTTCACGGCGTACTCGCTGGAGCGACTGCAGCAGCAGCTCGCGGGCTGGGTGCAGGAGGCCATCCCGCGCGTGAAGATGAAGGTGGGCTCGACCCCGGGGCAGGACCCCGAGCGGGTGCGCTGCGCGCGCGACGCGATCGGCCCCAACGCGCAGCTTTTCGTGGACGCCAACGGCGCGTACTCGCGCAAGCAGGCGCTCGAGCTCGCCCAGCGCTTCCGTGCCGAGGCCGACGTGAGCTGGTTCGAGGAGCCCGTCAGCTCCGATGATCTCGACGGCCTGGCGCTGCTGCGCGACCGCGCTCCGGCGGGGATGTCGATCGCCGCCGGCGAGTACGGCTACGAGATCCCGTACTTCCAGCGGATGATCGGCGCCGTCGACGTGCTGAAGGCCGACGCCACGCGGTGCGGCGGGGTCACCGAGCTGCTGCGGATCGGCGCGCTGTGCCGCGCGCACGCGATGCTGTTGTCGCTGCACTGCGGGCCGTCGATCCACCTGCATCCCGCGCTCGCGCTGGCGCCGCTGGTGCGCCTGGAGTACTTCCACGACCACGTGCGGATCGAGCAGCTGCTGTTCGACGGCGTCGTGGCGCCGCGCGACGGAGCGCTGTTCCCCGATCTCGAGCGGCCCGGGATCGGACTCGAGCTCAAGCACTCGGAGGCCGAGCGTTATGCCGCTTGACGGCCGGGTCCGTGTACGGCGCGCGACGGCCCCCGAGCGCGGCGTCGCGCGCTGGTGGGGCAACGTCAAGCGCGGCCGGATGCAGAAGACGCTTGCGGCTGCGACGGCGGCCAGCGCGCTGCCGCTGGGGCTCGAGATCTACTTCGAGCACTTCCGCGGCTCGTTCGGCGACAAGTGGATGTGGACGCCGGTCCTGCTGTCACCGGTGCTGACGGCGGCTGGTGTCGCCGGGATGCGCTCCGAGCGCGCCGCAAAGACATGGCTGCCGGCGCTGTCGGCGCTGTACTGCCTGGATGGTGTGATCGGCGTTATCACGCACGTGCGCGGGATCGCGCGCAAGCCGGGAGGCTTCCAGGAGCCGCTGTTCAACATCGTGATGGGGCCGCCCCTGCTCGCGCCCGGATCGCTGGCGCTCGTCGGCGGGATGGGGCTTGCGGCGGCGGCGTTCGGGCGCGAGCGCTGAGCCGGATGACTCGAGCTCGGCGCGGGAAAGCGAGGCCGGATGCCGAGCGGGCTGCTGGCTCGAGCCGCGACTTCCGGCTGGCAGAGCACCTGCCGAACCTGCGTCCCGATCGCCAGCCCGCCTCGCCCGACGAGCTGCCGCGCCAGCGCAACGGCGTCACGCCGCAGATGCACGGTCGCTACCCGGACTACAACGTGCTCGACGAGGCCCGTCACTGGGACCAGGTGACCCGCCGCGTCGTGCTCGAGCGCGTCGAGAAGGTGCCGCCGATCAGGTTCTTCACGGTTGTCGAGGCGGCGACGCTGGGTCGGTTCTGCGATCTGGTGATGGCCCAGGACCGCGAGCCGAAGATCGCGGTGCTCAACATGGTCGACTCCAAGCTGTTCGCCGGCGAGCTCGACGGGTTTCGCTTTGCGAGTATGCCCGACGACCGCGAGACCTGGCGGCGGGTCGCCGCCGGCCTGGACGTGGTCGCGCGCCAGCACGCCGCACGCGATTTCCTCAGCGCCTCGGAGAGCGTCGCGGACAGGGTGATCCATGCGTTCTCCGAGGGCTCGCTGCACGGCCAGGTGTGGGACGAGCTGCCCTGCAAGCTCGCGTGGAAGGTCGTGACGCGCGGCGTGCTGAGCGCGTTCTACTCGCATCCCTGGGCGTGGAACGAGATCGGCTTCGGAGGGCCCGCGTATCCGCGCGGCTACGCGCGCTTCGGCGTCGGGCAGCGCGAGAGCTGGGAAGGTGCTGCGGCCTTGAATCGCGACCCGGTGAAGGACGCGGGATGAGCGGCCGAGCGGCCTTGAATCGCGACCCGGTGAAGGACGCGGGATGAGCGGCCGAGCGGCCTTGAATCGCAACCCGGTGAAGGACGCGGGATGAGCGGCCGAGCGGCCTTGAATCGCGACCCGGTGAGGGACGCGGGATGAGCCGCCACGAACTGCGGACGCTGCTGCGCGGGGCGCTGCGGCCGCCCGACAACGACTCGGCCTTTCTGCTCGACGTCCACCGCCGCGCGATCCCGCGCGAACGGATGGCGCGCTACGAGAATTCCTACCCGGTTGACCTCGTGATCGTCGGCGCGGGCGCGGGCGGCGGCACCCTCGCGCAGCGCCTGGCGCGCCGCGGCTGGAAGGTGGTCGTGCTCGAGTCCGGGCCGTTCTGGGATCCCGACGAAGACTGGGTCTCCGACGAAGCGGGATCGCACAAGCTGTACTGGACCGACGAGCGCATCACCGGCGGCCAGGACCCGGTCGAGCTCGGCAAGAACAACTCCGGTCACGGCGTCGGCGGCTCGATGGTCCACTACGCCGGCTACTGCCCGCGCTTTCACCCTTCGGACTTCGAGGCCCGCAGCCGCGACGGGGTGGGCGAGGACTGGCCGATCTCATACTGGGACCTCAAGCCGCACTACGAGCGCCTCGAGCTCGAACTGCCGGTGTCCGGCGATTACTGGCCGTGGGGCGATCCGCACCGCTATCCACACTCGCCGCATCCAATCGCGGGCGGCGCGGAGATCGCGCGAGGAGGGGCGCGCAAGCTCGGGATCGAGGTGCGCGTCGGTCCGGTAGGGATCACCAACGGCAGCTTCGGCAACCGCCCGCACTGCATTTACCGCGGCTTCTGCCTGCAGGGGTGCAAGGTCAACGCGAAGGCCTCGCCGCTGGTCACTCATATCCCAGACGCGATCTCGCGGGGGCCGAGATCCGCGCGGACTGCATGGTGACGCGCATCGAGATCGACGATTCCAGCGGCCGCGTGACGGGTGTGCGTTACGTGCACAACGGCACCGAACGGGTGCAGCGCGCGGACGCGGTGGCGGTCGCCGGCTACTCGATCGAGACGCCGCGCCTGCTGTTGAACTCCGTCAGCCGCCGCTTTGCGCACGGGCTGGCGAACAACAACGACCAGGTCGGGCGATGCGTGATGGTGCAGGGAGCGCCGCAGGTGGCGGGGCGCTTCCCTGACGAGATGCGGATGTACAAGATGCCGCCCCCCGAGATCTCATCCGAGCAGTTCTACGAGACCGATCCGCATCGTGGCTTCGCCCGCGGCTTCTCGATCCAGACCGTCGGGCTTTCGGTCGTCGACTCCGATCACCGCGCCTGGGAGGTGCCGAACCTGTTCATCGCCGACGGCAGCGTGATGCCGACGCAGGGCGCTGCGAATCCGGCGCTGACGATCATGGCGCGCGCCTCGCGGCTCGCCGAGCGCCTGGACCACAAGCGGCTCGACGCCCGGCAGCCAGTCCGCGACGTTCTTCAGATCGGCGACGAACTGCTGCATCACCCGCTCTCGATCTTCATCCTCCGCGCGCAGGATCGCGGACGGATGCGGCGTGATCGTCACCAGCTCCGCGAGATCTGACTCCATCGGCCTGCCGCGGTCGCGCCCGATCCGCACCTGCGAGCCGAGCAGCGCCTGCGCCGCGGTCGCCCCGAGGCACACGAGCGCGCATGGCTGCACGACCGCAAGCTCGGCACGCAGCCACGGCAAGCATGCGCCGATCTGCCAGCGATCGGGTTTCTGATGGATGCGCCGCTTGCCGCGAGCCTTGTAGCGGAAGTGCTTGACGACGTTGGTGACGTAGACGTCGTCGCGCGCGATGCCGGCGCTCTGCAGGCCGCGATCGAGCACGCCGCCGGCCGGTCCGACGAACGGGTCGCCCGCGAGGTCCTCGCGATCGCCCGGCTGCTCGCCGACCAGCATCACCTCTGCATCGGCCGCCCCTTCGCCCGTCACCGCCTGCGTGGCGCCCTCCCACAGGTCACACGCGCGGCACTCCTGCACAGCCTGAGGGAGGTTGGTGCGGCTGGGCCGCTGTGGCACCGGGACGGGCTGGCGGTCCTGCGGAGCCGGGGCGGGCTGGCGGTCCATGTGATCGGGTTCCTACCCTAGCGATGAAAGAGGCACGCGTCGGCTGCTCGGGCTGGATGTACGACCACTGGCGCGGGCGCCTGTACCCGCAGCGCGACCCAAAGGGGCCGCTGGCTCGAGCTGTACGCCTCGCCGTTTGACACGGTCGAGGTCAAACAGCACCTTCTACCGTCTGGCGCGGCGCGAGCCGGTCGCGTCGTGGATCGCGCGGGCGCGCGCCTTCATCGCGCACTCTCTGACGCCACCACCCTCGTAGAGCTTGTAGTGTCCTCCGTCGTCTGACGCGAGATCCCGTCGAGGTCCTTTGTCGAACGCGGCGAACCTCCATGGGGTGATCTCGTCCCAGGGCATGTTCTCCCTTTCTTCGGTGGCTGGCAGTTCGGTCTCTGGATCGAGCTTGCCCGCCCCGGACGCGGCGAGACGCGTTCACTTGCGCCCGTCGACGGCGCGCTTCAGCTGTTGCTTGTTCATCGCGCTGCGGCCCTCGATACCGAGTTTCTTGGCCTCGTCGTAGAGCTGCGCGCGCGTGCGCCCCTTCGGCCGGTCCGTCCCCGAGCGCTGCCCGCCGCGGCGTGAAGAGGACATGTCCTGGGTGGAGGTGCGCGACCGCGTTCGCGACTCGCCGGCGCGAGCGCGCTCCTTGTTCACGGTACGCGCGGCGATCTCCTCGGCGCGGTCCTCCGACGTGCCGCGTTCGAGCTGGCTGTCCTTGATGTGCTCGTACTGGCGAGCGCGCTTCGTTCCCTCGTTGACACCACGGGGCGGCATCGCAAAACCTCCTGGTCCTGAACTTTGACTCTCGCGTTTGTTACCCGGCCGCCGAGCGGTGAAACCGCTGCAAATCCCGGATCCGCTTGAGCGGGATGCCGAACCACAGCCACGTGATCATCGCCGCGGCGATCGCCCCCACCCCGCCAGCGATCATGCTCCCAAACACGAAGTTCGAGATCAACACGAGGATCCCGGTAAACCCGGCCGTGAGAAACGCCATCGCGATGATCATCAGGCGGGTACCGACATCGACCAAGAACTCCTTCTGACGACGGCGAAACAGGACCCGATGGTGAATCGAAGGCGCGATCAACAGCGCCGCCGCGATCGCGATACACAGCAGCGTGACGAAGTAGTCATAACGATCGAACTCCGACACCTGCTTCCACCCCTGATTGAACGGCACCACGAGCAGAAACGCAAACAGGACCTGAATTCCGACCGCCGCGACCCGCATCTCCTGTACGAGCTCGGCCGTGTTGCGGTCGAGCTGCTCGAGCGCTGTCTCCTCGCGCTCCGGGTCCCCGTGCGCGCGCGTAGGCGGATCGTCTTTGAGTGCAGCCAATCTCCGGGCTTGGTTACCCCGCGTGGGAGACCACTAACAATCCATCGGGAGATCACGCTACGCCTTCGCCGGCGCCCTATATGGGTCGTGACTGACGGCGACCGCAGATCAAGCCCGCTTCGCCCCGATACATGGTGCCGTTTGAGTCTTCCCTCCGCGCCCGACCGGTTTCAGCTGCTGGCGGCTGTCGGCGCGGTCGCGGATGGCATCGGGGCTGGTGAGACGGTGCAGGTTCTGGACATCATCGTTCCAGCGTTCGCGGACGTAGCGACGCTCGATGTCGTCTGAGCGTGCTCGCATGCAGCACGCGGAGCGCTGAGCGGTCGTTCACATGGGAGGATTTGCGGTTCGTCGAGGCCCTGGGGAACCGGATCGGAATCGCGCTTGACAACGCCGGTCTGTCGGAGACGGTCCGTGGTCTGGAAAAGCGGCTGGAGGAGACGCTGGCCAATCTCGCCGCGGCGGTGGTCGTCCGCGAGCCTCACGAGGTCGCTGATGAATAAGCGCGGGGCGACAGCCCGAAACCTCAACGTTTCGCGGGCGAATCGGGCGGCCAGCGCGTATTGATCGGACTCTGTCACGCTTACGTCCGAAGGTAGGCTCGGCGAGAGGGTCTCCGCAGCGGACGGGGAGATGACCGAACTCGAATCGACGGCCACAACGTTCTCGTCGCCGCGACGGACACCGACCCTCGCCGTCCGCGAGCACCACCAGTCCATCGAAACTCTCGCCACGGTTGCCTGAGCACCCCAACCTCGGGCGCCACCGGCAGGCCGGGGTCGCGGTCCCAGGACGCGCGTCTGGACCCTCGTTGATGAGAATCCGGCCGCCCGTTGGTCTCGCGGGGGATGGCCTAGGACTGAACCGAAAGGCACGATGGCTGACCCAGCTGATCTGCTGAAGGCTTGGCAGAACGCGATCCGGGATGTCGGCGGAGCGGCCGTGTCGCTTGCTGCTGGCTCGGCTGGAGTGGCGAGCGATCTGTTGCGGCCTTTCCAGCACCAAGGCGAGCTGCTGCAGCACCAACTCCAGCGCCAACTGGAGTTGAGCGCCAGCTCGCCAGTCGCGCGGTCGCGCCGTTGCGCGCGTGGCGGGATCTAGTTGATCAGGCCACGGGTACGTTCCACGAGCAGAACCTCGTTTCGTGCGGCGTCGAAGACCTTCGGCCAGCTCGCGGACCTGATGGAGCAGCAGGCGCACCTCCTGGAACTTGCCAGCGTTGCAGGCAACCTTCACATAATGACAAGTGGGCTATGCCCTTCGCTCCGCCGCCGGATAGGGCTTGGCACGGTGACCAGTGCGGGTTGGCCTTGGCCGAGCCCTGTGTCGGCATCACGCTGCCGTCGGCGATGAACAGGTTCGAGGACCTCCCCAAGCACGATGATCGGAGGTGGGTCTGAGCCATTCGGCAGCCACCAATGAGGTGCGCCTAGCGATCAACCGCGAGCACGTCCTGCGCTCCGCCGGCCTCGAGGATCTCGCGCACTGTCCGTTCGGCGAGCGCGATGTTGTTTCGGTCGTTGTTCGCACTTGGGTGTAATCCATCTTCGCGACCGGTACCGTACTGGTCAGTCACCTCTGACACGACTGTCACGCGGTTGTCGGGCAGGAGCAGCAACTCGCACAGCACTCCGAGCGTGTACCAGTGGTTGTAGTCGGGCATGTACTCGTACAGCGCCTGGCCCCAGTGGCCGGCGGCGAACACGTGCTGCCCATTCGATCGGGAGCGTCCGACGGTCTGGATCGAGAAACCGCGGGCAAACCCCGCTGCGTGTAGCTCTCGTAGAACTGCTCGGATCGCGCTCGAGGGCTACCGGCGCTCGATGCGCCTGGTCAACCTGACCTGGCGCTAGCAGCGCCGTGGCCAGTCGCCCAGCGACGACGATTGGCGCCTTCTGATGTCACTGATCGACCATGCGGCGCAGCAGTGCTCCAGCCTGACCACGGGCTGTGGGAGTGGGCAGGCGAGCGCGAGCACTTCGTGCACTCCAAGGTGCTTTGCTAGTGGTGAGCCGCTCAGGCTTGATCGCGGCGTATCGCCGTGAGCACCACGATGACGATCGCCGCCAGCGCGAGGGCGACGCTCGCACCGATCAACGTCAGCGGTCCGAGCAGTTTCGTCGGGTGCTGCGTGTAGCCGTTGACGAACTTCTGTACCTGCGTTTCGACGTGGCTGGGCCGACGTTCCCGTCAGCCGGCCGGAGGCGGTGGCCAAGCGCGTCGATGATGCGGCAGCGAAGCGACGAACTGGTTGCTCTCGTGCGTCAACACGGGCACGATCGCGGCCAACCAGCCGCGATCATCCCCCCCGGAGCAACTGCGGAGTGTCGCCCCATGCCCCTCGGATGCTCCGCCGCTCCAACGCGGTCGCGAACGCCAGAGCGATCAGCACTGCGAGCACAAGCGTCACGAGCTGGCGGAAGAGCAGCCCGGCAACGGCGGACCCGAACGCGAGCAGCACCGCGCGCTAGATCACGTCTCGTGTGACCCGCGACTCGGCCATCGCTCACAAGACTGCCCACAAGGGCCGCGTCGCACGCTCATTTCAGCGATCGTCAACGAACGACACCGTCTTCCGCCCGGCACGCCCAACTTATCGCTCAGTCGTACCGCGTCGTTCCGACGCTGCTGCTGTTGGCTTCAGCTACAACCTCGCGCGCGTGCCTGACCCGGCAAACGCGCTCCCGTCGTCAAGCAGCTATTCGATCCCAGTCGCGGGTGAGCGCATCCACAATCGCGGGTAGTACATAGCAACGAAAACGGCGACCATAACGAGGAGACGAAATGGTTGCGCTGATTGCATTGTTGTTGATTCTTGCCATCTTCGGAGGACTGGGCTTCGCGGTGCACCTACTGTGGTTCGTGCTGATCGCGGCCTTGATCTTGTGGGTGCTCGGGTTCTTCGTCGGTGGCGTCGAATCCGGCGTCGGTGGGCGTCGCTGGTACGGGCGCTGAATGAAGCGCAAGAGTCCGGCGACCCTCGAGAAGGCCTAGCCCCCGCGATCGCACAGCTCACGTAGCGCCGCAGATACGGGCATGACAGAAGGCAGGATCTGGGTGCACGACAGAAGGTCCGAGAGCGCCTAGCAACAGAAGTAGCGTAATAGCTGCGGCTCGTAACGAGAGTGTCTTGCGTTTTTCCAGAACCTCCGCTCGATAATTGTCATTGTGGGCTATGCCCTTCGCCACCCCGATCTGGCTTAGAGGGGACTGCACCGATTCACTGGTAAGCGCCGATGGCGTCCGGAAGGGAAGTGTCGTGGCGTTTCGGAGGAGAGGCGCCATGATTCGGCACCGTCGCCGACGTCGACCAGGTGGACGGCAAGAGCGGCGAAAGCGCGTCAAACAGCTGGACGCCCGTCATCCGGCCGCAACTCCAGCATCTCAGGCCAGTTGCGTAGTTGCGTGGGTGCCGCCGCGTCCACGCATGCCCCTGATCGGTGGCGCTCGCCTCCAGGCTGGCGCAGCGCCTGCACCTCAAGCGGTTAGGTTAGACGCCCGCTCGGCCAATCAGCCACGGCTCCAGATCGGCAAGGAACGCCGCCAACGCGAGCGCACACAGCGCGCTCCTACACGCGCGGGGTCGAGAACGCGTTCGCGGTCGGCGTGACGAGCGCGTTGCGTGCCGGCCATCACCGGCGGGTAGCCATCAAGGAATGGCTGTCGATGCAGAGGAGTGAATTGTGGCCTATCGATTCGAGCCCGACGAGAGCGTACGCGAGGCGTTCGCGCGCTGCGCGCGCGAGGAGCTGGACCGTGCGATGCGGACAATGAGCGAGAAGCTCGAGACCGAACCGGCTGACGCTGTGCACGCAGCGCGCAAAGCGATCAAGCGCGAACGGGCGCTACTACGCCTGATGCGCGGCACGATCGCGGCCGACCAGTGCCGTCGCGAGAACGCAGCTCTGCGGGCGGCGGCCCGTGGCCTGTCCGGCGCTCGCGAGAGCGAGGCGATGATCCAGACCCTCGACCGGCTCTCTGAGCGGTTCAGCGGGCAGCCGCCGGCGAACACCTTCGACGTAGTTCGAGAGCGCCTCGTGCTAAGGCGCGGGGATGAGCGCGTGCAGCTTGCCACCTCGACGGTGAGTAGCGAGGCGTTGCAGGATGTGAGGATGCGAGTCGACGACTGGAAGCTGGGTCGGGACGGCTGGCGGGCGCTCGACTGCGGCCTGCTGCAGACCTACCGGCGCGGACGCAAGGCGTTCCACCGCGCCTGTCAGGACCGGTCGTCGACAAACATGCACGTTTGGCGCAAGCGCGTGAAGGACCTGTGGTACCAGCTGCGACTGCTGGCGCCCGTCGGTGGCCCGGCCGTGGCCGGACAGGCCAAGGACGCCGACCGGCTCGCTGACCTGCTCGGCGCCGATCACGATCTCGCGGTGCTCCAGCAGGCCCTGATCGGCGTTCGCGCGGCCGTCGCGGTCGACACCGATCCGCTGCTGCGGCTCGCCGGCTACCGCCGGAAGGAGCTGCAGACCGAGGCTCTGCACCTGGGCCAGCGTCTGTACGCCGAACGCACGAACGCGTTCGGGCGCCGGATGCGTCGCTGCTGGAGAGCCGGCCGCGCCGAAGCGCGCGCGTCATACGAGCGTCGTCCCGCCGAGCTCACCCGCTCGCTGAGCGCAGCGTAGCCCGCAGGCGAGCCCCGACCTAAAGCGCCCAACTGGCGGCAATCGCGGCGGCTGCGGCCAGCACTAGGTCGAACGCCTTTGGTTCAGCGGCACGCCAAACGAGAGCCCGACGACGACGATCGCCGCGTCGCCAACGACGGCCTCAGCGGGACGGCTGCCGGGCTCGCCGCTCGTTCAGCAGCTCGATCTGATTGCGGTCCGGGCGCTTATTTGGCGACTCGTCGCGCCCATCGTGGTGTGTCTCGGTCGCCGCGTGCGTGCTCATCGTCATCCGCCCTGCCGAGGGCTACCATAGGCGATAGGCCGGCTCGAGCGTCGAGCGGCGCCGGAGTGGTGACGCCAGCGCCGGCCTCATGTGATCCCTACACGCTCTCGGAGCCGGCTGCAACTGGCTGCTTGTGCCGGCGCTCCGTGAGCTCTTCGACGACCTCGGCGCAGAACGCTGGCAGATCGCCGGGTTTGCGGCTGGTAACGAGTCCGTTGTCGACAACCACTTCCTGATCGACCCAATTCGCGCCGGCATTGCGCAGGTCGGTCTGAAGGCTCGGCCACGAGGTCACGGTTCGACCCTTCGCGACGCCGGTCTCGACGAGCATCCATGGGCCGTGGCAGATGATCCCGACCGGCTTGTCGTGCGCGAAGAAATCCCGCATGAAGCGGACCGCGTCGCTGTCAGTGCGCAGGCGGTCTGGGTTCGCCACGCCGCCCGGAATCACGAGCCCGTCGTAGTCTGAGGCATCGACGTCCGCAATGCGGTGATCAGCTTCGATCGTCTCGCCCTTATCGAGGTGGTTGAACATTTGCATCGGGCCCTGCTCGAGTGAGACCAGATCGACCTGTGCGCCAGCCTTGCGGACTGCGTCGAGGGGCTCTGTCAGTTCGACCTGCTCCACGCCGTCGGTGAACAGGAACGCGACTCGCTTGCCTTCCAATGTCCTAGCCATCTAATGTCACACCTTATCGTTGCGTTCGGCTCTCGAGCGGAAGGTACCCGGGGTCCCGGGCGTGAAACTGGGCCGGGGAGCGGGTCGGTTCCCCCTCGGCTATCGCTTCGTGCGCCGCGACGGTGAGCGGCTGGGTATTCTTCGGCCAGATCGAACCCATATATCAGCCCGGTTCGGCATTGCTCGACACTAGCCAGCGAGTACGACAGTCTTTCGCGATCCACACCCCGGGCCGTGGCTCGCCCTTCGCGGTCGTCCCCTCGTAGCTTAGTGGTCCCTTTTACAAGTACTCGACGACTCGACGTTTGATTCGGGCCCGCTGGTCGCGGCTTCGCTGGCCGGAAAGTTCTTTGACGTTAGGGCGTCTTGACGTATTCCCGTTACGCCGCTTGCGGGCTGGGTAGCGGCTGTGGGCCTGCTCGACGCGGTCGAGCACTCGGTCGAGATCCTGCCGGGTGAACTTCCATTCGAATGGCTGCGCGATCTGCTCGTACCGGCGGCCGAACCCCAGCAGCGCCTGCTCGAGCGTGCCGAGGTCGGTGAAGTTGTTTGGCTGCAGCAACTTGCGCTGGACGATCGAGAAGCAGATCTCGCACTGGTTCAGCCAGCTGGCATGCACCCGGGGTGTGAACAACGAGTCTTAGCTTAGTCCTTACGAAGATTTGAAGTGGGCAGGAGATCGCGGTCATCGCGTGGAACTACGCGATGGGGCATGGTCGGATCGACCCAGTAATTCTTTCGTGAGTCCTTAGTGTGGTCGAGCACCGAGCGTAACTCGTCGACAGACTCATACTTGGCGGCGGCGCCCGCGCCTCGTCGGCCCCGAAGCCACCGATCAAGCACAGCCAGCGTGCTGACGCCGGCTTCTAGGCCTGCCTGCACGTCCCAGGGGTGTCACCGATCAGCACCGGCCTCCTGCTGGACTCACCGGTCCGGTCGAGAGCACAGCGGACCAAATCCGGCGCAGGCTTCGTGGCGTCCACGTCCTCGGCGGTGGTCCAGTCGTCCGCAAGGTCGCGCGCGTCAAGCAAGTCCAGATGTGATCAACCTCCCCGGGCTCCCGGGCTGGGCCGAGCTGGCATCTCATGTGCGAAGACGGCACGCTTGCGACGATCGGCCC
Source organism: uncultured Solirubrobacterales bacterium (assembly GCA_963811155.1). Lineage (GTDB taxonomy): Bacteria > Actinomycetota > Thermoleophilia > Solirubrobacterales > Solirubrobacteraceae > Palsa-465. The sequence goes on from CAWEQQ010000052.1 coordinate 498,932, forward strand.
ACGATCGCACCCAAGTCCCCTCGGGATGCCGCGCCGGTCCAGCGCGCTCGCGGACGCTGACGGCGGCAACGCGATGATCACCACGATCACCACGCCGAGCAGGAGCGTCACGAACTCGAGCAAGAGCAGGCCCGCGACGGCGACCCCGAACGCGAGCAGCACGGCGCCCTAAAGCACGCCTGGTTGATGCGCGGCTCGGCCACTGGACACAAGACTGCCCGCCAAGGGCCGGTCGCAAGCCTCCGCCTGCGCTCGTCAACGAATTGACAGCCGCGTTTGCACGCCTGCTACTCGTGGGTAGCGATGACTGAGAACGCGAACGAGAGAGGAGTACGAACATGAGCCTTACCGACAAGGTCACAGGCCGGGTCAAGAAGGCCGCCGGCGACCTCACCGACGACGCCTCGCTGAAGCGCGAGGGCGCCAGGGAAGAGCGCAAGGGCGAGGCAAAGGACGAGCTGGCGCGCGAGCAGGATCGCGCCGACCGCAAGGCCGAGGAAGTGGCGAACCTGGAGCGCAAAACCTCCTGACGCTGCCGCGCCCGGCGCCGAGCCTGGGAGGCGTGCCCGCCGAGCGCGCATGACCACCTGGATGATCGAGTGCCGCTAGAGCCGGTACTCGATCGTCCAGATCGGTGTTAGGAGGGCGGGCAACGGGTAATGGGTGAAACCATGTGCAGTGCTCGATACTCGACGGGACGCTTGTCCGACAGCGACTATCACCACCACGATCGCGTGGTACCGGGCGTTTCGCCAGCACGGTAGTGTGCTGCCGCTGTGGCGCACCATCGCCACATCGGGATGGGCAGCGATCAGCTGGTGGGGGCGCTCACCGACGAGCAGACCGATACAGTGATCCTGACCAGCTCCGCGAAGGAGGACGAGGGCGACCGCTACCTCGAGCTGCTCGATTCCCGGCGGACGGCTGGACCACCTCTGCCGACATCGAGGCGACCAAAGCCGCAGCCGGACCTTTTGCGCGCGGCGCTCGAGCGCCCGGCGGGTCCGCGGGCGAAGCGGTGATCGTCGGCGACACGCCCTCGGAGGTCGACGCTGCCCGCAACGCGAACGTGCGGACGATCGCCGTGCTGACTGGGGTGACGCTCGAGCTGGCATGCAACTAGGACTAGTATTAGCGAGCGAGCCTCATACCGCCGAGTGGAGGGGCGAACGGTTCGGCGAGTCGGGTATGAGCCTCGCTCGGCGGGGCGCTCCCTGCGGGAGCGCTGGGGCTATCGCGGGTTGGTGGCCACGGTTAGCCTCCGGGTCTAGTTCTGAGGCCCTCGTGGGGCAAACGACCTTGCGATCGTCAGGAGACCGCCCGTGGCCACGATTTCAAGCCTACTCGCCGATCACGTGACGCTCCAGGTCCGGTCGGTTGATCGGCTGTTCTTTCAGGGCTACGTGCCGCGGTTGCAGACCCAGTTTCAGGTGATCCGGTTTCTGCTCGATCGCGGTTTCCCGATCCCCTCCCCGGCGGTGCTGGGGCGGATCGGCCGCGAGTATGTCAGCGCGATCGAGAGCTTCATCGTCGCTCACGAGATCCCGGTGCAGCGCTTTCAGAAGGGCGACGTCAAGGAGGACATCGCGCGCGAGCACTTCCAGGCGGCCGAGCGGGACGGCAGGTTCGGGGTGGTGATGGTCGGGATCGCGCAGGAGCGCACCAGCGCATGGCGCGGGTGGCGCGATGGGGGCCCGGACGGCCATCCGCACTTCGAGTATCGCCGCCAGTCGATCTTCCCGAACAACTACTACTGGCATATCCGGGATCCGGACTGGGGGCCGGGCTTTCTGAAGACGACCGCGTACGCGCCGTTCTCGGTGTGGCTGTATCTAAACGGAAACGAGTGGGCCAAGCGTCAGGCCGCTCAGCGGGGGATCGCGTTTACGCCGTTGGATAACGGGTTTGCCGCCTGCGAGGACCCGGCCGGGCTGGCCGAGATCTGCGCAAGCCTTCAGGCCGCCGACGTGCAGCTGTTCTTTGACCGCTGGCAATCCGCGCTGCCCTCGCCCTTGACCGCCGAGGACCGGGCGCGCGGCTACCACCACGAGCTGGCGTTTCGCCAGGCCGAGATTTCCGACACCCGGATGTTCGACCGCCCCGAGGCGGGGCGGGCGTGGTTTGAGCGCACGCTGCCCGACCAGTTGACGCTCGGGCGCCCGGACCAGGTCGCGATCGTGTTCGGCCGGCGCGTCAACAAACGGACGCCGGGGCGCTTTCACACCAAGATCTTTCACAGAGGCGTCGAGCCGGCGATCCAGGTCCACTACCGCGCCTCGAAGGTCAAGCAGTACTTCAAAGAGGGCCGCGCGCTGCGGACCGAGACGACCATCAACGACACCCGCGACTTCGGCATCGGCCGCCGCCTGACCCAGGAGAACTGGGACGCGCTGGTTTCGATCGGCTATCAAGTCAACCAGCGCTTCCTCGACCACCAGCTTGAGGCGTGCCAATGCGCGCCAGACGCCACGACGCTCGCGCGCGTGGTGCTGCCATCGATCGAAGATGGCCTACCCGCCCCCGGTCTGCGCTTCGGCGAGCCGCGCACGATGGCGCTGCTCGCCTGCGTGTGCTGTTTTCAGCACCTGTTCGCAGGCCTGACGAACCGCTCACTGCGCGAGCTGATCGCCGGGCTGATCCCCGGCTACAGCGCGCGGCAGATGACCTATGACCTGCGGCGTCTGCGCCGCAAGGCCTTCATCCAGCGGATCCCGCGGACTCAGCGATACGAGCTGACCGCCGAGGGACGCCGACTGGCCGTCTTTCTCACCAAGACCTACACGCGGATCGTCAACCCATCCCTGGCCGAGCTCGACCCTGCGCTCCCCCGACGACATAGCCGACCGCGCGCCCATCGCGAAAACCTGGCGAGCGTTCGAGCACGCCGTGCAAGACCGAATCAACGAGGCCGCTATCGCAGCCTGAAAAAATGACTCATTCGTGAACCTTCCAACGGCCTAGCGCAGCTACACCGGTTCCGGGACTTCGCCCGGAACCGGAGGCCCCTTCGGGGCAGATCCAGTCGCGTGGGGTTCGGGCCGCCGGTCCGGCAGAGCCGGCCCTCTCAAATTCCCATCCTGTCCCGGAACGGATGCGGGCAGCGCAAAACGGGCCCCGCCCAGCGTGTGGGCGCAGCTTCAAGCATCGGCCGGTCGCCCGACCGCGTTCTCGCACAACTCGTTCCAGACCTGGGCACCCTATGGGCCGAAACCGAGGTGTCTGCGCCCATTGCTGGTATCCCAAGGCTACATCTCGCCGGCCACATCGACAACGTTTTGTCGATCGGTCGCCGCAAGCCACTAGTGATTCGGCCTCAAACGCGCGTTGGGTCTGCGGCGAGACGTTGGACTACCGCGGCGAGTTGGCTCCGGCTGCTGTCTCGCTTGTCGAGGATCGCAGCCGCGGACTCGAGACGCTTGCGGTCGCGTGGCGTGAGCGGCTTCGCTGTCTGGATGACAACTGGGGTGCCGGCGGTTGTGGGCTCGTTCTGCAGCTCTTCGAGTACGCTGAAGCCGTCGAGTCCGGGCATCCTCAGATCGAGCACGATGAGATCCGGCGGCTGCTCGCGTGCGCAGCGTAGTCCGTTGGTTCCGTCGTCGGCCTCGATGACGCGGAAGCCGAGCGACTTGAGGATGTGGGCTGCGAGGTACCGCGCGGGCTCGTCGTCGTCGATGACAAGAGCGGCCTTTTCCGCTGCTGCTCCCTGCGCGAGCGGAGCCGGCGGTTCGACGGCGGCGGGCGAGAATTTGGGTTTGTCTTCGCGGTCTGTGTATGCGAGTGGAATGGAGAGGGTGAAGGTCGATCCGGCGCCGGGGCGGCTGTCGACGTCGAGTTCGCCGCCGAGTAGTGCCGCTAATCGTCGCGAGACTGCGAGCCCGAGTCCGGTGCCCTTGGTGGCTGTCTGCAGCGGCCCTTCGATTTGCTCGAATTCTTCGAAGATCCGCGCGCGGTCCTCGAGACCGATGCCGATGCCCGTGTCGGCGACGGTGAAGACGATCCTGCCTACATGCCTCTCGATTCGCGCGCAGACGCGCACCTCGCCTGCTTCGGTGAACTTGAGCGCGTTGGAGATAAGGTTTCGCAAGATCTGCGAAACCTTCGACTCGTCGGTGTAGATCGGGCCCAGATCATCCGCGGGTTCGATCACGAGCGCGACGCGGTTGTTGTGATGGAGCGGGCGGAACATCCCGCGAAGCGCCGAGAACAGATCGTCGATCTCGAACGCTCTTGGTTCGACTGTCGTCTTTCCTGCTTCGATCCGTGCGAGGTCAAGCAGATCGTTGACCAGCGTCAACAGGCTCTCGGCCCCAGCGCGGATGTACTTGACCTGCCGTTCCTGCTCTTCGCGCAGCGGCCCGTCGGCACGGGCAAGAAGGAGCTCACAGAGTGCGAGCGTCGAGCTTAGCGGTGTGCGGAGCTCGTGGCTGACACTCGAGAGGAAACGAGATTTCGCTTCGCTTGCACGTTGCAGCTCCTCGGCCCGTTGGTCGAGCTCTGCGTATAGCGCGACGACGCCGCGGTTGGTTTCCTCGAGCTCGCGGTTGAGCTGCGCAAGCTCCTGCTGCCGCGCTTGGAGTTCGTCCAGCGCGCGCATGAGCTCCTGGTTTTGAAGCTGGAGCTCCCCGATCGGACCCTCGATGACTTCCCGGGCGAGCGCGTCAGCGATACGAGCAACCGCGGCGTTGGACGGCACGGCTTCGCTCAGCCGCTTGGCCACCGCGACGGTCGTTCCAGCGTTCACCGTCGATTCGATCTCGAATCGATCCATGAGACGGCGTGCGCCAAGGATCCCGAGCCCCATCCCCGTTTTCGACTCGTAGCGGCCCTCAAGGACGTCGTCGAGGTTGGCGATCCCCGGTCCGCGGTCAGTGATCCGAACGACCAGCAGCGGCTCGGGCTCGGTGGCGATCAGGTATTCGATCTTGCCCCCGCCGGCGTATTGGAATGCGTTGCGGGCAAGTTCCGAGACGGCGGTCGCGACACGAACCTGATCCTGACCGTCGAGGCCGAGCAGCGAGGCAATCTGACGCGCGCGCTGTCGTGCGAGCACGAGATCGTGCTCTCGGCTGACCAGAACCGTGGTGATCGTCTGCTTCATGCCCGTGCGACGACGGCCGTCGCATCGTCCCGACCGCGTTCGAAGTCACGGAGCAGCACGCCGGCGACGAGGGTCGGGTCGCGGTGCGGCAGTCCGGGATAGCCGTCAAGGCTCCAGCGGCTCTTGAGACCATCGGAGTGCAGGACAATCAGCGCGCCGGCCGGAAGCTCATAGCTGAACTCCTGTATCCGGCGAATCGCGTGTCCGACGATGCCGTTATGCGACACCAGGTTGCGGGTGCGCTCGCGGTCGAGGATCGCGCCGCTGATGTTCCCGATGCCGACGTATTGCAGTCTCCGACGGCTCGGATCGATCTCCGCGATTGCGACCGCGGCGCCTCGAGTCGAGCGCAGCGCTCGATGGATCGTCTCGAGCACCTCGACGAGCGCGCTGCTGTTCTCCTGCTCGAAGATCCAAACTGCTTTCGCGGCCGCAGCCTCAGCATCGGGCCCGTGTCCGAGGCCGTCGGCGACGAGGATCCTCGCCTGCGTGCCTAGGTCGGCTACTGCGTAGGCGTCGCCGGCGACGCGCTCGCCGTCCTTTGCCACACAGATACCCCCGACGGCGATCGGCGGGTCCGCGGGTCGCCCGTCGCGCCAGATGTGCGAGACGATGATCGTGCCGTGCCCCGGGGACGTGAACAGGTCAAACGCATCCGACAGGCGGGCGACAGCACCCAGTCCCGTTCCCGCACTCCCAGCCGTGGAGTAGCCATCGCGGAGCGCCTGCTGCGGGTCACTGATCCCTGCGCCGCGGTCGACCGCGACGACGTCGATGCACACCGCGCCGCCTCGCTGCACCGATCCCACGCATAGATCCCCTCCACCAGGAACGTGCTTGAGCAGATTTCCCGCCAGCTCGCTCACGACCACGGCAAGCCTACCCACAGAGGCCTCGTCGAATCCCAGCGCCCGCGCCTGCGCCTGCGCAATGCGTCTCGCTTCGCCTCGCTGGCTGCTCTCACTGATGCGAAGTCTGCTGCAGCCCATCAGCGCCACCGCTAGTGCCACCGCGTGGCGACTACCTTCGTTCCTGCTCCGGGCTTAGATTCGATCTCGAACTCGTTGACGAGCCGCCGCGCGCCGCCAAGACCCATCCCGAGGCCCGAGCCCGTGGTGTATCCGTCTCGAAGTGCCTTCTCGATGTCAGCGATTCCGGGGCCGTCGTCCTCGAACACGAGCCTCACGCCGTGCCGGCTGTCGCTGTTGAGAACCTCCAGGCGGAAACGGCCGCCGCCGCCGTAGACGTACGTGTTCCGTGCCAGCTCGCTCGCTGCGGTCACGATTTTCGTCTGCTCGACGATCGAGAAACCTAGTTCGACGGCTGCGTCTCTCACGAGCTGGCGCACACGCACCACATCGTCTGACTCCGCGATCTCGAGACCGTCAGACCGGATGACTGCCATCAAGCCGCCAAGCGTTCGCGTTCCGGCGCGCAAGCAACTCCATTCCCTGCTCGACGTTCAGCGCGGTACGGACGTCCGGAAGCGATAGCCCCAGCTCAACGAGCGTGATCGCAACGGCCGGACGCATTCCGACAACGACCGTCTCCGCGTCGAGAATCCGAGCCATCGCGGCGGTGTTCGCGAGCATCCGCCCGATGAACGAGTCGACGACCTCGAGCGAGGAGATCTCGATCAGCACACCTCGCGCGTGGTCACTCACGATCCGCTCGGTGAGATCGTCCTGCAGGCGCATCGCGAGGCGGTCGTGCATATCGACTTGGATCGTGACGAGCAACAGCTTGCCCATCTTCAGAATCGGGATCCGCTCGCCCTCGGCCATCGGCTACTGCCCGTGGATCGACGCGATGCGAAGGCCGCCGCGCTCGAGCGCGAGCGCGATTGCGTCGGCCATCGTCGCCTTGGTCGTCACTTCCGAGAGGGTCAAACCGAGGTGCACGATCGTCTGTGCGATCTGCGGGCGGATCCCGCTGATGACGCAGTCGGCACCCATCAAACGCGCCGCGGCCACGGTCTTCAGAAGGTGCTGCGCAACCAGCGTGTCGACGGTCGGCACGCCGGTGATATCGATGATCGCGATCGTCGAGTTCGTCTCGACGATCCGCTCAAGCAAGCTCTCCATCACAACCTGTGTCCGCTCGCTGTCAAGCGTCCCGATCAGCGGAAGCGCCACGACCCCGTCCCACAGCTTGACGACCGGCGTCGAGAGCTCGATCAGATCCCGCTGCTGGCGTCGGATCACCGCCTCCCGCCCCCGCTGGTGCTCCTCGGTGGTGAACAGCCCCAGCCGGTCAAGAAGAGCGCTCGCCTCCCAGACCAGTTCGGCGACGAGGCCCGGATCATCGCCGGCTTGCTGCGCCAAGCGGGCGAACAGCGGCCGCTTGAGCGAAAACACGAACGTCGCCGTCTGCGACGGCGAGAACCCGAGCTCAGCGCGACTTCGTGACAGATTACTGAGGTAGTCGCGGACGGGCTCCCACGCGGCTGCCTCGAAGTCCTCGCTCCCGCCGTCGACCAGCGCGCCGCGCAGCAGCCGCAGCAACTCGCGTGACTCGCGCTCCAAGTCGCTGTCGCCGATCAACTCCGTCTTTCCCGGGTGGGTCGCCTGCTGCTCCTGGATCCACTCAGCCAGAAGGTCCTCCTCATACCGGCTGACCATGTCGGCAAGCCGGCTAGCTGGGGTCGTGCTCATCCACCCTCCAATCACGCTGTCGAGATGGGCCCCATAGCCCTCGTTCGCGCCAGCAAGACCTCAGCGTACCCGTCATCGACGCCGGCTGCCCGCGCAGCTCGGCCGCCGGTCGGCCCTCCCCGAGCAAGGGCGTGCGAGCCGTGGCTGATCATCGAGGGCTGAATCCGCGAGGCTCATCGCGTCGCGTCGAGCGCGTGCGTCGCCACGATCGTCACGTGCTGGTCTACGCCGGTGAGCTGAAGAAGCCGGACGACCTGCGGCTGGGGGCTTGCGAGAAGAAGCGACCACCCTTCCCCGCCGGCGCGGCGGTGCAGGTCGATCATGGCCGCGAGACCCGAAGAGTCCAGAAATGAGAGATGGCGCAGATCCAGGATCACGGAGCTTCCCGGCGCTGCCGGGGGGACCGCGCTGTTGAACGCTTCAACACCGCTCAGATCGAATTCACCGCGAAGGGACAGGATCACTCGATCGCCGAGCCCGATCCGCTCCACCGAGAAGCATGGAAGCTGACCATCGCCCGCGTGGCTTGCTCGCTCGCGCATCGCTCAACACGGCCTCGGCACGGTCATTCTCGATCGGTCGCACGGGCACGCTCCGTGCGAGGGCTGGTCGCGCAAACATCCCCCGTGAGGTGCCGCAGCCGCCGCACCGCACGACCGAGAATCCGCGAGACCTGCATCTGGGAAACGCCGATGTGCTCAGCGATCTGCCGCTGCGTCTGATCCCCCAGGTAATACAGCGCAAGCACCGTGCGCTCAGCGTCGGATAGCTCGCCGGCGGCAGTCGCGATCGTCACCGCTGCATCGACCAGCTCAAAACGATCGTCCTCGTCACCAAGCACGTCGGCGAGCGAGGCTCCGTCTCTGTCTCCATCGTCGAGACGCGCGTCCAGCGATGTCGAGTGATGCGCCGCGGCTGCGTCGAGCGCCTCGACCACATCCTCGTGGCTGACCTCGAGAAACTCAGCGAGGTTCTGCACGGTCGGAGAACGCCCAGTCTTCGCTCCCAGCTGCTGCTCAGCCTCTTGCACCTTGAGCGCGAGCTCCTGCACGCCACGCGGTACGTGCACAAACCAACCCGTGTCACGAAAGTGCCGTTTCAGCTCACCGAGAATCGTCGGAACGGCAAATGACGAAAACGCGATTCCGCGACCGGGGTCAAAACGCCCGATCGCCTTCAGCAGCCCGACGCTGGCGACCTGCAGCAAATCATCGAACGGCTCACGGCCAACGTAACGCCGCGCAAGCTTCCGCGCCAGCGGCAGGAACCGAGCCACCAGCTCATCCCGCGCGCGCAGATCACCTTCTTGTCGCCACAGCACGAACAGCTCACGCTCACCCGCGCTCGCCAGTCGTCCCGCAACCGCCCGTCGGGCCGAGAGCGCGAAGCGGCGAGGGGATTGATCGATACCGGTCACAGCGCGAAGGTATCGCGCACCACGCCGCAGATTCGACTATGACTCGGTGAAGGTTTCTTCACACTGCCCGGAGTTGATAGCCCACGCCGCGGACCGTCAGCAGCCGCTCGGGCCGCGCCGGGTCACGCTCGACCTTCCGCCGCAGGTTACGCACATGAACGTCAACGTTCCGGCGGTCACCGACGAACACCGACTCCCACAGATGGCGCATCACCTCCTCGCGGGCGAACACGCGTTCCGGAGCAGACGCGAGCAGCGCCAAGAGCCGGAACTCCGTCGGCGTGAGCCCGACCAGGCGTCCATCGACCTCAACGCGGTGACGCGCGGCATCGAAAACAAGCCCGCCGATCGCGCGCACCCCACGGTCGCGCTGCTGCTCGAGAGCTCGACGGCGCATCAGCGCCCGGATCCGGCTGACAAGCTCGGCGATCGAGAAAGGCTTGGTGACGTAATCGTCCGCACCGAGTTCCAACCCGAGGACGCGGTTGGCCTCAGTCTCCTTCGCCGTCAACATGATGATCGCG
>CAWEQQ010000053.1:0-75093 GCA_963811155.1 uncultured Solirubrobacterales bacterium
AGAGAAGCTCCTACTAGAGTGATGCGCGCCGCGCCGCCTGACCGCGATCCCGGCCACGCCGGGCAGGCTTTCGGTTCTTCAGCCGCGAGCACGAGCTCAGGGTGCGGATCGACCCCGGCGCCTGTAAGCGGGCCGAGGACCGTCTGCGCCAACTGACCTCGCGCACGCCTATTGGTCGACGGAGGTCCCGCGCGACGTCTGCCTTGCGCTGAGCAGTCACTTTGTAATAGTTCAGGTCAAGGTGCATTTTTGGATTGGCAGGTTTGGGGTTTCCATCTTAGCGGAGTAAAATCGGCGGATCGCCAGTCCTCAAGCCGGAAGGCACTATCCACGTTCGCTCGGCGAGTTCCACGCCTGGTTTCGGACCGACGGCGACTGCCCGGACTACTTGGACTGGCTGCGCTGGCCGGATGGGTTCGCCTGCCCGGAGTGCGGGCATTCGCGAGCGTGGGAGCTTGGTGATGGGCGCTACGAGTGCTCGGAGTGCCATGAGCGAACCTCGGCGACGGCGGGGACGATCTTCGACCGTACGCGCACGCCGCTGACGGTGTGGTTTGCCGCCTGCTGGCTGTTCGCCACCCAGAAGGACGGGATCTCGGCGCTAGCGCTCAAGCGCACGCTGGAGATCGGTTCCACCCAGACGGCGTGGGCGATGCTGCACCGGCTGCGGCAGGTGCTGCTGCGGCCGGGCCGGGAGCGGCTGCAGGGCAAGGTGGAGGTCGATGAGACCTACATCGGCGGCGAGGAGCCGGGGCTGCGCGGCGGTCGGCAGAAGGGCAAGAAGGTGCTCTGTGGCGTCGCCGTCGAGCGGCGGGAGCCAAAGGGCTTCGGGCGCTGCCGCATGGGGCCGATCGTGGACGCGTCCGCGGAGACGTTGCGCTCCTTCCTGCTTGAGAACGTCGAGCCGGGCGCGACGGTGATCACCGACGGCTGGCAGTCCTACCCGCCCGCGACGAAGGACCTCTACACGCACGAGCCGCTCAAAGGCGCCTCAGGCAGAGACGCCTCCAAGCTGCTGCCCGGGGTGCATACGGTCTCCTCGCTCGCCAAGCGATGGCTGCTCGGCACCCACCAGGGCGCGGTTGATGAGGCGCACCTCGCCGCCTACCTCAACGAGTTCGAGTTCCGCTTCAACCGCCGCCGCTCGCGCAGCCGCGGCCTGGTCTTCTACCGCCTCGTCGAGCTCGCCGTCGCCCACCAGCCGGTGCGCTACCGCGAGCTGGTCGCCAACCCCAAGCCAGGCCGGGCGCGCCCGCCGACGCCGCCCGGCACCCGCGGCCGTCCGCCCAGTCTCGAGCGACGTCGCGCGAGGCGGCCATGGCGGACGACCTAGCCGTATTCCGGTCAAATGGAAACCCCAATTGGCAGGTTTGTGGCTCTTGTAGTGGCATCCCCGCGCCAGGTCAGGTCGCTTGCCCGTGAGTTGCCCGGAGACAGGACGTGGCGCTGGTGCGGGGATGCTCGGTGATGTCGTTAGTTACTTCCCCCGGAAAAAGTCTCACCCCGGAATGTAAGTCAGAGTCCCCGACCGCCACAACCCTCGTATTCACAATCGGACCGGTATCAGGTAAATCGATGTGGAGTGCCGAGAATCGACCTTTTCCGGGGGAAGTAGTTAGTAGTGCTTTGTTAGCGATTAGTGGTGTCATTCGTCTTGTCGCGGCGGGTGTAGGGGGAGGTAGTCGAGGTCGACTGGTTGTGAGCACGTCTGGCAATGGCCGTCCCAGCACTTGAACAGCGGCTGCAGAAGCAGGACCGCTTGTGGGAGTGTCAGGCCGGCCGTTGGTGATTTGGGTGCTGCCGCTCCAGCGTCAGGAAGCCGTGCGCGGCGGTGACCAACGCCGTGTGGTGATACCAACCGAGCCAGGACCGCCCTTCGTAATGGTCGAGCCCGAGCTCGCCCTTGAGCTGTTTGTAATCCAGCTCGATCTTCCAGCGCAGCCTGGCCAGGCGCGCGAGCCGTTCGGGCGGCGCGTCGGCGGGCAGGTTGCTGATCCAGTAGTCCAGCGGCTGATCGGCACCCTCGGGCCATTCGGCGATCAGCCATTCCTCGCGCGGGGGGCCGCTGTGGCCAGAGACCTCGTGGGCAGCGCGGACACGCACGAAGATGAACTGCGAGGTCATCGGCTCGCCGTCGGGCCCGTCACGAAAGCTGACCGTTCGTGCCGCCTTTTGGCCCAGACGGGCGATCAGCGCCTTGATCGCCTCGGGCTCGCGATCGGCCCGTGCGCGGCTGGGCGCCCGGCCCTTGCTGCTGGTGCGCGGCGGGACGGCAAACGTCGTCTCGGGCGCGTACACCGCCGTATCGGCCCCAATTGCGAGCACGTATCGCGGCCCTCGTTGTGCAGACGCTCGCGCAACGCGGTGTTATCGCCATAGGCCTCATCGCCCAACACCGGCGCCGACGCGATCCCCCAGCCCACCGCCTGCTCGACCAGATCCACCCCCAGCTCCGGCTTGGTGCGGAACTGCACATCAACGGGAATCTTCGCCTTGCGCCGACGCTCGGAATCCTCACACCACTCCTCGGGCAGATACAACGCCCACCCCAACGGCACTGTCCCGGTGGCGCCGACGGCGTGCAGCGACACGCCGAGCTGACAGTTACCGATCTTCCCCAGCGTCCCCGAGTACTGGCGCTTGACCCCCGGCGAATGCTTGCCGTCCTTCACGAACCCCGTGTCATCGAGCACCCACGCCTGCACATCGATCGCCGGCACCACCCGCTCAGCGACCGCCTTCAAAACCAGCGCCGGATCCCACGGGCTGACAGCCAGGAATTGCTGCATGCTCTGATAGTCAGCCTCCTCACCCAGCCGCGCGACCATCGGCTCCAACGACTTGCGCGGGCCCTGCTCGATCAACCCCCGCAGGTACAGGCCACCGTTGACCATCTGCACCGGCAGCTTCATCGCCCCAGCCAGCACCTCGCTCCCGAACGCCTCCAACCGCTCCCTTGTCACGGAAGGCACATCCACCCGCTCGCTCCCATCCGCCTGCGCTTCGCTCACTGCGCCCATCATTCCCTCCTCGCGTCGGCAACACAAACGCAAGAAGGGTTCGCCGCCAACCCGGCGAACTCCTACAACATGGCTAACAAAGCACTATTAGGGCGCGATGTTGTGGTTGAGGTGGAAGACGTTGCCGGGGTCATAGCGGCGCTTGACCTCGCTGAGCCGCTGATAGTTGGGGCCGTAGGCGGCGCGGATCGCTTCGTCTCCTTGGTCGTCGCCGAGGTAGTTGAGCCAGCGACGGCTCGCGAGCTGGGGCCGTAGCGCCGCGAGCATCTCGCGCGTCCAGCTGATGTTGGCGTCGGTGTCCGCCGGCTCTGTCCAGACTGACGGGATGAGCAGGTTCCAACCTGGCTCGCGGTGCGGGACGGCGGTCGCTGTGGGTGCGATGCGGGTGACGGCGCCGTGGAAGTGCTCGAACAGGATCGCCGTCATCGGTGAGGGCCTGCCGGCTTCTTGATGCCCGAGCTCCGCTGGCAGCAGGAACGCTTCGAGCTGGCCGTCACGTTCGGCCGCACGCTCGACCCTCGTGAGCGCCTCCAGCAGCTCGAGACTCAACAGCAGCACGCGCTCGGAGCGCGTCAGGCCGCGGTTGATGCCGGCGATGGAGTACGTCTCCGCCCGAGGCGCTGGAGGAGAATCCGCGGGTGGCTCCGCTACGAGGCGCGATCGAGCGCCTCACACCGGCGATCGACATCCCCGACCTGCTGGCCGAGGTGGAGGCGTGGACCGGGCTCGCCGCCGAACTGACCCACGCCGCCGGAGCCACCCCCCGCATCGCCGATCTGCGCCAGCATCTGCACGCCGCGCTGCTGGCCTGGGGGCTGAACCTCGGACCGACACGCATGGCCGGCTGCTGTCCGCTGAGCTACCGGCAGATCGCATGGGCGACGGAGTGGTCCCTCGGCGACGAGCAGCTCGAGGCCGCCAACGAGCTGCTGGTTGACTACCTGCACCGCCTGCAGTCCAGCCAGCGCTACGGCCGCGGCGAGTTCTCAAGCTCCGATGGGCAGCGCTCCGCCGCCCGCGGCCATGCCGCCACGGCCGATCCGCTCGCGCGCGAGTTCGGCTATCGCCACGGCGCGCTCACCGTCCTGAACTGGGTGACCGACCAATACAGCCAGTACGGCACCAAGGTCGTGTCCGTCGCCGAGCGCGAGGCGATCCACACGCTGGAGGAGATCCTTCACACCAAGCTGCCAATCGCCGAGCACACCACCGACACGCACGGCGCCACCGAACTCGTGTTCGCGCTCTTCGATCTGCTTGGCCTGCGCTTCATCCCGCGCCTGCGCGACGCCGGCGATCTGCGCCTGCATCGCCTCGGCCCGCCCACTGGGCTACCCGTGGACGCCGTCCTGCGCAGCAAGGCCCGCCCCGAGCGGATCACCAACGCCGTCGAACCGAGTCGCAACAGTCAGCCCCGCACATCTGGGGCGGATCGGGCGGATCGTCGCTTTCCGGCGTCACGGCGTCAATCCCCTCGGTCAGGGGATACTCCTCACGGGCGGCCGCGGGTACGCTCTATCTGCAGGGGATGGCTACGGCGAGGACACGCACGCGCTGTATAGATCTTTTGAACGCGATCACAACCTCTGCCTGTCAGCTGGAGGAGCTGCGGCTCGAGATGGTCAGCGAGCTGCGCCGCGCGATCCACTTTGACCGCTTCTGCGTGCTGCTCGCTCAAGCTCGTGAAGATCCTCGATTGTCATCTACTCGCTCGCCACCACGCGGCGCCGTATCCCGCTCGCCCTTGGCTCGCCAGTCGTGCTGGAACGCGTGCTCTGACTGTGGTGCCCTTCGGCACATGTCCTCCCAGCGCTCGTTAATGATCTCGGTGCGGGTGGAGCATTTGCGCGGCAGCGCGCGGGCGATCTGGGTGGAAGGAGATCGCTGCCGGTGATGCCCCGCGGGGGGGGTGGTAGGACGTGCAGTGATAGCGGGTGACGTCAAACACGTTGCGCACCAAGGAGAGCAGTCGCGGCGGCAAAACGACGACCACTCTGATCGAACGTCCTGCCTTGCTCATCGATGGGCACAGGCGTGAGATTCGTCCGCGCTGGTGCGGCGGTTGTTCTCCCGGGGGGGCCGTCGCGCTGGCAAATCGGCGCGAGTGAGATGAGGTGCTGACTGCGGAAGGCTGCCCGTCGCCTCGCATCGGCGCAGCATGATGGGTCCGGCGCTCCTCCGTCACCGGCCGGATGCGATTGCCCGCAGACCCACGACGCTGCGCCCCTGTTCGATCAAGCGCTGTTGCGACCCGGTCAAACGCACTACCGCCGCGAACCGTGTTCGCTGCATCGTGTTTTCGCTTAACGCTCAACACACGCTCCTCCTGAGTGTGTACCCGTAAGGTGCCAGGCCGTAACGCATGCCGACCAATGGTCGGCGAGTTAACCTGTCGCAACGCAGCCTGCTTCCAGTGCCGGAAGCTCGCGTGCGGAACCTTGTGCGTGGTGATGCCGGGGCACGCCGGTTGGGTTAGACGTTAAAGGCCGGCGACTCAATCAGTAGGTGCACTCGCGATAGCCGAAGTGATGGCGGATCTGCGCCACGGTGGTAGCGGCTCGTGCGCTCCTACCAGTCGTACCCCACCTCGGCCGTCGGCACGTCGACCTGCTGGGCGACGAACTTGACCACGTCGGCCGGCAGATCACCGTCGCGAAAGCGCCTATGGCGGTTGTTAGTACTTCAGCATCCGAGCGAAACGCCAGTCGCGTCGCACCGCGCTTGCCCGCCGGAGCGCACCCGCCGAGAGTACGCGCGGTGGGTGCGCCTGTTCTGCGGCTGACTGCGGGACGAGATTACGCCGCGCGGTTCAAGTGGCTGATGATCGCGTCCACGTTGTGTTCGCGACCGAGCGACACGAGGTAGGAGCGCGGCCTGTACGGCCGCGACCACTCCCGCCTGACGGAAGCTCGTCAACAATACTTTGCGGTCCGCTGCCCCCCGGCGGACGCGCGAGATTGGATGATCCTTTGGTCACCAGCACAAGCGCCGCGCTGCCGCACAGCGCGTAAGACGCCGAGACGACGGCGGCCACGATCAGCAACTCCGCGCGAGGCGCCGCTCAGGGTAACGGTTCCTTTGACCGAGTGTGACGTAGCGGCCGACGGCGGGTAGCTGTCTGTGCGGTGATAGTGTGGGTAGCAGGGGACGGGAGATCTCTCAAGCGAAGCGACGATGGAGATCAGCCAGTCGATGAGTAGGTCAGACCAGGAGGTCGTACGGTATTTGGGCGAGGCGCACGCCAGCGAGGTCGGCCTGGTGAGCACGCTGGGGCCGCAGATCGCGATCACCCCGCGCGGCTCTTACCGTGACGGGTTAGAGAAGCACCTGGCCGAGACGCGCAAGCACGTCAGTCGCATCGAGCAGCGCCTGAACGAGCTTGAACAGGGCCGCAGCCCGCTGCCGGCGGTGGTCGGCTTCGCTGAGATGCTGATCAGCCAGGGGCTGGCGGTGATCAAAGTGCCGTTTGCCCTGCTGCACGGCACGGGTGGTGCGGAAAAGGTGCTCAAGAACGCCAAGGATGCGTGTGCGAGCAAGGCGCTTGAGATCGCGACCTACACTGCCCTGGAGCGTCTCGCGATCAGGGTCGGGGACGAGCGCACCGCTCAGCTTGCGAGGTCGATCCGCGAGGATGAGGAGCGGATGCTTGAGCGGATCCTGCGCGAGATCCCCCGGCTCACCGACGCCGTCGTCAGAGCCGATATCAAGGGTGAGCGCTCCTACGATGTCATCATCAAGACCGGCGCGACGGACGCGATCCGTGAGGTACGCGAGCGAGGTCGAGCACAGGGTGCGCAAGACGCGGACGGCGGCTCGGCCTCCCGGTGACGGAACAGGAACACACACTAAGCCGATACGCCGGGCGCTGGCGAGCGAGCGCAGCGCGCGGTCGATGTCGTGGCGCTCGGACAAGCATCGCCTCCGCGGCCTGCAGCTGGATCCCGAGCGCCCCCAGCGATGGGCGAGCACACCGTGGATCTCGCGGGCGACCCGCGAGCGCTCATCCAGCGCGGCGGCGCGCTGCGCCTCGAACTGGGCCCGGCGGGTCTCGACGAGCAGCGCCCTCGCCGGCGATCGCGTTGTCGGGCCGCGCCTCGGCCTGCTCGGTCTGGGTCCGGTAGGCGCGCCGGTTGATCCGTGGCGGCGGATGCTCGCCGCGGCGGTCGCGCGCAGCCCTGGCGGGCGCGTGGTGTGGCGCCGGATGGCTATGGCCGCGGCCACGTACCGCTACCTGGAAGCGCAGTAAACCGGGACGCCGCAGACCCGCTGCCTCGAGCAAGCCGGAGCAGACGGCGCGGCGTAGCGGCAGCGGTCCACGGCCGCGGCGCTCCCGTCCGGCCGCGACCCCGCCTGAGTTGAAGGCAACCCATCAAGCGGCTCGCCAAGGCCGCGTCGCTGGCAACGTTGCGATCGGGTCCCGGCAGGCCGTCAGGCGCACTCCCGTTCGTGTTTCTCCGCGCTGCAGGCCAGCAGGCAACGCCGCGTGACGGTGACCGACACGCTTTGCGCCGAGGTCGACGGTTGCGCCGGCTTCCTCGCCCCGGATGTACGCGCCCGAGTGCAATGACGACAGGCTTGCGTCACGCTTGTTAGACGAAACTGTGTTTCGGCACGCGAAGCCCGGTTAACGAAGTTGACCGTCGGCACGGGGCGTGTGGCGGCGTGCTACCGGGCTGTCAGCGTCGTTCGCGGTCTGGTAGGTGTTCCCACCCGAGCCGCCCCTTCCCGCCGCCAGCGCGGTGTGGGAGCCTTGCGAGCGTGGTCTGCGAGGAGCTGGTCGTCGGTGTTGTCGATAAGCGGAAGCGAGGACGCAGTCAACGCGGCGTTGAAAGCCGGCCGGATCGCCTGCCCTGGCTGCTTGGGGCCGCTCTCGCCTTGGGGATTCGCGCGCGAGCGTGCGGATGCTGCACTGTGTGCGGTCGGTCAGGCCGTCGGGCGTTGTGTGGGCGCTGTGGAGCCACGCACGTGCTGTGTCCCGCATGGTCTGTGCCGCGCCGGCGCGATGGCGCCGAGGTGATCGGCGAGGCGCTGCTGCAGAGCGTGCGCGGGGACGGTCATCGCACGATCGCGCGGCGACTGGGGCGCCCGCCGGCGACGGTCCGCGGCCGGCTGCGTGCCGCCAGAGCGCGCGCGGAGTCGCTGCGCCGCTGCGCGACACGGTGGGCGCACGCGCTGGACCCGGAGCTGGGGGCGATCCAACCCGCCGGCTCGCCGTTGGGCGACGCGGTCGAGGCGCTCGCGAGGGCCGTCAGAGCGAGCGTGCTGCGGCTCGGGCCGGGCGGCTGCCCGTGGGAGCTGGCGGTCTGGTTGACGGGCGGGCTGCTTCACGGCCAACCACGCGATCCGCCGAAGCGGCTGCCGTTGCACGCGGTCGTGCGGACTCGTTCCGCACGACCTCACTGACCACCAGCTGCGCGGGTGGCTGCGGGTCAAGCGCCGCCACAGCCGTCGGCTGCTCGCGATCGCGCTGATCGGCGCTTGACGCCAGCCGACCGCGCAGCTATCCCCGCGACCCGGCGCCGCGAGAGAAGACGGCTGTGGACGATCGGCCGTTCGGTCGTCGCTCGCCGATCAGGCGGCGGCGGGCAGATCGCTGTGAGGTCATTCCGGCACAGGCCGGGCGCACGCTTGACTATGGCGCCGAACGGGCACGACCGGTTGCCGAGCACGATCTTCTCCTCGTCGGCCGCGATCACGTAGAAGTCGCCGCCGATCGCGGCCTTTAGCCGGACGTAGAGATCCGCGATCTTGTCCTGGGTGTGTCTCGACGATCCCCTTTGCTTTTCGGTACTCGTCTTCCATCCGCCCGCCGACGCTCGCGCCGACTTGCGCGACCGCGGCTTCTGCGGCCTCGGCATCGGTTTGCGACTCGATGGCCCGAGCCAGCTCCACAACCAGCGCCCGCAGGAACGGCTCGCGTCCAAATTGCCGTCCAAGCCTTGCCCCGCCTGCGGCGGGTAGCGCTTGCCCCGCCTGCGGCGGGTAGCGCGTCACGCTGTCGGCGCGGCGGGTCATGGCTATGCTCGATTGGTCGCGGGACCGGCATCACTGCTGACACCTTGCTGCCACCGGCGCGAGTGCGTCAGACGCCAGGACGAGGCGGCGACGACAAGCAATTCTCCGCATGCCGCATGTGTGGCCGGTCAGGCTGGCCTACAAGCGACGCTAGTCAGAGCGAGATGGGGCAGAGTTCGCGCCCGAGACGCTCCTCCGCGGTGCCGCGGGTTTGACTTCCTGCATCAGTTTCCGTCCTGACTAACGTCGCCGTCCCAATCCTACCCGTCGCGTCGATGTGTCTAAACGCTGTTTCAGCGTTCTCTCGCCGCACGCTTGGTTAGCCCAGTGTGGATGAGATGAGGTCGTTGTCGCTTTACCCGAAAGGAAAGGAGTCGCCGATCTGGACCTTCCCCGCGGTTCGGCCCCTCGGCCCGGAGAAACGTGCCGGCGGCCAGCATGCTATCGCCTCTTGGGGGGACGGTGATAGGGCTGCAGGCGGGCGAGTCACACGCGTTGTGACATATTGTCGCGGTCCGGTACTCGAAGGCAAAGCCGCGGTCCCCGGCATCTGTTGCGACGCTCAGGCCGTGGACGCCCGCAGGTGCGGTGCTCGACATCGCCCCGCGCCGCCGTCCGACACGACCGTTACACTGCTCTCAAGTTCTCTAAACTGTCATGAGTTCCCGACATCCGCGACCGCCACGGCTCGGTCGCGCGTCTGGCGCCGAGACCGCTGCTGCTGGCGGTTGAGGAGCAGAACGCTTCTGCTGACATCGTTCTCGCGTTCGCTCTCCGTGTCTGCCATGTCATGGCTAACTCTTCATCGCGCGGACGTCTCTCGACGCGCAAGCCCTGCGACGGACCGGGTCGCGTCGCGCGACCCGGGTCTCGGTGAAGTACGACATCGTCACCCAGCGATGGCCGGGCTCAATGTCTCGCCGGTTCATGGCCGGCACTGCATCTGCGAGCGCTGCGCTCGGGAGATGCGCAAGCACGATTGAGTCGAACTCGGGATCGAACCCCAGGACACGCGCAACCGACTTTGCCCGTAGGGGTGGTTCCCGAGCCGGTCTCGCGCGTAGTCAAGCAGCTCCTGCTTGACTACGTCGCGATCGGCGTTTGGGTCTTACAGTTTGACCTTGGCGAGGATCTCCTCACGTGGTGCGGGGACGCCGACCACGGCTAACGTCGCGCACGGCGGGTGCGAGCTGAGCCAACCTCGATTTTGTACGGGTGGTGGTGGCTGACCCCGTCACCGAGTCCACCGACGAGCAGGAATGCTTACCTGTCGGTGAAACGTACCCGAGTCCTCCTCGAGGCATCCGATGTCGACCAGCGCAGATCGTCGCGGCACTCGCCTACACCTCCAGCGTGACCTAAGTAACGGATCAGGAATTGACGGGTTCGCGTTAAGACAACCCCAGACTGAGCCGTTTTAGCAGGAAGGTCATCTCGTCAACTCCAGACCCCGGCCGCTGGCAAATAGTGACCGTGACGCGCTCGTTAGGAATCGCCTCGGTGGGATCGCCTGTCGCTAGCCTGGCCCATGGTGAGCCTGGCCGCCACGGCTTGGCGTTGGCGCTCGGTCATCGACCCGATCGTCTTGTGCTCCGACATCCCGACGGACGCCAGGAATTTGCCCGCCCGCGCGTGACCCCAGTGCCGTTGGCTGGTGAGCAGGTCGGCCACGGCCATGCGTTCCGCCTCCCACGGATGGGTCAGGATCACCTCGGCGACTTCAATCTCGCCTTGCGCCACGCGTCGCTTGAGCTCGGCGCGCGCGAACCGGGCCTGGTTCGCTCGCTCCAGAGCGCGCATGTGTTGCGGGCCGGCAGAGACCATCGTCGCTGTCGCGTTCATCGATCAGCTCACTCCTCTTGTTGCTGCCGCTATGGGCAGGCGCGGCGTGGCAGCGCGCGTTGACTTGAAACCACGCGCGCTTCACACACTGGTCCGGCTCAGGCTGCACACGACACGCTGGACAGCCCGAGAATGTCGGCTGCACCGCTACGGCATCCCCGAGTGCGACCCGCACCCGCGTCTAAAGAGCGCGTCGTGAAGCTACGACAGAAAACGTCCGCGGGTCAACTGGCGGGGTCGTGTTCGTGCGCTAGCAGCGAGCTTTTTTGTGGGTGCGGGTACTTGTGAAGAAGTGGACAAGATCCGCGCCCGCTCAGCAGCGCTTGCGGACCGTGCCCGGACTCGACCTCGCGCTTTGCCAAGGCGAACACGTCGAGAGCCCCGGTCGAGCGGTTCGCGCGTCGCCGAGTCCCCGGGGTTTCAAGGCGCCGGCAGCGCACCGGAAGCGAAGGGGCCACCCGACAAGAAGTGCCGAGAACGCTCGGTGGCTGCAGAACCCGTCGCGCTCACGGCGCGGGGCCACATCAGCCGGCCCCCGCGACCCCAAACCGACACCGGATCGCTAACAATCGCCGGACGCTGGCCCCGGTCGCCGAGTTCTCCGCAAACAGCGAGATCGCGGCCGGCTCGGCGGCGTCGACGGTGAACCTGGCGCGGCCGGCCGACGGAACTTCCTCATCTGATTCCTCGGGACGAGCTTCTCCGAGACCCGGTGCTGCGGGGGGTGTTCGCAAATCTTGCGGGCCGCCGCTATCTGCCACTAGAAACGGCAGGACGCCTGCAGGAAGTCTTGCCTGCGATACCCGTGGCGCGTAGCGACGACGTTGTTCCGCGACCGAACGATCCGGATTGGCGATGGCAGCCTATGGACCGTTGGTGGGGGATTGAGACGGACGCTTCCGACCGTATCGCACGGCACAAGCACCGGAATCCCCAGTGCGACAAGCTACCCACGACAAGCCCCCCGGACGACTAGCCTTAGCGAGCGAGCCTCATACCGCCGAGGTGGCGGGTCGGTGCGCTGTTTTCAGGCAGGCATAAGCCTCGCTCGGCGGAGCGCTCCCCTGCGGGAACGCTGTCAGCACGAGCGCTTCCGCTGCCAGTTGCGTGTCTAGGGCCGAGGCGGACCACCTCGCATTTCGCGCGGCCTTCGCCTCGTATGTCACGTACGTCCACTAGATGCGGGCATTTCGCCCGCCTGAAGCCGCTGTGCGGCTGCCCCTCGAAGGGGTGCCGACCAGTATCTCGCGACCCAGGCCGCCCGTCAACGAACTTGACTCGACCGTGCACTTTTGACCCGCCTAGCGGAGCTAGGAGCGTGGGTCAGTAACGGCGATCGGCCTGAATTTCACCGTTTTCGGGGGTACAAAAATGTCTCGGAGAGGGTCCGCCTCGGCCTGTGTTGATAACCGTCGAAAAATGTCGCGCCGTGACCGTTGAAAACTGTAGGTCGTGGCCGCAAATAGCGGGGTTGGTCTCCTCGGTGTGTAGGTAGCGCGCTCAGGCTCGCTCGCTTCGATCGAGCTTGAACGGAGGCGTGTTGATCAGCGAGGAGGACTTCATGGACATCAGGGCCCTGCATCGTCAGGGGATGAGTTACGCGGAGATCGGCCGGGTCGTCGGTCGTGATTGGCGGACGGTGAAGCGGTATCTGGTCGACGGCGCCCAGCCGGCGTACCGGCGGCGGCGGGCTGCGTCGAAGCTGGATCCGTTTAAGCCGATGGTCGATCAGTGGCTGGCGGACTGCCCGCGGTTGTTGGCGACCCGGGTCTATCAGGACTTGGTCCGCGATTACGGGTTCGCCGGCGGGTATCAGACGGTCCGCCGCTACGTGGAGCGCTCCAGGCCGGCGTTGCCGGGGGTCGAGACCGGGCCCGAGCGGCGGTTTGAGACCGCGCCGGGTCATCAGGCGCAGGTTGATTGGTCTCACGAGCAGCCGATCTGCACGAGGTCGGGGCTGGAGCTGCCGCTGTACGGCTTCCACATGACGTTGGGGCACTCGCGCGACAGCTTCTTCGTCGGGCTGGTCGGCTCGATGGACCTGGTCACGTTCTGGGCTTGCCATCGCGCCGCGTTCGCTCACTTCGGCGGCGTCCCGCGCGAGCTGCTTTATGACCGCACGAAGACCGTCGTGCGCAACCATGTCGGCCGCCAACGCCTCGGCGAGACCGACTCGGTGTTTCATCCGGAGGCGCTCGCGAGCGCGCACCACTATGGAATGCGGTTGCGGCTCTGTCGGGCACGGCGGGCGAAGACGAAGGGCAAGGTCGAGTCCGACGTGTTCTACGTCCGCGAACGGTTGTTGCGCGCGCACCGCTTCGACAGCTACGAGCAAGCCAACGAGCGCTGGCAAGCATGGAACGAGGACGTCGCCCGCCAACGGGTGCACGGCACCCACGGCGAGATCGTCGCCGTTCGCGCCGAACGTGACCGCGCCGCGCTGATGGGCCTGCCGGCGACGCCGTACCTGGTCGTCGAGCGGACCACCCGCCGCGTCGCGCGCGACGGGATGTTTACCTTCGAGGGCCGCCCCTACCAGGTCCCCGGCGCCAAAGGCGGCGAGACCGTCGAGCTAGTGCTCGGCGCGGCGGAGCTCGAAGTCCGCCACCCAGGATCAGGGACGCTGGTCTGCCGCCATGACCGCGGCCGCCCGAGGCTCGCGCTCCCCGACCCCGCCCAAGACTCGGTTGACCTCGCGACTGTCCTGGACGCGCTCCCGGACACCGAGGTCCACACCCGCCCGCTCGCCAGCTACCAGGAGCTGATCGCGCGTGGCTGAGCTGCTCAACCAACGGATCCGTAAAAACGCCCAAGAGCTCAAGCTGTACGGGCTGGCCGACACCGTCGACGACCTCGTGGACCGCGCCGAGGCGTCAAAGCTCGGCTACCGGGAGCTGATCGATCTCGTCCTCGAGAGCGAGATCGGGGTGCTCGAAGGCCGCCGCTACGAATCGCGCCTGCGGCTCTCGGGCCTGCCGCATCACAAGACCCTGGACGACTTCGACGTCTCCTTCCAGCCCGACCTGGATCCCAAACGCCTCGCCGAGCTGCGCACGCTGCGGTTCCTCGAGCGCAAGGTCGGGTGCCTGATCCTCGGCCCCCCGGGCGTCGGCAAGAGCCACATCGCGATCGCACTCGGGATGGAAGCGCTGCGCCGCGGACACCTCGTCCGCTACAGCACCCTCGACGATCTGATCCGCGGTCTGCGCGAAGCCGATGCGCTCGGCAAGCTCGGCGCCCGGCTCGCGTTCTACCAGCGCCCGCACCTGCTGATCTGCGACGAGATCAGCTTCACGCCCCTGGATCGCCACGACTCCAACCGCTTCTTTCAACTCGTCAACCGCCGCTACACGCGCAGCTCAACGATCGTCACCTCCAACAAGTCGATCGCCGAATGGGCCGAACTATTCGGCGAAGAAGCGTTAGCCGCCGCGATCCTCGATCGGCTCCTCCACGACGCCGAAATCCTCACGATCAACGGACCGAGCTACAGGCTTCGCGGCCGCCTCGACGCCCTCCACACCGCCGCCACGGACCCCATCGAAGCTTGAAATGCCGAGTCCCATCACCCACGACACCTCGCCCGAGGCCCGCAGAACGCCTTACAACGCGCCGATCCGAGAGCAGACCGACGATCTGGCCGCTTCAGACCCGACTGACCGCGCCCAGCTGCCCCGCGGCCCTCCAACGCCGTCGCACGAGGAAACCGACCACCGACCGACAATTTTCGATGATCATCAACAGACAATTTTCCCTGATCATTGACAGCCTGCCGGGCGCGGGCCTCGTCCGCTGCCTCGCGCTGCGCGCGCGCTGGTGCCTGAGCGTCAGCCCCAGCAGCGCGACGACGCCGACCGCAGGATGATGAGCGCCGTGGTCATAGAGTCACCATGGGTCGATGTGCTCAGGAGCGGGATACACCGGCGTCGCAAAGCGCCACCCGCCATGTGGCCTTGGACGCTGGCGCTGCCGGCGGCACGATGACCCCTCGAGGTGATGAGAGCGAACACCACAGCCGTACCCCAGAACTAACAAGGCACTACTAAGCTAAGACCAGGCACTCGCGCACTTCCCCTCCGGCAGCATGCACGCCAACAGCGCCTGGACCGTGATCGCTGTGCTCGCGCATAACCTCGGCCGCTGGACAACTCAGATCGGGCTCCCCGATCGACCCGTCCAGACCGCCCGCTCCCGTCGCCGCCAACTGCTCGCCGTCCCCGCCCGGCTGACGCGCACCAGCCGCCAATGGACAATCCGGATGCCCGCCCGCTGGCCCTGGCAACACGACTTCCACACCGTTCTGGACGCGATCCGCGCGCTCCCCGCCCGCGCCTGACCGCCGCGCCGCTCACCACCAGCACCAGCTGACCCCGCGGCCGACACAGGCTCACTCACCCTGCCCAAAAACCGGTGTCAACCGCCGATTTCGACCGCAGACGTCCCCACACGAGCGCTTCTCGCCCGGACGACTAGGTCCATCCCATGCGTCACCCCGGCGAACCCCCCAATCCCACCTCACCAACCCAGCCGCTCGGTGGATCCAGGCTAAGCAGCGATCCGCCCGACAGCCGGCGAGTCGGTGGGCTCGGCGAGCAGATCCAACACAGCGTGCTCCAGTTCTGTTCGCGTTCGCTCGTCGCGCCGATCGAGGCCGCCGACGTGGTGCACGGCCGGGGCGATCGTCCATCCCGAGAGGTAACGGTCGAAGAGCCGCGGGTCGATATATGCGCGGCGTGCGACCGCCGGCGCATTGCCGAGCATCTCCGACACGCCTCGAACTGCGCGGTCGATCACCCGGCGGCGCGCGGTCTTGGTGCGCGCTTCGCCACCGGTGGCGGCGAGGGCCACAGCCGCGAGCACGGTCGCGTTCCAGGTGCGGAAGTCCTTAGCGCTGAAGTCCTCGCCCATCTGCTGCTTGAGATACTCGTTGATGTCATCTGAGCGAATGCTCGCCCACCGGCGCCCGTCTCGGTAGGCGAGCAGCTCAGGCGCCCCCCGGCGGCGGCGTCTGAGCGTGCGAATCAACGCTGTGCAGGACGGATCGTCAATCGCCTGCACCCGTCGCACGCCGCTTTTTGCAGGGTAGTCGAACACGACCTTTCCGTCCTTGAAGGCGACGTGCTCCTTGCGGATCGTGGCCAGCCCAAGACCGCCATCGTGATCGGCGTACTCCTCGCCGCCGATTCGGAATAGGCCCACATCGAGCAGCCGCGCGGCGCATGCGAGAACTCGCGCCCGAGTCGGCTCGCTGCCCTGGAGATCGGCGGTGACACGCGCACGGAGCTTGGGAAGTGCGTGTGCGAAGCGGGCCATCTTGTCGAATTTCTCGCGGTCGCGCCGCGCGCGCCAGATCGAATGGTAGAGATACTGCTTGCGTCCAGCGGCGTCGATCCCGGTCGCTTGCAGATGACCGAGCGGATCCGAGCAGATCCAGACGTCGTTCCATGCAGGAGGAATTGCCAGGCCCCGCACACGCTCGAGGGTTTCTGGGTCCTCGATCCGGTGCCCGTCCTCGTCCAGGTAGGCGAACCCACGCCCCCGGCGAACACGGCGCAAACCAGGTCCGGAGCAGTCAGAGCGCCGCAACCGACGCCGGCGCCGCGCTGTGGCGATCTCAGCGGTAGCGTCACCAGGCATCGAAACAGCCGCGGACGCGGGTCGCTTCTCGTTTGGGAAGGACCGGAGCAGGGGCCGTCAAGATCACACGCCGGTCGCGCCTAGCGTCCACCGCCTCGGCTGGTCAGGCAGCCTTGCCCTCCAGCGCTTCGCAAAGCCGATGCAGCGCTACGACTACCGCCGCAGCGTGCAGCGACCAGCGATTCTCGGCGACCGCTTGGACCACTTCCCGCGCGGCCTGATAGACCGGATCGTGTTCCTTGATGTCGATGTCCAAGCTGTGCGCCCTACCGGCATTCGCCGGCAGCTCACGCGTTCGATCACACCGATCCGCGGATCTGAGTCGAACGGCTGCTCCTCGCTGAGTTGAAAGCAGATCGTCCGGCCAACTCAGTGCGCCGGCCGTACATTCCGATTGCGGTTGATCAGTCATGCTCATTCTCCTTCTGGTAGCAACCATTCAGGGACAAGTGACAAGCAGTGGAGCCGCGGGGCCGCAGCTCAAGCAGCAGGTGACACGCGGCGAAAACTGGCCCCAGCATCCGAATCAGTCCAAAGCCGCGCCGAGCGCTGTAAGCTGGTGAGCACTCGGGGCCGGTGCGCGGACGGAGCTTGAGAGTGGGGTCCGTCCGCGCACCTGCGGATGCGATCTCAGACGTTGGCGGTCTCGCGCTCGGCGGCCTTGAGCACACCGGCCCGGTTCTTGTGGGCCCGCTCGTATGCGACGACATCCTTCACATGCTGCTCGTCGCCCTCGCTGAGGACGGCTTCGATCTCGGCGACCGTGAGCTCGTCATAGCCGGGCCACGGCTCCGCGCGCCGCAGTGCGGTTATCCGGCTCAGGACCGTCGTGCGGTTGTCGTTCTTGCGCTCGTAGGAGTCGATCTTGGCCAGCTCGATCTGCGAGAGCTCCGGGAGCTTGCTCACGATCTCCTCGGCGGTCAGCGAGTCATAGCGCGCGATCGCGACATCCTCCTCGGCGGCCACAGCACCCTTCACCTGTCCCTCGACCTGCGCGACGCCGGGAACCTTGCGCGTCTGCCGAGCAGTGCTCTTGACCTCCGTCTGTGCCTTGCGCGCCGTTTGCTTGACCTCGCTCCCAACCTCACGCACGGCGTCCGCCGCACCGGTCTTGGCGACCTCGTAGGAGGGCTCACCCTCGATATCGGCGCCCACGACCGCGTCGGTGAGCTTCGGGATCTCGCGCATGATCCGTGCGAGCATCCGCTCCTCATCAGCCCGGATCGACCTCGCGAGCTGGGCTGTCTGCTCATCCCCGACCTTGACGGCGAGGCGCTCCAGGGCGGTGTAGGTCGCGATCTCAAGCGCCTCGGTCGCATACGCGTCCTTGGCGTTCTTGAGCACCTTCTCCTCGCCGCCCGTCCCACGCAGGAGATCAAACGGCGTCTTGCTCAAGGCAAGCGTCTGGCTGACCAGCGTCTCGGTGAAGCCGACAAACACCCGCAGCGGGTTGCGGGCTCCCTCGAGCTCGCCCAGGCGCTGCTGGAGGCGACCGGCGTGCTTGCGCGTCTCGGCCAGGTGCTTCTCCAACCCGTCGCGGTAGTCGCCGCGCGGGGTGATCGCGATCTGCGAGCGCAACACGCTCACCAAGCCGATCTCACTCGCATGCGCTTCGCCCAGGTACTGCACGACCTTCTGCTCAGACTGACTCATCCAACTGGCCTCCATCGTCGTATCGGTGAGAGCGATCTCACCCTCGGCAACTATGCGCACCCCGACTCGAACCCTTCGGCCCGCAGCTACCCGCCCACGACCAACCTCACACCCGATCCAAGGGATCCCGCACGCCGCTGTTCCTGCCCGTCAGCAACCAAAGACGCTCACGAAGGCGGCGCTATCTTCGCGCGCGTGCGTTCAAGATGGGGTACAGCCACGATAGCCCGAAACCCGCAACAGCGTGTTCGGGACCCTCTGCGGGCAGTCTTGAGGAGATTTACTGGTCAACGAACAGTCAATCGACGGCTTTGGCGCGCTCCGCAGCCGTCAAGCTGTTCCCCTGTAGACGAGCAATCGCGTCGCAGAGCGACCACCAAGCCCCGGCGGAGGGTCTATTGCGGGTTTTCGGGCGTATCGTGGCCGTACCCCTACCCGTACACCAGCAGCTTGACCATCAACCGCGGGTCATACGGCGGAAACCCACGCTCCTCCTCATAGGAGTCATAGATCGCCCCAAGGTCAAGCGTGCCGGACTCGACCAGATCAGAGACGAAGTGCGCCAGATCACCCTCCGGAATCCACTCCTGCAACACCGGCGCCATCAACAACACCTGATCGGGGTCATACGGACGAAACGACTTCTCCTCACCCACCGGCCGACGGTCAGCCACCGCCGACTCGTCCGCCTCCACCTCCACCAAACCGCTCCTGCGCCACGGCCACCGCCATCGCGATCCGATCCGACTTCGAGCGCGGACGACAAACATCGCCGTCAATCGAGATTTGCATCCCGCAAGCCTCAGCGTTAACCTGGCAGACAGACCGTTATGTATTGTAGAAAGACCGGTCTGTAAGGCTACCGTTTGGTGCGGTGACAACCAACAGAGTCAGAGAAGCTCCTACTGGGTCGGGTGCGCGCGACCGGATCCTCGAAGCCGCGTACGAGCTGTTCGCCCGCCACGGCATCCAAGCCATCGGCGTTGACGAAATCATCCGACAAGCAGGCGTCGCCAAGGCCAGCTTCTACCACCACTTCGCCTCCAAGGACGATCTCGTGCTCGCATTCCTGAACCTGCGCGAGCAGCGCTGGACGCTGGCCTGGATCGAGGAGGAAGCCAGACGCCGCGCCGCCACCCCGGAGGGACAGCTGCTGACGATCTTCGACCTGTTCGACGAATGGTTTCATCGCGAAGACTTCGAGGCCGACTCCTTCGTCAACGTATTGCTCGAGCTGGGCGCCGCCCACCCCGCCGGCAGAGCCAGCATCGAGCACCTCGGGAACGTCCGCGCGATCGTCACGAAGCTGGCCGAGGAAGCCGGCCTGCGCGCCACCGAGTCGTTCACGCGCTCCTGGCACATCCTGATGAAAGGATCGATCGTTTGCGCTGCCGCAGGCGATGCCGAGGCCGCCAAACGCGCCCAAGCGATGGCCAAGCTGCTGATCGAACAACACCGATAGCCGTCCGGCGGATTCTGCAAAAGCGGGCCGTCCGGCGGTTATTCCGCACGCAGCCTTGCTGCGCGCCGGGGACGCGGACACTAGCCCGGCTGCAGTTCCGCCCACACCTCGTAACCGTCGTCGCGCCGCTCGGCACCCCACCTTGCCGCCAGCTCCTCGACGATCTTCAGACCATACCCGCCGAGCCCGAGCGGACGGTCGACGACCCTGGCACCGCCTCCGGAGCGACCGGGGTCACGCACGGAGATTCGAAGCGAACCGTCCCGGCCGAGCGACACGGTCAAGAACTCGTCATCCCGACACAGCGAATGGCGGATGGCGTTGGTCACCAGTTCGCTCGCCACAAGCATCGCATCAGCGAGGGCCGGGCCGAGGGCCGAGCATTCCGTCAGCGCTTCGCGTACTGCCTTCGGCGCAAACTCATCGCAACGCACGGATACGCACAGAAGCTCTTCGGCCACTCCCAGTTGGTACCCGAGAGAGCCACTGGCTATCCACCCGCGCACACCGTCAACGTGCGCGTCGCAATGCCAAAGCAGGACAGAGCCAAGCCTAGCGGGCAGGTCCTCGCTCCTCGCCAGAAGGAGGGCTGCCGTCCTGGCGGGAGCCACGCTGTTGCCCGCGGACCCGCGCTGGGCAACTTCCTTCACGCTCCCTCCCACGAAATCGCCGCCGGAGAACGCCAGCAGCTACGCGGGCTTGGCGACCGGGCTTAGCGGTACGTTTCTGTTCCGTTACTACCGGAAGGCCGAGTAGTGGTGCGCGATGCCCAAAGCCGCACTTGCCTCAAGCCCGCGCTGGGCGGCAACCGCTGGTCTGACCAGTACCGGCCCGTTCGACGGCAGCGCTGGTGCGCGTGGTGGGTCCGCGCCGGCGACGGGCTGTGGCGGCTACCTTCCACCAGGGCCATTTCACCTGCTGCTGGGCCGCGGTCTACGACTACCTCGACGTGCGCACCGGCGAGCACCTGCGGGTCGACCGGGACCTGGCAGACCCGCTGCGCGAAACTGACCGAGTACCCCCCGTCTACCTCCAGGAAGCGCTGGTGGACCAGCACGCGCGGCGCGCTGCTTTGCCACGTGGGACACGATGGCGCCCACGCCGGCTGGCTGCTCTGCGGCCGCCAGGTCGAGAAGTGCGCCGCTGTCCGCGCCGGGCTCGGCTTCGCGGTCTAAAGACCTCGCCACCCACCGCCTACCGCTCGACGAAGCGCCTCACGCCTACGAGATCTTCCAGAAGAAGCAAGACGGCGCGATCAAAATCCTGCTGCAACCGTAGCCGTCGCCCGGCTCAGACACTGTCTTCGACCTTCTTGTACGCGAGCTGGAGAACGTCCGCTCCCGATTCGGCCGGGATCACGAACCCGATCCACCGGGTGGTCCGTGGCGCGACCAGCAGACCTGCGGTGAACGCGCTCGCGATCCATAACCCAAGGCAGAACGGGCACACGAGCAGCTCCCCGATCGCGCGCCGCAACCCGCGTCCGCGTGCTGCCTCGTCGACTTCTCCGGCACCGCTGTCCCCTTGGAACCGGGTGAACGGGGCTCGGACCGTGCTGGTCACCCGGTCTTTGGTGATCAGCCGCGAAAGCTTGTGGGTCGCGACGGCAGCCAGTGCAAGATCGCTCGCCTCGATCCTGTCCGGCAGTTCGCGTCCAGACGCCGTGAACCACGCCGCGAACGAGCCGCACGCGGTCAGGAACGCCGCCATCAGCGCGGCATAGCCGCCGAGGGGCCGCTCCTGATTTGGAGAGTGACCCTCGAACGGAGGCCTGTCCTTCAGAGCTGCCGTGGCCATGACGGTCGTCTACCCAGGCAGCCCACGATCCACCCGTCTGCGGCATTGGTCGTGCGCGCGGGTCGTGGCGCTCGTACGGGCATCGCTCGGCGCGCCCGTGACGGCGGGCTACGGGCGCTTGCCGACGCCGGTGGTGAGCTCGCGGATCCGCCAGGCGCCGCTGGTCTCGCGGGCCAGGGGCGGCGTGTCGTAGTCGGCGCCGGTGCGAAGCCCGCCGATTAGTTCGCGAAGCGTGTGTGTCGACGAGTGCTGTGGTTGCCAGTCGAGCTCAGCACGGGCCCGGACGCTGTCGAGCAACGGGACGGCGAGTGCCATGTCGAGCCACCCGGGCTCTGTCGGCTGGAGCCGCAGCCTGAACATCACCGCAAGTGCCCGCCTCAGCAGTGCTGGCGGGATCCTTACTGTCCGAGCGCTGAAGATCTCGGCGAGCTCGCTCGCTCCGATCGGCGGGTCGGCGGCCAGGTTGAACGCGCCGCGCGCGTCGCTCATGAGCGCACGACGATACGCATTCCCACGTCGAGGGAGTGGACCGTCTGGAACCGCAGCCGTGGAACGTCGGGCACGCTGGAATCAGATCCGGCCTGATCAGCGCGTTGGGCAACAACGGGCCGGCGAACAGTCGCCTGATCTCGCTCGCCGCCTGTGCCTGGAAGATCAGCGCCGGCCTCATCCAGACGACGCGCATCGGGCCGGTCCCGCTCCAATTTGATCGAGCAGCTGCTCGACCGCGTCTACCCAGCCGAAGCACTCCGCTACCAGTAGACGCGGCTTTTGTGGCGCGAGTAGAACGAAGTGGCCCACGAGGGGCAGCGGGAAAGGGGGGAGTTGCTGCAGGTCTTCTCCTCGGTGACGCTACACCCAGGCTCTCATCGGCCGAGCCGCGCTCCTCCAGAAGCCGCGTGTCGAGCGGCGGGATGCTTCTGCATACGGGACGATGGTTGAGGGAAGCTCGTGAGGATGGATCACAGTTGTGCGCCGGTGCTGGACGCGCTGGCCGAGTATCACCGGCTTGACCGGTACGGGTTCACGCCGCCGGGACATCGTCAGGGCCGCGGGATCGACCCGCGTGTGCGCGATGTCATGGGGCTCGACCCGTTCCGGGATGACCTGCTGGCCAGCTCAGGGCTTGATGACCGCTCTTCCTCAAACGGATATCCGCAGCAGGCTGAGGAGCTGATGGCCGACGCGGTCGGTGCCGAGCACGCGTTCTTCTCCACCTGTGGAAGCTCGCTGTCGGTGAAGGCGGCGATACTGGCCACGGCCGGCCACGACGGGCACCTGATCCTCGGATGGGACGTTCATAATTCGGTGGTCGGCGGGATGATCTTCTCTGGGCTTCAGCCATGCTGGCTGCGCCCCAACTGGGATGCCCGCCTGCATGTGGCTCATCCACCCTCGCCGGAGCAGCTGGCCGAGGCGTGGGAGCGCTACCCGCACGCCGCGGCCGCGCTGATCGTCAGCCCCACCCCATACGGGACCTGCGCGGATATTGAGGCGATGGCTGAGATCTGCCACGAGCGCGACAAGCCGTTGATCGTCGACGAGGCGTGGGGTGCGCATCTCCCGTTTCATGACGAGCTGCCGACCTGGGCGATGGACGCGGACGCGGACGTGTGCGTGGTCAGCGTCCACAAGATGGGTGCCGGCTTCGAACAGGGATCCGTCTTCCATGTGCAGGGCGGGCGGATCGATTTCCCACATCTGTCGGCGTGCGCAGATCTGCTGATGACTACCAGCCCCAATGTCCTGCTGTACGCGGCGATCGACGGCTGGCGACGGCAGATGGTCGAACACGGCAGCGAGCTCCTGCAGACGGCGCTCGACTTGGCGGGCCGCCTTCGCCGGGAGATCTCCGCGCTGCCGGGCGTGCGCGTGCTCGAAGACGAGTTGGTCAGCGAGGAACCCTCGCGTAAGCTGGATCGCCTGCAGATCCTCATCGACGTCACCGGGCTGGGGATCAGTGGCTATCAGGCAAGCGACTGGCTGCGCGAGCACCAGCGGCTCGATGTGGGCCTCAGCGACCATGCGCGGATCCTCGCGACGATCTCAGTAGCCGACGACGATGGGACCGCTGGCAGGCTCCTGCAGGCGCTCGGGCAACTCACCGATGCGGCCGGCGAGCTCCCGGATCGTCAGTCGGTCCAGATTCCCGACCCGCCGGACCTCGAACTGGAAACTGTCAACCGCCCCCGCGATGCGTTCTTCAGCCAGTTCGAGGACGTCAAGGCCCGGGAGGCGATCGGGCGCATCGCCGCCGAGCAGATCACGCCGTACCCGCCTGGCGTCCCTGTCGTCGTGCCGGGCGAGCGGATCAACCAAGCCGTCATCGATTATCTCCTCACCGGGCTGAAGGCCGGAATGGTGCTTCCCGACCCCGCCGATCCCAGCCTGAAGACGATCCGAGTCATGAGGTAGAAGCTCATGGCAGCCGCCGGCAAGGTCGCTGCGCGGTATCCCGCACCCCGTCCAATCGGGCGCGTCGTCAGCGCACGGGCGTCGACGTTTCGCCGACGCATGGCGGCGACGGCCGCGGCGAAGATCGCCAGCAGGATCGCCAGCGCGAGGCTCGACACGTGTCAGCTGGTGAGGACCTGCGGGGCGGCGGTCTTGATCCGCGTCACGGTCCACTTCAGGCCCCGCAGCGTCTGCGCGTGGGCGTGCGTGACGGCCTCGAGCAGGTCGGCGTCGCGCGCCGCCTGGGCGCCCTGGGCCAGGATCACCCAGTCGATGGACACGGCGGCGTAGAGCAGGTGCAGGTCGCGCAGATCGCGCAGCAGCAGCAGGCCGCCCTCCGGCCGACGCCCCAGTACCTCGGCCGCTTTCTCGCGGGCGCGGCCGAGGAGGCCATCGTCGGGGTCCGTGGCCGGCGGCTCGGCGCCGTAGCGGTCGGCGAAGGGCGCCAGCGCATCCAGATTGCCCGTGGCGATGGTGCGCAGAGTGTCCGTCAGGTGGTAGACGTCGTGGTCGGCCTTGTGACGCTCGCTGAGGATCCGGAGACGCTCGGCCAGCGCCGTCTCGGCGTCGACGACGGCGGCGATGGCGACGTCGAGCTTCATGCCACGGGAGCCGACGCGGTGTTCGACGGTGCTGGCGACGGCGTGCCGTCACCGGCGGCGAGTTTGACGACCCGCACGGCTCCGCCCTTGAACAGCGGCTGCTTGGAGACGGGGTCCCAGCCGGTGATCGTCAGCTCGTTGGCAGCGCGTGAGGGACCGTCGGGCCGATCCCACCAGCCGTAGTGGAAGGGCACGAAGAGCACGCCCTCGCGGATGCCCGAGACGCGCACGTGCCCCTCGATGGCGCCCCGGGGCGCCTCGACGCGGGCGAGGTCGCCCTCGGCCAATCCGAGCCGCGCGGCGTCGGGCGCGGACACCTCGACCCAGACCTCGGGCGCCGCCTGCTGAAGCTGCGGCGTGCGGCCCGTCTTGGTGCGGGTGTGAAACTGATAGATGGTGCGACCCGTGTTCAGCCCCAGCGGGTGCTCGTCGGTCAGCGCCTCGATCGACGGCGCGTACTCGACCGCGCGCAGCATCGCCTTGCCCTCCGGATTGAGGGCCTGGTACTCCGTCGGCTCCCGCGCGGCGCCCGTGAGCAGGTCGCGGCCGTAGGTTTCGCACTCATCCGGTGACGCGAAGAAGTGGCCGTCGGCGTAGAGATGGTCGCCGCCCCACTGGCGGCCGCCCTCCTCCAGCACGGCGTAGGTGATGCCGTCATAGGAGCAGGGCCGGTCGGCGACGCAGATCTTGAACGCCTCGAAGGCGGACTCCGGTTCCGTCCACTTGATCAGCGGCGCGCCGTCCTTGTCGCGCAGCTCCAGGCGCTGCGCATAGTCGAGCCAGCTGTCGAGATCCGGACGCGCTTGCCCCGGAGGATCGACCGCCTTGCGCGACAGGTGCACCGTCCTGTCCGCGTTGGTGAACGTCCCGGTCTTCTCCGTCTGCGTCGCGGCCGGCAGCACCACGTCGGCGACCGCCGCCGTCTCGGTGAGAAACAGGTCCTGGACGACCAGGAAGATGCGCTCCTGCCCGAAGACGCTCCGGATGCGCCCGGCCTCCGGCAGCGAGACGAGCGGGTTGGTCGCGCTGACCCAGAAGAACGACAGCGAGCCCTCCTCCATGTACCGGACCATCTCCATCGCGTGCGTGGGCGGCCCGTAGTGCGGGATCTGCAGAGGGTCCACGTTCCAGATCCGCGCGAGGTCCTCGACGTGGTTGTCGTTGGCCCAGTTGCGGAAGCCGGGCAGGTCGCCGTTGGCGCCGGTCTCGCGCGTGTTCTGCGCCGTGGGCTGGCCGTTCATCTGCAGCACGCCGCACCCGGGCCGGCCGAGCATCCCGCGCAGTAGCACGAGGTTGTTGACCTGGCACGCCGCCGCCGTGGCCTGATGGGACTGGTAGACGCCCTGCAGCACCGTGCACAGCAGCCGCTGGGCGCTGGCGATCACCGCCGCCGCCTCGCGGACGAGACCGGCGTCCACGCCGCAGATCCCCGCCGCCCACTCCGGCGTGCAGGACGCGACTTGCGCCCGCAGGTCCTCGAGGCCGATGGCATGCGCCCCCAGGAACTCCTCGTCGATGTGGCCGCCGGCCAACAGCTCGTGCTGCAGCGCGTTGAGCAGGGCGACATTCGTTCCCGGCCGGACCGGAAGGTGCACGGCCGCGTGCCGGGCGGGCACCGTCAGCCGCGGGTCGACGACCACCAACCGGGGTGGGTCGGCGCCCTCGAGGCGATCGAGCATCCGCATCCACAGCACGGGCTGCGTCTCGGCCACGTTGTGGCCAAACAGCGCGATGACATCCGCGTGGCCCACATCGTCATAAGACGCCGGCTGCCCGTCGCATCCGATCCTTCAGCGCCTCCCCGGCCGTGGCCGTGCACAGGCGCGTGTTACCGTCGAGATGGTTGCTGCCCAGCCCGCCGCGGACGATCGTCGCCAGCGTGTAGTACTCCTCCAGGAACAACTGCCCCGAGGTGTAGAAGCCGAGGCCGCTGGGCCCCTGCTCGTCAAGCACCATGCGCGTCCGATCCACAATCGCGCCCATCGCCTCGTCCCAGGACGCGGGCTGCAGCTCGCCGTCACGGCGGATCAGCGGCGTGGCGAGGCGATCGGGCGACGCGTTCGCCTGCCAGCCGAACAGGTCTTTCGGACCGAGGCGGCCGCGGTTGACGCGATCTCCGGCGCGCCCGCGAACGCCGACGAGGCAGCCGTCCTGTACGGCGACGTCGAATGCGTCGCCATCGGAGTGCAACACCGACGCCGTCTGCACCCACCGGTCGGGCTTCGCACCGTCAAGCACGAACTCATCGACCCGTTCGGGCCACGGCTCGGCGGGCCCGACAGGCGTGCGGGGCCCCCAGGGATCGGCGATCGCGTCGTGTATCCTCCACCGCTACCCGTCTGCACGCTTGCGCACGCGGCATTGTTCCTCGGGGCACAATCGGATGGGAGGGGTCGGCGCGTTCCCGGCCCATTCGCAGCAGACAACGACGTTGCCGTGCCGGGCCCTGCGGGGTTGCGCGCGCAGCACCCCCGGCAGATCTTGCCGACGAGGTCGTCCGGCGCGTTCGGGACAGACGACGTCGGCGCTGGTCACGGCGTTCGTGAGGATGGCGGCCCCGGCGCGACTTCGCCGACCTGCTCGTCGCACAAGCGCCGCCACGGCGTCGTGGTCGACGGACGCTTCCGGCGAGTGTGTCGAGCAGCGGCTGCAGCAGCCAGGTCGGCGCGGCTACGCCACCGCAGGGCACCGAGGGCGACCTTGTGACCGTCGAGGGCGTGCCGCTGCTGTGGCCATTGTCGGAACAGGCATCAGCGCGTGGCGCTGATCGCTACCACAGACGACCGACGCGAGCAGCTTGTGTGTGTCTGGGCGCGGGCATTATCGAGCGTTCAGGCGCGAAGGGTGGATGCGCTTTCTCGGAGGCCTCGGCGACCGTCGCATGATGAAGCCCAACGGTCCGGGCCTTGTTCGTGAGAACGCGAGGAGGAGCTTCGCGCTTGACGGCGAACCGCGCAACGAGAAGACGAAGGCATCGGCTCCGACCCCCGATCCCTCGGGGGTCGTTGTCGTCGTTCTGGCGCCGGACGGGTGTGGCCCTGGGAGCCCGGTCGCCGGGCGCCGGTGTCGCAGCTGGCGGTAGGCTCGGTGGTCTGGCGGTTGCATGGCGTATGCTTGGGCGAGCTGCTTGAGCGCGGCCCCTCACGCATAGCCGAGAGCAATCTTCCGCAGATTGCTCTCCGAGATGCGATGCTCACTGCCCCGGAGCGTCGACGACATCGGCGTTTCGCGGGCCGACCGCCGCATCGCCGAGAGCACTCTCAGCTCAGAAAGGGGAACGCGGCTAGAGTCCCCTCGGGGGCGGTAGCCAGTCGGGCTGCCGCCAGCTGCCGGGCGCCAAGAGCAACATGACCGCGATCGAGAAGAGATCCCCTGCGCTTGCTTGACCGAGCCCGATTTCAGGTGCCGCTCTATAGCATGCTGGAGGCCGCGGCGGCACGATCACACGACGTCCGTCGGCGACCGGTAGGGCTGCTCGGCGCGTCGGCGACCCAACTCGAGCCGTATTTTCGGGCGTGTGAATTTGACCACGCCTCGGACCGGCCCAGCCTCCGGACCGCCGCGTCGTGCTGGCTGTCGCTGCTCAGGACATCGCCCGCTACGCGGTGACCGCGCTTCGCGTACGTCACTAGCGGAAGGCCTACCCGTAGCCGATCGCGGACTCCGGTCGGGCTCGTCGGTACGGGGTCAGGGGATTGTTGGTACAGAAACCGGTCTAAGCGGCGAGCCGGCGGCCAGCGACATGTCGCACGGCCCCGTCGCCCGCTGTCGATCCCCGATCGCAGAGCAGCAGCGTCGCGTGTCCTAGAGCCGGCTTCTGCGGCTGCTCCAGCAGCGGCCTCTGCGTGGACGAGCACTTCTGCTCCGCGGGGTGAATGCGACAGCGTGAGGGTGGTCGGTCGACGGGCGCCGCGCCTCTGCTGATAGCCCCAGCGTGTTCGGGAGTCGCGGGGAGGTGGTCGCATCGACCGTAGGCGCCAACGCGCATGTCCTGGCGATCGGTAGCTCGCCGCGACTCTCGGGGTTCCTTCGGATTGACGACTGCCGACCTGTGAGTGGGTCAGCGCGAGCTTGAGATGCCTGCAGCGGGCTGGATCCGAGCGCGGCGCCGCGATCGTCGGGCGGGGGTCATGCTCGGAGCGTTGATCGTGACGCCGTGGCGCGCGGGGCTGCGGATCGACGAGGCACTGTCGCTCGGATCAGCCGGGGGTTACGACCACGTTCACCACGTGGGGTCATGCCCCTTTCTCGGTCGGCGGTAAGCGGGCGCGCGTCGATTATCGTGGCTTCGATGATGGTGTCCGACCTGCTAGCGGTCGAGAGAGAGGACCACGCTTGGCGATTGTGGACCGACCCCGCTGGGGTCCTCAAAGCCCTAAGCCAGGACTACCCGGTCCCAACGTCGGAGCGAGGCAGTCTCCATGCCCGCCTGGCTTCGGCTTGGAGGTGCCTGCTCTGTATCGCCGAGATGAAGCAAGAAGCGGAAGCGGCGCTAGCCTCAGGGCTGCGTCACGACCCATATGCGTACGCCTCATCCCTCGGCGCACTCGCGTTCGCCGTGACTCGTTCTGAGCTTGTCCGAGCTCAGGCTCTCTGGGACGAGGAACTCGCCGTGATACGGCGGTCCGGAATGCAACAACACCACCAGCGCCCGGTCGCGGACCTCAGCACGCTCGATCGCGCGCATCAGCACCCGCTGCTCATCGCGGTCAAGCGCCCGCGGCGCCGCCGTTGGCAGCTCCTCGCGGCGGACGTTCGCGCGCTCGAGCCCCAGATGCCGGTAGAAGTGATCAACCGCGGCCAACGCCAGATTCACCGACGCCGGTCCCAGCCCCCGCTCGCGCTTGAGGAACCGCTTGAAATCCCGCGCCGCGTAATCCCGAGCCCGACGGTCCACGAGCGGGTCTGCGCCCACCGCGCGCGCGTCGACGCCGTCGACGAGCCAGCCGCAGAACACCCGCACCCACCGCACGTACTCCCTGCGCGTGCGCTGCGCCAGCGGCAGCCCGGCCAGCCATCGCTCATAACCGGCCAGCGCCTTGCTCGGGTCTTGCGACGCGTCTGACACGGCGCGACCCTGTTAGTCGCCGCGGACAGACCCGGATCGCGATAGCTCTGGACACCCGTTTAATAGTCGCCGTCCCAACGGTGATCGACGGGACTAATCGCTATTAGCCGCCGCCGACTGCAAGCCTCCTGACCCGTCAGGCGACCGTCCGCTCCCGCCAACGTTCGCAGCAAGTCGTATAACGTCATCGCGGCCGGCTACGGTTCGATGCGATGACAATTCCTCAGAGTAACGCCACGATCGATGACGTCCTCACCGAGTTTCTCGCCGAGCAACGCGAGCGGCTTTCCGACCGGACGTTCCAGCGCTACGAGGAGGTTGTGGACGTGTTGCGTCACAGCCTCGACGGCTACGCCTACAACTCGCTCGATCACGACGAGCGCCAACGCTGGCAAGCGGAATTCGAGTCACACGAGGAAGGCACGTTCTGCCGCCTGTTCGGCCCCGAGAAGATCCGCGAACACCTCGGCGAGTTCCTCGGCTACTTCATGGTCCGAAAGGTGATCGCCGGCCAAGAGCTGCTCAAAGCATCAGGCACCGTCACCGGCAAACTCACGCGATGGCTGGCCGACCACGGATATATCGACGACGAGACCGCCAAGAACGCCAGCGACTACGCGAGGGAGGCCGCACGCGATCTCCCAATCGCTGATCGCCTCGCCACGCTCCTGGACGAGGTCACCGAGCGCGCGCCAGAGATCGACCCCGACGCGGTCGCCGATGGGGACTGGGTCGAGAACTACCTTGAGATCACTGACGTCGAACCGGGCAAGATCTGGTTTGACGGCGGTGTGGGCCCGATCGCGGTTCCGCGCAAGACAAGCGACCTCGCTCGCCCCGGCTGGTCCGCTTGCATCACCGCGGCCAGAATCGCCGGACGCTGGCATCTCATCGAAGTCGGCACCGTCGATCCCTAACTGAAGCACCAGAGCTGTCCCAGGATCCCCCCGGTGCCGAGCGGAAAGCGAGACCGAACGGCGACTAACGGGTAGCGTTGGATTTCGCAGACTTGTAGTCGGAACCCCTCACCGGGGCTGACCCAGCGGGATGCTGTGCTCATCCTCGGCGCAGTCGGTGCCACCGCCGGTATCGGCGCGCTCGCTACGACACCAGTGCTGGGCAGTCGCTGGTACCGCCGGCTCGACAAGCCCTCCTGGCAGCCGCCCGATCCCGTGTTCGGTCCGGTGTGGACCGTCGTCTACGCGCTCATCGCCGCGTCGATGCTCGTGGCGCGGGGACGCGGCGGGGAACAGCAGCGTCCGCTTTTCGTCCTGTTCGGGACGAACCTCGCCCTCAACCTCGCCTGGACGCTCATCTTCTTCCGGGGCCGCAGCCCGCTCGCCGCCGGCGTGGAGATCGTGATTCTCGAGAGTACGACTGTGGCGCTCGTCGTCCGGGCGTGGCCGCTGTCGCGCCTAGCCGCACTGGCGCTCGTGCCCTACGCGATGTGGGTCGCCTTCGCCACCGCGCTGACGTTGGCCATCTGGGCGCGGAACTAACAGACTGGGAACAGTCGACGCTGTCCAAGCGGAGCACCGCCGGTGGTGCAGAGATGCCCGTAGTGATCCCGCAGCAGGGCTCCTGTCTCCGCCGGCCGCCCTGCCCGCGAATCGCGCTGATCTGCGATCACAACGCGTGCAGCAGGTACACGAGCGCCGCCACGGTTGGTACCGCCACGAGCACGACCACGCTCGTCACTGCAGCCAGCACAGCGATCCCGGCCCGTCGGGTCCATCGTGCCAGCCGTGTCCGCGCCAGCAGCACACCGGCAGAGAGGCGGGCCTCGAGCGGCGCGGGATGCTGCGAGAAGAGGGCCGCGCCGACCCGCTGCTCCCAGCGAGCAGTCATTCGCACAGCCTCGCGACGAGCAAGGGTCCGGTACCACGGTAGCTGTCGGCTTCGCCGGCGCCAGTAGTCGAGCGACTGGACTCCGTCATCCAGATCCGGAGGCGCGAGCAGTTGCCGCAAGAGTTGCTCGTCTGTCGGTTCCCAACGGCTCACCGTGCCCGAGTCTTTTCGTCTAGCACCCATGCACCGAATATAGGACGAGCTGTCGCCTACGTCATCCGTAGACAACGCCAACTGGATCCGTACTAGCTGGCGTCGGGTCTCCGGCACCGCGCCTGCGCACGACCGTCTGGGCCCTGGGCGGATGCACGAGCTGGTACCGGGACGGACGCGGCGAACTAACCGCGATGTGGCACGGAACGATGCGCGAATACGACGCCCTGATGGCACGGTTCGAACGCACCGACCACCTGCTCACCGGTGCCAGTGAGTCTGCGCAGCCCAAGCAGCAGGCCTGAGTCACCGCTGTCCAGGTCGGCGGGCACCTGACGATCCCGGGGGAGAGCGCTGGTCGCGTTCGCCCACGGCAGCGGTTCGAGCCGCCTGGCGCCGGCCTCTTCCGTGCGTCCCGCTGAGGGCGCGCTCGAGAGGTCACCGCTGACGCAGGCACCAGCGGTGACGAAGCCCTCCGAGCCTACATCTGTCCCGCTTGCTTCGCTTCCTTCACGTCCTGTCCGAAGACGATGAGGCCGTAGAGGACGTACACGCACAGGGCGAAAGCGCCGAGACGCCACCACGGATTAGCGCC
This sequence comes from uncultured Solirubrobacterales bacterium, assembly GCA_963811155.1. Classification (GTDB taxonomy): domain Bacteria; phylum Actinomycetota; class Thermoleophilia; order Solirubrobacterales; family Solirubrobacteraceae; genus Palsa-465. The sequence continues at coordinate 32,147 of CAWEQQ010000053.1, forward strand.
GCCGATTGACGTCAGGTTGGAGAGCGCGCCCAAGCCCGCGGCGATGATTCCGATGACTCGCCCGTAGGCGTTCCCCGCCAACAGCGAGGCGCCGGCGGTCAGCTGGATCACGCCGAGGATGATCAGCACCCAGCCGTATGTGTGCAGGTTGTTGAAGACCAGCCGCGTTTCGCCGACGTAGACATGCGCGTCGCCGAGCGCGCCGATTCCATAGAAGATGTTGAGCGTCCCTACGAACAGCAGTAACGTCGCTGCAAAGACGGCCCGACCGGTACCCGCTTACCCCCGCCGACCCGACCGCCCCCGCACGCCGTTCCCACGCCGCTAACGCCAAAGCCGGCCGGGCCCGCACCCCCAACGGCGACCCCGCGCACTCGCTCGCAACCCTCATCTCAGACCTCGGCACCCTGTGCGCCAACACCATCCGGATCGGTGACACCGACACCACCTTCACCAAGCTCACCATCCCGACCACGCTGCAGGCTCAAGCATTCCAGCTGCTTGGCATCGCACCTAAGTAGCCAAGCAACAGCCGCCCCGAACCACGGCCAATACCCCAAAAAACAAGGGAACATCGCCGATCAACAGCGAAAACTTCCGGTTAGCCACGCAGTGCGTTTCAAGAGGGCTCTGGAAATTTCCCTCTACCGCCGGCCGAACGTGGCAGCCGTCGCGCGGAATCAGCCGTCCGCAGCTCGCCCACTACGGGCGACGGCGGTGCGATCGTCACTTACAGCGAAGAACACGTCCCGAGGATTGGCGAGACCGGTCGCGCCGTCTTCTCCCAATCCTGTCGTGACGCTCTCAGAACGAGTGAGATCCGTGTGGCAGGCGCCGGCGGCGGGCGAGCCTACTTTGGTTGCGCCTTGGCGGTTGGGTGCAGTTCGACGCCGCTCTTGCGCACGAGCCCGTCGTCCTGAAGGCGACGGGCGACTGCGTAGAGTCCGGTGGCGTCCTTGAGGCCGAACTGTGTGGCCGCCTGAGCGAGAGTAATCCCGGGCTGATCGACGACCAGGGCAAGGAGCTGGTCACGACGACCACCCGTGCGGGCCTCAGGCGCGCCGGAGCTCGCGCGGGCCGTGGATACGGCCGTGGGCGTGGCGGGCGTGCGACTGCGCGGGTTCGCGTTCGCGGTCTTCTGTTCCGGTGAGCGCGCGGCACGGGCGGTGGACGCGCGCGGGGCCGTGACGCGCTTGGGCTTCGCCGCCGCTTCGGGTCGCGAGGCCGGCTCGGTCGTCGTCGTGGTGTGCTCCGGCGGTGCCCGTGCCTTGGGCAAGCTGCTTTTGCGCGTGCTCGAAATCGCGCTGCAGCGCCTTCGCGAGCTTGCCGGTGTCGCGCCGCGCGCTGCTGATGAACGCCCGTAGATCCTTGTGCAGATCGCGGGCGGCCTGGCTGACATCACGCCCGGCGTCCTCTCGCAGCTCCACCAGCGCCTGCTGAGCGGCGTCGAGCGAGCTGGACAACCACTTCAGCGCGGCCGGCTCCCTAAACGTATCCGGGCGCGACGAGCGCGAGGTACTGTTCTTCGCTGGCGGCATCGAGATCTCCTTTGGTGCTCGGGGTCGCGGTCGGGCGCGACACTACTCAAACCGCCGATGGTGCAGCCGTAGCTGGCACCGTGACATCGAGCTGATCCACTTGCCCCGGTGCTTTCTCGACGTCGTTGTAAGGAGCCTGTCAGGAGGGGCGAGGTCAACCCGGTAGCCGGGAGCGGTTGTTCGATGACGTCGTCGTATTGCTGTTGGGGATTGGTGTGCTCGACAGACCCCAAGCGCGGCGGCGAGATGACGAGGAGGCAGGGGCGCGAGCGGCATGCCCCAACAAGTCCGTCCAAGTCGGCTCCGGCATGCGGGCTTTGGCAGACTGAGCTATCAAGAGCTACGCGACCGGATATTAGCCACAAGCCGGGTGTTGCCTGGCTTACAGGTGACCGAGGGTGAGGTGGAGGCTTGCTCCGAACAGGATCAGCGGCCAAAGCGCTGTCGCCACGACTGCCGAGACGACCTGGGAGACGGTGACCAGATGGATGTAGTAGTCGTGCTGGGAGGCGACCAGCACGCCGAGCACCACGTATATCAGCGAGGCCAGACTAGACTGCGCACTCGACGCGCACCTGATGTTTCCGTGTTCGCCGCCCGCAAACGGTCGTTTCGGACGGCGATTCCCGTCCGCTGGGATGAGTAGCGCCCGGCGGGCTGGGGTTCCCCCTCCCGGCCAACACCACGGCCCGATCGACGCCGCCGGCACTGAGACCAGTTCTTGCACCAGGAACTCCCCGGACTCTGGAGCGGCGCCTACCGAATGCCGCGTTGAGAGTCCAAGCTCAGCGGATCGTCAAGGACCTCGAGGGGGGCTGGTACTCGTCGCGCAGGATCCGTCGGCGTCCGGGCCACATGGCGCGCGCGGGGGTTACGTGGTCAGGTTCGCTGTCGCTTGAGATCGAGGAGCGGAAGAGACGAGTTTCCGTTCTACGCCGGCGGCTCGGCCGCCTCGGCTTAGACCGTTTTCTGTACCAACAATCCCCTGACCCCGACCTGCACCTTCCCGACATGCCGGGCGCCGAGGTTCTCGCCCGCCTAAAGGCAGACCCGGTCACGTCCATCTGACCCCGGGACCGCTCGCGGCCCCTCTTTGAGCTTCGGCGCCCGCGGCGGGCGATGAGCTGCGCGGCGGATGTGCCTAGCCGCCGAGGCGGACCGGAAAGTTCCACTCGGGTCAACGATCGCCCGGTGCGCCCCGGCGAAATCGCTGCCGCGTACCGGGGACCAGGACGATACTCAGACCGGCGCGACTCCGGTGCGGTGGCCGCGATGATGTCTGGGGATTCGCCGCGAGCACGGCGCCCACCCCACCCCCGGGTTGTGGGCGTCTCCCGCCGACCTCCCTGCTTACTGGCGATCGTCGGCTCCTCCTTATGCGGTTGTTATCACGGCGCAGGGCACCGGTCGCGGCGGCTTCCCGAATCACCACGAGCGCGTAGAGGGGGGCCATGGGTTCCGGGCCGGCCGGACGTCATTCTCGGTGCGGGCTGACGAGGCCTAAGGGGAGCGCCGCGAGCGTATTTGGCTGCGTGCGGCGTTCGGCTAGCCGCTCGGTGCACGCGAGGCGTGCGTACGGCGCTTGGCGGTTAGCAGCGCCCGGTCGGCCCGCTGCAGGAGTGCGTCGGCCGGCTCGGCCGGGCGCGAGGTCGCCGCCCCGACGCTTGCGCTAACTGGCATCCGCGGGGTCGCATCGGCGGGCGGACGTATGCGAGCCAGCGCGGCCGTCATCCGCGTGCTGGCACGTAGCGCCGCGGGCTGGTCGACGGCGGGCATCACAACGAGAAACTCATCGCCGCCGTAGCGAGCCGCGAGGTCGTACGCTCGCAGCTGCCCGCGTAGGGCTGCGCCGGCCTCGCGCAGCACGCGATCGCCTTCCAGGTGCCCGAATGTGTCGTTGATCTGCTTGAGGTTGTCGAGATCTAGCATCAGGCACGAAACCGGCGCGCGGGTGCGTTCTGCGCGGGCGAGCTCCTCGCGCAAGCGAACCAGGGCGCTACGGCGGTTCAGACAGCCGGTCAGTTCGTCAGTCGCGGCTTGGTGCTGGGCGTCGTGCAGCGCGAGCACAAGCGCCGCCAGATCGACGAGCGCGCCAGCAGCCGTGATCGCATCGGCTGTTAGCTCCCGCGCTGCGATCGCGCGCACGAAGATCGTTTCTTGCGTGCCGGCAGCCGCGCGCAACTCGAGCACAGCCCTGCTGGCACAAGCGACGGCGAGCGGCTCGCGTTCACGTTCAGCGATGTGATCGAGCGCCTCGGCGTCGCAGACAGCCTCGCTGTCCTTGCGCGTCACGACGGTCACGCCCTCGAGGTCAAGCACCGCCCGCAGCTCGCGCACGAGCGCCTTCCGCACGAGCTCTTTGTCGCCGCCTTCTGCGGTGACCGCGGCCAGCCGTCGCAGCGCGCCCACAGCCCGCTCATAGACCCCAGTCCCGCCGCCGGCTTCGATTCCGCTCGCTTGCCGAACAACGCCGACACACGCGGACTGCTCCGCGCTACTCCTACGCAATTTCGCCCGCGATGCGCGACCGCAACCGGTCTATGGCGGACAAGCATCCGACCCGCCGACGCCGCAACGATGATCGTTGCTCGCGAAACGAGCACTGCCGACAGCGTCCCGCCGAGCGTGCTATGTCCGTTCGCATTCGCTGTAGAGAACTGCCGATGACGCGGGAGAACGGGCGCTTTGCGCTTTGCCCCATTTCGGGGTGCGCTTTGGCCGGTTGTCGCGCGCTCCCGGAACCCGGCGCGCGATCCTCGACCTCGCCGCCGAACACGAACCTTTCACCGCGCCGTTGACCACTGCGCTGTCATACCCGAACAAGAACCCCCCGACACCCAACGCCGCCGTCACAGCCCGATCACGGTGTCTTGCGATTTCTCCGGGCTGCCCCTCTCTGGAAGCAGAACACGTACGCGTCGGTCGACCGTACCGTCCGCCAGCGCGGGCTGGTCGTACACCAGCCGCCGCCACGAGCCGCGCACCAGCCGGTCGTTGATGTCTTCGACTTTGAGTGTGCGCCGGGCGAGCAGCTCAGGCATGCGCCGCATCTCCGTGAGCAGTGGCGCGCCCTCGCGCGTCGCTCCGAACTCGATCACCTCGGTCAGCTCGCGCAGGGAACCCGCTCACGAGCCGGATACGGACAACGATCAGGCATCTCCTTGGCGCACGAAGCGATCATGGCTGGGCTTCGATGGCGAGTCGTGCTCCTCTGGCCGTAGCGATGCTCCCCGGGCCCGGATGCCGGCAGCCTCTGTGATCAGACGCGCCCCGCGCCCGTGCGTAAGGAAGCTGTACGCCCATCGCAGCAGCACCAGTTCGCGGTTCTGGAATCCGATCAGGTAGTAGAGGTGCACGACCAGCCAGGTGATCCATGCCGGGAAGCCGCTCACGTGCAGACCCCGGATGTCCGCGACCGCGTGCGCTCGTCCGATCGTCGCTAGTGTGCCTTTGTTGCGGTAGTGAAACGGCGGCGTCGCGCGGCCGACTACCCGGTTGGCGACGAGATGGGCCGCATAGCGGCCCTGCTGCATCGCGACGGGCGAGACACCAGGAAGGACGTGCGGCTCGCCGGTGCGTGCATCGCGGACGCGGACCATGTCGCCGAATGCCAGCACTTCGGGGTGGCCGGGCAGCGTGAGGTCCGGTTCCACGGCCACGCGACCGGCGCGGTCGACCTCGGCGCCGGCGGCCTCGCCGAGCGCTCGGGCGAGCGGTGACGCGGTGACTCCAGCTGCCCAGATCACGGTCCTCGTTCTGATTCGCCTCGTGGTCCCGTCGATGGACCGGATCTCGACGCTGTCGGGCTGCACATCGACCACGGTATGAGACAGCAGCGTCGTGACCCCCAGGTGCTCGAGCGAGCGTGCGGCACGGTGTGACAGTGATGGCGGGAATGCGGTCAGCACGCGATCGGCCATCTCGACTAACAGCACTTGCCCGGCACGGGGATCGCTGGCGCGAAACTCGGCGGGCAAGGTGTCGCGCGCTAGCTCGGCGATCTGCCCGGCCATCTCCACGCCGGTCGGCCCAGCGCCGACGACCACGAACGTCAGCCAGCTCATCTGCGCCTCAGCATCGTCCTCTAGCTCGGCGGCCTCGAACGCTTGCAGAATCCGTCCGCGAACCTCCAGCGCGCTGTCGAGCGACTTGACCTCGAGCGCCAGCGACCTCCAGTCCTCGTGGCCAAAATAGGCATAGCTCGAGCCTGCGGCGACCAGCAGCGTGTCGTACGGAAGCGCTCGTCGCACCGTCCCTACGATCGCGGGGTTGACCGATACCTCCCTCCGTTCGAGATCGAACGCAGTGACCTCACCCATCAGAACGCGTACACCACGCTCGCGACGAAAGATTTGCCGCAACGGCACGGCGATCTCGCCCGGCGACAACGAACCGGTCGCGACCTGATAGCTCAGCGGCTGAAACAGGTGATAGTTGTTGCGGTCGACAAGAGTAACGTCGACGGGGGCGCGACCAAGCAGTTTGACCGCCTCAAGACCTCCGAATCCGCCGCCAACGACCACGATTCGGCTCCGAGCAGCTGGTGCAGACATCGCTCGCTAGTCTGAGCAACCACTATCCGCAGGTCAAGAGCACGTGCTTCGCGAGCCCGACATGGACCACCAGCGTCCCCAGCTGCGGCGACAAGGCTCTACCGTCCTCAACAGCGGTGGGTTTGTCTCAAGTTTCGATGCGGCGGTCACCTCTTGCTCTCGGGGGTTTGCGACGGTGGCGAAGGCGCCGGCGAGCATGCGCTGGGTGGCGGGGTGGTCGACGACGGGCCCCGACAGGGAAGGGATGGTGACCGTGATGTTTGCTGTTGCAGGGCGCGGGGGCCTGGCCGGCGTCGGGCGGCGAGCGTGTCGCGAGTTGGGTAACGCGCGCAGGCGGTCTCCGATCTCCGCCAGCAGCTCCGCGGCGCAGATCACGCTGCCGGGCTTCTCCTGAGCTAACCTAACAGGCCGTGCTTGCGCCCGTCGGTCGGCGAGACGGCGACGAGTGTTGGGCCGAAGCGGTCACGCGGTGCTCTGCACGCTGATGACTGCGTTCCGGCGAGCACTCGTGCGGCTCTGGGCAGCCGGCGCGACCGCTTTGCCTACGAATCGGGCGGTCTCGGAACGAGCCAGACGACGGCCAGCGGGGGCAGCGTCACCTCGGCCGAGGCGGCCTGCCCGTGCCACGGGATCGGCTTCGCTTCGATGCGATTGGGGTTTCCCGCATTCGAGCCGCCATAGCGCGCGGAATCGGTGTTGAGCGTCTCGATCCAGCGGCCGGAGTGAGGGAGCCCGAGGCGGTAGCGCTCGCGCGGGACCGGGGAGAGGTTGGCCGCGCACACGAGCAGCCGCTTGCCGCCGCGGGAAGCGCGCGCGAAGGCGAGCACGTTTGACGCCGCGTCGTTTGACTCAAGCCACCAGAAGCCGGCGGAATCGAAATCCTGCTCGTAGAGCGCCGGCTCCTCACGCAGTAGATGGTTGAGATCACGCACGAGTCGCTGCACGCCGGCGTGCTCTGGCCGCTCGAGCAGGTGCCAGTCGACTGACCGCTGATAGCTCCATTCCTGCTCCTGCGCCAGCTCGCCGCCCATGAACAGCAGCTTCTTGCCCGGGTGCGCCCACATGTAGCCGTATAGCGCACGCAGGTTCGCGAGCTTCTGCCAGCGGTCTCCCGCCATCTGCTCGTAGAGTGATCGCTTGCCGTGCACGACCTCGTCGTGTGAGAGCGGGAGGATGAAGTTCTCTGTGAAGGCGTAGAGCATGCTGAACGTGAGCTCGTGGTGGTGGTAAGTTCGGTACACGGGGTCGTGCTGGAAGTAGCCGAGGGTGTCGTGCATCCAGCCCATGTTCCACTTAAACCCAAAGCCAAGGCCGCCGACGTACGTGGGCCGTGACACCCCTGCCCAGGCGGTCGACTCCTCGGCGACGGAGATCACTCCTGGCTCGCGTCGGTGCAGGATCTCGTTCATCTCCTTGATGAAGGCGATCGCCTCGAGGTCCTCTCGCCCGCCGTGCGCGTTGGGGGTCCACTCGCCCTCGGCGCGCGCGTAGTCGAGGTACAGCATCGACGCTACCCCATCTACGCGGATCCCATCGGCGTGGTACTCGCGCGGCCAGAAGAACGCGCTCGCCTCGAGGAAGTTGCGTACCTCGTGGCGGGCCGTAGTTGAAGATCAGGGTCCCCACTCCGGGTGCGCGCCGCGCGCATGCTCATGCTCGTAGAGTGACGTCCCGTCGAAGCGGGCCAGCGCCCAGTCGTCGCGCGGGAAGTGCGCCGGTACCCAATCGAGGATCACTCCGATCCCCTTGCGGTGCAGGTGATCGACGAACTGCTTGAAGTCGTCCGGGGAGCCGAACCGCGCGGTGGGCGCGAAGTAGCTGGTCACCTGATAGCCCCACGAGCCCGAGAACGGATGCTCCATCACCGGCATCAGCTGAACGTGCGTGAAGCCAAGCTCGGCGACGTACTCGGCCAGCTCGTCAGCCAACTCCCGGTAGCGCAGCGGCCTGTTGCCCTCCAGAGGGTTGAGCCGCCACGACCCCAGGTGGACCTCGTAGATCGACATCGGACCTTCGTGGGGCTGCGTCGCCCGCCGGCGCTCCATCCACTCCGCGTCACGCCAGACGTGGCGTGAGCGGTGCACGATCGAGTCGGTGCGCGGCATCAGTACCGTGCGGAAGGCGAACGGATCCGCCTTCATCCGAAGCTCGCCGCCCTCCGTGAGGATCTCGAACTTGTACGCGGCGCCCTCCACGACGCCCGGAATGAAGATCTCCCAGATCCCAGATCCACCGAGCACGCGCATCGCGTGCAGGCGACCGTCCCAGGAGTTGAAGTCGCCCACCACGCTCACTGCCCGCGCGCCCGGCGCCCACACAGCGAACGACGTGCCCAGTGCGCCGTCGATCTCGCGCACGTGCGCCCCCAACCGCTCGTGGATCTCCTCGTGGCGCCCGTCCCCGGCGAGGTGCAGATCGACGTCCCCGAGCGTGGGCGCGAACGCATAGGCGTCGCGCAACGTATACACGCGGCCGTCCGTGTAGCGCACCTCGAGCTCGTAGCGCAGTGGCAGCCTGGCACCGCGCAGAGGCGCCTCGAACAGCCCGGCCGGGTGGCGCTGCTCGAGCATCACCGACTCCCCGCCCTGCGGTCGCGCGAGCACTCCCCGCGCCGCAGGGCGGAAGGCACGGACCACGACACCGCCGTCGTAGGGGTGCGCGCCCAGCACGTGGTGCGGATCCCAATGCCGCCGCGCGACGACCAACTCGATCTCGGCCTCGACCGTCACGCGACACGTGCCTCCAGCCGCCGCCCCGAACCGCGCAGCGGACTCGCAAGCGACTCCCGCCTGCGCGGTGTGTGGGTCTCGCGCCTAAGACCCGGCCGCTTCGCGAGATCGCGAGTGTCGGCCTCAACGGCACCCGCCAGGCGGAGCGACATCTGCCCCCGAGCGCCGTCACCAATCAAGTCCGCGAACCGCTCTGCTGTCACGAACGACACACTATCCACCGTCCGATCCCCTCCGTTCATTTGCGACATCCTCTCTGCTCGAGCGACCGCCGAACAGGATGCCGCGCGCGCGTGCTGGGCCTCAACGCCAGGCCGGTCCTTGCGCGCTTCCGGAACGTCTGGCGCGCCTCGACTTCGCCGGCGAACACGAGCCTTCACCGCGCCGTTGATCACTGCGCTGTCATACCCGAACAAGAACCCCCCGACACCCAACGCCGCCGTCACAGCCCGATCACGGTGTCTTGCGATTTCTCCGGGCTGGGAAGCCTTCTCGTCGATCTCACTACCGGGTTGGTGGTTGAGAGCGTTGTGATCGCTCGTCGCAGGATCCGCGAGATCTGCATCTGTGAGACGCCGATCTGCTTGGCGATCTCGCTTTGCGTGCGGTCCTCGAAGAAGCGAAGTCCGAGCACGTGCCGCTCGCGTTCTGAGAGTGTTTGCATCGCGGCGGCGACTGTTGTGGAGTCTTCGACTAGTTGCAGACACGCGTCCTCTTGGCCGAACGTGTCGGCCAGCGTCCGGGACTCGCCGTCGCTGTCATCGTGGGGGGCATCAAGCGAGGCGGTGTGGTGCGCGTGCTGCGGCCTCGAGCCCTTCAAGCACGTCCTCGATGCTCAGCTCTAGGTACTGCGCTAGCTGCGCGACGGTCGGCGAGCGCCCGGTCTTGGTTGCGAGCTTCTCTTGGGCGCTTTGGACTTTCAGCGCGAGTTCTTGCGTTCCTCTGGGGACGTGCGCGGACCAGCCTAGATCGCGGAAGTAGCGCTTGAGCTCGCCAATGATCGTCGGCACCGCGAACGAGGAGAACGCGATCCCGCGATCGGGATCGAAGCGGTCGAGCGCCTTCAGCAGCCCGTAGCTCGCTACCTGCACCAGATCGTCAAACGGCTCGTGCGCCCCGGTGTAGCGCCGCGCGAGCTTCCGCGCCAGCGGCAAGAAACCGATCGACGAGCTCACCGCGGGCCGCGCGATCGCGATCCTGCTGCCAGCGCGCGAACAGCTCCCGCGACTCGACCCGCCGAAGCGCCAACCGGGCCGTGGAACCAGAAGCGCGACCGCGCAGCCGGGTGGACTCCAGTAGCCGTGAGGGTGCTTGGCAACTCATCGTGCGAACCCGGCTTGCGGAGGGCAGTCGTGCTCAGGGTGCTGTTCATCATCTCCAGACGGGTTGCCACGAAGACACAGCCGTCCTAGCTTTTGGGGTTGTCGCGGGCGGGGAGGTAGGGCTCTTGTTCGGCCGGATGGCCAGCCTGGATCTGTCGTCCGCGCTCTAGCTCGGCGTTGAGCTCCGCTCCTAGCAGGATCACGACGTTGGTGATCCAGAGCCAAATCAAAAACACGACGATGCCACCGAGCGCGCCGTAGGTCTTGTTGTAGGAGGCGAAGTTCGCCACGTAGAGCGCGAACGCCGCCGAGGCGATCACCCAGAGCAGCACCGCGAGGATGCTTCCCGGGCTGATCCAGCGAATGCCTGGCTGGCGCACGTTGGGGCCTGCGTAGTAGAGGATCGCGAGGATCACGGCGACGATCAGGAGCATGATCGGCCACTTGACGATCTCGAAGACCGTCACGGCGCTGCTTGCGACACCGAGTAACTTGCCGGCTTGCGCGGCGAGTCCGCCGGTGAACAGAACGGCAACGGCGCTGAGCGTCAGCAAACCCACGGTCATGAGTGTCACCACGAGGCGAATCGAGGTCGTCTTCCAGATCGGTCTTCCCTCGTCGATGTCCCAGACGACGTTGGAAGCTCGCATGAACGCGGCGATGTAGCCCGACGCTGACCACAGCGCTACCGCGAGGCCGAGCACGAAGAGCAGGCCGGCGGTGCCTTTTCCGGATTGGACGTTGTGGATCGCGCTGGTGATGATCTGCTTCGCGGGGCCGGGCGCGACCTTGCCGAGGTTATCGATCAGCGGTTGGGTTGCGGAATGACCGATCAGGCCGAGGAGCGATACGACGACGATGATCATTGGGAAGATCGCCAGCACCCCGTAGTAGGTCAGAGCGGCGGCGAGATCTGTCAGGTTGTCGCGCTTGAACTCCCGCAACGTCCGCTTGAGGACGTCGAGCCAAGCCGAGCGCGGCAGATCGCTGGGCCGATCGGGCTCTGCGGCTTCGGTCGTCTGACGGTCACGTTCGATTTGCTCTCTAGTGCTTGTCATGAGCAAGGCCCTTCTGTCAGTCTCGGCCCTACCTGTTCGGTATGGGTCGTCGACGCTGTCGCCTCCTGTGACCGTGTGCCATTTGCCGTTTGCCGCAGCTCGGACAGGGCGGTAGGTGGCGCGTCGAGTCGAGATCGAGCTTGTAGTGGCAGCTAGTGCAGCTGTAGGTGCCGGCGGAGACATCGCTTGCCTGCTGGAACGGGTTCAGCCATGTGTGTGCTCGAGCTGTCCGCTAGTCATTGCTGGATCGGGTCCGCCACACCAGCGCGCCGGCGACGCCGGCTGCGCTGAGCAGCAGCGCGCGTCTTACTCGGTGTCGTTTCGGGGGCGGGGGTTGCTGGAGCGCTCGCGCTGCCGCGGTCAGCGAGTTGGCCGCATCGCGGAGCTGAGCACGAAGGCGGCTATCCCTGATCGACTCGCTCGCGCTGTGACCTTTGGCGCGGCGAGAGCTTCGCCACAAGCCGGTGATCGCTTGGCCAAGCTGATCCTGGATGTACTCGTCCTCGAGCAGCCGCCAGAAGTATGGGGCGATTCGAGCGACCCGATCGGCAGCCGTCATCGGCTATTTCTGGATTGAGGGCTTTCCTCGCCCGGCCACTGTCCGGTCAAGGCAGAGAAGCCGTGACGCGCGCCGTGCTCGGCGAAACCGCGGAGCAGCCGGAAGATCGCTCCTTCTAGCACCAGCGCCGCCGCGAGTTTCCCGAGCGCGAGCCGGCGATGCTTAGGCTCCGGCGGGGGTTGGTCCTCGAGCAGTCCCCAGACGAGCTCGAACAGCTTCTTGCCCGACAGTCCGGCCAGCACACCAGTCAGGATCCCGACCGGCTTGAACACGAGACTCATCGCCCCTCCTCGCATCGCCACGAGCTGCTGTGAGTACTCATCGCGCGCTGCGCCTTCCGATCAGCCAACCGAACACAAACGCGCCGAGCGCCGCCACCAGCGGCCGGTGCTCCTGAGCGAACTGCGTTAGGCGATGTCCGGCCTCGCTCGCGGACTCAGGCGTCGCCGCGCGGGCTGAGGAAACGAACTCGTCGGTCTTGTCGCTGACGGTCTCTTTGATCTCGGAGGCTTTGCCGCTTACCGTCCCCTTTGCGTCGTGGACGGCGTGCTTGGCTTGGGCCTTGAGATCGGTCTTCTCAGCCAGCGCCGCGACGGTGTCGCCGAGCTGCACGCGGGTCTGTTGGATCTCCTCGGCGACTTGCTCGGGCGTGCGTTGCGGCTCGGCGGCTAGTTCCTGGCCTGCTTTGCTCTGGTGGTTGTCCATCGTACGTCCTCCTTCACGCTCTCAGTCGCCTGCTCGGGTGCGGGGGGCAGTGCCTGCGCTACCTTTGACCTGCCCGACAGCGCGAGGGCGCCCGCCACAAGGCCGTAGGCCGCGGCGACGATCAACGCCGCCAGCCAGCCTGTCACCGCCGTCGCGAGCGCCAACACCACGCAGGCGGTCAGCGCACCCACCGCGTACAGACCAACGACCCCGGCGGCGCCGAACATGCCGGCGCCGACCCCTGCACGCCTGCCCTTCTGAGCCAGCTCGAGCTTGGCCAACTCGAGCTCCTGACGCACAAGCGTCGTTGTCTGCTCGGAGAGCTCGCGCATCAGCTCCCCCACCGGTCGATCAGAATCAGCCATCACCTCGCTCCTCATATCTCATGGCGTGTCGCTCGACATCCGCACGGCTGCGATTACGACGCATCGCTAACGAATTCATCAGCGCGCCATGCGGCCCGGTCGACCTTGCTGTGGTAGCTGCGGCCGATCCGCCCGCCCACCATCCCCGCGATCAGCGTTCCGAGCAAGATCGCCGCGAGCTCGATCGCCCCGCCGGTTGCCAGCGCACCTTCCTTGATCGGGATGCGCGGCAGGTTCAGCGAGCTGAGGACGTTGTACTTGGCGCCGAAGGCCACGCCCGCGCCGGCGAACACGATCGTGGTGAACAGGCCGATCACCCATACGCCGAGGCCCTGTCGCCCGCCGTCAAAGCGCGACATGCGTCCCGCGACGTAGCCGCCCGCGTAATAGGCGGCCAGCAGCACGATCAGCAACGCGATCCCGCCGCCGATCCCGATCGTCGCCGCATGCTTTTGCGCCTCAGCGCTGCTGATGCTGGTCAGGCCGATCGCCGCGCCGGCGGCGCTGAGGATCGCGGTCAGAATCGCCGCGATCCCGATCGCGACCAGCCAACCAAACGACGCGGCTCCCCAGTTGAGCCCCCCGAACCGTTCGCGCTGGCGAGCGCGACCGTCGAAGCGACCACCGGCCATCCAGGCCTCCCGACCCTCCCCGGGATCTACGACGTCGCGTCGCGCTTGTGAGCCGGATTCTCCGACACCCGCCGCACCACTTGTTGTCTCGCCCGGGAAAGCGGGCTGATGTACGTCTGTCGACATCGCGGTCTCTCGATTCGCGTCTGCGGCTGACGGGCGTGTGGGTGTGACGGTCATCGCTGCGGCCGCTGGCTATCGTCGAGCTCGATCTGCTCCTTGCGGATCTCTTCCGCGACCTGACGCTCCTCGACGTGCGTGTCGGTGCCTAGCCGCACGCGCTCCTTGGGGACCGTGCGCTTCTCGACGACCGGCTCCTCATCGTGCAAGATCACCTCGTGCTCCTGCTCGGATATCTCCGCGCCCGACAGCGCCTGGTCGCGATTCGCGTCGGTGATCGGCTCGCGCTCAACGCGGACCTCCTCGCGCCGGACCGGCACTGTCATCTGAATGTGCTCGGTCACGACATACTTGCGCAACCGAACTCGACCGCGCTCGCGCTCCGCCGTACCGACAACCAGCTCCTCCTCGGAGCGCGTCATCGCGTCATCGCTGTGCGCCGCGCCGGTGCCCTCGCGCTGTGACTGCGCCAAGCTCGGGGCGCCGCCTGCTGCTGCTGTCGTGGAACCGTTGGTCGTGTACGGCAGCTGGTAATGCTCGAACAGCTGGCGCTCCTCGTGTGCTGAGAGCTCCTCGTCGGCGTCGATCCGGGGAGCGTCCTTGACCTGCTCCTTGCTGACCGCGACCTTCAGATCCTCGCCGCTCGGGCTCGCGCTGCCGATCGGGACGAACGTCTTCTTGGTCCCGAACAGGCCGGTGTTGACCAGCGCCCACTCCGGCCGGGCGCCCTGCTCGTCGTAATAGAGCTCGTCGATCTTGCCGATCTTCTCGCCCTCGCGGTCAACCAGCGTCCGGCCGCGATAGTCATATGCCTCGGTCATCTGCGACATGCGTCCCACCTCTCACTTAGAGTCCCAAGTATCTAGGACTGTTGTACCCTCTCGGGCGAGGTGCAAACCCGTACCGGACAGAACCGCGGACCGGCCGCACAAGCAAACACGGGCTCGCCTCGCGCCGACCACAGGCCCGGCCACCGGCCGGTAGCTTCCCCCGATAGCGATGGCTGACACCGGGCGCGCACCGCAGCAGACCGGCCGGCTGGCGAACGCGGGACCGTTCATACGAGCCGACGCGCTCGCGAACCGCGAGCGGATTCTCGACGCGGCGGCGACCCTGGCCGGCGATCGGCGCGTCAGCATGGCCGCGATCGCTGCGGCGGCACGCGTCGGTCGCTCAACCCTGTACCGCCACTTTCCCACGCGAGAAGATCTCAACCGCGCGCTGGCGCAAACCGAAGCGCAGCCCGAGCGCTCATCACAAGCCGACTCCCAATCGATCGCCGCGGTCGCGACGATGCCCTTTCAGGCCCCCGGACAGCTGGGCCGACAGCAGCCGATGGCACTCGAGGTCACACGGGTACTGGACGATGTACCGCCTTACCTGGTCGCGGAGCAGCTCGTCGCCGAGGCCCGTCGCGTCGCCGGGGTCGCCGTCGCGCTGTACGTCGTCGACATCGACGGCTCGCATCTGCTGCGGCTCGCGGGCTCCCCCGAGTTCCCCGAACATGTCGCAATCACCTCCCGCGCTCGGACCCGAGATCGTGCCCGAAGAACTGCCCGCGTTCTACGCGCAGCTCCAGGCGCACTCCCCGGCTGTGTCGCCGAGCCGCTGTGGCTAAGAGGCCGCGTGACCGGGCTGCTGCTGTGCTCTCGGGAGCCCGATCGGCGCGCTGGGCGACGATCGCCAAACAGGGCGCCGCGGCACTCGAGCTCGCCAGCCGCTACACCGACGTGATCGAAGCGGCCCGGCGGCACAAACCCACCAGCCCCGCCGCCGAAATCCAGCAGAACCTCCTCCCGCCGCGGATCGCCCGGATCGCCGGCGCGCAGCTCGCGGGCATCCTGCTACCCAGCTACGACGTCGGCGGCGACTGGTTTGACTTCGTCGAGAACCGCGATGGAGCATGGCTCGCGATCGCTGACGCCGCCGGCAAAGGACCCACAGCCGCAGGCCTCGGCGCCACCGCACTCGGCGCGCTGCGCGCCGCCAGACGCGACGGCTCCGACCTCGAACACGCCCTCACACTCATGCACGACACCGTACGCAAGCTACAAAACGACGACTTCTACCTGACCGCCATCCTCGCGCGCTGGCACGCACCGACCGCCAAGCTAACGTGGGTCAACTGCGGCCACCTCCCCCCCTACCTCCTCGACACCGACGGCAACCTCAACGAGCTCGCCGGCCCATACCACCCCGCCCTCGGCACCAACAACAAGCGACCGACGTTCACGCCCACCGAGCGCAAGCTCAATCCCGGCGAACGGCTGATTCTCCTGACCGACGGGATCACGGAGCGACGCCTGCAAGGCGGTGGAACGTTCGGCGTCGACGGCCTCAGGCGCGCACTACAACGCGCCGCAAACCCCACCGCCGCGAGCACCGTGATCGCGATCCAACAAGCCATCACGCACCACTGGAAAGAACCACTCCAAGACGACGGCACCGTCCTCGTCATGACAGTCGCATAAGTAATCGCCTGCTCACCCGCGACGGGCAGGTTTGCGCGAGATCGACGAGGCGCCACATGCGGGCCGTTGGACGGTATCGCACGATCGCATGGCTTTGGCCGCCCGCCGAGAGACCGTGATGCTCAGCTCAGATGCCGGCGCGGCCGAGCACCTCGCCGGCATCCTCGCCAGACAGTCCAGCGTGCTCGAGTGCATACGGACGCGTGGAGGCGATACCGCAGCCGAGCAACCGGTCATCGCCTTCGCCCGCGTACACAGACATCGACCACTCACCGCCGCGGTCGTGCCCGACCACCCGTCGGCCGTCCAACAACGTGACCGCGAAATCCCCTCGGCCGCTCATCGCAGCTCGTCTACCATCGCAATGAGAGTGCGAAATTTCACTTAGCAAACCTCTGGCTGGCTGATCGGTGTGTTGCGTCCCAGTGCAGATACCCTCCCGGAGGCTCGTGTCAAACCGGTCCTTCCGAGAGCGGCTGAGCAGGTCGAGTGATAGCCCGCAACGCGCCGCGTGATCCGGTCGATCGCATCTTCATCTGCCGGGAACCGTACACGCCTGCGCAGACGGCGGGGCCTTGAGCCCCGGCCGGCGTGAGATAGTCGCGGGACCGTTAACGGCGCTGCATCGGAGCCGATATCGCCGGTGGAGAAAGCGCCGTCTCCGCGAGCGCCTTTGGTGGCGACGTGGTCACAACAGGAGCGTCGATGGTTGATCGGGTGTAAGGCTGGTCGTGGACGGGTAGTTATCTGCGGAGGGTGGAGTCGGGGTGCGCGTAGTTGCCAAAGGTGAGATCGCTTCTTGCCAAACGACGATGGAGGCTAGTTGGATGAGCCAGTCTGAGCAGAAGGTCGTGCAGTACCTGGGCGAAGCGCACGCGAGTGAGATCGGCTTGGTGAGCGTGCTGCGCTCCCAGATCGCGATCACCCCGCGCGGGTCCTACCGCGACGGGTTAGAGAAGCACCTCGATGAGACCCGCAATCACGCCCGTCGCATCCAGCAGCGCCTCGGCGAGCTCGACGGGGCTCGCAACCCGCTGCAGGCGCTTGTCGGCTTCACCGAGACGCTGGTCAGCCAGGGCCTCGCTTTGAGCAAGACGCCGTTTGCCCTGCTGCGCGGGACCGGCGGCGAGGAGAAGGTGCTCAAGAACGCCAAGGACGCGTACGCGACCGAGGCGCTTGAGATCGCGACCTACACCGCCCTGGAGCGCCTCGCCGTCAAGGTCGCAGACGAGCAGACAGCCCAGCTCGCGAGGTCGATCCGCGCAGATGAGGAGCGGATGCTCGAGCGGATCATGCGCGAGATCCCGAAGCTCACCGACGCGGTCGTCGGCGCCGAGATCGAGGGCGAACCCTCGTACGACATCTCGAAGACCGGTGCCGCGGACACCGCGCGCGAGGTCGCGCACGAGGTCAAGCAAACGGTGCGCGACACGCACACGAGCGCGAAGCGCACGGCCCGGCAGGCGCGCAAGGTTCCCGGCGTCGCGCAGGTCGAGGGACAGATCAAGGGTGCGGTCGCCTCCGAGGAGGATCTCGCGATCGCGCGCTATGACTCGCTGACCGTCGAGGAGATCGTGAGCAAGCTCCCCGAGCTCTCGCAGATCGAGCTTGCCAAGATCGACTCCTATGAGCGCAAGCACGACAACCGCACGACGGTCTTGAGCCGCATCACCGCACTGCGGCGCGCGGAGCCGTGGCCCGGCTACGACGAGCTCACAGTCGCCGAGATCGAAGCGGTCCTCGACGAGGGCGACGAGCAGCACACCAAGGACGTCGTCGCATACGAGCGGGCGCACAAGAACCGCGCCGGCGTGCTCAACGCCGCCCGGCGCGAGACCGCCAACGCCTGAGATCGTGCCCCTAGTGCGCGGACGGAGGCAATCAAGCTCCGTCCGCGCACCGCCGCGCCGGTACGCTCAGCACCTGCCAACGCCGCAACATTAGGACCCGAGATCCTCGTCGAGGCCCACGATCGGCGTGTCCCTCGACGTCGCGAACGAGCCGAGGACCGTATTGCGGGGGCACTCCATCCGCTCGAGTGCGAGCTGGTAGCCGGCCTCACGAGTAGTAATCGTGGCCTCGACTAGCTAGCCGCCCACGTTGCGACAGGGGGACTCATCAAAGCTACATTAGTTGGAACAGTAGACGGTGGTGGATCGACGGTGCGATGAGCAAGACGGCCGCGACCGCGATGCAGAGCAGCGTCACGAAGTAGTCGTAGCGTTCGAACGATGACAGCCGCTCGAAGCGACTGTCGAACGGGGCCACGAGCAGGAACGCCAGCACCTGGATGCCGGTGCCGGCGACCGCAGTTCATTCAGCAGCTCGATCTGATTGCGGTCCAGGGGCTCGTTTGGCGATTCGGTGCGCCCATCGTTGCGTGTCTCGGTCGCTGCGTGCGTGCTCATCGTGGTCCGCTCTGCCGAGACGTCTACCCGTGGCGGCGGAGCTTTCATGCCGTTCGCGCGCTGTCGTGCCCGTTCAGCCGCCAAGGCAGCCGCGCAGCGCGCTGGCGTTGCGGACTGCGTTGCCGTATCCGTCATTGTTGAAGTAGACGAACACGTCCTTGCCAGCGCGGTCCCACTCGCGTAGGCGATCGGCCCACCACGCAAGGTCGGCGCTTGTGTAGGAACCGGCGTACAGGTGATGCTCGTCGGGTCCGTGCAGGCGTACGTAGACGAATGGTGCGGTTGCGCGCAGGACACACGGCAGGTGCGCGCCGCTCATGACACAGTACGCGACGCCGTAGTGCTCGAGCATCGCAAAGACATGTTTGTCGTTCCAGCTTGGGTGCCGCAGCTCGATCGCAGCGCGGATCCATCGCGGCAGCCGTTCGAGGAAGTATCCGAGGCGCGGGTCGTCGCGGGCGTGGTCGGGCGCAAGCTGGACGAGCAGGACGGCGCGCTTGTCAGCCAGCTCGTGCCAGCACGCGGCGATCCGCTCGAGCCACGCCTCCGGGGCATAGAGCCGTTTTGCGTGTGTGAGACCTCGCGGGGCCTTGACCGAGAACAGGAAGCCATCCGGCAGCCGCCGGCGCCAGCCTCGAAAGGTCGTGAGCTTGGGCCAGCGATAAAAGCTGCTGTTGAGCTCGACCGTCTGAAACGACTGTGTGTAGTAGCCCAGTCGATCGCGTGACGGGACGCCAGGTGGGTAGAGGACATCGATCCAGTGGTCATAGCTCCAGCCAGAGGTGCCGATGTGAATTGCCATCCGGAGTCCCGAACCTGGCGCGCGTGGCGTCAGCGTTGCCGGACCGTTGCCCTGGCGACGCCCACTGCCTCGCGCGCCGGTCCCGTTTGCCGGTCGATGCTCGCCAGCGGTGGGCGCGCCTCGATCGGTACCTGCGCCACGCTCAGGCCTGTCCACGGCGGCAAGGCCGCCGCCAAGTGGACTGGTGTGCCCGTGCGGTCGTCGCTCGACTGCGGCGAGCACCGCGTAGGACATCTCGCCAGCGAGCGCAGCGGCTGGTGGCGTTTTCGGCGCGTGCCAAGGTTGCATTCTGCGAACGCGTCGAGACCGTGGCGGCGCAGTGCTCTGACGCCACCTGCGCTGACCACGGCGCGAGGTCGCCCCGCGGCGTACGCCCCAGCAGTGGTTGCGCGCCGAGACCCCGCAGCGCCGAGACAAAGCGATCCGTATCCGCCCTCAGCCACTCCGGATCGTCGTGCGAATGCCTTACGTGACGATCACAGTGCACCTCTACACAGTGCCCCTCGGCCAGCATCCGAACGATCAGTCCCGGGTGCGCCACGGCTCGCCCTGCGATCGGAAAGAAAGTCGCGCGAGCGTCGAGCGCAGCGAGCAGATCGAGCAAGTCCGGCGTCCCCCGCGGATCGGGACCGTCAGCGAAAGTCAGCAGTGCGCGCTGCACTACTGCCCTCTACCCCCGCAGGCGCTCGGGATGCATCGAGGCGGCACACTTTGTGCACGCCATTGGGCGGGATAGCTGCATGTCTGCCGGCGCGGTCGTGTGTGAGGCTGAAGTTGGGCGTGCACGAAGACGCGGAAACGAAGGTAGACCAGGGTCCGCCCGGCTACGGAGTGCACGCCTGTGCGTGCCGAAATGCAAATCGACCTTGGAAGCCCCGTGGGCGCAGGGAGATCAGAAGGTCATGCATTATCCGGGCGAGGCGCATGCCAGCGAGGTCGCGCTGGTGAGCGCCGCACAGTCCCAGATCGCGATCACGCCGCGCGGTTCCTACCGCAACGGAGAAGCATCTCGGTGAGACGCGCGACCACGCGCGTCGGTGCGGGCGCGCCTACGCGAGCTCGATGCTGGCGGTAACCAATTGCGGGTGCTTGTCGGCTTGACCGAGACGCTGATCGCCCAGACGGTAGCCTGGTGCGCGGATCGGGCGGCGAGGAGAAGGCGCTAAAGAACGCGAACGATGCGTGCGCGACCGAAGCGCTCGAGATCGCGACCTACACCGCCCCGGAGCGCCTCGCGAACGACGTTGGCGATCGGCAGACAGCGACCCTGCCCGCGTCGATCCGCGGCGACGAGGAGCGCTGGCGCCATCGCTGGCGCCGGCTCCTGGGCGTAGCTATGGGTGGCAGGCCAGCCTCGCGTCGCCGACGGCGCCCGTACAAATGCCGGCGTTGCTCTGCGCCGGGCGCGACTCCGACGTTAGACCGTGAGCAGTTTCAGGGATGACCTCGCCACGCGGCATTCTGACTGCGAGAGAAGTAATGCACACGAAGATGCGTTAGGGGGCTGGCGGTAGCTCTCGGCCAAAATCAACATCTCAATCAATGAATCAAGGGGAGGAACCGTGCCTGACAAGGCATGTAGACGAAGCCAGAGGACGTCTGAAGCGAGCGGCAGGCAGCCTGACCGATGATCAGCACACGTCTTGCGCCGCTCGGTGTGCGGCTGGCAGCACCGCACTGCTGCACTCCTGCGCTGCGGCCGGGGCGATGACACTCCGGGTCCAGTTCGATGAGAGAGCTCGAGGAGCAATGGCTCGAGGAGAGGTGGACGAGGCACGTCGTGCGCGCCGCGTGGGTTGTCAACGAGCGCCCGTGAAACGAACCCAAACCTGGGTAGGACCGAGGGATGCCTGTTGGCCGTCGTCTCGTGACCCGTGACCGGCGTGTCGTTGTCGTCGGTGCCGGCTCCACGGGGCTGGTCTGCGCGATTCATCTGGCTCGCGCGGGGTTGGAGGTCACAGTCCTTGAGCACTCGCCCAGTCCGGGTGGTGCGTGTTCGAGTGTCGAGGCGACCCTTCCCGGATTCGTCCACGATCACTGCGCCGGGTTTAACCCGATGACCGTCGCATCGCCGGCGATCCGCGAGCTCGAGCTCGAGGCCGAGGGGCTGCACTGGATCCGGCCCGACGCGATCATGGCGCACCCGTTCGAGGATGGCAGCGCGATCGCGCTGCACCATGCGCTTGAGCCGACCGCCGCCTCGCTGGAGGCGGCGTGTCCCGGTGCGGGAGCTGCCTGGCGGGGGTTGATCGAGCAGTACCGGCCACTCGGCCAACGTCTCGTAGATGCGATTCTCAGCCCCTTGCCGCCGGTCCGGCCGCCGATCGCATTGGCGCTCGCCCTGCGCCGGGACGCTCTCCTGCTCGCCAGACGGATGGCGGGATCGATCGAGGCGTTTGGCCTCGATGTGTTCGACGGCGCGACCAGGCCGACGGCATGGCTGGCAGGGTCCGCCCAGCACTCGGGGCTCGCGCCGTCGACGGCCGGCAGCGGTGCGTTCGGGTTCCTCCTGGCGCTGCTCGCCCATTCGCATGGTTGGCCGTTTCCCGCCGGGGGCCAGCAGCGCATCACCGATGCGCTGCTAGCGATCGCGTCCCGTGAAGGGGTCACGGTGCGCTGCGGCGCGCATGTCGACCGGGTGATCGCCAGACGCGGGCGCGCCGCCGGGGTGGCGCTGCACGGAGGCGAGGAGCTGACCGCGCGTGACGTCGTGACGACGATCAGCGCCCGGCCCCTGCTGGAGCTGCTCCCCGCCGAGGCGCTCCCGGACCGGCTGCGGCGCCGGCTGCGGATCTGGCGATACTCGACCGCGGCGTTCAAGCTCGACTACGCGCTGCGGCGGCCGGTGCCGTGGACAGCCGAGCCGGCGCGCCGGGCCGCCGTGATCCACGTCGGCGGCGAACTGCGCGAGCTCGCCGCTGCCGCGCAGGCCGGCCAGCGGGGGGACATGCCAGAGCGCCCCGCCGTGGTCGTCGGGCAGCACACGCTGTTTGACCCCTCGCGCGCGCCGGCGGGTCACCACACCCTGTACTGCTACGCCCACGTTCCGGCGCGCTACCCGTGCTCTGACGAGGATGTCGCCGGCTTGGTCGAGGCTCAGCTGGAACGGTTCGCGCCCGGTTTCGCCGAGACGGTGCTGGCTCGGGCGATTCGCAACCCCCGGCAGACCGAGGCGGAGAATCCCAGCCTCGTCGACGGCGACCTCGGCGGCGGGACCTACGAGCTGGACCAGCAGCTCCTCTTCCGCCCCGCCCCCGAGCTGTGCCGGCATCGCACCCGCTGCGCGGCCTCTACGTAGCCGGCGCGTCGGTCCATCCCGGCGGCTCGGTCCACGGCATGGGCGGCCGTTCGGCCGCCCGGGCACTGCTGGCCGATCGCCGGCTTCGCCCGTGGCGATCCTGAGCATCCGGTCAGGCTGGCAACGGCTGGCAACGGGCGGTCCCGGTCAGGTCTTCAGGACACCGGTCTCGCTGATCCGCCGCAGGCGCCGCAGCGACTCGACGTTGCGGTGGTGCACGAGCGGGTCAGTAAGGCGGTTGATCGCGAGCTTGGATAGGGGATCGCCCGCCACCTCGGTCATCGTCACGTGGGTGCCACCGTCACTCGGCTCCAGCACCAACTCTACCTGGGCGGTACCCAGGGGGCGCGCACGCGCGCGGAGAACGAGCCGGTGGGGCGGATCGACCTCGAGGACCTCTGTGTGATCCTTGACCGTCACCGGCCCGGCTCCGACCCGATGGTGAAAGCGCGAGCCGACAGCCGGCCAGTTGGGATCGGCGTCGCGGATACTGTGCGAGCCGACCACCCAGTCGGCGTAGCTCTCGGGGTCCGAGAGCACGGCAAAGACGCGCTTTGGGGGCACGGAGAACTGGGCTTCGGTCCTCGCCACGACCACGAGCTACCCGGGGGCCGGCGTCGGCAACCGCGCGGCGCGATCTCCACCGGCAGCTTACCGGCGGGCGCCGCCGGGTTACCGAGGCCTGCGAGAGGACGACTCCCAGCAGGCCTCGGTCCAGTGCCGAGACGACGTCGGCGTCGGCCTCGCTCTGCGGCTGGCCGGACGGGCCGGACCCCGGCAATGCTCCGCTCCGCGGCGAGATCGCGGCCGACGTCGTGGCCGTCGCGGGCGCAATCGCCGGGGTCACCGCGGCGCTTCGGCTGCAGCGAGAGGGCGTGCGCGTTGCGCTCCGGGAGGCTTGTCGATTGTCGATCGGCTCCGGCGTCACGGGCAACACATCGGCAACGGTCTCGGCGTTGCAGGGGACGACCCTGAGCACGATCGCTCGCGGCACGGGACCGAGATGGGGGGCCGTGGTCGAGGACGTCGCTCGGCTGGCGGAGGGGGAGAAGATCGACTGCGCGCTCGACCGGCGACCGGCCGTCACGTACGTCGCGAGCCCCGACGAGCTGGAGGGCCGTGGCCCACGCCTGCGATGCTGCGACGGCCGCCGGCCTACCGGTCGAATCGCGCGACGACGACGCGCCCGCCGACGGCCCAGAAACGCTTTCCAGTCGGGCTGCGACTTGCTCGTGAACGCCTCCAACCGCCACAACCTCGCGCGCCCGCTCTCACAACCCATCGCAGCGAAGATGCGCAACGCGATCCGATGACGGCCAGCCTCCGGATCGCGCACCCCGAACGGCAAGTCATCCAACAGCAGCGAGCCGTTCGCCGGCCACGCACGAGGGCGATAGGGCTCGAAAACGACCGGGACGAACACCTCCAGCCAGTCCATCACCAGCGACCCGTGCCGCTAGAACCGCTCATCGCACGCGCCAGGCAAGGACCGCAACCGCTTCGCTCGCTCCCGTGCGACGAGCGCGCCTCGCGATACGGCGCGCGCCGAGAATCCCAGCAGCATGCAAGATGCGCACCGTCGGTCCGAGCTGGGCGGCTCGGCGAGCGGTTCGCGTGTCCGGCAGCTGCCACGACCTCGATGCTCAATCCCAGCGATGCCGACCCGGCGCTGCGAGCGCTTCAGAACGTCGACACGCGAGCCGACTGCCCGCCGGAAGGGAGTAGCCCCGATGAAGGCCTGGTACGACGACGTGCTGATCGACCTGAGCGGCGTGGCTCCAGACGACCGACCGGGGTGTTCCAAGGAGCCGACAAAGATCTCGCGACGAAGCTGCACGCGCTCGATGGGCGCTCGATGGGCGCTCGATGGGCTGCAGCGATCTGTGGCGATCGCGCGCTCTGCGAGCAGATCGACTTGCCCCGGCTGGGCTCGCGAACGGCCCGGTTGTCCTTTACGCGCCGCGTTCTTCGCGCTCGTCGAGCAGCTCGGGATCGCACCTCGGCAACGCAACCGATGCCGGTCGCCGAAGTCCGCGTGATGTCGCCCTAGTCAGGCTCGTGCGTGCGATAGCGCCGGCGCGAGGCCTCGATCTCCGCCAGCGCCGCGTCGCGGTCGCTCCATCCGTTCACTGCCACGTGCCTGTCGGGGTCGAGGTCCTTGTAGACGGAGAAGAAGAAGTGCGAGATCTCGCTGCGCAGCTGCACCGGGAGATCGCCTAGGCGAGGAGGTGGTTCCAGCCGGGGTCCTGGACGGGGACGCACAGGACGTGGTTGTCGACGCCGTGCTCGTCCTGCATCTCGAGCAGCCCGATCGGTCGCGCGAGCACCACGCAGCCCGGGAAGGTGGGCTCGGAAACGCAGATCATCGCATCGAGCGGGTCGCCGTCGGGCGCCAGGGTCTGCGGGATGAATCCGTAGTCGGTCGGGTCCACGACGGAGGACGAGATGAAGCGATCGAGCTTGACCGCTCCGAGCTCGGGAACGTACTCGTACTTGTTACGACTCCCTTGGGGATCTCGACGATGCACTGGATGGACTCGGAATCAGCCATCGCCGTCGCAGTCCTACCCCGGGTTGAGCTCGACCACACCCGGGTAGAGCATCGTCGATGAAGCTGCTCGTCCTGACCAGCGAACCGATCTCGGCCACCCAGCTGCGAGACGCGGTGCCGGCAGACGTGACCGCCGACAGCGCCGAGGCGATGATCGTCGCGCCGGCCGCTGCAGTTCTGGCTCTCCGACCCCGATGAAGCGATCGCAGAGGCCCAGAGCGTTGAGCGCGCCATGGCCCAGGAACTCGACGACGCCGGCTTCTCCACCTCCGGCGATACTGGCGAGAGCGATCCGATCGCGGCGATCGAGGACGTGCTGAGGACGTTCGCAGCGCAGCGGATCGTCGTGTTCAGGCGCCCCGAATGCGCGCGGCGCTACCGGGAGGATGGCGATCCACTGGAAATCCAGAAGCGGTTCGGACTGCCCGCCGTCAACGTCGCAACCGTGCCGATGCGATCGGCACCGTCACCATAGTGGAATGCTCGAGGGAGAGATCCATCGATAGAAGACGCGCGTCGAACCCTCCAGATCACGCACGGCGATCGCTCACCGATCCGTGGCTGGAGGTCCCGCAGCCGAGCGAGCCTCCGACCCCCGCGGTTCCCGATGTTCCCACGACTCCAGCGGTGCCCGATCCAGGGTCACCGGCAGCTCCAGAGAAGCCGGCAACCGTGCCCGCGCCGGCAGCGCCGGCGACCCCCGCCGTTCCCGCACCCGGCCTTGACACTTGGCCGGAGCCGCAAGCGGCACCGGGAGATACCCGACGTTGTCGGCGTGACCAAGCTTCCACAGTCAGGTGCGACTGGAGTTCGAGCCGCCGCATTCAGCGGTGACCGTCAGCGTCGCGGCGTTCGGATAGCGCTGAGTAACAGGTATCGATTCTGGCGCGCCTCGTAGCGGTTGGCGAGCAGTCCAATGAGGCACTCGATCCGCGGCCTGGTGCGCCGTAAGTGTCCTTAGCTCTTCTGGCTGCCGATCGATAAGCGCCTTGGCCTCAGCGCCGTCGTGCGCGCGTGCGTCCCCGACCCCTACCGCGCCCGCCAAAGACCGGTAGGCTC
Source organism: uncultured Solirubrobacterales bacterium (assembly GCA_963811155.1). GTDB lineage: Bacteria > Actinomycetota > Thermoleophilia > Solirubrobacterales > Solirubrobacteraceae > Palsa-465. The sequence continues at coordinate 58,317 of CAWEQQ010000053.1, forward strand.
GCTACCGCGTGCGAGGCCATTTCCGCATAGAGACGCGCGAGCTTGATCGCGCGACTGGTGTGCTGATCGCTAGCGGGGAACGCGACCTGGCGTCCGGCCGCGCGCTCGAGGAACAACTCGGGCGAATAGGCGAATCCGACGTCCAGCTCGTGATCGTGGATCTCAGACAGCTTGCCTTCATCGATTCCATCGGCCTGGGCGTGCTGGTCAAGGCCAACCAGCGAGCTGAGGAGGCCGGCAAGCGGCTCGCGCTGGCCAACGGCGGACCCCAGGTGGAGCGCCTGCTGAACCTGACCGGCGTTGCTGATCGCCTGACCGGGGTCGCCACGCCCGAGGAGCTACTGGGCGGAGGCTGAGCCTGGCCTGGGGCACCTCACTCGGCGACAGGCTCGCCCGCGGCGAGGCGTCGATCTTCCCCGGCCTTGACATCCTGGCCGAAGCCGTAACGATCCGCGATCCCAATGGCGAGATCGTGTATGCGAACCACGCCGCTCTAACGCACCTGGGCTTTGAATCGCTGGCGGAGCTGCAGCGCCACTCGAGCCAGGAGATCATGGACGACTACATCGTCGAGGCCGAGGACGGACGGCCGTTGACGCTCGATGACGTGCCCTCAGTCAGGCTGATGCAGGGCAAGCAGGCCGCTCCACTGCTGATGCGGGTCGTCCACCGAACCACGGGCGAGGTTCACTGGAACCTGCTGAAGACCACCGCTCTGCATGACGAGCAAGGGGAGTTCATTGGCGCGATGACCGTCATCGAGAACGTCACCGCAGTCAAGACAGCCGACGTACGCACCCGCATCCTCGCCGAGTCCGGGCGGATCCTCGCCTCGTCGCTCGACTATCAGCAGACACTGCGCAACGTCGCGAACGTCGCCGTTCCTGAGCTTGCCGACTGGTGCGCGGTCGATCTGATCGACCCGGACAATCGGCGCGAGCACGTCGTCGCCGCCCACCGCGACCCCGCGAAGCAACAACTCGCGTCACGTCTGCGCGAATTCGAGCCCGACGAGCTCGATCCAAACCGAGGACTCGGCCGCGTCCTGCGCACCGGGACCTCAGAGCTCTACACCGAGGTCACGACCGAGGAGCTCGCCGCGGGAGCCAGGAGCGAAGAACATCTGAGATTGCTGCGCGAGCTGCAGATCCGGTCGGTCGCGATCGTCCCGATGGTCGTCCCTGCACGGACCATCGGCCTGATGACGCTCGTGACCGCCGAGTCCCGTCGCCGTCTGACCCACGATGACGTCGCGCTCGCCGAGCAGCTCGCCCGCCGCGCCGCGGTCGCCGTCGAAAACGCGAGGCTGCACACAACGCTTGCACGTGTCGCCGACACCCTGCAGCAACGCCTGCGGCCAGACGACCTCCCCGACATTCCTGGTTGGCAAGCCGCGTCGCTGTACACGCCCGCGGGCACCGAACAGCGAATCGATATCGGCGGTGACTTCTACGAGTTCTTCGAGCATGCTGGCACCTGGTTCGCGATCCTCGGCGACGTCGCAGGCAAGGGTGTGGCCGCGGCCTCGCTGACCGCGCTGATGCGCTACGGCGCTCGCATCGCCAGCCGCGCCGAGCCTGAACCCGCCGCCATCCTCGGCCGGCTCGACGAGGCGCTCAAGCAGGACTCGACAGGTTCGCTGTGCACCGCGCTGTGCCTCTGCCTCCATGACGACCACGTGGTCATCAGCTCGGCAGGCCACCCACCGGCAATGCTCGTCGGCACCAAGGGCAACATCCGCGAAGCGCCGAGTCCCGGCCCGCTGCTCGGCGCCTTCGCAAACGCATATTGGCCCGAGGAGACCGTCGAAGTGTCCCCGGGCGAACTTCTCATCCTCTACACCGACGGTGTCGTCGATACACCAGGAAGGCGCGGGCGCTTCGGCATCGCACGGCTGAAGGCGTTCCTAGCCGACTGTGCCGGCAACGCGCCCGAAGATGTGGTTGATCGGCTCGAGGCGACGCTCGATGCGTTTCGTGCCGGGCCGGAGCGGGACGACGTGGCCGTTGTCGCACTAAGACTAAGGCTTCGACCTTAGCTCGGCGTGCCGTTCGCGGTACGGCAATGGTCGACCAGCACCACGCGGAACATCTCGGCGTCGTCGACCTTGACCACCGCTAGCTGGTCCGCAAGCTGTGCGAGCGGCAATGCAGGGCGCTGCAAGGACGGTTTATCCTGGAGCTGGGCGCTACTGCCAACCTGGAAAGGACCGACCGTGAGCTCCAGTCGCCTGTCGTTCGCGACGATCGCGAAGCCGATGCTCGCGCTGCTTGCGGCCGACGGAGCGTAAGTCGCGATCAGGTCAGCGACCAGCTGCAGCTCGGACAAGCGGTCGAGGGAGAAATAGGCCCTGGCGGCGAGCACCCGAGCGACGTGGCCCAAGACCGCTGGGAGCATTGACACCGGAGATAACGTCGCTACCACGTCACCGGACAGACATGGGGCTGGACCCACCCCAGTTTCCGTGGCCCGCGGGTCGGCCAATTCCCAGGCGGCGCGGCGGCCGATGAACGACATGCGGACCTCGGTGCCTCCCTCCGGAGCGCTCACGAACTCAGCGCGGTCAGCCAGCGCACCGATCAGCGCCAACCCAACCCCCATCCCGTTATCCGACGACACGATCTGCCGGATCCCCCTTCCTCGGTCGCGAATGACGATCTCGACCCCGTCCCGCGTGAGTTTCAGGTCCAGCAATAGCGGACCAGGCTCACCGCCATACGCGTGCAACACCACGTTGTTGCACGCTTCGCTCACTGCCGTTCTGAGATCGTCAAGAAACGCCGCGTCAAACGCTACCAGCTCACCGAGCCTCGCCAGCACGCCTCGCACAAGCGTGACGCGCTCACGTCGGCTGTCCAGCTCGAGGCGAACCGTCGGCAGGGATTCGATCACGGAAAGCGTCTCCCGCTTTACTTCCCGGGGCACAGCAACTCGAAACCTCTTGACCCTGAGAATCTTGTTCGAGCCCTGCCCGCGTTGCGGCCCGAGCTTTCGGGTAGAAACGCCTGGTGACCATGCGTTCACGCCTGCAAGCCATCTGCCGGATCGAAATCGCACCCGGTGGGCCTGCTCGTGCACGCCGGATGGTCGCGAAGGACCTCTCCCGACTCGCGCGTGCGCGCAAGCTCGACGAGCTAAAGCTCATGGTGACTGAGCTTGTCACGAACAGAATTGTCCATGGGTCTGTACGCGAGGGATCGATTACGCTCGAGCTCCGAGCGAGCGGCGTCGTGCGCTGTGGGGTCATCGACCGCCGTCGCGGGCTGGGCTTACCCGGCGAGCTTGGCACCAAAGAATGCTGGGGGAATCAACTCGCCGACCGCTGGGGCATCACGCGCTCACACGACGGCACCCATATGTGGTTTGAGAGTCATGTCGTTCGATCGTGAGCAACTACGTCTGCCGTTGAGCTCGGCAGCTAAGCGCTCTCGATTCTGCCACCATGTTGATCCTCGAGCAGAACCGGGCGTGTGCCCGCGCTGCCTTCGGCTACGTTCGGCGGACGGCCTCAAACTGTCAACACGCTGCACGCGACCCTGTGCAAGCACGGCCCACAGTGCACGCACGAACCGGCCGGCTCCCTGCAGGCCCGCGCTATTATGGCGGGCCTCCCGCTCGATACCGATCACCCTTGAGGTGGAGTACCCACCGCCGCTCGGATCGCGATTCGTTCGTTTGCTGATTCGATCTAATACAAGCGGTAGGGTTACCGAGTGGCGACTGCGAGCCGCTCGAGAGCGTCGAACTACGGGACCTGCGTGCTGCCGGCTTGCGTCTTACGGCGTCGCGTCTGGCGGTGCTCGCTGCTGTCCGCGAGGGTGGCCATCTCACGGTCGTGGCAGATCGCTGTCCTGATCGCCAGCGCCTCGGGGCCGTCTCGACGCAGACCGTCTATGACGTTCTGGACGCGCTGGTCGGGGCTGGGCTGGTCCGGCGGATCGAGCCGGCCGGTAGTCCGGTGCGCTTTGAGTCGCGGGTCGGCAGACAACCACCATCACCTCATCTGGGCCCCTCCACGTTTCGTGTGGGTTACGCGACCGCGGGGCCTGCGTGCAGCTTGCCGGCGACGAGATAGATCATCGCGATGTAATTCCGGTTGGTGCGGTATCCGCGGGCGCGTCGTTTGGCGGCTTGGATGAGTGAGTTGAGACCCTCGAGCAGTCCGTTGGACACCCGGCTGTGGTGCCAGCGCATCACCCCCAGCCAGTGGTCCTCGAGCATCCGTGTGGACTTGATCAGGGGCCGCAGGCCGCTGATGTGGACCTCGGCGATCCAGCGCCGCAGGTACTCCTCAGCAGCGTCGGGACCGTCGAGCTCGTAGAAATCGTCAAACCGCAGCGAGAACTCGTAGGCGCGGACGGTCTCAAGCGGCTGCTGCAGCAACTCGTCTAGGAGATCCTGCTGGCGGACGGTGAGGTTGGCCGGGCGCTTGAGCCACACGTAGCGCGTGTTCTTAAGCAACTGCTTGTGCTGCTTGGCTTCCTCGCGGCGGATCTCGTCGATCGCCTTCGAGAGGTGCGAGCGGACGTGATAGCGATCGAAGGTGATCTCCGCCGCCGGGAGGTGCTTCAGCGAGCCGGCGAGGAACGCCTCGGACATGTCCTGGCAGACCTCCTTGACGCGCTGCACATCACCGCCATGGGTCTCCAGAAAGCAGGAGAATGCCTGCACGGTGCCTTGATCGCGGCCCTCGCAGACATACACCGCGCGGCGCTGATCGAGATCGGCGAACACCGACACGTAGTCCTGCCCGCGCCGCGAGCTGGTCTCATCGATCCCCGCCCGCTCGAGCCCAGCGAGGTCCTGCGCCTCGACCGCCTCATCGACGTAGTGGTGCACAACCCGCCAGACGCGCATGTCGGTCTCGCCGATCAGCCCCGCGACCGCCGCGACCGGCATCTCCTTGACCAGCGCCATCACCAGCGCCTCGAACAGCAACGTGAACCCCGACCGCTCCCGCGCCCACGGCACCTCGACCTGCTTGACGCCGTGCTCGGGGCAGCAAACCCTGGGCACCCGCGCGGTCAGATACGCCTGGTGCTGGAAGAAGTCAAGATGCCGCCACGTCTTCTGCTCGGTGTCGTGGACCTCGCACCCCTTGCGGGCGCACTCCGGGCAGGCAAACCGCGAGCCCTTCGGGAAGTCGATCCGCAGATCCAACCGCCGGTCGGCTGCGTCGAACTCGACACCCACCACCTGCCACGGCTCCTGAAGACCAAGCGCCCGCTGGAACAAGTCGACGTCGTGCATGCCAGGCCCCCCATCATCGATGATCAGAAGCGCGGCAGGCTGTCAACCGTCCCGGACGGCTACCCACTCAGAACGTGGAGGAGCCCTTATCTCCGCGTTTGCGGCACCAGTGGATGTCGGTTGCGCGGTCGGGCACGCGCCGTGTTTGGCGCCGTCGTCCGCCTCTGGTTACGAGATCGAGGAGGCGGAACTCATCTATTGGGGGATCTGCCCTGACTGCCGCCCTGACACCTGATGCGTGCGAGCGGCAAATCCAACCCGAGAGAGAGGGAGTAATTCATGACCGATGTCAAACCGCCGGCGACGACTACCGACTCTGGGATCCCAGCGCCTAGTGATGAGTATTCGTTGACGGTCGGGGCCGCCGGTCCGATCGCGTTGCACGACCATTACGTCGTGCAGAAGATGCAGCACTTCAACCGCGAGCGCGTCCCGGAGCGCGTCGTGCATGCCAAGGGCGGCGGTGCGCATGGTTTCTTGGAGGTTACAGAGGACATCACCCAGTACACCAAGGCGAGCCTGTTCGCGCAGGTCGGCAAGCGCACACCTATGTTCGCGCGCTTCTCGACGGTCGCCGGCGAGCAGGGCTTTCCGGAGACCGTGCGTGATCCGCGCGGCTTCGCGTTGAAGTTCTACACCGACGAGGGCAACTTCGACCTGGTCGGCAACAACACGCCGGTGTTCTTCATCCGCGACCCGACGAAGTTTCAGGACTTCATCCATTCTCAGAAGCGCCTGCCCGACACCGGCATTCGCTCCAACGACATGCAGTGGGACTTCTGGACGCTCTCGCCCGAGAGCGCGCACCAGGTAACGATCCTGATGTCCGATCGCGGCATACCGCGGACGTACCGCAACATGAACGGCTATAGCAGCCATACGTACTCGTGGATCAACCAGGCCGGCGAGCGGTTTTGGGTGAAGTATCACTTCAAGACGGTCCAGGGCGCCGAGAACTTCACCGACGACGAGGCCAAAGCGATGACCGCCGAGGACCCGGACTTTCACCGGCGCGACCTCCGTGCCGCGATCGATCGCCGAGACTTTCCGGAGTGGCGCCTGGAGATGCAGATCATGCCGTTCGCCGATGCGGCTGACTACCGCTTCAACCCGTTCGATTTGACGAAGGTCTGGCCGCACGGCGACTACCCGCCGGTCGTCGTCGCGCGCCTGGTCCTCGACCGCAACCCCGAGAACTTCTTCGCGGAGGTCGAGCAGGCGAGCTTCAATCCGTCAAACCTCGTACCCGGCACCGGCCTGAGCCCGGACAAGATGTTGATGGGCAGGATCTTCTCCTACCACGACACCCACCTGCACCGGGTTGGTCCCAACTACGAGCAGCTCCCGATCAACGCCCCCCAGGTCGAAGTGCACTCCTACAACAAGGACGCAGCGATGACCTACCGCCACGCCGGGGCGCAGCCCGTCTATGCCCCCAACAGCTACGGCGGTCCCCAGGCCGACACACAGCGCGGCGCCGATCTCGGCTGGTCGGTGGACGCCGGTGAGCTCGGACGCTACGCATACGAGAAGCACGCCGAAGATGACGACTTCGGCCAGCCCGGCACGCTGTATCGCGAAGTCATGAGCGACACAGATCGCGAGCACCTCGCGATGAACATCGTCGGTCACGCAAGCGACGATGTCGGCGAACAGATGCAGCTACGGGTGATCGCCTACTGGACGAACGTCGACCCGCAACTCGGCGCGCGGGTCGCCGCCGGCCTAGGGCACGCCAACGGCCGTACAGACGGCCATGCCTCCACACAGGCCGCCGAGCTCGTCGCGGGCCGCGCAAACCGCGCCTGAGGACAATCGACGACACCGGAGTCGCCCAGCGGCGACCCCGGTGACACAAACCGGCATCGTCAGCGGCCGAGCACGATGCCGCCAACCGCAGCTGCCAGTCATCGACCACGCGACACAGACGATGTCACCCGGACGGCGCACGGACAGTAGTTGCGCGAGCAGGGTGTCGGTTTGGAAGGCGCGGCGGCTGTTGGTGGGCGCGGCTGGGCCGCTCAATCGTCGTGTTGGCCAACTACAGCTGCGGCGAGCTTTTGTCCTTCTGCCGCGCATCGGTCTACGCACGCGCTTGGGCGTGATCCGGCTCGGCGCGGTCACCGTGGAGGAGGTCGTCAGCGTCGTGGTCGCGAGCTCGGCTGCGCAGACGAGGTTTCGTGCGCGTGCGATCCGGATTGACTCCACGGTGGTGGAGTCCGACATTCGCTACCCGACCGACGCGGGGCTCGCGGCGGATGGGATCGGGCTGCTCGCGCGCGTCGCGCGTGAGGTCGCTGGGGTGGCCGGCGAGAACGCGCCGCGGGTGCGTGACCGCTCCCGTCGCGCGCACGCAAGGCTGCGGCACCTGGGGCGCAGCCTCAAGCGCCGGACCGATGAGGCCAAGCAGGAAGTCCTGCAAATCACCGGTGAGCTGGGCGATTGTCTGGGTCTGTCGATCGCCGAGGCGGAGCGTCTTGGCGCGCACCTGAGCAAGCAGGGCGGGGAGGCGCCCCAGCGCGCCGCGCAGCGCCTCGAGGCGCTCCTGGAGGGCTGTCGGCGCGTGGCCGAGCAGATCCGGCTGCGGCTCGCGGGCGAGCCGATCACCGACCGGCTCGTGTCGCTGCACGACACCGACGCCCGCCCGATCCGCAAGGGCAAGCTCGCCAAGCGCACCGAGTTCGGGTATGTGCACCAGGTGTGCGAGATCACCCAGAACACGACCGGCGCGCGCGGGTACATCCTGCCGACCAGCACCGCCGCGGGTAACCCCGGCGAGAACGAGCTGCTGCCCGCGACCCTCGCGCGCCTGGACGCGCAAGCGATCAGCATTCGTGAGGCCGCCGTCGACGGCGGGTTCGGTAAGCACGTCACCGTCAAGGCGTTCGAGAACAGCGCGCAACAGCCCGCCACGGTGTGGAACCCCAACGCGCCCGCACCGGACTCCAAGCGCACCGGCCGACGACTGTACTGCTACCGCGCCGGCGCCGAAGGCCGCATCAGTCACCTCAAGCGCGACTACGGCATGGGCCGCAGCCGCCTCAAAGGCGCCGCCCGCAGCCGCGCGTGGTGTGCGTGGGCGATCCTCGCCTACAACCTCGACACCCACACCGTGCGCTGCACCACCTGACCACCGCGCACCCGCTCCTTCCGCGCAGCGAAATCGGGAGGAGCACCGGTCGCGGCGTGCCAAAAAGCCCAGACTTGCAGTCAAAACTGGCATCACAGGCCCGCTGGACCGCCCCGAAACCTCCCCGATTCACCATCCCTCACCCTCCCACAGGGATTTTCCGGAGGAACTAGCTAACCCGGAAGGAGAACCGTGATGGCCCACTATCGAGCAACGATCGACATCCAGCAACCACGCGAGGACGTGTTCGCATACCTCAGCGACTTCTCGACAACCGAGCAATGGGATCCGGGCGTCGTTGAGGCCAAGCGTGTGAACGGCGCGGCGGTCGGCCTGGGAAGCGAGTTCCGGCTGGTGGCCGAGTTCCTCGGCCGCGAGAACGAGCTCACCTACCGGATCGTCGAGTACGACCCCCCGCGTGCCGTCACCTTCCTCGGCGAGAACGCCGCCGTGATCTCGCGCGACAGGATCACATTCGCGGACATCGCGGACGGCACACAGGTCACCTACGACGCCGACCTCGCGCTGAAAGGCCTGTTCAGGATCGCCGATCCGCTCTTGGGGCTCGCGTTCTCTCGTGTCGGCGATCGCGCTCTCGCTGGTCTGCGGCGCACGCTCGCCCCCTCGCAGCCGCAAACGTTGAGCCCGGTCGCAGGACGCGCGCTCGACGGCAAGGAGTACGAGCTGCCCGGCGATCTTCCAAGGCAGCACAACTTCCTCGTCGTCGCGTTCCGCCGCGAGCAGCAGCACCTTGTCGATCAGTGGCTGGCGTGGCTGATCGACCTCGAGCAGCGCCGCGCCGACGTCGCCGTCTACGAGCTACCGGTGCTCGCATCCGTCTACTGCCCGGCGCGGTGGTTCATCGATGGTGGCATGACGCGCGGGATCCCGGACGCGGCCGCTCGCGCCCGCACGATCACCGTCTACACCGACGTCGACAGGGTCCTAGACAACCTCGGTCTTGCCGGAACCGACACGATCGTAGTCCTGATTGTCGAGCGCTCCGGCCGGATCTTGGCACGCGAGACAGGCGGCTTTGAGGAACAGAAGGCGCAGCGGCTGGCCGCCGCGCTCGCGCCGACACCGTCGTCCGACGCGACCGCAGCATGAGCGCCCGCGTGCTCGTTACCGGCGCGACGGGATTCATCGGCGCTCGCCTCGCCGCCAGGCTCGCAAGCTCGAGACGGGAGGTGCGATGCCTGGTACGCGACCGCGGCGCGACTCGCGCCCGCGAGCTCGAGCGCGAAGGCTTCGATCTGCACGAGGGTGACGTGCTGCGCCTGGAAACACTGCGCGGAGCGGGCCACGGCATCGACGTGGCGTATTACCTGATCCACTCGATGGGCCGCGGCGGACCGAAGGGCTTCGCCGCCAGCGAGCGCGCCGCCGCCACCGCGTTCGCCCGGATGGCACGCGCGGAGGGAATCGAGCGGATCATCTATCTCGGCGGTCTCGGTGACCGGCCTCACTCCCCGCATCTGCGCAGCCGCCACCAGACCGCGCTCGCGCTCCGCGAGCAGGGCCCGCCATTGACCTACTTTCGCGCCGGGACGGTCGTCGGGGCGCAGAGCGAGTCGTATCGCACCCTGCGCTACCTCGTCCAGCGACTCCCGGCGATGATCGCGCCGGCCTGGCTTGAGAACGCGACCCAGCCGATCGCGATCGATGACACGCGGAGCTTTCTGATCGAGGCACTGACAGTCGAGGAGTCGGTGGGCACGGAGATTCAGATCGGCGGCCCCGACGTGCTCACCTACGGCGAGATGCTCGACAGGATGGCAGAGGTCCTGGGCATCGGTCGCCGGCCGCGGATTCCGGTGCCGCTGATCACCCCGTGGCTGTCCTCGCTGTGGATCGGGCTCGTCACACCGGTCGACGCCGGTGTGGCAAGACCATTGATCGAAGGACTCGCCGTGCCGACGGTCGTCACCGACCCCTCCGCAATGAGAGTGTTCGACATCGCCCCCATCGACTTCGACCAAGCGCTCCGCCGAGCCGTGGCCGAAGACCCGGAACTGGTGACCGCGTGACCGTGCTCGGACGTCTCTTCACGCTCCTCATGTCAGGTCCTCTGGCGGGCGGCGAAGGCGGCAAGCCAACCCGCCAACTGCCGGCGATGTGAGGGCTGGTCACGGAGCCCGTCGCCGTGCACGCGGTAGGAATGCGGTCACTGATATGCGCTCGCTTCCAGCCGGATTGGGGAAAACCCGACGTCCGGTTGATAGGGGGCGGGACGAGACCGGGGCCAGTCGGGCTTGTGTAGCCGTGGGCGCACGGCGCCTCCCGCCTACCCGACTACCAACAATCCCGCCTGACACCCCGTCCACAAGCGCCGCCCGCGACGCCCGCGGAGCGAATCGCGAGTGCATATCGCGAGCGCCCACGGTCGCGTCGTCGTAGGCCGGCGACGTCGAGAGGTCGCGGAGGCGTCGATCTGCTGCTGCAGGTCGGCGCCCTTCTGCTCGGCCGTGCCGGTCGCGTCGGCTCCGGCGATGAAACCGGCGCGGCGGCTGCTCCTCGTCGGCGATGGTCAGCAGCGCCTGGGTGGGTCCTCGCGTACCGATCGCATCGTTGCCGTATTGATGTTCGTGTCCCTCGTTGGTGCACGCTGGAGCTGCGCTTGAGGACCGCGCAACGGGGTAGCACTCTGACGAGGAAAACGTCGGGAGGAGACGAGATGGCGACTGTAACAGCCAAAGCCGAAGAGCTCGGGATTATCGAAACGAATATCCCCGCGCGGCTGGACAGGCTGCCGTGGTCGCGTTGGCATTGGCGGATCCTCATTGGGCTTGGGACGGTTTGGATTCTCGACGGGCTCGAGGTGACGATCGTTGGCTCGATTGCTGGTGCGATTTCGGCCAAGGGGAGCGGGCTGCGGATCTCGGCTGGGGACATCGCCGGGCTGGCGGCCTCGATGTACGTCGCCGGCGCTTGCTTCGGAGCGCTCCTGTTCGGTCAGCTAACTGACCGGTTCGGGCGCAAGCGGCTGTTCATGATCACGCTCGGCGTGTACCTGGCTGCGACGATTGCGACGGCTTTCGCGTTCGCGCCGTGGTTCTTCTTCCTCTGCCGTTTCGTGACCGGGATGGGCATCGGTGGGGAGTACAGCGCGATCAATTCGGCGATCGACGAGCTGATCCCGGCGCGCCGTCGCGGTCGGATCGACATCATCATCAACGGCACCTACTGGGCCGGCGCGGCTGCGGGCGCGTTGCTGTCGGTCGTCGCGCTGCACGTCTTCTCGCCGCTGCTCAACTGGCGTGTGTGCTTCGGCCTGGGGTTCGTCCTCGGACTCGCGATTCTGATCGTGCGTCGCCACGTCCCGGAGAGTCCGCGCTGGCTGTTCATCCACGGGCGCGCGGACGAGGCGGAAGAAGTAACTCGCGCGATCGAGCGGGACGTCTCCGAGGACACCGGTGAGTCCCTGGACGAACCCGATGACACCATCGCGATCCGCCAGCGCAAGACGATCGGCCTGGTCGCGATCGCCCGGACCGTCGTCAAGACCTACCCGAAACGGACGGTACTCGGGCTGGCCCTGTTCATTGGACAGGCGTTCCTCTACAACTCAATTCTGTTCGGCTATGCGACGTTGCTGAGCACTTTCTTCCATGTCGCGACGGCCAACGCGCCGTATTACCTCGTCGCGTTCGCCGCTGGAAACCTGTTCGGGCCGATCGTGCTTGGCGGTTTGTTCGACACGATTGGTCGCCGGCCGATGATCGCCGGGACTTACATCTTTTCGGGGGTGTTGCTGCTTGTCACCGGCTACCTGTTCAAGCAGCACCAGTTGACCGCTGGGACGCTGACGGCGTGTTGGTCAGTCGTGTTCTTCTTCGCGTCAGCCGGCGTGAGTGCGGCTTACCTCACTGTGAGCGAGATCTTCCCGATGGAGACTCGGGCGCTCTGCATCGCGCTGTTCTACGCGGCCGGAACGGGGCTCGGCGGGATCATCGGGCCGCAACTGTTCGGTCCGATGGTGGCGACCGGCAAGGCAAGCGAGGTGTTCAAGGCGCTCGCGATCGGAGCGATCCTGATGATCGTTGGTGGCGTCGTCGAAATCGCCTTCGGCGTCAAGGCCGAGCGCAGACGCCTCGAGGGAATCGCCAAACCCCTTACCGCAGTCGAGACAGCGGCGCGGAGCACGGCTGCACGGGCTGGCCGGGCGGCGGCTCAATCGAGACCACAAGGGGCCGCAATCTAGTCAGCTCGCTTGGTGACAGCCGCGTAATGTACGTGGCGGTTGACCACCGCCAAGCAGGGCAGTTCGCACTTGACTCGGTTGTTCGCGGGCGTGGGTAGCTGGCCGATCTCAAATCGGTGACCTCCCTTCCTATGTGCAACGCAATCGGGGGCTTCGCGTCCAATGTCGGCTCGCCTGATAGCCGTTGACCGCTCGCTGCCGGTTCGGAGCCGCCAAATTCGCGGCAAGCGCCGGCGGCGAGGCCGGGACGGGTGTTTGGACGTCGGTTGGGCGCGCCCGTTTACGGCATTCGGGGAGATCGCCGCGACCGATCTGGTGCACGCCGCAGCGGCAGCCTTCAGATTGCGACGCACGGCGGGCACCGATAGATCGCTAGCGAGGGATTAGATTAGGGATCGCCCCGCGGGGCTATCCATAGTCCGCGCTCGACGTGCGCCGAGACTGCTCCGGCGCTGTGAAGAAGGGATGCTTGCGGTGAGGTAAAGGAGCGACAAGTTCAGGCGGCCCGCCGGTGTGAGTCCGGTCCCGGGGAGATGCCTGGGTGCATGCGGTGCGGTCGTGAACGTCGAACCGCCGCTCCCCGCCATCCTCGTCAAACAGGCCGAGCTCGACGCGTTCGTCGCGCTCAGACCACAGCGAGAAGTTCGGTCCCGCTGCGTCCCAGGATCAGGATGCGCCCTGGCGGAATGGCCGCCGAGGCCTGACGTCATTCACCGGCGGATCTCCGCTGCGCCGCGCAGTGCCTTCCTGCCCGGCGTCCGTTAGGTTGGCGGTCAGCTCGACCTAGCCGCCACGGAAGAGTAGCAACCGGCGCCCCTCGTCGATCTCGACAGCGGCAGGTCCGTCCAGTCCCTCGTGTCTCAGGAGAATTGGATGACTGTCGTGCGCCAGGTGCTCCGGTTGCCCGACTACGACGAGCTCCTCGAGCGCGACGGCCGCCAATCGCGGCCGTCACTGCGAAACGCACGCGGTCGACGACGCGAGACGGGCCCCCTCAGCCCGTGGCGTTACGAGCGCGAGCACCAGTGGCGCCAGCGCTTGCGCGCGTCGAGAACGGACTCGCGGTCGGCTCCGGCTCGCGCCGAGTCCTCCGTTTCGAACGCTCGGTCGCCCGCCTGCGTCGGGACTCGGAACCTCGTCGGTCCACCCAGGCAAGGCGGCGCCCCCCGCGACGTGGTGAGCCGGTTGCGGCCAAGGGGCCAGCGATCATTGCCGCTGATACGTACCCGCTCGGTCGGCGATGCAAGCCCGCCGCCGGAGAGAGAGACCCCGCACGCGTCGCCAGGTCCAAGACCGTGGCCGTGGTCCCGACGTCCTTTCCGATCGGCTGCAGGGCCGCCGGGCTGCCCCGACACCGGGTCAACCGAACCACTGCAGCGCCAGCGCGGGCGCCTAGACAGGTTGCCGCGGTGCCACGGATCGGGTATCGGTAGCCCAAGTGTTAGCCGAACGACGACTGGAGGAGGGAAGGGAGCATGTCCGAGGATTACCGCATCGTCGAGGTCCGTGGTGAGCCATTGGCCGCCGATCGCGTGGGTGTGCGCGTGCGCGTGCGCGTTCAGCTGTCCGGCTGTCCGAGCGGCCGGTGGTCACGCGACGTGAGCGCCCGCTTGGCCGGCGAGCTCGTCGGCCAAGCGGCCGTGGGTCACCTGCGACTCAACGAGATCGTGCAGGGCGACCAGATCGTGCTCGAGGGTGTTGAGGCGAGCGAGGCGCCGGCGCTGGCCGACGCCCTACAGCGAGCGGTCGACGCCGCGAACCAGGCGCTGGCAGGAGGGGAGAGCTCGACCGCCAATGTGGCGCAAGAGGAGGCGGACGCGATCGCCGCGCAAATCGCGCCGGCGCAGCGCTCCGCGCTGAAAGGCGCCCGATCGGCGACCGACACCGGCGCCAAGCTGAAGCCATCCCGATCGTTTGGTTGAAACGCGGGGCCACCCCGCCACTTCGATCAGGCTTGCCGCACGCGCCATCATTCCCTCAGCGTGATCGCCGTTGGCTTGAGCACCGCGGCCACACACGCGTGTTCGGCATCGAGGAGGCGGCGATCCGCGCGCTGGGCCAAGTTCGGGCCGTCCGACCAGGCCGGCTAGTCACGTGAGGAACAACGGAACGGAAGCTGGCGCTAACGGCGATTCCCCGTTGCCCCGAGGTCCCTCATCGCGCGTCGCCTGCACCACCTGCTTGGCCTCGCTGTCCGTGTTTGCAGCGCTGCCGCCAGCGGTGGGGTCGGCCCGACTGGGGATCGCGCTGGTGAAGATCTGCTTTCGCAGTGGGCGGGCGGGATCTTCCAACGTTTCGGTCGGACGTTAGGTCGCGGCTGTTAGGTCGCGGCTGTTAGGTCGCGGACCGACCGATCAGGACGAGAGCGACACGATCATGATGATCATCGGGAAGATCGCCAGCACCCCGGAGCAGGTCAGGGCGACGGCAACTCAGTGAGGTTGTCGTCTGTTCTCGGCTACTCGTTCGGGCAGGGGTCGTCGACGCTGTCGCCTCCTGCGACCGTGTTCCATTTGCCGTTGGCGCACTTCGGGCAGGGGCGGCATGTCGCGCGTCGAGTCGACCTCGAGCTTGTAGTGGCAGTTGGTGCAGCTGTAGGCGCTGGCGGACACATGCTTGCTGCCGGAACGGGTTTAGGCGGGCCGCGGACACCGTGCGGGAGGTAGCGCACGAGATCAAGCAAACGGCGCGCGACAAGCACACGAGCGCGAAGCGCACCGCCCGGCAGGCGCGCAAGATTCCCGGCGTCGCGCAGGTCGAGGGACAGATCAAGGGTGCGGTCGCCTCCGAGCAGGATCTCGCGCTCGCGCCCAATAACTCGCTGACAGCCGAGGAGATCGTGAGCAAGCTCCACGAGCTCTCGCCGAGAGACCTCGCCAAGATCGACTCCTACGAGCGCAAGCACGACAACCGCACGACCGTCTTGAGCCGCATCACCGCGTTGCGGCGCGCGTATGACGACGCTCGGCGCAGCCCTGGCTGATTTTGGATGCTGGGTCCAGTTTCGCTGCCGCGGGTGCTCGAGGTCGTCGCGGAGTTCGATCATTTCGAGTTCGATCATTTCGGCGGTGCAAGCCTCGGCTGGTTGCTTGGGGAGCTGTGCGTTGACGAGGACCCGGTTACCCCCCGGTCTGGCACGAACAGCTGTTGCGGCTCAGTCCCTCGGGCCGCCGGCCCGCCTGAAGCAGCGCGCAGCACCTCAGCCGGCGCCTCCGCGAATAGGACTGGTCGGGCTCGGAAGCTCAATGTATCGCTGAACAAAGAAACAAAGATCCGATTTGTAGGCAGCTTTACATAACCGGACGTGCTGGTGATGCGGGCTAAACCAAGTCGATTCGCGCTCTGCGATGCCGGGGTGCTGGCGGATGGGATGGTGGCTGAGAGGGCCGCTGATTCGCGAGCTTCGACCGACCCGTTCTGTTACGAGCGCCCGTTCATCCGATGCCCCTCGAGGATGATCCACAAGCCGACTCCAGGGGTTAGCCGATCGAATCGCTCAACGCCACGTCCGCCCAGACGCGGTAGCCGTTGTCGCGCTCGGTGCCCCACCGATGTGCGATCTGCTCCACGACGCGCAGACCCAAACCACCGAAGGGCCACTCGTTGGTGAGCGACATCCGCGCGCTCGTTCCTGAAAAGCACGGATCGCGGACGGAAATCAAGAGATGGTCGGCGATCCGCTCGGCCTGTAGCTCGATCACATCTTCGGAAGCGCATCCGCAGTGCAGCACGGCATTAGACACGAGCTCGCTGGCCACGAGGATCACGTCATCGAGACGCCGGCTGATCCCTGCGACGCTTAGCGCTGCTCGCACTACTGACGGGGCAGCTCGATCGCAGCAGACTTGTAGCCGAACGAGCGCCGGAAGGTCTTCACCCATGACCATGGTCTCCTACCCCTCCACGCAAGTTGGGAAGCAATCTGCTAGGCGCGAGCGTCCTCGCCGCTTGCCGTGCGCTAGATTCGGGTCGCGACATGTCGGGGCGTATCCTGATCGTCGAGGACGATGCGGCGATGCGGTACGCCGTTTCGCGTGCTCTGGAGAGCGATGGGTTCGCGGTCGAGATCGCTGTCGACGGCGAAGCCGGGATTGTTGCCGCGCGTGGGGGCGACTACGACGTTGTTCTGCTCGATTGGATGCTGCCGAAGGTCTCGGGGATCGATGTGTGTCGGATTCTTCGAAATGAGAGCG
>CAWEQQ010000054.1:0-63925 GCA_963811155.1 uncultured Solirubrobacterales bacterium
ACCTGCCGCAGATGGCCGACGCGAGCGAGCCGAGGCTGAGTGTGCGCCAGCTGATCCTCGAGCGCGTCGGTGTCGCCGCGGCGAGCCGTGAGCTCGAGCGCTGGGCGGCGACGCTACAGGCAGGCAGGCTCGATGCGATCGGGCTGCACGCGGCGGCGCTCGAGCGCTGGGTCGCGCTCGGTGGCGACGATCTCGATGCGCGTTTGGCGAGGGCGGCCGCCGAGCTGGGCCTCGAGCAGCCCCTTCTCGAGCGGCGCTTAGAGACGCTCTCAGGTGGCCAGTCCGCGCGAGCCGGCCTGGCGGCGCTCGCGGTCGCGCGCTTCGATGCCGTCCTGCTCGACGAGCCGACCAACCACCTCGATGACGACGGCCTCGATCGGCTCAGGGAACTGCTTCGCAGCCGCTCGGGCGGCGTCGTGCTCGTCTCCCACGACCGCGACTTCCTCAGCGACACGGTTGACGAGATCGTCGAGCTCGACGCTCATACAGGCCGGGCCACACGCTTTCGTGGAGGGTGGGACGCCTTCGAGCGCGAACGCGGAGCGGGCCAGGCACGAGCTCGGGCTGAGCACGCGCAGGCTCTTGCGCGCCGAGCGGTCTTGATCGCGGCCGAGCGTGAGTCTCGCCGGCGCGCGGCGGCGAGCGCGAACCGAGCGCGGGCATACGTGCACGACAATGACAAGAACTCGCGCGAGTGGGTCAGGATGCGCGCCGAGGAAATGGCCGGACGGGCGCGCAAGCTCGGCGACCGCGGCCGCCGCGCCGAGATCCCGCCGCGACCATGGGAGCACCCGACACTCCGCCTTGAGCTGACCGCCGGTGAGCACCGGCAGCCGTTCATGGTCGCGCTTGAGGCGTTTGTCGCCCGGCGGGGCGACTGGTCGCTCGGGCCGATCGACCTCGACGTCGCCAATGGCGAGCGGATTCTGGTCACCGGACCCAACGGCAGCGGCAAGTCGACGCTATTGGCGGCGCTCGCCGGCGACCTCCAGCCAGCCCACGGCCGACGTCGGCAAGCGCCGGGAACGGTGATCGCCCACTTCGAGCAAACCCATGCGACCCTGCGCCGCGAAGGCCGGCTCGCCGACCGGGTGCGCGAGCTCTCCGGTCTCGACGAGCAGTCAATGCGGACTGCGCTGGCGTCGTTCGGCCTGCGCGCAGAGGCAGCCAACCGGAATGTGGTTACTCTGTCGCCGGGCGAGCGGACCCGCGCCGCGCTCGCCGTCATCGGCCAGTTGCGCGCCACGTGCTTGCTGCTCGACGAACCGACCAACCATCTCGACGTCGAGTCGCTCGAGATCCTCTCGGCGGCGCTGGATGGATGGTCTGGCGCCCTCGTCGTCGCCTCCCACGACCGGCGGCTGAGTCAAGAGTTGCGCATCAATCGCAAGCTGGCCCTGAACGCATTCCGTGCAAGCCACGCACATGCTGCCGACGATGAACACCTCGGCTCGTGATGACCAGACCGCCGCAAGCCGGAACCCACGAAATGGAGGAGCGAAATGCGTGTGTTGTTGTCAACGTATCTAACGGGCGTATGGCTATGACCGAGCATGCGGTGGTGATCACCGGAGGCGGCCCGACGGGGCTGATGTTGGCGGGTGAGTTGGCGTTGGCGGGAGTCGACGTTGCCATTGTCGAGACAATCGGACTGGCGCGACGGTCGGGGTGTCGAACGTCTTCACCACCGCGGCTACACCCGCCTCAGCGCGGCGTGACCTGGCCGCTGCCGTCGGCGACTTGTTCACTGGCGTCCCGATCGTCGGGTATGAACACGGAAATGCACTGGCGGCCGCCGTGGAAAGCGGCTTCGAACCAATCGCTCCGCTACGGGTTTGGTGAACACCTGCTGCGTAGCGCGTGCTGCGGCATTTCATGCAGAGGAGCCACGCCACGCTCCGTGTCGCCCTCTCACCGCCTCTCGGGCGTCAGCAGCCCGCGGTTGAACGCCTCGCCGACCGCCGCAGCGCGATCGCTCACGCCGAGCTTCGCGTAGATGTGGAGCAGGTGGGTCTTGACTGTCGCCTCGCTGATGAATAGCTGGGCCGCTGCGTCGCGGTTGCTCGCGCCGCGGGCCAGGAGGGCGAGGACCTCGAGTTCTCGCTCTGACAGGTGGTCCTGGGCGGGGGCCCGGACGTGGGCCATGAGCCGCGATGCAACGGCCGGTGAGAGCACCGACTCGCCGCGGGCTGCGGCGCGGACGGCGCGCAGCAGCTCCTCGCGCGGGGCGTCCTTGAGCAGATAGCCGGTGGCTCCTGCCTCGATCGCCGGCCTGACGTCCGCGTCGCTGTCGTAGGTGGTCAGTACCAGCACGTGTGTGTCGACGCCCTCACGGGAGAGGGTGCGGATCGCCTCGACGCCGTCCAGCTCGGGCATTCGCAGGTCCATCAGGATCACGTCGGGTCTGAGCGCCCGCGCGCGCCGGACCGCGTCGGCCCCGTTACCGGCCTCGGCGATCACCTCGAACTCGGGATGGGCGTTGAAGATCCCGCTCAGCCCGTCGCGCACGACCGGGTGATCGTCGACGATCATCAACCTGATCGGCGGGCTCACGAGGGGCTCTCGGCCGGGATGCTGGCGGCGATGGTCGTCCCTGCGCCTGGCTCCGATTCGACCTCGAGCGTCCCCTCCAGCCCCTCGATGCGCTGTCGCATGGCGGTCAGGCCGAAGCCGCCGTTGCGCAGGTTCGGTGACGGCGGCGCGAACCCGACGCCATCGTCGCGCACGTCGAGCGTGACGACATCGTCCATGTAGGAGAGCGTCAGCACCACCCGGCCGGCCTCGGCGTGCTTGGCGATATTCGCGAGCGCCTCCTGCGCGGTGCGCAGCAGCGCCTGCTCGACCTCGGACGCGACTGGGCGGAGCTGTCCGGTCATCTTCACGGTCGCGGTCACGCCCGAGCGCTCTGACCACTTCTCGGCCACGGTCGCGAGCGCGTCTGACAGCCGAGCCTGCTCGAGTGGGATCGGCTGGAGCGCTTGTACTGAGCGACGAGCCTCGGCCAGGCTCTCGCGCGCCAGTTCGGCTGCCGCGACGGTATGACGTTGCCGCTCGCGGGGCGATCGCGTCGCCTGGGCAGCAGCTTCCAGCTGGGTGATGATCCCGACCAGGCCCTGGGCGAGCGTGTCGTGGATCTCGCCGGCCATCCGCTGGCGCTCGTCAAGCACGCCGGCCTCGCGCGCCTGTGCCACGAGCTGGGCGCGCAGCCCGGCGTTTTCTCGCAGCGAAGCCTCGAGCTCGGCATTCGCCTCGGTTAGCTCGTCGATCGTCTGCTTGCGTTGGTTGTGCTCCTGCTCGCGCACCCTGGCGAACCAGGACACCGCGCCGGCCGCGATCAGGTTGATCGCGATGAACACGAGCCACCCGATCCAGCTGGACGCCGAGCGGGTGGGTAGACCGCCGTGCTGCGATGTGGCGGTGATCACTGCGACGGGTGCGTACGCGAGCAGCCGCCACCGCGTCGCGAACACGACGCTGCCCCAGATGTAACCCGTCCACGCGTAGAACCCAAAGATCGGATCGCGCAACACCAGCGCCGCGTTCAGCACAAGCAGGGCGGCGTAGCACGCCGCCATCAGCTGCTGGCGTTGCTGCCACTGGGGCCGCAACGCCTGGATCAGCGCCATGCACGCGGCCGTCAGCGCGGCGAGGCTCAGATCCTCGAGCAGCTTGCCGGTCGAGTGGTGGTCGATCCCGACCGCCAGACCGGTCGCGATTGCCAGCATCAGGTACGGCAGGAGGAGAAGCAGCCGCAGTTCGCGCTCGGTCACGAGCGCGAACTGCGACTGATATTGCTGCTCGGTTCTCACGAACGAATCGCTACTCCCAACGGAACAGCCTAGAGGCTGCGAGTGAGAGCACGATCGCGTAGCCCGCGAGGACCGCGATGTGCGCGAGCCCGGGCCAGTGTCCGTGCATCGTGTCTTGGATCGCTGCGGTGGCGGCCCCCAGCGGCGTGAGCTCGCTCACGTGCCGCAGACCGCTCGACATCTGCTGCTGCGGCACCCACAGGCCGGCGAAGAACATCATCGGGAAGAACAGGAGCGTCCCGAGTCCCTGCGCGATCCGCGTCGTCGAGGCGACCGAGGCGACGAGCGCCCCGAGCGACAGCATCGCGCCTGCCGTCAGCACCAGCGTGAGCACGAACCCGAACCCCTGCGCCGGCAGGTGGACGCCGAATGCGAGCCTCGCGACGATCGCGATCACGGCGATCGCGACCACCATCATCGAGACGTTGACCGCCGCGTCTGCCCCGAGCAGCGCCGCCGGCCGCATCGGCGTCGTCGACATCCGGCGCAGGACACCCTTCTCGCGGTAGCTCGCGAGTATCGCCGGCATCGCCGTCACCGCCAGGATCGTGATCACCATCGCCATCGAGACGGGCACGTAGACGTCGACCAGACTGAGGCCCCCGAGGGCCTTGTCGTGCCGGTCTCCCGCGACGCCCATCGCGATCGTAAGGATCAGCGGGAAAGCGACGGCCCAGAAGATCAGGATCGGCTCGCGAAGCAACAGCTTCGCCTCGGTCCTCAGCAGCCGGCGCCGTGCTTTCGCCGGGCGCCGACGAAGCGCGCCGCGCGCGTCGATTGCCTGGGTGATGAATGACATCTTCAGTCCTCCTTCGAGTCATGGTTGGTGAGGGCGACGAACGCGTCCTCGAGGTTTGGCTGCTCGACGCGCAGCTGGTTCGCGACGATCCCGTTGCGCGCGAGCACGGAGATCACCGCGGCGAGCACGTCGCCCGTGCCCGACACGACCAGCTGGTCGCGCTCGGCCCGGACACTCGTGATCTCCGGGACGCGGTCGAGCAGCCCGTCGGGCAGCGGCAACGACGGTCGGAAGCGAATCACCTGCTCAGGCGAGGCCGACACCGTCACCCCGGTGGGCGTGTCGACGGCGACCACCCGACCCTGATCGATCAGCGCGACCCGGTCGGCGAGACGCTCGGCCTCCTCCATGAAATGGGTTACGAGCACGATCGTCACCCCGCGCTCGCGGATCTCCTCGATCAGCGCCCACGTGTCGCGGCGCGCCTGGGGGTCAAGGCCGGTCGTGAGCTCGTCGAGCACAGCAATCCGCGGGTTTCCGATCAGCGCGAGCGCGATCGACAGCCGTTGCTTCTGGCCGCCCGAGAGCTTCGCGAAGCGGGTGCGGCGCTTGTCGGCCAGCCCGAGCGCCTCGAGCAGCGCGTCCGTTTCGGCTGCGGACTCGTAGAACGATGCGTACAGGTCGAGTGCCTCGCCGACCTCAAGCTTGTCCGGCTGCTGGCTCTCCTGCAGCTGGATCCCCAGCACGCGGCGAAGCTCGTCGCGCTGCGTGAAGGGGTCAAGCCCCATCACCCGGATCGTGCCGGCGTCGGGCTGCCGCAGGCCGGCGATCGCCTCGACGGTGGTCGTCTTGCCCGCGCCGTTCGGCCCCAGGATCCCGAAGATCTCGCCCTCCTCGATCGAGAACGAGACGTCCGCCACAGCAACAGTGTCGCCATAGCGCTTCTGTAGATGGTCAACTTCAATTACCGGCATCTGAGTTTCTCCTCAGTGGATTGGACGTGATCGAAGGATCGCTTCCGCGGGCCTGGATCTCATCGGCTGGACGGCTGCTTGTGCACCGACGGCGGGCTGAGTCGCGATCAACCAATCGGTTGACGCAGGCCGGCATCCGCGACAGTCCCGCGTGGCGGCTCGCGTCAATCAGGGCGGGCAGTCACGCTACGAGCCACGCTCTGCGGCGTCGCCGGCCTGAAGCTGTGGCCGCTACGGTCGGCTGCCGTCGTCGTATGACTGGTCGCGCACGCACCCGCGTTGCCGTGGGCGGCGAGTCGCTCGAGCGACTCATCAAAGGCGATCGGGCGTCCGCGAGTGTCGTCAACACTGGGGTGGGTCCTGTCGAACTCCTGCCGAGCATCAGGCGTGGAATGACCCGCTTCTAACGTCGCGCGATTTTGCGTTTACCCTGCAAGATCAACACGTCGCCAGATGCTGCCGGACTCTCGAGCGCTCTCTCACGGCGGAAACTCTTATTCGAATCCCCGGTAGCGGTACTCACGAAAGCCCCGCTAACGCGGGGCTTTCCCGTTTCTTGTTGGTCCATTCGCGGACCAATCCCGCGAAAGCGGGCCCGCAAGAGGGCGTAGCTCGGCCCGATACCGGACCCTGGCAGGACCGTCTGGCGCCGGTGGGACGATCGAGCAATGGCAGAGCCAACCGAGTGTGAGAGCGCGTTCGGCGCCGGACGCGAGTTCGAGGCGCGGTCGCAGCGTGAACTACGCGCGTCGCCAGCAGTATCGCCGGCTCTCCCACGCCGTAAGGGCGGTCCTGGGAAGCGTCGTCGCGGGGCTGCTTGGGCTCGTGATAGCGAGCGCGGGAGCGGCGGCGCTTGGCGGGCTCCTGCTACTCACGTCCGTCGGGCTGGGTTTCTACGCCCGACACTGGCTGTCGCTCGCTGGTCGTAGCGAG
Organism: uncultured Solirubrobacterales bacterium; assembly: GCA_963811155.1. Taxonomy (GTDB): domain Bacteria; phylum Actinomycetota; class Thermoleophilia; order Solirubrobacterales; family Solirubrobacteraceae; genus Palsa-465. The sequence goes on from CAWEQQ010000054.1 coordinate 6,456, forward strand.
GCCAACATCATGACACCCCGCGCGATCGCCTACCGCCTGTGGACGGGCCGTGAGGTCACCGATCGGCACGGCGCTCCGTTCTACGGGTTCGTCGAGCTGCAGCCGGGCCCGTCGTCGGACGAGTTCTTCTTCCGCTACGACTACGTCCCGGTCGCCGGCGCCGGCGGACAGGTGAGCGCAATCACCGCTGCCCTGTCGCAGATCGACCGGGTGCGCCCCGGACCAAGCCGCGCCGCTCTCCGGCAGCAGGATCGGATTGCCCGCCGTCTCGAGCCGTGCCTGCACGGCCAACCGATCGACGAGCTCGTCCTGGCGCTGCTCGACATGGAGGACCGCGTCTCCTTGCGTGCCGTGTATCGGCCACCGACCCGACTCGAGCCTGCCCCGAACCGTGATCTACGACGGCCAGCGGCGGCTGCTCGCCGCGCAGGCGAGCGCGCAGCTCGCCGGCACGGAGGGCTACGAAGACCTGACGCCCGTACAGAGCCTGATCGTGCTGCTGCTCGACCACGAGCCGGTGGCAGGCGATCGGTGTGTTGACGATCGGGCCGGCGTGGACGAACGTGTGGAATTCGCCGTTCTCGCCGCACGGGTCGACATGCGGCTATCCGACATGCGGTATGAGCGTGACCGGTAGGAGAGTCGCCTACTGACAGGCTTCGCACTCCTGACCGTTCCGCATCGCCTCGATCGAGCACGCCTGGATCTCGGCCTCGGTCGGTACCGTGACCGGCACCGCCTCGGCGCCGATCGACGACACGCGCGCGACCGTGGACTTCTCGATGCTGGAGGCGCCGAGCGTGCGCAGGTAGTAGGTCGTCTTCAGGCCCACGCGCCACGCCCGTCGGTACATGTGGCTCATCGCCTTGAGGTCTGGCTCGCGGAGGAACAGGTTGACGACTGGGACTGGTCGATCCACTTCTGGCGCCGGGCCGCCGCGTCGATCAGGTAGTCGGGTTCGATCTGGAATGCAGTGCGGTAGCGCTGCTTGATCTCTGCCGGGATCTCGGCGATCTCGGTGAGGTCGCCGTCATGGGCCTTGATCTGCTCGGCCAGGTCGCGGTTCCACAGACGGAGTGCCTTGAGGTCGGCGACGAGGAATGGGTTGAGAATCATGAAGTCGCCCGACAGGTTGGACTTCGCGAACAGGTTCTTGTAGGTCGGCTCGATGCACGCCGAGGTGCCCATGATGTTGGAGATCGTCGCCGTCGGCGCGATCGCCAGGACATTGGAGTTGCGCATCCCCTGCGCGGCGATCTTCGCCCGCAGCGGCGCCCAGTCAAGCTGGCCTCCGCGCGGAACGTCGATCTCCTCACCGCGCTCCGCGGCCAGCAGGTCGATGGTGTCCTGGGGCAGCAGCCCGCGGTCCCACTTCGAGCCCGAGTAAGACTGGTAGCGCCGCGCCCGGCGGCGAGGTCGCTCGATGCCTCGTAGGCGTAGAAGGCGATCGCCTCCATTATCTCGTCCCCCACTCGATGGCCTCCGGGGACCCGAAGGCGATTCCCTTGCGGTAGAGGGCGTACTGGAGGCCCATCACGCCGAGCCCGACCGGCCGGTGGCGCATGTTCGCGGTCCGGGCCGGTGCGGTCGGGTAGAAGTTGACGTCGATCACGCAGTCGAGCGCGCGGACGGCGATCCGGATCGTCTGGCGGAGCTTGGCGTGGTCGATCTCGCCGTCGGGCGTGAGGTGCTGGTCGATCACGACCGACCCGAGGTGCAGACCGCCGTCTCCTCCTCGCTGGTGTTGAGCGTGATCTCGGTGCAGAGGTTGCTCGAGTGGATCACGCCGGCGTGGTCCTGGGGGCTGCGGACGTTGCACGGGTCCTTGAAGGTGATCCAGGGATGCCCGGTCTCGAACAGCATCTTCAGCATCGTCTTCCAGAGCTCGAGCGCCGGGATCGTCTCTCCGTGGATCTCCCCGGCCGCGGCGCGCGCCTCGTAGGCGGCGTAGCGCTCGGCGAACTCGCTGCCGTAGCACTCGTGCAGATCGGGGACCTCGTTGGCGCGGAACAGCGTCCAGTTCTCGCGTGCCTCCATCCGCTGCATGAACAGGTCAGGGACCCAGCAGGCGGTGTTCATGTCGTGCGTGCGCCGCCGCTCGTCGCCCGTGTTGCGCCGCAGCTCCAGGAACTCGCGGATGTCGTTGTGTCAGAGCTCGAGGTACGCGCAGCCGGAGCCGGCGCGCTTGCCGCCCTGCGCTCGCGGATGCGCTCGAGCTTTACGTCCTTGGTTGCGCCGAGCTTCGGAATCGTCCGGACCGTGTCCCAGGGGTGGATGCAGAAACCGGTGCGGCCGATGAGTTGCGAGGCGAGCCCCAGGTCGCACAGCAGCTCGGTGATGCTCGGCACGAGGCACACGATCCGGGCGTCGGTCCCGGCCGGCGGGTGAACGACGCCGGCGGCATCGCGGAGCACGGGGGTCGGACTGGTCCGGGTAGCCAGGGGCATCTTCCGACATTACATGTTGCGCCGGTACTCGCCGCCGACGTCGTAGAGCGCCCCGGAGATCTGTCCGAGCGAGGCGACCTTGACGGCGTCCATCAGCGCCTCGAACACGTTTCCACGGTCGCGCGCGACCTGCTGCAGGTGCGCGAGCACCGCCGGACGACGGTCGGCGGCTCGGTCCTGGAAGGCGCGGAGGTTGGCGATCTGGTCGAGCTTCTCGGCTTCGGTCGACCGCATCAGCTCGAGCTTGTCGATCTGCTCGCCCTGGCCCTCCTTGGGCGGGTAGGTGTTGACACCGATCAGCGGGAGCTCGCCGGTGTGCTTGAGCCGCTCGCAGTAGAGGCTCTCCTCCTGGCCGGCGACCAGGCTGACGTCGACGACACCGGCGCCGCACTCGAGGCGCTTGCGGGTAGCGCACCGGCCGCCAGCCGGCGCGCGGTCGCGTACATCCGCGCCGCGCAGAACCGCGACGGTGGCTTCCCGGCGGGGCCGGGCGGTGACTCGAACGCCCAGTCGACCGCCTGGGCGGTGCAGGGGCTGATCGCGGCCGGCGTCACTCCGAGCTCGGTGCACCACCGCCACTCGGTATCACCGTTGCGGTATCTGCGCTCGCTGATCACGGCGAGCGGGGCGATCGACTACGCCCGCGGGATGAAGCTGACTCCGGTCTGGGTGACCGGCGAGGTCGTGATGGCGCTGGCGGGAAAGCCGCTGCCGCTGGCGACGGTCACGCCCGCCGGCGCGTAGCAGCCGTCTCCGGCGCGGGCTCGAACGCGGCCGAGGCTTGGAAGTTGGCTCGCTTGGCGGCGCGGCGCAGGGTGGGGAGCAGTCCGGGACCGAGCAGCAGGATGCAGATCAGGTCGGTGATTGCGCGGCCGGTGTCCCAGCCGAGCGAGGTGGTGGCGTCGAACACGAGGTATCGGTGCCACTGCACGGTGAACGAGGCGCCGGGGAGGTAGGAGATCGAGCTTCCCGGGTCGACCGAGAACGGCCAGAACTGCATGTTGAGCATGAACCCGAAGAAGTAGCCGGCGAACACGCCGTACGCGGCGAGCATCAGGATCTCGGTCCTGCCGCGACATGGGGGCAGGAGGCCGGCGAACAGCCCGACCCAGGCGCAGCCGAACATCTGATAGGGCATCCATGGGCCAACTCCGCCGGTGATGATCGCCGAGGCGAACAGGGAAGTGCAGCCGAGCGCGAACCCAAAGCCGGGGCCGAACACCCGGCCGGCGAACACGAGCAGGAAGAACACGGTCTCGATCCCGGCCGTGCCCGCGCCGAGGAGGCGCAGCCCCGCGTTGACCGCCGACAGCACGCCAAGCATCGCGATCGCCTTCGCATCGATGCCGCCGTCGGCGATCTCGGCGAACACAACCGCGAGCACGAGCACGAGCAGGATCCCGAACATCAGTGGCGGCAGATACGTGCTGCCGAACCGCCCGGGCGGAAGCACGAACGGCCACAGAAAGCACACGAAGCCGATCAGCATGGCCAGCGTCGCGGCGATGATCGAGCGGCTACGCATCCGGATCGCGACGGCCCGGTGCCCGGAGGCGAGAGGGGAGTTGCGAGCGGTCGTGGTCATCTGGTGACCGCCGGGCTGAGCGCGTTTGCGACCTGCGCGACGGTGAGGTAGGGGAGCGGGGAGAGGATCTTGGCGACCTGCGGCGCGAATGCCGGGGAGGCGACGATCACCTCCGAAGTGGGGCCGTCGGCGACGATCTCGCCCTCGGCCATCACGATCACGCGGTCGGCGGCAGCGGCGACAAACTCGACGTCGTGGGTCGCGATCACCACCGCCCGGCCGTCGGCGGCGAGCTGGTCGACGATCCGGATCAGCGCCTGCTTGGCGTGATAGTCAAGGCCGCGCGTCGGCTCGTCCAGCAGCACTGCGCGCGGGGCGGCGCGCAGCTGGATCGCGAGCACGAGGCTGAGGCGCTGCCCCTCCGACAGATCGCGGGGATTCATCTCGTCGCCGATGCCGGGCGCGAGCTGGTCGAGCAGCGCCCGCGCCGGTGGTGACGGCGAGTCGCCCGATTCGGTGTCGGCCTGGGCCAGCTCCGCGCCGACGGTGTTCAGATAGAGCAGGTCGGCGGGGGTTTGCGGCACGAGCCCGACGAGCTCACGAGCGCGACTGGGCGACAGGGCCCTGGGGTCCTGGCCGTCGATCGCAACGGTGCCGGCCTGACGTTGGCCAGAGCCCTGGATCGCCCACAGCAGCGACGACTTCCCGGACCCGTTGCGGCCCATCAGCGCGGTCACCTCGCGCGCTGCGAGGTCGAGATCGACGCCACGGACTGCGATCACGTCTCTGTAGCGCACGACGACGTTGCGGGCACTCAGTACCCGCGGGCGGGCGGGGGCCGATGGACGCGCACGGGCGGGAGCGGGCGGGTCGGCGGCGAGTCGCTCGCGTAGCGCGCGCGCCTGGCGGCGGGCGTCGCGGACCGAGAGCGGCAGCGGCGTCCCACCGGCGAGCCGCCCCAGCTCGACTACCGGCGGCGCGACCGTCGAGATGGCGAACATCTCGGCCGGGGCGCCGTCGCAGACGGTCCCATCGCCGGGCAGGTAGATCACCCGGTCGGCGTATTGCACGACCCGTTCGAGGCGGTGCTCGGCCAGCACGACGGTGAGGCCGAGGTCGTGGACCAGGCGGGTGATCGCGGCCAGCACCTCCTCGGCCGCGGTCGGGTCGAGCGCCGAGGTCGGCTCGTCGAGCACCAGCACGCGAGGGTGCGCGGTCAGCACGGCGCCGATCGCGACGCGCTGCTGCTGGCCGCCGGAGATCTCGTGCAGCGGCACGTGGCGCAGCTCGGCCAGACCAAGCAGGTCGAGCGTCTCCTCAACGCGCTTGCGCATCGCCTCGGCCGGGATCGCAAGCTGCTCCATCCCGTAGGCGAGCTCCTCCTCGACGGTGTCGGTCACGAACCCCGCAAGCGGGTCCTGACCGACGACGCCGACGACGTCGGCCAGCTCCCGCGGCGGATGGGTCGCGGTGTCGCGCCCATCGACGGTGACGCGCCCGGCGAGCGTGCCGCCGGTGAAGTGGGGCACGAGCCCGTTGACGGCGCCGAGCAGCGTGGACTTCCCGGCACCGGTACGTCCGACCACGAGGCACAGCTCGCCCTCCTCGACCTGCACGGAGACGTCGCGCAGCACGGGCTCTGCGGCTCCCTCATAGGTGATCGTGACCCGGTCGAACTCGATCATGCCGGCACGCTCGGTCGGGCGACCGCGTCGGCCATCTGCTCTCCGCGCGCGCCGATCTCCGGAGCGGGGTGACGGCGCCGGCGGGGCGGCGGCGGGGCGGCGAAGCCGGGGATGGCGGCGATCAGGATCGCCGCGACCGGCAGCAGCGGCAGCGGCGGGAACCGCAACGGGTAGAAGCTCGGGTTCAGATCAGCCGCGCTGTAGCTGGTGCCGACATACAACAGAACTGCGCTCATGACCCCGCAGCCGGAGACGACCCACTCGGGCGCGAGCCACGGATCGGGCCGGTACTGGGTGCGCTTGACCCGCCGGCTGCCGAGCGCCAGCCCCGCGCAGCATAGCGCCGCGCCTGCCGCGATCGCCGGGAATCCCAGCAGCCGCGAGCCGGTGCCGCCGAGCAGCCCATAGCAGCCGGCGCACAGCCCGACCATCCCGGTCAGCATCAGCCCGGCGGTCACTCGCCGGGTTCCGGGGGTGGCGGGGCCGGTGCGGCCGTAGCCGCGGGAGTCCATCGCCGCCGCCAGCAGCAGCGAGCGGTCCAGCGCGTCCGCCAGCACTGGGATCGCGATGCTCCGCAGCGCCCCCCACCCCTTGCGCTTGCCCGCTCGCAACCGTCGCGCCCGCGCAACACGCTGCACGCTCTCGATCAGCTGCGGCGCAAGCGTGATCGAGACGACGACCGCCATCCCCAGCTCGTACAGCGCCCCCGGCAGGACCCGCAGTGCGCGCTTCGGGTTCGCCAGCGCGTTCGCGGCGCCGATGCAGCAGATCATCGTTCCCAGCCGCAGACCGTCGACCGCTGCCGACAGCGTGGCCTCGAGCGACACCGGTCCGCCGATCTGGATCCCCGAGTACCACTTCGGCGTGGGAATGTGCGGCAGCGTGAACAGGATGTGGTCGCCGGGCTCGGTCCCGGAAGCGAACACCGAGCGGAACACGATCCGCAGGACGATGATGAACACCGCCAGTCGCAGGTAATACTTGAACGCCCGCGCCCACGGCGCATCGGTGCGACGGTTGGCGACCACGAACGCCAACACCGCCAGCGCCAGGATCAACAGCAGCGGGTTGGTCGTCCGGTTGACCGCGATGACCAGCCCGACCGCCCAGATCCACCACGCGACGGGATGCAGCGCCCGTGGGACCCGCCGATCGTCGCGGATGGCGGAGAGGCGCGCGCGGGCGGTCATGAGCGTGCAGGGCTCATTCGTACTGGCGCCGTCGCCAGATCGCCCAACCCGCTCCCCCGCACAGCAGGAGCGCGAGGCAGATCCACATCACCAACGGGACGGCCGACCCTGCGGAGGTGCGCTGGTCGGTCGGCCTGGCCGCGACGATTCGTGGACTGCGTGCCTTCGAGGGTCGAGCGGCCGCTGTGGATCGCCGCGGTGCGCCCGCCGGTGACCGTCTCGTGGGCCGTGTGGCCGGACGGTGCGTCGACGGGTGCGCCGCTGCGCTGGTGGCCGGACGCTTCGAGCTCGTGCCCTTCGCGGGGATGGCCGGGTGCGTGGCCGTCGTGTTCGTTGCGGTGGTGGGTGTGCTGGTGGGCGTGGTCTGCGGGCTCGTCGTCATCGTGACGACGGGCGCGTCCTGCGCGCGCAGGCTCTTCGGGCTGAACCTTGGCACGCCCCAGCCGCTGGTCCCGGCGACGTTCGTGGCACCGAACGTCCACAGCTCCACCTCGCCGGGCTTCGGAACGTCGCCCATCGGCCCGAGCGGGCTGTAGCTCCACGTGCTCTGCCCAGCAGGCGCGATCCAGTAGGACCAGTAGGCCGACGTGGGCGGGGTGTTGATGCACGCGTCCTCATTCGGGGTCGGGTACTGGGTCCCGTGGTGGAACGCCTGGTCGCCGATCCGGCAGATGAACGCCGGCCCGTCGTGCTCGTCGCCGGTCGTCGTGAACCCGGCGGCGTGCAGCAGTGCGTACCCCGACGGCTGGTCGATCCCGCAGCCACGCACGATCGGTCCGCCCCAGTGCGCGAAGTCGACCGCGACGATCGTCCCCGTCTGCGCCGTGCACGCCCCCAGTGGAGCAGCGCGGGCCGACGACTCGCCTGCAGACGCCGCGAGGACGCCGGCAGCGAGCGTGAGGCAGCAGATCCCCCACCATCGCCGCATACCGTTGATCCCGTCCTCCTTTCAAGCCTGTGATGGGAGGAACGAGCTTTTGCGCGGCGCGTACCCGACTGCCCTTCCTCCGAGGGGCCGATCGCGAGAGGCGCCAGCAAGGCGACCGGGCTAACCCCCGTCCCGATCAGAGGGCTTTACCGTTGCGGGACAGCGCCGGAATCTCACCGGACTTCGCTGTGCTACGCGCCTTCTCCGCACGCGGCGGAGAAGGCAGCAACATACCACAGGCGCTGGCGCATCCAGAGGGCATGGCCGGCCCGCGGGATCGCTGCCGCCGGCCGCTGCCGAGCCGGCGAAGCGAGTGTGCTGTTGCGGCAGTTCAACCGCCAGTTTCGGCGACCCGGATGAGCAGGCCTGCTGCTACGCGAGACCGTCAGTCGGTCGTTTCCGGGGCGAGAATACTCAGCGTCCTTGCTGGGCTGCCGGCCCCGGCCCGCCGAGCAAGCGGTCGCGGCGATCGCGTCGCCCGTCGGGTACCTGCGCTGCTGTGGCTGCGGAGCTCTGAGCGGGCCGGCCGAGCATCCCCTTTGCGCTGATGGCCGAGCGGCTGCGGGAGCGGTTCGGCCACGAGCTGCGTCTGAGCCGGTTCGTGGTCGCGTGGCGCTGACGATGCACGAGCCGCGGTGGCGCGCAGGGCACACCCGTCGGGTCGGAAGGCATGTCGGTGTGGTGAGAGAGCGACCAAACGAGGAGGGAGCATGATCCAGACAGGTGCAGTGAGCGGAAGCGCATGCCCCCAGGGGGTGAGGGCATTCTGGGCGGCCTTGACCCGTCGCAGCGTCGCACGCTCGTGATGATGATCCTGGTCGTCGGAGCGTTGCACGTGCTCGGGTTCGTGACCTTGTTCGCTTTAGTCGCCCCCAGCCACTACCACCTCGGGGCGTCGGGGACGTTCACGATCGGGATCGGGATCACCGCCTACACACTCGGGATGCGACACGCGTTCGATGCCGATCACATCTCCGCGATCGACAACACGACCCGCAAGCTGATGAGCGAGGGCAGGGGTGTTGTTCGGGCTCGGGTTCGACACCGCGACCGAGGTCGCGCTGCTCGTGATCGCCGGCAGCGCCGGTGCCGCGGGCCTGCCGTGGTACGCGATCCTCTGCCTCCCGATCCTGTTCGCCGCCGGAATGTCGCTGCTGGACTCGATCGACGGGTCGTTTATGAACTTCGCCTACGACTGGGCGTTCTCCCGGCCGGTGCGCAAGGTCTTCTACAACATCACGATCACCGGCCTGTCGGTCGCGGTCGCGCTGGTGATCGGCACGATCGAGCTCGGCGGGCTGATCGCACAGCACCTCAACCTCTCCGGCCCCTTCTGGAACTGGTTTGAGAACATCGACATCAACTTCCTCGGATTCCTGATCGTCGGGATGTTCGTCGCGACGTGGCGATCGCGCTGTCGGTCTGGCACCTCGGGCACATCGAAGAGCGCTGGAGCGCTCATCTCGAAGAAGGCGGCATTGGCCCAGCCGGCTAGCCGGCCCACCGCTCGATCCGGCCGGTTCGGCCCGGCCGCTTGGCGCGCACCCGCCCCGACAGCGGGTGCGCGCCAGCGCTTCCCGCCCTCGGAGGGCGCGGGGTGCGTCAGAATGGACGGGCCGTGACGGCCTCGCCAGACAGCCCGCCCCAGGTCTTCGACGACGTGGAGCACGCGAGGCGCCGTGATGGCCGGTGGCGTGATCTGCGCCATCGGCTACAATTCGTAGGGTGATCGTCGAGCTTCCTCTCGTCACGGCGGCGGAGATCGCGGCCGAGTATCGCCCGGGCGGCGAGGCGACGGTGAAGGCCACCTTGAGGCGGCTGCGTGAGCGCGACCTGATCAGCGCAGGAGTAGCCGAGTACCCACGTGGGGTGGCGGGCAGGGTCGCGGGCGCCTGGCATGTCTACTCGGCCCTGAACCTCGATGCGGTGAGAGCCGCCCGGGCGCACGACGAGCCCGCTGCGAAGGCCATCGCCAAGAGGGCTGCGCACATCGAGAGCCGTCGCGCGACCGTCGAGTTCGTTCGGCGGCTCGCCGAGCTCGGCGGCTCGGCTAGCTTGCGCCGACGGTTTGAGTGGGCGTCATCCCTGGACGAGGAGCTCCGGAATGCGCTTGTCGCCGTCGTCGCCGAGACCGCGGCCGAGCGCAACCGGCTGGTGCACGATCCGGCCGCTGTGCCTCGGCTCGCGCTGGTGGCGGCGATCCATGGCGAGCTGGCGGAGCTGATGCTGGAGGGCGCGGATCTTCCGGTGTCGATTCCGATCCCGGATCTTGAGTTGCTTGACTCGGCGTTCGTGGGTGCCGCGCTGGCGCTCCGGTTCGAACGCTTAGGGCGTGGACAGACGTTGCTGAAGGCGGCGCCCGCGATCAAGCTGGACGGCGGCGACGATTCGCGGATCTATCCGTACGAACGTCCATTGCCCGATGCAGACGCCCCGATCGCACTCGCTAGCGCGGTCGCCGCGGCGCCGACGATGCGCCGTCCGCGCAGGATCCCGATCGCTGGACCCCGCTGAGCGGTGGAGCTTCGGACGCCGGCGGCCCGGTACCTGGGGGTTGGCGACCGTGAGCTGCTTGCCGGGATGCGGTGCAGCACGGGCGCCTGGTTCGAGGACGACGTCGAGACGTTCATCCAGACCACGCTGGCTGACTATCACGACTGGCGGCGGGCGCACACCGATCACACAATCGTCGGCCTCGAGCTCGACGGCCCCGGGCTGATCGCCGTCGGGTCGCACGAAGCGGAGTTCGTCCGGGATGTCGGACAGGTCGTGACCTCGACCCACCTGGAGTGCGCCGCCGTCAGAACCGACCTCCAGGGCGCCGTGCTCACAGAGGTCGACCCGATCGATGACGACCGGCCAGTGACGCTTGGCCGCTATATCCTCGAAGCGCTCCTGGCGGACATCGCTGAGCGTGAACGGGCTCCAATCGTCCGCGCCGTCGTTGCACGCGAGAACACCCGCAGTCTGCGGCTGTGCGCCCGCATCGGGCTCACCGACGAGCGCGATGATCGGGACGAACGGTTCGTTCAGCGGCTCGGGCGAATCGCGAAGTAGCGACACCTTCAGGAAGCTCCAGAGGATCCGCCCGACGAGCGCGCGGTCCGAGCGGGGGCAGTTGAGTCGCGCCGATCGCTGCCGGTGACCCGTAACTGGCGCCCCGGAGCGAAGCGCTTGGGGGCCGGAGCGGATAGGAGCTGTAGCGTCATTGTTGCTGTCCTGACCCGGTGGCACGCTCGCTGGTCGCAGCCGAGTCGGCGCCCGCTCCGAGGACGAGGTGCAGCGCACGCTCGCAGTCCTCGAGGCGGAGGGCCGGCGGCTTCGGCACTCTCTGCCGTGGCAAGGCCCGGGAGACATCGACTCGGTGGCGATCTCGCCCACGGGCGTGGCGGTCGCTGATCGAGACGAAGACGAGGACCTACGAGAGGCATCACCTCGCCCGCGTGCACGACGAGCCGTCGGCGCCGGAAGGCAGCCACGGGTTGCCGCGGAGGGCGGCCTGTCGGTTCACCCCTACACCGGCCACGCGGGACGGGTGGCCGCTTTCCTTGGTGGGCGATAGCGAGCCGGTCGGGCCACGAGGTCGCTGAGTTCGTTCCACGGCAGAAGCACACGACGGCGATCGTCGACGCCTCCTATCGTGGGGCGAGTCGAGGGCCGAGCCCGCAAGCATTCCGTGGCAGCCGCTGGTGGTTGCTCGGCACCACGAGCATCCAGCTTCTCGCGCTCGGCCGGGTATCTGCATCACGCCTGAGGGCTTCACGGCGCTCTGGTGGCCGTCGCTGGAAGTTAGGGAGCGCAGTCGCGGGTGCCGAGTCTCAGTTGCTTGCAGCTCGCGCGGAAGCCGGTGATCACCGGGACGCCTCGGGCTGGCTCGATCCGGCCGTCGACCCCGACCCGGGCCACCCGCAGGCGCGCGCGTTTCTGCCGAGCTCGAGGGCGCGTGTCGCTTGGGGGCGAGACCCGCATTCGTGCTCGCGGGCGTCTGCGAGGTGCGGCGGTTGGCGCGAGGTCTAGCTGGTGCGGCGGGTGCCGCGGAGGACGACGTCGTGGCTTGTCAGTTCGATCGCGAGGCGGTCGGCGAGCGCGTTGATCGTGTGCTCAAGTTGTTCGTCGGAGAAGGCGTCGACGGTGCCGGTCTGTTCGTCGATGAAGTGGTGGTGGTGGTGATGGTCGGGGTCGGCGATCTCGTAGCGGGCTGTGCCGTCGCGTCCGTCGAGGCGGTGGAGCAGGCCGAGTTCGAAGAGTTCCTCGATGACGCGGTAGACGGATGCGGCGGAGCCGGTGTGTTGTGCTCGGAGTTTGTCGGTGATTTCGGTGGCGCTGAGGAGGCAGTGTGCGTCGCGGGCAAGGAGTTCGACGACCGCGGTGCGCGCTGCGCCTGACCTGAGTCCGGCGGCGGTCATCCGGTCGGTCGCGTGGGTGAACCATCGGTCGCGAAGCTCCGTGTTCACATCGCGAAGATTACCGCATGATGCGAGTGAGTCTTACTCCTATCTCTAGGCGGCTGACAGCGGCCCGTGGTCGTCGCAGTGGTCCTCGTGGGGATGGTGCAGCCGTCCGGCGACGAGGTAGTCGATGTGATCGCCGTGCGGGACTGTTTCGTGGCCGCAGCCGTCGCCGTGGGTGTGGTCGGTGTCGTGCCCGTCGGCGCGTGCGGTGTGGCCGGCGGGGTGCTCGGCGTCGGTCTTGACGACGTGCTCGTCGACATGATCGCCGTGGGGGTGATGGAGGTGCCCGTCGTGGAGGTAGTCGACGTGGTCGCCGTGCTCGACGGCGGTGTGTTCGCGCAGGGCGGCGCGGCTGAGCGGGGGTTGGTCCGCTTTCGGTTGGTGCGTTGGCTCGGTCCACGTGTGTGAGTTCCCGAAGGTGATAGCGGGCGGCACGCACGCCCTTAGGGCGCGCAGGGGGTCAGGCGGCCCGTCGGGGGTTACGAGGTCGAGACCCGATAGAGCACGGCGCTGTCGGGCGCAACGAGGGCGTTGATCGCGCCGGTTGTTCTGCAGGTCGTGTGCTGCCAGATGTCGTGGAGGTTGTAGGCGGAGACGTGTGGCAGGCCTATTGCTCTGGCCGTGGTGGTGATCCGTATGGCAGTCGGACCGCGGTTGAGCAGCGCGACGGCGCGGTCGCCCCCGGCGAGCGGTTTGACCCATACCTGGGCTGAGCCTTGTTGTTTGATCGGCCTGCCTTGGATGCCCAGCGGGTCCTGGTCGATCGCGATCACCTGAGAGTTCTCGAGCATGGTGATCGAGGCTTGCGAGAGGGTGCGGGGGTCGGTTCCGAGGACCAACGGCGCCGCGACGATTGCCCACATCGACATCTGGGCCTGCGCTTGCGCGCCGCTCATCCCAAGCTCCGGTCCGAGGTAGTCCGGGTCGTTCCAGTGCCCGGGGGCGGCGGCGCGTGGGTGGGCGGCGTCATGATCGAGGTTTCGTAAGACGTTGACGAACTTGATATCGCCTGTGAAGCCGATGTCGGTGTCGGTTCGCCAGCTCTGTGCGAACTGCGGCGCCCACCGGTAGTTTGAGTACGCGGAGTTAGCGAGCGACGGGTGCGTTCCGTCGATCTGTCCGGGCACCCAGAAGTTATCGACGTTTAGCAGCATCGGTCTGTGGCTGGCGTTGTTCGCCAGTGCCTCGGCGAACTGCGTGTACTGCGGCTCGGGGGTGAGGCCTTCCTGACCGGCGCCGCAGAACTCCACCTTGACCGCATCGAACCCCCAAGCCGCAAATGTGTTGGCGTCCTGTTGGTAGTGTCCCAGCGAGCCGACGCCCTGGCGGTAGCAGCCGCTGGCACCCGCGTCGGTGTAGATCCCCGCCAATAGACCGTTGGCGTGAAGCCAAGCGGTCAACCACGCCAGGCCGTGCGGCCACTGTTGGGGGTCGACGATCAGGTTCCCATCGCTGTCGCGGGCTCCGCTCGCCCACCCGAAGTCCAGCCACACGATCCGATAGCCGGCATTCGCCAGGCCCCGATCGATGAGCGCGTTGGCGACCGACAGGATCGTCTGCTCATCGAAGATTCCCCCGACGCCGTAGTACGTGTTCCATCCCATGTAGGGGGCGGCCGCCAGCATCGCCGTCACCCACGACGCATGGGCGGGAGTTCGATCTTGCGCACCGTGGTTGATCGCGCGAACGTCAAACTCATGAGCGCCGTCGACCAACCCGGTGTAACGAGCCGGGCTGCGGCACGCGACCCACGGACCTCCGTCCAGCCGGCATTGAAAGCGGCTCCGCGCAGCCCCGGAGCGGAACGTGAACAGTGCCGAAGAGCCCGTGGTCACGCCAGCCGTGCCGCTGGTGAGGATCGTGTCCGGGGCGGGCGGGCGCCGATCACGTCTGCCGCTGCTCGCGTTCGAGAGTTCGCCGGCAACGGTGCAGTTCCGGCTTGCGAGAAACCGCTCGAGCTGGCTGTCGACATCGACGCACACCAGCACCGCGTACCTTCCGGGCTGCAGTAGCCAGGCCGCCGCATCGATCGCCGCCGCAAAATCGACTCTCGGGGAGGCCCTCCCTCCAAGGCGAGGGACCGAGAAGCCGGCAACCCCGGTCAGGTCGCCTCCCGACCTGCGGCGCAAGCTCAAGAACCCCACCGTCGCTCGGACCGGCACCCCCACGGAGTTAGCGATCGTGGCGAAACCAACCAGGCGACCTCCGACCGACCGCACCATCGCCGTGCGCACAAGCAGCGGCATTTCTCCCGGCCCGTGTTGAGGCGCCTGCCATCTCTCCCATCAATGGCGTCATCGCGAGCGCCGAGACCGCAACCATCGATCCTGCGAGCAATCTAACTCTAACCCGACGCCGCCGCGACAAACCCAACCCAAGCCGCGCGAGCGCCTGAGCCGCGCGGCCATGGACAAGACCCTCCACACCCGGATACGCAACCACAGACCTAGCCTACGTGATGTGCCGTGTCCGACGGCCCGGTCGACGACCGCAACCATGTCCTCGACGGCGACCGACAACCACTCGTTCAGCCAGTCAGCCGACGTCGCGGGCGCCCTCGCTACTCATACCGGCGCCCGTCCGCATGCTCTGACACCGCAGACCAGAGCCCGGTTCGTGCCCGCAAGCCACCACAGCGATTGCTAGTCGCGCGGCAAAAGCGGCACTGGCTTGCAATCCGGCCACGGACAGGCCGACCGAAACGGGGGCGACTGATCACCCACCCCTACCAGTTTCCATCAACCCCGGTATCCCCGACGCTCCTGACAGTTGTCCACTCTGCGCGGACAGCGAGACTTCGCTTTCGATTCGGTCTGGGCGCGGCGCGAGCTTATGCTTTCAACGGCATCCATGTGCCGGACGCTCGGCTCCCGTGACTCATGCATTCGGTCTCGGCGATGACCGGCGCGGGCTCATGCATGCACAGGATGCAGGGCGCCCGACGCCCTGCCAGCGAACTCTGTCTGATCTGAGCGCTCGCGCGCGGTCCTCTGCTTGGGCGCTACCCGGGGCCCTTCGGCGCCGGCGGGGTGTTCTGCTCCTGCCGCCTGGGCTCCGACTCTATGTGACGAGTCGAGAACCCGGGTATGTCTACACGATGAGGTTTACGACCGCTCTTGGCGGGCGCAGCGCCGCTGCCACCGGCACTGGCACAATCGACAGCACCGGGCGCGAGGGCACATTCACCGAGCAGAGCAACGGACAGACTGTGACTCTGCTCGTCAAATGGCCCTACGTCTATGCGCCCGTCAGCACGGCAGAGGCGGTCTGGCAGCTGTCCAACACGGGTGCCAAGCCCTGGGTGCGCGCCAACTATGCGACCTACAACGAGTCGTCCAGCGCCGCCCTCGGCACGGGCGGAAGCGATCCGATACTAACAATCAACTTCCTGACAGCAGCGGGTCGCTTGACGACCGTCGGCACGCAAAGCGTCAACGGCGTCGCGACGACTCACTACCATGCTTTTGTCGACTCCGACCGAATCGCCGCGACGGTTCCTCCGTCGCGGCGCCCCGCGGCGCAACAGAACGCGCAGACGCTCAAGCACCTCACCGGAACCACTACGTTTCCAATCGATGTCTGGGTCGATGCCCAGGAGCGCGTGCGTCGAATCGCCGTCCACCTGCAGACTTGTGTGCCTGGCTACAGGTTCGACGAATCGGTTACGTTCACGATTCTGCGCTACGCCAACCCACTGCCCGTGCGGGTTCCGCCGCGTGCACAATTCACCGACGTGACAGACCGTCTCAAGACGCAAGCGTCCCAAACGCGCCAACTGCTCGACCAGATCCCGGGCTGCTGATGGGCCGCCTTGGGCTAGCCGTCAGCCGCTCGCTCCGCAAGCCCGGCACGAAGCGCTGTCCCGACAAGATCGTCGGCGGGCGCTCATGAGAGCGGTGAAGCCGGGAACTCCTCTGCGCTAGCCGCGATCCCGGACGATCGCAACCGACGGGCGGGGATCATGCGCACCATCCTCGGCGTGTGATCCCTTTGCGCGGATAGGAATCACCCAGGTGGGGCGCCGCCACGATCGTATTCATTCCACCTCGCTGTCGCTGGGTGGGCGATCGCTTCGGCGATCACAGCATCGTCGCGATCGGGCCCGATCGGCGCAGCGATTGACGACCGGATTCCTGCACGAGCGGGCATGTGTATGCGCGAGCTCGGATGCTCTCAAACCCGCTCGGAGCAGTCCCCGGGATGCCATGCCGGCTTCTGCTTTTGATCTCGGCGCCGACGCATGCATTCAACGGTTTGCGACAGCCGGGCGAGTGTTAGCTGGAGATGGAGTCGGACGCTGAGGTGCAAGCGCCGCGCGTCATGCACCGTCATCGGCGCCGCTGCCGCGATCGCCCAACAGCAGCCGCCCGCCTGCGCCGCCGCGGGTGGTGTTGACCTCGCCGATCATCACCACCCACCCCTCGCGCATCGCGGCCACGAACGCGGAGTCGACGAGGCGGACGGTGCCGGCGTCGGCGGCGGGCACGAACTCGTGGCGGAACAGGTACTCGTCGCTGGACGGTCCGCCCGTGATCTCCGCGAACCCGTAGAACGCGACACCATGAAGGTAATCCCACACGGCACGATACCCGCCAGCCGGCCTGCGGCCCACGTACCCGTGCAGCCCCGCCGTGACGAGCCCAGCGATCAGCGGCTGGCTCCCGGTGTCTTGGTTTATGCGCTCGTCGGCGAGGATCGGTCCACTCTCGGTGTCCCCGGCGAGCACGACGGCCCGGTTCCCGTTGTTCTGGTGCCGGCTGGGCTCGTCGCTGATTGGCAGCAATCCTGCGGCGTCCAGCAAGACGGCCAACCCCGGGCGGCAGTCGTCCGCGGCCGGGGTAGGGCCACGCGAACAGGGTTATGTAGGCGCGTCCGCGCATACCTCCGTCCCACTCCTTGGGTTCGATGAGAGTGCAGTCCGCCGGGGGCCCCAGAGCTGGTTTCAGGTTGAAGCGTTCCAGAGCGTGCGCCAGCAGCGCGACGCGATCGAGGCGATCGTGCGGCTGACTGCGGGCGCGAGCATCGCTGAGGAGATCGTCGACCTCAACGTCTCCGGTGGGAGCATGGAGCGCGAGCGCGTACAAGACGCGATCGAGCGGGTTGAGCGCGGAGACGCGGACGGGATCGTCGTGGCGTACCTGGACCGGTGGGCGCGCACGGTGGACGCGCTCTCGATGTTTCGCCGCTGGGCGGATGAGGGACGGTGGTTCCTCAGCGCAGCCGAGAAGTTCGACGCCAGCACCAGTCAGGGACGCTTCGCGCTCGGGATGATGTTGCTCGTTGCCCAGTTCTACCGCGAGCAGCTCACGGAGCGTTTCGCGCTTTCGCAGCGGCACGCGATCGCCCGCGGTGCGTTCATCGGTCCGACGCCGTTCGGTTATCGTCGCATCGAGGATCCGCTCAGCCCGCGTTTAGGCTGCCTGGAACCGGACCCGATCATTGGCGCGATGGTCACCGAGGCTTACCTGCGCGCAGCGCGAGATGGCCTCGCAGCTGCGGCGCGCTACCTCGACCGCTCGACGAGCGACACTCGACGTCTGCTCTCCAACCGCGTCTATCTCGGCGAAGTCCGCCACGCGACGGCGGGGCGCAACCTCAAGGCACATGAGCCGCTGACCGACCTCGGGACCTGGACCGCTGCTCAGATCAAACCGCGCCAGCGTGCACGCAGCGTCGCATATCCGTTATCTGGGATCGCGCGGTGCGCCGGCTGCGGAGGGCCACTGACCGGCCAGCTCTCCAAGGATCGGCGAGGGAGCCGAGGTCGCCGCTACCGCTGCTCGCGTCGGCGCAGCGACTCGTGCGTCAGCATCGGCGCAGACGTCCTCGAGGCCCACACCCGCGCGGTGCTGGCCCAGGCCCTCGGCGCAGCGCGCCCGGTCGTCTCGGCCGGCGCCGACGAGCTCGCCGAAGCTGAGGAAGCACTCCGAGTTGCAGAGGCGATCCTGGACGCGTACGCGGCGGATACAGAGCTGCAAGCGGACCTCGGGATGGAGGCATACCGCGCGGGCGCACGCGAGCGCAGGGCGGCGCTCCAAGCGGCGCAGCGGGCTTATCAAGAGCAGTCGGCTCGGGCCAGCGCGATCGGGACATTACGGGCCGCCGACGAGCTAGACGATCAGCAACTCATCCGCGCGCTCGGGGCGATAGTCGAAGCTATCGAGGTTATTGGCGGGCGCAAGGCCGTCGAGGACCGCGTTGGCGTACGCTGGGCGATCGACACTCACAACTGAGCCGGGTTACCTCTGCTGGGGTCGCATAGCGCTAAGCCAGCGCCGTCACGTTTGGCGCGTTCGGACGGGAGCGAATCCGAGCGTCGCGAGGGGCGCAGCACCGGCGTCACGCCAGCGCTCGCCAAGAAGTCGCCCGGCGCCTTGGTTCCGTCCGGTCGGCGCGGCATCTTTGAGGCGTTGTGCTGTGTTCGGCGCTGAGGTAGCCGAGCCGGAGTCCTACACTTCAAGCAGGGCGCGAGGCCCTTGGGAGATGCGCGATATGGCCGACTCAATCTATCTTCTGGACTTTCGGCGTGGGCGAGTCGAAGCCATGGATGACTCGGTGCCTCCACGCGGGGTGCGGGAGGCTGCGCTGCAGGAGCCTCCACCAAATGCCGGGTTTAGGCTGGCCGCACTAGGGACGCCGCCGGAGCCGGACGAGGATTCGTAGGTGCGAATTGCCTGGGCGATTCCGTGTCTGCGTGTTCGCGCCCGCTCGCCCGGACTACTCGATCTCTTCGGGGCCGGCGTCGACTCCGTTGTGGTCGACTCGCTGCCGAAGGACATTCAGTTCGATGTCGCGATTCGTCTTGTGGGGACGGTTCAGGACTTTGAGAGTCCGCACACGGTCGAAGTGGTCTTATCGGACCCGCAGCTCGTGGAAGTCGGCAGGCTGCAGATCCCGGTTGATCCCCGAGCGCCCGCAGCTACTCATATCCCGGGCTATGAGCTTAACCACGTTATAGGCACCCGCATTGACTTCGAGGCCGACATGGCTGGCGGGTACGACCTGTCGTTCGCCGTGGATGGTCAAGCACAGCACCGACATAAGGTAACCCTCTCCGTGGTCGTCCAAGAACTCGACCGCGGGTAACCCCCCGCTGCTCGTGTGCTTCGACGCGAGCGACTGGCATTGGCCGCTCCCGTAGTTCGTCGCCAGGAGCGCACAGGATCTGGTTCGGCGAAAGCCTGCCGCCGCGTAGAAAGCGGGCCTAGACTCTGGCGATGACGTCGAACTCCTCTACCTTGCCACTGCCCCGCTACCCGTCCGCACTGCGGTGCCTAGAGGAGCCGCTCCCCGGCCTCGACTACGAATCCATGGGCATCAACCTGGATCCCGACCAGCACGAGATGCTTGCGCGCTATTCAGGAATGTCTAGCGTCTGGCGTCAATGCGTGCGCCGTGCGGGTGGAACCTCGGCCTGGGGTTGATGATGGCCGGTCGCCAGGTTGTGCCAGCGCCGGGTGGAGGCGGCTTCGCACGCGGGGACCCATTCGAGTTCGACCCCGTGTTCGCCGAATTCTTGGTCGCGTTCATTACTCGACTGCGCAAGCTCTATCTAACTGATGACCAGGTCACGTTTCACAAAGTTCGCACCATGCTGGGGCGAAGAGTCCCCCGAAGCCACAAAGACGCCGAAGCGTTCCTGACCCTTCTCAAGAGGCTGAAGCATGATTGCGCCGCCGCACTTGCCGGCGAAGGCGCGGCCGTGTGCCTACACGGGCCGAACGGCGACCAAGTCCGGGCAGGAGTCTTCTTCGACGCGTTGCTGCACGACGAGGAGTTTCACGAGAAGCTCAGCAGCGATCCGAAGCGCTCCTCAGTCTGGGCAGAGTTTCCCGATGCCTTAACCAGAGCCGTGTTCATCAATACGGCATTCGCTCTCTTTGCGATCTATGGAAGGCTTGGTCGCGTGGCTGCGCACGCCTCTTTCGGCTCCGCCTGTTTCTGAGCCAATTCCACCAGCGACGCCCACACCGTGACATCAGATCGCGCACGCGAGGCGGTAGCTATCAGTAGCGTGTGGTTCACCAGAGACCGGAGTCGCTTCAGATCCGCCACAGGATTCCCGAAGGCGTCAACGATAACGGCGGTTCTGGGGTATCCATTTAGATTAGACGGAGTTGGCCGCTGTGGGGCACCTGCGGCCCCACGGCAGGCCACGAGATCCAGAAGTGGACCAAGGTGCCCATGGTCGCTCTGGGCCTCAGCAAGCCCAAGAGATGCGCAGAAAGGGCTCTCCTCGCCATCTGGGGGTGACAGGAGCGCCGCGGCATCCCGAAATGCCTGCATATGTGGCGATTCTCAGCGCACGAGACCCGATCGCAAGCCGCACACCCCACGGAAGCCCGTCGTGCCTAGCGATGTTGGTTTAGGCGTAGGCCATAAGAGCGCGGACCTGTGTACCCGGCGCCGTGCAGCTCGCGGTCATAGAGCCGGTGCGGGTAGCCGGAGATCAGCACCGAGGCCTTCAGGCGTGTTATCCCAACGCGGTCGCCATTGTCATCGTGATCCTCGCGCAGGCGACCGGGGAGACGTTCGCGCTCACGCGAGGCTCTCGATCACGCGGCTGACGAGCTCGCGTTCGGGGCCGGAGGGTACGGCGTTGCCGATCTGGCTGACCTGCTGGCGTTTGTTGCCGTGCAGCACGTAGTCGGGGGTGAACCCTCCGCGCCCAGCCCCTCGCCGGCGAACCGCTCTCGACGGTCACCGCACGCGGCAAACCATCACGGCATCGCGTTCGTGCTGGCCAACTACACGCCGGGATGGATGCGGGACCCCGAGAGCCGCGAGCTGGGGACCGACACCAGCCGCGACCATCACACGCTGCTGACCTACCGCGGCGGCCGAGACGACGCGGGCGACACCGCCGGGCAGCTCGACCACGTACATGCCGCCCTGGGTGACGATCGTCTGAATCGGGTTCGCGGTCGGCCGTGGGATGCCGTTCTCGCGGTTGGCGAGAACGAGGGCGTGCTCCTGCCAGCCGGTCTGGGTGGCGAGCGGCTCCAGCGCCGATCGCGCCCGCTGAGAGCGATCATCGTGGGTGATCGATGTCACGAGCGCTCGGTCCAGGGTGCCGGTGAGCGTGGGCATCGCTTCGCTTGTCGGCCAGGCGCGCGCGTACCCGGTCCGCTCGTGGAGATTGCCGCCGACGGCGACCAGCAGCGAGCCGTCGAATGGATCAAGGGCACCCGTAGTCGCTGCGGCCTCCGCACTTCGACCTGGCGCGTTGATGTTCACCTCGACGATCCACCAGGGTGGACGTTGTTGGATAACGCACGACGTGTCGTGGAGGTCTGGGATCTCGATCACGACGCAGCGTGGAACCTGTCCTGCAATCTGAGGAGAACCTGCTGGCGAAGGCGTCTCGTGCTCGGACAGATGATGTCCTGCTCCGAGCGTTGCGGCCGCGGCTCCGTGGAGCCGGGTCCGCAGGTGATCGCCGCCCTGAAGCTGCTGCTCGCGTCACCGAGAGGATTTGCTGATGCCTATTACTTTGAAGGCGGTGCGGGTCGATTGACTGCAAGGCACGTTGTCGGAGGCGGTCCGTGCCGTTGCGTAAGGATCAGCGGGGGATCGGACAACAGACAACGAATCATCGACTTCTACGCTCGCGGTGGCGAGCCGCCTTATCTGCTCTACGTGTACACGCCCGCTGACGAATGGGTCGTTCGACGTGAGTTGAAGGATCTCCAGTCGTGGCTTGAGGCCCCGGAACAGGGCGTGCGGCGTGCGGCGATCTCGCTCGCTGATCTGTTCTCGCAGGCGCTCAAGGCTGAGGGTGGATCGAGGAGCTCGTGAAACAGGAGCACGAGGCTGGGATGGATGAGAGCGCCCGGCGGGAGATCTATCGCGCGGTCGGCGAGATCTTGCGGTCGTCCGCCGATGGCGCGCCAGCAGCTGGAAGAACCCGTCGCGGCCGCCGCGGGCCGACCGCGTCGCGGAGGCGATCACGGGCGGGACCGGCTCGGGCACCGAGGTCGCCCGAGGCCGCCACGGAGCGCGCGGTCCTGCGGATGGTCACCCTCGGCGTCCTCGTCGCCCAGCTCGGGCAGCTCGTCCACCCCCGACATGGCCACGCACCCTATTTGTCGCGGCGGCAGAAGCGGCCAAACCGGTCCGCCAGGAGCCGATTAGCAGCGGCTCGGCCGCCGTGGGCCGCGACTAACGGCTGTTGGAAGCAGCACGTGAGCGGCGATAGCGCAAGCGACGGTGCATGGACCGCTCTCGTTACGTTGCAGAGCGGTTCTCTCGCGAGCCCCAGATCGCCGGTCGCAGACTCCGCCCTGGCTCGCCGAGGGACCGACTCGGCACCTGGGCGCGAGCCAAGTATCAGCTTCTCCGTATTTGTCTACCTCGGAAGTCACCGGAGTAGGTGAGCATCGCGGCGACGGGTCCGGCCGAGCGTCTCTGTCGTTCGGTCCGGTAGGCCGTCCCGCGGGGCTTGAGCGACACGATGGATCGTGACGAGCGGGGCGCGGTTGTAGAGATGGTTGGGGTGCGCGCCGCGCAGTGTTCGTTCAGTCGTATATGGTGTGTGCGATCTCGGTGGCGGCTTGGACGAGGTCGCCGTCGGGGCGTCGTACGCCGAGCTGGGTGCAGAGCGTGTCTGTTGCGCCGGGGCCGGTGAGGGCGAGTGGGGCGATTTTCGCTAGGCGGCGCAGTGCGGTCTTCTCGGCTTGGAGCAGTGCCGGGTTGAAGCTGGTGAGGACGGTGAGCGCGGGTCGGGTTGTGGTGGCGGTTTGGGCCAGTGTCGTGATCGGGGTGTCGGCGCCGAGGAACAGGATTCGCCAGCCGTGGGAGCGTAGTAGGAGGCCGAAGGCGAGCAGGCTGACGTCGTGCGCTTCTCCTGGTGGGCAGGCGAGCAGCGCGAGCGGGCCGCCGCCGCGGCTCCAGAGCCGCGTGAGTGAGAGCAGCCGGCCGCGGATCAGGTTGCTGGCGAAGTGCTCCTGGCTGATCTCCAGTGTGCCCTGCTCCCAGCCCAGCCCGACTCTGGTGAGGGTTGGGAGGATCACGTCGCCAAGGACGGCTTCTAGCCCGAATGCTGCGAGGCTCTCGTCGAGCACCGCGTGTGCGGTTGGCTCGTCGTAGCGTTCGATCGCGGCGAGCAGGCGCGCGGCGGCGTCTTGGAGCAGGCCCTCGGATGGTTGGCCGCGCTCGAGCGCCGCGCGTGCGGCCTCGGCGGCCGACAGCCCCTCCTCGAGGGCGCGGCGCATGCGGGCGACGCGCTCGGCGTCCTGGTCGGTGTAGAGCCGGAACCCGCCGGGCGAGCGGACCGGCTGCAGGAGTCCGTAGCGCCGCTCCCAGGCGCGCAGCAGCTCTGGGGCCACGCCGACGCGGCGGGCGAATTCGCCGATCCGGAGCGGTCCGGGACCAGTCGACATGGGGTTGACTATACATACCTTTGACAAGCCCTTGACAAGATCCGCTCCCCGGCGTGGGCTCGTCCAGCTTTTGTAGAGTATTTGTCGAAGGATGGTTGTTCATGGAGAAGGTTCAAACGCTCGTCACGGCCCGCCCGGAGGATGGGGCGCGGGCGCTGATCTTGCTCGGCGCGTTCGTGTCGTTCGCGCTTTCGGTCGTGCTGTGGTTCGGCGGCGATCACCAGCAGGGGATCTTCGGCGGGCTGTGGGTGCCGTCGGTCCTGTCGATCGGCGGACTCGTGTTGAGCCGCCGCGAGCGATGAGCACCCCGGGGTTGTTCGTGGTCGGCGTGCTGGTCACGCTGATCGTCGCCGCTGCGCTTGCGCTGCTGATCTACGCGGCGATCCTCGACGGCCGCTACGCGGCAGCGCAGAAGCTCGCACGCGAGCAGGAAGTGCTCTCAGAAGCAGACCGCGGCCCGATCGTGGCCGTGTGACCAACATCAACACAATCACAGGAGTTGAGATGCAGAAGAACATCGTTGAGACTGCCAAGGACGCGGGTACGTTCACGACCCTGATCGCGACGATCAACCGCGCCGGGCTCGAGACGACGCTCGCCGGCGAGGGGCCGTTCACGGTCTTCGCCCCAATAGATAGGCAGCACCTGATCTCCGGCGGGGGCGGTCGGACGCCACGTCACACGTGGTCCGACCGACGCGCCATCAGCTCACCTCAGCCAACAGAGTCGGCCGGTGGTGTTTGGTGGTGGCAGTCTCAGGCTGCCCAGCAGGGGCGGACGAGCCCGGATTCGTAAGCGTGGACGACGAGCTGGGCGCGGTCGCGGGCGCCGAGCTTGAGCATTGTGCGGCTGACGTGGGTCTTGGCGGTGTGCGGGCTGAGGACGAGTTTCTCGGCGATCTCGTCGTTGGAGAGGCCCGCGCCTGCGAGCCGAGGATCTCTCGCTCGCGTGGGGTGAGCTCGTCGAGCTCTGCGGGTGCGTGTGGTGGCTTAGCGTGGGCGGCGAATTCCTCGATCAACCGTTTTCGTTTGGTGATGCGGGGGGAGAGGAGCGCGTCCCCTTGCGCGACGGCCCGCACGGCGGCTAGCAGGTCTTCGGGCTCTGTGTCCTTGAGCAGGAACCCACCGGCGCCGGGCGCGGATCGCCTCGAACACGTATTCGTCGAGGTCGAAGGTCGTGAGGATTAGGATCCTAACGGTCGCGAGCGCCGGGTCGGCGGCGACCTGGCGCGTGGCCTCTAGCGTCTAGCCCGTCGAGGCCGGGCATCCGGATGTCCATCAGGATCACGTCCGGCGTCAGGCGTTTGGCGAGCGTGATCGCCTCCTCGCCGTCAGCGGCCTCGTCGACCACTTCGATGTCGCCTTGGGCGTCGAGCAGCGCCCGGAATCCGGCGCGCACGAGCGCTTGGTCGTCGGCGAGCAGCACCCGGATCATCGCGAGGTGGTGAGCGGCAACCTGGCGAGCACCCGAAAGCCGCCGGCGGTCCGCGGGCCGGCGTCGAGGAAGGGGCGTGTTCGTCGAATCGATCCTCGGCGGCGTCTTTAACCAGGCGGGCCCCTACCTTCCGTTCACCGCCGCGAGCACCCTCGCCGGCACCAAGCTCGGAGGCGGCGGATTCGGCTACAGCGGTTCCTCAGCCGCGACCCCGCTTCCGTTCATCGCCGCCGGCGCACTGATCCTCGCCCTCGCCGCAGCGATCTCGACGATCGCCGCACGAACCACCCTGCGCGCAGAAGCACGTTCCCCCTCGCCATGGCCAGCAGCGCCTCGTTCTGGATCGCCGGCTGGATCGTCGTCCTCGGACTCGCGATCAGCCTCCCCGTCTACTACACCGCAAACGCCGCAACCGCAGCCACCGCCCCCCGCAATAGCGTATGCGAGTGTTCGTCACCGGCGGGATCGGAGCGATCGGACGCCACGTGATCCCGGCTCTGATCGTCGAGGGACACACGGTGACTGCGCTCGCTCGGACGCCGGAGAAGGCGGCGGTGCTGAGCAGCCAGGGAGCCAACCCCAGTATCAGTCTCGCTGTTCGACCGAACAGCGCTGACCGAGGCGTTCGCCGACCACGACGCGATCGCCAACCTAGCGTCGGCGATCCCGCCTACGACTCAGTTCATGCGCGCAAAGGCACGGGAAAACAACACCCGGGTCCGCGCCGAAGGCTCGGCTGCTGTCGTTGATGCCGCTCTCGCCGCCGACGTCGGGCGCGTGGTAGGAGTCGATCAGCATGCTCTATCCCGACCACCGCAGACTGGATCGACGAGGACACGCCGATCGACTCCTACCCTTGGCCCGCGCCAACATCGCTGCCGAGACGAGCGCCAACCGGTTCTCCGCAGCTGGCGGCGCCGGGACGGTGTTGCGCTTCGGCTGGTTCTACGGCCCCGGCGCGGCCCACCTCGCTGTGATACGGACGTGGTCACGTGACAAGGTCGCTGTACGCCGGAGGGGGGACACGGCTGAGCGGCAGCTCGACGATCTCGGCGGCCCGTCCGGTTCGGTCTATGGGACGGCTACCGGATAGCTCAATAGCGGCTGCTGACTGGGGGCTCGGGAGCACTTGCTGGCGTATTGTCGCGGCCGTTGTCGATTTCGGCCGAGCCTCTTCGTGTAGGGGGTGAGAGGCCGGGATGGGCCCGGCCCGAGACCCCTAAAGGAGGACGGTCAAATGAAGCAGTATCTACTCAGCGTGTACCACGCCGAGGGTGCGGATTACGCGCCGCCGGCGGAGGAGATCCAGCAGATCATGAGCGGCGTCGAGGCGTTCAACACCGAGCTCCGGAGCACTGGGGCGTGGGTGTTCGCCGGTGGGCTTCATCCCTCGAGCACGGCCACCGTGGTGCGGCTCGAGGGCGATGAGGTGCTCACGACCGACGGTCCGTTCCTCGAGGGTAAGGAGCACATCGGTGGGTTCTGGGTGATCAGGGTCCCGGACCTGGACTCAGCGCTGGAGTGGGGCCGCAAGGCGACGCGTGCGGCGCGCGTGCCGGTCGAGGTCCGCCCGCTTCAGGAGGAGGCGCAGGACTGAGCCCTCCGGTCA
This sequence comes from uncultured Solirubrobacterales bacterium, assembly GCA_963811155.1. GTDB lineage: Bacteria > Actinomycetota > Thermoleophilia > Solirubrobacterales > Solirubrobacteraceae > Palsa-465. Next base: position 33,106 of record CAWEQQ010000054.1, read on the forward strand.
CCCCAGCGGTGATCGCGCGCGTGTTCCGGGAGGAGCACGGACGGGCGGTGGCAGTCCTGGCCCGGGCTTTCGGCGAGATCGATCTCGCCGAGGACGCGGTCCAGGACGCCTTCGCCGCTGCCTCGGCGCGCTGGCCGTCCTCCGGCCTGCCTCCGAGTCCCGCAGGATGGATCATCACCACCGCCCGCAACCGCGCGATCGACCGGCTGCGGCGCGAGTCCTCCCGTGGCGACCGGCACGCCCAGGCCGCAGTTCTGCACTTCCAAGAACCACCCCGGGAGGAGGGTCCGGTGCAAGACGACCGCCTCCGGCTGAGATCTTTACTTGCTGTCACCCAGCGCTGGGGATGGGCGCCCGCGTGGCGCTGACCCTGCGGCTGCTCGGCGGTCTCAGCACCCCTGAGATTGCACGCGCGTTTCTCGTCAGCGAGACGACCATGGCTCAGCGACTGGTCCGCGCCAAAAGCAAGATCCGAGATGCCGGCATCCCGTACCGCGTCCCCTTCGAGGCCGATCTTCCTGAACGCGTGGGAGCGGTCCTATCAGTGATCTACTTGATCTTCAACGAGGGCTACGCGGCCAGCTCAGGCGAGCGGCTCGCTCGCGATGACCTCTGCACCGAGGCGATCCGCTTGGGACGGTTGCTTGGCTCAGCTGATGCCTGACGAACGAGAGGCCAAAGGGCTGCTCGCGCTCATGCTGCTCATCCACGCCCGCCACCCTGCCCGCACCACTCCTGACGGCCAACTCGTACTCCTCGCCGATCAAGACCGCCAGCGCTGGGATCGCCGCTTGATCGCCGAAGGACAAGCGCTTGTGCGCGAATGCTTGCGGCGCAACCAGCCAGGGCCCTATCAGCTCCAAGCGGCGATCAACGCCGTCCACAGCGACGCACCCACCTTCGAGGCCACCGACTGGGCACAGATCCTGCAGCTCTACGACCAGCTGCTGGCCGCCGCTCCCGGTCCGATCGTGTCGCTACACCGAGCGGTCACCGTCGCCGAGGTGCACGGCCCCAGCGCCGCGCTCCCGCTCGTCGATGAGCTGAAACTCGAGCGTTACTACTTGTTTCACGCCGTCCGCGGCGACCTGCTCAACCGCCTTCGTTGCCACGCCGAAGCCGACCAGGCATACCGTGACGCGCTAACGCTCACCCAGAACAACGCCGAGCGCGCTTTCCTCACCCGCAGGATCGAGGAGCTCCGAGCAGCCCGCTGAGCGATCGGCAGCGGGACAGCTGCTTCCGGCACCGGGCGGGCATCAAAGCACGGGCGATGGCTACCCCGCCTTGCGCGGAATACAGGCCATTCAACCGTCTCAGCCTTCAGACTGCGCGAACTCGGCGAGGACGCCCTGGCTGAATCGACTGCAGCCAGACATGCCCCGCTTCACCCGCTCGGGCCGAATGGCGACAAACATTAAGCGTTGGATTTCGCGTCGATGATGGCGCCCACGCCGTTGAGCGCATTGACGCCGTCACTGGCGTCAAGGAACATAACGACTCGTGAGGACCGTCAGTCATTGGCGGGGCTTCGCCACCCGCGGCGGATGAAATCGGCGTTGGTCCAGAATCTGGGTAGTCAATAATCGCCCTATTTCGCTACAGAAGAACTGCCACTTCAGCCGGGCTGGGCGCTGCGCGGATCGGCGCTAAGTAGTCGCTCGGCTGCTGCCTTCCATGCGAAGGGGCACGCCCAGCCCCTCGTCTCGAGACACCAAGAGGGCCGGACGGCGCATCCGCCGAGGCCGACGCCGGCTTATCAGTCCGCCCCCGGAGGCACCCCGCTCGGGGAAGCGGTACTTCTGGTTTTGGTCCTCGCGCGGGCTTATGCGTCCAACGGTTTCCACGGGACCGGCGTCGCCGGCCCCGCTCGCCGCATTCGGTGTCGGCGAACACGCCGACGGCAGTCGAGAGAGCAAGTGGCTGCGAGCGGCGCGTGACGCCGCGCGGATCAGGGGCGGTTGCGCAGGCCGGCGTCCACGGGCGGTGACGACGTAGCTGGGGGGCCTGCTATTCAATCCGCGCGCCTACGACTGGGGGCACCTCCACCCCGAGGCGCGGCGCCTCATGCTGGCGACGATCAAGTTCTTCGAGTCGCGCGGCAAGCGCTTGATGAGCCGTTGGCAGTGATCGCCGCACCGGAGGGAGCGACCGGTCACCACTTGGCGCCGAAACTGTCGCTGCCCTGGCCCTTGGTCGTGCCCGGACCGGAGTCAGCCACAAGTAGTACAGAGGGTGGCCCTTGCGCGCCAGCGTGATTGTTGCCACGGCGAGCCCGCCGCCGAGGGCGATCAGCGGCGCTATCAGGACCGGTTACGCGTCCCAGGCCGATCGAAGCCACGGCCCGCCATCACGATCCCGGGCAGCTCGATCGGCTGCGTCGGGCCGCCACCGACGTTGACACCCTCGGCGGCTATGTGTCCATCGTTTCCGGGCAACCGCATGATCGCAAAGGCGGTGATCAGCCCGGAGATCGCCAAATCGAAGCGACCACGACAGCGGCGGGCCGTGGTGGTAGCCCGGAGCGCTCGGGAGATGGGTGTACAGCTCCCGCTGGATCTGGTAGACGAGCTCGACGAAGCACCACGCGACCAGCGATACGAGCACGCCCACGACCGCAGCGATCACGAGCAGCACCAAGAACCCCTTGTCTTGCTCAGCAGCTTTGAGCCTGGATCCTCCGGCGCCTCCGGACTTGCTTTCGTCGGTGCAGCCGCACCATTCTTAGCCATCGAGAACGAGCCAAACCAGCATCGCCCAAAGCGCTGCACGACCCTTCGGCCAGGCGGCCTCACCCAATCGGGATGACCACCTCAGCAAGTTACGGGACTGGGGCGAGACGACTAAATCTCGTGGAACCGCAGCACGGGGACCCGGAGCGCCCGCCGCCGCACGTGCGCGAGCCGAGCTTCCGGGTCACGTAACGCTCGGCGCGCTCATCCTTGGGCCACGAGAAGATGTCGGTGCTGGACCCGCGCTCGACCAACCCGCCATCGAGCATGAAGTTGCGAGGTCGTCGGAGAGAGACCAGTGAGCAAGCAGTCCGCGAGCCAATTTCTTGGCGCGATCGCGGGTTTCTCGTTACGGTTGCGGCGTGGCTGACATGACCGCGCCCTCCGGGGAGCAGATCGAGATCATGCTCGGTGACCAGCGGGCGGTGATCGTGGAGGTCGGCGGCGGCATCCGGGCTTACTCCGTAGCCGGCCGCGAGCTCCTCGATCGATACGATGTTGCCGAGATGAGCAGCTCGGGGCGGGGGCAGGCACTGATCCCGTGGCCCAACAGAGTCCGGGGGGGCAGCTACCAGTTCGATGGGACGCGCCACCAGCTCGCGCTCTCCGAGCCCGCCAGACAGAACGCGATCCACGGTCTCGTCCGGTGGGTCGCGTGGACGGTCGGCGAGCGTGAGCCGCACCGGGTGGTGATGCAGCACGTGCTCCACCCCCAGCCCGGGTACCCGTTCACGCTCGGGCTGAGCATCGAATACGAACTCTCGGAGCGCGGCCTGAAGGTTCGGGTGACGGCAACCAACGTCGGAGCAGGGGCGTGCCCGTATGGGAGCGGCGCGCACCCGTATCTCCGCGCCGGCAGCGCGACCGTCGACGACGCGATCTTGCGGTTGCCGGCGCGGAGCGTGCTGCGCTCGGACGAACGCGGCATCCCAGTCGCCGCGGTCCCCGTGGACGGAACGGAGTACGACTTCCGCCGGGCGCGGGCGGTCGCAGGGACCGTTCTCGACCACGCGTTCACGGATCTAGAGCGCGACGCGGACGGCCTCGCACGAGTCGAGTTCCGAGACGCCGCGGGCGCAGGCGGGCCAACGCTGTGGGTCGACGAGAGCTATCCGTATCTGATGCTGTTCACCGGAGACCCGCTCCCCGACGTCAACCGGCGCAGCCTCGCGGTCGAGCCGATGACGTGCCCGCCCAACGCCCTGCAAACCGGGGAGGCGCTGATCCGCCTCGAGCCCGGCGAAACCGCCATCAGCTCGTGGGGCATCACTCCCGATCCCCGGGCGAGCTGACCGCCGCCGGCCGCCCCCCAAGCCCTGACCAGCTGCGTCACGGGGTGAGGCGTCGCGGGGTTGGATGACTCGTTCATGATTGGGCAATGAGGGCGCTGGAGCCGAGACTGCCCTCTGGTTGCCTCCGCGGACGAGTGCCTGGCGCCTCCGCGGTCGCGCACGCCGCCCGGAGCCGATGACCGCCCCCGGCAACTTCCTTGCTGGCTCCGCCGAGCTCTTGGGTGCCTGCATGCCAGTCAGGGAGCGCCACGTTCTGGATCGCTTGCCGCTCGGAGGCGTAACTGCCTCTCATCGCGAGCTCGCTTAGCGGTTGGCCGCGGCCGGTCGGCAAGGCCAGATCGAGGTCTGGCCAGGGTTCGCGCCTCCGTTTGAACGACGGCGTCACGATCTTGGGTCGGCCCGATACGATCTAGAGGCGACGAACCGTGGGATCATCCCGGGCGGCGCGACGGGCGGTCGTAGAGTGAAAGTTCGCCGGTGCGGGTGAGGAGTGGCGTGCTGACCGTCGAACCAGCGCGTCAGTCCCGCGAGCGTCCGGTTCCAGGTCGAACAAGACCTGCTCTTCGCGATCGCCGAAAGGGTGGCACCGCCAGGACCTGGTTTCACCCGGATGGGATGATGTTCGGGCGGGATTCTGATCGCAGGATCCACGTACACAGATCGGCGCAAAGTGGAAGGGACTGGCTATGACCACTGCAGTGGGACCGCGTTCACGCGCGACGGCGGCCCGGGACACCGACGGCCGCGGGCAGCTAGCGGATGTGTTCGTTGTCTTCGGGATCACGGGGGATCTCGCGAAGGTGATGACGTTTCATTCGCTCTACCGGTTGGAGCGACGCGGGCTGCTGAGCTGCCCGATCGTCGGCGTGGCCGTCAATGACTGGTCGGTCGAGGAGCTCCGCAACCACGCGCGGGCGGCGGTCGAGGCGTGCGGCGAGCAGATCGATGAGGACGTTTTTAGCCGCTTCGCGGCGCGGCTGTCGTATCTGAGCGGCGACTTCGGCGCCGAGGAGACATACCGGCGTCTCGCGTCGACACTCGGCGAGGTGCGCAGCCCCGTGTTCTACCTGGAGATCCCGCCGTTCCTGTTCGGGTCGGTGATCAAGGGTCTGTCGGATGCGGGACTGACGAAGACTGGACGGGTGGTGGTGGAGAAGCCCTTCGGCCATGATCTCGCGTCGGCTCGCGAGCTGGCGGGGGAGATCCACGAGTACCTCGACGAGTCGCAGCTTTACCGGATCGATCACTTCCTGGGGAAGATGGGTCTGGGCGAGATTCTCTATCTGCGGTTCGCGAACGCGATGTTCGAGCCGATCTGGAATCGTCATTACGTGTCATGCGTCCAGATCACGATGGCGGAGAGCTTCGGGGTCGAGGATCGCGGTCATTTCTACGACCCGGTTGGGGCGCTGCGGGACGTGGTTGTGAACCACTTGATGCAGGTGGTCGCGGCGGCTGCGATGGAGCCGCCGTCCTCGGGTGAGGCGGATGTGCTGAAGGACGCCTTGGTGTCGGTGTATCGCGCGATCCCCGCGGCGGATCCTGCTCATTATGTGCGTGGGCAGTACGAGGGTTATCGGACGATCGACGGGGTAGCAAAGGATTCGACGACGGAGACCTACGCGGCGTTGCGGCTCGAGATCGACAATTGGCGCTGGGCGGGCGTTCCGTTCTTCATCCGGACTGGCAAGTGCCTGCCGATCACGCAGACCGAGTTTCGTGTCGTCTTCCGGCGGCCGCCGAGGCTTGGTTTCGCGGGCTGGTCGCGTCTTCCCGAGCCGAGTCAGATGGTGGTCAAGCTCGATCCGGCGACCGGTATCCGGATGCTCGTCGAGGCTCAGCGCCACGAGACGGCCGAGCCGGAGCAGATCAGCATGGATATGGAGTTTGCGGCGGAGGGCGGGGAGGGCCCGACGCCCTACGAGGTGCTGCTTCACGCGGCGATGATCGGGGACAGCAAGCGGTTCACCCGCCAGGACGGGATCGAGCAGTGCTGGCGGGTGATGCAACCGCTGCTCGATCAGCCACCGCCGGTGAACGAGTACGCAAAGGGTTCGTGGGGCCCTGAGGCTGCCGATCGGGTCTTGGCGGGCTACGGCAGCTGGCACCAGCCGTGGGTGGCGGCATGAGCACCACGGCCACGGGCAAGCGCGATTCGAGCAAGGCCGCGGACGGCGCCCAGCCCGCCGCGGATGTCAAAGGTCGGGCCGCGGCGGTGCCGCAGAGCGCGGCGGCGCCGTCGCCGTTCACGCCGATCGCCGACTATGCGTTTTTGTCTGATTGCCATACGGGCGCGCTGGTCGCGCCTGATGGGACGATCGATTGGCTGTGCGTGCCGCGTTTTGACTCGCCGAGCGTGTTCGGATCGCTGCTTGACCGTGGCGCGGGCGCGTTTCGCCTCGGTCCGTTTGGGATCAACGTGCCGAGCGGCCGAAGCTATGAGCCGGGGACCAACACGTTGGTGACGGCGTGGAAGACCCCGACTGGGTGGGCGATTGTGCGTGACGCGCTGGTGATGGGCCCGCGCCGCGGCGAGGACACGATCACGCCGCATACCCGGCCGCCGGCGGACGAGGACGCCGAGCATATGCTGGTCCGGACCGTGGGGTGCCTGGAGGGGAGCGTCGAGGTCGAGCTCGTGTGCGAGCCGGGGTTCGATTACGGTCGTATACCGGGCGAGTGGTCGCTGTCGGCGGATCGCCACCGTGCCGTGGCGACCGGCGCTGGTCAGACGATCACGTTGCAGACCGACATGCTGTTGGGGATCGAGGCTCACCACGCTCGCGCCCGGCACGTGCTCGGCGAGGGGGAAGAGCTCTACTGCGCGCTGTCCTGGGACGAGGGAGCGCCGCTGCCGAGCAGCGTGCAGGAAGCCAACGCGCAGCTCACTGCGACGACGCGCTTCTGGCGCAACTGGCTCGCGCGGGCGCGGATCCCAGACCACGAGCTGGGGCCGTTGATCCAGCGTTCCGCGCTGACGATCAAGGGGCTGACGTATATGCCGACGGGCGCGACCGTCGCGGCGCTGACGACATCGTTGCCGGAGACGCCGGGCGGGGAGCGCAACTGGGATTACCGCTACACCTGGATTCGCGATTCGACGTTCACGCTGCAGGCGCTGCACTTCCTGGATCTCGACTGGGAGGCCGACGAGTTCATGCAGTTCGTGGCCGACCTCGAACGCAACGACGATGGCGGCCTGCAGATCATGTACGGGATCGACGGTCGGCGGGATCTGGCCGAGACGTTCCGCGAGGAGCTGTCGGGCTACGCCGGCGCGCGGCCGGTCCGGATCGGCAACGGCGCCTTCGATCAGCGCCAGAACGACGTCTTCGGCGCTGCGCTGGACTCCGTCTTTCTGCACACGCGCCGCAGCGAGCGTCTGCCGCGGCGGCTGTGGCCGCTGGTCCAGGCGCAGGCCGAGTGCGCAATCGCGGCGTGGCAAAAGCCCGATCAGGGGATCTGGGAGGCGCGCGGCAAGCCCCAGCACTACGTCTCCTCGAAGCTGATGTGCTGGGTCGCGCTCGACCGCGCCGCAAAGCTCGCCGAGATCCGCGGCGACGGTGAGCTTGCCACTAGCTGGGCGCAGACCGCGGCGCAGATCAAGGCCGACATCCTCGAGCACGGGGTCGACAAGCGCGGCGTGCTGCGCCAGCACTACGCGACTGACGCGCTCGACGCCTCGACGCTGCTGGCGGCGATCTTCGGCTTTTTGCCGGGCAACGACGAGCGTCTGCGCGCGAGCGTGCTGGCGATCGCCGACGAGCTGAGCGAGCACGGGTTCGTGCTGCGCTACCGGACCGATGAGACCGACGACGGAATGTCGGGCAAGGAGGGGACGTTCGTGATCTGCTCGTTCTGGCTGGTCTCGGCGCTGGCGATCATCGGCGAGATGCAGCGGGCGCGCGATCAGATGCAGCGCCTCGTGAAGGTCGCTTCCCCGCTCGGGCTGTATGCCGAGGAGTTCGACGTCGACACCGGCCGGCACCTGGGCAACTTCCCGCAGGCGTTCTCGCACCTCGCGCTGGTCGAGGCCGCCGCGCGGATCGTCCTCGCAGAGCGACTAGCGGAGATCACCGGATGAGCGACTCATACGACGTAATCGTGATTGGCAGCGGCGCGGGCGGCGGGACGCTGGTGCGCCGCCTGGCGCCGTCGGGCAAGCGGATCCTGCTGCTCGAGCGGGGAGGCTGGCTGCGGCGCGAGCCGCAGAACTGGCTGGCGCGAGGACGTGTTCGTCGACGGCCGCTATGTCTCGCCTGACACGTGGCACTACGCGGATGGTTCGTCGTTTCAGCCGCAGGTGCATTACTTCGTCGGCGGCGCGACCAAGCTCTACGGGGCCGCGCTTTACCGGCTGCGCAAGGAGGATTTCGGTGAGCTTCGTCACCATGACGGGATCTCGCCGGCGTGGCCGATCTCCTACGAGCAGATGGAGCCCTATTACACGCAGGCCGAGCAGCTCTACCAGGTACACGGCGCGCGCGGCGAGGATCCGACCGAGCCTCCGGCGAGCGCCCCGTACCCGTTTCCCGCGGTCTCGCACGAGCCGCGGATCCAGCAGCTGTCCGACGACTTCGCGAAGGCTGGGCTTCACCCTTTCCACGCTCCGTGCGGGATCTTGCTGGACGAGGGCAACATGCCGTTTAGCAGGTGTGTTCGCTGCGAGAACTGCGACGGCTTCCCGTGTCTCGTGCACGCCAAGTCTGATGCCGAGGTGATCGCTGTGCGCCCGGCGATCGAGCATCCGAACGTCACGCTGCTGACCGGCGCCGAGGCGGTACGCCTGGAGTGCAACGCCGCCGGGACGGCCGTGACAGGCGTGGTTGTCGAGCACGATGGCGGCGACCCAGACCTACGAGGGCGGGCTCGTGGTCGTCTCCTGCGGCGCTGCTAACAGCGCCAAGCTGCTGCTCGCGTCGGCCTGCGACCGTCACCCGGGTGGGCTTGCCAACGGCTCGGACCAGGTCGGGCGCAATTACATGTTTCACAACAGCCAGGCCGTGCTCGCGCTGTCCAGGGAAGAGAACCCGACGGTGTTCCAGAAGACGCTCGGTGTCAACGACTTCTACCTCGCGGGCAAGGATTACGAGTTCCCGCTGGGGAACATTCAGATGGTCGGCAAATCCCAGGCGCCGATGTTCCGTGGCGAGAAGCCGGGCGAGACGAGGTTCGCGCCGTCGTGGTCGCTGGAGGACGTCGCACGTCACGCAGTCGACTTTTGGCTTTCCACCGAGGACCTGCCGCTGGCCGAGAACCGCGTCACGCTCGCGCGCGACGGCAACATCCAGATCAGCTACACGAGCAGCAACGATGAGGCCAAGGAGCGCCTCTTTGACCAGCTCAAGTCGATGCTCCGCGATCTCGGGATGCACCATGGACACCTGCTCCCGCATCACGCCTACCTCAAGAACGAGATTCCCGTCGCCGGAGTGGCGCATCAGGCCGGGACGTGCAGGTTCGGCAACGATCCCGGCGCGTCTGTGCTCGACGTCAGCTGCAAGGCCCACGAGCTCGACAACGTGTACGTCGTCGACACCAGCTTCTTCCCGAGTATCGGCGCGGTCAACCCGGCTCTGACGGCGATCGCGAATGCGTTGCGCGTCGGCGACCAGCTGCTCGAGCGGATGGGGATTGCCCCGCCCGTGGCAGCCGAAGCCGGGGTTCAGCGGTGAGCGCGCCAGACGGCAAGCACGAGGTCGTGATCGTCGGTGGCGGCTTCGCCGGCCTCGGATGCGCGCAACGATTGGCCGACAACGATCACGTCCAGATCACGCTGATCGATCGCAACAACTACCACCAGTTTCAGCCGCTGCTGTACCAGGTGGCCACGTCGCTGCTGTCGCCGAGCGACATCGCGCACTCGCTGCGGGAGGTGTTCGCCGGCCAGGAGAACGTCGACGTGAAGCTCGCCGAGATCTCGAGCATCGACCCCGCGACGCGGACGGTAACGGCGACCGACGGCGCGACGTGGACCGGCGATGCGCTGGTCCTGGCAGCCGGCTCGCAGCCGAACTTCTTCAACACTCCCGGCGCCGCCGAGCACGCGTTCCCGCTGTACTCGCTTGACGACGCCACGCGCCTGCGGTCACGGATCCTCGGCCTGTTCGAACAGGTCGACCGCGATCCGACGCTCGCGCAGCGCGGCGCGCTCAACTTCGTGATTGTCGGCGGCGGTCCGACCGGGGTCGAGGTGGCCGGCGCCCTGGCCGACATGATCGAGGTCACGGCGCCGGGCGAATACCGCGGCTTTGATGCCAGCGTGGCGCACGTCGACCTGCTCGACTACGGCAACGCCTTGTTGCGTGCGTTCTCGGACGAGGCGCACGAGTATGTTGCCAAGGTGCTTCACGAGCGCAACGTGCGGCTGCGGCTCGGCACCGGCGTCAAGGAGGTCGGGACCGGTCACGCTCTGCTTACCGACGGGAACGTGATCCCCACGCGGTGCGTGATCTGGGGCGGCGGCATCATGGCGGCCCCGGTCGCCGCCGACGGCGGCCTCGCCCAGGGTCGCGGGGGTCGGGTCGACGTCGAGCCCGACCTGACGCTCGCCGGCAGCCCGGGCGTGTACGTCGTCGGAGACATCGCCAACATCCCCGGTCCCGACGATCATCCGCTCCCCCAGCTCGGTTCGGTCGCGATGCAGAGCGGCACGTGGGCGGCGGACAACATCCTCGCCGCGTTCGAGGGTAAGCCGCGCAAGCCGTTCGCCTATAAGGACAAGGGGATCATGGCGATGATCGGCCGCGGCGCCGCGATCGCAGAGGTCGGCAAGAGTCACCATGAGGTCCACGGCCAGCTTGCGCATATGGCGTGGCTCGGTGTGCACGCGGCGCTGATGACCGGAACGCGTGCGAAGATCGAGGCCGTGATCGACTGGAGCTGGGATCGTTTCTCCACGACCGGCGGCCCGCACGTCCTCGACCGCGGCGAGGCGGCGCAGATCGACTGGGACGATGATCCCTTGGTCCCTGCGTCCCCGAGTAGCTGAGCCGCTGACCCAAGGAGCGCGCGACGATGGCCAACGACCTCGCCCGCTGGCAGTTCGCCACCACCAGCATCTACCACTTCTTCTTCGTGCCGGTGACGATCGGGCTCGCGTTCCTGGTCGCGATTCTGCAGACCGCCTGGTATCGCACGGACAACCCGGACTACAAGCGGATGACGCGCTTCTTCGGGACGTTGCTGCTGATCAACGTGGCGATCGGCGTCGTCACCGGACTGGTTCAGGAGTTCGAGTTCGGGATGAACTGGTCCACCTACTCACGCTTCGTTGGTGGCGTGTTCGGAGCGCCGCTGGCGATGGAGGGGCTGGTCGCGTTCTTCTTGGAGTCGACGTTCCTGGGGCTGTGGCTGTTCGGCTGGGACCGGCTGCCCAAGCGCGTGCATCTGGCATGCATCTGGGCTGTGTCGGTCGCGACGATGCTGTCGTGATCGTGCCACGACCGTCGCTGCTGGTGTACTCGAATGTCGTGGCGCTCCCGGTCACCCGGTCACGCGGAATCCCGTACACCTCCTGGCTGATCGGCCGCATGAAGTCCCGACCCCCACCCGAGGCGATGTAGTTCGAGAACCCGTTCGCTTCCAAGGAGCCGAGCAACTCGACCATCGGCACATACGCGCACTCGAGATACGCGCGACCAAGCGTCGGATGTTGTGCGGTGCGAAGGAAAGCTCCGACTTCGCTTCGAAATCCTCGACGCTGATCCCCCGAGGCCGCGAGAACACCAGCCAAGAGCGTCCTACATTCGTGTCGTCGCCCGCGCGGTGTTCGGCGAGCACAGCGCCCAGCCAGCCGTAGTCGCGCTCATAGGCCGCCTTCCACGGCTGGCGGCCGCGCAGCTCGGGATCGGCGTGGGCCATCTCAAACAGCCGACGGAGAATGAAATCGGCCTGGATCGGCATTGGCTTCTCGCACCACAACGTGCCGTCGTTGTCGAACACCGCGACGCGCTCCTCGACCGGAACGCCTTCAGAGACGGTTCGCTGCACGAACTCGACGACCGCCCGCCTCGCGGAGCCGTCATTCCAACTAGCCAGCACCTCAGTTTGTGCGCTCATCAAGCTCTCCTCCGGACCTGACTGCGGAGACACAGGCTAAGCTAACACCGGCCCCCGGCATCCTCCGAATTGGATGAACCCTGGGGCGCCGGAGCTGCGTCTGAGGCGCGCTTCGTGGATTTGTGGTGCTGCGCAGCACGATGTTCCGCGTGGGCTTGGCGGACCAAGGGCGTACGCGATCGCGTCCGAGTCGCGTCCGACGGTTGGCGCGTCGGCGATGCTCGCCGGAGGGCGTGATCGACACCAGCCGTTGGTCCGTCGTCCCAGTGCGTCATCGTTACGAGCCGATGATCGCGCTCGAGGTGTTCGGTGAGACGCCCGCGATGATCGAAGCCATGGCCCGGTCGGCGGCCCGTACCAAGGAAGCCCGAGCACTCGAACGTCGCCGAGGCGGCAGTCGCGGGTCATACGACTATCGCGGGCGACTTCCATGGCCAGGCTTCATCCGAGGGTTGTGCCAATTTCGTCGAAGGGAGGTCGAGCCGTCGGGTCGACGCACCGTGCGTTTCGGTAGTCTTGCGAGGATTCGGCTATGTCGCCCTGAAGCACATCCGCGAGGAGGTTCTCCATTGCTGTGACCGCGCTTCCACGCGCATGCTCGTGTTCGAGCTATCGCCTCCCGCCAAGACAGCGTTCCGAACCCTGACCGCTGCCGCATGAACTCGTCGAACTCCTCGTCGCGCGCCTCAGCATCAAGTCCGGCATCGACGATCTCGGCGCGCCAGTCCGTCCACAGCTCAAGCTCCGTGAGCGGCCCTCGGCAATGCTTGGTGATGACCCCCGGCGGAACCTTCACCCTCACGAGATTTCCGACGAGTCTCTGCTGAAGCGCCACGATCCCTGCATTGCTGAGACATGCGCATCTCTGGGTCATGTCGAGCCTGTCCGCCGGAATCGTGGTGGCGAGTGTCAGATCCACGACGTGGTGAGTCTCGCTTCCCGGCGGCAGCAGCTTCCTGACCGGCAGCAGCCTGTCCGTGCTCGCGTGCCGTCTCGTCGGCACTCCCTGCTCGACAAGCGGCGCCACCGGAACATCCGCCTGCAGGACGAGCCCACGCCTCAGCGAGCAAGGATGGCCCACGACCATCACGGCACCGCTGAAAGGCGCGGCAAGGTGATCCAGAGCTACTCCCCTGAAGACGTCACCGGTCCGATCGGCCTGTAGGTGGGCGGCTCGTCATCGACGTCTTGGTCTCGGAGTACCTCGTACTCGTCGGCTTCGGTCAGGTTCTCGGGATCCGGTTCATCGGATGAGGTCGCCAATGCTCCTATTCGTCGATAACGAGAAGTCGATCGCCTGATGCTGTCGTGACGAGCTTAAAGCGTCGCTCTGCGACGGCTTCATCGCGCCATCCGGTGCCGAGATACCGGTCAAGGATCGATCGGGCCGCTCGCCATCGTCCAAGCCGAGCATCAGGTCGAGTAAGGGCTGTAGTAAAGCGACATTGCTGTCGCAGTTGAGCGCGATGAGTTGCAGAGGCGTCGCGGGAAACGCGGCACGATCTCGCTGTCGATCCAGGCGGAAAACGGCAGGGCAGGATCCCTATACGCGGCGTATATGTGCGAAAGCGCGGTCAGAAGAACGAGCCGCCGGTGGTGCGTGGGCTCGATTGACTCGCCTCGACGCCATTTCCGTATCGCGGCATCGCTAACCCCAGCAACCGACGCAACCATGCTCCACAGCAGTCCTTCTCGCGCAGTTCCTTGAGTAGCTCCGTGGCTGGAATGCCGCTCAGCTGGGCCATTTCACGCTGAAGAAGGGCCGCCCGGGCCGCATGATGGTCGGTGACTGAAGTCTGATGGTTGTCGTAGGCCTCGGCGCGGTTGAACGACTGCTCCCGCAGCCGGGCGACAACCGGTGTCTCGACGATCTGCTCGCTCATTGAGCTCGTGGTGGCGCTCATGACTACCTCCTGCGGCAGTAGTACTTCGTTTCTTAGCTTATCTGTGATGCAGCTCTCAAAGAGATCTTGATCGGCTCATGAAGCTTGGCGAGCCGCCTGACGAGCGACGGATCGCCGAGTCCGAGCAGCTCATTGCCAGTCCAGTAGCTGTTGGCATCCAAGCGCGAAGTACGGTCCCGGGTCCGCCGGATTCGGAACATTCAGCGGACCCTGCGGCTGAACTGCATAGCCGGTTCCGGTGTATCCCACGCAAACCTGATGCCGTACCCGCCTTCGAGAGAGTCGTCAAGAACTCCTGAGATCTCACGGCGACCAGTGGTGGGCCGTGCCGTGGATGCCGCAACAAACTCTTGTCGAGCCAGGCGGACCACGGATCAACGTTCCCGAGGGACGGCTCCCGGAACACGAATCTCGTCGACGTAGCGGAGCCCGAGCCGCCGACAGGCCCTTCCAGGCGCAACCGCAGCGACAGCATCCAGCACCCTCTGAGGAACTCAAAAAACTGGTCAAAGTCCGCATAGCTCGGTCGTGTCGACGACGACGCGATTCGGCGTAACCGCGACCGCGAGGTGTCGCCTCCGTCGATGAAAACGTGCTCCGGATGCACGAACCAGTCCAGCCAAGCCAGGGTGGAATGAGCTCGTTGGTGGAGTCCTCACGCACCGGAACATCCGCGCGAAGAGCCTCATGGATCTGATCCAACACCTCACGTTCTCCAGAGGATCGCCGAAGGGCTGATCTCAACGGCGAAGACGACGTATTTCAGGGGTGCGTTCTTGTACGTGGTCACTCGAGAAGGCTACCGAACCAGGACCGAACCAGGATAATATTCTTATCGGATTCAGCAGCGCCCAACTCGAGTACTGACGGCCCAACGGACGAACTGGCCAGGATCGACGCAACGCTGGCTGCTGGTTTTTTCTCTGGGACGGGGTCCTGGCTGAGGGTCGAGGCCGGCGATCGACGAGATCGAGCCCGCGACTTGTAGGCGACGAGTCTCCGGCATGGCTCCTCGGCAAGCATCGCGACGCAGGAGGCCGCCGCCCCCGATAGCAGCAGAGCCGGCGTCAGACGATCGCATCCATCGGCTGCGCCGAACCGGGCCAACGATCGCTTCGGCGACATCTCAGTCGCCCGCGTCGGCGCCGCCCGCCGATCGGATCGCCACGAACGCGGTCGCTCGAGGCGAAGCGGACCCGGATCCCATTATTCCCATTTCGCGTGCGAGCAGTCGCCCGTCGGCTTGCGGCGACCTGCTGGGGACTAGTGCTTTGCGTTCCGGACCGACCGTCCCTCGAGCTTGCGCTTTCAGCGCCATCCAGCACTCCGGCCGAGCAGCCGCCGGCTCATGCTTCTGGCGCCTCGGGCGGCGCGAATGAGAGAGCCTGACCGAGGCGGCCCTGGAGATTCCGTGGTGGATCGTTAGTGTCGGCCGGCGTCGTAGCGGCGGCGGTCGCGCTTGGTCGGGCGCGGGCCAAGGGTGATCGGCCCGGCGAGCCGGCGGAGCTGCGCTTGGCGCTCGCGCTCCGCGACGCTCTCGGGGGTCTCGTCGTAGAGCTTGGCGGCGTCTGGGGCCGATACGCGACGCTCGGCCGTGCCGCGGACGATGACCGTCCGCCGGACCTGGCCGATCGTGATCTGGAGCTCGTCACCGGGCCTGACGTCGCGGCTGGGCTTGACCGCGATGCCGTTGACGTGCACGCGGCCGCCCGTGACCGCTCCCGCCGCTAGCCCGCGCGTCTTGAACAGCCGCGCCGTCCACAGCCACTTGTCGACGCGCATCAGCCTCCGGCGAGAACGGCGTGTAGCCCTCGGCCGTCAGGACCTCGACCACCACGTCGCGATGGTCGCCCTGGAGCTCGATCACGCCATGCTTGACCGAGCCGCCGACGCCGCAGCGCTGCTTGAGCTTGCCCGCGAGGTCCTTGAGGCCCGCGTCGTCAAGCGGCACACCAGAAACGGTGGTTACAGCCATCCCGCGGCGGCCCGCGACCTCGCGCCGAACCTTCACGCCATTGCCTGCGGCGTGACGCCTGGTGGGCCGGGGCTCACGCGCCTTGCGCTGCTCCCCGTCGGTGGTCGAGTACACGAGCCGGGAGTCCCGTCTCATGCCGCCACGGTACCGGCTCGCCAGCAGCGGACACGTACCGGTCGCCACCGCAGCCGGCAAGCGATCGAGACCCTGGCGAACCACGGCGTCCGCTGAGCGGTCCCGGCGTCTCGTTGCCCACGTTGCTGGGATGCGGTAGAGCAGCGAGAGCGGCCCGCTATCGGTACCTGCGCGGTGCATCGTGCCGTTGCCGTCGAGATTGCCGCTGCCAGGGATGAACGCTCGAGCGGTGGCGTCAAGGATCACTGTCTCGTTCTCGCCGTCGAGCTCGCAGCAGACGATCCGGTAGCGCAGCTCGGTTGGTGCGGGCATCCCCCAGGCTCGCTGACTGCTACTACTGGGTGAGGCACGGGCCGAGAGCCGGATCAGGTTGCTGGCGGCCAGCTCTCGCGAGGGGCGCCAACCGTCAGCTCGATGGGTCGATGTTCTGCTGTCGAGCGGCTCGCCCGATCCAAGCGAGCGTCGCCACAGTCCGCAGGTCGCCACGGCGCCTCGGATTAGGGATCTGACGCGGAGGAGGTCGGCCGCCCGTGTCGGGCGCTCGCCTCGGGGCGCGAGGCCTGTGTGAGGTAGACGCCTCTGGCGCGGCGGCCGTCAAGCCGGCGATAGGCGGCCGCGTGCCCGCAAGTGCTCCCACCCCGCGTCTGACACCCTGATAAGAAGGCCGCGCCACGGCTCACGATCGCGCGCGATGAACCCTCGATCGTTCGACTCCTCCCATACGGGCAGCCGCGGACACGACATCCTCCACACCTCGAGCACCTCGCGTACGGGCGAGGGTTCGGGCCAATCCACTCAAGGAGATCAAGAATCAGGCTGACGACGGCGTCGTCCACGTTAGCTACAAGCATAAGACCGGCAGGTCACGCCGTCGCCTGGATCCGCCGCGGGAGACGACTGCTTCCCGTCGAAGGCATACGCTCGCTACGCGGGCGCTGCAGCCTGGAGCAAAAGCCGCGCGAGCCTCATCGAACTCACGGATGCGGTTGAAAGAGCATGCGCCCGGCCCCGGATCGAAAGCGGAACTGCGGATCGCCGCCGCCGAACGCGTCGATTCCGTTAGTAAAGCGCAGGCTCGCGCTCGCAACGTAAGCAAGAGTCAGGACTGCAGTCGCCGACGTGCTCAGGCGAGGACTGAGCTGACGCGAACGGGCGTGTTCGGACGAATGCGGTCGTCGGCCCATGGACCGCCGACCCTGATCGGGACCATCGTGTCGTCGCCAAGAGCAACCGTCGCCCAGAGACGGGCGCGTGCGCAAACGCGATCGCGGGTTTGCGGTAGTAACAAGTAGTTACGGGCGGGCGCTCGCGCGACCAGGAGCGGGCGGCCCAGCGAGATCGAGGTACCGTGCCAATGCAGCATCCTCATCATGGCCGCCACATACAAAGCCTGGGGTGCTGAACGGTTGCTGGCGGCGGCGGAACAAGTGCGGAACGAACAGTGTCGTGGCCCTGTTCGATGAGACGATGCAGACCGACGCGGAGGATTCCGGTGGCCGACATACCACCCCGGTCCGAGTTGTGGCTCTGACCACGGAGCAGCCTAGCCGACCTGTCGCGATGCCTGGTCGAGATCGACCGGGTTGGAGGCGACCCACGGCCGTTCCCAGCCTCCAAGTCGGAGCAGTGCGGCGAGGACCTCGCCGGTGTATCCCCACACGACTGCGCCATCGAGAACAAACGCTGGGCCGTGCCAGCCGAAGCTTGTGCTGAGCATGATGCGGTTGTCGGGGTCGGCCAACGCGCTGAACGGGATGCGCATGACACGGTCGGTCTCGACGGGGTCGATCGCGCTGACTCGCGATGGCGTGCGCCAGTGAGTGAGCACGCCGGTCACGTCGAATCGCGACGGCGGGATGTGCAGGCGCGGCAGCAGGACCAGCGGCTCGACGGCTGCGGGGTCCAGTCCGGTCTCCTCGGCGGCCTCGCGGATCGCGGTTGCGGGCGGCCCTGTGTCGCCGTGTTCACGCGCGCCGCCGGGAAAGGCGACCTCGCCGGCATGGTCGCGGAGCTTGGGCGCACGCTGCTGCAGTAGCACGTCCGGCCCGTCGGCACGGTCGGTCGCGATGAGGATCAGGACCGCGGCTTGCCGCTCGGCGGCCGTGTCAGGTACGGGATCGTTGCGGCTCAGTTCTTCCGGACGGGCCGCGGCAACCGCGTGGACAAGGCCCACGAGCGGCGCCGGCACGACGGCTGGCCGGAGATATGTCACCGCCAGCCACCCAGCTAGGTCATCGGTCAGCGAGCGGTCCACATGCAGAATTCTGACGGGCTTCCTTGTGGCAACGCAGTCATCGGCTCCGGCGGCGCCTGACCCTCCGTCGTCGCCGAAGCGCTCGGAGCCCGGCGGTCTTCGCTCAGGCGAAAGCGATCTCCGGCGCTGAAGGGCGTCGGACCGCCATGCAGAAGCGCGAGTCGCGTTGGCGTGCTGGTGGATCGCGCCCTGAAGCGGTCACGGCGACTTGGGCGCTGTTTGGCTCCGCGATCGGTAGCCGGCCAGTGATGCGGTCAGGCACTTGCAACCGCTGGTCTGCCGGCTAGTAATCGACGGTCTCGCAGGGCGCTCGGACGGGGTGGACGAGCTGCTCAGCCAGTCATGTCTGGGGAAGGACCCGCAAACTGCAGAATTGCGATTCTGACGACTGCGCATGCCGGCGCGTAGATGTGTGTGCCCGCGGGCTGCAGCAGCGGTGGGCCGCCACGCCGGGCCAGCTCGTGGCTGCTCCGTGCTGCGGTCGAGAGCGTTCTTTGACATCGAACCGGGCCAGGTCCGGCGTCAGCGAGTTCGCCTCTGCTTGCGAATGTGCGGTCGCAAAGCGGCTCGGATCGAGGTCGCGCGATGCTCCGCCTCAGGAAGTGTCCAGCGGGTACGATCGGCAGGTGGAGCGAGCCGTGCATGATCGCGGTGGGTTGCCGACCGGCGCGCGCGATCGATCGGACCGAGCATGAGCTCGCTGATTGGGAGCTGCTGACTGACGCGTTGGTGGGCGCGCTCGGTCGGGAGGGCGTGATGAACGTCGATGAGCTTCGGCGCGGCATCGAGGGCATGCCGCCGGAGGAGTACGAGCGCGCTTCCTACTACGAGCGGTGGCTTTACTCGCTCGAAACGATTCTTACCGAGAAAGGGATACTCGTGCCAGGCGAGCTCGATCGGAGGCTCGGGGATGAGTTTTCGCGTCGGCGAGCGGGTGCTGATCGCGGCCCGGGCGCACGAAGGCCACCACCGTACTCCCGGCTACCTGAAGGGCAAGGTCGGCACGATCGAGCGTGCCCATGGCTCGTTTACGAATCCGGAGACGCGCGCGTACGGCGCGGATGGACTCCCGAAGCAGCCGCTGTATCTCGTCGGGTTTGTGCAGCGCGAGGTCTGGCCTGATTACCCCGGTCGTGCCGGCGATCGGATCTACGCCGACGTCTTCGAGCATTGGTTGGAGGAAACACCGTGAGCGAGCGCGACCACGACCACCCGCACGCGCCGGTCGCGGGCGATGATGAACCCGCAGCGGCCGCCCGGGCGCGTGCGCTCGAGGAGCTACTGGTCTCCAAGGGCGTGGTCCGCCGCAGGACGTGCGCCGGATGATCGACTGGCTGGTGTCGCGCACGCCAGCCGACGGCGCCCGGCTCATCGCCCGCGCGTGGGTGGATCGGGAGTTCAAGGAGCGCCTGCTCGGGACGCGCGCGCGGCGGCTCTCGAAGTCGGTCTGGACCCGGGGCCGTCGCCTGTCGTGATGGCCGTGGAAAACACCGAGGCCGTCCATTACATGGTCGTGTGCACGCTCTGCTCCTGCTATCCGCGCGCGCTGCTCGGCCCGCCGCCGGACTGGTATAAGAGTCTGCCCTACCGGTCGCGTGCCATCTCCGATCCGCGCGGCGTGCTCACCGAGTTCGGGGTCGAGCTCGACGACGACGTCGAGCTGCGAGTGCTGGACTCGACTGCGGACATCCGCTACCTCGTGATCCCCCGCCGCCCGCCCGGGAACAAGGAGATCAACGAGCAGCAGCTGGCTGCCTGGAACACGCGACGCGATGATCGGCGTCGCCCAGCCGATCGCGCCAACGCCAACCCCCACCCGGTAACAATAAATTCGCCCAATCGCCGCCGGCGGACCGTCGGCGAACCCCGACCCTCACCAACCGTCGCGGTCGTCTCTGCTCGAGGTCGGTCGAGCGCGAGTCTTGACTGTTCCTCCGCAGGCCCGCCCACGCAGTCGCGGGCTGCTACCTCGTCGCCAAAGGAATCGCATGCTCTGAGAGCCGGCCTCGACGAAAGCGCTCGTTCGGACCTGCGAGTCGCTGATGAGATCGTCGAGCTCGACAAGTACGGTGATTAGCTTAGCTCCGCTGGCGAAGGATCGTGGAGGAGTCGACTGTGTGGCGGTATATCGGGACGCGAATCAAGCTTGGCCGTGGCGTATAGGTGGGGGCCCTGTTGGTGACCGGTTGTTTGTTGCTCGCCAGCGGAGCGACAGCGCCGCGCGCATCGGCGAAAGCGAAGCCGACTGTTCCAGTGGTCCTCTGTCGGACCGAATTTGTGGCCGGTAATCCGCCTAGAATCCCCCAAAAAGATCGCAGTCAACGGGAACCCGCGGTCCGTCCGCGGACTCGCCGCATACACCAACTACGACACATATCTCATCGCCCCCGCTGGCATGGCTTGCAAGGGCGAAGTGGCCGAAGACGGGAGGCGCGAACCTCATCGTGTGGCATCGCGGCGAGCCTGAACCCGGGGCACGTTCACGCGAGGAAGGACTGACGCTGAGCCAGGAGAGCGCGTGCGTCGGCTGCATGTATTCGCTCGCGTGCCCGATGTTTCCGTCTTTGCAGACCGCATATATCCCGGCTATAGCCAAGCTGTCCCCTGCGGCACACCACCATCGCGCGAGCAGATTTTCCCCAAGGGTCCGGACCTGGGACGGTTCAGCGATCCACCGGGTGTCGCCGGCGATGGCGACCCAAGTGGGGTGCCGTCGGCTACGCCAGAAGTGAAGGAGCGTTTCGCATCACATGCACGCTACCGGCGAGCAAGCGATGGATCTGCCGAGTCAGCCTGAACGACGCCATCGCTCGCTACGAGATCCTTCGCGACATGCGCGACCGGCCGGCCCGAATCGAGCGCCAGCCGGACACCACGCTCCAACAGCTCCTCTGGATACTTCCTGGCTCTGGGCATGAACTTGCAGTTCCTTCCACGAGGCCAAAAACCTCGTTTCAGAGCCTCCGCGAAACTCAGGCCAGCTCAGTTGCGTTGCAGGCCGTGGCGGAAGCGCCAGCTCTCGGTGCCGGTGTCGATGATGTGCGCTTTGTGGGTGATCCGGTCAACGACGGCCTTCGCGAGCCGCGGGTCGGCGAACACCTTGGTCCACTCGCCGAACGGTAGGTTGGTGGTCACGATCAGCGACCCGCGCTCGTTGCGTTCGGAGATGACTCCGAAGACGAGCTCGGCGGCGCCGTCGGGTAGCGCGAGGTAGCCAAGCTCGTCCAAGATCACAAGCTCGGTGCGGGCGTAGCGGCCGACGACGCGTCCGAGCTCTTTTCGGCTGTCGGCTTCTTGGAGTTCGGTCGCGAGCGCGGCGAGGGTGGTGAAGCGGACGCGGCGGCCTTGTTGGCAGGCGCATACGCCGAGCGCGGTCGCGAGCATCGTCTTCCCGCTCCCGCTCTCGCCGATCAGAATGATCGACTCGCGGTCGTCGATCCAGGAGCCTTCGGCGAGCGCGGCGATCGTCGCCTGCGGGACGTTCGGGTTCTCGTCGAAGCGGAAGTCCTGCAGTTGTTTGATCAGCGGGAAGCGAGCGTCGATCAGCCTGCGTCGCTCGCGGCGTTCGGCGCGTTCGGCGACCTCGGCTTCCAGCAGCGCGGCGAGGTACGCGAGCGGCGTCTGCTGCTCGCGGGTCGCCTCGGCGGCCAGCTGCCGGAAGCGGGAGCGGATCGCGGGGAGGTGCAGCTCGCGGGCGTGCGCCTCGACCAGCGCCTCCAACGCCGCGGTGTTCGGGTTGCGGGGCTGGCTCATCGCCGTGTCTGCCCGTCGCCGATCGCCCCGGCGAGCTGGTGGACGTTGGCGTTGCGGGCCTGATCCTCGGTCGGGCCGGCCGATACGAGCGCGTCGACGAACTGGCGGATCGTCTCGCCGACGTCGGCGGCGAGCTGGCGGCGCTGCTCGCACGCCGACTGGTACTCGCCAAACGCGCGGTGGACCTGCCAGCGGGTCGCTTGCAGCGCACCGAGCAGCGTGCTCTGCGACCCGGACCCGGGCCCGGCGTCGATCAGCTTCGCGAGCTGGGTGTCGCCGGCGGGCGCCGCGCCGTCATAGATCAGCCCCAGCGCGTCGGGCGAAAGCCCCGACCACACCCTGTCGTTGGCGTCGGTGAGGCGCCGCTGGGCGTCGGCCTGGCGCACGGCGATTGCTTGGTCTGAGACAAACAGTGCTGACAGGCGGGCGGCCAGCTCGCGTGCGCGGGCGCTCGGCGCGGGCCGCCGGCTGGCGATCGGTGAACTGCGGGCGCTCATCGCGCCTGCTCCCGGTCGAGCAGCTGGTCGTACTCAAACAGCGACGGAGCCGGCCGGTCGTGCTTGGCCAGGCGCTCCGGCAGCGCTGTGAGCGTCTCGGGCTCGGGGCGGGCTTGGCGGTCTGCCAGCAGCTTCACCGCGCGCCCGTCGTGCGCGCCAGCGGCCAACGCGCCACCGACCGCCAACTCGATCACCTCCAGGCCGTGCTCGCGGCAGAGCATCAGCACGTCGACCATCTGCCGCGCGGCCTCCGACGCGCCGACCTTCGCATCGATCGCCTGCCACAGCTGATCAAAGCATTCCGGCCAGCCGGCCTTGCTCGCGCTCCTGGCGCAACGCCAGCGAATGCTCAAGCGCCCCGGGCTTGCGCGCGAGCAGCTCCAGGTAGTGATCCAGTCGCGCTGAGCGCTGCTGGCTGCCGCGCAACCTGGGATGCTTGGCGACCTGCTTGCCCTCGTGCCAGACCCCGACCTCGCTCGCGCCGACCCGCGCGGTGACCCTCACCCCCGTCAGACGAACCGGCACCGAGTAGTGATTGCGCCGCACGGTGACCATCGACTTCTGGCTGACCCGACAGGTCGACTCCTCCCAGGTCGGGAATCGCTCGCGCGGCAGCGGCCGCAGCAGGTCGATCTCGCGCCCCAGCAGCTCGCCGACCGTCTCTGACCTAATTCGGTGACTATGGCCGCGAGGGGCCGTGTTACTACCCGACTCGATTGAGAAGTGACATCTGTCGGCGCTAGACGGACGGAAAGTGGGTTTGCGGCGTCCGATAGCCGCTGTAAGCGTCCGTAGATGAGCACGACATGAGCACGCTCGGGGCGGGCTCGTAGTGCCAGTTGAGGTTTGTGGGGCGCCAAGCTGAGTGCTGCGGCGTGCGCTGATAGTCCGGGGCCGGCGGCGGTGGTTATGGGCCCGGAAGCGTCAGCGCCGCGGTGTAACTGGCGTTGAAGAGGTCGATGTGCCGATAGCCCTCGGGGAGGTGCACGGTGATCTGTCGCGCGCTGCGGGCGATCCGCCCGGGTACGCAGAAGAACAGTCGGCGCAGCGTCTTCGCGTGACGACGTTGAGGCTTTACACGTCGCCGCGTCCGCGGCTCCTCGTCAGGCGGCTCCTCGTCAAGCGAGATGCCGCTGGCGCCGGCGGCGGGGCTGATGTCGCACACCCAAGCGGTGATGTTCAGCGCCAGTACACAGGAGCACAGCCACAGGCGGTTGGCATTCAGATTGCCAGATGGCAAGTGGCGCAGCGCCTGCCCGAGCTTGACATCTTTGAAGCGCTCCTCGATCTGCGCGCGATGGCGATGAAAATACTCGACCTCGATGGTGCTCATCTCGCTCTTCGCAGTCGTACTGCTGTTGGCGGCCGTGTCGCCGTTGGCGGCCGTAGCGCCGCTGGTAACCGTGTCGCTGTCAGCGGCCGTGTCGCTGCTGGTAACCGTGTCGCTGGCGACGGCCGTGTCGCTGTTGGCGGCCGTAGCGCTGCTGGTAACCGTGTCGCTGACGGCGGCCGTGTCGCTGCTGGGGATGTCAGTGACGATGAAGCTGTAGGCGTACGTGGAGTCAAGCTGCCCGTCGAGCACCATCTGTAGCTGCTCGGGCGGGATTGTGGTGCGCCGTCGCGCCTTGGGGCTAGTAGCTGCAAGCTCGGCCGCGGTAACCTGAACGCGGCGGATGATTAGCCGCAGCTGCTCGTGCTTCCACCCCTGCGGCGTGAACGCAAGCTCCGCTACCTGTGCGCCGCGCATCTCGATCGCGTCCTGCCAGGCGTCCGCGCGGACATCATCCACGGCGCGCCACATCGTGGAGGTGCGCGGAGCCGAGAGCGCAAAGCGCATCCCGCGCTTGCGGCACCCCATCATGAGCTCCGCGGAGTAGAAGCCGATGTCCGCGCGCACCGTGATCTGTCCGTGCTGCTTGGGCAACAGTCGCTGCGCGCGGGTGAGCATCGCTAACGAGCTCGACGCGGTGATCCTCGCCTGGTTGCCACCTTTGAGCTCTGATGTCAGTCCACGCCCGCGCTGCGCCCATGTGACGATGAACGAGTTGTAAGCAAGATGGCCGCAGCGGCTGCGGCCCGTGCCGCACTTCTGATGCCCGTAGACCACGCTTTCAAGTGCGTCCAGGTCAAAAGTCACGGCCTCGCTCACGTCCCGGCGAAGCCGACGGTCAAGATCATTGCCGCAGCGCGCCGCGGCCCGCTCGATCGCGCGGATATGAGCGGGCCTGAACTTGCGGGCCAGCTGACGCGCTGTCGGCGCCGACGGCACATCGGCCACCGCCCGCAGCAAAGCGCCAGCGGTATCGTCACGCATCCGCTGCAGATCATCGAAGCAGTCCCCGCCGATCATCTGACACTCGGCTATCGAGACGGGCAAAGCGCCCGGAGAGATACCTCGCCGACGCTGCTTGATCGGCGCCACGCGATCCTCTGCTGCAAGCTCGGCATCAATCACCTGCACAAGCCGCAGCTTGCGCAACAACTCACCGTTGATCGCCATCCCCGCATGCCCTGTTAACGTCGGATCGTCGGCAACAAAGACGATCCGCCCAGGTCCATCAGGACCTGCCACAAGCGTTCACCCCCAAGGTGAGTTCCTTTGGTGGAATACGCTATGCATTGTCAGCTCAATGATGACACTCCCCTCGGACGGAACAACCACGCATCTACAGGCTTTTCGCGCCCGGAGCGCCGCCACTCAAATCACATCAATGCCGACACGAGGGCTTTCAGGTGCCCTTAACCACTGATCTAGGTCTGAGCGGCCCACGATCGTGCGCGACAGGTCCTCAACGCACCACGCCGCCAGCTGATCATTGAGCTTCGCGAGCGTCGCGAACTCGCAGACCGCCACCAGATGATTGCGCCGAAAGCGGCCAACTTCTCCCTCGACGCCGCCCTTCTCGTGCGCACCCTCGACGCCTGACAGCGTGAACCACGACTGATACAGATAATGGGAGCGGAACGCGACGAACCGATCGTTCTCCACCCGCCGGCGGCCCTTCAGCGTCTTCTTCGCCGCCGCCTTCAGATTGTCATAGCGGCAGGTAGCGAATACCCCGGAGAAGAACTCGAACGCCGCCACGTGCCCCTCGAAGAACGCCTGCTGGGACTGCGTCTCGAACGCCATCACAAAGCACGCGCCCGAAAAGCAAGCACGCATCAAGAACAGCCCAACCTCGACCAGCACCCCGCCCAGCAGCACCTTCGCCTCGCCCCAGTCGACCTCCGCGGTCACACCCGGGTCGTGCACCTCCGACAGAACGCCTCCGCCGCCAACCCCAGCTCCCGCCGCCGCCGGCGCACGTAGTCGCGGACCGTCGACTCCGCGACGACCACCCCGTACTCGTCACGCAGAATGTTCTGCGTCTGAGTTCGTTTCCGAAATCCGCCGTTTTGTTACGCCATCTCGTTGCGTGTGCAACGATGCTGTGAGGGGGTCAGACGGGCGCGAGGAGGAGCATGTCCGAACTACAGGATGTCAGCCGTCGTGGTGGGCGCCGCAAGCGGGCGCTGAGCGCGGAGGAGAAGCTGCAGATCTGGCTGCAGTTGTTGACGGGGGAGCTGACGCAGCGTCAGGCGGCCGAGCGCTGGGGGGTGGATCCGACGACGATCATGCGAATCCGCCGCGTCGGCCGCGAGGGCGCCTTGACGGCGTTGGCCAGCTCCAAGCCTGGTGGCGGCGCTCGTGGGGCTGTGGACGCGGAGCTGGTGGCGGCGCGGGCGGAGATCGCCAGGTTGGAGGAGACGGTCAAGGAGCAGGCCATCGAGCTGGTGGCGTTGCGGGGAAAAACGCGCTCGGGCTGGTAGGCCGCGTCCCAGCCCGCGTCGAGGTGGCGGTCAAGGCGCGGCTGCTGGAGCTGATCGCCGAGGCGACCGCGGCGGGCTGGAGCTTTGGCAAGGCGTGCTGGGTGCTCGGCCTGGGCGAGCGGCGCGCCCGCTACTGGCAGCAGCGCGCCGCCGCCGGCGCTTTGGCCGACCGCAAGCCGGGCGGGACGCCGGTGCACGCGCTGCGCCCGGAGGAGGTCGATGCGATCCTGGGGCTCGCCGAGGAGTGGGGCGAGATCGACGCCTCGCACCGCAAGCTCGCGCACCGCGGCTCTTACCTTGGGCGCGTGTGGGTGTCGCCCTCGACGGTGCTGCGGGTGCTGTTGGAGCACGGCCGGGCGCTGCCCTGGCGGCCGCCGCGGCAGAAGTCGCTGAAGCGGCCGTGGCCGGAGTGGGTCGAGTACAAGCCCCGTCAGGTGTGGGGCTATGACTTCAGCGAGTTCCCGCGGGCCGGCACGAGCGCGCTGGCGATCCTCGACCTCGTCTCGCGCAAGTGGATCGAGACGATGCTCTGCCCCGAGGCGACCGACGTGCAGGTCCAGGTGCTGTTCACGCGCGCGCTCGAGCGCGAGGGGCTGCTGGACGTGATCCTCTCGCTGATCGACGAGCACGCGGCCGGCGAGCCCGACGACGAGCTTGCGCCGATCCTGCTGTCGGTGTCGGACAACGGCGCCCAGATGACCTCGGGCTCGACCCGTGAGTTCATGGCCCTGCACGCGATCGCGACCCACTACGGCCGCCCCGGGACGCCGACCGATCAGGCCCACATCGAGTCGCTGTTCGGTCACATCAAGTACGAGTGGCCGTACCTGTGCGCGCTACAGGACCCGGCCGACCTCTCACGCGAGCTCGACGCCGTACGCGAGCAGTACAACCGGGTGCGCCTGCACGCCGGCATCGGCTACGTCACCCCCAACGACGAGCACGAGGGCCGCGGGCCCGCGATCCGCCAAGCCCGCCGCGCCGGCCTCGCGCGCGCCCGAGAGCAGCGCCTGGCCTACAACCGCGGCGCCCACCCGAGGCTGACCGGATGACGACGACGCCCCCAAACCGCCAACAGCGGGCGACCGATCACCCTGCCTGCCTCGCCGCAGGGCCGCAGAGGGCCGCACAACGCGCCGGTTCTCGCCGCGACCGCCCAAATCGAGCCCGCCAAGCTCTCAGCGGCCCTGTCATCGCCGCCCTCGGCAGCTCTGCTGCCGACCTCACCAGCCCATCAGCGAAGCTGGCGCAGACTGTCAAGGCCAGCCCGACAGGGCCCAGCGCAGCTGGCCGCGCAGCGGTGGCCTTGACCGGCCGCGCCGGCGTAGCTAACCACGCCACGAACCCTGCACTACCATCAATCCACTACCCCATGACGACCCCCGGAACTGGCTGCGAATTACACGCCCAGATTTCGGAAAAAGACTCAGACACACGTCAGACGCTGCTTACGCGGCGCATCACGATCCGCGAGCAGCCACCCATCGATCAGCTCGCGAAACGACCCCAACGCCGGCGCCGGCCGCGACACCGGCCGACGCTTCGCCGGCACCAACGCCGACTCAAGCGCCTGCCTGACCGCACGACGATGCACCCCGTGCCGACGCGCCAGCGCCCTGATCGACAGGCCCTCGACCTCTCGATCCCTGCGAATCCTCTCGAACTGCTCCACTCTGGAACCCATCCCTTCTGCGACCTCCAGTTCGTGCCTGAAAAAGCACGAACCGTCCAGTCACGCTCGGACGGAGGTGGGGCCAGTTGAGGCCGTCGCAGTGGGGCCAGTTGAGGCCGTCGCAGTGGGGCCAGTTGAGGCCGTCGCAGTGGGGCCAGTTGAGGCCGTCGTTCCCACTTATGGCACCTCACCGTCCGCCGAGAGGGGCTGGTCCGCTCAGGGCCCTCCACGGGGCAGGCAAAGCAAGGCCCTCTCCCGGCGGCGGTCGAGGCAACAACCAACTTAGGATGACCCATAGGCAAAGCAGCCACGCGCGAACGTCGAGGTCGACTGCTGCTTCCGTCCAGTGCAAGTGCCGGCTCGAGCTCGCGGCGCGCCTCGACTCGACCCCGAGTGCTCGCACTGCCGCTGCAAGCATTCGGTGCTCGGTTCGGTGACGAGCGGGTTCCGGCCCGACTGGCGGCCCAGGCTCGCTTTTCGCCGATTGCAGGGCTGACTCGCAGCGTGCAGAGCTGTCCGATTACCTAGGTACGATCGAAGGACAGTTCGATCGTCCGGCGGGTCGAGCGGCATTGCCGCGGTCCGCCCCGACTGATGACGGGCGACTGCTTCCAGCCGAGAGCGGAAGTCAGGATCCCGCCCGTTCCAGGCTCCGAGGCTTCCGCTGTTTCGTGGAAGGAGAAGCGTCGCCTTGAGCTGCTGCCGGGTCGCCTGCTGGCGAACGGCGAGCCGCCACTCGACGGGACCGTCATCGTTTGTGCGGACGCCGGCACATAGGCACAAGTAGGACGTAGGCGAGTTGCTGATCACTGTTGAGATTCGTCCGGACCGGCAGCGAGGCGGACGTCGGCGAGGGTGGCTGCTCCGCCACGCGAGCGACTGCCCGGCGCGCTTGCAAGTCTCCGCCGATCAAGCCGGTAGCAAGCACATCGGCGACTCCCGCAACCGGCGTAGAGCAGGGCTGGCATAAAGAAGTGCGGCACCCCCCGCAGGTGGCGAGGAGCGAGACTTGGCAGTTGCACCTCCGTTCCCAAACCAGCAGCGTTCGCAGCGTCATCTACGCGGCCGACGCGCCCCTCTCTGTCAATGTACTTTGAGACGTTATCCACAGTAGTAATTTTTTCTGACCATTTGTTGATAACTGGGCGGAGAACAGGAGTCTCAGCTGAACATTGACGGAGATCGTGTCGAATGGTGCCGGGCCTGTGGTGCCGGACCCGGAGCTGGTCG
The DNA here is from genome assembly GCA_963811155.1 of uncultured Solirubrobacterales bacterium. Classification (GTDB taxonomy): domain Bacteria; phylum Actinomycetota; class Thermoleophilia; order Solirubrobacterales; family Solirubrobacteraceae; genus Palsa-465. Next base: position 62,421 of record CAWEQQ010000054.1, read on the forward strand.
AGCAGGCCAAGCGCCGGTCGTTCACCGCGAAGTACAAGGTAGAGGTCCTCGCCCGGGCGGACGCGTGCTCGGCGCCGGGGGAGATCGGCGAGCTGTTGCGCCGCGAGGGCTTGTATACGTCGCATCTGACGTACTGGCGCAAGCAGCGCGACGCCGGCGCGCTCAGAGAGCTCGGGCGTCCGCGTGGGCGCAAGCCGGCCGACCGGCGTGAGGTCGAGAACGCCGAGCTGCGCCGGCGGCTGGAGCGCAGCGAGGCGGAGCTCGCGAAGGCAAGGAAAGTCATCGAGATTCAGGGAAACGTCTCAGCGCTCTTGGAGCAAATGCTCGGTACCGAGAGCGAGCGGGGGAGCACCGGGCGATGATCTGCGACACCGTCGAGGAGTTGACGCCGATCATCGGGACCAGGCCGGCGTGCCGGGCGCTCGGCGCTTCACCGGCGACCATCTACCGCCGGCGCAACCCGCCCGAGCCGAGCCGCCGAAGCCGAGGCCGGCGCCGCCCAGGGCACTGTCCGAACACGAGCGCGAGGCCGTGCTGGCCGTGCTGCACTCGGACCGGTTCGTCGACTGCGCGCCTGAGCAGGCCTACGCCACGCTGCTCGACGAGGGCACCTACCTGGCGTCCGTGCGGACCATGTACCGGCTGCTCGAAGCCAAGCACGGCGGGGTGCGCGACCGTCGCGACCAGCTCACCCACCCCGCGTACGCGAAGCCCGAGCTGCTCGCCGAGCAGCCGAACGAGCTGTGGTCGTGGGACGTATCAAAGCTGAAGGGCCCGGCGAAGTGGACGTACTTCTACCTGTACGTCATCTTGGACGTGTTCAGCCGCTACGTCGTCGCCTGGACGGTGCAGTACCGCGAGAACGGGCAGCTCGCCACGGCGCTGATCGAGCAGGCCACCGAGCAGCAGCAGATCACGCCCAAGGTGCTCACATTGCACGCCGATCGCGGCGCCCCGCAGCGCGCCAAGCCCGTCGCATTCCTGCTCGCGGACCTCGGCATCACAAAAACGCACAGCCGCCCGTACACCTCCAGCGACAACCCCTACTCCGAAGCGCACTTCAAGACGCTGAAGTACCGGCCCGAGTTCCCTGAGCGGTTCGACAATATCGAGCACGCCCGCGCTCACTGCCGCGCGTTCTTCGACTGGTACAACCACCAGCACCGCCACTCGGGGATCGGGCTCATGACCCCCGCGGCCATCCACTTCGGCCAGGCGCCAGAGCTCCACACAGCCCGTGCCCGCGTCCTCGACGCCGCCTACGAGCGATTCCCAGAGCGGTTCGTCCGCAAGCCGCCCGTCCCCCCGGCGCTGCCAACCGCCGCGTGGATCAACAAGCCCGAGTCAAAGGAGGTTGCTCACTAAATTCGCTCGCACCCCGTCTCAATCGACTTGACAAGTTCCGCTCTTGCAGGTAGCCCAACGGGGCACTCGGGCGATCGGTGCTCGATAGTGTCGCTTTCGGTGGCGGGCGGGGCGGCGTGCTTGCTCGTTAGTCGGACTCG
>CAWEQQ010000055.1:0-84884 GCA_963811155.1 uncultured Solirubrobacterales bacterium
TGCTCGGACTCGAGCGGTTCGACTGCGCCGCGCTCGATCGACACTCCGCGTTGATCCGCTTGCACGCGACGCTCGACGCACGTCTTCGGGCCCCCGGCGAGCGCCACGCTGGCGATCTACGGCACGCGGACCGCGAGCTCGTATAGCGCGTTCGGCAGCGCGACCTATCTTCGGACCGGCGGGCTCATGTGCTGGCGGGTGTTCTTCGGCGTCCCGCTCGAGGTCGTCGAATACTCGCAGGCGCTGTTCGAGCTGCACGCGTTCGGCGGGCTGGCGATCGCGTTGCCCGCACCCGATCGCCGCTTGCCGCCCTCCGAGCACGTCGCCGAAGCGCTTGAGCACGCGGCTGCGCGGCCGGCGCCTGCGCCGGCGCCGGCGCGCCGCGACGCTGGCGACCGCGCTCGCAGTCTGCGGCGCCTCGAGCGCCCCGATCGAGGCGAGTGCCGTCGCGGCGGTCCACCACTCGACAACCCTGGCCGCGCTGGTAACGGCTCCGCGCGCAAGGATGGCTGATCACCACTTGATCCACGCCGTGTTGCCGGTGAGCACTCGTGCCTTGCCGGAGGTCGCGCCCGAGGGCGCCGGCTCGGTTCCGTCGGATGTCCCGCAGCGACGGGCGACACGCCTCCTCGCGCCGAGGGCCTCCCGGCCAATCACACTGCTGTTCAAGGCGCCACCCACGCCGAGGCGGCCCAAGCCTGGGGCATCGCAGCGACGGGACGCGACCGGCGGAGCGCCGCTTCCGGGAGCCATCACGACCACAACGACGACCACGCCCCCGAACGGGCCGAACTCGAGCCCCGCGCCCGCCACCCCCCCGAGCGGCTCGAGCCCGAGCCCCGCGACCACCACCCCCCCGAGCAGCTCGAGCCCGAGCCCCGCGACCACCACCCCCCCGAGCAGCTCGAGCCCGAGCCCCGCGACCACCACCCCCCCGAGCAGCTCGAATCCCAGCCCCGCCCCCACGCCTCCGGTCGCGGCGACGACGCACACCCAGCCAGCCTCGCACCACCGGCTCCCCCACGGCCAGCGCAAACCGGCGCGCCCGGTGGACCGCGTCAGCGGCGGCGTTGCGCTCGCGCCGACCGTGCCGCCAGCGCAGCCCGCGCCGGCTCAAGCCCCGGTCGCCACGCCGGCGCCCCAAACGCCGATCGCGACGCCGGCGCCTCAAGCGCCGGTCGCCACGGCAGCGCCCAGCGCCCTCACCCCATCCTTCCCCAGCACCTTCGGGAGCGCCACCGCCACGAGCAACTCGAGCGTCGACCCGATTTCGGCCGCCGCGGCGAGCCGCCTCGCCTGGCTGTTCGCGGGCAGCTCGCAGCCGCCGCCGTTCCTGATCCCGATCTACCAGGAGGCTGGGCGCCGCTACGACGTCCCCTGGACGGTGCTCGCCGCGATCAATTCGATCGAGACCGACTACGGCCGCAACCTGAGCGTCTCCTCGGCGGGCGCGATTGGCTGGATGCAGTTCATGCCCGCCACGTGGTCGCAGTACGGCGTCTCGGCCGACGGGCACGGGAAGCCAAATCCGAGCGACCCGGCCGACGCGATCTTCTCCGCGGCCAACTACCTGCAGGCCAACGGTGCGTCCCACGACCTCCGCGCGGCGATCTTGGCGTACAACCATGCGGATTGGTACGTCGACGAGGTGATGTGGAAGGCGATGCAGATCAATGTCGACGTCGCCGTCCCGAGGCGCGCGTCGAGCGCCAGCGCGCAATCGCCGAGCGGCAGCGCTCAAGCCACGACCGTCGACCCGCAGAGCCCGACCGCGACCGCACAAACGAAGGTGACGGCGATGCTCACGACGGCGAGCTTGCTCAACGGCCTGCCCTACATCTACGGCGGCGGGCACTCCAGCTGGACCGTCGGCCCGGGCTATGACTGCTCCGGGTTCGTGTCCGCCGTGCTGCACGCCGCCGGCTATCTGTCAGCGCCTGCCGACACGCAGACGCTCCCGTCGCAGCCCGGCATCCTCAAGGGCCCGGGCAAGTGGGTGACGATCTTCGACCGCACCGAGGGGGGCGCACTCGACGAAGATCACGTGATCATCAACATCGACGGGCAGTGGTGGGAGAGCGGCGGCACGACCAGTGCCGGCGTGCACCAGATGCCCAGCATCTCCCCCTCCTACCTGGCGACGTTCAACCTGATCCTGCATCCGGCCGGACTCTGATCGCTCGACGGGCCAGCGGAGCCAGCGAGCGCCCTCGTCGAGCGGGTACGCCGCGGAGCGAACCCCGGGGTCGGAACGGCTAACGCGCCGGCGAGAGCGAACCCCGGGGTCGGAACGGCTTATACGCGCCGGCGAGAGTGAACCCCGGTCGGAACAACGGACCTCTACGCGGCAGCGAGATCGTGCTCGAGCGCGTAGCGGACCGCGCCGGCGCGGTTGGAGACGCCGAGCTTGCGGTAGATGTTGGTCAGGTGGAACTTGACCGTGTGCTCGCTGATCCACAGCTCGCGGCTGATCGCCGCGGTGGTCATCCCCGACGCGACGGCGGCGAGAATCGCCCGCTCGCGGTCGGTGAGCCCCGGCAGCTCGGGCCGCTCACCCGCCCCCGCAGGGAGCCTGGACGAGTGTGAGGGCGCGAGGAACACCGAGCCGCTGGACACTTGACGCAGCAGCGACGCGAGATCGAAGGTCTTGGCGCTCTTGAGCGCGTATGCGTTCGCTCCCGCCTGTAGCGCGGCGTCGATCGTCGGTCGCTCGTCGCAGGCTGACAGCACCACTATCTTCATCTCCGGCCAGCGCTGGCGGATACGCTCGATCAGCTCGACCCCCGAGACTCCGGGCATCCGCAGGTCCATCAGCACAATCGCCGGGCTTCGGCGCTCGACCAGCGCAATCACCTCTGGGCCGGTACGGGCCTCGCCGACGACCTCGATGTCGTCATAGCGCTCGACCGTGGCGCGAATGCCGGCGAGGATCAGCGGATGGTCGTCGGCGATCAGCACTCTGATCCGCGACGCGCCCACCCCACCTCCGTCGTCGGACTCCAGCTGGTCGAAGATCGTGCTCATGGTTACGGGTGCCGGCGAGCCGCCTGGCGACGGAGCCGTTGCCAATGTATTCGGCCGGCCGGTCCACCGGCTGATCCGCAGTTGCCCACAGTCGCCGGGACGTAGTTTGCGCACGGCGGCAGGGGACCGGTTTATGATCGCGTTAGAAAGGGGGTGGGGCTCCCGGCGCACCGGTAGCCGCGATGGCGAACGAACACACGGCACTGAAGGAGTCGCGCGTGACTCGCGCGGAGGCTCTCGCGCGGACGCTCGAGAGCGAGATCGTCACGGCCTCGCTGTCAGCTGGGGCGCGGATCGGCACCAAGCACGATCTGCGCCAGCGCTTCGGCGTTGCGGTCGCGACGATCAACGAGGCCGTGCGCCTGATGGAGAATCGGGGGCTCGTGGTGGCGCGGCCGGGGCCCGGCGGGGGCGTGTTCGTAAGAAGCCCCTCCGCGCGCGCCAGCGTCGGCCAGCTGATCCTCGGGTTCAACTGGGGCAAGGCGACGCTCGGCGACTGCGTCGAGGTGCGCAATGCGCTCGAACCGCTGATCTGCCGATACGCCGCACGCGACCACACCGACGCTGACATCGAGGCGCTGGGCGAGATCCTCGACAGGATGCAGGCAAGCACCGCCGATCCACAGCAGCACAGCACCGTCAACTGGGAGTTTCACCGCAAGCTCGCGAGCATCTGCAAGAACGCACCGCTACAGAGCATCTATCTGCTCGTGTGTGACTTCCTGGAGTCGGGGCTCGCAGACCTCGAATTCGAGCTGATCGAGCCGAGCCGCGTACGCGTCCACCGGCGTCTGCTCGCGGCGATCGCGCAGCGCGACGAGGAGGAGCTCGAGAATGCCCTGCAGGAGCACTCGGAGCTCTCGCCTCTCATGAGCGCTCCGTGACGGATGGGAAGCGGGCGCTCGGCCGGCGCGGGCGCGCCGCCTATTCGTACTGCAGCGCCTCGAGCACGTTCAGCCGCCCCGCCCGCCGCGCCGGGAAGATCGCGGCGATCAGGCCAGCGATGATCGCCGCGATCACGAACACGACGATCGTGCCGACCGGGATCGTTACGGCTGGGTAGCCGATCGCCACGCCCACCATCAGCGCCAGCGCGACGCCGAGCGGGATCCCGAACGAGGCACCGAGCAGCGCGGTGATGACGCTCTCGTGGCGGATCATGCGCCGCACCTGCCGGCGGCTCATCCCGACCGCACGGAGCATCCCGAGCTCGCGCGTGCGCTCGAACACCGTCAGCACGAGCGTATTCACGATCCCGAACAGGCTGATCACGATCGACAGCGACAGCAGCACGTACAGGAGGTTGAGCAACGTGGTCAGGCCCGATAGCTGGTTTGACTCGAACTGCGACTTGGTCTGCACCTTCGCGTCGGGGAACCCGCTCATGGCGGCGTTGAGCTTGCTCGTGTTCGCCGCCGTCACGCCGCCCTGCATGTTGACCAGCGTGTAGACGTTCTGCGGGCTCTGATAGACAGAGTCAAACCGCGTCGCGGAGATCGTCACGTCCCCGAACGGAGCGGCCCCCTTCGGAGGCACGTAGATCCCGCGCAGGACCAGCGGCAGCCTCGTCCCGCTCGGAGTCTCCAGCGCCAGCGGCGAGCCGACGTGGAGCTTGTGCTTGGACGCATAGTCCTTGTCGACGAACGCACCGTCGCTGCCGAGCAGTGCAGGCGTCTGCGGCGCCGCCCGGCCTGCCAGTTGATCGAGATCACCTTGCTGACGTTCGGCGCGACGCCGGTGACGTCGATCTGCGAGCCGAACGCGCGCCCGTCGCCGGCCCGCACACCCGAGACGACGAGCACGCCCGGGAACGGTTCGCAGCGCGTGCTCGGAAGCGATGCTGATCGGGCTGAAGTTGTTGGTGGCGGTAACCGCGTAGTCGGCAATGAACACCTTGTTGACGGCGTCCTCGAAGCGCGACCGCAGGCCGGCGGCGAGCACGCCGACGAACGTCACCAGCGCCAGCCCGATCATCAGCGCCGAGGCGGTCGAGGCGGTGCGCGCAGGGTTGCGCGACGAGTTGCCGCGGGCCAGTGCGCCGGCCGCGCCGCCCAGCTTGGCGGCCGGCCAGCCGAGCACGCGCACGAGCGGCGGCACCAGCGTCGGCGCCAACATCGCGACGCCGATGAACAGCGCCGCGGCTCCGACCCCGAGCGCGAGCAGGCGCGCTCCTGTGGAGAGCCCGGACACGAACAGCCCGACCAGCATCAGCGCGACCGCGACGACGATCGTTACGAGTGCCGCGTGGGTGCCGAAGCGCGCAAACCGGGACCGGGGCAGCACCGCGCCCTCGCGGACGGCCGCGATCGGCGGCACGCGCGTCGAGCGCAACGCAGGACGAAGCGCCGCGATCAGCGTGATCACGACCCCGACCAGCAGCGACACGACCACCGTGCGCGTCTTGAACACCGTGCCGGTGTGGGGCAGGTCGATCCCGAACGAGACCAGCAGCGAGTTGAGCCCCTTCGCGAGCCCCAGGCCGAGGAACAGGCCGACGATCGACGCCAGCACCCCGATCACGAGCGCCTCGAGCATCACCGAGCCGAGCACCTGACGGCGGGCGGCGCCGAGCGTGCGCAGCGTCGCGAGCTCGCGCGTGCGCTGGGCGATCGTGATCGACAGCGTGTTGGCGATCACGAAGCTGCCGACGAACAGCGCGATCCCGCCGAACGCGAGCAGGAAGTCCTGGAAGATGTTCAGGAAGCCGCTCGTTTGGTTGGTCTGGTGCTGCGCCTGCCGCCTGGCCGGTCCTGACCTGGGCGGTCGGACGGCAGCAGCGGACGGATCGCGCTTACCAGCTGCGCCGGCGAGATTCCGCTGCGGGCGGCGACGTTGATCGTGTCGAGCTTGCCCTGCTTGTTGAACAGCGCCTGGGCTTCGGAGAGCGTGAAGATCGCGATCGTCGCACCGCCGAGCGACGAGACGCTGGCGAATTTCACCGTGCCGACGATCCGGAAGCGCTGCACCGGACCGCGGGCGATGATCCCGATCTCCTCGCCCGGCGAGTAGCCGTCCTTGCTCGCGGTCTCCGCGTCGATCGCGACCTCGTCGGGAGCCGCAGGATAGCTACCGCTGACGAGCGTCAGCGGGTTGAAGTGCTGCCCGGCGGCCGTGTGGCTGAACGCCAGTCCCGGCGCGCCCCCGCGCGAGATCACCTTGCCGTTACGCCCGACGAGCTGCGCGCTGTCCGAGATCCCCCCCGAGGCCAGCGCGACCTGCGGCAGCGCGCGGATGCGTGTCAGCAGCGAGGCGGGCAGCGACGGCGTCTGCGATGCGCCGCCATTGTTGTTGTTGCTGTTCGTGATCGCGCTCTTGCCCGTGACCACCGCGTCGGAGTTCTTGTAAACCTGCTGGAACACGGTGGTGAACGCCGCCTTGACCGTGTCGGTGAGCACGAACGTGCCGCTCACCATCGCCACCCCGAGCACGATCGCGATCGCCGTCAGGCTCGCGCGCAGCTTGCGGCGCAGCAGTCCCTTGAGCGCGACGCGGTTCATTGCAGCGTGCTCATCACCTCGAGCACCTGGCCCGGAGTGGCCTCGGTCAGCTCCTTGACGATCCGCCCGTCGGCGAGGAACAGGATCCGGTCGGCGATCGACGCGGCGCGCGGCTCGTGGGTCACCATCACGATCGTCTGCCCGTAGTCCGCGGCACGAGGCTCGCAGCAGCTCGAGGATCTCGCCGCCGGTCTTGGAGTCGAGGTTCCCGGTCGGCTCGTCGGCGAACAGGATCGTCGGACGCGTCACCAGCGCGCGTGCGATCGCGACGCGCTGCTGCTCGCCGCCTGACAGCTCGGACGGCCGGTGCGTGCGGCGCTCCGGCGAGCCCGGTCTTCGAGAGCAGCTCGTCGAGCCAGGCACGGTCGGGCTTCTCGCCGGCGATCGACAGCGGCAGCAGCACGTTCTCCTCGGCGCTGAGCATCGGCAGCAGGTTGAAGAACTGGAACACGAAGCCGATGTGCTCCCGGCGCAGGCGCGTCAGGCTCGTATCGTCGAGCCCGGTGATCTCCACGCCGGCGATCGTGACCGTGCCGCTGGTCGGCTTGTCGAGCCCGGCGAGCGAATGCATCAGCGTCGACTTGCCGGAGCCCGAGGGACCCATGACCGCGATCAGGGCTGCCCGCTGCACGTCGAGCGAGACGCCGCGCAGCGCGTCGACGGCCGTCGTGCCCTCGCCGTAGCGGCGCACGAGCTCACGTGCTGCGACGACAGTCCCGTCGTCGAGCTCGGACGCAGGCGATGCGCCCAGTTGGCTTCCGGGAGCACTCACGCCCCTGCTGTATAGCACGGGAGGCGCCGCGCGATGCCAAGGGCCATGTCGATCGGCCCTAATCTAAGGGCTCCCGCGACACCGGTTCCGCGACCGTCTGACCGCTGGGGGCCTCGAGCGCGCCGGGCGCCACCTACAATCCGACCGGTCCGCAACCCGGTAGAGCTCACCGATGGCACCCAGATCAGGATCCGGCAGATCTCGCCGGACGACCGCGAGGCGCTCGCCGCCGGCTTCGAGCGCCTGACCCCCGAGTCGCGCTACCGACGCTTCTTCTCGGCGGTCCCGGAGCTCAGCGAGGAGCAGCTGGACTACCTCACGCAGATAGACCATCGCGATCACGAGGCGCTCGTGGCGATCGACGAGTCGACCGGCGACGGGATCGGCGTGGCCCGCTTCGTTCGCATTGATGCACGAGCCGCCGAACCGGCGATCGTCGTCGCCGACGAGTGGCATCGCCGCGGTGTCGCCGGTCACCTGCTTGACGCGCTCGCGCACCGCGCACGCGAGGAGGGCATTCGGCGGTTCATCGCTCCGGTACTGGCTGAGAACACGGCCGCGTTCGCCGCTCTGCAACGACTTGGCTCGACAGACCGCGAGCAGCTGGGGCCCGAGGTCGAGGTGACCGTTGACCTGAGCGAGCCCAGCCGCGCGAGGTGGCTGCTGCACGACCTCCTCGGGACGGTCGCCTCGGGCGTGCTGGAGCCGGCGCGCGGACTCTGGGAGCTGCTGCTGCGAAGCGTCCCGCCGCCAGCCGGTTTCGGTCGCTCGATCGTCGTCGGGATCGACGAGTCCGAGCATTCCGGGTTTGCGGCGCAATGCGCGGGTGAGCTGGCGTCCACGCTCGGCCTCGGCGTCCATCTGGTCGCCGCCTACCGTCCGTTGCTGGACGACCGTGCCGGGATCGAGGCCGTCCTGACCGACGCCCAGCGCCGGCTGCATGCTCGCGGGGTCGAGGTCGAGGTTCACCTGCAGCGCGGCGACCCGTCGCTCTCGGTCTTGTACACCGCGCTGCGCGAGCGGGCCGGCATGATCGTGCTCGGATCGCCGCCGCCAGACGCCACCGAGCGGCTGACCACATCGAGCGTTTGGAGCGCGGTCGCGCACAACGCGCAGTGCAGCGTGTTGATCGCCCGGCGACCGACGCCGCGCCATCGGGCCGGCATCAGGAGGTAGGCCCCTGTCGCCAGCATGCCTAGCTAGCTAGCTAGCTAGCTAGCTAGGGGCTCCCGCGAAAATTACCGCCGGCTCCGACGGCGTCCGGTAAGGATATGGACATGGACCCGGCGTCGCCCGTCGCCTTGTATCGCGCTTCGCCCGCGGAGCTCAAGGCGCAGCTCGAGGCGAGCGAGTTCAGGCATGGATTGACTCCCTGTACCGTGCCGTCACCGAGGACGATCTCTGACGGTCCGGCGGCTAGCGCGCGGCCCACCCGCTCCAGCGCTCGACGTCGATCGCCAGTACCGAACCCACTGCACGCTGCTGGGGATAGCGCTGACTCAGCAGCGCGATTGCCCGCCGCGCCTCCGTCGCGTCTGGATCCAGCACCCGCCCGCGGCCGTCGGCGCGTACCCACCACAGCGCGTCCCAGTCGGCGTCGTCGTAATGGTCCACCAGCACAGCGACGGCGGGGTTCTCGCGCACGTTCGCGAGCCGGCGCAGGGCGGTCGTGCTGCGCTTGCGCTTGGCGTCGACGACGCTGTAGACGTGATCGTCGTCGAGCGCAAACGCGATCGGAACCAAGTGCGGCCGACCGGCCGAGTCGGCGGTCGCGAGTCGCGCCACCCTCCCCGCGCCGAATCGCGCACGGGCCTCGCCGGCCGTCACGCCTCGCCAGTCAGCTCGGCGATCGCCGACTCCCACCGCTCGAGCGCCTGCTCGACCCGCGGCAGGCCCGCAGACGGGATCCAGTGAACGACGCGCCGGCAGCCGGCGAGCTGCAGTTGCTCCAGCGAGTGCGCATCGGCCGGCACGCCCATCACGATCACTCCGACCGGACGCTCGGCCCGCTCGCGCAGCTCCTGCGCGCGCTCGACGAGTCCCTTGGCTCCGCGCGCGTAGTTGGGAAACCACGCGTCTCCGAACGCGAGCACGCGTTCGAGCACCGTCGGGCCGTTGCCCCCGACGAGCACTGGCGGATGCGGACGCTGCGCGGGCTTGGGCCACGACCAGATCCGCTCGAACTCGACGAACTCGCCGTGATAGCTGGCTTCGTCCTGCGTCCAGATAGCTTTCATCGCCTCCACCCGCTCATGCATCAGGCGCATCCGGGTGCGGGCTCGGTGCCGTGATTGCGCATCTCCTCGCGGTTCCAGCCCGCCCCGACTCCGAACTCGAAGCGCCCGCCCGAGAGGTGGTCGATCGACGCGACTTCCTTCGCGGTGGTGATCGGATCGCGCTCGACGATCAGGCAGATGCCGCTGCCGACGCGAAGCGAGGAGGTCGCCTGGACAGCCGTCGCGAGCGCGACGAACAGGTCGTAAGTGTGGCTGTACTTGCGCGGCAACTGCCCGCCTCCGGGATACGGGGTGTCCCGGCTCGCCGGAATATGCGTGTGCTCGGCGAAAAACAGCGACTCGTGGCCATGCTCCTCGACCAGCCGCGCTACCGCGCCGGGGCCAACCGCATCGTGGGTCGGGAAGTATCCGATGCCGAATTCGATGTGCGCGAGTCTAGTGTCTGTGCTTTGGAGGCGAGGCGGTTCTGTCCTCAGCGCGGACCGATCGGAGGGTCCCGGCGCGGGATCGATCGTCAACCCGCCTGCGCCCGCGGCCTACGCCGTGACGCGAGGTCGATCTCCCCCGGACTGACCTCGTGCCCGGCAGCGCAGCGCACGTCCACGCTGACGCGCGCGCCGCAGCCGTGGTGAAGCAGCTGCACCGGGCCGCCGCGCTCGTCGAGCCACCGATCGCCCCATTGCATCAGTGCCACCAGGACGGCAAACAGGTCGGCGCCTTTCTCCGTCAGCCGGTAGCGCTGGCGCGTGCGCTGACCGGGCTCGCGGTAGTCCTCGCGTTCGAGCAACCCCTGCTGCACCAGCTCGCGCAGGCGGGTGGCGGTGACAGGCTCGCTGATGCCAACGCGCTGGGCGAAGTCATCGAAGCGCGCGGTGCCGTAGAAGGCCTCGCGCAGGATCAGGAACGCCGAACGGGTGCCGACGACCTCTAGCGCCTTGGCGATCGTGCACGCCTCAGATGTCCACGACTCGCGCGGATCCAGCGCTCCGGTCAATCGAATGGCGTCGGGCATAAGCACATCGTAGCTGCCTATTGCAAGCATAAGTCAGCATGATACGATACCCTGACTATGTTTTCCATAAGTCAGCTATCAGTCAGCTATCGGCGCGCCCCACCCAGAGTGTTTGCACCAACGACCAGGAGCACAGCGATGTCGCCAACGCAGGAGAACGCACAATCGTCATCGTCGAATCCGCCGGGGCCGGACGACGGGCTCGCAGGTCGCAGCGACCTGCTGAGGCTGCTCGAGATCCGTTTCGACGAGCGCGAACCAACCAGAGTCAGTGGGTCGGTCGCAGCCGACGAGCGCCACCACCAGCCGTGGGGGCTGGTGCACGGTGGGCTGTACACGACCGTGATCGAGACGTTCGCTACGACCGGAGCTTTCGAGGCGGTGAGGGACCGCGGCCAGCTCGCGGTCGGCGTTTCGAACACCACGAACTTCCTGCGCCCCCATCGCAATGGCCGTCTGCAGGTGCTTGCGACCGCGATCCAGCAGGGTCGCACCCAGCAGCTATGGCAGGTCGAGGTCCGCCGGCCCGAGGACGACAAGCTGGTCGCCCGAGGCGAGGTGCGACTACAGAACATCGAGGCACCGGCATGAGCAGCCAGGTCGTGCTTGCCGAGATCAGCCGCGTCCAAGCGCGCTGCCGCGCTCACCGAGCCTGTTAGCCTATGAATTCCCGCTCGAAAGCTAGCCGCCAACTCAGAGGCAGCGGGGACGGATCGGATTGGACGGGGGCGTCTGGCGACAAGGGAATGTTTGACTGCTGCAAAAGCTACTTCGGCATTGGCCGCGGCGCGTTAGCCGCGCAGTGGCCTGCAGACGACGGCCTCGCACGGCGATCATGAGCCGCGCCGCGCTCCTGATCGTCGCGCTCGGGCTTGCCGGGTGTGGGGCGACCAGCGCTCTCAGCAGCAGCAGCAGCAGCACCACGACGAGCGCGATCCCTCAGGGCCGACCGCAGGTAATCGAGCCAACCACGGGCGTGCAGGCCGTGGCGGCCACAGAAAGCGCCCCCGTCGGTGATGTGAACGCCCACGCACCGTCACTGGCTGAGGTCAAATACGAGTTGCGCCTGGAGGTGATCGCGGCGCGCGTGACGAGCGCGACCTATATCGACCCGCTGCAGTACGTCACGGTCTGGGAGCGCACTGACCAGGGCGTCGACGCGACCTTGCCGGTTGGAGCGCCGATCCTGGCGCCCTGCACGGTTAAGGTGCTCGCGATTATCCCGGACTGGTATGCCGGTCAGCCGCTGGTGTACTTCGAGCTGCTGGACGGCCCGGACGCAGGGAAGGTGCAGTACGTCGCGGAGCAGATCACCGACATCGCCCCGGCTGGCAGCATGCTTCACCAGGGACAGGCGATCGCTCGCTACGCCGCATCTGGCACTGGAATTGAATACGGCTGGTCGACCCTGAATGGGGTGACGCTCGCGAGCGCGACGACCGGCTATGGGGAGGGCGCGGTCACTCCGGCGGGTCAGTCGATGCGCGCGTGGCTGAACACCCTCGGCGCAAACGCAGGAAACGGCTGATGAACTACAAGAGCCAGCGAGGCGAAGCAGGCTTACTGCTTGGGCTGCCAAAAGGCGATCTCTCCGGCGGACCGTGTAGCCACGACGCTGCGCCAGCCGGCCGGGCCTTCCCGCGGCTCGAGCAGCACGCCGGCACCGAGCAGCCGGGCCCGGTCGGTCATCTCGGCGACGTTCGGCACCTCAACGTAGGGCAGCCACAGCGGGCGGGGAGTCGCGCATTGTACGATCCCGCCGCCGATCGTGCCGCCGAGCTCGAGCGCCAGGTAGGAGCCGTGTGCGGTCTGGACCCGTTCGGGTCGCCAGCCGCACAGCTGCGCGTAGAAGGTCCCCGCCGCGGGCAGGTCGCCGGTGTGGAGCTCCAGGTGAACAAGCGGCCTTGAGTCGGCAAATTTCATCCTCTCCTTGGACTCACCCGGCGTGCAGAACTCATCGACCAGGCGTGCAGAACTCATCGAGGGCGATCAGTTTGCGCCAGAACGGTCTAAGGGCCCGTTCAAGAATTATTGGCGGTTTTGACGGCGTCTGGACGCGCCTGGCGCCACCGGCTCGTCCTCAAATACTCCCGGTATGATCGGGCCGAGCCGGCGGCGCCAGACACGCCCAGCCACTCGTCAAATCCCGCCACTAATTTTTGAACGGGCCCTAACCTATCGACGTTGGTGGTCAGTCCTCGCATGAGCGCGTCGTCCGAGCCAGCCGCAATCGCCTCGGCCCGAACCGGAGACGAACGGGCGTTCGCCGGTCTCGTCGAGCCGTATCGCGGAGAGCTGCATGCGCACTGCTACCGGATGCTCGGATCTCTCTACGATGCCGATGACGCACTGCAAGAGACCATGCTGCGCGCGTGGCGCGGGCTGGCGGGATTCCAGTCACGCAGCTCGCTTCGCTCCTGGCTCTACACGATCGCGACCAATGCCTGCCTGACCCAGATCGCGCGCCGACCCAAGCGAGTGCTGCCGATCGACTACGGACCGGCCACGGACCCCCACACGGCTCCCGGCGTACCGATCACCGAATCGGTCTGGGTCGAGCCCTACCCAGATCAGACGCTCGGCCTCCAGGACGGCTACGCGGCGCCAGAGGCTCGCTACGAGCAGCGCGAGGGCGTTGAACTAGCCTTCATCGCCGCGCTTCAGCACCTGGCCGCAAACCAGCGCGCCGTGCTGATCCTGCGCGAGGTGCTGGGGTTCTCCGCCAAGGAGACCGCAAAGATGCTTGAGACGACGGTCGCATCTGTCAACAGCGCGCTGCAGCGCGCGCGGGCCGCCGTCGACGAGCGCGTCCCCGAACAGAGCCAGCAGGCGACCATGCGGTCGCTGGGGGACAGCGGTCTGCGCGATCTCGTCACCAGCTACGTCGATGCCTGGGAGCGCTGCGACGTCGCCGCCTTTGCGGCGATGCTCGCCGAGGACGCCACGTTCACGATGCCGCCACTCGCCACCTGGTACCGGACCCGCGAGGGGATCGCGACCTGGGCCACGCTGTCGTCGATGTCAGGAGCCTGGCGCTGGCGAGCCGTGCTCACGCGCGCCAACGGCCAGCCCGCGCTCGCGTTCTACGCGTGGGACGAGGCCAAGCACGCCTACCTCCCATTCGCGCTGAACGTGCTCACGTTCCGCGGCAACCAGGTCAGCGACGTCACCGCCTTCATCGTGCGCTCAACCGACGCGAGCGACCCCGAGGCATACATACGCTTTCCCGAGCAGTCGATCGACCCCCGACGCGCCACCGGCACGTTCGAGCGCTTCGAGCTCCCGACCGACTTACCTGCCCCATCGCGTCCCGACTGACCCGAAGACGTGCTGGCCGAGCGCGCTCGGCGATCCGGGCTGGTCGGCTTATTTAGGGCCCGTTCAAGAATTAGTGGCGGGATTTGACGAGTGGCTGGGCGTGTCTGGCGCCGCCGGCTCGGCCCGATCATACCGGGAGTATTTGAGGACGAGCCGGTGGCGCCAGGCGCGTCCAGACGCCGTCAAAACCGCCAATAATTCTTGAACGGGCCCTTACCTGGGCGGCCGACGATCTATGTCGCAATGGGCTGCGCGGACACCAGGCTGTTTCGCGTCAGGACGAGGTTTCGCGGCCTGGTGTTCGCGGCCGAGGCGCCCGCGATCCCCGCGATCGCCCTCGTCCTGTCCCCGAGGACAGGCGCGATGCGTTTGTCGCGGTCTCAGCCCGTATTGCGCATGCCGCTGGCGATGCCGTTGATCGTCAGGAGGCTTACACGCTCGAGCCGGTCGTCGGCGGCGTTCCCGTTCGCCCGACGTCGGCGCAGTAGGTCGATCTGGATGAACGAGAGCGGGTCGACGTATGGGTTGCGGCGGTCGATCGACGCCTGCAGAACTGGTTCTGAGTCCAGCAGACGCGGGCTTGTCCGGATCAGCCTCAACTCGGCGTACGTCAGCTCGAGCTCAGCGTTCAGCAGACCCCAGATGCGCTCGCGGGAATGTTCGTTGTCCCACAGCTCGGTGTACATGTGCGCGATTCGCGGATCGGCTTTGGCGCATGCCATTTCGGCGTTGGAGATCAGGCTTGCGAAGAACGGCCACTGGGTGGCCATCTCCTGCAAGAGCTCTAGCCCGTGACGCTCACGAGCTGCGGCCAGCGCCGTGCCGAGACCCAGCCAGGCGGGCAGGATGATCCGTGATTGCGTCCACGAGAACACCCACGGGATCGCTCGCAACGTCTCGATGCCGCCATCGGAGCGTCGCTTGGCCGGGCGCGATCCGAGCCGCAGCCGCAAGATTTCCTGCACCGGCGTTGCGGCCTCGAAGAACGACACAAAGTCCGGATCCTCGTGCACGAGCGTGCGGTAGACGTGGGCCGAGCTGTCGGACATCTCGTCGAGGGCTTGGTCGAACACTGGGCGGCGGTAAAGGCCCGGAGCGGCGAGCGTGTCCGACTTCAGCGTTG
The DNA here is from genome assembly GCA_963811155.1 of uncultured Solirubrobacterales bacterium. Classification (GTDB taxonomy): domain Bacteria; phylum Actinomycetota; class Thermoleophilia; order Solirubrobacterales; family Solirubrobacteraceae; genus Palsa-465. The sequence continues at coordinate 14,984 of CAWEQQ010000055.1, forward strand.
CGCTCGCGGTCAACTCCAGCTCGCGATGTGCGATCTCCGAGACGGCGTATTTGGCGCTCAGAACCTCGCCCTGCTCGGTCATCTTCAGCCGCCCCTCGACGGTCCCGTGGGGGAGCGCCAGAATCGCGACGTTGGTAGGCCCGCCGCCGCGACCGACGGCCCCGCCACGACCGTGGAAGAACACCCAGCTGACGCCGTGGCGGCGCAACACCTCGGCAATTCGTGTCTGAGCGCGGTACGCGCCCCACGCCGAGGCTACGTAGCCCACATCTTTGTTGGAGTCCGAATAGCCGATCATCACTTCCTGCTGATTGCCGACAGCGCTGACCGCAGCGCGATAGACCGGCAGCGCCATGAGCGCGTCGATCGTCTCAGCAGCCTCGGCGAGCGTCGCGCCGGCCTCGAACAGCGGTACGATTCTCAGCATCGCCGCCTCGCCGCCCGCTCGGGCGAGACTCGTCTCCTTCATCAGCAGCAGCACCTCCAGCAGGTCCGACGGAGCCTCGGTGCCTGACACGATGTACACCTGAATCGCGCCGCGGTGCGGCCCACAAAGAACGTCTCGGATCATCCGAAACGTCTCGATCGTCTCACGCGTACTCGCCGAAAAGCGCGAGATGTCCGCCGGGATCAAGGGCCGACGGTCAACTATGTCGCCGCACAGCAGCGCAACCCGCTCGTCCTCGGTCAACGACGCATAATCGGCGCACAGCCCGAACTCCCCGTAAATCTCGGACAGCGTCTGGCGGTGGATGCGCGCGTGCTCGCGGATGTCAAGTTGCGCGTAGTGAAACCCGAACACCTCGACCTGCCGGATTACGTCACGAATGTCGCCTGCGGCGGTGAACGCGCCGGCGCCTTGGCGCAAGGAGAGCTCGACCTGGCGCAGGTCGGCGAGCAACTCGGCCGGCTCTGCGTAGCCCTCGGGCAACTCGTGGCGCGCAGTCGCGCGAACGCGCTCACGAACGAACGTGAGCGCTCGCCGATAGGGCTCCTCGGGGTTCAGCGACGCGAGCTGCGAGGCTAGCGCGGGAAAGCGGTTGGCTCCGGCATCGAGAATCGCGCCCAGACCGGTCGCCGGACCGCTGACTCGATCCGACAGCGACAGCCGGCCTGCGATCAGCTCGACCCTCGCCTCCAAGAACCGCACGCAGTGCTCGCGCATCAACTCCAGCGCCGCGACCGTCATCTCCGGCGTCACGTAGGGATTGCCATCACGATCGCCGCCAATCCAGGAGCCGAACTTCAGCAGCGGCGGCACCTCGATCCCGGCGCCCGGGAAGCGCTCTGAGATCGCCCGCTCGAGATCCCGATACACGCGCGGGATCTCCTCCGCGAGGGTGGTGGTGAAATGAACCAGGCCGCCGCGGACCTCGTCCATCACGGTCAGCGAGATCGCCCGCAGCTCGTCTGATCCCCAAAGCTCCTGAACCGTGGCAGTCAGTCGCTCCCGCGCATCCGCAGGGTCCATGCCGTCGCGCTCGTCCAGTTCACGAAGCACCCTAAACATGCGTGCGAGCTTCTCGATCGTAGTCCGCCGCCGGGCTTCGGTCGGGTGCGCGGTCATCACCAGTCGCATCTCTGAGCGGTTCAGGAGCGCTTGCAGCTCGCCAGCACTCGTCCCGCGATCGGCCAGCTCGAGCACCGCCGCGCGCAGCGAACCAGAGCGGGGCGCCGGAGCTTCGCTCTCTGTCCGCCAGCGGATCCGCCGCACGCGATCGTTGTCCTCGGCCAGGTTCACAAGCTGAAACCAGCGCGTCAGCGCACGAACCAGAACGTCGATCTGGTCAAGCTCAAGCGTTCCGATGAGCTTCGCCAACTCGCCCGGCGCACCTACCTCGCCCGACCGCGTGGCCTGCCCCAGCGCCACCGCCCGGTCAAGCAACGCCAACGCTCCTTCACCATCACTGTGACGAATCACGTCGCGAAGCACATCTGCCAACAGCGCCTCGTCGGTGGCGAAGTCGCGCCCCCGCGGCGTTGCGACGCTGAACGGTGTCCGATCCACGGGCGAAATGGTCACACGCCCCGGTTCGTGACCGTATTACTCCTGGCCCACACGTCCCGAGTCGCTCCGGTGGGTTGGGACGCGACCGATCCGGCGGTCGAGCAACGCGAGCAGATCTGCGACCTGCGCCTCGACGGGGCGATCGCTGCGCAACGTCACGTGCGCCTCAGGCGGCAGCTCATCAAGCGATTCCCAGACCGCACGCTCGTGCAATACGACCGACAACGATGCATCGGAGACGCGCCTGGGCTGCTGGTCGCGCCTCGCAGCTCGCTCCGCGAGCACCCATGCGGGCGCGCGGCACTCGACGTACAGCGCCGGTGCGGCGTCCCCGAACACCTCCGCGAACGCGTCGCGGTCGGCACGGTGCCGAAACGTCCCATCAACTAGCGCGCCGCCGCACGCGGTTACCTCCCGCGCCGCGCGCCGGCCGAGCTCGGCATAGGTGAGCCGGTTGAAGTCGGCGCTGTAGACGCCGCTGCTGGCCCGTTGTTGCGGACTGATGCCGGCAAGACGCTTGCGCGTTACATCCGAGCTTAGGTGCGGCAGACCCGAAACGTCGGCCAGCGCTTGGGCGAGGAGCGTCTTGCCGGCAGCGGGCAGCCCGCAGACGACGATCACCAGCGGCAGCCGTGCCCGCCACGCAAACCGCTCGGCCAGTGCGAGCAGATCCCGCGCAGCCGCGCTCCCGCGACCGTGCTCGCTGCTCGACGCGGGATACTGGGCGGCGCCCAGCAGCGCGACCTTCGCGCGCACGAGCGCCCGGTAGGCCGCGTAGAACGCGATCAACCGATCCTCGCCCGGATCGCCGCCAGCGTCCCGGTAGGCGCGTACCAGCTCCCGCGCGAACCGCTCGCCGCCGCGCGCCACGAGATCCATCACCAGGAACGCGAGGTCGTCGGCCACGTCGAGCTGGCGCAGGACCCGGTCGAACTCGATGCAGTCGACCACCATCGGCGTCCCGTCGAGCAGCACGTGCTCGGCACGCAGGTCGCCGTGAACCTCGCGCACGAAGCCGCGCCGCGCACGAGCGTCCAACATCTGCGCGTGGGCTACGACGAACGCATGCGCGAAGCGCTCAAGCGCAAGCACCCACTCGATCTCCGCGCGCTGCTCGACGACCGCCAACAGCTCGTGGAAGTTCTCCGCCATCCGCCGCTCAACGGCCAGCACTGACACGCCACTCGCCGCGACTCGCCGTGCTCGCGCATGAAAGCAGGCCAACCTGCGCGCCAACGCGACAACCTCGGCACGCATGAGCTCACCCCGCTCAAGCTTCGCAGCCAGCGTGCGCCGCTCTTCATACCGGCGCATCTCGACGAGATAGTCGACCGCGTGCCGATCGTCCTCGGCCGCCAACTGCAAGCCGTCAGTGTCCAGCGCTACGGCGCAAACGCCAAGATACAGCGTCGGCGCCAGGCGGCGGTTCAGGCGGACCTCCTCGCGGCACATCTTGTGCCTGCGCTGCGGCGTCCCGTAGTCCAGGAACGGGAGCACCAGCGGCTTCTTGAGCTTGTAGGCGCGGTCTCCTGCAAGAAACACCCACGAGATGTGCGTCTCGCGAACATCGACGCGGTCCGGCCGGCCGGGATAGAAATCAGGACGGGCCAGCGCAGCGCACACGTCCTCCACGCTCACAGCTGCCCTCGACGATTTGGCGCAAGACGCAGGCATCGATTCGGCTCAACGTGGCAAGCGACACCGGCCACAGTCCGTACTGCCGACAAGGTCTCATCCGCTGACTCGCGTGCCATCCGTAAAGGACCGCGACCGCACCCCGTAGCCAGCCGCTGCAAATCACGGCGTGACCTCCAAGCGGAACGCATCGTCGGTCGTGGTGTCGATCACGTAGTGTCGATCCAGCATCCATAGTCGGCTCGATCGCCGCTACGATCGGGATCAACCTCGCGCAGCTCGAACAACTGAACCCGCGGCTGAAGGCCACCACGCTGCAGCCGGGAGATCGGGTGAGGCTGCGCCCCTGAGCTGAGCTTGCCGCCATGCTGCACTGAGATTCCAAGCTCAGCGGATTCGTCAAGGACCTCGAGTGGCCGGTACTCGCAACGCAGGATCCGCCGGCGCGCCAGTTCAACGTCGGGGAGAGCGAACGCGACTCTCGTGTGCCCACTCGGGCTCGGTGCCAGATACGTCGGGTCGGCCGCGATGAGGTGCGCCTGTGACCGCCACGGGCGGGCTGCTGGTCCCGCACAGCGAGCAGTAACGGACCGGTCTCGGGGCGACAGCAGTCGTAACTTCAGCCAGACGAACCTCCCGGCGGTGGTGCGGCGTCGCCGGTGGCGGCCAGTAGGCGGCCGTCGATCGCCTCGAGGCTGCCAGTAATGCGGAGGCGCTCGGCCTCTTCCGGGTACATCCGCGAGAGCTTCCCGAGCTCGGCGCGTAGGAACGCGAGGCCGTCGTCGAGCTGGCCCTCGCCGGCGTCGGCGCGGCGGTCGACACCCATCGCGCGGTTGACGCGCGATTGGGCCTTCGGCCATGTGTAGGAGGGGTCGATCGCGCGGCGGAGCTCGGCCCAGCGGCGGGCGAGTCGGTCCAAAGCTTGGCGCTTGGCTTCGACCCGGCGATGCGTAGGGACGTACGACGCTGCCGCAGGGGCAGCGGCCGTCGCTCCCGGTGCCCCCGCCGCGGGCCTCGACCCGACTCGTTCCCTCCTGACGAACTCGAGCACTGAGCGTAGCGACCGCTCCGACTGGCCAAGCTCGCGCAGCAGCCGCCGGCCTGCCTCGACCTCTTCGCGCCGGTAGTGGACGCCGGCGATGATGATCCCGCCGGCTTGGACCTCCGCGTCGAGCGCCTCGAAGTCCGCGCGACGACCGAACCCCGGTGGAGGCTCAACGTCGAAGGCGGCGCCAACGTCGTCGCTGATTTGCTGCCGCAGCTCGACCTCGACGCGCTCAGCCAGCTGTTTCAGTGTCGGGTCGGCGGGCATGAACACCGTCGCCATCGCGTCGTCCGGGTCGTGTGGGCGTCGCCTCACGATCCGTCCGACGGCCTGACGGAAGAACAGGTCGGTCCGTTTGACGGTGGCGTAGACGGCCACGATCAGCCTGGGTACGTCGATGCCCTCGCTGACCATGTTGACCGCTACGAGCCACCGCGGCGCGGCCGCAGCGCCGCGAGCGAACCGCTCGATCCGGGCATGCGCCCCGGCCTCATCGCTGACCACGACGACCGGCTTCTCGCCGGTGATCGTCCGCAACAGCGCACCGACCGCACGCGCGTGCGCGCGGTCGTCGCACAGCACCAGCCCGCCCGCATCATCCACCACCGCGCGGGCTTTGCACAGTAGTGCGTCGGCGTCGCGGAGCATCTGCGGCAGCAGCGGCGTGGCTGGGTCGATCGCGGTCCGCAGTCGCCGCGCGTCGCCTTGGGGCTCCAGTTCGTCCGCGAACGCCGCGATCGTCTGTTGTTCGTCGACCCGCCAGCGGAGCGTCGCATCGAGCAGCCTGAACGCGAGTGGCCGGCAGACGCCATCGCTCACGGCGTCGCCGTATCCATACACGTGGTCCGCGGCGCAGCGGCGATCCGCGTCGTAACGGACGAACGGGATCGCCCGGGCGTCCGAGCGAAACGGGGTGCCAGACAGGGCCAAGCGCCGGTGCGCACCGTCGAACGCAGCGCGTAATGCAGTGCCCCACGCGGCTTGGTCGCCCGCGTGATGGATCTCGTCCAGAACGACGAACGTCGGTCGCTGCAAATGGTGCGCGAACAGGTCCGGAGCTGAGGAGACCTGTTGGAAGGTGACCACAACGCCGTCGACATCCTGATTCCAGGCGCCGTCTGCATTACGCCACCGCGGATCGAGATGCAGGCCTACCGTGTCGGCGGCGTCTGCCCACTGCGCGCGGAGCGCGACCGTCGGGCAGACGACGATCAGCTGCTCGGCGCTCGCCGCGCGGGCGGCAAGGCACGCCGCGAGCGTCTTGCCGGCCCCTGGCGTCGCGACGAGCAGAAAGTCCGGCCCGGGCTCCGCGGCGTGCTGCGCCAGGAACGCGGCCTGCCACGGGCGCAACGCCTCGAGCGACGCGCTGACTGTGCGACTCACGACACGCGACCGCCCTTGCGGAGGTTGCAGCGGGGGCACAGCGCCCTGCCGTTGGCGGGGTCGGTCACGCCGCCGGCGCGCACCGGCGTCACGTGATCCGCATGCCACCCTGGCCGCAGCGCCGCTCCGCATTCCGCGCAATGGCCCCGACCGGCGAGGAACAGCGCTACGCGCGCGGCGGATCCGAACCGTCGAGGGGCCATCGGAAGAGAGTGTCGCAAGCGACGCAGATCGCCGGCCGCTCGGCCCCAATCGCGGCGCACTCCGGCACGATGTCTCCCACCAGCAGGCGCGGGACATCCTCTGGACGCTCAACTCCCCCGGGGTCTAACGTCTAACCGGAAGTCCGTAAAAACTTCCGTCTAACGAGCTCTGCGCAGCCGCCTGGCGCCGCCGGTGGTCAGATGTCGAGCAGGAAGCGCAGGGCGCGGCCTATATCGAACCTGACGGCGTCACTCACGGTGCCAAGTCGTGCGATCAACCTCTGCTCGGAGATGGACTTGACGTCCTCGCATTTCGCGTAGCTGACCTCGTCGAGCCCCGAGCTATCTGGCTCGATCTCGATGTGGGACGGCAAGCCTCGATGCGTGGTCGTAGTCGGGACGACGATTACGACGCCGGCGCGGCTCTCGTTCATTTGATCAGCGGAAACCACGACGGCCGGCCGGCGGCCCGACTGCTCGCGCCCGACCGGATCGCCGAAGTCGACCAGCCATACCTCACCCTTGCGAGGGATCACGACGAGTGATCACGCACGACCCCGCTCTCGACGGCGCGTTCGGCCTCGATCTCACCCCAAGCCGCGGGATCGGCGCGCAGCGCTTCGTAGCGGGCGGAGAGCTCATCGAAGAATACCCGGCGTTCCAGAGCGTCGGCAGCCTCGTCCAGTAACTGGGTCATGGGCCGACCGGTGGCGTCAGCCAACCTGGCGAAACGATCGCGGGTCTGGTCGCTAACCCTGATGGTGGTGCTCATGCCCTTAGTCTACAGTTCGAGCGCCCGATTGGTCTACGGCTGATACGTGACTAAAGATCAGGGTGCAGCGGCCGAGAACACGGCCATCCCTCGATCTTCCGAGGTGTCCACATGGGCCCCACCGCCGCCAATCCACTCAGCATGTTGAGAGCGCGCCCGCTGGAGGCTGACGTGCCGGACTTTGCGGCGGCGTTCAGCGAGGCGGATGTGTTCCTCGAGCTGCTCGATCGGATGAGCGATGGCGTGTACTTGGTCGATCGGCGGCGCACGATCCGATTCTGGAATCGGGCGTGCGAGCAGATCACCGGATACGCCCCCGGCGAGGTCGTGGGGCATCGCTGCTTCGAGGACATCCTGCGCCACATCGACGAGGACGGCCGCCGGCTGTGCTTCGGGTTCTGCCCGCTCGCTTGCACGATGCGGGACGGCACGCCGCGCGAGGCGCGCGTATGGCTGCATCACAAACTCGGGCACCGGGTTCCGGTGCGTGTTGGCGTAAACCCGATCCGCGACCGCGAGGGGACGATCATCGGCGCGATCGAGACGTTTAGCGAGGACTCGACGCTCAGTGCGATGCGGGAGCGGATCGCGCAGCTCGAGCAGCGGGCGATGGTCGACGCGCTCACCGGCGTGCCGAACCGGCGCTTTCTCGAGCTGACATTATCGAGCCAACTGGCCGAGATGCGCCGCCACGGCGCCCCATTCGTGGTTGCGTACGCCGACATCGATCACTTCAAACAGGTCAACGACGTTTACGGTCACATGGTCGGCGACGGGGTTCTGCGGATGATCGCGGCCACGCTTGCCGGGAACCTGCGCGGCAGCGACGCGCTCGCCCGCGTCGGCGGCGAGGAATTCGTGCTGCTGCTCCATCACGCGGGCACGGGTGCGTCGCTGGTGACCTGCGAGCGGCTTCGGAAACTGGTCGCATCCAGCTCGCTTGACGTCGCCGGCCGGGATCTGAGCGTGACGATCTCCCTCGGCGCGACGCTCGCCACGCCTGGCGACTCCCCCGAAACGGTGTTGCGCCGCGCCGACGCGCTGCTGTACGAGAGCAAGCGTGCAGGACGCGACCGGATCACGACCGATCTCCACTGAGATCGCCGTGACGGTTGGAGCGATGGATGCCTCGAAGGTCGACTTCGGGCTGTTATCGGCCTGGACAGCCCCCCACCAGCCGCCGCTCATCTCCAATGAGCAGGTCGCCGGCTGGGTTGCCGAGCACCCGTCCCGCTTCGCGGGCTTGGCGGCGGTCGACCTCAACAAGCCGATGGAAGCGGTCCGGGAGTTGCGCCGGTGCATCGAGCAATTCGGCTTCAAAGGCCTGCGGGTCGTGCCGTGGATATGGGAGGCCGCGCCCACCGACCGGCGCTACTACCCGCTCTACGCCACCTGCGTCGAGCTCGGCATCCCGTTCTTCACCCAGGTCGGGCACACCGGTCCGCTGCGGCCATCGGAGACCGGCCGGCCGATCCCCTATATCGACCAGGTCGCGCTCGATTTCCCCGAGCTCGTCATTGTCGGCGGGCACATCGGCTATCCGTGGACGGAGGAGATGATCGCGGTCTGCCGCAAGCACGAGAACGTCTTTATCGACACCTCCGCCTACACGCCCCGCCGGTTCCCGCCCGAACTTGTGAGCTACATGGGAGGGCGCGGCGGCCGGCGCAAGGTCCTGTTCGGCACGAACTTTCCGATGATCGGCCACAGGCAGGCGCTTGACGGCCTCGACGATCTCGGCCTCGACGACGAGGCACGCGAGCTGTTTCTGCACGGCAACGCAGAGCGGCTGCTCAAACTCTCAGGCGCCGCTTCCGCGCTGACGTCTTGATCGAGTCTCTGCAATGAACAGCCGGCCGACGGCGGGGCGGTGGCTCGGCACGCCGGCCGGCCTCGTGCCTGACATGTGCTGGATCTGAGGGACGAGCAGCGGCTGTCCATCCCCTTCGGCATGGCGAATAGCGTGGCACAGGGCCGGGAGTTGGCTAGCCGACGAGCAGTTTGAACCCGTGGTCCCACGAGCCCCGTGCGCCGCCGATCTTGACCCACGCGATGCAGATCGCCTCGAGCTCGCGCGAGCCTTCGATACCGCCGATGTCGACCGGATCAGGCCAGCCGAAGTCCGCCAGCACGTCGCCGACGGTGCGCTTGGCGTCCTCGTCGTCTCCGGCGATCAGCATCGTCGGCTGGCCCTCGCTGAAGCTCGGGTCCACGAAGTAGGGGTTGCCGATCGTGTTGAACGCCTTGACCACCTTGGCGTTGGGCAGCGCGCGCTGGACGCGCTCGCCGAGCGAGTCCTCGCCCGTGATCGAGAGCTTGGGCGGAAAGCCGCCGGAGAAGTCCAGCGGGTTCATCGCGTCGATCACGACCTTGCCGCTGAAGTTGCCGGGGCCGGCGTCGGCGATCGCGTCGTCTGCGGCATTGCCCAGTACCGCCAGGGCGAGCAGCTCGCCGTGCGCGGCGGCTTGTGCGAATGTGCCGGCTTGGATGCCGGCTCCATCGCCGGACAGCCATTCGCGCAGTTCGGGCTTGCCCGGGTCGCGCGAGCCGATCATCACGTCGTGGCCACGACTGCAGAACCCGGCTGCCAAGCGCCGCCCAACCTCGCCGCTACCCAGCACACCTACCCGGCTCTGCGCTAGTCGGCCGTTCGCCATCTCTGCTCCTCTCGCGTTGGGGTGCGCCGCAATCTAGCTCTAGTAGACCGAGATCGCCCGCCCCAGCGCGCGCGGATGCGACTGGCTCAAGAGAACCGGGCTCGCGACCGATATCGATCAGGATGCCCGCACGCGCGAGACACTGCGACGCCGCCGTCGGCCCCACGGTGGCTGGATGAGGTTCCACCAGTTCCGCGCACACGCGTTCGACGCATCCGCGACGGCCGTCGCATTGCTCGCCATGTCGTGGTTCGGCCTCCACGGCTCGACCTGGCCGGACTGGATCTACGAAGCTCGCCCCGCGGCCGACGCGCTCGTGGCGGGACACGTCCTGCATTTCCTCCAGCTCGTTCCGGTCTACGGCGGCTCACTCATTCTCCGCGCCCCGTTCGTGATGTTGACCAAGCTGTGGCACGGCGGGGAGTTCGCCATCTACCGGGCCAGCGCAGCGCCGTGCCTGGCGGCCACCGGGGCTCTCGGCTTCTGGCTGACCGTGCGGATGCGCGCCCGGGGAGCTTCGACCTTCGCGCGCACCGTTGCGGTGCTGCTGTGCGTCGCCAACCCGCTCACGCTCCCGGCGTTGCAGATCGGACATCCCGAGGAGCTCCTCGGTGCCGCGCTGTGCATTGCGGCTCTTCTGTCCGCGCTGGACGACCGGCCGATCTGGGCCGCCGTCCTGCTTGGTCTGGCGATCGCCAACAAGGAATGGGCCGTGCTGGCCACCGGACCGGTGCTGCTGGCACTCCCCCGGGCGCGTGTGCGAGCGGTGCTGATCACCGGTGCGGTCGCCGGTACCGTACTCGCGCCGATCCTCATCGTCGGGGTGAGCGGGTTCGTCGCGCAGGCCGCGGCCACGGGGTTGAACACCAGCGGGATCTTCCAGCCGTGGCAGATCTGGTGGTTCTTCGGCTCGCACGGGCACATCGTCAAAGGGAGCTCCGCTGCCGGCGCGGCCGCGTATCGGGTCGCCCCGGCTTGGATCGGAACGCTCGGTCACACGTTCGTGATCGCGGTCATGCCGCCGCTGACCGCGCTCTACGCTCGGGTCCGCCGCAACGAGGCCCGACGACCGCCCAATGACCTTCTCCTCCTGCTGGCCCTGCTGCTGGCGCTGCGCTGTGTCCTGGACCCGTGGGACATCTCGTACTACTCGCTGCCGTTCCTACTCACGTTGCTGACCTGGGAGGCGCTCACCCTCCCGCGTCCACCGGTGCTCTCGCTGGCGGCCTCCCTCGCCGCCTTGCTCATCTTCCGGGAAACATCGAGCAGCGCACTTGACCTCTCCTTCGACGCGCAGGCCCTGGTGTTCACCATCGTCAGCGTCCCGGCGATCGCGGCGCTTGCTGCGACCCTCTACGGACCGGCTGTCAGGCAGCTGCTCGCCCCACGCTCACGTCGAGGCAAGGCCGTGGCAACGCCGATCGGGGCCGGCGCGACGCCGGCCGGCCCGGGTCCGGCGCGACCGCGGCCGGCACGGGCTTAGGGTCCAGGATTGAGTCAGTGGCGGACCCGTTAATCCTATGTCAAGCCTCTCCTTGCGAGATCGTGGTGCGCGGCCACCGATGGTACGACTCCAGGCTGTGTAACCGGTCCATGGTATTGCCGTTCACCCCTCATTACTGTCAGTATGTCACATCCGTCGAACCACGTCCGTCCGTGCCCATGGGCGCTGGGCGATGTCGATCATGTCCGGCACCCGGTCCGGTTGCGGGCTGGCCAGCCTTGCGGCCGGGACGCCGCAGCGCGCGACCGGTACGCAAGCACTTGGTCAGCTCGCGCCGCAACGCGCCTCTGGAGCTCACATACGGCGACTGGTAGATCGTCTCGGTCGACACCCACATCTCCGGGTGATCGGGGAACTTGACGCGCAGGCGCCCAGCGATCTGTTCGGGAGAGTAGCGGCGCGCAAGATCATCCTCGACGATCGAGCGCAGCCGCACGTTGACCTGAAGCTTCGCCGGCTTCGGGCGGCTCGCTCGCTCCCACGCCAGCGGCGGGCGCCGTCGTCGCGCGATAGCACCCGCTGCGATCAGCGTTACGACGCAGCTCCCTCGAGACGGTCGAAGGGGAGCGGCCCAGGCGACGGGCGATCGAACGAACCGACTCCCCGTCCGCGCTTGCCAGCGCGATCTTCTCACGCTAAGCAAAAGACAAGTAAAGCGGCCCTTCAGACCGCGACCACGACGAGGACGCACCCCACCAGCGGCGGGTGGCAGGCGCCGGCGGCGGCCCTACTTTGGTTGCGCCTTGGCGGTTGGGTGCAGTTCGACGCCGCTTTTGCGCACGAGCCCGTCGTCCTGAAGGCGACGGGCGACTGCGTAGAGTCCGGTGGCGTCCTTGAGGCCGAATTGTGTGGCCGCCTGCGCGAGAGTGATCCCGGGCTGATCGACGACCAGGGCAAGGAGCTGGTCGCGACGACCACCCGTGCGGGGCTGAGGCGCGCCGGAGCTCGCGCGGGCCGTGGAGGTGGCGGTGGGTGTGGCGGGCGTGCGATTGCGTGGGTTCGCGTTCGCGTTCTGCTGTTCCGGTGCGCGCGCGGCACTGGCGCTGGACGCGCGCCGGGGCGTGACGCGCTTGGGCTTCGCGGCCGCTTCGGGTCGCGAGGCCGGCTCGGTCATTGTCTTGGCACGAGCTTCACCAGCGGTGCCCGTGTCTTGGGCAAGCTGCTTTTGCGCGCGCTCGAAATCGCGCTGCACCGCTTTCGCGAGCTTGCCGCTGTCGCGCCGTGCGCTGCTGATGAACGCTCGGAGATCCTTGTGGAGATCGCGCGCGCCCTGGCTGAGATCACGCCCGGCGTCCTCTCGCAGCTCGACCAACGCCTGTTCAGCGGCCTCGAGCGAGCTAGACAACCACTTCAGCGCGGCCGGCTCCCTAAACGTACCCGGGCGCGACGAGCGCGAGGTACTGTTCTTCGCTGGCGGCATCGAGATCTCCTTTGGTGCTGGGGTCGCGGTCGGGGCCCGACACAACTCAAACCGACCAGCCCGCGGGCCCCGTCTTCATCGTCACCGACACCACGACGTTGGTTTGCTACCTAGAGTACATGGTCGGGCAGCCAGCCGATCACCGCGACGACACAACAAGACAGCGAGCCGACACTACGAAGACCGAAGACGCGCGATCAAGCGTCCGACCACAAAGAAAAAGGACATCCCTCCCAGGGAGGGGACTCTGGGTGCAGCGGTCCCCCAACGCATATTCAGGATCGTTCTCCCGCTCAGAATGATCCTGAATTCGCTATCCAGTTTGGTCCGCCGATTCGCGGCAGGCTTTGGCTCCGCGGCCTCTGGCGCCCTGAGCGTCTTGTAGGAGGTGGGGATCGGTCGTGACTGCCTGCGCTAGCAGCCGGTAGAACAGCAGCCCGCGGTGGCGTGAGCGACGGCGATTGAAGCGCAACGTGAACTCGTCGAGGTAGAAGTCGAACTGGTCCTGACTGACGGCGCCTTGGCGCGATCACAACCAGCGCCTTGCCCTCGGCACTACGACCGGGCTTGTCCGACTTCACGCCGCCCACAAGCGCCTCATCGACCTCGACAGCACCCGCCAGCTGGTCGCGATCCGCACGGACCATCGCGCGCCTGAGCTTGTGAGCCACACCCATCGCGGTCTGCAACCGGATGAACGGCGTCCTGCATCGCCCCACAACCCTACGACCCCAGCACATGTTCGAGGCGGAGCGGGCGACGGACGCGCTTGCCCTCGTTCGGGGAGCGCTTGCTCGACGAGCCGGAGGACGAGGACGCGCAGGAGGTCTGCGCGTGGACGCTGGAGCGCGTCCACCGGCGGCTACAGGAGGGCGAGAAAGCTCGAACGACAGTAGGTCTCTGGGTCTGAGGCCGGCGGGCTGCCTCGCGCCGGCGGCGTCACCCCTGCAGCGCGGATGCGAAGATGCCGGGAAGGTGCCGCACGCTTGGTGATCGGCTTGTCGATCAGCGGCCGCCCCTCGGCCCTGCGCGCAGCGCCCAGCGCACCGTCGCCAAACACGATCGCGTCGTGCACCGCTGCGCTGCCGGTCATGTGAACGGCCCCAACCTGCGGATGATGCGCGAGGTAGCCTCCCACATCGGCGCCGCCCGACGCGAAGCGCACAAACCCCTGCTGCACGTATGGCGCAAAGACACGCTCCAGCACCGGCTCAAGAGCCGCGATAACCGGGTTCATCTTCACAACCACAACATCCCCGTCGGCGTACAGCTTGTAGAGCACGTCCAGTGGAGCGATCGACGAGATGTTTCCGGCGGCTAGTTCGACTTGATGGGCCGAGGGATGCTCAGATCCCGGCGCGGCCGAGTACCTCGCCGGCATCCTCGCCAGACAGGCCAGCGCGCTCGAGCGCGTACGGGCGCGTGCGAGCAGTCCCGGAGCCAAGCAGCTGGCCGTCGCCGTCGCCCGCGTAAACGTAGATCGACCACTCGCCGTCGCGATCGTGACCGACGACCCGGCGACCGTCCGACAGCGTGATCGCGAAATTTCGCAGCGGCCCCGGCATTTCGATTACCTGGTCCCCAGGCAGGTATTGAGCGGTTCCACGCATCACAGCGTACGGCCACCCAGCTCGCCGCGTCTACGCGCCGCCGAATTCAGTTCCGTCCGCGTCATGGTCTTCACGCCTTCCCATCCCCTCTGTTGGGACCGCGCGCAAGGAAGAGACGAGACCCCCACCGCGTTCAACCAGATTGGTACGAGGCCACCGGGCCAGTGGGGTAACGCCCGTAGAAGCACGTCACCGGCCCCGCAGTCAAAACCAGTAACCCACGCCTCCCGCCTCGTGACGCAGAACGCGCCGTCGGTGGCATTCGGGCTTGGGGTGAGAATCCTGGCCGCAGGGCCAGCTCACTTACAACTATACTCCGATCGCGGGCGTCTGCGCGCGCAGACCTCAAAAGGTCTGTGCTCGGACTTCCTCCGCCGGCATCGGCTGACCCCCCGCCAAACTGGTCGCGCTCGGATACACGAGCACGGAGATCGCGCACAAGCTCGATCTCAGCGTGCGCACGATTGAATCCCACCGCTCACACATCCATGACAAGGTCCGTCACAGCTCGCGTGCTGAACTCTGCGCGTATGCGCGGGAGCACGGTCTTGTTGAGTAGATGGACCCGCCGCGACAATTAGCGAGCGAGCCTCATGCCGCCAGCGCAGGGTCGGGAGCTGGTCGCGGGTCCGGTATGATGGAGTACTCGGCGTGGACCGTGACCCCGAGTCCGGATCCTGATTTCGTCTCGACGCGGTACTGAGTCCCGCCCGCTCGCGAGCGACGGAGATTGCGCCAAGGGCCACGTACCGTTTACGCTCCCACGCCTATGAGCTACGCGAAGAAGAATCTCCTAGAGGTCGAGGATATGGCGGTCAAGCACGGCCTCTCGCAGAGCCAGGAGGCGCGCTTCCCCCGCGCCGACCTGGGTGCCGAGCAGACCGGCATCAACTACCTGATCATCAAGCCCGGCCAACGCGAGGCGTTCGCTCATCGGCATAGCGAAGCGGAGGAGATCTATGTTGTCTTAGCCGGTTCGGGACGTGTCAAGCTCGATGACGAGCTGGTTGACCTGACGCCGCTCGACGCAGTACGGGTCAGCCCGGGGGTGACGCGATCGTTCGAAGCTGGTCGCGACGGTCTCGAGGTGCTCGTGTTCGGACCGCACGTGGAGGGAGACGGAGAGGTGGTGCCCGACTTCTGGTAGCGGGTAGAAGGCCGCTCCGGCTGGTCCACAACGGCGCGAGGTGATCAAACGCGCGATCGAGAACTCGATCGTCTTGGCCGTTGGCGGAGAACGCCAGCGGGACGAGCCCCTTGACCAGCGACCCGGCGCACGTGCGTGATCTGCGTCCGGTGCGAGCCGCCGCTGTGCATCAGCCAGATGTTGTAGTCGGGCGCGTTATCGATCACTCGGAACCGCTGCTCGTCGTAGGCGATTCCGTTGGGGCCCCACAGGGCGAGCCTGATTCCCGGGGTGAAGCCGGCCCCAGCGTTCTGCCAGTCGGGGGAAAGGGCGATGACCGAAGGGTTACAAATCCCGCTCCGGTCTGCTCCGAAGCTTCGAATTACCGATCACAGGGGACCGCATTCGTGTAATTGCTGGCGTGAGTGAGTGAGGCTTTGGAAGCACAGAAGGAGGGTTTGCGATGCCGCACAGCAGACCACCAATGACCAGCACCGGTCGCAGCTCACGCAACACATCGCGCAGCTCCTCAAGCGCATCGTCAAGCGCGCACCCTGATCGTCAGAGTCTGTGTCGCGGTCCCCAGGCTGCTCTTAGCCGTGAGAGCCAAGGTGATAGTCCCGCTGGCGGTGGGCGTCCCTGAGATCGTGGCCGTGCCGTTGCCGTTGTCGGTGAAGGTCACTCCGCCGGGCAGTGTCCCCGACTCGGTGATCGCCGGCAACGGGTAGCCTCGCGTCTTCACGGTGAAGCTGAACGCCGTGCCCGCCGTGCCCGTGGCCGTGGCCGCGCTGGTGATCGCCGGGACCTGGCTGACCGTCAGTGTGAAGGTCTGGGCGGTGCTGGTGCCGACGCTGTTCTTGGCCGTGATCGTTAGGGTGAAGACTCCCCCGGCCGTGGGCGTCCCTGAGATCGTGGCCGTGCCGTTGCCGTTGGAGGTGAAGGTCATCCCGGCGGGCAGGGTCCCCGTTCTGGTGATGGACGGGGCCGGGGTGCCGGACGCCTTCACGGTGAAGCTGGATGCCGTGCCCACCGTGGCCGTGGCCGTGGCCGCGCTGGTGATCGCCGGGACCTGCCTGACCGTCAGTGTGAAGGTCTGGACGGCGCTGGTGCCGACGCTGTTCTTGGCCGTGATCGTTAGGGTGAAGACTCCCCCGGCAGTGGGCGTCCCTGAGATCGTGGCCGTGCCGTTGCCGTTGTCGGCGAAGGTCACCCCGCCGGGCAGTGCCCCCGACTCGGTGATCGCGGGCAACGGGTAGCCGCTCGTCTTTACGGTGAAGCTGGACGCCGTGCCCACTGTGGCTGTGGCCGTGGCCGCGCTGGTGATCGCCGGGACCTGGTTGACCGTCAGTGTGAAGGTCTGAATCGCCGATCCCAGGGTGTTCCGAGCGGTGATCGTTAGGGTGAAGACGCCGCCGGCAGTGGGCGTCCCTGAGATCGTGGCCGTGCCGTTGCCGTTGTTGGTGAAGGTCACCCCGCCGGGCAGAGCCCCCGTTCTGGTGAGCGACGGGGCTGGGGTGCCGGACGTGTTCACCGTAAATGTGAACGCCGTGCCAACCGCGGCTGTGTCCGTCGGCGCGCTGGTGATCGTGGGACCACCATCGGCCAGCACCGTCAGCACGAAGCTCTGGGTAGCGCTCGGGCTGGTGCCGTTGGCCGCCGTGAGACTCAGGGTGTACGTGCCCGCGACGGTCGGGGTCCCAGCGATCGTCGCCGTGCCGTTGGCGTCGGTAAACGTGGTCCCCCTGGGAAGGGTCCCCGACTCGGTGATCGTCGCCGCCGGGTACCCGGTGGTGGTCACTGAGACGCTGTCCGGCGAGCCGACCGTGAAGCTGGCCGAACTGGCGCTGGTGATCGCCGGGGCCTGATCAACGGTCAGCGTGAAGCTCTGACTGGCCGTACCAGCGGGGTTGGTCGCGGTGATCGTGATCGGGTAGCTGCCCCCGGTCCCTGCCGCCGGCGTACCCGCGAGGGTCGCGGTACCAGTGCCGTTGTCGGTGAAGGTCACCCCACTAGGTAGAGCGCCCGATTCGCTGATCGCCGAGATTGGCGACCCGGTCGTCGTCAGTGAGATGCTGAGCGCCTTCCCGACCGTTGCCGTGGCCGTCGCCGCGCTGGTGATCGCCGGGGCCTGATCAACGGTGAGCGTGAAGCTCTGGCTGGCTGTACCGGTGCCGTTGGTCGCGGTGATCGTGATCGGGTAGCTCCCGGCGGTCCCTGCCGCCGGCGTACCCGCCAGGGTCGCGGTGCCATTGCCGTTGTCGGTAAAGGTCACCCCACTAGGTAGAGCAACCCCAGGGTCGGCGATCGCTGGGGTTGGCGACCCGGTGGTGCTCACGGTAAAGCTGCCCGCGGCGCCCACGGTGAACATCGCCGCGTTGGCGCTCGTGATCGCCGCGGCCTGGCCCACAGTGAGCGTGAAGCTCTGGGTAGCCGTACCGGCGGCGCTGGTCGCGGTGATCGTGAGCGGGAAGGCCCCCCCGCTCGTCGGCGCGCCCGCCAGGGTGGCGGTGCCGTCGCCGTTGTCGACGAAGGTAACCCCACCAGGTAGAGCCCCCAATTCGGTGATCGTCGAGGTGGGCGACCCGGTGGTGGTCACGGTAAAGCTGCCCGCGGTGCCCGCGGTGAACGTCGCCGCGTTGGCGCTCGTGATCGCCGGGGCCTGTGCGCCGACGGTCAGCGTGAAGCTCTGGGTGGCGTTCGGGCTGATCCCGTTCGATGCGGTGATCGTGATCGGATAGCTCCCGGCGGTCCCTGCCGCCGGCGTGCCCGCCAAGGTCGCGGTGCCGTTGCCGTTGTCGAGGAACGTCACCCCACTAGGTAGCGTCCCCGACTCGGTGATGGTCGGCCCCGAGGTTGACGACCCGGTGGTCGTCACGGCAAAGGTGCCCGCGGTGCCCACGGTGAACGTCGCCGCGTTGGCGCTCGTGATCGCCGGGGCCTGATCAACGATCAGCGCGAAGCTCTGGGTGGCGTTCGGGCTGGTCCCGTTGGCCGCGGTGATCGTGATCGGGTAGCTGCCCCCGGTCCCCGCCGCCGGCGTGCCCGCCAAGGTCGCCGTGCCGTTGCCGTTGTCGAGGAACGTCACGCCGCCGGGCAGCGACCCCGTCTCGGTGATTGCCGGGGCCGGGTAGCCGGACGTCGTCACCGTAAAGGCGCTCAGCGCCGCCCCGGCCGTGGCCGTGTCCGTCGCCGCGCTGGTGATCGCCGGCGCCTGATCCACCGTGAGCGTGAAGCTCTGGGTGGCACTCGTGCCGACCCCGTTGGCCGCCGTAATAGTGATCGGGTAGCTGCCGGCGGTCCCCGCCGCCGGCGTGCCCGCCAAGGTCGCCGTGCCGTTGGCGTCGTCGAGGAACGTCACGCCGCTGGGCAGCGACCCCGTCTCGGTGATTGCCGGGGCCGGGTAGCCGGACGTCGTCACCGTAAAGGCGCTCAGCGCCGCCCCGGCCGTGGCCGTGTCCGTCGCCGCGCTGGTGATCGCCGGCGCCTGATCAACGATGACCGTGAAGCTCTGGGTGGCACTCGTGCCGACCCCGTTGGCCGCCGTAATAGTGATCGGGTAGCTGCCCCCCGTCCCCGCCGCCGGCGTGCCCGCCAAGGTCGCCGTGCCGTTGGCGTTGTCGACGAACGTCACGCCGCTGGGCAGCGACCCCGTCTCGGTGATGGCCGGTGTCGGCAGACCCGTTGTCGTCACGGCAAAGTCGCCCGCGGTGCCCACGGTGAACCACGCCCCGTTCGTACTCGTGATCGCCGGCGCCTGGGCGGCGCTCGCCGGCCAAGTCGTCGAGGAGGTGACGGGGGGGCTGGTGCCGGCCGGGATGCTGGTCCAGCCGGTCTGCGTGCCGCCGTAGGACGACCCCACGGTCGTGATGCCGGTCAGCGGGACGGTCGCGGCGGCGGCGCCGGAGTTGGTGATCGTGACCTGATTGCCCTCGATGTAGCCGTTCACGTTCGCGTTCGTCGCCCAGTTGGCCTGCTCGGCCAGCAGAGCGCCTATCTGCGCCATCGTCAGCTGCTCGATCGGAGCGTTGGCGGCGAAGTACTGGTGGTACTCGGCCAGCAGCGGGTTCATCGTTTCGTAGAACAGGCCGTCGCCGACGCCGTTCGCTGTGCCCGTCGTCTGCGACATCAGATTGGTCTGGTGGAAGTAGTGCGGGCGCGGGTCGTTGCCCATCATGTGCTGGAACATGCCCTGATCGGCGCTCGCGACGATCTGCTGGATCGTGAACTTGGTCCCCGCCGGGTTGCAGGTCGTCACCCCGGTGACCGGCACGCAGGTCGGCGAGTCATACAGCGTCTGGTACTCGTCGATCTCTTGGGCGTTGGTGGAGACGTTGTAATAGATGTTGGTCGGGTAGCGTGGGATCCCCTGAGCCCCCGCATCAGTGAACGTCTGCCCTACCGGATACGGGGTTGCCGGCGCCGAACCCGTCGCGAACGCACCGTCTGAGGGATTCGGATAGGGCTTGGAGGCATCGGCGCCGAAGAACTTGATCCCGCCGCCGGTGGTCGCCGCAAACGCCGCGTCCAGAACCGGATTCTGCTCGTAGGCCGACTCATTCGACGCGCCCTCTGTCGACGGCGTGCTCGACGCGGTCGGGTTGCCGGAGCTGCCCGTCGCCGTCCCGGCGATCCCGGTGTCGGTGAACGTCTTCGCGGCCGCGCCGCCGCCGGCGGTGGTCGTCGTCGAGTTCCCGCTGGGGTTGATGAAATCCGTGCTGGTGTTCGCGGCCACCTTGCCGATCAGCGACCACGCACCGATCGTCCCCGCCGACGACCCCGATCCCGCCGTGTACGGTGCCCGGTAGACGTCGTACTGCCCCGCGTGGCAGACCGAACCCCAGGTCATGGTCACCGAGCCAGGCGCGGTGAGCTGCACCGGGGAGGAGATCGAGGCCGCTGACTGGCCCGCCGTCACGACCGGCGATTGTCCCGGCACGGCCGTGTTGAACTGATCGGTGACCGCGTAGACGTACTGGCCGGCGGGCAGCGTCCCGGCTGTGGTCGCGGGAACGAGCTCGTCGAGCGACGGCGGGTCGACCTGCCCCGGGTTACCCGGCAGCAGGTTGGCCAGCCCCGAATGCTCGCCGGTAATGATGACCTGCGGATCGACGGTCCCCGACGCCTGCGTCGGGTCGGTGCTCGAGGTCAACCCCAGCCCGCCATTGATCGGGTCCCCCGCCGTCGCCCCCGCCGCCGTGGTCGCCCAGGCCGCGTTCTGATTGATCTCCGCCTCGATGTAATCCTGCGTCGCACACCCCTCGTCGACGTTCGGGTGATCCCACGAATGGCTGATCCACCCAAAATCACCCGTGTACGACTTGCTCGTGCTCGGATCGGTCGCGGTGAATTGCGCCAGCAACGGATCCACCCCCGACGCGGTACCACCGCCCGCGCCTGTGCTGCCCGTTGCGCCGCTCCCGGAATCCCCAGCGCCGACGAGCGTGTCGCCGCTGGCCACCGCGACGCTCCCGCCGCCGTTGAACAGCATGTCGATCCGGAAGTTGTTCGCCTTCGACCAGTTCGCCGCGGCGACGACATCCGCCGGCACCTCACGCAGTCCATCCGCGTCGTTGAAATCCGTCGTATGCGGCGCGGTCGTCGCATTGCCCGAGACGCTCCATGACGCATCCGCCAGGAAGTTGTCGTCGACATGGGCCTCCAGATAGTTGGCCTGGTTGCCGAAGTACACACCGCGTGTCACCCAAGCGATCGCGCCGTGGCGCAGCAGTTCGGCCTGCAATTGGTACTGGTTCTGGGCGAACGTCTCGACCAGCTGCTGCACGCCATTGGCGTCGGTGTAGATGCCGACGAGCGCGGAACCACTCGGCCCCGTGACGAGCGGGTCAAAGCTCGTCCCTGTCGCCGGCGTGGCCAGCGGCGTGGCCTCGTACCCGTAGGTGCCGGTATCCATCGTGATCGGCGCGGTAGGCTGCAGGTAGGAAAAATCCGTCTGGCCATCGGCGGTCAACGCGCCAGCCGTCCCGTCCAGCGCTCCTGAGACCGTCGGCCCGTTCAGGCCGTAGCTGGCGCTCGGGAAGACATCACCCGTGATCTGGCGGATCCCAAACTCCTGCTCGTACTGCTCGAGCGCGCTCCAATCCGACACCGACAATGCCGATGAGCATGTCGCCCCGCAAATCGGCAAGCCGCCGACCGTGACGATCACCGCCTCGTACTTGGCCTCCAGCGTCCCGTCGCTCGCGGTGTCAGACAACATCTGGCAAGTCGTGCCAGAGGCGCACGACGACAGGTCGATCGGCGTGTAGCCCGTCCCCGACGCGGTGGCGGAGGACTCGATCAGCGTGTCGAACGGCACCCCCTCGCGCTCCAGCGCCGACTGCCACGCCGTGAAATTGGGATCGGTCGTCGATGTTCCCAGCAGCAGCACCCTCAAGTCGACGCGCGACGCCGCCGACGCCGCGGCGGGCAAAGTGACGCACACAACGGCTGCAATAGCAATCGAGCCGAGCGCGGCCGCCAGCCGCCCTCGCAGCGGGTTCGCCGCTACCAGAGCGGAAAAGACAGATGAGATCTTCATGACGACAACTCCCCTCGTTTTCAGCACCGACTAACGCCTAAGCCGCGAGCCCCGCGCAAGCGCGAACGGATCGACGGACGAGCGATGAATTCCGATGCACGAACGGATAGATCCGATGCACGGTTGACTCGACAGAGCCAAGAGTCGTCGAGCGAGCGCCCTTTCGCGATGGGTCGGGTCGCTCTATTTCAGTTCATCACTTGAACAAGACGTCCACAGACGAGCACCCGTCTTCTGGGCTCCTCCGAGGATCCGGCCGTATAGCCACTAGGCTGCTGGACGCCGAACACCCGACCACAGACGCCCCGGCCGCGGTCCCGCGCGCGGCCCGACCGGTGCCGGCGCAGCTGAGCCGGGAGACGGGCTACCTCCTGCGACTCGCGCACGTGCGCGCGGGCGAGCTGGTGGCTTCAGAGCTTCCCACCGGCATCCCGCAGCGCTACCACGCCTAAAGACCGTCGACCGCCTCGAAAACCGACGGACTTGTGAAACGGCGCCGCAACCCGACCGACCGCCGCTCCTACGCACTCGAGCTCACCCCCGCGGGACACGCAACGCTCGGCGGTGGGAGCCCAGCGCTTTCCGGGGTGCGGCCTCCGCTCGGCGGGGCGGCGGCGTTCGAGCTGCTACTTCGGCCCGCTTCGGCCCCGGCGACCGTGACCGAAGCGAGCTGCTACTTCAGCCCGCTTCGGCCCCGGCGACCGTGACCGCCGTCTCTGGTTCTGCGAGCCCGTGCGGCGCGCGGCGGCGCGCGGCGTCGAGCGGTTGGCCGGCGAGCTGTCCGCCGGGGCAGTCGGCGCAGGGTACGACTCGCCTGGGGTTGCGGATGCCGGCGAGGGCGAGCAGCCCGCCGAGCGCTATGAGAGTGGCGGAGATGCCGATCCCGACGTGGAATGCGTGGACGGATGCTGCCTGGATGGCGTCCGCCACGTCTGCACCTGCACGCGAGGGATCGGCGCGGGCGAGCGTCTGTTGGCGTGCCTGCGCGACGGCCGCCTGGGCGGCTGGTGAGAGCGTGCGTTTGGCGAGGGTGTGCTCGAGCGTGGACGAGAACTGGGCCGAGATGACCGCGCCGACGGCGGCGATCGCGAGCAGTCCGGCGATGCGCGCGACCGCGTTGTTGACTCCCGAGGCGATGCCAGCGTTGGACTCGTCGGCGTCGGAGAGGACGGTGGCGGTGAGCGGGGCGACGGTGCACGCGAGACCGATCGAGAAGATCAGCAGCGCGGGCAGCAGGTCGGTGACGTAGTTCACGTGCGCCTGGAGGCAGAGCATCAGCGCCATTCCGCAGGCTGCTGTGAGCGGTCCGAGGCCCATGAATAGGCGCGGCCCGAATCGGTCAGCCAGTCGCCCCATCCGCTTGGAGAGCAAGAACATCACGATCGTCGATGGCATCAGCGCAAGGCCGGCCTTGAGCGCGGTGTAGCCGGCGACTTCCTGCAGGTACAAAACGAGCAGGAAGAAGGTGGCGCCGAGTCCGCCGTACATGGTGAACGTTTGCACGTTCCCGACGGCGAAGTTGCGTCGCTTGAACAGCCCGAGCGGCAGCATCGGCGCTGAGGTGCGCTGCTCATGCAGCACGAACACGGCGAGCAGCGCCGCCCCTGCGATCGCGGGTACCCAGACCCGCGGGCTGCTCCAGCCGACGACCGGCTCGCGGATCAGCGCCACGACCGGCCCAACCAGGCCAAGGAACGCGAGTGCCGCGCCGAGCCAGTCGATGGGAGCGTGAGCGGTGCCGGGCGCGCGAGCGGGCACGGCGCGCGACACGAGCAGCAGCGTGATCGCGACGAACGGGATGTTGACCGCGAAGATCAACCGCCAGGAGACCGCGCCGACGAGAAAGCCGCCCGCGAGCGGACCGACGACGGTCGCGATCCCGGCCCATGCCGTCCACGAACCGATTGCACTGCCGCGCTCCTTCTGTGGGAAGGCCGCGACGATCACCGCCAAGGCACTCGGCGTGAGCAGCGCTCCGAACGCGCCCTGGAGCGCACGGCATGCGATTAGTGCTTCGATGCTCGGCGCGATCGCGCACAGGAGCGAGACGATGCCGAAGCCCGCGACGCCGATCGAGAACACGCGCCGTTCGCCGAACACGTCGCCGAGCGAGCCGCCGACCAGGATCAAAGAGCCCAAAGCGAGCAGGTATGCGTTCGATACCCACTGCTGGCCTGCAAGTCCGCCGCCGAGGTCGGCGCGAATCGCGGGCAGCGCGACATTGACGGCGGTCGCGTCCAGCGCGGCGACGAACGAGCCCATGATCGCCGCTAACAGCGCAAGTCGCTTGCGGCGATCGGACATTCGATCTCTTCCTCGCGGGGTAGAGGGACCAGAAAGTGTGCTCTGAGCAACAGTGCCAGCGTTATGTCCGAGGTCCCGCTGGTCGGGCTGTCGCTGACTCGCATCTCGCCATCTCGTGATCAGCGAGGGCAGCGAGCCGACCGACGTGCAACCAGATGGCCGGAATCCGGACAGCGGCAGTCCGGCGGTGCGCGTCCTAACCGCGTCCAGGCTAGCGCCACCGTCAAAGCGCCAGTCTCCGACTCCGCGCCGGCGGAGCTCCTTCTCGTGTGCGAGGCAGCGACGGGGCCCGCGCGGACCAGGCTGCTTGCTCGGAGCGCCGGGAGCCGCTCCCCAGCAAGCGCTCTGACTGCCGCTCGCCCACGAGAGCGGGCGCGGCCCAAGTGACGATCGAGACGCCTGGTCCTGAGGACCAGGGGCAGTCTGGTCGGCGGATGTCGCGGCTCCCGCTTCCGTGGCGACACGCGCGTCTGGCCGGCGCCGGCGGGCGACTTGCAATGCGCGGGATCCGGTCAGGAACTGGATCGCGGGCCGTCGGCGCTGGGAGCTTCACGTGGTCAGGAGCTGGTCGGAGCCCTGGCTCGAGCTCGCCGCTGTCGCGCTCTCGTGCGCTGTGGAGGTGGGCCCACGCGCTGCTCTTCCCGAGCGGCGACTGCCGTCTTGGATCGCTCGAGCTTCTCCAGCAGCGTGGTCAGCGTTCTCACCTCGACGGGATCCCAGTCGGCCACGAACAGCGCGAAGCGATCAAGGCCGATCCGCACGAGACGCTCCTGCTCAGCGGCACCCGCCGACGTGAGCGCGACCAGTAGGGACCGAGCGTCAGCCGGATTCACCGTCACGTCAACGAAGCCGCCATCCTCGAGCGCCTGAACCTGACGGGTCACGAGCGACGGATGAACGCCCAGGAGCTCGGCGATCTCTGAGGGCCGGACTCCGTCGCGGCCCCCTAGGACCCGCAAGACGCTCAACGCGCTCGCACCCTTGCTCCGCCGCCTGGCCCGGTCAAGCCCAGCGTTCATCGTGAACAGAGCACGCACCATCGCCTGAACGTCGTCCCTACTCGGAGGCATCGGGCACCAACCAGTACATTGATATACTCAAGCAACTATATCCGCCGCCGACACCAAGGCCGTCATGACCATGAGCGCCGATCACACGAAGCGACAGCCCTGATCGAGGACCGCGACGATCTTCCGTGGACTCCGTGCCTATGCACGCTCGTCCACTTCCTTGCTTCAAAATGACCTGAGCGTTGACCTCTGCGCCCGCGTAGCGGCATCCCTTGACGGCGATCGGCGGCCGCGCGCCACCATCTCACAAGGAGGGGCGTGACATAGAATAGGAGCCTAGCCTTCACGCGGGACGACCGGCCCGCGTGATCCCTCCCGTCAAATGCGATCGTCCCGTAGAGACTCATCGTCGCTGCCAGATCCGGCGCTGCGACAGTTCCATCGCCAAGCTGGCAGGCGAGGATTGGCCAGCTGAGCCCCCAGCCGGGTCCCGCTGTGCGGAGCTTGTTGACCTCCTTGCTGAGTAGTCGTCTGATCGTCATGAGCGCGGCCGCTGCTGCAACTCGACAACAACGACGCCGCCGGCGTGGACGACTCCACCTGCGCGCTAGCGACAGCCAGGGCGTTTGCTGAGGACCGACTTGAAGCCGAGCGAGCAAGCGGAGCATCCGCTGCCGCGCCGCAGGACTGACTGCTTTAGCGAGCCGCCGCGATCGGGCGTGGCTCCTCCGCGCCTGGAGCAGTAACGCGTCTCGGGGCGCGCTCGCGCTGGTCAGGCCTGACCGGCTCGTTGACCCGCGTGGGCCCGTTTGAGCAGGCAGCGGAAGCTCGGTGACCGTCATGTCCCGGCGTGAGGCGGCCGGTGCTTCGTGAAAGGGGAAGTGCGCACCGGACGCGTGGTCCGTCATCATCCGAGCAGCAGCCGACGCTTTGCCAGGTGTTGGTTCTTGACGGGCCTTGTGGCCTAGGCGAGAGCGCTGATCCCGAGTTCGGTGAGCTTTCGATCGAGGGTCGTGATGCGGGCGGTGTCTGCGTAGAAGTCGTCCTGTTCGATGATCTTGCCCCAGCGGGTTCGTAGAACGAGAACGTCTCGGTTCTCATAGATACGGGTGCCGTCCGGAGCGTCAGCGTGATCGTCGAACCGCGCCCAGAGGGTCATGGCCCATGGCGGGCCGCTGAGCGCGATCTGTCGGATCTGGCCCTGGATGCCGGCGGCGGTGAAGTTCTGGAGGAAGCGCTCAAGCGCTCCATGCCTGCCTTTCCGATCCAGTCGCCTGACCAGCGATGGTCGCCCTCATTGAAGTGCAGGACGAAGTCCTCGCTGTAGGCGGCCAGCAGACCGGAGTAGTCACCCTCGTTGAGCCGTTTGACGTCCCGGCCGAACTTGAGCAACAGCAGCTTGGGGATGAGAGCCCGCCCCGCAATCGCAGCGCAGAAGCCGAACGCAAAGTCCTTTGCCCGCATGACAGTCACCTCTCTAGGTAGATCTCTCTAGCGCCAGACTCTACGCTTGGTCTCGTGACCGCGCGTACGCCCACGCGAGAGCGCATCCTGTACGCCGCCGCGGAATTGTTTCGTCGACAGGGCTACGCGGGCACCGGGCTCAACCAGGTCGTCGCGGAAGCCGACGCTCCATTCGGGTCGCTCTATCACCACTTCCCAGGCGGCAAGCAACAGCTCGCCGAGGAAGTGATCCACGCCGGCGGCGCTTTCTTTCAGGCCCTCGTCACCGCCGTCTACGACACCGAGGCAACGCCTGAGGCCTCCGTGCGGGCAGTTTTCGGTGGGGCTGCGGAGACGCTCAAGAACACCGACTACCAGGACGCCTGCCCGATCGCGACCATCGCACTCGACATCGCTAGTACCAACGAGCCGCTCCGCCGCGCGACGCAGGACGTATTCGACCAGTGGATCTCCACGCTCGCCGACCGCCTCGGCAACAAAGACCACGCGCTCGCCGTGCTCTGCGCGCTTGAAGGCGCGTTCGTACTCTGCCGCGCGCAACGAACGACCGCGCCTCTTCACGCTGCTGGCGAGATGGCCGCAGCTCTCGTGTCGCGCGACAATTAGGACTCTACGGGCTACCCCTTTGTCGCCAATCCGGAAAGCGCCCGAGGCTTCCGCTCGGTAAACGAGAGCGGTCCGCGGTTCGCGGGGCTGCGCCTCGAACTGGTGATCGAAGCGCCGGCGCGGTGCTGCTGAGTTCGGACACAGGCAGTCACGTCCTTCGGTCCTTCGAAGGGCGGCGCGCTGCTGATCCTGGTGCTGCGCACCAACGCCTCGTCCGCTTGCTCGCTCGGCTTCAAGCCGGTCCTCAGCAAGGCGTGCTGGCGCCGCTCAGAGAGCGAGAGCGTCGCGCGCTTGCTGGCCTGCGCGTATCGGTTGATCAGCAAGCACCTGGGCGACTGCCGCTCCAGCGGCAAAGCAGCCACGCGCGGACGTCGAGGTGGACTCCTGGTTCCGTCCAGCGGTAGCACGAACTCCCGGTCGCGGCGGGCCTCGCCTCGACCCGAGTGCTTGCAGGAACGTTGCAAGCACTCGGTGCTCGGTTCGGCGACGAGTGGGCTGCGGCCCCACTGGTGGCCCAGGCCCGCTCCTCGCCGAAACCAGTGGTTGTGAGCTGTGTCGCTGTCATTCGGACCTCCTCAGTTTGCGGTGATGGTTTGATGCTTTGCAGATTCTCATCCAGCCCTTGCGTTGGTACATACAGATCCGCCGTACAGGCCGCTCTCAGAATCCGGACTGCCTGGGTAGGGAAAGCCGTACCCGGGCTGAGACCGTGGAGTCTTGCCGGCCGTGATCGACGACCTGACCGGGACGCTCGACGCCGCGCCGCGCACCGTGATCGCTCGCGAGGCCTGCACCAAGACGTTCCACAATCGCTTCCTGTCGCGCGCTGAACGAGCGCGCGCTGATCCGGAGGTTGGCGATCTAGATCTCCTCGGACGAGCCGGAATGGACCTTCCTAGGGCACGAGCACGAGCTTGCCGCGCGTGTGGCCCTGCTCGAGCTCATGGAAGGCGTCGCGCACCTGCTCAAGCGGGTCTGCGCGCGCTATCGGTACCTCGAGCTTTCCGTCCGCGATCAGTCCGGCTGGCTCGGCCAGCACCGCGGCGCTGGCACAGGCGGCATTGCCGTCGAGCTTGACGCCGAGCCTCGCAGCCGCGAAATCGGCGATCGTGTCGATCCGGCCGGGCGCCACCCCGAGCGACAACGCGAGCTCGACGTAGCCGCTGCCGACCGTATCGATGAACGTGTCGACCGTGCCGTTGGCGGCTGTGCGGATCCGCTCCTCGACGCCGTCGCCGTAACTCACGGGGATCACGTCGTGCGCACGCAGCCAATCGTGGTTGGGCTCACTCGCGAGGCCGATCACCGTCGCGCCGCTGAGCCGGGCGAGCTGCACCGCGACTGGCTGGCACGCCACTTGCCGGCGCTCGACGTCGGCGCCGGCGGGGCACATGTTGCCTGGGCGATCAACGATCTCGTCCTCGCTCGGCGCGGGGGCACGCAGCTCGTCGTCGAGGTGTGCGTCGACGGGGAGCTCTACGTTCGCATGGCGGGTGACGGGATCGTGGTCGCGACCCCGGTGGGATCGAGCGCGTATTCGATGGCGGCTGGGGGCTCGCTGCTGGCGGCGGGCACCAATGCTTTGGTGTGCACGCCGCTGGCGATGCACGGCGGTTGCGCCCCGCCGCTCGTCGTCCCGGACGACCGAGAGGTCACAATCGAAATCGATCCGGGACACGGCGGCTTCGACCTCGAAGTCGACGGGTTCCTTGTCGAGACAGAGGCGCATCGGTTTTCAGTCAGCAGCGAGCACGCGTACGCCACACTCGTCGTGCTCGACGGCTCTCGTAGCGGCCTCCCGTGGCTGCGCGACCGCGGGCTGATAAGCGACAGCCCACGCGTGGTCGCAAGAGGGAACCAGGAGCTCCAGGAGCTGCACGTCAAACGCGAAACCTGATCGCTCGGCGACAGACCCCGACACCATGGACGGTTCGATCCGGGCGTCGGGATCCCGACTAACCTAACGGGCGTCCGGAACGTTCACGATCCTCCAACACGATGGGTGCACGGCCTTCGGCAACGCCGACGCGTCGTCTCCGTGACAGAAGCCGCTCCCTGGTCTACACAGCAACCCACCGAGGCCGGTGTTTCGCCAGTCGCCTCCTCCGCGACGCCCGAGCACCCAGCAACCCGACACGGGTGGTGTTGATGTCTGTGTGGCGGAGCTGTGTTGTCTCGAGTGCTGTCTGAAAAGCCGTCAGCAACACACCGGCCTGTTCAGCTCGGAGCACGACCGCCTCCGCCTCGGCGGCTGTCACCGCCAGCGGCTTGTCCACGACGACCGCAAGCTGGTGGTCGATCGCCTCCAGCGCCAGCGGCGCGTGTGCCTCGTTGGGCGCCGCCACGACAACCAGGTCGGAGTCCGCAAGCTCCGACAACTCCTCCGCGCTGGCCAACACCCGGGCGTCCGGATGCTCCCGCGCGACCTGCGCTTGGCGTGCCGGATCGGACGTCACCATCGCCGCCGCCACCAACCTCTCCCCCGCTGCAATCAGCGGCGCGTGAGAAGCGACCGGCGAGCCCGTAACCGATGAATCGCCGCACGCAGATCCGACACTAGCCCGCACCGCCGTAGGCGTGGATCGTCGGTAGTAGCGCCAATGCCAGCGCTACGCCGCCGCCGGCAGCGGCGGCCACCAGCATCGCGCGCGCCCCGGCGCCGGGAACCGCATGACGGCGCGCTGCGGTCCAGTCGACACGCAGTGAGCGCACGACGCGCGGAACGCGCCACTGCTGCCGCTCCGCCTGATCGCCCCGAGCCGCGGCTGCGATCGTCGCAGAGGTCATTGACTCAAGAGCGGTCGAGCGAGACCATTCGGCGGGAGGCGCACACCGATCACCGAAGGGAGCTTTTCATGGCTACGACCGCGACGTCGTCGGTGACCCCGAGGGGCCGCGATGTATTGCGCGATCCCCGTCTAAACAGAGGCACGGCGTTCACCGCCGAGGAGCGTTCGGCGCTCGGCTTGGAGGGTCTGCTCCCTGCGGCGGTGCTGTCGCTGGAGGAGCAGGCAAAGCGCTCGTATGAGCAGTACGGCGCGCAACCGACCGATTTGGCGAAGAACGAGTTTCTGGCCTCGTTGCACGATCGCAACGAGGTCCTGTACTACAAGCTGCTCGAGGATCATCTGAAGGAGATGCTCCCGGTCGTCTATGACCCGGTGGTGGCGCAGGCGATCGAGCGCTACAGCCACGAGTTCCAGCGGCCGAACGGCGTGTACCTCTCGATCGACGACATCGACGGCGTCGAGACCGCGCTTCGCAACTCCGGCCTCGGCAGCGATGATGTCGATCTGCTGGTCGCGACCGACGCGGAGGAGATTCTCGGGATCGGCGATTGGGGCGCGAATGGGATGGGCATCTCGATCGGCAAGCTGGCCGTGTACACGGCCGCTGCCGGGATCGACCCCGATCGGGTGATCCCCGCGATGCTCGACGTCGGCACCGATCGCGAGTCGCTTTTGAATGATCCGCTGTACGTCGGGAACCGACATAGCCGGGTACGCGGCGAGCGCTATGACCAGCTGATCAAGGCGTACATCGAGACCGCAAGCCGGCTGTTCCCGAATGCGCTGTTGCATTTCGAGGACTTCGGCCCCTCGAATGCGAGGCGGATCCTCAATGAGTACCGCGATAAGGCGCCGGTGTTCAACGACGACGTGCAGGGCACGGGCGCGATCACCCTCGCGGGCGTGCTGGCCGGGATGCGCGTCTCGGGGACGCGACCGCGCGAGCAGCGGGTGGTGATCTTCGGCGCCGGTACGGCCGGCGTCGGGATTGCTGACCAGATTCGGGCTGTGATGATCGCCGACGGTCTGAGCGTAGGGGACGCGACACGGCGGTTCTGGTGCGTCGATAAGCAGGGTTTGCTGGTCGACGACATGAGCGACCTGCGCGACTTCCAAGAGCCGTACGCCAGGCCTCGTTCAGAGGTTGCGGACTGGGGCGCTGACGGGGCGATCGGTCTGGCCGAGGTCGTCGTCAAGGTTCATCCGACGATCATTGTCGGGACCTCGACTGTCGGCGGGGCGTTCACCGAGCAGGTCGTCCGCGAGATGGCCAAGGGCGTCGAGCGGCCGATGATCTTCCCGTTGTCGAACCCGACCGAGCTGATCGAGGCGGTTCCCGCGGACGTGCTCAGGTGGACCGATGGCCGGGGCCTGGTCGGGACCGGTACGCCTTGGGCGCCGGTGTCGTATAAGGGCGTCGATTACGCGATCGGCCAGGCGAATAACGCGCTGGTCTATCCCGGGATCGGGCTGGGGACGATCGTGGCTCGGGCGAGCCGCGTGACCGATGGGATGCTGTTGGCCGCGGCGGAGGCGGTCGCCGGGCTCGTCGAGGTGAATCGGCCGGGCGCGGGACTGTTGCCCGACGTGGAGAACATGCGCGCCACCTCCGCGACCGTCGCCGTCGCGGTGGCGAGAAAGGCGATCGAGGACGAGGTCGCCCGGGCGGACCTGCCCGACCCGGTGCAGGCAGTTCAGAGCGCGATGTGGCAGGCCACATACCGGCCGCTGGAGGTGAGGTGATGGCGACGACGACGGGGAACACACTGCGGGCGGTGCCGATCGGGACCGGCGCGACCGGGACCCGTCGCGAAAGCGACTCGATGGGTCAGATCGAGGTGCCGGCCGAGCACTACTGGGGCGCTCAGACTCAGCGCTCGCTGGTCCACTTCTCGATCGGCGATGACCATATGCCAAAGGCCGTCTACCACGCCTACGGGTACGTGAAGAAGGCAGCCGCGCTGGTCAACGCCGACGCGGGCCGCCTGGATCGCGAGCTGGCGGATGCGATCGTTGCGGCCGCGGAAGAGGTGATCGCGGGCAAGCTCGACTCGGAGTTCCCGCTGTACGTGTGGCAGACCGGGTCGGGCACGCAATCGAACATGAACGTCAACGAGGTGATCGCCAACCGCGCGAGCCAGGTGCTCGGCGGCGAGCTCGGAACTAAGCATCCGGTTCATCCCAACGACCACGTGAACATGGGGCAGTCCTCCAACGACACGTTCCCCGCTGGAAGCGTCCGTGAAGGCGCTGCGAGTCGGCGATCCGCTGGACGAGCAGACTCAGATCAGATGGGCCCGCTGATCTCAGCCGATCAGCGCGAGAGGGTCAGCTCCTACACTCCGTCGTGGTCAGGCCAGAGCCCACGATCGCGTTGTCGCCATTGCGACGGTGAGGTCTGGTCTGGACCCGACGCGCGGCGAAGGCAATCGCGCCACTCGGGCCAGCGGTGGCTGCTCGCGGGCCGGGACCTCGGTCTGCTGATTGCGCGTCTGGTGGCCGCAGAAGCGGCATTGCTGGCGTGTCGCGCCGGCGGCTCTCGGCCGCCGGCGGCTCTCGGCCGCCGGCGCTGGCTCTGAGCTACTGGGCGACCAGCTCGAGGGAGACCTCGATGGTCACGTCGTCGGCTGCACCGCCCTCACCGGTGATGCCGAACTCGCGGCGATTGATCGTCGTGGTCAGGTCAAGGCCCAGGCGGTCGGAGCTGCTGCCGTCGTGATTGGGCACCGGCACCGGGCCGCGGACGCTGCCGGAGATCTCTACGGGCTTGGTTACTCCCTTGATCGTCAGCTCGCCGGCGGCGTGCAGGTGTTCCCCGTGTGCATGCAGGTCTGTCGAGCTGAAGCTCAGGGTCTTGTGGTTCTCGATGTCGAACCAGTCAGCGCCAAGCAGGTGCTCCTTGAGCAGCGGAAGGGTGCCGACGTCGATGCTCTCGGTTTGAACCGAGCCGCTCAGGACCCCGTTCTCGAGGGCACCGCTGACCTCGTGGAAGTGGCCCCTGAAGGTCGCCACCACATGGTGGCTGACCTTGAAGGTCGCCGAGGAGTGCACGCTGTCGATCTTCCAGGTTCCGGTCGAAGGAATGCTTGCGGGAACGGTTGTGAACAAGCCGGTCTCCTGTAATTCGGTGTAAGTCGATCAATTCAGTATAGTGTCTCTCGTCATGAGCGAACCCATCCTCGGTCTCACTAGAGCTGCGGGACGCTTCGTCCAGCCATTGGTCGCTGACTCACATCCTCTCACCCGAATAGGTCTGGGCGGCCTACTGCTCCGCCAGCCCCGGGGTTTCGCGCTGTCCTTGCTCGCTGCCGACAGGGATGAGGCCGTAGCCCTCGCAGAGCGCGACTGCCCCGACGTGGCGGTTCGGATGTCTCAGCGGCACGCCCGTTCGTCGGTTCCTACCGTGGCCGGAGAGCACGCTGTGAAGTCGCCGTGAACGCGGGCGTCTCGGTAGCCCAGATCAACCGGATCGAGAACGGCCAGGTCGAGCATCCGTCGAACGCGGCGAATGACAATGGTTCGACGCGGCGGGCGGCCAGATAGTCGGTGCAGGACGTGCAGAACACGATGCTCTCATCGCCCTGACGCGGCCACGAGCCGAGCTCGTGACCGTGCCCGCGCGCGTCGGCCGCGAGGCCTCTGAGCCGCTCGGCTCGCTCGGAGCTCAATCGTCGCGTCGCACCTTCCCACGGGGGTGTGGGTTGTCGGCATGGCGCGCTGGGAGACCGACGCGCGACCCCGCCTTCATCTGGAGGGGCCCCGGGGATTGATCGACGAGCGAATGGAGATCAACGACGCCGACAGCGTGATCGGGATCTTCTGGAAGCATCAAAGTGGCGAGCACCACTTGTGCTACAAATAGCACATGACTAGTGTGGGAGTTAGGGAGCTCCGGCAACGCGCGAGCGAGTTGCTACGGCGGGTCGAGAATGGCGAGACGATCGAGATCACTGATCGAGGCCGTCCCGTCGCCGTGCTGGCTCCATTGCCCGAAGATCCTCTACAGCGGCTAAGGGCATCGGGAGACTTGGGAGAAAGCGAAGGCGATCTGGCGGACCTCCCAGAGCCGCTGCCGTCGCCAACTGGATCTGAGCTTCCGTCATCGGTGCTGGCCCGGCTCAGGCGCGATGAGCGCTGAGCGGAGACTCACCTACGTCGATTCCTCAGCGATCGTCAAGCTGGTCATCGCCGAGCCGGAATCCAAGGCGCTCCGATGCTATCTGTCTCGTCGCCGGCCACTGGTGAGCAGCGCGCTGGCGCGCACGGAGGTGGCGCGGGCGCTCATACCCAGCGGCTCCGAGGCCGTGGCTCGAGGTCAGGATGTGTTGCGGCGAATTCAACTGTTGCGCGTCAACGACCGTGTGCTTAGCGACGCCGGGCGAATGGAGCCAGCTGAACTGCGATCGTTGGACGCCATCCATCTTGCCAGCGCCGCTCAGCTTGGCCCGTCGGTGAAGCAGATCGTCACCTACGACGAGCGGATGGCCGACGCCGCCAAGACAACCGGCTGGTCTGTCATCTCACCAAGCTAGGCTAGGCCGCAGCGCAAGCGCGAGCGAACGGCGGAGGCGGATCGCTATCACGGCGTCGAAGGGTCGAAGGGGTGTCTACTTCGGCACCGGCCGGTATCTGCTCGGAGGCGAGTGGCTGTATCGGGGTGATCCGAGCGATCTCGGTGTGAGCGACGGTTGGTGGCACGACACTGCCGCAACACAGGGATGGTCGGCGGTCGGAGTGCCGAATGCCTACAACGCCGGAGACTTCTCGACCGGGAGCATGCTTGGGTCAGTGGGCTGGTATCGGCGGGACTTCACGCTGCCGACTGGAGCGTTCGCTCTCCGAGCGCGCGTGGGTTGCGAGGGCTGAGACGCTGATCAGGGACGACATCCTCACCAACGAGAACCATCCCTCGGTGCTCGTATGGGGGATCGGCAACGAGTTCCCGACACCGGCAACCGCTTCGGAGGCGGCCTATGTCGCCGAATCGGTCCGGCTCGCCCACCTCCTCGATCCCACCCGCCCAGTCGGGATGGCGGTCGCTGCCTGGCCAGGCGTGCCGTGCCAGCAGGCGTACGCGCCGCTGGACGTGATCGGACTTAACGAGTACTTCGGATGGTACGACGCGGGCGGCGGCACGACCGACGACCGCGACACCCTCAGCCCATTTCTCGACAGCTTTAGAGCGTGCTACCCAACGAAGGCACTGTTCGTCACCGAGTTCGCATTCGAGAGCAACCGCAACGGACCGGTCGAGGAGCGTGGCACCTATCAGTTTCAGGCCAATGCGGCCGCCTATCACCTCGCCGTGTTTTCAACCAAGCGATGGCTCTCCGGCGCGATCTACTCGCTGCTCCAAGACAGCGCTGTCGCCCCGGGCTGGCAAGGTGGCAACCCATTTCCCGACCCGCCGTTCGACCACAAAGGCCTGCTCGACTTGCAAGGCGATCGAAAGCCCCCGTGGGCCGTTCTCGCGACAAGCTACCGGTCAACGGTCCAGATCGCGCCCGAGCCCTCGCGACGACGCTGAGCCATCGCAGGCAAATCGGCAGTCAGGTCGTGCCGCGGCCATCTGGAGGTGCCCGCAATTGGCCGCCTGGGCCTAGCTAGCTTGTCGCTGCCGACCGGCGGTCGCGGCGGGAAGCATCCCATAGAGCTTGGAGCCGTGAAGTCGACGTCACGAATGATCGAGTAGTTGGGCGCCGCGCCCTGCGTCTCCTCGATGTCACGGGCCCAGTCGGCGTGCCGGTCGACGGGGTCGACCGACAAGACAGTGCCCCGTGGTGAATCTCGACCCCGGTCAGCCGGCAGCCACCGTCGAGGTCGCCCGAGCGACAGCTTGGACTGATGGCCCGACAGCCAGTGGCTGACCCGGTGACCTAAGGCGTCGCGACTTTATGAGTGCTCGCCTTGACGGACGCAGGACGGCGTCAAATGACCTCGATGAGACGTCCACATCAGAGCAGCAATTTTGTCGTGACCCCTAAACGGCGTGCAGGCCGGACAGCGGAAGATGATCTCGAGCGTCGTGCGGGCGGCGAGATCCCGGTCCCCGCCGCCCGCACATCCCCTCGCAGCGTCGCCAGCGCGGCTAGTCGCGCAGGCCGGCGAACAGCTGAGTGGTCAGGTATCGCTCGCCGAAGTCCGGAATCACAACCACTATCAGCTTGCCGGCGTTCTCCGGACGGCGCGCCACCTCCAACGCTGCCCACGCCGCGGCTCCCGAGGAGATCCCCACCAGCAGGCCCTCCTCGCGCGCCAGGCGCCGGGCGAGATCGAACGCGTCATCGTTCTCGACCGTGATGATCTCGTCGACGAAGTCGACATCGAGGACGCCGGGCACAAATCCGGCGCCGATGCCCTGGATCGGGTGCGGCCCCTTCGCGCCACCCGAGAGCACCGGCGACGCCGCCGGCTCGACCGCCACAAAACGCACCGATGGTTTGCGCTCCCGGATCACCTCGGCCACGCCGGTGATCGTGCCGCCGGTGCCCACACCGGCGACAAAGATGTCGAGCTTCCCATCGGTGTCCCGCCAGACCTCCTCGGCGGTGGTGGCACGATGGATCGCCGGGTTGGCTGGATTCTCGAACTGCTGCGGGATAAAGTAAGCAGGGTCGCCATCAGCGAGCTCCTGCGCCTTGGCGATCGCGCCGGGCATGCCCTCGGGACCGGGGGTGAGCACCAACTCCGCCCCGTAGGCCCGCAGCAGCATCCGTCGTTCCTCGCTCATCGTCTCGGGCATCGTGAACGCGCAGCGGTAGCCGCGGGCCGCGCATACCATCGCCAGGGCAATCCCGGTGTTGCCGCTGGTGGGCTCCAAGATGATCGTGTCCGGCCCGATCAACCCCGCCTGTTCCGCCGCGTCGATCATCGACACGCCGATCCGGTCCTTCACGCTGTGCGCCGGGTTGAACGCCTCCAACTTCGCAACGACCTGCGCCACGGCCCCGTCGGTCACCCGGTTCAGCCGGACCAGCGGCGTGTTACCGACCAGCCGGGTGATGTCATCGGCGATTCTCGTCGTCTTGATGATGTCATCAGCGATAGTCATCCCACATTCTCCAGTCTCGGATTAGCGCAACCTACAGTAAAAGAACAGCAACTCCATCGAATCAGTTGCCTACCGAACGATAGGGTGGGGTAACTACTGACGATCGTCGGTGGCGGAGGGCATCGCTGCGTTTCCGGTTTGCGTGTTTCCAAACGTCAACGTGAATCAGGACGCAATGTCGCCCTGGACGATGCACGCACGAGCTGGAAGGCACCAGCCGACCCGAAATATGTCCGCCGATGGCCTGCGGCGCTTGACGCGCATCCGCATACCGCAGGGTCACGCGCGCCGCTACCACGAGAGGCCGATCACCCGACGCGTCGCAGACTCGCGTTCCGATCTGCAGATGAGCGCGCTTGGTCCATTGTAGAGGAAGATTATCGAGAAGCTGATAACAGTCCAAGCCCGAGCGCCCGATCGGGGCTGGGGAGCGGTGAGCCATCAACTGTTGACGACACAAGTATGGTTGCGGCGTGGTCCTCGCAGCTCAGGGCAAACGGCGGATACCCTCGTGCGCGCAAGACTCGCCTGCTGACAACCGAGCTGCACTTCGCGCGCCGCCGGCGGGCGCGCCGCTGCCCTACCTGTTACGCCGAACCTGGGGAAGGCTGCTTTACGTCCCGCGGCCGCAACGCAGCACGCGATTCGGCCGATCATTGGTTAGCATCTTCATTGCCTTACTTGACATTATGCGGAGGACGATTACCATTGCTCCATCGTGAGCGTTGCAGCCCGCAGCCACCGATCGCCATTCAGCGAGCCCGTCGTGCCGGCCACTTCGATGCGGCCGCGCGCGCGATGTTTGTCGGCTTCGCGGTCTTACTGACCCGAACCGCTGCTAGCACGTGGCGTGCGGCTGCTGCGGACGCGAAGAGCCCGCCAGCGGGCTCGCTCGCGCTCTGTCGGCGTGGCGGGCCGCCCGGGTTTCCTCACCTCGCGCCGGGCGGCCCAAACGCCGCGCAGCATGATCTGACTCCCGCTCGGGAGGCCTCAGACACACCCTCGATCCGTGAAAGGAAGGCCAGATGGCCAGAATCACCGTACAAGCCATTCACGCCGACGGCGAACTGCGCCGATGGACCCTCAGCGAGCGCATCGTCGCCGAGAATCTCGACAGCGACCATTAGGTTGCTCAACTGCGCGAGCGGTTGAGCTTGGCCACGTCGGACGCAGAAGCCCTCGAGTCGCGATCAGCCGACCTCGCCGCAGACCACGAGACCAGTTGTCGCCGCCGGATCGTGCGGAGAAGCAGCAGCCTCGCCGAGAGTGCCGCCTCGGCGACGACGCAGGAGCAGCAGCGCAGTCGGAGAGGGGGAGCTACTGAGCAGTGGATCTGCCGAGGGCGTCAGCCACGTCCTTTATGAGCGTTCCAGTGTCGGCGGTGAATGACCTCTTCTTCGGGGCGGCGATGAGCGCTGATGTCCTTCGCAGGTTCTGCCGGGTAGGCGACCGAGATCGCGCGGATGGGCCGGAACTCCTCACCACCACGAGAACAGGAGACCTCAGATGACCACCACCGCACCCACAGGAAAGCTCAAGCGCTCGGTCGCCGCGCTCACCGGCAGAATCGTCGTCCTCCCCGAGCACGCGAACTGGGACGAGGCACGGCTCGCCTGGAACCTCGCCGTCGACCAGCAGCCGGCCGCCGTCGTCTTCCCCGAATCGGCACAGGACATCATCGCCGCCGTCGAACTCGCCCGCGCCTTCGAGCTCCGCGTCACCGCCCAGGGAACCGGCCACAACGCCGCACCGCTCGGACCGCTCGAGGACACCGTGCTCGTCAAGACCGAGCGCATGCGCGGGATCAAGATCGACCCCGAGAACCGGATCGCGCGCATCGACGCCGGCGTCCGCTCACTCGAGCTCGTCGAGGCCGCGGCACAGCACGGCCTCGCGCCGCTCGCCGGTTCCTCGCCCGATGTCGGCGTCGTCGGCTACACCCTCGGCGGCGGTCTCAGCTGGTTCGGCCGCAAGCACGGACTCGCCGCAAGCAACGTCCACGCGATCGAGCTCGTGACCGCCGACGGACAACTCGTACGCGCCGACCACGAACACGGGCCCGAGCTCTTCTGGGCACTCCGCGGCGGCGGCGGCAGCTTCGGGATCGTCACCGCACTCGAGCTCCAGCTCATCCCCGTCCGCGAAGCCTACGCAGGCATCCTCTGGTGGCCGATCGAGCGAGACCGGGAGGTCCTGCACGCATGGGCCGAGCTAACCCGCCACGAGCTGCCGGACGAGCTGACCACGGTCGCCCGGTACCTCCGACCGCCGTCCCTGCCGGACATCCCCGAACCGATCCGGGGGAAGTCGTTCGTCGTCGTCGAGGCGATCCACCTCGGCGAGCCCAAACAAGCCGACGAGCTGCTCGCCCCACTCCGCGCCCTCGGCCCCGTGATGGACACCATCCAGCGCATCCCGACGCCCGCGCTCAGCCACATGCACATGGACCCCGAGCACCTCGTCCCCGCCACGGGCGACGGCATCCTCCTGCAGAGGCTCCCACCCAAAGCGATCGACGAAATCATCCAGACCGCGGGCGCGGCCTCATCCTCGCCGCTCGTCTCCCTCGAGGTGCGCCAGCTCGGCGGCGAGCTCGGGCGGGCACATCCCGACAGCGGAGCACTCGCCGCCGTCGACGCCGACTACGTTCTCTACGCAGTCGGCATCGCCCCCACCCCGGAAGCCGCGGCGCAAGTCAGAGCACACATCGAGGTCGTGTCAGACGCTCTACGCCCTTGGGCCGCCGAGCACTCCTACCTCAACTTCGCCGAGACCAGGCGCGACCCGCACACACTCTGGACCGAGACGGCCCAGCAGCGGCTCCGCCGCATCAAAGCGACCCTCGACCCGGACAACCTGATCCGCTCCAACCAACCCGTCCACTGACCGAAGAGCTCAACTCAGAAAATCCGCGCGATTGCCGTCATACGGAGGTCACGTACTCCGTTCGCTTTCACTTCGCGCTGCCTGCAATGCCGACAATCTCTACCACTACATGACGAGAGGAGCAGCCGCGCCATCGCCGAAACACGTCGGTGGCGCGACTGCTCCCGGACACAGGTAGTCACGAAACCGCGGACCTCTTATGCCCGCGCGAACACCAATGCGGTCTCGACTCGCATTGCGCCCCGTACCTGCAAGTCGCCAAACTTGGGTATCGCAGTGTCGTCGGGGGTGCGGCCGTCTGGCGGGACCGCCGGGCGGGCCTGCTTTGCTGAGGTTGCGGGAGTCGCGGAGGTGCTTGCCGGCGGCCCGATCCGCGGCGACCTGCAAGCACAGCTGCCTGTCTCTCGCGTGGCGGAGTGCTCACCTGGGCCCGCGCCGGGGTCGCTTGGCCCGCGTTTGCGGTGAGCGTCGGCGCCCCGTTCACAGAGGGCCGAGTGGCAGCAGCGCATCCAGGCGGTGCTCTATCACCACGGCTGCCCGCACCGGCGGGGGCTGATGGTCGCCGACGGGCGCGACTGGCTGGCTGCCCAGCCGCTGCCCGAGGCGGCGCGCCAGCAGATCACGGTCGCGCTGGCGATGATTGACGCGCTCGATGTGCCGCTCGCGCCGTTGTCTCGCCAGCTGCGCGTCTACGCGCGGGCGCAGACGGGCTCCAAGGCGCTAATCGAGGCGTACTACGGGATCGGGGAGCTGTGCGCCGTCACGATCCTCGCCGAGCTGGGCGACTGCCGGCGCTTTGCCAACTCCAGGGATGCGGTTCGTTACGGCGGGATGGACATCACCGTCTATCAGTCCGATCGCCACCGCGCGCCCGGGCATCTCTCGCGCCAGGGCCCGCCGGCGCTGCGCTGGGCGCTGTATGAGGCCGCGCAGGTCGGTCCAGAGCAAGCTGATGTGTGCGCGCTCGCGGAGCTGGCTGGCCAGAGCACCGGTGGCGTCACTCGATCGCGGATCACGGCGATTACATGCTTTGGCTGCGGCCCCGAACGGCGGTGAGGCGGGGTTGATCTCGGGGTCCGCGATCGCCGGCCGTACCAAGTGCCCGTCCTGGCTGAGGATGGCCGAGCCGTTGGCGAGCTTGCGGGCGTCGGTGAGCGTGAGCTGCAGGGACGAGGTGTCGATGTCTTCGAACAGGCGCTGGCCGGTGCTGACCACGCCGGGCATGACCCATACGCGGATCTCGTCGACGAGACCTGCGCGCAGGAGCGTGTCGTCGACGCGGCTGGTGCCGTACTTGATCAGGTCCTTCCGGGGCTTGGCCTTCAGTCGCTCGATCGCGTCGACGATGTCCGGTCCGAGCAGGGTCGCGTTCCACGTGACCTCGCTGAGCGTTCGGGAGGCGACGTATTTCGGCATCGCGTTGATCCGGTCGACGTAGGGGTCGCCGGTGGGGGGACCCCAGAACTCTCGGACCATCTCGAAGGTGACGCGGCCCAGGA
The DNA here is from genome assembly GCA_963811155.1 of uncultured Solirubrobacterales bacterium. GTDB lineage: Bacteria > Actinomycetota > Thermoleophilia > Solirubrobacterales > Solirubrobacteraceae > Palsa-465. Next base: position 56,494 of record CAWEQQ010000055.1, read on the forward strand.
CGAATGCGTCGTACTTTTCAAGTTCGTCCATCGCCAGTTGCCTGGACTCCTCGTCGAACGGGGACCAGCGTTCCGGTGACCCCATTACTCCGTCGAGGGAGACGAGGGTGGATTCGATCAGCTTGCGCATGGGTTGTTCCCTTGTTGGGTTGTGTGGTTGGTTAGCTGGTGGCGGCGAGTGCGGGCTGCGGCTCGCGGATCGTGGTCCTGGCGACCGCGTCGGACAGCTCGTCGCGGCGGACGAGCGCGAAGATCGCCGGGACGGCGAGCAGGCCGATCGCGCCGAGCACCCAGAACGCGTGCTGGAACCCGCCGGTGAGCGCCGCGGGTGCGGTGCTGCCGGCGTGCAGCAGCGCCTTGGTGTGGGAGACGGCGACGCTTGAGGCGATCGCGATCCCGATCGCTCCGCCGAGCTGCTGGCTGGTGTTCAGCAGCCCGGACGCGAGCCCGGCCTGGTGCTCTGAGACGCCCGCGAGCGCGGCGATCGAGATCGGGATGAACGCGAACGCGGTCCCGGCGCCGGCGACGGCGAACGGGCCGGCGAGGTTGGCCAGGAAGTGTCCGTGGACGGGCACCTGGGTTGCCCAGATCACTCCGGCGCCGATCAGCGTCATCCCGATCGCCATCACGACCTTGGCGCCGCCACGGGTGACCAGCGCCTGTGAGATGCCCTCGAGCGCGACCGAGGTCAGCGACGCGGCCAGCCACGCCAGACCGGTCTGCAGGGCGCTGTAGTGCAGCACCTGCTGCATGTAGAGAGTGCCGACGAAGATGAACGAGTAGAAACTGCCACCCAGCAACAGTCCCGCCGCGTTCGCACCGGCCAGCGTCTGCATGCGGAAGATCCGCAACGGCAACAGCGGCGCCTCAACGCGGTTCTCGATCATCAGGAACGCGCCGAGCAGGACGACGGCGGCGGCCAGCAGCGCGATCGTCCTGGTCGCTCCCCACCCGTACTGCGGTGCCTGGGAGATCGCGTCGACGAGCAGCACCAGGCCGCCGGTGCCGGTGATCGCCCCGAGCGTGTCAAACCGCCGGCGCGTGGTGGCGAGCCGGCTGTCGGGCACGATCCTGGGTACGAGCGCCAGCGCTGTGGCCCCGATCGGGACGTTCAGGTAGAAGATGTACTGCCAGCCGGCGTAGCGAGTGAGCAGCCCGCCGGCGATCATGCCGACGGTCGCGCCGCCGGCCCCGAGCCCGCCCCAGATCCCGAGCGCCTTGTTGCGCTCGGCGCCTTCTTCGAACATGTTCATCACGATCGACAGGGCGGCGGGCAGCATGATCGCCGCGCCAAGCCCCTGAACGGCCCTCGCTGCGATCAGAAACACGCTCCCGGTCGACAGCCCGGCTCCCAGCGACGCCGCCGTGAACAAGGCGAGCCCGACCATCAGGATCCGGCGGCGACCGAGCAGATCCGCGACGCGACCGCCAAGTAGCAAGAAGCCTCCGAAGGTGAGCGCGTACGCGGTCACAACCCATTGCAGGTTCGTGTCAGAGAAATGCAGATCACGGCCGATCGTCGGCAGCGAGACATTGACGATCGTCAGATCGATCACCGTCATGGAGAACGCCACCGCCAGCAGCGCGAACGCGCGCCAGCGATTGATAATCGGTGAAACAGACACAGCTAGACCTCCAGTGGTCGGGACGGGGACAGAAGCTTGGGTGGTGGTGTGGTGTTGCATCGCTGCCTCCTCTCAAGGGGTTGTCGTCGCTACAACGAATGGGAAGCCGCGATCGGGACATGCCGATGCTGTGGCCGCGCGGCCTAGGCGTAGGGGTGAGGGAAAACCTCGAGCGCGCGCTCGCCCGCGCGTACCGGAAGCTCGAACGCTTCAGCGGTCTTGGTGTCGGTGACCGCAACCGTCATGCGCCCGTCGTTCTGAGACCGCAGCAGCCGGACCTCGATCCCCTCTCCCGTGCGGCGGTCGAGCTCGCCTGTGATCTGGGGGCGTGGCTGGAGCATCTCGCTGTCCTCCCGGGTCGTGCGACCGCCACGCGGCGGAGCCGGCGCAGCAACTCGCCGCGCCTCAAGTGCAGGTACCGGTGGTCGCAGAGCGGTGCTTGTCCGATCGGGTGGTGGTTGTGCGCTCATCGCTCCAGCGCTCGTTCCAGCCACCACTCGCGCAGCTCACTGCACATCCCGTGCTCGTCGAACCGCAACACGAACACGCCGTCAAGTTCCCTGCGTGCACCGCCTCCGCGACGCGCGAATGCAGTGCGCCAGCGCGCGAACGCGTAGTCGCCCGTGATCGCGAGTGGCGTGTGCTCGAAGCGGATGTTCTGCTGGTCGCTGGTCGCCGCCGTCCACCGCTGCGCGATCGCGACCCGGCCCTCGAGCGGCGTCTCGAACGGACCCCAGTGGTAGGCGGTGCGCGCGCTGAACAGGCGCGCGGCGGCGTCGCCGTCGCGGGCCTCCCAGGCGAAGCCATAGGCGTCCAGCCAGCCCGCGAGCCAGTCCAATGTCAGCGGGCTCGGCGTATCGCTCGCCCACTCGATTCTGATCATGCGTGCTCCTCCTCGTGCCGAAATGGCTGGCTACGGCGATCGGTGCCGAGCTTGCGGCAGGAACCTCAACGAGGAAAATGATTCGCTCTCATCCGAATGCTCACGTGCTTGTTCTCATCCGGCGACCTGCTGCGCACCCGGTTTGCGATCTCGCCGTTGCGCGAGATGATCGGGAGCGTCGAAGCGCTATCAAACCCGGCGAGCGCCTCGATCCACGTCCCCTGGATCCGGGCCGTTCGCCCACGGCTCGCCGGCCTGGACCTGGCGCCGCTCGCCGCGCTCCCACGCCCGCCCGGCAGCTACCAGCCCGACTTCATCGCGCCACCCCCGCAGACCCCGCTGCCCGACGTCCACGAGGAGATCGAGCGGATCCGCCAGACCCCACCCGAGCAACTCCGCTGGGAGCTACACGAGGCGTATCCCGATGGGCGCCTCCCACCCGCGCTGGGGCCGCTCCTATCGCGCCCGCGGACCGCGGCAGGCGCGATCGCCGATCTCGTCGCGCCTACTGGGAACGTGCGCTCGAGCCCTACTGGGAAGCGATCCGCCACACGCTTGAGGACGACATCGCCCATCGCGCCCGCCTGCTCACAACCAGCGGACAAGCAAAGATCTTCGACGACCTTCACCCCGACGTCCGCTGGCGCGACGGCCACCTCGAGATCGAACGCCCAACATACGAACAAACAGTCGATCTCGCCGGCCGCGGCATGATGCTCATCCCGTCGGCATTCATCTGGCCACACACCGGCGCCGTCTGGGATCCACCCTGGCAGCCCGGGCTGATCTACCCCGCGCGCGGGATCGGCAACCTCTGGGCCCCCGCCCGACCAGACCCCCAAGCGCTCGCCGACCTGCTCGGTGCCCGCCGCGCCACCATTCTCGCCAGCCTCGACCGCGAGGCGAGCACTACCACGATCGCCCGCCGGCTCAAGACCAGCGCGGCCAGCATCTCTGAACACCTCGGCGTGCTGCGCCGCTCGGGGCTCGTCCGCGCCCGCCGCCAAGGCCGCGAAGTCCTCTACACCCGCACCCCGGCCGCAAACATCCTCCTGCAAGCCGCACCTTGACCAACCGACCTATGCCAAATCCATCAAGCAGAGCTCAAGCCGATAACGGGCGCAGCACCGCACAACGGCGGATCAGCGCCGATCCGCGCCGGCGACCGGCGCGGCCTCACACTCTGGATTCAGGGCGTCGGGCTGCGGCAGCGCCGACACTATCGGGCCTCAAGAACACGAAATCGGACCAAGAGCATCTCGGCGACGTCAGGCGAACGCCGGTTCCGCGCGCGAGGGCTGCTGCGCCGCGAGACCGGCGGGGCGCTCCATTTCGTTCGGCTCCGGGCGTCTTCTAGCGCCGAACCCGATTCCCATATAGAAGAACGAAACGTGACTGAGCACTGCCCCATCCACCTTGGGATCCCCCGCCACGACAAGTACGACGACGGTCCCAGCACCACGCCGGCTCCGTAGGCCTGGCAAAGTCACCCGCTCCGAGATCTCCGCGACGGATGCGATGAGGATGATGGGATCGTGAAGGTCCTTATTCGTGAGGCGACCGACTGGCGTGCATCCGTTCCTCCAACGTCCAGCTGGTGCCGGCGCCGTATGAGATTTCACCCAGCCATGTGAACGAATCGGGCCGGATGTCCGTGAACCGCCACCGCAGCTGTGGCTCCTCCTCATCGCTAAGGAGCACTATGTCCTCGCCGTCTTCCCGCCCGATGAAGCGCCGCACGCGGCCGTTGATCGGCTCGATCCAGGTCGAGCGCCACGCTCCAATCCCCGCGTCGTAGAAGCGCAGCGTCGAGCCGTGGAAGGCGAGCGGCGGGTGGCCCTCGCCGGGCTGGCCCGGTCCGGGAACAATCCAAACGTCCTGGACGGCACGCCCGCCGAGAACCCATCCGAAATGCAATTCGCCGATTGCGGTTGCCGACTCCGGACCGAACCACACCAGAGCCCACGAGCCGACAAAGCGACCAAACAGCATCAGTTCATCGGCGTAACGGCCCGAGGGTCCGGCAGCATGCAGCGCATCGCTTAGCCCGACGGCTGGGTCACTTTGAACTGGTCCTTTCATCTCACCGCTGTTGTCGGCGGCGTCATGCAGCGCGCTCGCGCGGCCGTGGTGGCCCTCCACGGGTGAGGCAGTCGAGGTCGATGCCGGGAGCGTGCGGCTCGTCGGGCGAGCCGTTGGTCGGCGGCCTGCCGGTGTAGCTCGTCGATCTGTCCGATGGCTAGCTGGTATATGAGGTGGGGGTTCACTGGTCCTCCGGCGGTTGGTGCGCGGACTCAAGGTGTGGGCCAAACGGCCCGTTGAGTTGGCGCTGTCTTCGCTACGACGAACGGAAGGCCGCGCTCGGGACACGCCGCTGTTGTGGCGCCGCCGCGTACGCGTAGGGGTGATGGAACACGTCGAGCGCGCGCTCGCCTTCGCGTACCGGTAGCTCGAACGCCTCACCGGTCTTGGTGTCGGTGACCGCGACCGTCACATGGCCCTCGTTCTGAGACCACAGCAGCCGGACCTCGATCCCGTCGCCCGTGCGGTGGTCGAGCTCGCGGGTGATCTGGGTGCGTGTCTGGGTCATCTCGCTGTCCTCCCGAGTTGTGTGCTCGCTACGCACTGACAACGAACGGGCGTGCGCCGAGGGGACAGCCACGATGCGCTGCCCGGTGTTGCGCCGGGCGGTCTACAGCTCGGCGATCCGGCGCGTGAGGAAACGACGTTCGGGCTCTGAGCTGGTGAGCTCAAGCGCCCGCTCATACTCCGCGCGGGCCTCGACAGGCCGGCCGAGCCGGCGCAGCAACTCGCCGCGAGTCGAGTGCAGGTACTGGTAGTCGTCCAGATCGAGGGCGTCGACGATCTCGAGCGCCTGCTCGGTTGACCCAGCCTCGGCGACCGCGACCGCGCGGTTCAGCTCCACCACCGGCGAGCGCGTGATCTGCGCGAGCTTGCCGTACAGCGCGGCGACCTCGTTCCAATCGATCCACTCCTCGGCCTGGAGCGACGCGATCGCGGCTTGGAGCACGTACGGCCCGTGGCCGCGCAGGGCGAGCGCGCGCTCGAGCGCGGTGCGCCCGGCGGCGATCTGCGCTGCGTCCCACAGCGACCGGTCCTGGTCCTCGAGCAACACCAGCTCATCGCCGGAGAACCGGGCTTTGCGCCGCGCATGGTGGATCTGCATCAGCGCAAGCAGCCCGTGAATCTCCGGCTCGTCCGGCATCAGCGTCGCCAGCACGCGCCCGAGTCTCGGATTGCCTCGGCGGCCAAGTCGATGCGGCCCGCGTAGCCCTCGTTGTAGATCAGGTACACGACCGCGAGCACCGCATTCAGGCGGTCGGGCAGCAAGTGGTCGGCGGGGACCGCGAACGGGATCCCGGTTGCCTTGATCTTCGCCTTCGCACGCGATAGGCGCCGTTTCATCGTCTCCTCCGAGACGATGAACGCGCGCGCGATCTCCTCTGTCGACAGGCCGCCGAGCGCGCGCAGTGTGAGCGCAACCTGTGCCTCGGCAGCGAGCGCGGGATGGCAGCAGGTGAAGATCAGCTCGAGCCGCTCGTCCTCGATCACTGTGTCGTCAAGTTCGTCCATCGTCACTTCGGGCACCTCCAGCTGCCGGGCCTTTTCGGCCAGCGTCCGCTCGCGGCGGATCCGGTCGATCGCCCGGTTGCGCGCGGTGACCGTCAGCCACGCGCCGGGGTTGGCCGGAACACCGTCGCGGGGCCAGCGCTCCGCGGCGACCGTGAACGCCTCCTGGGCGGCCTCCTCAGCGAGATCGAAATCGCCGAGGAAGCCGACCAGCGAGGCCAGCACACGGCCCCACTCGTCCCTGAAAACCTCTTCCAGCAGGGCTAGCGGGCGCGCGGGTCCTGTGCCAGCGCTCTGTACTCGGCGAACACAGCTTTTTGCTCGTCCTCGGACAGCACCTTGTAGTAGCCGGGCTTGTAGTGGACCAACATTGCGTACTTCATCTGAGCCTCCAGGTAGGGGTGGATTGTCGCCATGACAACGAACGGCCGCACGGTTAGGGGACAGCCTTCGAGCGAAACGGAAACAGGCGAACGTCCATCGAGCCGTCAACCGCGCGACCCCTCGCCGCGGCCTCAACCCCGGTTCCCCAGACCCTGTGCGTCACCGGTTCTGGGAGGAAGCGCATACCCGAGCGCGGCTGGTGCCAGCCGTGACGGCATCCGCCTACTAACCCCGGCGCTGCTGCTCCGCCAGGAACACGGGCACCAGGCTCACCCCAACCTGGCCCCCGCAGTGGACGTCGACGGAGCGTCCGGTCCAGAAGTCGGCTCAGTGCTACTCCGCCGCGGGAGCGCGAGCACCGACGTGCGGGTCGCGCTGCCAAAGCGGGTCAGAGCCGCCCTCCTTGGGCCGGTCTCGCAAATCGCCAATCTCGCGCATCGCCCGGTCGTCAACCCGTCGGTCGACCGGACCGTCGGCCCGGAAGACCTGGTTTCTGTCGACTGCGTGTACGCCTGGCGGCGTGAAGTGCGACGGATCGCCGGGCCCTGCTATCGCGCAGCGAGAGGTCTCTTGGCCGAGATCGGCGGAGACCTCAGTTTCGCCACGAGCGCGGCCGACGGCCTTGAGCGCCGCGAGCTGCGAGCGAGCGCCCCGCTGGCCGCGCGAAGCTCGTGCGCTACGGTGAACCGGATGATGTCCGTGCGGAACCGGAAACAGGTGTCCCGCTTGAGGATCCTCGGGACTGGACGGGCTGACTGGGGCTGGCCGGTCAGGGCCTCAGTGGGCGGTAGTGGAGGAGAACGACCCCGTTTCCGAATCGGCGCTGATCGATGAGTTCAAGGTCGGCGCGGGTATCGGTCGGCAGCGCCGGCTTGCCCGCCCCGAGGATCATCGGCCAGACGAACAGTTGGTACTCGTCAACCAGTCCGGCTTTGGAAGCATGCGCTGCGAGGTTCGCGCCTCCGATGGTGAGATCGTTGCTGGCCGCGGCCTTGAGTTCGTGTACCGCGGTGGGGTCGAAGCGGCGTTCGAGACGGGTATGCGTGGTTGATACGGCGGCCAGGGTCGTGGAGTAGACGTCCGCGGTTTGCCAGGCGGTTGCGAAGTCGGCTGTGAGGTCGGTCTGCGCGGCGAGGGCGGTGTTGGTTTCCCAAACGGCCATCGTTTCGTACAGGCGACGCCCGTAGAGGAATGTGCCGGCGGCCTGCAGGAGGTTCGTGGTGGCGACGAAGACCTCGTCGTCGGGCGCGAATAGGTCGAAGGTGCCGTGTTCGTCTTCGATGTAGCCGTCAAGGGATACGTTTGCCATGTAGATCAGCTTGGCCATGGCGCTCAACCTCGATGATCGGCTGCGACAGCCTGGATACTGATCAGCGTCGCGTCCAGCTTCGTGAACGCCTCGCGCCAGCCCTCCTTGCTGGGGGCCGCGAGGTCTGCGGGGAGCCACTGGCGGATCTCGAGTCGCGTCCGTCCGTCGGGCTCGTCGTGAAACTCGACGCGGAATCTCGTCTCGAACGGTTCAATGCCGTCCGGCAGCTGCCCAGTTGCGTGCATGACCCCCTCCAGCAGTTCACCGTGGGCGACGGCTGTGAGGTCGACGTAGATGTGAACGCGAAGGCTGGGTTCGACCGCGGAGATCTCCGTCCACCGTTGATAGCCGCCGGGGCGTACGTCGAACTCGATCTCCTCGCGTGGCAGTGAATTGCCGATCGGGCCCCACCACGCGGCGAGCTGGTCCGGATCGGTGAAGGCTCGATAGACGAGCTCCCGCGGCGCGTCGAACACCCGTGAGATCACGAGCTGCGGAGTTTCACCATCCATTAGAACTCCTTGTCCGCGACCCTGTTGTCAGGGCCCGTCTGGTCGTTGGCGATCTCGTCCGTTACGCGTCCGGCGGCCTGCACCACGGCAAGATGGGCATCGAGGCGGTCAAGGGACGCGTCCCAGAACCGCCGGTAGCGCTCGATCCAGTCAGCCGCGTCGCGCAGCGGAGCGGCCTCGAGGTGGCTCGCGCGCCACTTACCCGACCGCGCCCTTGAGATCAGCGCGGCGTGCTCGAGCACCTTCAGATGCCGCGACACCGCCGGCATCGAGATCGGGAAGGACGCGGTGAGCTCGGTCACGGTGGCGTTGTGTTCAGCCAACTCGGCAAGGATCGCCCGTCGAGTTGGGTCCGCGAGCGCTGAGAACACCACGCTGAGCTGATCGGTGCCGGCCATCAAGAACACTCGTTTAACCATCATGTTAAACGTAGCGATATGCGAGCGCTGCTGTCAAGGGGGTGTGGTCGCCGGGCCGATCGATCGGCGCTAACCCGTATCTCCGCAACGCCAGAGCAGGTCCTCGAGCGCAGGGATGCCCTCGAGCCATCCGACGAACTCGAGCGCGTCGGCAGTGCTCAGGATGACTACCGCGAGTCCGACGATGCAGGTGTCTCGCTGGCGCTCGGCCCGGCCCCTCCCATTCGCCAATCTCGAGATCCGCCGCCATCAGCCGTACCTAAGGAATTCGCGGTCTCTGCCCTAAGCGTTGCGCGCCTCGCGTCCGGCGAATGTGACGGTGGCATGCCCGGCCGGGTCTGGTCACGCCGTCCGCCGTTGTCAGCTCAACTCGCGGCGCGCATCCGCGGTCGGTCATAGACGTGCAGGACCGCGCCGGTCCCGAACACCTGAGCGGTGGTCAGGTGCAGATCGATCGGTCGGGGGAAAGTCTGAAAGATGTTCCGCCCTTGACCAGCCGGCACCGGGTTGATCACCAGCCGGTATTCGTCGATCACGCCGGCGGTGATCAACGCGTGGGCGAAGTCAGCGCCGCCCCAAGCGATGATGTCGCCTCCGGGCTCAGCTTTGAGCGCGTCGATCTCTTCGACAAGATCGCCGCGCGCGATCCGCGAAGTCTCCCATGGGGCCTGGTGCAAGGTTCTTGAGAACACCACCTTCGGCAGTTTGTTCATCGGTGCGGCGTACGCGTCATCGGAGTGCGGCCAATGCGCCGCCATCTCTAGGTAGGTGGTGCGGCCCATGATGTGGCATCCGGCCTGCTCCAAGTAGTCGAGTTTCAGTCGCTTGAGTTCGGGATCCTCAGCGACCGAGCTGATACGGCCCACTGCGTTCGGTGTGGCGACGACGCCGTCGAGTGAGATCGACATTTGCAGAATCACTTTGCGCATCGACTCCCTCCGGGTTTGATGTGATTTTCGCCGCGATCAGATCAGATCGCGGCGCTGATCAGACGTCGAACGAACCCGCCCAGAATCGACACACTCTCCACAGCCGACAGGGTTAGCCTGCCCGCTACCGCGCCAGCAACCGCTCTATATTCCCGTCGCGGCGAACATAGGCATTTGGACGATTACGCACGCCTCATGGGCGCCCCGCTCTCGCGACACCACAGTGGTCCAGTCGTCGCCGCTCGGCGCCAGATGCAGCCACGCCCCTGACCCGACCGATCGTGTCTCATACCACTCCCACCGGCGCTTGGAGCAACCCGCCGCCTTCCTGCCGTACCGAGGACAGCGCTATCGAGGAGACCCGGTGACCTCGCGTCGCTGGCTACTCGCGAACAAGCGAGAGTGCCAGGCTGGGAACCACGAACGACAACAGAAACCTCGGCAGGATGCTCTTTCCGGTGCATCGGAAGCTGGCGAGTTCGCCGTCGGCGGCGTCGAAGGTCTTGGTTCGGCTGGAGTTTCGGCCGTTGCGGACTTGTAGGGTGTGACGTCCGGGCTCGACTGACGTCTCGAACGTGTCGTTCATTTCGAGCGACCCGACACGCTCCCCGTCGAGCACGACGTCGTACGTGCCACGGCGGACCTCAACTCCGATTGCTTTGTGGGTGAGCTTCAGCGTTGTCGCCATTGTTGATCTCCCCTTGGTCGAAGAGGACGTGGCCTCCCATGTTGCCGACCATCGCTACTGGCCGGTGTCCTTGAGCATCGCGGTCTTGCAGGTCGGGGTCGCGGCCTAGAACGCCGGGCTGTTCGAGTCGGCCTGGATCTGCTGCACGTAAGCGGACGGGTTCGCTGCGGCGCTGCTCGGGTCCGGGAAGTTGATCCCGTGCTGGCGCATGCAGGCGGCGAATGCGTTCTCCTCCTGCACGCGCAGCTCGCGCTGCGCCGGCGTCAGCGCGGCGGCGTTCGGGAACGCTAGTTTGATCTGAGCGGCGCAGGCCTTGGTGGCGGCCTGGACCTTCACCTGCGGGAAGCTGGCGAGCGTCTCCACCATCTTCAGCACGGACTGTCGGGTCGTGCCGGGGTCGGGGACGTTGATCCCTTGGGCGCGGATGCAGCGCACCGCGGCGAGGCGGGCTGGCAGGAGCTTGGCGGCGTTCGGGGTGGTCGTTCCGGTTGACAGGGCTTGGGTCGATGTCGAGCTGGAGCTCGAGCTGCCGCAGGCGCTGATCGCGAGGGCTGCGCCGGTGGCGATCACCGCGAGTGTCGTGAGCTTCATACCGGTCCTTTTCGTGGCTGGTCCGATCCGCGGGCCCCGCTCATTGGCGCTTGAGCGAGATCCCAAGGTTGGGCGCGACGATTGACGCGACGTACCGCGGCCACACCATCGCTCCATGGCACCGGAAGTTGACAGTCTCGCCGTCGGCCAGTGCGAACGCCGCGGCGCGACTTGAGTGTCTGCCGGCCGTGATCTGGAGGGTGTGACGCCCCGGCTCCATCGGCACCTCGATCGTCTGATGCCAATCGATCGATCCGACGCTGCTGCCGTCGACGGCGATCTCGAACGGGCCGGCTCGCAGCTCCATGCCTACGCCCTCCCGCTTCAGTGTCAGCGTTGCTGACATCGCTGATCTCCTTTCTGACGAGCCCCCGTCGTCGTCGCGTGTCGGACGGTCCGCCGAGGGGCACCGGGGCCTCGCGTCACGTTCGCGCTCCGGTGATAAGCCGTTCGCGGTCGAACATCGCCGCCACCGCCCGCCAGCCGAGCGCGTCGACGGCGAGTAGGGCTGCGGCGAGGCCGAGCGCGAGGCCGGTCGACGCGGTGATCACGTTGAACGTCATCAGAGCAACGATCGCGAGCGGCGGCAGGTTGGCGAACACGCTGAGCTGCTGGGCGACGCGGACGTCGGAAGCGCGGGCGGAGATCGCGATCCCGACCCAGATCGACCAGCCGGCGAGCAACGGGGTGAAAACCAGCTGAACCGGGATGTGCGATCCCGCGAAGATCGCGGTCTCGATGCCGGGATGGGCGAACAGGGCCACGATGGCGAGGAAGATCCCGAAGAGCGTGTACGCGATGGCGAGCGTTGGGATGACTACAGCGAGCGCCTTGCCGATTAGGAACTCCTCGCTGCGGATCGGGGTGATCAGGATCGGCTCGAGGGTTCCCTGCTCGCGCTCCCCCACCACCGAGTACGCGGACAGGGTGGACGGGACGATCGCGGGAATCAGCAGCAGGTACAGCAGCGATATGCCGATTCGCGCGTCGAGCTTCGAGCTGGCCACGACGGCCGGCGCGGTGAGCAGCTGGATGGTCGGCGCCGCGATGAAGATCAGCGGCAGGACGATCATCGTGAACACCATCACGAAGCGGTTGCGACGGTAATCCCGCAGCTCCTTGACGACGATCGCCCGCACGCGCGTCCAGCTGAAGCTCACCGTCGCCTCGCTTCCACGTCCTCGTCGATCAGCTGCAGGTAGACGTCCTCCAACGAGTGGTGGGACTCGGCGATCGAGAGGATGTCGGCGCCGGCACCAACCAGCGCCCGTGCGACCGGCGGAGCGGCAAGCTCGGGGTCTGCAACGGCGAGCTTGTAGCCGGATGGCGCCTGCTCCCACCCTTCGACCTCGGGCAAGGCGCCCAACACAGCCTCCGGGTCATCCAGCGGCGCGCGAATCCGCACGTCCAAGGATCTCGTGAACAGCTGCGCACGCAGCTCGTCGGGCCGGCCGATCAGTCGCAACGTCGTGTTCAAGATCGCCACCCGGTGACACAGCCGTTCGGCCTCCTCCAGCCGGTGCGTCGTCAGGAAGATCGTCACCCCACGCTCGCGCAAAGAGCCGATGAGTTCATGGACCTCCCGCGTCGCCACGGGATCAAGGCCAGAAGTCGGCTCGTCCAGGAACAGAACGGCCGGGTCGCTGAGCAGCGCTCGTGCGAGCGCGACGCGCTGACGCAGGCCCTTCGACAGCGACCCGCACGGGTCGCCCGCTCGGTCGAGAAGGTTGACGGCCCGCAGTGCACGCTCGATCCGCCCACGAACGTCGTCCAGCTCGTAGAACCCAGCGAAGCAATGAAGGTTCTCCGCGACCGTCAGACGCAGATAGAGACCGGGGGACTCGGGCATGATCGAGATCCGCGCACGGATCGCCGGCCCGTTCTCCGCACTCAAACGGATGCCGGCGACGATCGCTGATCCGGAGCTTGGCGCGATCAGCGTCCCCAAGGTCCGTACGGTCGTTGTCTTCCCGCGCCGTTGGGGCCGAGAAAGCCGAAGACCTCGCCGTAGCCGACCTCAAACGAAACATCCTCAAACGCAACCCGCTCACCGAAGCGCTTGCTCAGATGCTCAACCGTAAGCGCATGCTCACCCGGCGCCGGGGCGAGCGGGCCGACCGCCGAACGGGATCGCTTCTCCGGTATCCCTGTCGTGGCCTGCCCTGAATCCATGACACGAACCGTAACCCACGCTTGGCCACCCGCCTAGAAAAACTTGCGGGCCGTGCTAATTTCTGACCATGCGGTCAGACAGCGCCGACGGCAACCGCACTTTCGTCACCAACGCCAGACGGGCCCAGATCGTCGAAGCTGCGATCAACACGGTCGCCGAAGTTGGCTACGCGAACGCCTCGCTCTCAAGTATCGCGGTACGGCTCGGTATCAGCAAGGGCGTGATCAGCTACCACTTCGCCGGCAAAGACGACCTGATCGCCGAGATCGTCAGCCAGGTGCTCCAACACGCCAGGGCTTACATGCAGCCTCGCATCGAGGCGCAAACAACCGGCCCCGCGATGCTGCGCGCCTACATCGAATCCAACCTCGAATTCATCCGCGACAACCCTAATCAGCTCAGGGCCGTCGTAGAGATCGTACGCGCGACGATCGCCGGCGCCAAGAGCCCGTTCAGGGGCAACCGCGATGGCGGCGTCCATATCCTCGCCGAACATCCTCGCTCGTTTCCAGGCCGACGGCGAGTTCCGACCTGACTTCGATCCCAACGCGATGGCAATGGCGATCCGGGCGGTCATCGACGTCGCACCGAGCCGACTGACCGACCCAGAGTTCGACATCGACAAATACGCCCACGAGGCAGTCACGATATTCCACCTCGCAACGCGCCCGACCGAAGGCTGAAAGCCCGTCCCGATACCTGTTGATACCCACCGGCCGCAGCCGGCGCGCTCAGCGGAGGACAGCCATCCAGCAGGTCGCCGATCGCTGTCTCGCCGAGACCTCCTTTTACGAGCACGACCGGCGGTCACGGGGCTGGTGGCCCAAGATTCTTGCGCCCTGCACGCCGCGCAAAGGGGGGCGCGCCGGCCCGGAGAGCGAGATATGCGCCGCGCGATGGGAGTAGGGCCAGGCCTGGTTGCTCGATTCGACTCCCCGCTTCACTTCAGTGGGGAAGGCCAAGTGGCGGCGCGCCGCACGCGGCCAACGCCTGCCTGTACGCCTTCTGGCACTTCGCCCGCGCCGCCCTGAATGCGGGCGCGGCGGGATTGGCTCCGGCAGGTATTTCGAAGAGCTCCCCGCCTCCGGGCTGCGGGTCTGGGAAGTTGGGCACGCCGTTGGCGCGCATGCAGTTCGCGAATGCGACCGCCCCCGATCCGCCGCTCGGCGAGGACGGGCCCGAGCTGGTCGCGGCCCTGCTGGTGGTCGACCGAGCGCTGGTTGTGGCAGCGGCCGCGACGGTCGACGCCGAGCTGGTCGCGTCGCCCACGGTTGCCGCGGTCGGGCTGTGCGAGCTTCCCCCGCATCCTGCGACCAACGCCCCGCTCAGGAGCGCTGCGGCAGTGAGCACACGCGCTTGCTGGGGCTGAGCCTCTTGATATGAGTGCTGTACACCATTTGGTCTCCTTCAGAACCTGCTGCGGGGTCTGCGTCCTCTCCCGGAACTGGTTCTACCCGGTGGGCTGTTTCGGGCTTGTTTCGCACTTCGATGCCCGGTAAGCGACGCCAACTCCACGATGACATCGCTGCGCTACCCCGGACCAAGCGCGACAGCCCGCGAGCCGGTCTCCGAGACTGATACTCCGGCGGGGCTCTTTCTCTCGGCGTCAGCCCCTCCCGCGCTCCGAGGAGCAGTGTGGTCCCGAGGTCGGCCTCGGGTAGCGCGGCGAGGGCGGCCTGGAGCTTGTTCCTGCGCTGCTCGTCGGCCGGCGCGGTCGCCTGGGCTGTGGGCAGTCCCCCCGCGAACCGCTCGACGAGTGCGCCGGCGACACGAGCGGTGAAGAGGCGGTGCGCAGACCCGACGGGTGATGGCCGCCGAGCAGCACCACCGCGCCGACTCCGATAACCAGCGCGACGATCACCGAGGCCATCGCAACCACCCCGCTGAAGGTGGGAAGCCATCGCCGACGGTGCGGCGGCCGAGACGACAGATCGCGTGGTTGGTCGGCTGCGGCACGCTCGCGCAAGCAGTCGATCAGGTCGCTTCTTGGCTGGAGTATCGCCAACCCGGACCGCAGCCCCTTGATCAGTTCCTGGTCACTATAAGCATGGCGAACCTCCGCTGGTGCGTCGCGCGTCGTAATCTCGTCCTCAGCAAGCGACTCGCGCATACGCTCGAGCGCACGCGCCGTATGCGACTTCACGGTCCCCTCGGGCAGCCCCAGCGTGCGAGCAGTCTGGGCCACGTCCAGGTCCAACACGAACCGGCACGCAACAACCCCGCGCTGGACAAGCGAAAGCCGACCAACAGCCGCGACGATCGCGTCACGCTCAACCACTCGCTCAAGCTCATCGACGGCGGGCACCGCCAGCGCGTCGTGCTCCGGCGCGCGTTAGGGCCGCCGCCGTTGCGCCCGCCGACCGTCGTGAGAGAGGTTGACCATCACGCGGAACGCATAGCCGGCCGGCGAGGATCCGATCGAGGACCAGTGACGCAACGTCCGTAGGAGTGCGTTCTGCAGAAGATCGTCCGCGTCGTAGCGATCGCCGGTCAGGACGTATGCACTCCGGAGCAACGTTGGCGCGGACTCAGCCACGAACCGCTCAAACGCACCGTCGAGCGATTCGCCCCGGACAGAGTCGCTATTGCCGCTCACACCCATAAAGACGCTCCGGACAGCCGAACGGTTGCACACCATCCAAATCGGGCTTCCGCTCCGGGCTTACAAGCAGAAGCTCCTCGTCGGCGCCGACGTGGCCCTCTGCCGGCGACGCGTGCACGCCGACGATCAGATTATGTGGCCCTCCTCGCAGCGACCGAGGCAGCTACACCACGCATCTCAACCCGAGAGGGCTGAGATGCACCGCGCCGCTGGTTCGGCCCGCGCGCCGAGGGGCCCATGAGCAGAGCCGCACTCGCGATGCGCGCTTGCCGCGCAAACGAGGTCTTGGCGGGACCTGACCTGCGCGGATGACGCGCGACCGGTGGTAAGCAGGTCAGCCGACTTCGTACTTGATGTGGGTGACGCCGGGCGCGTCGACTGCCCGGATCTGCTTGAGCTTGAGCGTCCCGCGGTCGAGACCCGCGAATAGGCGCTCGCCGGTGCCGAGGATCAGTGGCGCGATCGAGATGTCGACCTCGTCAACCAACCCTGCGGCCAGGTATTGGTTGACCACCGCCGCGCCGCCGGGCAGCGAGACGTCGCGTCCCTGCGCGGCGTCCTTCGCCTGCCTCAGCGCGGACTCGATCCCGTCGCTAACGAAGTGGAAGGTGGTGCCGCCTTGCATCTGGAGTGGCTCGCGCGGGTGGTGGGTGAGCACGAACACCGGATGGTGAAATGGAGGATTCTCGCCCCACCAACCCCGCCAAGACTCATCCCTCCACGGACCCCGGACGGGCCCGAACATGTTGCGCCCCATGATTGTGGCGCCTACGTTCGCCAAGCGCTGCTCGACGACCGCAGAGCTGGCGTTCACGGCGCCGCCCTGCTCGCCGTGCATCTCCCGAAACGCCTTGAGCGGGAAGAACCACTCGTGCAGATCCAGCCCGCCGCTACCGAGCGGGTTCTCCTCGTTTTGGTCTGGACCGGCGACGTAGCCGTCCAGCGACATCGTGATGCTAAGTCTCAGCTTGCTCATCGTCGCCTCATTCTGTGTCACACCTGCGCTCAGATCAGAGACTGCCAGAGACATCATGGAGCGCGTCTGGCGAGGATTTCTCCGCCCATGCGGGCGGCACCCACGCAAGCGATCTCCAGCCACACCGGCACAGACGTGAAGGCAGGTGTCGAGCAGCACTGCGAGCGCGCCCTGGTTCTCGCCACGAGCGTTGTTCGCCGCCCGGGTGGCGATGTCGACGACGCCCGGGTCGGCCGGGCCCTTCCCCGCAAGCCGCGCAAAGCGCGTCCGTCGCCGTTCGTGCCTTGATGTCTGCCCCGGACCCGGAGCAGGTGTCCCAGTGAGCTGAGCATCCGGTGAGAGACTGAATCGGCACATCCGGTACCCGGCGGTGTCCCGCTACCTGCCCCCGCCAATCGATTGCTAGGTATCGAACCGCCAGCGCGAAGCCCCGTGCGGCTCGGCGGTAGCGACGCCGAACGCGGTGTGGAACACGAAGCGGTATAGGTGCCACGGTGGCGGCCCGGCACTCGGCGCGCTGTAGGGCGCCGCGAATGCGTCGCCCTCGACCTCCGCCGGCCAGCCGGCCTCGCGGTACGAGGCGGCGAGCCGCTTGAGCGTGCTGGCGTCGGTGACTCGCTCGGCGTGGCCTTCGAGCACGACGTCGATCCCAGGCAGCCGGCACGCGATCGTGCATGCGGGGTTGGCGGCGAGGTTGCGTGCCTTGCGGGTCCGAGGGCCGGTCACGAACCACAGCGTGTCGTCCGCCCAGGCCGCGCCTATCCCCGCGGCGTGCGGCGTCGCGTCCGGGCGCACGGTGCCGAGGAAGAACGTGAATCCCGGGCCGTGGCTCGCCGCCAAGGCGTCGCGGGCGCGGGTCCACGGGATCGGCGCATGACCGTAGATGTCGAGGTTCTTTGTCTCCATGCGATTTCAGACCGACCCCGGGCGCCGAACTAATCGATGGCCAACGGGCGTACCGGATTCATTGTTCCGCCGCGACGCCGGGGGGCTATGAACCGGTCTCAAGCGGCGCACCGCCGAACCCTAGCTCGTTTCCATCGGGGTCGCGGTAGACCGCCTTGCGTGCGCCGTTGGAGTACGTCTCGCACTCGTCGGGCTCGAGCCCACGGGCAGCGATCGCAGCCACGTGCGCATCAAGATCGTCGACGAGATCGTCACGACCGAGTGTCCCGCGCCATCAGTGTGTTCCACGACGTAGACCGACCGGCCCTCGGCGAGCGTCCACACCGCCTCAGTGGCGTGAGGAAAGAACGACGGCTCGCCCAGCAACCGCTCGTACCACGGCCGCGCGGCTTGGAAGTCCCGCACGCGCAGACCCGCAAAGAGGTGCAACGACACCCCCGCGACTCTAGGTCACGCGGCGACCGGGACACGCTCGCTTCGCCTGATGGGAGCTTCTCCTTGCCTGGAACCCTCGCTGCTTCGCTGCACAGGTCCTGTCCGATCCAGCGCCGGCTCACTGCGTGCTCGCGGCACGGTTCGAAGCACCGACACGTGCGTCGCGCCCCCAAAGCAGGAAAGAGCGCGCTCGCAAAAGCCGGTCTCGCAACTCGCCACGAGCGCGGCGGACGGCGTGAACGCGCGGTCGCCGCGCAATGCGGGCATTCATGCTAACTGGCGCGAGGTACCGCAGCGCGAACAGAGCAGCGCGACCGAACTCTTGGAGAATCCAGGCCCAGCGGCGCCAGCCTCGTTGTCGACTGGGACATGTAAGTCGAGGCTAAGCGTGGCTAGCAAGCTTGACTGACAACCACCCCCACGACACTCGGCTGAGGAGGCGGCGGAACCCGCCAGGCCCCCACGCGCGAGAGCATCCGCGGTCAAACTATGAGCAGCCGCCACAAGCGGTCACGCTCGATCCTAGAGAGCGGGCTCTCACGACGAAACACGGTCCTGCGGTGACAACCCGCGAATATGAGTCTGACCGCGCGTCGCGCATCCGCCAGGCCCGCCGCCCCCTCAGCCGAGCAATCCCACCCTACCGGCGAAAACCCACCGGCCCGGGCTTGACATCGCTTCCTCCATATGAGTTGGGATGACGGCTCCGCGAGGCGGGCGGTCGTCGAGTTCGTGCAGCGAACCGTCTCGGAAGGCGTTCCGGCCGAGGAGCGCGTCGCGGTGTTCGACAACGACGGCACGTTGTGGTGCGAGAAGCCAATGCCGATCCAGGCCGATTTCATTCTCCGTCGGCTGTTTGAGATGGCCCACGCCGATCCCGAGCTGCGCGGCCGCCAGCCGTGGAAGGCGGCCTATGATCGCGACTACGGGCGAGCACGACATATGCGGCAGCGCCATGCTGGTGGGCCCGGAGCCAGTTGACGGCGGTCACGCACCAGCGGTCGCCGGCTACCAGTCCGGGAAAGCCGTACTGCGGTGCCGGAGTGCTGAGGTCGTTGCCGATGCGCTGTTGGTGCTCGAGGAACGGCGCTGTCACGGCCGCGCAGATCGTGTGGCTGCCTCGGTCTTCAGGGCCGGTGTCGCAGCAGCCATCACGATAGAAGCCGGTTAGAGGGTCTCTGCCGCAGGGCTCGAGTTTGCCGCCGAGCACGTCCGGGTCGATCATCGGGCCAGAATCGCGATTCGCGATTCCGCGCGGTGACAGGATGGGGTCGACGGCAGTGGCGCGCAATCTCGTCAACCTGAACGGCGTCGACAAGGGGTCTGGAAGCCGATCGTTGCTGCGGTGAATCACGCTCGGCGTCAGCGCTGGCCAGCGTATGGGGATCGTCGGGCGGACGGCGACGGCAAGTCCACCCTATTGCGGCTGATCGCGGGAGTGAGGCGCCGGACTGCGGGGAGCGTGATCGGCGACGCGGAGCCTGGACTGGGCGCTTGTGGCGCGGGGCGATAAGCACGGGTGGTTACTCAACGGTCGACGCGGCGCTAATCGGCAACCGTGCTGCGGCGCGAGTGAACGGGTGACGCCCCGTTCCGGGCGCAGCCAACGCCGACTCCCGCTCTGCGACAGAACGAATCGGCATGCGGCCGCGAGGGCTCGGAATCGAACGGCGCTTACGATGGCGCCCAGCGGTCCTCGTCATCCTGGCCGCCCCGACTCGCGATAGATTGACGAGGCGCTGATGGCCCCCGTCAGACCCTCGTTGATCGAGTTTCCCGCCGACGATCCGGAGCGGGCGCGGCGGTTCTGGTCGGGCGTCCTCGGCGTCGGACTTGAGGCCCGTCGTGAGCGAGAAGGCGAGGGATGGCAGACCCGCGGGCAGGCAACTGATGTTGGCGTCCATGCGCGCGGGCGCGGTCCCGGCGACTCGTTCTCGCTGCCCTATTTCACGGTCGAGGATATCCCGGCTGCGCTGGAGCGGGTGACCGCACTCGGTGGAGCGGTGGTGCATCCCGGCGAGCGGTGGGCGGTCTGCCGCGATTCGGAGGGAAGTCCGTTCGGCCTGGCGCTCTCGATCAGCAACGACTGACACCCGCCACCAGCGACGATGCTGGCGGTATCGGGGCCGCAGCCACCAGCTTGAGGTTCAGCGAGCGGGCCTTCGTCCGGCGAACACGATTGAATCCGCCCTGACCGCACGATTGAACTGGAGGAATTCATTGCCGCTAACGCAAACGCAGTTGCTCGCCGCGATCGCCGAGCGCGCGGACATCAGCAGAAGCGACGCGAAGCGGGCTCTCGGCGCGCTGGATGAGATCGTGCTCGAGGAGCTTGCGAACGCGCAGAAGGTGCGGATCGGCGGGCTCGTTCAGCTGACGGTCCGGGTGAAGCCGGCTCAGAAGAAGCGTAAGGGTCGCAACCCGGCAACCGGTGAGGAGATCGAGATCGCAGCGAAGCCGGCGAGCGTTGACCTGCGGGCTCGGCCGCTGGCCAAGGCAAAGACGGCACTACCGTCGGTGCAGAAGGCGCGACGTCGCTTGGCCGCCTGACGAGCTGAACAGCCTCCTCTGACCGGGCGGCCGCGTGGCTGCTCTCACCCAGCAGCGTGCGACAGCAAGCAGGGAGCTCCCTCCGACCGGCCGCACCGGCGAGCTGCTTGTGGCGAGATCCGGGTGCGCGCGCCACCGGCATGAGACACCTGCTTCGTTGTGAACGCGGTACTCCACTCGCACGGCGTCGTCGTTCTTCGGGTCGTTCTGGACGACGACCCGGCTCGAGCGCACCGCGTGGCGTTTCCGCTCCTAGGCGAGCTCTGCCCGCCAAAGCCCAAGCGAGCAGCGAAATCAAGGTGCGAGCAATATTCACCGTCGCGACCTGCCCGGCGGCCTCATCCACGAGTACCACCGTGCCGTCGCCTGCGCAGGACCCGAATAATGGGCGCTACTGCTGCTCTTCATGGTCATGGGTTCGGCCCAAGCGAGCCTGAGCCTCGTCTCCGTGCACACCGGATGAGCTCGGTGACATCACATCAATGTCCCCGTGGTGGCGAAGCAGCGAACGTTCTACGAAGCCTGGGTGGAGCGGATCAGGAGCCGCTCGGGCTCATGGTCTTCCTCGGATTCACGAGCTACGACCAATCGCGCCGGCTCCGCGGCAACTCTTATGGCTTCAGGAGCTTGCGGTACCAGAGGACGTCAGTTCCTGATGGGAAGTTCTCGACTCTACCCACCAGTTCGTAGCCGTTCCGGTCATAGAGGCCGCGAGCCTGAAAGTCGTAGGTGAAGTGGACGGTCTGCGAGCACCCCCGCGCCGCCGCCTCGGTTTCGGCAGCAGCGATGAGCCGCGTCGCGAGGCCGCGACCTCGGAGACGCGGCTCCACCCAGAGGCTCTGCAGCTCGCAGCAGTCGCCCCAGGTCCATCCGCTAATGCCGGCTACGACCGTGTCAGCGTCGCGGACGAAGATCGCCAACTCGGCTTTGTCACCGAGTCCCATCGCGGCTGACGCCTCACGACGATCTGCGTTTCAAGGAATTCGATGTCGAGCGGATCCGGATCGTCCTCGACCTGGAACTCCACAGCGCCGACTGCTCAGGCGCCCACGATCTGCTCGATCATCGAGAGATCGTCAAAGTACGTCCGGTACGACCGGATCTTCCCCTCGCGGAAATCGGCGACCGTGACGCCCGGCAACCGAACACGCCGTCCCGTTGCTTCCACCACCGCCTCGTCGCCGAGGACGAGCGGCCCCGTGTGATCGGCTTCGATGAGCCATTCGGCGAACGCCTTGTTGCCCACTTCGTCGAGTCCTCGGAACATGATGACGACATTGGAGAACGCCTCTTCACGGAGGGCCGCGAGCTCAGCGAGTGCTCCCAGCCCTGACACCATCGCGTACGGCGACCACCCAACGACGTCGTCGGTGAACAGGGTGCCCAGATCAACCGATGCGCCACCGACCTCGGCCTCGAGCGCCTTCGATAGCACGTCCTTACGCGACTCACTCATTGCAGCTCCCTATCCCCCCGTTGTCGATTTGCTGAACGTCCTTCTGGCAATCGATGCTCCGTTCAGGTCCCAAGGAGTTTCGCCTTCGCCGCCGCGAACTCTTCGTCTGTCAGCGCGCCCGACTGGTGCAACTGGGCGAGGTGCTCGATCTCGTCAGCCGGGTCCGCTGGAGGCGGCGCATACGCCGCCTGCTCCTGGTCCGCAGGCGCCTGCTCCTCGGCGGGCGCCTGATCGTAAGCCTGCTGTTCCCCCGCGGCCCGGTGGTGAGCCACCGCCCCTCCTGCCACCGCTCCGGCCACGAGCGCCCGCCGCCTGACCCGTCGCCTGAATCCCATACAGAACCCCTTTCGTTTCGTTCGGCCGGCCACGACGCGGTCGCCGGCGTCCGAGCTAGGACACACCAAGCAACCTACAATACCCGCGTGCGGACGCCAATCAGGAATCCGCCCGATCCGATGTACGCGGAGTTCGAGGTACATCGCACGATGATCCGCGACCGCGTCCGCACCGAGGCCTTCCGGCGCGCGATCGACTCTCTCGTGCGCCCTGGCGACATCGTTCTCGACGTCGGAGCGGGAAGCGGCATCCTGAGCGTGTTCGCGGCGCGCGCCGGCGCTGGGAGCGTCTACGCGGTCGAGCGGACGTCGATCGCCGTCCTGGCGCACGAGCTGGCAGCCGCGAACGGGGTCGCAGAGATCGTCCACGTGATCCACGGCGACGTCATGGACATCGAGCTCCCCGGACATGTCGACGTGATCGTCTCGGAGTGGCTCGGAGGGTTCGGGATCGACGAAGGGATGCTCGCTCCGGTCATCGCCGCCCGCGATCGCTGGCTCAAGCCGGGCGGGGTCATGATCCCCCACTCGGTCACGGCGTGGACCGCACTGGTACACGACCGCTATCTCGCGGAGACGGTGGAGTTCCTGCGGGACAACCCGTTCGGCCTCAGGCTCGAGCTCCTGGTCGAAAAGACCGTCAACGAGATCATCTATTCCGGCACCTTCCGTCACCTCGCGGCGGACGACAGGCGCTCTGAGCCGAGTCGATTGTGGACGACGAACGCGGACCGGATACCGCTCGAGCAGGCGCAGGCGCCTCACCAAGCCGAGACGCTGTTGCCAGTCCACGACCACGGAACGGCCAACGCGCTCGCCCTTTGGTTCAGTGCCGAGCTCGCGCCCGGCATCTCGCTCTCCGTGGGACCCGGCGATCCACCGACGCACTGGGGGATGACGACGGCGCCGTTGCGCTCGCCCGTCGAACTCAAACCCGGCATCGTCGTCCGTGCCAGAGTCAGGACCGCCCCGGCTCGACCGATCGGGACATGGACAAGCTGGGCCATCGCGATGCCAGGCGCCGCCTGGGAGGAGCACGACGAGCAGTCGGTCTGGGAAGAGATCGACGACTGAGCAATCTCAGGAGCCCTGTGGAGGCTCCCCGGCAGGAGCGCCCACCGGCCGCGACGCTGCATTGTGGTGAAGTTCTGCGCCAGACGAAGCTGGAGTGAACGTACTGGACGTCTGCAAGCACGGTCGCGACCGAAGGCTGTCGAACCGAGTCGAGCGCTGACGGTCGTGAAGCACGCTCGGCTCAACCACTTACGCTCTAGGTCGGGGTCGCCCAACGGACAAGTTGGGCGCGATGGCCCTCCGCCGCTGGACTGGACATCGGTCCGACCTCATCCCGGAAAGCGGGCTCTCTCGGCGAGGCGCTCGTAGTGCCTGACCACGACGGCAACGGCCGCTTGGCGTCTGCCAGAAGAAGGCGTACAGCAAGCATGAGTTGGGGGCCGCTCGCTCTTAGCTGTCGGCCGCGATCATCACCGCTCAGCAAACGCCTCGATGCATGCCCGCCGCTTGTGAGTTCGCGTGATCTGAGGAGCGACGGTCCACCGCGGGACGATCGCTCATAGGTCTATCAACGGCAACCGATCACGCGGACTCTCCTGAGCGCACGATCGCTTTGCGCGGAACGCGATCGCGCCGCGCCCGGAGCCCGCGACGATAGCTTTCTTTGTTCGCCGCCGCGCTGCGCGCGATTGCAAAGGCGACGTTTCGGTCGTCCGCCCGACCTTCGGAGCTGACTCGCTCTCGTCGCTGTCGATGCCGGGGGTCAGCCGACCAGCAGCACGAGCTTGCCGCGCACGTGGCCTTCTTCGCTCAGCGCATGGGCCTCGCCGATTTTCTCCAATGGGAAGGTCTGCGCAACCGGGAGCGCGAATCTGCCGGACTCGATGAGCGGCCCGATGTCCCTTAGGGCGTGCACCGCGCGCTCGGTGCCCATCCCGCCGCTGAACTGCGCGCCCGTCTGCTGGGCGCCAGCGTAGTCGGCGATCGTGACCACCCGCTCGGGGCCGCCGGCCAGCTCCACAAGCTCCGTCAGCGCCCCGCCGCCGGCGGCGTCGAGCGCAGCGTCCACCCCGCCGGGTGCGATCTCGCGGACCCGGTCAGTCAGCCCCTCGCCGTAGGTGATCGGCTCGGCGCCAAGCGAGCGCAGGTACTCGTGGTTGTGTGGGCTGGCGGTCCCGATCACCTGCGCGCCGCGGAGCCGCGCGAGCTCAACCGCGGAACTGCCGACCGCGCCGGCAGCCCCATTCACGAGCAGGATGGTGTCCTCGCCCACCCCGAGCAGGTCGAGCGTCCGCGTGGCGGTCTCGACCGCCACCGGCAGGGCGGCGGCGCCTGCGAAGTCAAGCGAAGCCGGGACAGGGGCATAATCGGCCAGGAGGGCCAGCTCGGCCGCGCCCCACCGCCGGCGACGAACCCGAAGACACGATCCCCGGGGGCCACATCTTCGACGTCCTCGCCGAGCTCGTCAACCACCCCCGCGGCCTCGCGGCCGGTGGCCTGGGGCGACTCTCCGCCCATCATCCCGCTGCGCGGCTTCCAGTCGATCGGGTTCACGCCCACCGCCCGGACCGCGACGCGTATCTCGCCCGACCCGGGATGGGGATCGGGCAGCTCGACGAGCTCGAGCACCTCAGGGCCACCGAACCGGTTGTACTGAATCGCCTTCATGATCGCTCCAATCTCGACACCGCCCAGAACGTAGTCTGGCGACCCGGTTACGCGAGCCGGCGCGACTCTCGTTCTATCCGCCGATTCATCCGGACCGCGGTGACGGCCGGTCACCACCAGAACCGCGGATCGATAGGCTCCTAGCTCTTTGTCATCTTCGTGCAGTCGACCGGGCAGGGGGTGTCGTTCGTGCTCCGCCTCTTCGGGGTTCCGGCAAAGTGTCAACCACGAGATCGCCGTACGCGACAGTAGGAGCGTGCGCAGTTGTGGCGCAGTCCTGCTAGTGACGCCGGCCAGCGTGCTTGTAACCCTCGACAGCGCCGACGCCCATAAAGCACGCCAGTCGGGTCGGCACTGCGCCCCGGCGACGACATCGTGTGTGGTGGCCGTCCAGGCTGCTGTTGCGTCTTGAAGCGACGCTGGTGAGAAGAACGTGTCCTGCTCAGCGGCCAGGATGTGCTTGGGGCGATCGTCGGGCCCGATGACCGGTTCGACGATCGCGAGCGCCGGGGCTATGAGACACCAGCCGAGCACGCGAGGGTCGTCGACGAGGGACGCGACAGCACCGCCGAATGAGTAGCCCACCAGCCACGCGGGTCCGAGGTTGAGTTGCGCAAGGACCTGGCCGGCGGCGACTGCCGGGTCAGAGGAGATGAAGTCGAAACGGGCGGCGTCATCGAGCGCGGCGAACAGTGCGGCGATGACGTTGTTGTACTGGTTGCCACCGAAGTCGGGTTGGGGATGCAGCAGCACACAGCGCACGACAGGCGAGCCTACGCTGCCGCTCGCCGCGTTGTGCGCCGAGCGTCACCGGCCCATGACCCCCAGTCTGCTGTTCGCCAACCCGCAGCCGGCCCGTCGTGACCGCTTTACGCGAACCGGGTCACGCGTGTCTGCGGCCGCCAGGGGGCTGCACTCGGAGCCTGATCGGAGCCGTCGATCGCCACGGCGGGTGGCGATCCCCGCGGAGCGCGGGCATGCGCCCGGCGCTCGACACGAGCCTCTCAAGAAGGGGCGCTGCTGCCCAGGAGTTACTTCTGGTTTCAGATCCCTCCCGCGCTTTCGCATTCAACGGCGTCGACGCGTCGGCGTCCGACGGCCCGCCGGCGAACTTATGCATTCGTTGTAGGTGAACCCGCCCGCGGCCGGAGGCCGTCCGGCGGAGCCACCGGCTAAGGGTCGCGCGTCAGGGCGCAGATCAGGGGTGGTTGCGCAGGCCGGCGTCCAGCTCGCGGCTGAGCGTCAGCACGGCGGCCGGCAGTCGTTACGTTGTCACGAGTTTTCCTTGACGGGACGGCGGCCGAGTAGAGCATCGTGGCGGTCCGCGATCAGATCCCGCCTGGGGAAACGATCCATTGAGACGCCCAGGGTCCGCTTGCTGGCGCTCGAGGCCGGGATATACGACATCGGTCGGGACGGCACGCCGCGCTGGGGGATACTGAGCGGGCCATTGTGTGCTGGGCGGCTTACCCGAGGGACGCAGGGAACGCGAAGGGCCGGCTCCGCCGGCCTGGCGATCCGACCCTCGAAGGGGGAGGCCGGGAGGGGGCCTGCCCCTCCCGTTAGTGTTGAGGAGTCTTGTCATGCCTGATCAGCTCATGTTCGTCCAGTTTCCCCATCCGGGGCCCGAGCATCAGCCGTCATCGTCGACGATGCCGTGGTCGCCGTTGGTCACGGCAGATGGGAGGCCGGTCGATCACGCTCGGAAGTTTCTGCGTGTCCGTGGGTCGTATCTGATCGACGGCAGACTGGAAGATGGCGAGGTTGCGTTCTGGGGTGAGTGGGAGCCACCTTCGCGCGTGCTCCGGCTTCCTGCGCGCCGTAATGGCTATCCCAACTGGCTGCACACGCCGACGATCAAGCCGGTGCCCGACGGTCCGAGGCAGAACACGGATCCGCTCGTGTTCGGCGAGCGTTTCCTGTACACCAACTGCCGTCAGTCGAGCAATGAAAAGCTCCGGCAACTGGCCACGGGTTCGCTCATCGTGTCGGGTCAAAGCAGCCCGACCGGAACGAGTTCATCGTTGACACGGTGTTCGTCGTCGATCCGGGCGCGGTGGATTACCTCGTGGAGCGCTCCGAACAACTCGCCGATCCCGAGTGGGTCCAGGAGGTGGTGTTCAGGGCGCTTAGATCGGGCGAGGGATGCCTGTTGCCCAAAGACGTGTCGTGCCGCCCCGGCGATCGCCTGCGGCTGTACCGGGGACGCGCGCCTGCTGAGCGGCCAGACGGGCCCGTTCAGTTTCGTGCC
Source organism: uncultured Solirubrobacterales bacterium (assembly GCA_963811155.1). Lineage (GTDB taxonomy): Bacteria > Actinomycetota > Thermoleophilia > Solirubrobacterales > Solirubrobacteraceae > Palsa-465. The sequence continues at coordinate 83,791 of CAWEQQ010000055.1, forward strand.
GTGCGCCGGCCATGGGTGGACATCAAGACCTCGACGTTTCCCCGACCCGTCCTGCGACTGCCCGAGCGCCGGAGCGGCGAGCCGTGGCTGAATCCGAACCAGTGGCGGGCTGCCCGCTGCCTGCCCGCGACCGCTGAAGAACTTCTCATGCTGTGGTCCGAGATCGTTGAGCAGGTCACACGCGCGGGCCACTGTCTCGGCGTGCGATTCGAACCACCCGAGTACGACGCGGACCGTTAGTGGATCTGTCGCCGGCAAGCCTGCAGTCAGCCCGGATCAGCGCCCCAAAACAGGCGCCCGATACCCGAAAGGGCCGTGACTGTCGGTGCGCGGTGCTGCCGCTGCGTGCGATGCCAGCAATTCGGATGCACGCTGCATGGTCAATGGGGATTCTGCGCAGGAGCGTTGCGCGCCGTTGCGCAACCGGACTGCGCAGAGTGCAGGACCAATCCTCGCCATCAGGACAGGAACCTGCGGCTAGATCCCGGTGCTCGCCGGATCCCGGGTTTAGGCGGGACGCCGGCGCGGATGCCAGACTTGTTTGGTGTCGAGTCACGGTTCAGCCTGTACGCGCCGCTGTGGTTTCAGGAGCCGTCGGGGCTGTAGCAGCCGACGACGCTCGACGCTCAGCACGTCGTTCGCAGGCGCTGCCGGCGCAGTTGCGGCAGCCGCCTCAACGGTCGCCCTGCGCCTCCGCGTCGTTGCTTTCCGGCGCGGCGCGCAGCGCGCCGTCGCAATGGCGACGCCTCGATCGGGCCGATCGCCGGCGCCGAACGACCGAACACCACGAACGCGATCGCCAGGTCGCCAGCTGGCCTGTCTGGCGGACGACTCCCTTGGCGCCAAGGCGATCGTCCCACCCAACGTAAACCGGGCGCCGACCCAGCGGCTCGGCCGCCTCTGCAAGGCCTCGTCACCCGGCCGTACAGCTTTTGCTCTTGATTGCCGCGTCAGCTTCTGCATTCAACGGCATCCATGGGCACAGCAGCGTCGGCTCCGACTTCTGCATCCATGTCGTCGGCTCGCTGCCACTTACCCGCCGACGTTAAGGCATGCAGCGCGACGCGATGCCGCACGCTCGGGTTGCGGTCCGA
>CAWEQQ010000056.1:0-145869 GCA_963811155.1 uncultured Solirubrobacterales bacterium
TGCGCCTGCCCTCGCGCTTCGAGGCATCGCGATGGCGCAGCTCGGCGACCTCGTTCGAGCGAAGGCGCTGTTGCGAAGTGCGGCGCGCGCCGCGCTCGCTCGGGCCAAGCACGCCGCGCGCGAGGCGGACATCCCCGCGCTGACGGCGGAGGTCGAAAGCGCATCCCTCGTGATGAAAACGACCGCCGCGCGCCTGATCGCGCGCGGCGAGGAACGCCCCCTCCTGCTTGAGGAGGTCGAAGCGCTCCTGGCGTCGGGGCCCTCGTCGTGGACGCGTGCCGCCATGTCGTGCGGGACCAGGCATGGTGGTCTCGCTTGCGACGCGCCCGGTATTGTTCGCGCTTGCACGCGCGCTGGGTGAAGCGTGGCCCGGAGACGTGCCGAGGAGCACGCTGGTCGCACGCGCCTTCCGGGCGAAGCACGCCGATGAATCGCATCGCGCACGGTTGCGGGTCGAAGTCGGGCGGCTTCGCGTGGAGCTTCGGATGCTGGCAGATGTGAGCGCGACGAAGCGAGGGTTTGCGCTGGCGCCGCGCGGCGCACGCGAGGTCGTCGTGCTGGCGCCGCCCGTCGAAGAGCAGCATGCGGCGGTGCTCGCTTTCCTTGCCGACGGCAAGTCGTGGTCGAGCTCGGCCCTGGCGATTGCGCTTGGAGCCAGCCCGCGCACCGTGCAGCGAGCGCTCGAACTCGCTTGCGGCAGCAGGCAAGGTGCAGTCGTTCGGTCGCGGGCGAGCGCGTCGTTGGATGACCCCGCCCGTGCCGGGATTCCCGACAATCTTGTTACTCCCCGGTCCCCTACCGAGTGACTAGGATGGAAGCATGAAACGATCAGCAGCCGAAATCCTCCATGAGTATGGACCCTTTCCGGGTGTCGACCACGTGCATGGGGTCACGTTTGACGGTCAGCACGTCTGGTTTGCGTCCGGCGACAAGCTGAACGCCTTCGATCCGGCGAGTGGGAAGACGGTGCGCTCGATTGATGTCGCCGCGCATGCAGGAACGGCCTTTGACGGCCAGCACCTGTTTCAGATCGCCGAGGATCGTATCCAGAAGATCGATCCGAAGACTGGCCGTGTGCTCGCGACGATCCCGGCGCCCGGCGGCGGCGGTGACTCGGGGCTCGCGTGGGCCGAAGGGACGCTCTGGGTGGGGCAGTATCGGGACCGGAAGATCCATCAAATCGATCCCCAGACAGGAGCGATTCTTCGCACCATCGAGTCCAACCGCTTCGTCACCGGAGTGACCTGGGTCGACGGCGAGCTCTGGCACGCACCTGGGAAGGTGACGAGAGCGATTTGAGGCGAGTCGATCCTCGAACAGGAGAGGTCCTGGAGAGGCTCGACATGCCGCCCGGAATAGGCGTGTCGGGGCTCGAGTCCGATGGCAGCGATCAGTTCTTCTGCGGGGGCGAAAGCAGCGGGAAGGTGAGAGCCGTCCGCCGGACCAGGCGCGTCTCCGCGGCGGGCAGCGGCTCCGACGCTTCGCAATCCGACATCCCGCCAGTAAAATGCGGTAGTATCTCGGAATCCAACGTGGATATGAATACAAATGATGCGGCGGGAATATCTTGGTGCCTGGCAACTCGCGGTGAAGAGAATGCGGAATTTACGAGTTGGCTCCGGCGAAGCACCGTGATGGTAGCAAAATGAGCCATGCCCTACTTCTTGGCACAGCGAGGGTCTGCTCTCTGAAGCTCGCCAATCTTCTGATCATCGAGCGGTATAGGAGCGCAACCGTGCCCTTTTTCACACACGAAGTCGTACCTAGCCGCAGGCTGATGACAACTTAGGCACGTTACCTGCAATAGTTGAGATTTGATCGGACATTTGGTGTCATAGAGCCGAAGCGAGAGCCGAGGCCGGGCGCGGAGTGGTCAGGGTTACGGAGTGCCCGGCCTCGGCGTTTTGTGAAGGACACCGATGATGACTAAGGATCAAAAGATTATCAAAGGCAAGGTTGGTTTGTTGGAGCTTGCCAAGCAGCTTGGTAACGTCAGCCAGGCCTGCAAGATGCTCGGCTACTCGCGCGATAGCTTTTACCGGTTCAAGGAACTCTACGACAAAGGCGGCGATGTGGCGCTGCAAGAGATCAGTCGCAAGAAGCCGATTGTGGCGAACCGGGTCGCGCCCGAGATTGAGACGCAGGTTGTTGCCTTTGCGCTGGAGCAACCGGCGTTTGGCCAAATCCGGGTTGCCAATGAGATGCGAAAGTTCGGTTTTTCGGTTTCGCCAGCTGGCGTGCGGGGCGTCTGGCTGCGGCATGATCTTGAGACGATGCACAAAAGACTGAAAGCGCTGGAAGCCAAAGTCGCGCAGGAAGGGCTTATTTTGACCGAAGCCCAGGTCATCGCCTTGGAAAAAGCCAAGACCGAAAAGGAAGCGCACGGCGAATTCGAGAGCGAATGCCCGGGCTATTGCGGTGCCCAGGACACCTTCTACGTGGGCAACATGAAAGGCGTCGGCCGGATCTACCAGCAAACCTTCATCGACACCTATTCGAAGGTCGTGTTTGCCAAACTCTATGATCGCAAGACGCCAATCACGGCAGCCGATTTGTTGAATGATCGGGCCGTCCAATTCTTCGAGGAAAAGGAAATCAAGCTCTCACGTGTGCTGACCGATCGGGGAACCGAATATTGTGGCAATCCCGAGCATCACGAATACGAGCTCTATCTTGCCGTAGAAGACATTGATCATTCCAGAACCAAGACCAAGAGCCCGCAAACGAATGGTATCTGTGAGCGCTTCCACAAGACGGTCCTCAACGAGTTCTATCGTGTGGCGTTCCGCAAAAAACTCTACGCCTCGATCGCGGATCTGCAGGAAGATCTCGATGAATGGGTCACAAGCTACAATGAAGACAGGCCACATCAGGGGCGTTGGTGTTTCGGTAAAACACCATTGCAAACATTCCTTGACGCCATCCCGATTGCGAGAGAAAAAATGATCGCCGCCTAACGATATCAGACAGCTACGACTGACCATTCGAAAGACGCCGTCTGTCAGATCAAATACCAGCTAGTACACGTTACCCCTTGCGAGAGATTGACGACGTTGTCTCCCCGATCTCTGATCTTGGTGCCTGTCTCCGAGACATCCAAAGCGAAAAACTCCCAGCCGTTCGTTTTGGGAAACGTTTCACGCGGATGCTTCACCATTGCTTCAAAAGGAACGAGCTGCAGGATGGTCCCGACAGGATACTCCTTGTCCGGTATGCTGTCTCCGAAGATACGCATTGCCTCTTTCAACTTCTCCGGGTCGGAGTGCTTGATGCGCGTATTCCTGACTTTTGGCCATTCAAGGATGCAGTCAAAGTTTTGCTCAGAAACGGCAATATCGTCAGCAAATACGCTGGTGATCACACAAAATCCAAGCCCAGCCGCAAGGACGCCCCGCCTAAACACACAAACGGAAAGTCGGCACAACAGCGCGATGAATTGACTCATGCGGGTTTACTCCTTTTTCCTTCTTCTAGCCACGGCAAGCAGCGATGAGACTGTCCATTAGCTTTGATGGTAGTGCGCCACTTGGCGACGGTCTTCTGATTGATACCGTCGCGTTTTGCCCGCGTCCTCAGACTTCCGCGATGTATCGCTCGACGGACCACGGCTATCGTCGTGGCCCTCCCGCGCAGAACCTGGCCCCAAGCGCATCCTTCCATTCAGAAGAAAATAATGCACCATCAAAGTCTGTCATCAAACACGTAGTTGTCAAAATAATTGATGTATCGTCATAAGTTGATTTTCTAAGCGACAGCAATTCTATTTCTGAAGCTGCGCTTTAATCGTCGAACCCGCTCGGAAGGTAGCCCGCTCCGCCACGGCAGCCAGAATTCAAATGGCCGCCCTTCGAATCAAAAGGAATAAAGGTTGGGCTCGAGAGGTCCTTCGAGAGATAAATTCGCATTTCGACGATGTCGAAACGGGATTTACCGCCACGCGCCCTCTCCTGTTTGCAATCGAACGTGATCGCTGATGCAAGGCTCGCATCCTTTTCCGCGATCTTCGCCACGATGTCGGTGAGTTTGACCTCAGTGCCAAGCATATTGTTGTCGCGCAACGTGGAGCCAATCGTGTTCTCGATACTCGGCATGATATTAACGACGGTCTGATAATACTGCTCGAAGGACAGACCCGAGCAGACGCCGTGCTTCGACCATTCACATTTTTCGAGCCCGTCTGCAACTCCGGGCATATATTTCTCGAGGGTGGAATTGAGGCTATCTGGTAGGTTCCCCGGCGGTATGTTGGTGCAAAAACTATGTGACCGGTCAGGACCCTGTGTAGGCGCAGCTCGTGGTGTCCGACGTATTGCTGTTCGGGGCACAGAGCGTCTCGCGGAACACCGTCCAGGCGGTGTTCTGGAGGTTGAACAGGTACGGCGGGAGCGTCATGTGCAGGCGGTCGTCGTAGTTGTAGTTCTTCAAGTACCCGCTGCTGTTCACCGTTCCCACGATGCCGCGGTAGTCCTGCGCGATCGCGCCGTGGACGGTCAACTGCCCCAGCGGCGTTCCGCCGCAGTCGTAGTTGTCGACGAAGAACGAGTGGGCCAGCGTGAGGATCGCACCGTCGATCGTCACATTGGGATTACTCGAGCAGGTGTGCATGATGCGGACGTAATAGTTTGCAACCAAACCCAACGTTGCGCTGCCCGTCGGATCCCCGTTCACGTCCTCGGTGGTGGTCAGGTTGTTGGTGACGACGATGTTGTTGGCAGCCGCTATCGTCATCGGCGTCGTGTACGAGCCCGAGACGTAAACGTCGCCGCAGGGACCGAAGTAGGCGCTGTTGTTAGCGACGCCATTGCTGGTCGTGTGATAGTTGACGTTGGTTGGGCTGTAGCTCGAGCTGCAGCCGCTCGCATTTGCCACGTAGATGATTGGATAAGTGGCGAGGTTGACCGATACCGGGGTGCACGAGCTCGAGGAAGATGAACCGGGGCAGTTCCACCCGCTTGCGGTCGTGCCGCTGACCGTGAGCGTCGTCGTGCCGGTGAACGTCTGCCCGTACTTGGTGGCGTCCGTGCTCAGGTTGCTGTTGCTGCTCGGAAGGGGCACCTGCGGCGAGACGTCCGGTTCCCGCTTGCCGAGGATGCTCGCGCTCTGGCAGTTGCGAGCCGCGCAGATGTCGCTGGTGCCACTCGTCGGGACCTGGCTCGCGATCGCATCCGTGGGATCCCGCCCGAACACCGGCGACGCCCCTTGATCGACTAGGAACTGATCCTGCGTGTACATCGGACCATTCATCTTGTCGCCCGTCGCCCAGACGATTTGGCACTGGGATGGGATCGTGCTGTTGTAGTAGAACGTCGTCACTCCACACCCCGACGTGCTCGCATCGGCGGTCTCGTGCACGGTGTACCACAGGAAGTTGAGCGGCGTCACCGTGCGAAAGCTGGCGACGATCGTGTGGCTCACCGACGGGGTGCCGGCATAGCCGGTGAACTTCATCCGCAGCGTCCCGGTCGCGTTGTCGATCAGCGAAGGTATGTTGTTCGTGACGCAGGCGGCGTTGCCGTTGGCCGGCACCGGCGCGTAGGTGTAGGTGAGACCGGTCGTCGAGCCGGGCACCGAGGTCGCCGTCGAAACCGTGTCGTTCGAGCACGTCTGCCACCATGCAGAGGTCGTCGAGTTGTTGTTCAGCGCATAGAGGTATGCCTGCAGCGCCGCCTGCGCGGCGGCGTACGCGCGCTTGCCGTCGAGGTCTGCCCGGGTCAGCCGCGCGTCTCCCTGTACGGACAACAGCACGGCCCCCGTCAAGAGCATCGAGACCATTAGCACCCCGAGTGCGACGATCATCGTAAAGCCCTGCTCGTGGCGAAGGCGCGTCCAGAGCCAGCGCGCCGGTGTGGCTCGGGGGTGCAGGGGCTTCACTGGCATGGCCCGTAGCCGGTGGCCGTGGATCCCGACGGGACGTAGTCGGGCGGAGTCGTGAGGCGGAGCGACACCGCGTCGGTGACGGAGTCGTCGACGGACTGGAGCGTGGTGTTGAGGCCAACTTCGGAGCTGGAGCCGACGAGCAGGTTGATGACCACCTCCGCCGTGGTGGCTGCGTCACTCGCTGAGAGCCCCGACGATGTCGCAAGCGGCTGGTTGGGGGGTGTGCTGTTGCCGGGCACGAGGTTGGTGCCGTCGGGGATCAGCATGTACTGATTGCCGCTGCTGTCCGTGTACTCGGACTGGTACGCGTAGTACCGGAACACCGGGGTCGTGCTCGAAAGCTGCGCGACGTTCGTGAGCAGCGTCGTCGTCGCGGTCGACGTAGTTCCCTGAGTCCAATCGGGAGCGGTGCCGGTGACCGGGTAGGTGGTGTCGGTCAGCGTGGCGGCGGAGGCGTTGAAGGTGATGTGGTGCCAAACCGGCTTGGGGTTGGCCGAGGTTCCATAGAAGCTGAGGAAGACGAGGTTGTTTGCGTCGCTCTCGGTGACGCTGTTGGTGACGCCTTGAATCGGAGCATTGCCGTCGACGCAGTCGGAGTGCAGCTCGTTTTCGATGTTCGCTAGCGCGGTCCGCGCGCGCGGCGTCGCGTTGACCTTGGTAAACGTGCGTTGCGTCTGGTGGAGGGTGACGATCATGATCGAGAACAAGCCGATGATCACGACGATTGACGCAGCCATCGCGACGCTCAGCTCAGCGAATGTGAACCCGTGCTCGCTTCGCAGGCGGAGGCGTGGATTGAGCGCAGCCGGCGTCAGCATGTTCCGACGTTCGAGCTCTTGGGGATAGTGATTGATGAGAGCACGACGGGCGACGCCGCAAACGAATTGTTCTGAGCGCCCGAGAGGGTCTGGTTGTAATAGATCCCGCTACCGTTCTTGTAGTCAACGCATACCGAGAGAGTTCCGGTTGGGGCGTACGGCTGCCCGGGAGTCTGGAGCCATCCTGGTGGAGGGCTCGTCGATGTGGTCGCGGTGGGGTGACCGTCGGCTTCCAGCTGTCGCTGCATGAGGAGCTCTGGAACGTCAGCTTCACGTCAGCAGGTTTCACGGGCGTGCTGGTGCTCTTATAGTAGACGTGTTGCGACATCGAGGATCGGCTCCTCGATGTTTTGCGCCTGATTGGTCGAGCCCGGGTGCGACAGTGAACTGGTCAGTCGGGGAGGCTGGTTCCATCTGCGGGCACTTTCCCGCCCAGACCGTGTAGTTGTTGGTGTACTTGGCCGGCGAGGTTGATGAGAGGTCGAACGGAAACAACGACCCAGTGGTGATCGAGCTCGCGGGTGTAGACAGTGGCGTCGTCGGATATGACGCGGGGCTGGACATCCCGAACGTTGCACCGCTCCCGACCCACGAGATCGCGTCCGCCTGCCCTCCGACGCCGGCGGTTGGGGTCGTGAACGTCCCGACGACCGACCCGGGCTGGCCCAGATGGAACACGTTTCCCGTCGGGGTCGCGGTGCCGGTGCTAGTTACGGTCGCGGTCGCGGTGGGCGTGCCGGAGTTGGTGTAGGGCGGGTGTTCCCGTTCGGGTCGACGTAGTCTGGTCTTGCAGCGCGACGGTGTAGAGGCCCGGAGTCAGGCCGGCGAAGACGACACAGCCGTTGGCGTCGGTCGTACCCGTCTGGCTGCTCGGCCCGTTGGCCGTGACCGTCACGCCCTGCAGCGGCGCCAGGTCTGGTCTTGGACCTGCGTCAGCATGTCGCCGCTGACGGGCCGTGCGAGCAGCGAGTCCTCGGCGGTGGTCGCCGGCCGGCTGCTGAAGTTCTCCGTCCAGCTGACCGTCGAGGTGATCTTGTAGTACGCGACGCCGGTCGAGGTGCAACTGGAGTCGCCATTCGCATCGAGGAAGGTCGCGGCGGATGGACGTGAACGTGCTCCCGTTCGGGAACGTGACCGTGCGCGTCTGGTTGAGCCCGCTGAGCTGCTCGTCGGAGAGCCCCTTGAGCCGCTCCTGATCCTGGCATGGCGAGCGTGTCCGCCTGCGAGCGGAAGCGCTGGTCGCCGCTGAAGTGCGTGCCGGCGATCAGCGCGGGGCTGTCGCGGATGCGACCAGGATGACCATCAGCGCGCTGACGAGGACCTCGATCAGCGATAAGCCGGCGTCAGAGCGAACAGACCGCAGTGCCTTCGCTGGCACGGGATGCAATGGGAGAATGATTGTTTGCAGGCCGGGATTTGCATACTGGTAGTCGGCACGGGCGGGGTCGGCTTGACTCATGCACGGCCGCGGCTGGACCGATCTCGGCCCGCGCACCGGCTCGACCGGATGTGGAAATTAAGGTCAGCGCCATCTGCCGAGAACCCTGTTATGGCCGGCCCACTCCAAGGGCGTCGCTGCCACGCAGCTTCACGGTCAAGGCCGGATAGATGAGCACGGTTGGGCCCATCCCGGAATCAGCTTCTTCAGATCAGCCGACGACTGGACGTCCGCAGGGCAACCGCCGGCGATGGCCGCCGATGACTCAGTTCGCCCACATGCGGCTGCTGATCGTCGACGACGACGCGCGGCATGCGAGCTGCTCGAGCATGCGCTTGCGCAGGCCGGGTACACCGACGTCGTCAGCGCCGGCGATCCGAGTAGCGCGCATCAGCTGTGCGCCACCGAGCAACCAGACCTCGTACTGCTCGATCTGGATCTGCCCCGAGCTCGCCGATCAGGTGATCGAGCGAGGATCCGGATCTGATCGACCACCGGAGAACCTGCCGGTGCTCGTACTGACCGCCGACACGCACGCCCGACGCCCGCCGCCGCGCTCTCGCGATGGGCGTTCACGACTTCGTCACCAAGCCGATCGACCAGACCGAGCTGCTGCTCCGCGTGCGCAACGCTCTGCAGACCCGGCAGCTCCAACAGGAGCTCGAGGACGCAACGCGCTGATCGGCGAGCTGTCCCCAAGCTGCTCAAGAGACCGTCCACGAGCGAACGAGCGAGCTGGAGAGCGCGCGACGGGAGAGCCTCACCGTCCTCGCATCGATCGCCGAGTACCACGACGACGACACCTACCAGCACACCCAGCGTGTCGGGGATCAGCGCCGCGCTGATCGCCCAGGCGCTCGAGCTTCCCGAGCCGTTCGTCGCCATGATCCGGGACGCCGCGCCGCTGCACGACATCGGCAAGGTCGGCATCTCCCGGCGGATCCTGCTCAAGCCCGGCAAGCTGACGCCCGCCGAGTGGATCCACATGACGCGCCACGTCGAGATCGGGGCGCGGATCCTCGGCTCCGCGCGGTCGCCGGCACTTCGGCTCGCCGCTGAGATTGCCCGCACTCACCACGAGCGCTGGGACGGCGACGGCTACATCGCCGGCCTCGCCGGCGAGGACATTCCGCTCGCCGGGCGCATCACCGCGCTGGCAGACGTATTCGACATGCTCACGCACGAGCGGCCTTACAAGCCGGCTTGGGAGAGCGACCGCGCGCTCGCCGAGATCCACGGCCAGGCGGGTGCGCCAGTTCGATCCCCGCGTCGTCGCGGCGTTCGGCACGATCGACCCACATGCGCTGGACGCGACCATCGCCGGCGAAGTCGCCGAGCGGGCGGCCTGAGCGGAAGTCGCGGAGCCGGGCAGCGGCCCCGAGGGGCGCAGCAACCGCGTGCTTCACCTCGACTCTCAGCAGGAAAGCGGTGCTCAGCTGCTCAGAGTCAGTCACAACGCCGACCTCCAGAAAGCGACCGTCACCCACTCGGTTGCCAGCTTCGCAAGCTCGCCAGGTCGTGGACATCGCCGAACCTTGCCCGAACGCCGCTCGACCCGACGTCAGTCGGCGGCGCCGACCGGCGACGGCGGGAGGACATCGTCCATCGTCGTGCCGACGCGGCCCTCGGCCGCGAGCAGCAGCTTGAAGTCCTGCGGGCTGGAGGCGACGGCGAGCGCGTCTTCGCGCGTCACGCGGCCTGCCGCTGACGTGCGCGAACAGCGCCTGATCGAAGGTCTGCATGCCGTAGTACGCGCCCTCGGCGATGATCCCGGTCAGCCGCATCGGTCTGATCCGGGTCGAGGATCGCGTCTCGGACGCGACCGGTCGTCCGCAGCACCTCCAGCGCCGCAACGCGGCCTCCGTCGATGGCCGGCACCAGTCGCTGGGAGATCACCCCGCGCAGCGTGGCCGCGAGCATCGAGCGCACCTGGCCGTGCTGATGGGGCGGGAAGAAGTCGATGATCCGGTTGATCGTCTCGGCCGCGTCGGCCGTGTGCAGCGTGGAGAGGACGAGATGCCCGGTCTCGGCCGCCGACAGCGCGGTGCGCACGGTCTCCTCGTCGCGCATCTCGCCGATCAGGATGATGTCGGGGTCCTGGCGCAGCACGCGGCGCAGGGCCCGCCCGAACGAGCCCGTGTCGGACCCGACCTCGCGCTGGTTGATGACCGAGCGCTTGTCTGCATGCAGGAACTCGATCGGATCCTCGATCGTGACGATGTGACGCGCCGCCGTCGTGTTGACGTGGTCGACCATCGCGGCGAGCGTGGTCGACTTTCCCGAGCCGGTGGTGCCCGGTGACCAGCACGATGCCGCGCGGCTCTTCGGCCAACTCGCGCACCGCACTCGGGAAGCCCGAGCTCTGCGATCGTCGTCACGCCGTACGGGATCACGCGGCAGACGATCGAGATCGAGCCGCGCTGGCGGAACGCGTTCACGCGAAAGCGCGCCAGCCCTGGCAGGGCGAAGGCGAAGTCGACCTCGTGCTCGGTCGCGAGCTCCTGCAGCCGCGCAGGGTCGGTCCAGCATCTCACTGCAGAGCCTGCTCGGTGTCCGCTGGCGTCAACTCGCAGGCGTCCGCGGGAGCGCTTGCAACTCGCCGGCGATTCGCACGAACGGTGGCGAGCCGACCTTGACATGCAGGTCGGAGCCGTTGCTGCTCGACGACGTGGCGCAGCGCATGCTGGAGATCGAGGCTCACTGGCTCGTCGCGGCGAACGGGAATGGAACCGCAGCAGGCTGGTCCTTGCACGACGCTGTGGCGACGCCTGACAGCTGTGCCGTTCGATTGGTTGTATGACATGGGCTCGGCGAGGTCCAGATCGCACAGGCCGGCGGCGGAATGGCGCTCGTAGGCGGCGAGCGCGCGTCGCTGCGAGTGGGTGATGCTGCTGCGAACGCCGGCTAACCGCAGGATCAGCTGCTGCTGCTCGCCGCCGGCGGTCGGGAGGTGATGCCGCTCCGTCTGACCGGCACTGCAGCAGAATCGCGGAGCACATCTGCCGGTGCGGGACGGCACAGACGCCCGGGCCCTGGTGCTGCACGCCGGCGGCGAGCGCGAACACCGCCTGCCGGCCGCCGGCCATCACGCCCATGAACATCAGCTCGGGTTGCTTCGGCGAGGGCAGCAGCGCCAGCCGCGCGACGTTGTCGCGGAGCGGCGCGGTCGCGTTCGTGCCGACGCGCAGATCGACGGCGTAGATCGTCCACGATTGCGTGCTGGCCTGCGCCTGGCCTGCGTCGCCGAAGCCCCGCCGCTTGAAGCCGTCGTCGAGGCGCTCGCGGAGCTGGCGTCCTGTGTCGACGCCGAGCCTGTCGACGTCGTCGTCGACGCGGAGCTCGTCGTGGTGGGTGTCGGCGTGACGGTCGCGACCGGCGTCGTCGTGGTCGATGAGGACGACGAGGCCGACGTGGTTGCCGACGAGGACGACGTGGCTGCCGGGCCAAGCGGCGCGGCGGGCTTTGACGTCAGCTTCGGTGTGCTGCCTGCGAACGGGTTGCGGGGCGCCCCGAGCGAGGACGTTCGGACTTGGCGCAGTGGCCGTGGACCCGCTCGTGAGCCCGGCTCGGGAGGGTCACGTGTGGTGGCGCCGCGGCCGTGGCGTCGGTCGCCGAGGGATGCTTGAGCAGCAAGCATCGGGACCGCGATGATGGCGGCGAGCAGCAGCACGACAAGCGGCCACAGCCGGCGTTCGAGCAGGTCTCTGCGAAGTGCGCTCATTGTGCTCCTGTGGTCGTCGCGGCGCCGGTCGCAGCCGACGAGGCGGGAAGCTCGTAGATCGTCGCGTTGAGCTGCGCGGCGAGATTCGGCGTGCCGCTGAGTGACACGCTGCTGACGCTCACCAGCGGTCCGGTGGCGTGCACCTCGCTACCCGAGACCGTCACGAAATCGTCCAGGCGCCCGAGCAAGCTGTCCAGCGCCAGATAGCCGCCCGCGAAGGTGAGCTGGATCGGCACGACCGTCGCACCGCTCGCACTCGACGTGGACGCGGTGCTGCTCGACTGCGGCGTGGGGCTCGAGGATCCGCTGAGTGAGATCATCTGCATCTTGACGTGCTCCGCGTTCGCAGTCCGCTCGAGCGTGCGAAGCAACGCGGGGATGTCGGCTTGGGCGGGGACCGCGAGACCGATCGACGTCCATTCGGCGGCGTCCGCGCGCAGCGAAGCGACCGCCGCCTGGCCCGCGGCGGTCTGCTGCTGCTGCCTTGGCGAGCGCCTGCTGCTGGGTTGTGATCGAGGCATCCAATGTCTTGACCTTTTGCCGCTCGGGCGTCAGCGCCAGCATGTAGTACGCGCCGACGAGTGCCCAGCAACAGGAGTGCGATCAGCGCGATGCGATCACGAGGCCGCAGTCTCATGACGCCGCCGCCGTGGTCGGGGTCCCCGCCGCTGTCGCGTTCGAGGTCGCCGCGCCGCTCGAGTGCAGTGTCGAGGTCGAGCCCGCTCGATACGCCACTCGACGCCCCGCCGAGTGTCAGCGCCATCTGGAACTGCACCGGGTAACCGCAGCCACCACTGCCGCCCGAGCTCGTCGAGCTCGTCGAGCTCGACGACGAGCCGGTCGCTGCCGTGCCGCTGCCGCCCGCCCCGGCTGAGCTGAGCGTCACCTCGCTGACGCCGTCCACGCCGTGCAGCTGTTGCATCGTCTGCGCGACGGTGGACTGCGAGGCAGCGCAGCCGGAGAGCGTGACGATCGGCTGCGTCGACGAGGACGTTGTCGAGCCGCTGCCCGTGGCGCTCGCCGCCAGCGTGTTGAGCGCCGCCCCTGCCGGCATCAACTCGCGCGATCTGGTCGAGCAGGCGCGGCCAGGGGAAACGCGCCGCGGCCAGCTGACGGACCGCGGCGAGCTGGACGGCGCGCTGCTGGGACGCGTTGACGTAGGGCGTGAAGGCGTTCGCCACCGCCTGCCCGGCGGCCACGCTGGCGGTGACCTTGGCCAGCTCGCTCTTGCGAGCGCTGACGTCGTTGGCCGCGGAGACGTACAGCAGGGCGGCGATGAGCACCGCCGCGAGGCCGGCGATCAGGGCGAGCGTCTGCGGGCTCGTCGAGAGGCTGAACCGTCCGCGGGCGGTGCTCGCGCGGGATCAGGTTGACGGCCGTCATCAGCCGAGCCTCCCCGACGGCCAGTCCGCTGGCCAGCGGCGCGAGCCGCGCGTCGACGTCTCGCAACGCGCCCGCCGTTGCTGGCGTGACTTCGCCGCAGCGCAGCTCGAGACCCGACGCGGCAGCGAGGGCGTCGACGAAACCAGGGAGGGGGGCGAGTGGACCGGCAAGGACTCCGGCGCTGACGGGCCCGGTGCCGAACTGCACCGAATAGAACTCGGCGGCGGTCCGCAGCTCGGAGCCCAGCTCCTGCGCGGTGCGTGCGAGCAGGTCGCGGACGGACTGATCGCGTGCGTCCGTCTGCTCGTCCGTTCCCTCGCCTGTTCGCTGCACTCCCGTCTGCTGCAGCAGCGCCAGCGCTTGATCTGTCGGCGATCCCCTGGCTCGCCGCGAGGCGCTCCAGCAGCGTCGCCAGCCCGTGCGGCGCCAGCCGGGTGAAGCGGCACAGCCCCGGCTCGGCGATCGCGATGTTCGTCAGGTCGCCGAGTTGGGCGTAGAGCACCGGGCCGTCGGCGTGCTCGGGATCCCGGAGCGCGCGGATCAGCGCGAACATCGACAGATCGATGCCCACGGCCTTGAGTCCCGCGCGGCGCAGCGCCTCGAGCAACCGCGTCCACGCCCTCACGCTCGGTGACGACCACGACGACGCGCAGTCGGCGCCCCGCCGGCGTGTCGACGAGCCCGACCGTCTGGTAGTCCATCACCGCCCGGTCGAGCGGCATCGGGATCTGCTCCTGCGCCTGCATCCGCAGCGCCGCATCGATGTCGCGATCCTCGAGCGGCGGCAGGTCGATCACTCGCAGGATCGTTCGTGGCGTGGCGAGACCAACGCGTACGCGCTTGGCGAAGCGGTGCTCGGCGAACAGCTCCTTCAACTCCCGCGCGAGCCGGTCCGGGCTCGATCACGACGCCGTCGCGCAGCAGGCCGGGTGGCAGCGCGCGGGCCGCCACGCGCTCGGTCGATGATCCGGCCGTCCTGCAGCGCGGGCCTGCGCCGCGATCGCCTGCGTCGCGCCGATCTCGAGCCCGGTGACCGGTGACGCCGGCCGCCGCGCGGGCTTCCGCAGTCGCACGGCGGGCAGGCGGGGCATCGAGATGGGGGTGCTGAGCGACGCTCACGAGCCCGAACCCGTGCAGGTAGGCGTCGACCAGCTGCGCTGCCCGCGAACAGGCCGACGACGACCGCCGAGCGCGAGGAACGGGCCGAACGGGATCGCGGTGCGCCGGCCTTGACGGATTCCGTGCCTGGCCATCACGACGATGCCGGCGAGCGTGCCGGCGAGCAGCGCGACGAGCAGCGCCGGTGCGACCGCGCGTCCGAGCACCAGGCCCATCACGGCGGCGAGCTTGACGTCGCCCATCCCCATGCCCGCCGGGATAGGCGAGCGCGGCGGCGAGCAGCAGCCCGCCGGCGGCTGTGGCGGCGAGCAGGCGCTCGGGCAGCTGATGGGGCTCGAGCAGCGCCGTGAGGATGAGTCGCCGCGCCCGCGAGTGGCGCGAGGATGCGGTTGGGGATGATGCGATGTTCGAGATCGATGCTGGTGATCGCCACGAGCGCCGCGACGAAGATCAGCGCGAGCCAGGTGGTCCGGCCCGCGCCGCGCGCGACGACCACGGCGGCGAACAGCGCGCCGGTGAGAGCCTCGGTGAGCGGGTAGCGAGGCGAGATCGAGCCCTTGCAGGCGCGGCAGTGCCCCCTCAGCATCAGCCACGACAGGACCGGAACGTTGTCGTATGGTCTGATCGCGGCGCCACAGCCCGGGCAGGCGGAGCCTGGCGCGACGAGCGACATGCCGGCCGGCAGGCGGTATGCCACGACGTTCAGGAACGAGCCGAGGCACAGGCCGCTGACGGCGGCGAGAGTGATGGTCGAAGGCGAGTGGAGGGCATTGGGGGAAAGATCGTTGCGGAAAGAGGTGGGCGGCGTGGCCGCCGGGCGGACATGTCGTGTCTGCCCGGCGGCCGGCCGCTTTCTACTGAGGGAGGTCGGTGGCTGGCTGGTCTACCAGGTGCCGTTGCCCTGCCGGCCGTCACCGTGCACCCGCTGGGTTGGTGTTCGCGGCGGCACATTGCACATGCGGGACAGCGTGCCGTCCGGGTTGCGGATGAGCGCGTAGCTGCACGCCGGACTTTGACGTGGCCTGCACGTCGAATGAGTTCACCGCAGTGGCGGTCGGACCGGTCAGGGTCGCCCCGTCGACGGCCGTCGCCGGCGCTTCGAGCTTCATGGCGTCACCATTGTTCGCCACCGTGGCGAACGCCTGGGTCAGCGTCGGCTCGATCGACGTCAGGTCGCTGTTGGTCGACGAGTACGCCTGGCCGTCGGTGTAGTACGTCTCCTCCGCGGTCTGCGCCGTATTGACGTCCGACTTCACGTTGGCGTCGTTGGCCTTGCCCTTCTGGTTGAGGAACGCCGGAATGGCGACCGCGGCGAGGATGCCGATGATAAGGATCACGACCAACAGCTCGATGAGGGTGAAGCCCTCCTGGCCCTGGGCGCGATGACGAAGACGCTGCAACATCTTGCTGTCACTCCTTGTAGGATATTCATGTGCTGGAACGGGCCCTCCGTGACACACTGCGGTCTTCGTCGTGCGCACGTTCCGACCCGATGCATCGGCCACCAGTCGCAGCGGCTTGAGCCGGAGAGCGGTAAATGGACATCTTAGGCGACCTGCGAGCCAGAACCGGGTCGCGGGCTACAAGCAGGCGCGCAGCCGTCGATAACTACGCACATGCGCGAAGAATTCGCTCCACGGCGGCCGGCGTCGACTACGGATCGATGCTCGCGCCGGATGAGCACCCGCCGGCCGCGGTCACGCGCTGCAACCGGGCAATGCGGCGGCGCGATGCGCTTCCTGACCGACATCATCGTCGAGCTCGGGTTACGCCACACGCGCGCGCGTGGAGCAGGCGGTTGCGCGCCGCCCGTGCCGCCGGCGCACGCCCGAGCAACTGCTGGTGGAGCAGGGGGCGATCACGGCCGAGCAGCTGGGCCGAGCGGTGGCCGAGCGGCTGGGGCTCGATTTCCTGGATCTGTCCCAGCTCCGGCTTGACATGGCGGCAGCCAACATGCTGCCGTCGGATTCGCCAAGCGCTGCGAGCTGGTGCCCGTCGCGCGCGCATCGGCGAGCGGACGCTGGTGGTCGCGATGGTGGACCCAGCGAACGTCGTCGCGATCGACGACGTCGAGATCCAGACCGGCATGAACGTGCGGGCGGCGGTCGCGACGCGCGAGGACATCCTCTCGGTGATCGCCCAGATGGCCCGGCTCGACAGCGCGGTCACCGAGGTGGTCTGAAGACGAGTCGAGCGAGAGCCGGTCGAGATCTCGACCTGGGGAGGCGGCGACCGAGACGCCGATCGTCAAGCTCGTCAACTCGCTGTCTGTCCCAGGCGGTGCCCAGGGCGCGTCCGACGTCCACTTCGAGCCGGAGCCCGCGAGATGCGCGTGCGCCTGCAGGGTGGACGGCGTCCTGCACGAGATCGCGCAGGATTCCGGCGCGGATGGTTCCCGGCGTCGTCTCCCGGATCAAGATCATGTGCGAGCTGGACATCTCAGAGCGACGCGTGCCGCAGGACGGACGCTTCGGCCTGACGATGGATGGCAGGCAGATCGACATCCGCGTCGTGACGCTGCCCAAGCGTCCATGGCGAGTCGGCCGTGATGCGCATCCTGGACCGCTCCAACGTCGCTGATCGAGATCGCCCGGCTGGGACTTGACGACGACTCGCGCGCGCGGTTGGAAGCCGCCATCCGGCACGCCCACGGCTCCGTGCTCGTCACCGGACCGACCGGGTCCGGGAAGTCGACCACGCTGTACGCCGCGCTGAACTCGCTCAACACGCCCGACAAGAACATCATCACGATCGAGGACCCGGTCGAGTACCAGCTGGAGGGAGTCACCCAGATCGCGGTCAACGCGCGCTCGGGCTTGACCTTCGCCAGCGGGCTTCGCTCGATGATGCGGGCCGACCCCGACATCATCATGGTCGGCGAGATCCGCGACCGCGAGACGGCGCAGATCAGCATCGAGGCGGCGCTCACCGGTCACCTCGTGCTCTCGACGCTGCACACCAACAGCGCGCCGGGCTCGATCACTCGTCTGATGGAGATGGGCATCGAGTCGTTCCTGGTCGCGTCCTCGGTCCGCTGCGTCGTCGCGCAGCGTCTGGCGCGACTGCTGTGCACGGGTTGCAAGCGGCGCGTGATGCTCGAAGCGAGCGTGCTGGCCCAGGCCGGCTTCCCCGTCGACCTACGACATCGAGGCCTACGAGGCGGCCGGCTGTCACCCGCTGCGGCGGCGGCGGCTACCGCGGCCGGATCGGCGATCTACGAGATCATGCCGATCAGCGATGCGATCCGTGACCTGGCGCTGCACAGCGCCTCGGCCGACCAGATCTCGGCGACCGCGCTCGCCGAGGGGATGCGCGACGCTTCGCGAAGACGCCTTGACAAGGTCCGACTGGGCGTCACCGCCATCGACGAAGTTCTCCGTGTACTCGGCACATAGCCCGGGACTCAAGTAGCCATGCCCCCCTGCCGAAGGTGGTCAATATGTCAGTCGACTTCGCCGATATCGTCTTGGCGGCGCTCGAGCGCCGCGCCTCCGACATTCATCTGACCGCGGGCGCGCCGCCCCACATCAGGGTCCGCGGGCGGCTGCTGGCGCTGGAGGGCTTCCCTGTGCTGGGTGTGCGGACACGCGCGAGATCGTCTACTCGATCATGAGCGACACGCAGCGCCAGCAGTTCGAGAACCAGCGCCAGGTCGATTTCAGCTTCTCGGTTCCGCGCACCGCGAGGATGCGCGTCAACGCTTATCTGCAGCGGGGCGCGGTCAGCGCCGCACTGCGCGTCATCCCGGGCGAGACCAAGTCCCTGGAGCAACTCGGAATGCCGCCGGTGGTCCGGGAGATGGCCTCGCTGCCCCCGCGGCATCGTGCTCGTCACCGGGCCGACCGGCTCGGGCAAGTCCACCACGCTGGCGGCGATGATCGACGAGATCAACACCACCCGCGAGGACCACATCCTCACCATCGAGGATCCAATCGAGTTCCTGCACGAGTCATAAGCGCTGCCTGGTCAACCAGCGCGAGCTGGGCAGCGATGCGACGAGCTTCGCCGAAGCGTCTGCGGGCGGCACTGCGCGAGGACCCGGACGTGATCCTCGTCGGCGAGATGCGCGACCTGGAGACGATCTCGACGGCGCTGACGGCGGCCGAGACCGGACACCTCGTCCTCGCGACGCTGCACACCCAGGACGCGCCGCAGACGATCGACCGCGTGATCGACGTCTTCCCGCCCCACCAGCAGCAGCACGTGCGGGTGATGCTCTCGGTCGCGCTGCAGGGTGTCGTGGCGCAGCAGCTGCTGCCGACCGCCGACGGCTCCGGCCGCGTCGCCGCGGTGGAGGTGCTGGTCCCGACCCCGGCGGTGCGCAACCTGATCCGGGAAGGCAAGACGCACCAGATCTACTCCGCCATCCAGACCGGCGGCGAGCACGGCATGCAGACGATGGACGCCGCGCTGACCGAGCTGGTGCGGGCCAGCAGGATCACGCGCGACGTCGCACGACGCCGGGCCTCGGTTCCGGCGGAGCTGGCCCGCCTGCTCGGAGACAGCAACGGAATCCCGTCCGCCGCCTACGCCGCCGGAAACGGCGCCTACCTCCAATGAGCGACAGCTACGCATTCCGCGCCGTCGACAGCCTCGGGGTCAAGGTCAAGGGCGAGGTCGAGTCAGATTCCCCGGAGGGCGTCACCGAGCTGCTCAAGCGGGCGCGGCCTGCTCGCCCTGGAGGTCAAGCTCAAGACCAAGTCGGTTGAACTGAAGTTTGACCGATTCGCCCGGATCAAGCTCGAGGACCTCGCGCTGCTGACTCGTCAGCTCTCGACGATGATCTCCTCGGGGCTGTCGCTGATGCGCGCACTGATGGTGCTGGAGTCCCAGACCGAGAGCCCGCGCCTGAAGGCCACGGTCGTCACGATCCGTCAGGACATCGAGGCCGGGGCCTCGCTGTCAGCCGCGCTGGCTCGCCATCCAAAGATCTTCTCGCAGCTGTACGTGGCGATGATCCGTGCCGGCGAGACCGGCGGCTTCCTCGAGGCGCGCTGCTGCGCGTCGCCGACCAGCTGGAGGCGCAGAACAAGCTCAGGCGCCAGGTGCGCTCCGCGATGGTGTACCCCGCGGTCGTGAGCAGCATCGCCGCCTTGGTAGTCGCGAGCGATGCTGGTGTTCATCATCCCGGTGTTCGCCGGGCGTGTTCAAGCAGTTCAACGGCAAGATGCCGTCGCTGACGGTGCACACGATCGCCGCCTCGCACTTGCTGCGCGACGAGTGGTACTTCGTCCTCTTCGGCGGCACTCGGCATCGTCGTCGCCTTCCGCAAGTGGAAGCGTCGAAGGTCGGGCGGCCGGTCTGGGACCGCGCTAAGCTCAAGGCGCCGGCGAAGATCGGGTCGATCGTCCAGAAGATCGCCCTCGCCCGCTGGGCCCGCACGCTCTCATCGCTGTCGGCGCCGGCGTCCCGATGCTCGAGGCGATCGACGTCACCGGGCGCACCGCCGGCAACACCGTCGTCGAGAACGCGATGGCAGCCGTGCACAACTCCGTCCAAGGAGGCGGCACGATCGCCAGCTGCGCTGGCCGGCGAGCCGATCTTCCCGCGCGCTGGTCACCAACATGGTCGCGGGTCGGGGAGGAGACCGGCGCGCTCGACACAACGCTCGCAAGGTGGCTGACTTCTACGAGGAGCAGGTCGACGCGGCGGTCAAGGCCCTGACCTCGATCCTCGAGCCGATCATGATCGCGATCGTGGGCGCGATCGTCGGGTTCATGGTCCTGGCGATGTACCTGCCGATGTTCCACGTCTACGACACCATCAAGTGAGCCGGCAGGTGAACTGAGAAACTGAGGAACGGGTCAAAGTTCAGCACTGACGAACAAATCGTGCACGCGCTGTCAGTCGCGCCGCCACGTCCGCATCCTGGTGGGCCGAGCCCTAGCGTCGCTTCCCGGTGAGATAAACCATCCGCTCGCGCGTCAGTTATTTGCGGAGGTGAAAGTTGCGCTCGTACGCCATCGGGGCGGCCTGCGCTCGCCAATACGCCGTGTCGGGTGGGGACTTGAGTTGTCACGCCGCCGGTTCCGGTCCGGTTCAACGTGCACACTGGGAGCGATGCGCGAGGACCCAAGACAGGCGGACGCTCCACAGCCCCGAGTAGGCGAGCCGTTGCCCGGAGCCGACATAGCGCGCATCGACTCGGACAAGCTGCTGCGCTACGCGCTTGACCCCGCCAGCAAGATGGGCCGTCACAAGCCCATCGTGTTCGAGCGCGCGCTCGGCATCGGCCCCGAGGATTGGAAGCATCTGCGCGACAGCATTCTGCGTGCGGTGCCCTGTTGCCCGGGTGGCGTGCGGGCCCTCGGCGAGCTCGTCATTTCCCAGTGGGACTTGCGACTTGAGTTGGGACTCGCTCATCTACACGCGATGTAACGAGTCGTGTAGCATGCGGCCATGGAGCGTTTGAACATCACGCTCGACGCTGAGCAGGCCGCGAAGCTCGCGCGTCTCTCTGACCGGTTGCACCTCCAGCCGGGTACGGTCGCGCGTTCACTGCTGTCCTCGGCGATTGATGAGGCCGACCCGGATGCCCGCAACGTCGTGGAGTTGCTGGACGGCATTCCCGGCGCGTACGAGCGCGCGCAACTCGGACTCAGTCAGGCGACGGCGGGCGAAACGGTCCCCCTGGACGACTTGTAGTCCTTTCGTGGCTCACGTCGAGCTCGCCCAGGCGGCCGTCGAGGACCTCGACGCGCTCATCGGCACGCACAGCCTTCCGTGCGATACCCATGCCCGTGTCGCGCGATCGTTGCACGGACTGGAACGGTTCCCGCTCATGGGACCGGCACTGAGCGGACGGTGGGAGGGATTCCGCTTCCTGCTCGGGCCGTGGCGCTGGCTGCTGTTCGTCTATGCGTTCATGGAAACGGAGGACCGGGTGGTTATCGTCACCATCCAGGACGCCCGCTCATCGACCGCCGCGACCGCATCGCGCGGCTAGCGCAGCCCAACTCTAGGAATCCACCGGGAGGAGCCGGAATGCCGTGCCGGCTGCCGGGGGTTGCACGGCGCGGAAGTGTCGCTCGTCGAGGGTGGCGATGTCGATCGTGTCGAACCGTTGGGCGAGGGCGACGAGCGATGCGTCGGCGAGCCAGAGTCCGTTGTCGGCGTGGCGCTCGGCGATGCTCACCGCGGAGCCGATCGTACCGAACATACGTTTACATCGTGTCTACACATGGTAGACTGGCGGGATGACCACACGGACGTTCTCATTCCGAGCTCAAGCGGACCTCGACGAACGCCACGCACGAGCGCTCTCGGAGCTCGACCGTCTCCGCCGCGAGCGCCCTCTCCTAGCCGACAGCGTCCGCTACGACTTTGACCTGCGCCTCGCCGAGGCCCAGCAGCGCGGGCTGGACAGCCCGGCCGAGCGGATGCATGCGACGGTGCTCGCGCTTATTACCGCGGTGGAAGCCGCGTTGGCAGACGAGTCCCTGTTCGACCGCGAACCCGGCGTCGCCGACGATGAGCAGCTCGCGGCGGCGCATGCGCGCCGCCGAGGCGGCAGCCCGAAGCTACGAGGCCGAGCAGGACGCGTAATTGATCGTCGACGCGGGCGAGGTCTGGTGGTTCGAGCTGCCCCGTGTTGGGCGAAAGCCGGGTGTCGTCTGCTCACGCCGGGCGGTGAACCTGAGCCTGATGCCGGTCGTGGCGCGCATCACGACTGTGGAGCGCGAGCGGGCGCTTCCAAGCATCGTCCACATTCCACGTGGCGAGGTGGACGGACTCTCGGAGAACTACTATGCGCTCGCCCACGACCTGTTCCTCGCAGGTCCGGCGGCGCCGGCAGTCTCACCGGCTGGGAGGCTCAGCACGCTGCGCTTGGTGCAACTGCGCCGCGCGCTCGGGTGGACGTTCTCCCTCGACTAAGGGTCTCATCGGAATTAGCGGCGGAATTCAGGCTTTCGCAAAACCCTTGCTCGGACGATCTGACGGATTCTGGAAATCATTGTCAGATCGAACTGGACCTGTTTTCGGTGCACGGCTCCACGGCCATTTTGCGAGCCTGAATTGGACCCCTAAAGTCACGCCAGCCGCGCCAGCCGCTCGGCCAGCCGGCTGTGGCGCCGGCCGGTGTCGGGCGTGCGCGCCGCGCGCGCCACGACCTGCCGGGTGCCGACGATCACGGTCGCGAGCTTGGCGCGCGTGATCGCGGTGTAGAGCATCTCGCGGCGCAGGAAGAACGCGCCCGCGGCCGGGTGGGCGACGATCAGCGCGACCGGCAGCTCGATCCCCTGCCCGCGGTGCACCGAGCAGGCGTAGGCGAGCGCGCAGCCGGTCGGACTCCTCGGGCGGGAGCCGGAAGATCGACGTCCTCGGCGCTCAGGATCAGCGCCGCGGTCGTCGTCCTCGTCCGCCGCCGCCGACCTCGTCGAGCAGCCGCAGCAGCGTGCCGTTCATCAACCCGAGGTCGTGCAGGTTGCGCCCGGTCATCATCAGCTTGTCGCCGATCCGCAGCCGCCCGCCGCGGACCGGCTGGCCGTCGGGGTTGAGCGCTTCGCGCAGCGCGTCGTTGAGCACGTCGATGCCGAGCTCGCCGCGGTAGACGGGCGCGAACACCTGGATGTCGCGCGACCGGGTCGATCGCCGTAGTGGCTCGGCAGGCGCTCGGCTGACCAGCGAGACGATCTCCTCGCGGGCGGCGATCGGGTCCGCGCGCTCGATCATGAACAGGTCACGGCGCATGTCGGCCGCCGGCGTGAAGTCCGGAGCATCGCCACGGCGGATCGCGTGCGCGCCCTGGACGATCATGCTTCCGGCGGCCTGGCGGAAGATATGCGTCAGGCGCGTGGTCGGGACCGCGCCGGCGCTGACCAGCTCCGCGAACGGCTTGCCGGCGCCGACCGGCGCCAGCTGATCGGCGTCGCCGACCAGCACGACGTGCGTGCTTGGGGCCAACTGCGCGCAACAGCGTGACGAGCAGCTCCAGGTTCGCCATCGACGTCTCGTCGACGATCAGCAGGTCACAGGCGAAGCGGATCGTCCTCGTCGTGCGTCGGCCCCTCGCCGGGAATCCAGCCGAGCGCGGAATGCACGGTGCGGGCGCGAAAGCCGCTCGCCTCGGTCATCCGGATCGCGGCCCGGCCCGTCGGCGCGGCCAGCAGCACCCGCGCGCCCTGGCCGCGCGGCGAGCGCGGCGATCGTCTTGATCGATGCCGTCTTGCCCGTTCCCGGGCCGCCGGTGATCAGCGACAGCCGGTGCGCGAATGCGTTGCGCACGCCGGCGAGCTGCTCGGCGGTCAGCTCCGGGATCGGCGATCGCCGTCGGCTCGGGCTCGCGCAGTCGATCGGCCGCTCGGGTCGGCGCGTCTGCGAGCTCGCGCGACCCGCTGCGGCGAGCTCCGCCTCGAGCTCGGCGGTCTGCGCGGCGGTAGATCCAGTCGCTCGTCGCGGACGAGGTCGCCGGTCGTCGCACAAGCTGGTCGATCAGGGCCTCGTCCGGCTCGGTGCGCCGAGCAGCTCGCGCAGCGCGGTGAGCAGCGCGGCGAGCGGCATGCAGGTGCTGCCGCTGCGCTCGGCCTCCGCGAGCAGGTGCAGCGACGCCGGCGCGGGCGCGCTCGCGGCTGTCGGGCGGGGCGCCGGCCGCGCGCGCGATCCGGTCGGCGAGCAGGAAGCCGACGCCGAACACGCTCGTCAGCTCGTAGGGGTGCTCGCGACGACCCGGTTGGCCGAGCTGCCGTAGCTCGGCGTGGATCCGCGCCACCAGGTAACCGAGGCCGTGCGGCGCGAGCAGCAGGTGCAGCCGGCGCATCACCCGCAGGGCGTGCCCACGAGCTCGGCCGCCGGCGGCGACCCGGTCGCGGCGCAGTCCGACCGCGGCGAACGCCGCCTCGGGGTCGCGATCGATCGCATCGAGCACGTCTCGCGATGCCGTAGCGATCGATCAGCGCCGCCGCGCGCTTGCTGCCGACGTGCTTGACGCGGCACAGGTACGCGATCAGCGTCTCCGCGTCGTCGGGCGGCAGCGGACGGGCCTCGCGAGACCTTCACCTGCGCCCGTAGCGGGCGTCGTCGACCCAGGTGCCGATCACGTGCGCGCGCTCGCGCTCCTCGAGATGATCGAGCGGGCCGACGAGCACGACCGGCGCGCCGTCGTCCTCCGCCGCGTCGAGCACCGCCCAGCCGGTCGCGTCGCTGACATAGCGCGTGCGCTGGACCGTCACCTCGGCGTCGAACTGGCTCATCGGCAGCCACGTTAACGACGGCGATCGGCGACGCGCTGTGGTGGTTGCAGAGATGTCGCATTCTGCGCCCGAGGAGCGCAGAGGCTCTGGGCTTGGCCGCTGGGCCGACCGCGTGCGGTTGGGCCGGCGCCCCCTCATCGAGGAAATGGCCCGATTGCCGGCCACGGGTGACACGCGACGGTCGTGCGTCACAGCACCGGCTGAACGTGCGAGACCAGCTCGCCGTCGACGAGCAGGTGGACGGCGAAGCCGGGCGGCTCGTCGGCGAGCGCGATCTCGTCTGAACCGAGGTCGAGCTTCGCCTGCACGTAGGTGCTCGGGACGGCCAGCACGGCGCGACCGCCAAGGTCGCTCGCGATTGTCCGGTGCACGTGCCCGGCGACCAGCCGGCGTACCTGAGGATGGCGCCCGATCACCTCGCCGAGCGCGTCGCGATCGGCGGCGGGCAGCCCGATCGCGTCCCATTCGGCGATCCCGACCGACGAGCGGCGGGTGGTGCATCGCGACCAGCGTCGGCATCGTCGGGGGCGGCGGCGAGCTCGGCGTCGAGCCACGCGAGCCGGTCGGCGCCGAGCTCGCCCGCGTCCGCGCCCGGTCTGGTCGTATCCAGCACCAGCAGGCGCAGGGGTCCCAGATCGACCGCGTACTGGATCGGGGTGCCCTCGCGCTGCCCGCCTGCATCGCCGCCGGGAACGTCGAAGTGGCGGCGAAGCGCCGCACGATCGTCGTGGTTGCCGGCGGCCACATAGATCGGCGCGCGCAGCGGGGCCAGCAGCTCGCGCACGACGGCGTAGTCGGCATCCGCACCGGTATCGGTCAGGTCGCCGGTGATCAGCACCGCGTCCGGCGCGCGGTTCACCCGCCGCAACGACTCGACGGCCGCGGCCAGGCCCGCCACCGGATCGCCGAAACCCCACGTACCGCCGATGTGGGGGTCGGTCAGCTGGGCGAGCAGGAATGGTGTCGTCATCGTGCCAGCCTCTCACACGCCGAGCGATCGACGCTCGGCCCGCCTGCACCGCTGCCTCGATCCTGTGGCTGCCGACCACGTGCGCCAGTCGTCCAGGGCGTGCCTCATCGATCGATGCCGAGCAGCTTGGCGACCTCGGCCGGCGAGCGGCCCTGCACCCGCACGAGCTTGTCGCGGGTGCGCTGACCGCCCACGACGGTGACCAGGCCGGGCGCGATGCCGAGCGTCTTGGCGAGCAGGCGACAGGCCGCTTCGTTGGCGCGGCCGTCGAGCGGCGGGGCGGTGACGTGCACGAGCAGGCGCTCGGATCGCTCGCCGGCGATCCTCGCCCGCGCGGCGCGGGGCTTGACCCGGATTGCGAGCAAGACGGCGTCGCCGTCGGCGGTGAGCACGTTTGGGGTTCTAGCGCACCGCCGGGCGACTCCCCCGCGCGCGCGGGGTGTTCGTAGGAAACCCCATCCCGTGAGCGTTGAGTGAAACCCATCCCAGGTCTGACGTCGTGGGCGTCCGCGATTCTCAAAGCACCAGCGCCACGCCACGTGACGACTCGAACTTCCCAGCGCTCCCGCGGGGCGTTCGCGATCATCGGTCGCGTGATCCGCCATCTGCTCGCCCCGGTGGCGCCGCGCGCGGCCGCCGCGCTCCGGGTCCCCCGCACGCTTCCGCGGCGCGTCGGCGGCGTCGCGCTGACGTTCGACGACGGGCCGCATCCGGAGGGGACGCCCGCCGTGCTGGACGTCCTCGCCGGTGCGGGAGCGAAGGCGACCTTCTTCCTCGTTGGCGAGCAGGTCCAGCGGCGGCCGTCGCTGGCCGCCGAGATTCTCGCCGCCGGCCATCTGATCGCGCTGCACGGCCATCGCCACCGGCTCCAGCTGCGGCTGCGCGCCGGCGAGCTGCAGCAGGATCTCGCGCTCGGGGCCGCCGTAATCCAGGATGCGACCGGCGCCAGCCCGCTCCTGCACCGGCCTCCGTACGGGATCTACAGCGCCAGCGGGCTGCGTGCGGCTCGCGCCGCCGGCCTTCAGCCGCTGCTGTGGTCGCGATGGGGCAAGGACTGGCGCCGGTTCACGACGCCGGCGCGGATCGCCGCCCGGGTGACAAGGGATTTGTGCTCCGGCGACGTAATCCTGCTGCATGACGCCGACTTCTACAGCGCCCGCGACTCACACACGCGGACCGTGAAGGCGCTGGCGCTGATCATGAGAGAACTGCAATGTCTCGAAATCGGTACCGTCCTCCCCGTCTGAGAGGCTTGCCGATACGCAACCCTGAGTTTGAGAGGATTGGCGAGTCAGGCGTGGGATTCGGTCCGCCGGCCGGCGGTGTAGCGCGGACCCCGCGTGTCTCGCACCTCCCACGGCACCTCCCACGGAGATCGATCACGACTGCTTCCGCTTCCCAACAGAGCGCTCCCGACTATGCGCGGTTCGCGATCGGCTTCGACCAGCGCGATCGCGCGCGGCTGCACGCGCTGATCGATCAGGTGCTCGATTCGGGTCGCTGGACGGAGGCCGAGCTGACCGACCGGTTCGAGGCCGCTTGGGAGGCCTCCAACGAGGTCCCGGCGGTGGCCGTGTCGAGCTGGACGGGCGGGGCGATGGCGGCGCTGCACTTCGCCCGGGTGCAGGGCGAGACGGTGCTGTGCCCGTCGAACACGTTTATGGCTACGCCGCTGGCAGCGGTGCGCGCGGGCGCGCACGTCGAGTTCGTCGACTGCAATCGCGAGGATTTGTGCATCTCGTTTGCGGACTTCGAGGCGCAGGGCGGACCGGTTGCGACCGCGGGCCGCGTTCGTGGTCCACATCGGCGGCCACATCGCGTTCGAGATCGAGCGGATCGCCGCCTACTGCGCCGAGGCCGGGATCTTCCTGATCGAGGACTGCGCCCACGCGCACGGTGCGAGCTGGAATGGGCGCAAGCCGGGGAGCTGGGGCGACGCGGGCGTCTACTCGCTGTACGCGACCAAGACGATCTCGACCGGCGAAGGCGGGGTGCTCGTCTCGCGGCGGCCCGAGGTGGTCGCAACACGCGCGCGCGTTTCGCAACTACGGCAAGCCAACCCACGCCGTGCACGGCCTGAACTTCCGCATGAGCGAGTTCACCGCGGCGCTTGGATTGGTGCAGATCGAGCGATTGCCGGAGATTGTTTCGTGGAAGAACTCGGTTGCGCGCTCGGAGCTCGACCCGGCGTATCCGAGCCGGATCGAGCTCCCCGACCGGATGGTGTCCGGCCTCTACAAGTACATCGTGTTCGACTGGCTCGAGCGCTCCACGGGCCGCGTCTACGACGAGCCGTGCCATCGGATCATGGATCACCAGATCGACTTGCCAAACACCGACTGGGTGGCGCGCAACCATTCCTGCGTGCCGCTGTACTACCGCCCGGAAGAGGCCGGGCGATGAGGGTCCTGGTAACAGGCGGGTCGGGCTTCATCGGCTCGCACGTGGTCGACAAGCTCCGCGCGCGCGGGCACGAGCCGGTGATCTACGATCTGCGCCCGTCGCCGTGGCACGAGCCCGGGACCGTGGACACAGTGCTGGGCTCGATCACCGATCGCGAGGCGCTCGAGCGGGCGCTGCACAGCTGCGACGCAGTCGCGCACCTGGCTGCGGTTGCCGACGTCAACGACGTGCATGCGGAGCCTGAGGACGCCGAGCGCGTCAACGCTCGCGGCACCGTCGCGGTGCTCGAGGCGTGCCGGCGTGCCGGCGTCAAGCGAATCGTGTACGCGAGCACGATCTGGGTCTACTCCGACTGCGTCGAGGAGTCGGTCGACGAGGACACGCTGCTGCCGGCGCCGAGCCATCTGTACACGAGCACGAAGCTTGCCGGCGAGCTGTACTGCAAGGCATATCAGGAGCTATACGGGATCGAGTACACGATCCTGCGCTTCGGGATCCCGTACGGCCCGCGCGCACGCGAGGCGGCCGTGATCCCGGCGTTCGTCAACAAGGCGCTGCGCGGCGAGCCGCTGACACTCGCCGGCGACGGCCAGCAGTCGCGGCGGTTCGTGTACGTCGAGGATCTTGCCAACGGCGTCGCGCTCGGCCTCAGCGAGCTGGCGAGCAACCGCGTGTACAACCTCGCCAGCGACGAGAACGTGACGATCAAGCAGATCGCCGAGACCGTCCAGCAACTGATCGGCAACGTCGAGATCGTCAACACGCCGGCGCGCCCCGGGGACTTCGGCGGCAAGATCGTGTCCAGCGAACGGGCGGCGCACGAGCTCGGCTGGACTGCCTGCACTCCGTTCTCGGAGGGGGTTCGCCGCTATGTCGAGTGGCGCCGCGACCAGGCCGCGCTGGCGGCGGCGCGCGATGCCTCCGACGTGATCCCGGCGGGGGAGCCCGACGCCGAGGCCAAGCCCCGCCAGGTGCTGATCATCTCGGCCGATATCGGCGAGGGACACGATCTGCCGGCCCGTGCAGTCGCGAGGGAGCTCAAGGACGAGGACCCCGATACGCAGGTCTCGATCGTCAACGGGCTGCCGGCGATGGGCCCAGTCCTGACCAAGGTCCTGCGCGAGAACTCGGCGTTCATGTTCCGCTGGCTGCCGTGGCTGTTCGACCTTCAGTACTGGCTGTTCATGTACTTCGCGCCGACGAGGTGGCTCGCCAAGCGGCTGCTGACGGCGCTGGGCCGCCGCGGGTTGATGCGCCTGATCCGCGCGCACGATCCGGACCTGATCGTCTCGACATATCCCGGCGTGACCGCGGTCCTGGGCGAGCTGCGCCACAAGGGCAGGCTCAACGTGCCGTGCTACTCGTCGATCACCGACCTCGCGGGCCTGCGCTTCTGGGCGCACCCCGGCATCGACCTGCACTTCATCACGCATCCGGAATCGGTCGAGGAGGTCGAGCAAATCGCAGGACCCGGCAGCGTGCGCTGGGCCAAGCCCCCGACCTCGCCGGCGTTCCTCGCCGCGCGCTCGATGGCCGACGCGCGCCGCTCGCTCGGGCTGCCCCAGCAGGGACAGGTGATCGCCGTCTCCGGTGGGGGCTGGGGAGTCGGCGACCTGCTCGGTGCGACGCGCGCCGCGCTCGAGACACCTGGTGCGACGGTGCTGTGCCTGTGCGGCCGCAACGACAGACTGCGGGCCCGCGTCGCGAAGCGGCTCGGGAACGAGCCCCGGCTGAGGGTCATGGGCTTCACCGACAGGATGGGCGACGTGCTGGCGGCGGCCGACGCGCTCGTGCACTCGAGCGCCGGACTGACGGTGCTGGAGGCGATCATCCGGGGTTGTCCGGTGATCTCCTACGGATTCGGAGTCGGGCACGTGCGCGCCAGCAACCGCGCGCTCGTGCGCTTCGGGCTGGCGCAGGTCGCCCGCACTCAGGCTGCCATCGGGCCGTGCCTGCAGCGCGCCCTCGAGCACCGTCCCGAGCCGGACGGCTCGTTCGCGCGACGGCCGTCGACCGCGTCGCTGATCCTCGGCGACGACCGCCGCGGGCGCCAGCTGCCGGTGTGGCGCCTGCGGACCGCGCGTTCGGTGACCGGGCTGGCGGCCGCGCTAGCCGTCGCCGGGTGGACGCTGACGACCGGAGCCTCGTACACGCTCGTCTCCCATTTCGTGCACATGCGCCCGCTGACAGCCGTCTCGACGGTCCAGCCCGAGGTCGGGGTGCTCGTCGAGGCGTCGCCGACCCAGCTGCCAAGCGTCGCCGGCGCGCTTGCCGGTCGTGGGATCCGGGCCACGTTCGCGCTCGCGGCCGCCCCGTCCGCGGCCGACACAACCGTGTTCGACGACGGCGATCAGGTCGTCCCGGAGCTCCCCAGGGGCGGGCTCGTCCACTGGCTCAGCACGCGCGACCAGCTCCAGGACCTGGGCGGCGCAATGGGCTTTCACCGTCACTTCCTGTACGCCTCGAGCGGTCCCAGCGTGGGCCAGTGGTGGCTCGCGCACGGGGCCGGCGGCCGTCTGGTGGCCGGCGCCGTGCGGCTCGACGCCAAGCGCGATCCGGGCACCCAGCTGCGTGCGGGCGAGGTTGTCGAGCTCGTCATTGGCCCCGCGACCAACGCGCCGTCGCTCGTCAGGAAGCTGGCTGACGAGCTGGCGGCCCAGCATCTCAGGGCCGTGCCCGTCGGCCGGCTGATGCGCGACGCCGGCGCCTCGGTTTAGGGATTATGAGCGTGGCAGGGATAGTTGCGTAAGCGCGGCAGGGATAGTTGTGTGAGCGCGGCAGGGATAGTTGTGTGAGCGTGGCAGGGATAGTTGTGCAGTCAAGCATCGGTATGCTGGTTCTGGCACATCGGCGCTCGTCGGCGCGAGCGGCTCGCCCTATCCGCGGGCGCGCAACCTGTGCACGGTGCGGATGCGGGTCGCGCGGGAACTGCGCGCTGCTTTGGCATCGTGCGCTCCTTGCCGGCGCCTACCAGTGCACGCCACGGGTCGCGCGGGCGAACGTGCGCTGTTCGGCCGTCGACTCCTGCGCCTCGTCGGGCTTGCCGTCGCTCTCGGGAAACAACTTGTACGCGCGGTTGACGACCAGATCCTGCGCCCCCGGCGCGATCGCGTAGCTGAGCTGACCGATGTTGCCGAGCGTGGTCGCGACCCGCTTGGGCCGCTTGCGGATCGCCTCGGTGATCATCCCCGCAGCATCCGCGGGGCTGAGCGTCGGAAAGCGGTCGTAGATCTTCGTCGGTGCGATCATCGGCGTGCGCACGAGCGGCATGTAGACCGTCGTGATGTGGATGCCGTCGCCGATGATCTCCGCAGCGATCGACCGCGAGAACGCGTCAAGCGCCGCCTTTGAGGCGAGATAGGCCGAGAACCGGGGTGTGTTCGTCTGCACGCCGATCGTGGAGATGTTGATGATGTGGCCGGAGTGCCGCTTGCGCATCACCGGCAGCAGATCGAGGATCAGCTTGACCGGCGCGAAGTAGTTGAGTTGCATCGTGCGCTGGTAATCGTGAAAGCGGTCGTACGTCCTGCTGACCGAGCGGCGAATCGATTTGCCTGCGTTGTTGATCAGGATGTCGACGTGACCGTGACGGTCGAGCACTTCGGCCGACATCCGGTCGACATCGTCGAGATCCGACAGGTCGCAGCGATGGACGTGGGCGATGCCCCCGAATCCCTCGATCTCGCGCTTGACCTGCTCGAGCTTGTCCAGTGTGCGAGCCACAAGCAGCACGCTTCCGCCAGCCTTCCCGATCTCGATCGCCGCCGCCCGGCCGATCCCCGAGGAAGCACCCGTGATCAGCACAATGCGGTTCTTGACAGCATCGCTCAGCGAGGGGGCGAGCACGCCTCCTGCACCCGGGACCCGCTGGCCGAAGGCGCGGAGCGTGCGGACGCCTTGCATAGCGATGTCGGCGGGATTTGGCAGGGCCATGTGAGGAACGTAGCACCGGTCCGTCCGACCCTCATGCGAACATGCGTTCGGTCATGATCGTCTGTGTCCTGCTCCCGCGCTTCCAGCTGACGATCGCAGTCGGCGATCGGGCAGAGCTGCTGCAGATCCCGGTCGCGATTGCGCCAGAACCGGGTGCGGTGCAGCAGGTAGGTGAGGTCTCGCTTGCTGCGGAGGCGTTCGGAATCCATCCCGGGATGCGTCTGGGGGAAGCGCTCGCCCGCTGCCCGAGATTGACGCTCGTGCCCCCGGATCCTGCGGGCGTGGCAGATGCCTGGGAGCGGTTGCTCGTGCGTCTGGAATCGATCGGGGCTGCGGTCGAGCCCGAACGGCCCGGGCTCGTCTGCTTCGATGCGCGTGGACTGCTGCGATTGCACGGCGGGATCGAGGGAGTGCTGGCGGCCGCGCGGCGCGCGCTGCGAGTGCCGGCCCGGTTCGGAGTCGCGCCTTCTCGGTTTGCGGCAGTTGCGGCGGCGACGAAGGCACGGGTGCGCAGGCCGGCGATCGTATCTGGAGGCAGCGCCCAGGCATGCGCCTTTCTCGCGCCGCTACCGGTCGCGCTGCTGCGCGCGCGTCCCGCCCTGGCCGACCTTCCCGAGGCACTCGAGCGGCTGGGGGTGAAGACGCTCGGTGAGCTGGCGGCGCTTCCGTTGGCGGCGATCGCGGATCGCTTCGGGAAGGCGGGGCTGATCGCCCACGAACTGGCCAAGGGGGGTGACGGTGCCTTGCGTCCCCGGCCGGCGGCTGAATTCCTGCGCGAGTCGCTGGAGCTGCCGGAGGCCGCCTCGGGCGTGCAGCTCGAGCGAGGCTTGGGTCTGCTGATCGATCGCCTGCTCGCCCGGCGTGAGCGGCGGGGGCGTACGTTGCGGGCCGTCGTGCTCTCAGCTGTGCTGGTCGAGCATGGCGGGACATGGCGCGAGCAGGTCGTATTCCGCGAGGCGCTCGCCGATCCGCTGCGGATGCGGCTCGCGCTGTGCACCGCGTCTGGCGCTGATGCCCGCGCCGGCCGAAGAGCTTCGACTCGCGGTCGAGCGCTTCGGCCCCCCGGCCGCAGACCAGCGGGCTTTGCTCGAGGACCCTGCGGTGGCCCGGGCTGCGCGGCTGCGTGAAGCGATCCGCCAGGCACGCGCAGCCGCCGGGCCGGAAGCGGCTCTGCGCGTGCTCGAAGTAGACCCGGATTCACGCTTTCCCGAGCGCCGCGCGGTGCTGGCACCGTTCGAGGGAGGCGCAAACGCACAATGATAGGCAACATCGCCGACGCGGAGTCGGTGCCGCGTTCAAGAATTAGCCCTTACGAAGGCTGGGCGTGTCGGCCCGCTCGCTTCAAATACTCCCGGTATGATCGGGACGAGCCGTGGCGGCAGGCGCGTAGACGCGTCAAAATCGCGATTCGGACGGGCCCTTAGCCCTAGTATCGAGGGACGATCGTGAACGGGCCGCGCCGACTTTCAGTCCCCCGCCGCGTCGCGGTCAGGGCGGGCGAGGACGGCACGCCCGTGGCAGTCGACGATCGCGAAGTGGATGCGGTGCGAGAGTCATGGCTGGTCGAAGATCGCTGGTGGACAGACAAGCCTCTGCGCCGGCGCTACTGGGAGATCGTCACGACATGTGGACGCGACGAGGTCGTGTTCCACGATCTGGAGAGCGGGAGATGGTGGCGCCAGCGGTAAGGACCTATCTCAATAATTCGCACGCCTGGTTGCGTCCCGATGACGGCGCTGGACCGCCACGGAGATGTGAACCGACGTGTCCCGCCTAGTGGCACATAGACTCTCTCGAATGTCAAACGCGCACGATCCACTCGACCCGGGCCCTGTCGCGGTCGGCACTTGGAGCGGAGGGCGCTTCATGCGCTTTGGCGAGCCGCTGGACGACGAGCGCTTCATTGCGATGATCACACCCGACGACTCGATCCGGACTGTGATCACGGCCGACGTGTACGGCACCGGAGAGGCGGATGCGATGCTAGGTCGCGCGATCGCGGGCCGGCGGCGGGAGGAAATGTGCGTTGTCGGAGCCGTCGGCCACGACTTCTATACCGGCGAGCGCGATGGCCCGCGGGGCTTTCCCCGGTTCACCGATCCGCGGTTGCGGGGCGCCTCGCAGTACGCCGGCTACCTGCGGATGGCGACCGAGCGCAGCCTCGAGCGCTGCGGGATCGACGGCTTCGACCTACTGCTGCTGCACAATCCCGATCGCACTGGCTACACCAGCGAGGTGGTGTGGGAGGGGATGGCGGCGCTGCGCGATGCCGGCCTCACGCGCCTGATCGGGGTCGCTCCCGGACCCGCAAATGGCTTCACGCTGGACGTGATCGACTGCCTGGAGCGCTTTGGCGATGTGATCGATTGGGCGATGATCATCCTCAATCCGCTCGAGCCCTGGCCGGGTGAGCTGTGTCTCGCAGCCGCCGCTGCGATCGAGGTGCAGGTGATTACCCGGGTCGTCGACTACGGCGGGCTGTTCTTCGACGATCTGCTCCCGGGGCAGGAGCTGCTTCCCCAGGACCACCGGAGTTTTCGCCCGGCGGGATGGATCGAGGCTGGGCGCGAGCGACTGGAGGCGATGCGACCGATTGCGCAGCGCGCGGGGTTGACGA
The DNA here is from genome assembly GCA_963811155.1 of uncultured Solirubrobacterales bacterium. Taxonomy (GTDB): domain Bacteria; phylum Actinomycetota; class Thermoleophilia; order Solirubrobacterales; family Solirubrobacteraceae; genus Palsa-465. Next base: position 34,470 of record CAWEQQ010000056.1, read on the forward strand.
TGATCCAGCTCGCCTGCCAGTGGAACCTTGCCCAGCCGACCGTGCAGTGCGTCGTGCCGACGCTGATCCAGGAGATGGGTGACGGCGCCCGCCCGGTGGAGGACAAGCGCGCCGAGCTGGCCGCGCTGCCGGCGCACGCGCGGCTCACCGACGTCGACGTTGACGCGATCCGCTCGCTCGGGGACAACACCGGTTGCATGGCGCTCAAGGGCGCAAGCCCCGAGCATTCCGGCGAGCCCAGGCCGGATCGCTGGGAGCTTGACGAGCGGCTCGACCAGGTGGCGCAGCGCTGGGGTATCGAGCCAGGCCGGGACCTGGTCCAGGCCGCCGCCGTCTAGCCACTGTGGCACATCCTGCAAATTCGTAGCGGTCATCAACGAACTTGCCGGATGCACCACTAGATGCGTTCGTCTGTCCTTTGACGGGCCCTTAATGCGAACATCTGTTCGAATGCAGTACGTCGAGCTGCACTGCCATTCGGCCTTCTCGTTCCTCGACGGAGCCTCGCTTCCCGATGAGCTCGTCCCGGGCGCTCTGGAGCTGGGCTACGAAGCTCTCGCGCTGACCGACCACAACACGGTCTCGGGTTCGATGGAGTTCGCCGTCTGCGCCCGCGCGCTCGGCTTGCGCCCGATCCATGGCTCCGAGATCGACCTCGAAGACGGTCGCCATCTGACGCTGCTCGTGGAGGATGCCCGCGGCTGGTCGAACCTCTGCCGGATCTTGACCCGCGCCCACGCTTACACGCGCGAGCAGCCCGGGCCTCCCTCGCAGGCGTTCGTCTCGTTGACAGACGTGCTGGACCACGCCGAAGGACTGGTCTGCCTCAGCGGCTGCGCGCTGCGAGGCGTTCACGACGAGTTCTCGCTGCGGCGCCTGCGAGAGGCGTTTGGTGCGGGAGGGCTGCGGATCGAGCTCCAGCGGCCCTTCCTGCGCGACGATCGTGCCCGCAACCGGCGGCTGGCGTGGCTCGGGCAGCGGCTCGGCGTGCACTGCGTGGCGACCGGCAACGTGCATGCGCACGCGCGCTCGCGCGCCCCGCTTCAGGACGCATTCGTGGCCGTGCGTCTACACACCACGCTCGACGCCTCGGAGCCGCAGCGGCGTGGCAATTTCAGTCACGTGCTCGCCTCGCCGGCGGCGATGGCCGCTCGCTTCCCCGAGCATCCGGAGGCGGTGGCGGAGACCGTACGGCTGGCCGACAGGTTGCGTTTCGACCTCGGCAGCGATCTGGGTTATCGCTATCCAGGATCGGAGGACGTCGATGCGATGCGCAAGCTCTCAGAGCTCTGCAGCGAGCGGCTGGCGCAGCGCTACGAGCAGCCGCCCGGCGTACGCGAGATCGCAGCGGCGCGCCTGCAGGAGGAGCTGCGGATCATCGAGAAGCTGGAACTGCCCGGTTTCTTCCTCCTGCACCACGACCTGCTCGAGCTGGCGCGCGAGGTCGCATGCGAAGTGCGGGGACCGGACACCGCTCGCGCGCTGCTGCCTCCTGGGCGGGGTCGCGGCTCGAGTGTCTCCTCGATCGTCTGCTACCTGACGGGGCTCTCGCACGTCGATCCGATCACCAACGAGCTGCTGATCGGGCGCTTCCTCAATGAGGAGCTGACCTCGCTGCCCGATATCGATCTCGACTTCCCTCGCGACATCCGGGAGGTCCTGATACCGCGCGTGCACGAGCGCTACGGCCATGACCGCTCGGCGCTGGTAGCGGCGTTTCCGACGTACCGCGCGCGCGGAGCGATCCGGGAGCTCGGAAAGGCGCTCGGCCTGCCGCCAGGGGAGATCGAGCGGGTGGCGCGCAGCAGCGAGGGATGGGACGCGCGTGAGGTGGCCAGGGACATCGAGAGCGTGTTTGGGGGGCTCGAGGCAGCGCGCGGGAGGTGGGCCTGGCTCGCACGTCTGGCGGCCGAGGCCCACGGGTTGCCGCGCCACCTCTCCCAGCACTCCGGCGGGATGATCGTCGCGACCCGCCCGCTGATCGACTGCTGCCCGATCGTCCCGGCGGCGATGGAGGGACGCCAGATCGTCCAGTGGGACAAGGACTCCTGTTCGGACGCCGGTTTCCTGAAGATCGACGTGCTGGGCCTGGGGATGCTGTCGGCGGTCGAGCGTTGCGTGGAGCTGATCGCCAGGACCCGGGGGGAACGGATCGATCTGTCGCAGATCGACTACGACGACCCGGACACCTACTCGTGCATCCAGGACGCCGACACGACGGGCGTCTTTCAGATCGAGAGCCGAGCGCAGATGCAGTCGCTGCGCCGCACGCGGCCTGAGAACCTCCAGGATCTCACGATCCAAGTCGCGATCGTCCGGCCCGGACCGATCCAGGGGGGCGCAGTGAACCCGTACATCGAACGACGCCAGCAGCTGCGCGCCGATCCCAGCTTCAAGGTCCCGTACGAGCATCCCTCGCTCGAGCCGGTGCTGCGGGAGACGCTCGGCACGATCATCTTCCAAGATCAGGTGTTGGAGGTCGCGATCGCGTTCGCCGGCTTCTCGACCGGCGAGGCAGAGGGATTGCGCAGAGCGATGAGCCGCAAGCGCTCCGAGGCGGCGATCGCGGCCTACCACAAGCGGTTCATCGCGGGCGCGATGCGTCTGCACGGGATCGGCGAACAGCAAGCGGACCGGGTGTTCGCAATGATCCAGGGGTTCTCGGGGTTCGGCTTCCCCAAGGCGCATGGCGCTGCGTTCGGCCTGCTCGCCTACCAATCGACGTGGCTGCGCGTCCACTACTGCGCCGAGTTCCTGTGCTCGCTGCTCAACGAGCAGCCGATGGGCTTCTATCCTCCGGATGCGCTCGTGCACGAGGCGCAGCGGCGGGGGATCGAGGTTCTGGCGCCGGATGTCAACGAGAGCGGGGCGGAGTGCGATCTGGACGATTCCCGTCGGGTGCGCGTGGGTCTCGGCTATGTGCGCGGCGTGCGCGATCAGGAGGTGGGAGCGCTGGTGGCCGCGCGTCGGGAGGGTGGGCGCTTTCGCAGCCTTGCCGACCTGGCCTCACGCGCGGGGACGGGCGCGCCGTCGCTCGAGCTGCTCGCGTGGTCGGGGGCGTGCGACTCGCTGGTCGCGAAGAGCGCCCCGGGGCTGGCCGGCTCGGGAGTCGAGCGGCGAATCGCCCTCTGGCAGCTCGGGGTCGCGACGCCGGGACGAAACGTTCCGGGTGGGGTTCAGCTGGCGCTGCCGCTCGACCTGCCGGCGCCACCCGGGCTGCGGGAGCTGTCGGCGTGGGAGTCGATGCTCGCCGACTACCGGACGACCGGGCTGACGGTGCGTGCGCATCCGATCGCGCTGTTGCGAGACAGGCTGCATGCCGACGCGGTCACCAGTCAGGATCTTGCGGCGCTGGCGCACGGCACGCGAGTGCGGGTCGGAGGGCTCGTCGTCGCCCGCCAGCGCCCCGGGACGGCGAACGGGATCGTTTTCATCCTGCTCGAGGACGAGCACGGGACGATCAACCTGATCGTCCCCTCGCAGATCTACGAGCGCCACCGCCTGATCGTGCGTACCGAGCCGCTGATGCTCGCCGAGGGCAAGCTCGAGCGTTTTGCGGCGGCGGGAGGGGCGATCAACGTACTGGTCGAGCGAGTCGGTTCAATCGCAGCACCCGACCACATCCTCGCCGACGTGAAGGACTTCTCGATGCTCGACGAGCAGGTCCGGCGCGGGCGCGCGGAGCAGGCGGAAGCTGCGGAGGTCGCCCATCCGGCGAGGCTCGATGCCGAGCGAGGGCCGAGACCCGCGGGCAACGCCGAGGCCGAGGCGGAGGACTTCCGCGTGGTCGCGCCTCCCGTGATGAGCTTCGCGTCGGGGCGTCGTCGATAACTGGAGTTTCGGGCTGTTGCGCCCGCCTCATCAATCGGCGATCCCCTGAGAGCTTGCGCGCGATAAGGTGCGCGCCCAAGTGCTCGGCGTCTTCCTATTCGTCGCGTTCTGGGTCGTGCTCGGTCTCGGCCTGTTCTTCGTCGCGGTTCGTGGTGGCGTCGGGGGCCGCCCGACGCCGCGGGCACCATCGCGCAGCGGACTCAGGGCCTCAAGCTTCGGGTTCGTGTTCATCTACGGCGTGTTCGGCATCGTGCTGCCGCTGGTGTTCCTGACCGGCAACCACGCACACACCAGCGGCCAGGTCGGAGGCAACAAGCTCACAACGGCCGAGAAGCAGGGACGATTGCTGTTCGGGCAGAACTGCGGACTCTGCCACACGCTCGCAGCCGCCAACGCGATCGGGAAGGTCGGACCGGATCTCGACATGCTCCAGCCGCCGGCAGGCCTGGTGCTGCACACGATCGCAAACGGCTGCCTACAGAACGCGCCGGCGAACAGCCCGCAGACCTGCCTCGGGTACGGCACGATGCCCGCCGACGTCGTGCAGGGCAGGGACGCAGAGGAGATCGCCGCCTTCGTCGCCAGGGTCGCCGGGAAGGAGTAGGCGCCGTCGCCCGATCGGAGTGGGCGCCGTCGCTCGATCGGAGTGGCGCCAGGTCCTCGATCGGAGTAGGCGCCAGGTCCTCGATTGGAGTAGGCGCCAGGTCCTCGATCGGATGCGTCCGATGGCGGACGAGCTTGCGGGCGAAATTCCGCCCCGGGCACTGGTAGGATCATTGCGCAAAGCTGAATTCCCGCCTCGGCTCGCCACCAGGTGAAGCGGAACAGGAAGCGGGGGACCCAGAGTTGTTGGGGCGAATCGCGCCCTTCGCGTAGCGCCGCTCTTTCGGCGCGAGCCCGTCAGCTAACCCCGTAAGCACGAGAAAGAGGTCTGTATGCCGCAAGGCGGCGCTTCGGGCAATGGTGGGATGCGGGGTCGTCAGTCGCGGACGCCTGCGACCGCCGCAGCGTTAGTGATCGATCAGCAGGACGACTGGCTCGCCGCAACAGGGCGGCCACCGGCGTCGCGGCGTGTCGTGGATGGCGTTACCGAGGTGGACTTTCGTTTCGCGTCGCGTCGCACAACGGCCGGCGTTGGCGAGGGTGACCCTCGTTCGCTGTCGCGCCGCGCGACGGGCGGTCCTGTCGCGGCGGATGCTCGGGCAGAGCCGCGCCGCACCGTGGGCCGTGATTCCCGGACGCCTAGCCGCCGTTCGCCTCGCCCCGTGCCGGCGGGCGCGCCGGCAAGGCGCACCGCGGCGGTCGATGGCCGCGGTGCCGACCGCCTTCGCCGGGGGGATGTGGCCGGTGCCCCGGCCGGGAATCTGGCCCGTCCCCGGCTGGGAGTGCGGCTCGTCTCCCCGCTGGGCAGTGCGGTCCGTCCCGCGGCTGGGAGTGCGGTCCGTCCCGCGGCTGGGAGTGCGGTCCGTCCCGCGGCTGGGAGTGCGGCCCGGCGGCCGGCTGGGAGTCCAGCCCGTCGTCGGCGACCGACGAGCCGGCCGTATGAGCGATCGGGGTTTGAGCCCGACCGGGTCGCGATGTGGGCGGTGCTGTTGGGTGTCCTGCTCGTGCTCGTGGCCGCCACCAGTTCGCACGCTGCGTTGCGCACGGCGCCGGGAGTGAGGGTGGTGGCGCCAGCCACGCCCAGCCGCTCGCCGGATTCCAGCATTAATTTCCGCGGGAGCCCGCAGGTCCTTAGCACCTGGGCCAGTGGGGACGCCGCGCCCGCGTGGGCGGGGCCTTATGGGCCTCCGATGGGGCGCTGATCGAGCGTTTACCCCGCTGCGTATAAGGGGAAGTGGCCAAGTGTCGAACCGACGAGTGTGCGTGGGCGAGACCCCTGCGGATTGGAGGTGTCGGCGTCCTCTTAACGGTGCGATAACAGCTTGGCCCCTTGTACAAACGATATGACACGGGTACACTTATGAACCGTAAGAAGGTCTCGAAAGTAAAGGGCAGGAATAAGCATTTCTGCCGATTCCTCGGACCCCCTGGTGGTCAACGATGAAGACTTCAATGAGCAGATTTCAGATCCACGACGACCTCACCGCACCAGAGGGGTCGGTTCCGGTCCTGCGGGGAGCACTCGCCACCGGTGGACAGCTGCCAAACTTTCTCGGCGTACTGGCCGGCTCGCCGGCGGCGCTGCGCGCGTATGCGCGGTTCCGCTCTGAGCTTCGCCACGGCAAGCTGACGTTGCCGACGCTGGAGCGGATTGCGCTGGCCGTCGCCGAGTACTACCAGTCCGAGCCGGGGATCGCGTTGCACTCGCGAGCCGCTCGGAGCGCCGGTCTGGCGATCGACGAGGTGGCGCTGGCGCGAAAGTTCAGCTCCAAGGACGAGCGTGAGGCGGCGTTGCTGCGATACCTGCAGGCGCTTCTCGAGGAGCACGGCAGACCGCCGATGCACCGTCACGAGGAGGCGCGCGAGGCAGGCTGGGACGACGAGCAGATCCTGGAGGCGATTGCGGCTGTGGCGCTCGAGGGCTTCACCGCGTTGGTCACTGTCGCCGGCGAGGTACCGGTCGACGGCTCCAGCGAGGCGTCACGCAGCCTGCAAGCAGCGTAATCTCCGCGCCAGCACATGGGCGCCCGGGAGCACACCGCCAATACCGGAAGCGGGCAGCGGACCTCTGGTTGTTGTCCGCTTTATCACGAGGCGGTGGAGCTCGTCGGGCGCCGCTGGACCGGCGCAATTCTGCGCGTCCTGATGGACGGGCCACTGCGCTTCTCCGAAATCGCCCAGGCGATCCCCGAGCTGTCTGACCGGCTGCTGTCGGAGCGGATGAAGGAGCTTGAGGCGCGCGGCATCGTCCAGCGTAGCGTGATCCCCGGGCCGCCGCTACGGGTGGAGTACGAGCTTTCGCGGATGGGCCGCGAGCTGGAGCCCGCACTCTCAGAGCTGCAGCGCTGGGCCCGCCGCTGGCTCGGCCACCGCCTCGACAGCCGGCGTCTGAGGAGCAGGCGCTCCCGCGACGCGCTCAGCGCCCTCGGCGACCGCCTCACGGCCGGCGTCTGAGGAGCAGGCGCTCCGTGGCGCTCGTCCGCCCGCTCGCGGAACGGCAGCAGCCCCCCGCGCCGCCGGCGCAGTAAGGTTTCGCGCCCGATGGCCGACCGCTCGCTGACAGCCGACGATGTGATCTCGCTAGCAGCCGAGCGGCAGATCCGGTTCATCAGGCTGTGGTTCACAGACATCCTCGGTCAGCTGAAGGCGTTTTCGATCAACGCGACCGAGCTGTCGGACGCATTCGAAGGCGGGATGGGGTTCGACGGGTCGTCGATCACAGGGTTCAACCCGATCGAGGAGTCGGACATGATCGCGATGCCCGATCCGAGCACTTTCGCAGTCCTCCCCTGGAGGCCGGAGGAGCAGGGCGTCGCGCGGATGTTCTGCGACATCGTGACGCCGGAACGGACGCCGTATGAGGGCGACCCTCGCCACGTGCTGCGCCGCGCGGTGCAGCGCGCCAACGAGATGGGCTTCGACCACTTCTACGTCGGCCCGGAGCTCGAGTACTTCTACTTCCGGGATTCGAAGTCGACCGAGGTGCTCGACAGGGGCGGCTACTTCGACCTGACGACGCTCGATGCCGGTTCGGACCTGCGGCGCGAGACGGTCCTGGCGCTCGAGCAGCTGGGCATCCACACCGAGTACACGCACCACGAGGTCGGCCCCAGCCAGCACGAGATCGACATGCGCTACGCCGATGCGCTGAAGATGGCCGACGACTGCATGACCTACCGGATCACGGTCAAGGAATACGCGATGAAGTACGGGCTGTACGCGACGTTCATGCCCAAGCCGATGTTCGGCGAGAACGGCTCCGGGATGCACACCCACCAGTCGCTGTTTCGCGGTGCGCACAACGCGTTCTTCGACCCCGACGACCCGTACTTCCTGTCGGACGTCGGCAAGGCGTTCATCGCCGGGCAGCTGCGCCACGCGCGCGAGGTGTGCTCGATCTTCGCCCAGTGGGTGAACTCCTACAAGCGGCTCGTGCCAGGGTACGAGGCGCCGGTGTACGTAGCGTGGTCTCGCCGCAACCGCTCCGCGCTCGTCCGCGTGCCGATGTATCACCCCGGCAAGGAGCCCGCGACGCGGATGGAGCTGCGCTGCCCGGACCCGGCCTGCAACCCATACCTGACGTTCGCTGTGCTGCTACAGGCGGGCCTTGAGGGGATCGAGCACGGCTACGAGCTTCCCGATCCGATGGAGAAGAACCTTTACCATCTCTCTCCCGACGAGCGCCGGCGGCTCGGGATCGAGGAGCTGCCCGAGACGCTTGGCGAGGCGATCGAGCTGACCGCCGAATCCGAGCTCGTGCTCCGTGCGCTCGGCGAGCACATGTTCAACCGCTACATCGAGATCAAGCGCCAGGAGTGGGACGACTACCGGGTGCAGGTCACGCCTTGGGAGCTGCAGCGCTACCTGCCGGTGCTGTGAGGGTGCAGGTCACGCCTTGGGAGCTGCAGCGCTACCTGCCGGTGCTGTGAGGGTGCAGGTCACGCCTTGGGAGCTGCAGCGCTATCTGCCGGTGCTGTGAGCGGTTTGCCGGCGCCGCCTCACAGCGCCGCCGCGAGCTCCTCGGGAGTCGTGACCGGCGCCTTGCAGAGGAAGTGCTCACACACGTAGGCGGCCGCGTGGCCGTCGACGGGCTCCCGACCTTCGAGCAGCGGCACGCCGTCGGCCGCGCCCCCGGCGAGCACGACGTGCGGGCGGTACTGACCGCGCACGACGCGCACGAACTCGCGGGCCTCAGACTCCGGTCCCACGATCGCGATCTCGCGAATCGGGGACAGGTAGAAGTCGGCTCCCTGCAGCAGGTGCGCGAAGGCCTGTGGGTGGCGGACCGCGAGCGGGTGCAGCAGCCGCAGCACCCCGAGCGCGTGACGCTCGTAACTGCCCTCGCCCGACAGCAGCGCGAGCCTCAGCAGTCCGAGTGCCGCGGCCGAATTGCCCGACGGGATCGGCGAGTCCTCGAGGTCCTTGCGCCGTGCGGGCAGCTGCTCGTGGTCGCCGGCGGTGGTGAAGAAACCCCCGCGCTCGGGATCCTCGAACCGCTCGATGATCGTGTCGGCGAGCACGATCGCCTCGTCGTACCAGTGTGGATCGAACGTCGTCTCGTAGAGGGTGATCAGCGCCTCGAGCAGGAACGCGTGGTCGTCGAGGTATGCGCGGATGCGCCCCTGACCGTCCTTCCAGGTGCGCAGCAGGCGCCCATCATCGTCGCGCAGCTCAGAGAGCAGGAACGATGCGCATTGGACCGCGGCGTCGACGTAGTCGCGACGGTCGAGCACTGCGCCGGCCTCGGCCAGCGCGGAGATCATCAGCGCGTTCCACGAGGTCAGGCGCTTGTCATCAAGGCCCGGACGGACGCGCTGCGCCCGGGCGCCGTACAGCAGGCAGCGGATCTCGGGCAGCCGCTCGGGCTCGGGCCCGCGGCCCTCGAGCACGTTGGCGCCGTGCTCGAAGTTGCCCTGCTCGCTGGCGCCGAAGTACGCGATCGCGTCCGCCGCGAGGCCCGCCGGCGCGAGCGAGTCATGCAGCTGCGCGAGCGTCCAGACGTAGAACTTGCCCTCGACGCCCTCCGAGTCGGCGTCGAGCGCCGCGTAGAAGCCGCCTTCGGGGCCGCGCATCTCGCGCAGCGCCCAGTCGAGCGTCTCGCAGCACACCTGGCGCAAGCGCTCCTCGCCGGAGGCCTGCCATCCGTGCAGGTAGGCGCGCGCGAGCAGCGCGTTGTCGTAGAGCATCTTCTCGAAGTGCGGCACGGTCCAAGTCGCATCGACCGCGTAGCGGGAGAAGCCGCCTCCGACGTGATCGTAGATCCCGCCACGCGCCATGCCGCGCAGCGTGCCGAGCGACATCTCGCGCTCGCCGCGCGCCAGCAGCAACTCGATCGTCGACGCCGGCGGGAACTTCGGCGCGCCGCCGAAACCTCCGTTGAGCGCGTCGTAGGTCGACCGCAAGTTGCCGATCGCGTCGCGTACCAACTCCTCGCGGATCGGCTCGGCGGAGGGTTCGATTCGCGCCGTCGCACCCAGCGAGCGGACCACCTCGGCCCCCTGGCTGCGGATCTCCTCGCGCCGCTGCTGCCACGCCTGCGCAACGGCGAGCAGTAACATGCGCCAGCTCGGCATCCCCTGGCGGGGCTCGGGCGGAAAGTAGGTGCCGGCGTAGAACGGCGCCCGCTCGGGCGTCAGGAACGCGTTCAGCGGCCAGCCGCCATGGCCGGTCATCGCCTGGCAGGCCTCCATGCAGATCGCGTCGACGTCGGGACGCTCCTCGCGGTCGACCTTGATCGCGACGAAGTGCTCGTTCATCAGCGCCGCGATCTCGGGGTCCTCGAACGACTCACGCTCCATCACGTGACACCAGTGGCACGCCGAGTAGCCGACGGACACCAGCAGCGGCTTGTCGAGCTCCCGAGCGCGCGCGAGCGCTTCCTCGCCCCACGGATACCAGTCGACCGGGTTGTCCTTGTGCTGGCGCAGATATGGAGAGCTTTCGGCTGCGAGGCGGTTTGGCACAAGCGTTAGGGCCCGTTCAAGAATTAGTGGCGGGATTTGACGAGTGGCTGGGCGTGTCTGGCGCCGCCGGCTCGGCCCGATCATACCGGGAGTATTTGAGGACGAGCCGGTGGCGCCAGGCGCGTCCAGACGCCGTCAAAACCGCCAATAATTCTTGAACGGGCCCTTAGGCTACCCGGCCGGTGAGCGCGCAATACGCTACCGCCCACACCTCCGGCTCAGGAGGCGCCCATTGCCCCCGCACGAGGAGATCATTTGTCAGCTCACCGTGAGCCGGTCAGCGCCCGAGACGCCCCAGCGGCGATTGGCCCGTATGTCCAGGCGATGCGGGCCGGCGGCCTGCTGTTCTGCTCGGGGCAGATCCCGATCGATCCGCGGACCGGGGACCTCGTCCCGGGCGGCGCGGCCGAGCAGGCGGGAAGGTGCCTGGAGAATCTCGCGGCGGTCTGCCAGGCCGCCGGCACGACGCTCGGCGAAGCGGTGCGGTTGACGGTGTACCTGACCGATATGGGCTCCTTCGCCGCGGTCAACGACGTGTACCAGTCGTTCTTCGAGCACGATCCGCCGGCGCGGGTCGCGATCGGTGTGGCAGCGCTTCCACGGGGCGCGAAGGTTGAGATCGACGCTGTGGTCGCGATCTCTGACTGAACGGTGGTAGCGATCCGCGAGGCGGTTCGCCGCGCCGGCTACACCGAACCGAGGGCGATACGCTAGCCGGCGGCTATCCGGAGCCGCGCCCGTTGCGGTAGCCGGCAGCGTGCTGGACCAGGGCGGCGATCACGCGGCTGCGCTCGTCGGCCTCGGGATGCCACTGCACGCCGAGCACGAAGCGCCGCGCCGGTGCCTCGATCGCCTCCGGCAGGTCGTCGAGCGTGGAGTGTCCCGTGACGACCAGGCCCTCGCCGATCGTCGCGACGCCCTGGTGATGGTGCGAGAGCGTCACGTGGACGACCTCACCGGCCGTCCGGGCTGCGAGCGAGCCAGCCATCAGGCGCACATCATGATCGGCCCCGTCAAAGCTGCCGGGTACGGGGCGGTGGTCGTGATGGCCGACCTCGTCCGGTAGGTGCTGGATCAGGGTGCCGCCGAACGCGACGTTGAGCAGTTGCATGCCACGGCAGATCCCGAGCAAGGGCACGTCGAGCTCGACCGCCCGCCTGGTCAGCGCCAGCTCGAGCTGGTCTCGCTCGGGCACCGTGTCGCTCGTCAGCGGATGGGGGTCCTGCCGATAGGTGGAGGGATCGATGTCCGAGCCGCCGGAGAGGATCAAGCCGTCGATCAGGTCGAGCACCTCGTCGGGACGCTCGACGAGGACGGGATCGGGCGCAATCATCAGCACCTGCGCGCCGGCGCGCTGAATCGCGCTGATGTAAGCGAACGACAGGAGCGCGGCGCGCTGGTCCCAGACGCCCCATTGCGCGCGCGTCAGCGAGGTCGAGATGCCGATCACCGGCCGGCGCTTGCTCATCGCCGTTCAGCGTACCGTGGGGCCACGTTCGCGGTTGCGCCTCGTGCGGACGCCCTCGGGAACCGGGCGGCCGGGCCGGATCGCACCGCACCGGGCGGCACGAGCCGGGCAGCCTGGACCGTGTCGGCCTCAATCGGGAGCTTCCGGCTACTGACGGCGCAGCAACGCCCGGCGCACCTTGCCGCTTGTTGTCTTGGGCAGTTCGGCGGCGAACTCGACGATGCGCGGGTACTTGTACGGCGCGGTCTGGCGCTTGACGTGGTCCTGGAGCTCGCTCGTAAGCTCGGCGCCGGCCGCGAACCCGTCGCGTAGGACCACCACCGCCCGCACGATCGCGCCCCGCTCGTCGTCTGGGGCGGCGACGACCGCCGCCTCGGCGACGGCGGGATGCGAGACCAGGGCCGACTCGACCTCAAACGGTCCGATGCGGTAACCCGCCGAGATGATCACGTCGTCGGCGCGGCCCTCGAAGTACAGATAGCCGTCCTCGTCCTGCTGCACTCGGTCGCCGGTATGCCAAGGATGATCGTCGGGGGCCGGTTCGTCATCCAGATACCGCACGAAGAACGTCGGATCGCTGCGGGGATCGGCCAGCACGAGCTCCCCGTCGTCCACCTGGAGCTCGACGCCCGGCAGCGGCAGCCCCATCGAACCGGGGCGGACCGGCTTGCCGACCGGCATGCTCGTCAGCTGGCCGGTCTCGGTCTGGCCATAGCCATCCCGGATCTCGAGCCCGAGCGCCTCGCGGAACGTGCGCAGCACTTCGGGATTGAGCGCCTCCCCCGCCGCCACCAGCGTGCGCAGCGCCGGCAGCGGCGAGAGCGTCGCGCGCTTGGCGATCACCCGGTACTCGGTCGGAGCCATGCAGAGAACGTTCACCCCCTCCGCGGCGAGCAGCGCGAGGCGCTCGGGAGGGTCGAAGCGTGCGTCGTGCAGCATCGCCGTGGCGCCGCGCAGCCACGGCGCGATGAACGCGTTGCGGGCCGACTTGGACCATCCGCTCGCCGCGGTGCACCACACGAGATCACCCTCGCGCGCGTCCAGCCAGTGCTCGGCCTGCAACCGTTGACCGGGCAGGTAGCGCTGTCCGTGCACGATGCCCTTCGCCTCGCCGCTGGTGCCGCTCGTGAACACGATCAGGCACGGGTCGCTCGCATCCAGCTCGACCGCCGGCGCCGGCTCATGCGAGAACAGCTCTTCGTCGGGGATCGTCAGCACCTGTGCCTGCGGGCCGGCGGCAGACAACTCGCCGACGTCGCGCTCGTCGACGACGACCACCTTCGGCGAGGCCGCCGCGAGGCGCAGGCGCAGGTCCCCGGCGCGCAGCTGCTCGTTGCACGGCAGCGCGACGGCTCCGATCCTGAAGCACGCGACCATCGTCAGCACCCATTCGGGGCGATTGCCCACCAGCGTCATGACGACGTCGCCGCGCCCGACGCCGTACCGTTGCAGCGAGCCGGCCAGCCGCGCGCTGCGCTCCGCCACCTCGCCGAACGACCACTCCCGCCGGCGCCCGTCGCGGGCCAGCTCGAGCAGCGCGCGCCTTCCGGGAGGCGCAGCATCGACGATGTCGCGGGCGAAGTTCATGAACGCGGCCAGTCTGCCACGGAGGTCGCCGCGTTGCAGCCAAGGGCCCGCCAAAACCCGACCCGTTGGGGACTTTTCACACTATCCTCGGGTGCATGGCCCTTGCTACCCCTTACACAGAGAAGACTGACGAACAGAAGGCGATCTGCGAGATGGTCCGCCAGTTCGCGGACGAGCAGATCCTCCCCAACGCCGAGCACTACGACCACGAGGACAGCTTCCCCGAGCCGATCGTCAAGCAGATGAAGGAGCTCGGCCTGTTCGGGGTCACGATTCCCGACGAGTACGGGGGGATGGGGCTGGACCTGACGACCTACGCGATGATCGTCGAGGAACTCAGCCGAGGCTGGATCAGCATCTCGGGGATCGTCAACACGCACTTCATCGGCTCGTACCTGCTGATGAAGTTCGGCACCGAGGAGCAGAAGCAGAAGTATCTCCCGCGGATGGCGACCGGCGAGATCCGGGCCGCGTTCTCGCTTTCCGAGCCCGAGTGCGGCTCCGACGTGCAGGCGATCAAGACGAGCGCCAAGCGAGTCGACGACGCCCACTACGAAATCAACGGGCAGAAGATGTGGGTCACTAACGGCCTCTTGAGCGGCGTTGTGTTCACCCTCGTCAAGACCGACCCGAGCGCCGAGCCCAAGTACAAGGGCATGACCTGCTTCATCTGCGAGAAGGAGCCCGGCGTCTCCGAGAACACCGGCGCCTACAAGGGCTTCAACGTGCCGCCGAAGATCAAGAAGCTCGGCTACAAGGGTGTCGAGTCGACCGAGCTCGTGTTCGACGGCTATAGAACGCCCGCCGACAGTGTCCTCGGCGGCGAGGAGCAGGGGCTCGGCCAGGGGTTCGTGCAGATGATGGACGCGCTCGAGGTCGGTCGCGTCAACGTCGCCGCGCGCGGAGTCGGGATCGCGCAGCGGGCGCTGGAGCTGGCGCTCAAGTACTCCCAGCAGCGCAAGGCGTTCGGCCGCGCGATCGCGCAGCATCAGGCGATCCAGTTCAAGCTGGCCGACATGGCTACGCAGGTCGACGCCGCGCGACTGCTGACGATCCGGGCGGCCAGGCTGAAGGACGCCGGCGAGCGCTCCGACCTGGAGGCCGGGATGGCAAAGCTGTTCGCGTCCGAGGCGGGGCGCTTCTGCGTCGAGGAGTCATTCCGGATCCACGGCGGCTACGGGTACTCCAAGGAGTACGAGATCGAGCGCCTGTACCGGGATGCGCCGCTGCTGCTGATCGGCGAGGGAACATCGGAGATCCAGCGAATGGTGATCGGCCGCAAGCTGCTGGAGCGCAACAAGATCTGATTTATGGGGGGCCGCTCGCGCGGCCCCTGTTTGGTTTGGCTGTTGTTGCTCGGAGGCCGGATCGAACGTTCTCTGGCCGGCAGTAATTTTCGCGGGGGCCCTTAGAGTGCTAGAGTTAGACGTTAGACTCGGACGCTCTGGCCTCTCAATCCGACACACGGTCGCTGATCGAGACCGCCGTGAAGCGGTTCCTCGACGAGGTGCCGGCGCTGCAGCCGCTCAAGCTCGTCGCCGGCCTGGAGCTGCGAGGCCGCGGTGACGTGCAGCTGTACCGCATCGAGCTGCCGGGCCCGAAGGTCACCAAGGACATCGCCAGCGATGCGAAGGTGCGCCTATCCCTTCCGCGCTCGCACTTTAACGCGCTGGCAACCAAGGGGCGGGTGCGAGACTGGCGCGAGGCGTTCACGAGGGGCGACGCGAAGGCGACCGGGATCGAGCAGGTGATGAAGCTGATCGTCAACGTGGTCGAGCGCCAGGAGGAGCGCGCTCGGACCCGCAAGGCGAAGCTCTAGCGACTCCCGAGCAGCAGCTGCTCGGACCCGCAAGGCGAAGCTCTAGCGACTCCCGAGCAGCAGCTGCTCGGACCCGCATGGGAAAGCTCTAGCGACTCCCCGACCAGCAGCCCAGCCCCTATGGTAGTCCGGTCCCCTGGTGCGACGCGGCGGCAGTGGCCACGTCGACCGCGTAGGTGTGCCTGGCGCGGGCGAGGAACACGCCGGCCGCGGCCAGCGAGACGAGCATGATCAGGAAGCTGAACTCCAAGCCCGTGGCCGTGTTCGGTGACACGGCGTCGGCGTGCGTCCCGATTGGCGTCTGCTGGGGCGCGATCCCGGCGATCACGTCGGCCATGCCGCCGAACACCAGCGGCGCGAGCCCCTGCGCGAGCGATCGCAGGAATGTGCGCGTGCTCTCGGCGCGGCCCCATAGGCCGGCGGGCATAATGTCGAGCCTGGCGGCGTCCAGCGGCGGGTTGGCCGCTGACAGCAGCGCGGCGCCGCCGACATCGAACCACAGCGCCGGCGTCAGGTGGCTGCCGAGGATGCCAGGAATCAGCAGCGCGACGGCGCCGAGGTAGCAAGCTGCCGGGACGAGCACCCGTGCCTCCAGGAAGCCGCGGCGCACCATCACATCGGTGGCACGGCCGCTCACGAGCGTTCCGATCATCGCGCCGATCACGAGCATCGCCAGCACGAGCTCGGCGGTCGCCTGGCTGGCGTGGTAATGGCCGCGGACGAACAGGATCGCGAACGTCTGCAGCCCGGCGAAGAAGAAGTAGCCCAGCGACGAGCCGATGATCAGCAGCATGTTGGTGGGGATCGAGAGGATGTAGCGGACAGCCGGCACGATCCCCAGCTTGCGGGGGTCCTCGTGGAGGACGAGCCGCGGGTTGGGGTCCACGCCGCGCTCGCGCACGGCCTCCTGGGCCAGCTCGTCGCCGCGTCCGCCGGCCTCGCCGGGCTGCTCCCATGCCCATTCGGCATCGGCCGTCGCCTGCGCCAGCGCCTCGTCGAGGTCGGCGACGCCCGGCTCGAGCCGGCTCTGACCGCCGCGCAGCGGCTCGGGCACGGTCTGCCACAGCGAGCGCGCCAGGAAAAACCCCGGGATCGCCAGCAACACGAACGCGGCCCGCCAGCTGATGAGGCTCGCGACCGTGCCGCTGATGATGAAGCCGGCGGCGGTGCCGGCGATCTCGCCCCCCAGGATGTAGGCGTACACCTGCCCGCGCTCGCGGGCCGGAAAGTAGTCGCCGGTCAGCGATGCGATCGCCGGGCCGGCGGTGGCGGTCACCGCGCCGAGCAGCAGGCGCGTCAGCAGCAGGCTCGAGTAGCTGCCGGCGAAGCCGCTGAGCAGCGACGCGAGGCTCCACAGCACGATGCTGCCCGTAAGCAGCGGCATCCGCTTGGTGCGGTCGACCAGCAGCCCGACCGGGATCGTGAACACCGCGCCGACGAGCAGCGAGACGGAGCTCAGCAGCCCGATCTTCGCGTTGCCGATGTGGAGCGCGCGCTCGAGTTGCAGCGCGACGGCCCCGACCGTGGCCGTGTCGGCGCCGTTGAGGGCGAGCACGGCACCGAACAGCGCGATCACGCGTGCGCGGGCGGGGCCGCCGACGCGCTTGACGACCTCGCCGCGGACTCGCCGAGTGAGCCACCGCAAAGCGCGCGCCGCTCCCGATCCGACGCCCGCGCAGCGGGCGTGCCATCTCAGAGAAGGGGCGCCGTCATCGCTAATCGTGCTGCGTGCGCTGTTCGCTGTCCGCTGATCGGCGGCATGCTCGTCCCGTGCTTGTTCACCGCCGCCAACCGCGTCGGCCAGCCTCCATGTGCGAACGGTCGAGCGCAGCGAGACGTACCCGACGATGCCGGGCAGCGTGGGAAGCCAGAACGAGATCGCGCGGTACGCGAGCACTGCGACCACGGCGCTGCTACCCGGAACGCCGAACGCTGCGAACGCGCCGATCATCCCGCCCTCGACGCCGCCGATGCCGCCCGGAAGCGGCAGCAGGCTCCCGAGCGTGCCCAGGAAATAGCCCATCACGAGCACGGCGACTGGCACGACGCTGCCGAACGCTCGGAACGACAGTCCCAGGACAGCGATGTCGAACCCCCAGTACGCGACGGCGCCGAGCAGCCCGATCCGGCGCTCTCGCACCAGCTCGATCGCGGTGCGAATGCCGGCCCCAAGCGTCGCCGGCGCAGTCGCCGAGCGTGCCGCGAGTCGCCCCACGCGACCCGAGCGCTGCGCGATGCGCTCGAGCCGCCGCTCGAAGTCCCGCGGCACGAACGCCATGCTCGCGACGATCACGACTGCGATCGCGCTCAAGGCTGCCGGCAGGATCGTCAGCGCGTACGAGCCACCTCCGGGGAACAGCCCGGTACCGAGCCCGAGCCCGCAGACGATCACCGCAAGGAGATAAATCGAGTACTGGATCACGTAGCTGGCGACCATCCGGCATCCGATCACCCGGGCCGCCATGCCCGCGCGGCGCAGCGCCCAGACCGTGACCGCCACGCCGCCGGCTCCCGCCGCCGCCAGCAGGCGGATCGCCGCGATCCCCGCCAGCGGAATCTCGATGCTGGCGCGCCAGTCGATGCGCGGCATGCCACGGCCGAAGACCGTCCGGAACAGGATCGCGTAGCCGGCGATGGACAGCAGCTCGACCGCCGTGCCGAGGGCGAGCCACAGTGGATCGCCGCGACTCAACCTGCCCCAGGTCTGGTTCAGGCCGGCGAGTTTCGGGACCAAGAAGTACATGCCCACGAGCGCAGCGACAATGAACACCACGCCCACCACCAGCCGGCGCCGGGTGAGTGGACCGGACGGCTCGTGTGTCGGCGCCGCAGGCTCACCGTCTGCAGCTACCAGTCGATTTGCCGATGGGGGCGGTGCGTACGACACGATCTCCTCCGATCAAGGTACCCGTCCGGTGCCGTCCAGGCCCAGCACGCGGGTGTTAGGGCTCCCGCGAAAATTACTGCCGGCTCCGACGGCGTCTGGACGCGCCTGGCGCCACCGGCTCGCCCTCACTTGCCACCAGCAATATCGGGGCGAGCCGGCGGCGCCAGCCACGCCCAGTCACTCGCCGGATTCCGGCATTACTTTCCGCGGGAGCCCTTAGATCTTGGAGGCGCCGGCTACGGGTTCCCGGCGAGGTCCTCGGCCTGTGCGAGCTGTTCCTCGACGAGCCCCAGGCCGGCATCCCAGAAACCGGGATCGGCCAGATCGATGCCTACCATCTCACCGAGCGCCTCAGGGCTGCGCGACCCGCCGGCCGCGAGCAGCTTGAGGTAGCGGGGCACGAACGACTCGCCCTCCTGCCGGTAGCGGCCGTACGCCGACAGCGCGAGCAGCTGGCCGTATGCGTACGCATACACGTATCCGGGGGTGTTGATGAAGTGCGGGATGTAGGACCACCACAGCTTGTAGCCGTCGGTCATGTGCACCGAATCGCCGAACAGCTCGTGCTGGGTCTCGGTCCACAGCTCGCAAAACTGCTCCGGCGCGAGCTCGCCCTCGGTGCGCCGGCGGGTGTGCACGAGGTGCTCGAAGCGGTTCATCGCCATCTGGCGGAACACGGTCGCGATCGCGCCGTCGATGCGCTCAGCGAGCAGGCTCAGCCGTGCCTCGTCTGACTCGGCGGCGTCGAGCAGACGCCCGAACACGAGCGCCTCGCCGAACACCGACGCGGTCTCGGCGAGCGTCAGCGGCGTGGACTGGTGAAAGACCCCCTGCGGCTGGGCGAGCGCCGCGTGCAGTCCGTGCCCGAGCTCGTGGGCCATCGTCAGCACGTCGCGCCGCCGCGCGGTGAAGTTGAGCAGCACGTAGGGATGCACGCTCGGGACCGTGTAGGCGCAGAACGCGCCGCCGCGCTTGTGCGGGCGCACGGGCGCGTCCACCCAGCGCTCGTCAAAGAACCGTCGCACGACCCGACCTGCCTGCGGCGAGAAGGAGTCGTAGGTGTCGAGCACGAGATCGCGCGCCTGCGCGAACGAGAACGTGACCTCCTCGCCCGGGAGGGGGGCGCCACGGTCGTAGTCGTGCAGCCGCTCTACTCCCAGCAGCCTGGCCTTCAGAACGTACCAGCGCTGCGGGATGTCGAACCGCAGGCGGACCGCCTCGATCAGCGCCATCACCGACTCGTCAGAGGCCTCGTTGGCGAGGTTGCGCGCTGCGAGCCAATTGGGATAGTGGCGCAGCCGGTCCTCGACCGATTTGTCGTGCAGCAGCGTGTTGAAAATGAACGCACGCGTGCGCAGGCCGGGCTCGAGCGTCGCCGAGACGGCCTCGGCGGCAGCGCGGCGCACGTCGCGCTCGGGTGCGTGCAGGTCGCTGAGCGCCATGTCGAGCGTCAGCTCCTCGCCGTCCAGGCTGACCCGGAGCGCGGCGACCAGCTCGCCGAACAGCCTGGCCCACGCGCTCTCGCTCGCGATCGACTTCTCGGCAAGGATCTTCTCCTCGGGCTCCGAGAGCAGATGTGGGCGGTAGCGCCGCGCGCTGCGCAGGTGGTGGCGGCAGAACTCCAACCCCGCCGTCGCGAGCAGCCCCTCGGCCTGCTCATCTGGCACCGCGGCCCACTCGAGCTCGAAGAACAGCAACTTCGTCTCGATCGCGGTGACGCGTTCCTGCATCCGCTGCAGCAGCGCTCCCCTGGCGGGATCGGCCGTATCGGTGGCGAACCGAAGCGACGCGTACGACGCGGCGCGGCCGACGAGCTCATTGATCGCTTCGAGCTCGTGCATCGCGGCCTCGAGGTCGCGTGCGCCGAGCTGCGCGACGTTGCCGGCGTACGACGACGCGAACGCATCCGCGCCCACGGTCGCTTCGTCCAGCAACCGGTCGACGCCGGCTTCGCCGCCGCCGTCGACGAGCGGACCGAGGTCCCACTCGGTCTGCAGCAGTTCGGGGTCGGCGAGATGTTCTGCGGTCGTGGCCATTCGCCCAGGTTATCCGGCGCGGGAGCGCGGGAGCTTACGCAGGCGCTCGAGCCGATGACGAATGCCCGAGTTCATTCTGTCGCCGCGGGGCTCGGTTACGCTGGCGATCGAGCCGATGAGGAATGTCGGAGTAAGCCTGCTGTTGCTGGCGTCGTTGATCACAGGGCTGGCCGGCTGCGGCCAGGGAGGCCCCCGCGCGCCACTGGACGTCAGTGGGCTGCCGTTCGTTGCCGGTGCGCAGGTGGTCGCGCAGGCGCGGCAGTGCGATCGCGGCGCGAACGCGTTCTGCGCGCTCGAAGCCGTGGCCGTCGACTCCCGTTACCGGAGCTCGGGCGATTTCGTCGTCGCCGAGGGCCGACATCTGCGCGCGCTCGGCTGGTCGCTGGTCAGCGGCGAGGCCACCGGCGAGCGCGCGGCGGAGTCGCCGGGCCACAAGTTGCGTCTGACCTACGCAACTGCGTCCAGCGATCTGCAACAGGCCGAGCTCGGGCTGATCCAACTCCCACGGACGATCGAGGTTGCCCTCTCGCAGGCGATGTTCAAGGGCACGCCGGCGATCTCGCTGATGCTCGAGGACTCGTCATCTTGAGCGGTTCACGGGTGTCGGCGATGTCGATGCTCGAGGGCTCGTCATCTTGAGCGGTTCACGGGTGTCGGCGATGTCGATGCTCGAGGGCTCGTCATCTTGAGCGGTTCACGGGTGTCGGCGATGTCGATGCTCGAGGGCTCGTCATCGTGAGCGGTTCACGGGGGTGTCGGCGATGTCG
This sequence comes from uncultured Solirubrobacterales bacterium, assembly GCA_963811155.1. Classification (GTDB taxonomy): domain Bacteria; phylum Actinomycetota; class Thermoleophilia; order Solirubrobacterales; family Solirubrobacteraceae; genus Palsa-465. The sequence goes on from CAWEQQ010000056.1 coordinate 55,431, forward strand.
CTGATGCTCGAGGACCACTCGTCGTGAGCGGTGTCAGCCGCAGGCGTCCGTCGGAGCCCGCCGACAGCGTGCTGCGCCCCGTCAGCAGATCGTGCAGGTCGGCGCCGACGAGCTCGCGCCGCCAGCCCGACAGCGTTCGTACGTCGGGCTGGGGCTCGCCGCGGCGCGTGGCGGCGACGATCTGCTCGAGCTCTGAGCGCGAGGCGATCAGCTCGTAGGCGAGGCCGGCCTCGAGCGCGCGCGCGCGCAGCAGCGCCTCCGCCAGCGCGATCAGCGGCACGTCGCCGGGATCGGAGCGCCCACGCACCTCCTCCCTGGGAATCGGCGCTGCCTCGCGTCCACGCGCGATCGCCTGCAGCAGCGCCTCGCCCCGTTTGCGGACCGTCGACGGGTGGATACCGCGCGTCTGCTCGAGGCCCTGGATGCTCGCCGGCTGCCGCTTGGCGAGCTCGACCAGCGGGGGGTCGGCGACGACCGATCCGACCGGACGGTCTTCGCTGGAGGCGACGCGTTCGCGCCAGGCTGCGAGTACTTGGGCGACCGCGCGGGACCGGGGGTCGAGCTGGCTGATCCGGGGCAGGCGCTCCCACGCGGTGTCGGGGTCGCGTTCGTCGGTCGCCGACTCCAGCCGGCGGCACTCCTCGCGCGCCCATTCGAGGCGCCCCGCGGCCACCAGCCGCCGCTGTAGCTCGTCCGCGAGCTCGAGCAGATGCGCGACGTCCTCGGCCGCGTAGCTGAGCTGCTCCCGGGTCAGCGGGCGCGCGTCCCAACGGGTGTAGCTCGCGGTCTTGCCAACGCGGCGGCCGAGGATCGCGCTGAGCAGGTTCCCGTAGCCCGCCTGCGCGCTGGCGCCGGCGAAGCCGGCCGCGAGCTGGGTGTCGAAGATGTTCGTGACCTCCGTGCTCCACGCGCGGCGTAGGATCGCGACGTCCTGGCGCCCGGCGTGCAGCACGATCTCGATCCGAGGATCGGCGAGCAGCGCCGCGAGCGGTGATATGTCCGCGTGATCGAGCGAGTCGATCAGCACGATCCGCGCGCCGCCCTGCGCGCCGGGATCGTCGACGGCGATCTGGGCGAGGCACAGCAGCGCCCGGTAGCGGCCCTCGGAGATGAACTCGGTGTCGATCCCCAGCCGCCCGCGCTCGCGCGCGGTCGCCGCCGCCCGGCGGATCTCGTCGGAGCTCGCGAGCACCGTCGCTGTCATGTACCGGACCCTACCGGGCATCCAAGCCCAAACAACAGGCCGCGTGAGCGGCCCCATAAACATACCCGACTCTGCGCCGCCGCACGCTCACTCGACAGTCGTGTTCGTTTGGGGGACGACCTTTATCACCGACCGCCCTGGTAGGATTTACAGGCGATGATCTTCTCCTCCAAAGCCGAGTACGGCGTCCGGCTGATGGTTGAGCTCGGGCGCCAGTCCCCGGAGCACCCCACCAGCTTGAAGGCGATCGCCGATGCCGAGGGGCTGCCGCTGGCCTACCTCGAGCAGGTGGTGGCGCGGCTGCGCAAGGCCGGGCTGGTGATGAGCGCGCGGGGCGCGCACGGCGGCTACTGGCTCGCCCGGCCGGCGGAGGAGATCGCGATGGACGAGGTCGTGCAGGCGCTCGAGGGCGCGATCGCGCCGATGGAGTGCTTCGTCCACGACCAGACCGAGCGCGTGCTGTGCTCGCATCAACCCGACGCCGGCCGCGGGTGTGCCACCAAGCTCCTGTGGACCCGGGTGCAGGGCGGGATCATCCGCTCCCTGCAGACGACCACGCTGGCGGAGCTGGTCGAGTTCTCGCGCCGCGGGGAGCAGACGCCCGCCCCGGTGGCCGTCGCGTAACGAGTCCCAACAGAAAGCTGGAGATGGCAGAGCTAGAGATCCGAAACCTTCAGGTCCGAGCCGGTGACAAGCAGATCCTGCGCGGCGTGGACCTGCTCGTCGGCAAGGGCGAGATCCACGCTCTGATGGGCCCCAACGGCTCCGGGAAGTCGACGCTCGCGAACGCGATCATGGGCCACCCCAACCTCGACGTCACCGATGGCCAGATCCTGTTCAAGGGCCAGGACATCACCGACGCGGAGCCCGACGAGCGAGCGCGGATGGGACTGTTCCTGGCGTTCCAGTACCCGGTCTCGGTTCCGGGCGTGACCGTCACCAAGTACCTGCGAACGGTGCTCAACGCCCACCGCGAGGCTCGCGGCGAGGAGCCGATCGCGTTGCGCGACTTCCGCCAGGCGGCCGAGGCGGCGATGAAGCTGACCAACGTGCCGCGCGAGTTCTCGACTCGGTATCTGAACGAGGGCTTCTCGGGCGGCGAGAAGAAGCGGATGGAGATCCTGCAGCTGGCGCTGCAGCGGCCGGAGCTCGCGATCCTCGACGAGACCGACTCGGGTCTCGACATCGATGCGCTGCGGGTGGTAGCCAACGGTGTCAACGCGGTCGCGGGCCCCGAGATGGGCGTGCTGATCATCACTCATTACCAGCGGATCCTGCACCTCGTGCAGCCCAGCCACGTGCACGTCATGTTCCAGGGCCGGATCGTCAAGGAGGGCGGGCCGGAGCTGGTCGACGAGCTCGAGGCGAAGGGGTACGGGTGGATCACGGAGGGGCTCGAGGCAGTGGCATGACCTTGACGACCGCCATCAGGGAGGTCGCGTCCGAGTTCCCGGTGCTGAGCCGGGAGGTCGGCGGCCACCCGCTCGTGTACCTCGATTCGAGCGCGACCTCGCAGACGCCGCAGCCGGTGATCGATGCGATGACGCGTTACTACACGCACTCGCGCGCCAGCATCCACCGGGGCGTGTATCCGCTTGCGGTCGAGGCGACCGAGCTGTACGAGGGCGCCCGGGAGCGGATCGCCGAGTGGCTGGGATCGACTCCGGAGGAGACGATCTTCACCGCCAACGCGACGGCCGCGATCAACCTCGTCGCGTACACCTGGGGCCGTGAGCACGTGCAGCGCGGCGATCTCGTCGTGCTGACCGAGATGGAGCACCACTCGAACATCGTCCCCTGGCAGCTTTTGTGCCAGGATCGGGAGGCCGAGCTCGCCTACGTGCCGGTGCTCGAGGACGGCCGGCTGGACTTCGACGCGCTTGATGTGCTGCTCGCGCGCGCGCCGAAGCTGGTCGCGGTCGTGCACGTGTCCAACGTGCTCGGCACGATCAACCCGGTCGCTTCGATCGTGGAGCGCGCGCACGAGGTGGGCGCGGCGGTGCTGGTGGACGGGACGCAGGCGGTCCCGCAGCTGCCCGTTGACCTGCGCGCGATCGACGCCGACTTCTACGCATGGACGGGGCACAAGGCGTACGGGCCGACGGGGATCGGCGTGCTGCACGGGCGCCGGTCGCTGCTGCAGGAGATGCCGCCGTTCATCGGCGGCGGCCACATGATCCGCACCGTGGCCGCCAACGAGTCGACGTGGACCGATCTGCCGTGGAAGTTCGAGGCCGGCACCTCCCAGATCGCCGAGGCGATCGGGCTGGGGGCGGCGGTCGACTGGATCCGGGGGCTCGGGATCGAGCAGATCCGCGCGCACGAGGAGGCGCTAGTCGCCGAAGCGCTCGAGCGGCTGGCCTCGGAAGTGCCGGGGCTGACTCTGCACGGGCCGCCCACCGCCGCCGATCGCGGCGCGCTGGTGTCGTTCTCGCTGGAGGGAGCCCACCCGCACGACATCGGGGAGATCCTCGGGCGGGAGGGGATCTGCGTGCGCGCCGGGCATCACTGCGCGCAGCCGCTGATGCGCAAGCTCGGGGTGTCCGCGACCACGCGCGCGTCGTTTGCGGTCCACAACTCGCTCGCTGAGATCGGGCGCCTGATCGAGGGGCTGGGGAGCGTGCGACGAGTGCTGCGCCTCGGCTAATGGTGGGCGACCACCGCTACGCTGGGAGCTGAGATGGACGACGAGCTTTACCGCGAGAACATCCTCGACCACTACAAGCATCCGCACAATTGGAGCCCGCCGGCTGCGGAGCTGGAGCCGTTCGATCTCGAGTTCCATGATCTGAACCCGCTATGCGGCGATGAGCTGACCGTGCGGCTGTTGGTGGGGGAGGGCGGCCGGATCGAGGACGTCCGCTTCTCCGGGCACGGATGCGCGATCTCGCAGGCGGCGGCGTCGATGACCTCGGACGAGGTCAAGGGGATGAACATCGAGGAGCTGCTGAAGCTCGACCGGTCGTTCGTGCTCGAGCTGCTCGGGATCGACATCTCCGCGACGCGATTGAAGTGCGCGCTGCTGTCGCTCAAGGTGTTGAAGGGGGCATCGCTTGGGCACGCAGTCGACTGGGAGCCCGAGGCACCCGAGAGCAGCGCTGCGGCGTAAGCCGTGGCGTAGCCGTGGCGTAGCCGTGGCGTAGCCGTGGCGAAGCCGTGACGTAGCCGTGACGTAGCCGACGCGTCGCCGTGGCGTAGCCGACGCGCGACCGTCGCCTGCCTGGTACACGTAGCTCGGCCACGGGCCTATGCGCCCGGGGGTTTTGCGACCGCGCCGCGTGGACTCGCCAGCGGCCGAGGCGTCAAGCGCGTCGTCCGGCGGCGCACTGCCGGCAAACTTGGTGTGGTAGCATGTGGCCACAATGCCCGAGCAGATCGGCATACGCGAGCTCCGCGACACTCTCACAGCGACGATTCGTCGCGTGCGCGCCGGCGAGACGATCGAGATCACCCACCATCACCAGCCAGTTGCCGTGCTCGCCCCAGTGCACACTGATCGGATCGAGCGGTTGCTGATGGCTAGCGACATCACGGCGCCCAAGCCGCTTGACCGACCCTTTCGACGCTTTCCGGCCACGAGCGGGGTGACCGCCAGCGCGGCGCTCGAGGACGATCGCGCTGAGGGCTGAGCGGCGCCTGATCTACGCTGATTCGTCGGCGCTGGTAAAGCTCGTCATCGAGGAGGCAGAGAGCGCGGCCTTGCAACGCCATCTCGAAGGAGCTGTCGTGCTCGCCACGAGCCGGATCGCGCTCGTCGAGGTCTCGCGTGCGACGGCGCTCGCAAACCCGCACGAAGCCGTACGCGATGAGGTTGACAGTCTTCTCGGCACCTGCATGCTCGTGGCCGTCAGTGCTCAACTACTACGCGCGGCGCGAAATCTCGCCTCAGGCGCCGTGCGAACGCTGGACGCGATCCACCTCGCAAGCGCCCTCCGCATCGAGCCGGACGAGTTTCTTGCTTACGACCGTCGCCTACTCGCCGCCGCAGCCGAGCACGGATTAAGCATTGCAAGCCCAAGCCCGGAAGCGACCTCGTAACCGTAGGTCTCGTCGAACGCGGAGTTAGGCGTCGTTCAGCAATTAGCGCGCGAACCGTGGTTCTCGAAAGGCGGCTTCTGCAGGGATTTTTCCGTCCCGATCGGAGCGGTTGATTCTGAACCGAATGACAGTAGCGGGGACGGCTGATGCTCGGGGGTCGGCGCTGCGGCTGGGGTCGACGACATCGGCGGACGTCAGCCAGTGGGCGGTCGCGTATGGCGGACCGAACTGAAGCGCGCGAAGTCGCGGTCGAGAGTGACGACTTGACAACCGTGTTCGAGGGCCACCGCCGCGATGACGGCGTCGGCGATCAGGTCGCCCGAGGCGTCCGCCTCGTCGCACAGGCTGCGTAGCAGCGTGAGGTGGCGTGGTCCTGGGCCGACCGTGAGATGCCGCGGTTGAGCGCAGGTGGCGTCGATGAACGCAAATGCTTCGGGACGGGGTGTCGGGATCTCGAAGATCCGGCGGTTGGTCGCCAGGCGCAGGAAGGCGGCCCAGATGAGCGCCGGCACGGCGAAGCGCTCCTCAATGGTGAGCATCTGATCGAACCATCGGCGCACTGGCGCGTGGTGGGGGTGGTCGTCACGGTGCGCTGCCAGGACGATGTTGACGTCCAGTAGCAGCACTCGATCAACGCCGTTGTTCGAGCTCGACGCCGTCGTCGAGGGCCTCGATAAGCGCTCGATTGGAGCTGAGGTCGATGCCAGGCCGTGGGCCCGTACCGCCACGGAAGATCGGGACCGGCGGTGCCTTGCGCGGTCGCTCGGCTTCGTTGAGCTCGCGCTGGAGGGCAGCGTCTACGAATTGCCCAAGCGTTTGGCCGCGTTCGCGAGCACGGCGCTTGGCAGCCACCAGCAACTCGTCAGAAACGGAGATCGTGGTGCGCATGATGCCTAGCGTACAGCATCAAGAGCATCACTGGCGTAGGACGACGGTCGAATGAGCGCACGCCGCGCTGCGCTCTGCGCAGCGGTCGTCGGACCGTTCTCTCGTTCTGGCAATACTTGGGCTCCCAATACTTGTTATCGGAACTCTAGATCTTCTGCACTCGGGCGCTGCTTCCGGTGACGCTGATGAGGTGCCGGATATCACCCGGATCGCTGGTGAGCACGACGTCGCTGGCAGCCGCGAGCAGCGCGATGGCGGCATCTGCGATGTCGCTCGTCGAAGATCGCGCGAGCAGGTTGCCGCAGCGGCGCGCGGTGGGCGCGTCGAGTGGATGCTCGACCATCCCCGTGAGCGCGCGGGTCAGACGAGCCTGTCGTGCCGGGTCACGCCAGCCCTCAGCGACGCATGCACAGGAGGTATGGGTATCGACTCCGTGGCGTGCGGCCTCACGCAGCGCGGCGCCGATCGTCCGGTCGCCGCGGTCGATCGCGATCAGGGCACCCGAGTCGAGGATGAGGGAAGCCACCTGCGGGCCTCGGCGAGTTCCTGCTCGGTGTACGGTCCTCCGCTCGTCTCGGCGATCTCATCCGCGACGGCCAGCAGCACGTCGGAGCGCAGACGCGCTGAAGCGGCGTCAGCCAGCCAGCCCGAGATACCGCCCGGGCCGGCGGCCTCGCGCACTCGGTCGTAGAGTTCGTCATCGAGGCTAACGCTGAACTTCGTCACACGAACATGGTAGCACCAACGGTACGACCAGCGTTGGATGTTGGATGGGTAACTCAGTTAAGCGCGACGGATCCGCCGCGCTAAGGTCTCACGCTCGTTGCGGGACCGTGATCCGTACCGGTGGCTGCCAGCCCGCCGGCGCCGTGCCGTAGATCACATCGGGGTCCAGATCGGCGCCGGTAGGCCATGTAATCGTGTCGCCCAACTCGTCGACCTCGACCCGCTTGAACATGGCGCGTTCGCGAATCGGGCCGAAGACGGGACCGTCCAGCAGTGGTTCGATGTCCACATCCCGTATCTCACCGTCGGCGAACACAACCCGGACGACGTAGGGTTCCAGCGGGATTGCGGTCTTTACGCTGGGGGCCATCACGGGAGCGGGTCCACCTGGTTGAGCGGGAGCCGTTGCTGGCAGCGATTCCAGTTCTGCTCCAGCTCGTCGAGATACAGCGCCGTCCACTCGCGCACTAGTCGCGCCGCCCGTGTCGGGAGCTCGCCCTCGATGACCTCGCCGGTGTCGATAGCGCAGCGGGCCTTGTGCTCGCCGTAGCGCGCATGGAAGTGCGGCGGCGGATGGTCGGCGAAGTACATACGAATCAGGATGCCATAGAAGACACTGATGGTCGGCACGCAACCGATCGTGTCAGGCCGACCGGCGGCGGCGAGGGGTCGGTGCCCGGAGCCAAGTACGACCAGCTCCCAGGATGTTAGCGCCACAGGGTGCACACGAGCCAAGTCGCCCCGGTCGCCGACCGGAATCCCATATGGAGGCGGTCGCGGTCGGACAGCTGGTCGCACCGCCGGCTAACACCACCGCACCGCCGGCTAACACGACCGCACCGCTAAAGCTAAAGCTGCCGCGAACCCGGACGAACACATGTGTGTCGCGCTCAACAGGCGGCCGCACCTCCGTCCTGGCCGGCTGCTTGAACCGCGGCGCACCATACGGTCGCTCCACCATCCGCTGAGAATCAGCGCGAACTCTCGCCTGCAGCCCAGATCTGCCGCTGTTATTCGGGTATGCGCCTGCGTCGCCACGGATCGGCATCGCCGGCGGAAGTTCGACCAAGGATGGTGTCGGATGGCTGAAGGTGATCGAAGAACCGGCGGGAGGACGAGTCGTGACCGGAACGGGGTGAGATCGCGCCTTGGGTGCTTGGCGGCGTCGCTCGCCGCCGGCGCTCTGGCTGCCTGTGGGCTTCCCGCGGCCGCGTCCGCCTCGGCAGCGGGGGGCAGCTCGACGCCGGCCGTACGCCACGCGATGGGTTTGCGCCCAACGCAGCCGAAAGCCCTGAGCGCGCCGGTGGTCGCAGGCGTCCACGCGACGGCCGCCGCGCTGCCACCCAGCGTTGATCTGACTCCTTATGCGATGCCGGTCGGCAACCAGGGCGCCGTCGGCTCGTGCGCCGCCTGGGCGAGTGACTACAGCGCGCTCGGCTATTGGGAGAACAAAGAGGGAGTCGCCGGCGGCGGACTCGAGCCGATGTACACGTATTCACAGGTCGACGGCGGCGCCGACAACGGTTCCTCGATCGAGGGCAACTTGACGATCGACGAGCAGCAGGGCATCGACAACCAGGCCGACTACTGGCAGGGCAACTTCGACTACATCGACACGCCGGCGTCTTCGGAGCGGGCCCACGCGGTGAACTGGAAGCTGACGAGCTACAGCAATCTTGCGATTCAGCCGAGCAGCAGCTCCACCACCACCCAGCAGTCGATCGAGACGGCGCTGGCCGCGGGAATGCCGGTCGTGATCGGCATCCCCGTCTACAACAACTTCTTCCAACTCACCAGTGCCAACAACGGCCTCTATTCTGGGATCTCGGGCGGCCTCGCGGGCTACCACGCGGTCACCGCGCTGGGGTACAGCTCGACCGGGCTGCGGATCGAGAACTCATGGGGCGCCTCCTGGGGAGCCAGCGGCTACGCCACCCTGTCGTGGTCGTTTGTCAACCAATACGTGTTCGACGCCGTCGAGGTCGGGCCGCTGGCCACCGGACAGCCGGTCAGCAGCACCGCGCCCGCGATCACCGGCACCGACCACGAGGGCCAGACGCTGAGCGCCTCGACTGGAAGCTGGAACCCAGCGGCGACCTCGTACGCGTACCAGTGGCAGCGCTCTGCGAGCGCCAGCAGCGCGTGGTCGGCGATCTCGGGCGCGACCGGCGCGACCTACCTGCCGGCGGCCACGGACGTTGGGCAGAACCTGCGCGTGCTCGTAACGGCGACCAACAGCCACGGGCAGGGCGCGGCCACCTCGGCTCAGATTGGCCCACTCTCGGGCATGCCTAGCAGCACTGGCGCGCCGAGCATCACCGGGACGCCTCGCGAAGGTCAGACGCTGATCGTTTCAAGCCGGGAGCTGGAGCCCGGCGGCGACCTCCTACGCCTATCAGTGGCAGCGCTCGACCACCGGCAGCACGTGGTCGACGATCACCGGCGCGAGCAGCGCGTCGCACGTATCGGCCGCCGCGGATGTCAACGCGTATCTGCGGGTGCTCGTGACGGCGAGCAACAGCAGCGGGCAGGGCACCGCCACCTCGGCGCAGGTTGGCCCGATCTCGGGCGCGCCTTACAACACCGTGGCGCCGACGGTCACGGGCACGGTGCGTCAGGGCCAGACGGTGACGGCGTCCAGCGGGAGCTGGAGCCCGGCGGCCACGTCCTATGGCTATCAGTGGCAGCGCTCCACCAACGCCGGCAGCGCTTGGTCTGCGATCACCGGCGCGACTAGCGGGGCGTACGTGCTCGCAAGCGCCGACGTCGGCGCAACTGTTCGTGTCGTCGTGACGGCGACCGATAGCTACGGGTCGGGCAGCGCCAGCTCGACCGGGCGGGACCGGTGCCCTCCGCCGCTCCCGCGGGCACCTCAGCGCCGGTAGTGAGCGGCACCGCCACCCGTGGGGCGACCCTGACGGCGAGTCCGGGTGCGTGGAATCCAGCCGGCACGTCCTATGCCTATCAGTGGCAGCGCTCCACCAACGGAGGCAGCGGCTGGTCGAACATAACGGGCGCGGGCGCCTCGAGCTACACCCTGGCAACGGCCGATGCGAAGGCTGAGGTCCGGGTGATTGTCACGGCCAGCAACGCGTACGGCAAGGCCGCCGCGGCTAGCGCGCCGACCGGGGCCGTCAGGGCGAGCCCGCCTGCCAACACGACCGTCCCGACCGTTATCGGCACCGCGCAGAGCGGCGCCAAGCTGAGCGCGACGACCGGCTCATGGGCTGGCACAGGGAACTCCTACGCCTACCAGTGGCAGCGCAAGTCCGGCAGCGGTTTTGTCAACATCGCCGGCGCGAAGAAACAGATGTATGTGGCGGCCCAGGCCGACCAGGGAGCCACGCTGAGGGTGGTGGTGACGGCCGCCAACTCCGACGGAACCGTCACCAAGGCCAGTGCGGCGACTAAGGCCGTCGCGAGCACTTCGCGGGCGGCGGCGACCGCGCTGAAGGTCACCGCCAAAGCACGACCCAAGAAGTCCGTCAGCAAAAAGAAGCACTGAGCGGACGCTGATCGGCTCCTGCATCCCGGCGGCGAATCGCAGCCGCCTGCGGCATGAGTGATCGATCCGCGCTGTCAGGGGTCGCCGGCACGCTGCGTTGGCCGCGGCCTGGGGCGTCAGGCGGCGACCTGCTGATAGAGGCCGGGCAGGTCCGGGTAGCCGCTCGAGGCCCAGCCCGACTGCTGGATCGCGGCGATCTGCGTCGCCGGCGACTGGCCGGCGGTGGCGGGGATCGCCTGGATCCCTGAGCTGGCGGTCCCGTAGCCGGGGATCGTGTTGTGGCCCTTGAGCCAGCCGGCGGTGGCGTCCGCGGCGGCGCTCGGGTCGCTCCAGATCGAGTCCGAGGATCCGTAGGTGGCGCTGTCGGTGTAGCCGATGTTGAGCCAGTCGTTGTTGTTCGCGCCCTGGCGCGACTGCGCGGCGCCACCGGACTCCTCGGCCAGCAGCCATGAGGTGATCACCCCCGGGTCGAGGCCGGTGTCGGTGGCGAGGCGGGCGGCGAACTGCTGCTGGGCGGTGGTCAGCATGCTCTGGGCGGACGCCGGCAGGGAGGTCGCCGGCAGGGTGGTGGCGAGCGAGGACGCGGGCAGGGTGGTGGCGAGCGAGGAAGCCGGCAGTGCGGACGCCTGGGAGCTGCCGAGCTCCGAGTCGGGCGCCGAGTCGCTGGGGGACTGCGCCTGGGCGAGCGCGTCTGCGAAGGTCGTGGAGCCGTTGCTCGCGTAGGTGCTCGACGAGGGGGCTTGCGCGGCAGATTCTGACTGCGAGGCCCCGCTCGCGGCCGACGCGTCAAAGGCGCTTTGCACGCTGGCGATCTGCGCCTGGATCTGGCTGATGCGGGATACGGCGTCGGTGAAGCTCATCGGATCGGCTGCCCGGGTGATCGGCGCCCATTTCCGGTCCTGAAGCCCTGACATGCCCGTCACCCAACGAGTGCGCACCGAACGCGCACCTCGACCTAAATCGCTAGGGTGCTGGGAGCCGTCGAGGTTCCAAGTCGGCCGGCGCGGAGCACTATCGGGTGTGGGAAAGGTGGATCGAGCTCCCTGCAAGCAGCGGGGGCAGCTGACCCGGTCTAAAGGTGTGAAGCGCCCGGCCGAGCATAGGTGTGATCCGCTTGACAGATCCCGGGCTTCTGCTCCGGTCTGCGTGCCAGAATCATCGCGAATCGCCCGGTCGGTCCGGAGGGCCGCCGGTCGCCCATTCGTTGAGAAACGCACCGGGCGTTTTGCCTCGCGTCCCGGTTTGCCGTTGTCATCGCCACAAGTGCTTGCGTTCGCCACGGACGGCGGTTGCGCTGGCAGCAGCTCGGCAAGGATGGTCCGGCATGGCCGATGGTGCTAGAGGGTTGCGAAGGACGACGAGGCGGGGCGGCGGGGGTTGTCGCCGAAGCGCGGGTCGATCGCGGATGGCGCGCTGGGCGGTGACGCTCCCCGTCGGCGGGGTGGCTGCTTGCAGCCTTCCTGCGGCGGCGTCCGCGTCGGTGGCGGGGGACGCGTCGACGCCCGCGGCCGGCGTGCCCAACGCGATGGGCTTGCTCGCGCCGCAGCCGAAAGTCGTGAGCGCGGCAACGGACCGCGGGCGTCCACGCGGTGGCCGCTGCGCTGCCCGCGAGCGTCGACCTACTCCTTATGCGATGCCGGTCAATCAGGGCCAGGTGGGCTCGTGCGCCGCATGGGCGAGCGACTACAGCGCGCTCGGCTACTGGGAGAACAAAGAGGGGATCGCCGGCGGCGGACTCGAGCCGATGTACCCTTAGCTTGATCCAGGTCGGCCCAGTGCTGGGCTGCGCTGTCTGGGCGATGCGATCATGCGGAGTCGTGGCGCGTCGGGATCCTGTTCGACTCGCGAGAACTCAGGCCCGACCGGGAACCAATACTTGCCCGGAGCTACCGGATTGGAGTATGGCAATCCGATGAGCAGGAGCTGAGCGATGCGGGCGCCGGGGCTGAGGGCGATCGGGGTATCTCCGTGGTTGACTAGCTCGAGGGTGATGCAGCCTCGCGAGCCGGGTTGCACCTGTACAGCCGTCGCCGTGATCAGCCCCAGGCGTCCGTATGAGGAGCGGGTGACGACCTGTGCGACGACATCTTGCGGGGTGACGATGTACTCCAATGTCGAAGCCAGCACGAGCTCGCCGGGGTGGAGCATGAACCGCTCGCCCCAGGCCTTGTGAACACGCTCTTGGAGCATGCGCGGGTCCTGATGGGTGTCGAGAGGATCGAACCCTCCGATGGCCGAGTGGAGAAAGACGATGAAGTCCGGGCCGAGCCGCAAGTCGACCCCAGCGTCCTGGAGGGAGTCCGCGAACAGTGGTGAGACGACCAAACGCTGTTTGGCTCGGTCTTCGCGATTGGCGCGCAGCCGGTCTGCGATGGCGCTGCGCGACAGTGCGCCAACCGGGGTGTCAGCCCCGGCCGGGATATAGGCCGCGGCCTGTGTCAGCGTCTGGTCGTCGACGCTAATGACGCCGCGGTCCGGGCCCCAAAGGCGTGCCAACTCGATGGAGTCGATCGCCTTGCTTGCGAGGCTGTCGATTCGGAGTCTCTTCTGATGTGGATCAATCCGGCTCGCGGCCAGCGCGCCGGTGGGCATGGTGTCACCCGAGGCGGCGATGTCGAGCGCCGTCCGAGCCGCCCATGCGGCGTTGACGACGTCCGCGACCGCGACGCTCTGTCGTTGGCCACCGTTCGACGGGCGACAGTGCGTGTCGCCCGGGATCTCGTCCAGCAGCTCCCGCTCTACCCAGGCGGCCGCGTCGCTGCTTGCGCTTCCCTGTTGCGATCCCCACGCGTCGACGAAGTCGATCAGCCGGTCGGGATGGTCATCGTGGACGAGCTTCTCAGCCAGAAAGGCGGCGAACGGAGGAAGATCGCTCGAAGCAGCCTTCAGATAGTCCTGCCAGACAACTGCGTAGGCTGGGAGGCGTCGATGCCCGAGGCGGTCGAGGTAACGGAAGAGAACTCTGAGCCGAAGGCTGAGCGGAGGGTGGGTTTCGCTTACGGCCTCGGCACCACCGGGCTGACCGACGCCGAGCACAGCTGAGAAACTCGGCAATCGAGCTCAACCCGGCCGGTCCGAAAAGTCGAACGGCGTTGAGATCGCACAAGACTTCGTTGACCCAGATCTCGAGCGCTCGAAGCAGCACGACGCGTGGCAGCTCGCGGCCTGATTGCTTGTGCTCGCGGTACAGCAGTTCGTGCAAACGGGGATCGTCGATCCAGTCTCGGGTCAGTTCAGTTCGCGCGGTGAGCGTTGGAGTGCTTTCGAGCCTTATGTGGGCGATCTGATGACCGACCGTGATTGGATGCCACAGCGCGCGCGTGCCTTCGATGTACGGCACCGAGATGATCGACAGTGTCGCCGCATCGCGCAGCATTCTGAGCGAGCCGTCCTGTCGGGTCAGGTACAGCTCGCCGAAGAGATGCTCGAACAGGTCGGATTGGTGGGTTTCGAAGCTATCGCGCGGTCCGACGGTCAGGACCGGCTCGTGCTCGTCCAGACCATGGGCCGCGAATTCGGCGCGGACGATTGTCTTCAGCGCGCGTGGGACATCCTGCTGGCTGCCGCGTGCAAACCGCCGATCGATCCACTTCTCGCGTTGCAGAAACCGTTCAAAGTGCTGCTGTAGCTCTGCGCGACGGCGATCCTCGTCGTCAGCGGCCCGATTCCAGTCGAATTCAACCTGCGCTACGAACACGTCGGTGTAGCGCTGGCACATCTCCAGTGCGAGCGCGAAGCCGTCATCGGTCCGGTTGTTGGCGGCCTGGAGACGGTCGACGTAGCTTCCCAGCGCTCCAGCTCGGTCGATCAGCGACCGACGCACGGTGTCCCAGTACCCGCTCACACCGCGGCGTCCGCGGCCCAGCAGCGCACCGAGCGCTCGCGCCTAGAAGATGTCGGCAAGCGTGTCCCCCTGCGCGCGCGCGATTATGATTGCTCGAAAGACGTCGTCGGCGCGACGGGCGGCTTCGGCGTCTCCCTCGCCGAGTCTCTCGAGGGCATCGATCAGTTCCCCCAGGCGCTGCGACGAGCGGCGCTCGTGTTCTTCGAGGGTCGTGGCGGGTTCGTGTTGAGCTGTTCGGCCGGACTGGAGCACGAGCTCCGCGAACTGCACACTGCAGTCGCGCGAAGATGGCGTGAGCGCGAAGCGGGCGCTCGTCTCGTCCAGATCGGCGGCTCCGTCGACGATCACTCGCTGGGCGCGCAGTTGCGTCACGGCGTCCTCGATCGCCCAGCGTGAGCGGCCACTGAGCTCTTTACCGTCGAGTACCTCGCGGGCGCCGGCGACAACGTATGCAACGAGGAGATGAGCGTGCACGTGGGTGACCGAGACGGCGCTTCCAGCTCACGCTGATCCAAGAACCGTAGCAGCCTTCCAGCCACGATCCCGCAGACTTCAGCCAGGTGCCCTTGCGAGGATGGCTGCGCCGTGTGAGGCGTCAAGGTGTCTGGGAGCGTCACGATCTGCGCCTGGACGGGTGCGCGATCTCGCAGGCCGCCGCGTCGATGACCTCGGACGAGCTCAGGGTGATGAACGTCGCGGAGCTGCTGAAGGGCTGAAGCTCGACTGCTCGTTCGTGCTCGAGCTGCTCGGGATCGACATCTCGGCGACGCGGATGAAGTGCGCGCTGCTGTCGCTGAAGGTGTTGAAGGGCGCCTTGCTCGGGCACGCGGTCGAGTGGAGCCCGAGACTCCGGAGAGCAGCGCTGCGGCGTCGCCAACGGTGGCCTTGCGCCTTTACTGGTAGGGTAAAGGCGTGGCGCGCATCTCTGCGAAGAATCAGGCCACGATCCCCGTGGCCGCGCTCGAGGAAGTCGGACTTCACGCCGGCGACCGCGTCACGATCGAGCCGGCTGGCGAAGGCGAGCTCCGCGTGCGCCGTTCGGCGCTCAGCTTCGAGGACGCGTTCGGGGCGCTGACGGGCGCTTATCCGCCCGGTTATCTCGAACGGCTCGACGCCGAAGAGGACCAGCGTTGAGGCTCGTCCTTGACGCGGACGTGCTGATCGGCGCGCTTGACCGCAACGACGTGCACCACGACCAGGCGCGCGAGCTCTTCACCGGCTGGCGTCAGCGACAGGCCGCGCCGCTGATCAGCGTCGTCAACCTGACGGAGGTGCTGATCGCGCCAGCCGCAGACAGCGCCAAGCTGTCAGCTGCCCGGGAGGCAATCGCCGCGCTCGGGGTTGCGGTCCAGCAGTCGGGCGAGGCGGTCGCTGTGGAGGCCGCCAGGTTGCGCCAACGTCACCCGATCAGCCTCCCCGACGCGTACTGCCTCGCGACAGCGAAGCACGCCGGCTGTACCGTGATCTCGTTCGATCGGAAGGTCATGCGCGCCGCCGAGCGCGAACGCATACTCCGTGCGCCGGTGGGGGGTTGAAAGACGACCGGGAATTCCCTCCGCACGGAGGCTCTGAGGACCAGCTCGGTGCTCACCGCTGCTGACACGGCGACGGTTACAGCCGCGGTTGTGTAAGCGCTCCTGCGGTGATCCCGGTCCGCACCCGGGACGCTCCACCGACACGCACCGGCCGCCGAGCGTCACCTCTCCCGCCTCATGACTGTGACGACGCCGTGCGCTCCGGGTTTGTGCTTGCCCTTCGGGCCCACGACATCGTCGACGTTCGCTTCCATCAACTCGGTCAACACGCCGAGCCCGACGCCAACGCCAGCACCCCTCCTTCGCTGCCTCGACCAACTGCCCGAGCGCCTCCTGCACACGCTCCGGGAGCTCGGCCTCATCATCGGTCGTCTGCGCGACCAGTACGGTTTCCTTCACGGCGCTTCCTCCTTCGATCTTGGCGTCATCGGCCGTCAGGTTCCCACGCGGAGCGAACGGGCCTGGAGGGACCGCCGTCACTTCAAGTTCTACGAGCTACGGGACAACCTCGGGTCGACCGAGTCGTCGGGCATGTTCGTGATCATGGTCTTCTGTCGAAGGCCGCGCGTAGAATCTCGCTCATGGGACCGCGCCCGCACACCATCGAGTTGCAGCCCGACGCCTTCGACCTCGTCAGCCGCGAGGCGGAGCGCCGCGGGGTGAGCGCTGACCAGCTCGTGGAGGAGATCATCCGAACCGACCTGGCTGCGATCCACGGTGGCGACCTGGACACTGCGCTGCACCGGGCGGCCACCTTACGCTCGACGCTACCGCGACTTGATGGCGTCGTCCTCGCGCGCGAAGCACGAGCCGACCTTCAGGCGCGCGGCGCTTGACCGTCGTCCTGGACGCAAACGTCCTCGTCGTCCTCGCACTCGACGATCAGCGCGGGCCAGTGGTCGAGGCGAAGATGCGCGAGTGGGCGACCGCGGGCGAGACGCTGCACGCACCGGCGCTGCTGCCCTATGAGGCCGCCAGCGCCCTGGTCGGGGCGGCCGTGTCGGGCGGCTTGGAGCCAGCCGTCGTCGCCGAGGTCTGGGCGACAATCTCGGCCGTGCCTGTCACGCTGCACCCGCTGGAGGCGGGTGTCGAGGTGATCGCCATCGCGCAGCGGCTCGGGCGCCAGAGCGCTTATGACGCAGCTTATGTCGCGCTCGCGCTGTCCCTGGACGCGTCGGTGTGGACGCTCGACGGGCCGCTCGCCCGCAACGCCCGCAGCGTCGGCCTGCCGGTACGGCTCCTCGGGGCAGACGGCACATCCCTGGCCTGAGCAGGCGCGCCGCCCCTCGTAGACCGTGACGATGGCTGTTTCGGGATCGAACTGCGCCTCGACGTGAGCGCACGATCGAAGACCAGCTCAGGCTTGGGCGCCCAACCAGGCGATTCGTCTTCACCTGGCGCTGCAGCGCGAGCCGCGCTCACCTCCGTTGCTGTTCGGAGGGCCGGCTGGACTCATCTGCTACGGTGTCGCAATCTGGCGACACTCCGAGAAGTCCCTCAGCGTGAGCTTCGCAACCGGACAGCGGCTGTGCTGCGAGAGGTAGAGGCGGGTACGACGATCCGGATCACGGTCAACGGTCGGCCGGTTGCGGACCTGACTCCGATCCGACGGCGCGCTCGGTTCGTTGGCGCCGACGTGCTCGATCGTCTCTACGCGCTACCGACCGATCCGAGCTGGCTTGATCGTCTGGCTGAGTTGCGCGCCGACGAGCCCGAGGACCGATGGGCCCGGTGAGGGGCGTGCTCGACACGTCGGTGCTCGTGGCGGGATCGCGCCCCGCTCTGGACGAGGCGGCGATCTCTGCGATGACCTTGGCTGAGCTGCACTACGGTGTGCTGCGTGCCCGCACCGACGGGGAGCGAGCGTTGCGGCTGCGCCGCTTGGCGCTCGTCGAGAGCGAGTTCGACCCACTCCCGATCGACGGTGACGTCGCCGCGCGTACGGCGCGATCGTCGCCGGCGCCCTAGCCGGACCGCTGGGTCTCGTCGATGACGTTGAAGGCGACGTTCAAACGCTGGTATGTCGACCGTGCTCGCGTGTCGAGCGTGATCAGCGTCTCACCGTGTGCCGCCGCTTCGAGGGCCACAAGTCCGTCGTACGTAGCTCCTCCGACCACGCCGGCGCCAGCGAGTCGCTCGAGCACTGTCATGCGTTCACGCTCCCGAGGCCAGCGGTGAGTCGGCGAACCGGCGAGACAGGACCCTTGCGGCCATCGTGGCGGGCACGGCCAGCCCTGACGGTAGTCGGGTCAACACGGCGTAGACCTCGACGACCACGTGGGCGGGCAGGGCGGTGACGTGCGTGAGCGCCTGCGCGGCCGACTCGTGTTGCTCGTGCCATGCCGACAGCGCGGCGATCACCGCGCTCGTGTCAGAGGTCATCGGCGGACTTGCTCCATCAGTTCACGTACCTGAGCGGCGCTCAGCGATTCAGCGCCCTCGGCGATGAACCGGACGCCCTTCGGGCCGTCCTCGACACGGACGCGAGAGGGGACCGCAATTTCGAGCCGGCCGTCGACGGCTCGCAGCTCGAGCTCGGTGCCCGGCGCAAGCCCGAGTTGGTCGCGCAACGGCTTCGGCACAACGAGGCGACCTGCCGCGTCGATGGTTGTCCGCATGGCACCAATATTACCATTTAGCTGGTTGCCGTCTGCCATCCACGCCACGCTAAAGGCGCGCAGCGCGCGGCCGAACACTCGTGTGTACCGCCCCACGGGGCGGCCGCACCTCCTTCGGGATGGGGCTGAAATCGCGGCGCGAGACACGGTCGGTCGACCATTCGCCGAGCACTGGCGCGAACGTCTCGCGTCGAGCGCGCGCGATACTCGAGCCGCCGTCGCCGTCGCCGTCGCCGTCGCCGTCGCCGTCGCCGTCGCCGCCGACCTCGTCGTGTCGAGACCGCTCCGAGAGGGTGACCCCCCTACGTCGCGGTTCCGCTCAGGATATATCGGCGAGGTGGCGTATATACTCATCGGGTGAGCAAGCACTTGGTCGACATCGATGAAGAGGCCCTGCGGGCGGCTCGGGCAGAGCTCGGTACCGACACGATCAAGGAGACCGTCAATCGGGCGCTTCGCCGTGCCGGCAAGGACCGTGGCGCGATCGTCAAGAAGTCCCTTGACCTGCTCGCTCGAGCCGATCTCTCTGATCGCGAGCGAGCGTGGCGCTGACCCACGTCGTCGACTCAAGCGTTCTCACTCGCTTGCGCGAGCCGGTCATCCGGAACGCGATCGAGTCGATGACCGAGCGTGGCAAGCTCGCACGAGCTGGGATCAGCGACCTCGAGATCGGCTACTCAGCCCGGAGCGTGGCTGAGTGGGACCGACTGGCGGAGGCTCTTGAGGTCTTCGAGCTGGTGGAGACGACCGCCGATCATCTGCGACGAGCCCGACAGGTTCAGCGACTGCTCGCGTCCAAGCACCAGCGCGGGCGCAAGGTGCCGGACCTGCTGATCGCCGCGGCTGCTGAAGCCCGAGGCCTCACGGTCCTTCACTACGACACGGACTTCGATCGGATCGGCGCCGTGACCGGCCAATCGTGCCAGTGGGTCGCGCCTGCCGGCTCCGTCGATTGACCTCGGGCGCCAAGGTCGACGTCCACGAGAGCCTCGTCGACTCAGGCAGCCACCCGGAACGGGGATTCCCGGACGGGTCGATGACATCCCGAGGTGGCGCTGTCGGTGTAGCCGATGTCAGCCCGTCGTTGTTGTTGGCGCTCTGGCGCGATTGCGCGCCGCCGCCGGACTCCTCTGCCAGCAACCAGGCGGTAGTCGTGACTCGCCGACGACGTCGACTTGTGCCCCGGCCCCCGTGGGCGAGCTGTTCGAATTTGGTTCGCCGGTCGCACCCGGGCCGACGTAGCCAGCTGCATCCAGGTCGGCCCAGTGTTGGGCCGCGCTGTCTGGGCGATGCGCTCATGCCGAGTCGTGGCGCGTCGGGATCCTGTTCGACTCGCGAGAACTCCGCCCGGTGGTGCCGAGGCCGTAAGCTAGACCCACCCTCCGCTCAGCCTTCGGCTCAGAGTTCTCTTCCGTTATCTCGACCGCCTGGGGCATCGACGCCTCCCAGCCAACGCAGTCGTCTGGCAGGACTATCTGAAGGCTGTTCGACCGATCTTCCTCCGTTCGCCGCCTTTCTGGCTGAGAAGCTCGTCCAGGATGACCGTCCCGATCGGTTGATCGACTTCGTTGACGCGTGGGGATCGCAACAGGGAAGCCGAAGCGGCGACGCGGCCGCGTGGGTGGAGCGGGTGCTTTCGAGCCTGATGTGGCGATCTGATGACCGACCGTGATTGGATGCCACAGCGCGCGTGTGCCTTCGATGTACGGCACCGAGATGATCGACAGTGTCGCCGCATCGCGCAGCATTCTGAGCGAGCCGTCGTGTTCGGCGAGACACAGCTCGCTGAAGAGATGACGAGCAGGTCGGGCGGGAGCGCCTCGCTTGCGTACCAGTACTCGAGCCCGACGAGATGCCTGTCGCGCGGATCGAGCTCCCTCAAGCCGAACACGGTCACCTCGGCGACGACCGTTGTCGGGTCGTAGTCCTCGAAGCGCAGCCACACGATGTCGGCCTGTCTGTCGTAATGGCCATCGCTCTTCATCGCTACGGATGCTGGCTCCGGCGCCAGAGGGTCAAGCGCCGTGAGCTCGTCGCCAGGGTTCCAGCGGGATTGCGGCCTTTATGCTGGGGCCATCACGCGAGCGGGTCGACCTGGTTGAGCGGGAGCCGTTGCTGGCCGGCAAGCGTGAGCACAGCGATAGCGCCAAGGACCGCCGGAATGCCGATGACCGACGCTAGCGCCAGCATCGACGGCGCCTGCGGGTTGCCTTGGTTGCCTGAGGTACGGTCAGTGTGGCGCTATTGGAGCGTGCCACGCGGTGCCTGCCGCACGCTTCGGAACTCAAGCTCGGTGTGCTGGGCGAGGGTGTCGAAGTCGTGGTCGTAATGCAGCACGCCGGCGTCGGCCTGATGCGCCGCCGCTGCCACCAGCAGGTCGGCGACCTTGACCCGGTGCGAGACCATTCCCGACGCCGCGAGCGCGGCTTGCGCCCGGGAGCGGCACCACCCCCTCTCCCGCTAAAGCTTGCTCCTTCGGACGTCGGACGAGCGGCAACGGGGCCCGGTCAAGGCAGCACGCGCAGTCGACCGAACTCGTAAAAGTGCCGGTCGAGCGACAACGCCTCGTCGACACCCAGATTCTCAGCGACCGCGAACGTGGTCGCGTCGGTGTAGGAGAAGTCCTTGTCCTCGAATGCAATGATGATCTCCCAAGCGCGACGCTCGTGGTCGTCGGCGACCCGCAGTAGCTCGATCAGCTTGCCGGCCAGGAAGTCCTCGCCCCAGCTCACCGCGCGGGCGCGACCGAGGCGAGTCAGAATCAGCGTGTAGGTCTCGTCGAACACGAAGTTAGTCGTCACGAGACGAACGCGCGAGCTGACGAGCTCACGAATCGAGCCGACAGCCGCGGTGTGCGAGCGCTCGGCAGGATCCTCGAGCGAGAGGAACACGCTCGAATCGACTATGACACTCCTCATCCTGGACGCCGGTAGAGCTCGCGCTTTGCGTCCTCAGCGCGATAGGAACGCCCGCTTCCTTGCTTCTCCTCGACCATGCGCCGATAGAACGGATCACTCTCTGGCTCCGCCGGGACCCCCGCATGATCAATCAGATCGCGAACGACGCCGGCGATGCTCCCGCGCTCGCCGGCGCGCTGCTTCAGCAGCCGGTACTGATGCTCGGTGACGTATAGCTGAAGTTTGCGCATCTCCATCGTTCCATCATGCTACCAAGCCGGACACGGCGTGACTGCTGCGGACTGGCACGCAGAGGGCGTAGATGGAGCCGCGATCCTGGGGTCGAGTGTTACCTTCGAGTTCGTTGTTCGTGGCGTCGAGCACCTTCCAGCCAGAGTCGCGGAGCATGCTCATCAGATAGGCGACGCTAAAGCGGCAGCCCCAAGTCCAGCCGGGCGCCGGCGCCTGGAAGTAGGCCGGCGACCGGTCGGCCAAAGAGTAGACGGTCTGTAGGATGAGCGGCCCGTGGGTGTGCGTGTGGATGTGCCGCAGGAGCAGGCCCGGGTCGCTGAGGTGGTACAGGCCGCCGGCGCAGATGGCGAAGTCGTAGTCGCCGGTGACGTCGTGCACGTCCTGACGCCGGAAGTCGGCTCGCCCGCTGTGGCCGAGCAGGCTGGTCATCGCTTGCGCCTGGCGCAAGTGAATCGGGTCACCGGCGGATTGGGGTTCGCCGAGGTCGACGCCGGTCATGTGGCGCGCGCCGTGCTGAAGGGCATAGTGGCTGTAGAAGCCATCGGCGCAGAACAACTCGACACCCGTTGGTCGGTGCCGGCCCTCGGGGCACAGCTCGATGGCGCGTCGGATGTAATAAAACAGGGTGTTCTGCTTGGCGGCCTGGTTCGGTCCGAATATACCCTCGGCCTGTATGGTCGGCCGCCCGAGCGGTGCGAAGTCGTGGTACCAGGGGCACCCCAGCGGCTCCATATTGAACTCGTCGTCTCGACCCCGCCGTGGCCACATCCACCGCGGTTCGCCACCGGCCTCCGCCCAGCGCTCCTCCACGAGCCGGCGGAGTTCGTCGGCGTCCGCGACGCGCGGTACCCCGTCGTCATCGTCATCAGATGCGTCGTCGCGGGTGAGGACGACCGCCGCGGCGCTAACCGCGCGGCGGGACGACATCGGGTCGTGTGCCAGCCCGACCAAGAGCTCCGGCAACTGGTCATCGGCGACTCCCAGCTCGTCTAGCGCTCCGCGCAGGCGGTTGATCTGGGCGCCGGCGCGGTCGCGCTCGACGTACAGCGTCAGCATCACCGCATCGTCGGGTCCGAAGGCACTCACGTAGCCGGCCAGCAACTCGCGGTCGGCGGACAGCTCGTCGACGGACCCGGCGACGCAGACACATCTGACGCCAGTGGGTGGCCAAGCGGGCGACGGGCCGCCACGAGCGTCGACGGACTGGTTGACCATCCGCTCGAGCACATGCAGGTGGGCAATGCGGTTGGCGTCGAGCTCCGGTTGAAGGTGACGCAGCCAGTGCTCAGCGAACCCGGAGGGGTCAGTCCCATGCCAGGGCTGTGGCAGGTGCAGTCCGAACCGCAGCGCGTAGTGAAAGAGCGTCCGCCAGACGACATAGTCAAGGGGGATCGGCATGCGGAAGCGCCACTCGCGGTCGATCCGCTGCCAGTGACCGTCAGTGGCGCGGACGATGTTCCACCAAGCTGCGTCGAAGCTCTCGCCGTCCAGGAGCGGGATTCCGGTCTGGTCAACCCAGCCGGTCGCGAACTCCTGCACGAGCCAGTCGCGGTGCCGGGCGAGCAGGCTCAGAAACGGCTCGCCGAACCCTGTTCCAGCGATCGCGTCATGCACATCGAAGACAAGGAGCTCGCCGGCCTGCATCGTCTCGTCGACGAGGCGTTGAGCCAGTGCCCCGGCGCCGCCGCTCGATGCCTGGCCCAGCACGGGCTCGTTGCGTACGACGTCGTCTCCCGGCGGGCCGATCGTGACCCGCTTCTGCATACCACGCCGCCGACCGAGCGCGTAGTGCCTGGCTCGCCAGGCGGTCTGCAAGCCGTGACGCACGTCGCTGCGGTCACGTTCACCGGCATAGGCGAGGATGAGGAAGGAATTCGCCAGCTCCGCCAAGAGGCCGGCGCGGCCGAGCTCGCGCTGGGCGAGCGACTCGTGGAAGAGCGCCGCAGTTCGAGCTGTGCCGCGGTCCGGTGCCGTTGCGGGCAACCAGTTGTGCACGCCCGAATCGGGCCCGGCGTGCTTGGCGTTGACGATCGTCGTGGCGAGCTTGTAGTCCGGGTAGGGCAGGTACACGCCGACGTCGCCAAAGCCGGCGCCTGCGAGCATACCGCGTAGCTCGTGGGCGGAGAACGTAACCGCCGAGGTAGCGTGGGGGTACCCCTGCACGCCTTCGAACTGCTTGCCCGAGTGGTCCTCGCGGGCGCCGTTGAGGTACTTGAGGCCAAGGCGGTTCTCGATCGCAAGCACAAGCAGACCATCTCTGCGTAAGGCACGACGTGCGATGCGCAGATTGTCGAGCGCCGCCCCGACCGGATCGTTTTGGTGCACCGGGTGGTACAGGTGGCTGTACTCCAGAACGCCGATTAGCGTCACGACGTCGAATGCGTCCTGCTCGGCAAGCTGCGAGTAGTTGGCGGAGTAGACCGCTACGTGCTCAAGCTCGGCGCAACGGGCGCGTGCCACGCGCGCGCGATGCAGGCTGCCTTCGATCGCGTGGACCTCGCCGCAGTGCTCACCAAGCCAGCGCGTGATCGCGCCGCAGCCTGCGCCTAACTCGAGTACGCGCGCGTCGCCGGCCGAGAAGCCGAAGCAGTCGAAGATCGTGCTGCGGTACGGAGTCAGGTGGTACTGGCTCGGCCAGTCGTGAATCTGTCTCTGAAGTTCCTCGGAGGCGACGCTGCGGTCGCGAGCCTCTGTGAGCACGGCGAGCAGGTGCTGCTCGGCGCCGTCCAGATAGCCGGCGGGTGCGCCTGAACCGGGCGGGACAAGGATCCCCGTCTGGTGATCGAGCGTGAACTGGCTCAGCAACATGCGTCAGAAGGGGCCGGCATTGCTTCGGTAATCGGCGGGGGTCGGGGTCCCTTGAGTGTTGGGCGGAAGTCTTAGGCTAGGCTAGGCCCCCCAAACGCATCTCCGGGTCCATTCTGAGCTTGAGAATGGACCTCCAGATGCGTTGCCGTCCGGCGTGGCACTAATGACCTACACGAAGCAGCAAACGGGCGCGTCTAGGGACCTGACGCATTTTCGGGTCCATTCTGCGACAGAGGATGGACCTTAAGATGCGTTTTGGGGGGGCTAGGCTAGGCTGACCCGCCCCGCTCGAAGACCGCACGCGCGGCCATCGCCGCAACGCCTCGCCCTACGGGCTCGGCGGTTTGCGTCTGACTTCGTGATAGTGATAGAGATCGAGATCAGCTTGTTTTTCAACCTAATCCTGGGATGCTGTGGGAGCTCAGTCCCAGGAGGTTCAAACAATGATCAACGGCGACGGAGCGCGACCTCCACCACCACCCTGTCGGGCTCGAACCTGACGTTCCTCTCCCACACGTGCTTCAGGCGCAGAAGCTGGAAGATGGGCGCTGCTGCTGAAAATGCCGTAGTGACGCGCACGCAGTCCTCCCTTGCAAGCTGCTTGACCTCACCGGTTGCTCCGACTCAGCGCTCGGGCATTGTGAAACCGCGCAGGCTTGACGGCGGGTGAGGGATCAGTCAACCCGGGTGAGTGGGACTCTGACTGCATTCGCTTCAGCGAACTAGCTAGGTCACCAGTGCGGCGATCCGCCCCCCTGACGCCTCCGCGCTGCAGACGCGCAGACGATGCCAGCCCGGTGCTCGCGCGCCGGATGGCCCGAAGCGTTCAGGGCCCGCTCGAGCGCGCTTCGGAGCTCTGGGGCTGACAGCTGGGAGATCGTCGCGGCGTCGTCGCCAAGCACAGCATGCGCGGGGCCGTCGACCGTGCTCACGGCTGAAGCTCCGGCTCCGGCGGCGATCAGCGCACGACGCTCAAAGAGGTCATCAGGATCGGCGCACAGGACGACGTCTGCCGTACTCGCAATCGCCCGGCTCGCTCGCTTGCTGGGCCAAAGCGTCGAGCATGCCAGGCTCCACCACCGTATCGTTGTTGAGGAACACGAGCACGTCGCCGCGTGCAGCCGCGGCGCCCGCATTGCAACCGCCCCCGAAGTGGCGGTTACGGTCGAGTGTGACGATCGTGGCTCGGTCACGCCACGAGTCGAAGAGCGCAGATGTGTCGTCCGGCGATGCGTTGTCGACGAGCACGAGCTGCATTGCGTTGCCGATGCTGTTACCCACCGACTTCTGGATGCTCTGCAGGCATCGCTCTGTGATTGGCTGCCTTCCGAAGGCGACGATTACGATCGAGAAGCGAGGTGTCTGCACGATCAACGACCATCGGCGATGACGAACTTACGGGACACGGCAGCTACCTCGGCGTCGCTCGCCGTGTCGTGGCCGAGTTCGGCCCACTTGTGTCGCAGCGCCGCGTCGGCGATCCAGAAGTCGGCGGCGTTCCCAAGACCTCCGCGGGTGTGATGGAACACGTCGAGGTCATCGACGACGACTCGCCGCCGGGCCGTGCGCGCCTGGAAGCAGAAGTCGACGTCATAGCCGTGAAATCCGTGGAACCGGTTGGCGTCGAATCGCAGCGTGCTCACCGCCCACGGAGCGAGGATCATCAGCAACCCATCAACGGCGTCAACGTCCCAACAGCCGCCGCCGCGATCGATCAGTCCTCGCGTCTCACGGACGCGTCCGCGCATGTCTCCCTCCCACCAACACAGGCCGCGAATGCCCGTCGCGCCGATCGTCCCGATCACGGCGATCGAGGGGTCCACGAGCCGCGCGCGCACCTTGGTGCAGAATGCAGGATCCTCGATCGTCACGTCCTCGTGAAGTAACACCAGCGCCTCGAGGTCCACGCAGCCGGCGAACGCGTCGAGCGCCTCGTTGTACCCGGCGAAGATCGAATCGGTATCGATCTCCGCCAGCGGCGAGTTGGACTCCGCGCAGAGGGCGAGCCCGGGGCGGGCATACCGCTCGAAAACGTCTCGCGTGCCGATGCACGAGGCGAAGGCGATCATGGGTGCACTCCGGGTACGCAGCAGGAGTAGACGAATTTCATGAGCTACGGGTCGATCGTTGGGCTCATGGCGAGGCGAGCGCGTGCCCATTCAGCGCCACGTCCGGATGTTTGTCGAGAAACCGCTCGCGGTCGGCGGCTACCTGCGCCGGATCCAGGCGCTGAGCTCGGGATCTTCGCTGCCGACCGTCTTAGACAATCCGTGCCGGATGCGCGATTCGTCGACGAGCACGGGGGGCCGGCCAAGCTGGCGAAGCCGGAAGAGCAGGTCCGTATCCTGATACCAGACGACCAGCGCCGGGTCGAAGAACTCGCCCGAACAGTGCGGAGAGCTGCTCGACGCTCTCGTGTGCCATCGCAAAGCACCAGGCGGGGAGGTCGTACCGCATCGCGCCACCGACGGTCAGAGGGAACGCGACGCAGGCGCCGCCGTCGAGCGCCTCGCGCAGTGGCACCCACCAGCCGGCGAGCGGTTCGACATCGTCATTCATGACGACGACGTAGGGCGTGCGAGCCGCGCGCAGACCGGCGTTGACGGGCGAGCTGAAGCCTTGCGGTGGACAGCCGATTGTCGATGATCACAATTTCATGCGCCACGTCCGTGGTGGCCTGCACGGCAGCAAGGCAGGCGCGGACGCGATCGGAGCTTGCATCGAGCGTTGGGATCACGACGGTCAGCTCCGGCGCCTCTCCGGCGGGTCGGCGGGCGCCGCCGGTTCGCGATCCAGGCGCGATGATCGTGCTCGCTGCGACGGTGCTGACCTGTAGTCCTCGCTGGGCGAGGGAGAGGGCCAGTGCCGCGAACACAAGCGGCGCCGAGGTGCTTGGTGCGGCGGGTGCGCGCAGGTCAGCGGCGCGAAGCTGCCGCGGACCACGCGGCGACGGGACTTGGTGCGATGTCGCCCGCCGTCGCGCTGGCTGCAAAGCCGATCGAAGGATCATCGAGCGCGGTCGCCAGCGGGGCTAGCCAACCGGATGCCGGTATGGCGCCTCGCGTACGATCACGACAAGCTCGCCGCGCGCGTGCTCGAGGCCGAGTTGTGTGGCGGCCGCAAAGCCGATCCGGCGTTCGCTGCGGATCGACCTTGACGTCGCCATCCAAGCTGCCCAGCAGGGAAGCGAGCCCGACGGATGCGTCGTCAACCACGATCACCTCGTAGGCCGGCTCGTCGGGTTGGGCGACGATCCCGTAAAAGCAGCGCAACGCCTGCGCGGGACCCCGCGAGCGGCACGATAATCGAGATGTGGGGTGCGTCAGACATCGGGAGCGGATCGACGCCGGAGCGTGGCTCTCTCTGGATGATCGGCAGATCGATCCCCTCGTTTAGGATCTCAAGCGGAGTTCGAGCCATCCGATTAGACAAGGGCGTGTACACCACGGCTTTAGAGGGCAGCCGGCGCCCGGAACGACCGCGGATTCTGTGCGTCGACGATGAGCCGCAGATCCTCGAGTCGTTGCGCGATGCGCTGCGGCGTCACTTCGACGTCCGCATGGCCACCAGCGGCGCCGAGGGGCTGGCGCTGACTTGGTGAGCGCGCCCGGCGAGTATGCGATCGTGGTGTCGGACATGCGGATGCCGGTCATGTCCGGGTCGGTGTTCCTGCGCGAGGCGGCGCGTGCGCCCGACGCGACGCGGATCCTGCTCACCGGCTATACGGATCTCGATGCCGCGGTGAGCGTCGTCAACGAAGGACAGCTGTTCAGGTTCTTGACCAAGCCGTGCCCGCGGGACGAGCTGCTCGCCGCTTGTATCGATGGGGTCGAGCAGCATCGTCTGAGGACGGCGGAACGGGTCGTGCTCGAGCAGACGTTGAAGGGCAGCGTGCAGGCGCTCGCCGGACGTTCTGGCGCTCGCCAATCCGGCTGCGTTCGGTCGCAGCGCGCGGGTGCGCGAATACATGGGACGCTTGGCCCGAGAGCTGACTTTCGCCGACGCGTGGGAGCTTGAGGTGTCGGCGCTGCTGGTCCACATCGGGGCGGTCACGCTTCCGCCCCGAGACCGCGGAGAAGCTGTACGCCGGCGCCGACCTGACCCCGGGCGAGCAGGTGATGGTGGAGCGGGTGCCGGCCGCCACGCGGCGGATCCTCGAGCGCATCCCGAGGCTGGAGGGCGTGATCGAGATCCTCGACAACTATCAGCGACAGTATGGGGAGATCGGTGCAGGGCGGTCCCTGCCGCTCGGATCGCGCCTGCTGCGGATCGCGATGGACTATGACGCGCTCGAGTCGCACGGGACGAGCTCGAACGTCGGCGGTGGCGGCTTTGCGCGGGCGAGGTCAGGTGTATGACCAGGAACTGCTCGAGGCGTTGCGCGCGAGTCGTCGGCCGACGACGACCGCCGGCGGGTCGTGCTCGAGCTTCCGCTGGGCTGTTTGCGCGCGGGGATGGTGCTCGCCGGCGACGTGCGCAGCAGCGCCGGGCACACTGCTGCTGGCGGGGGGATTCATGGTGACCGATCAGCTGATCGAGCGCCTGCGCAATCTCGGGATCGGCGCCGTCCGCGAGCCGCTGCTGATCCTCGACGATCCGAACGGCGCCTGGATAGCGCCCGCGTTCGTCGCTTACGCCGCTGGCGCCTGGCTGGCGCGCGCGGTCGGTCGTGCGACGTGCTCGCGGTACCAGTCGAGCGTTCGCCGCAGCCCCTCCTCGAGCGTCACCCGCGGGGCCCAGCCCGACATCGTCCGCAGCTTGGTGGAGTCCACCCACTGACGCGTGATCTCCCCCGGCGGGGGTGCCGTGACCACGGACGTCGGGCTGTCACCCCGGTGCCCGCGAGCTTGCACACCAGCCGGACGACCTCCAGCACGGAATGTGGCTGATCGCCACCGGCGTTGAACGCCTCGCCCGCGCCACGACCGTCGTCGAGCAGACCGCAGATCGCAAGGTACGCTGCGACGGCGTCCTCGACGTAGAGGAAGTCGCGCTCGGGCGTGCCGTCGGAGCGAATCACCGGCGCGGCGCCCCTCGATCGCCGCCAGCGCCGCCTCTGGCACGAGCCGCGATAGGTTCAGATCCCCGCCGCCGTAGAGGTTGGCGAACCGCGTCACCGCGACGGGCAGCCCGAACGTGTGCCAGTACGAGCGCGCGAGCATGTCGGCCGCCGCTTTGGAGACGTCGTAGGGGTAGCGGGGCTGGAGCGCGAAATCCTCGCGGTACGGGAGCTGCGTCGTGCATCCCGTACGCCTTGTCGGATGCGGCGACGATCACGCGCCGCACGGCGAGGCGGCGGCAGGCCTCGAGCAGCGTCCAGGTGCCGCGGATGTTGGTCTCGAACGTCGACAGCGGGGCGGCGTTGGCGATCCCGACGATCGTCTGGGCGGCGAGGTGAAAGACCGTGTCGACCTCGTATTCGGCCAGAGCCCGCTCGACCAGCCGCGCCGTCGCAGATGTCGCCTTGCGACCACGTTGACGCGGCGCTCGGTGCCCTCGAGCACCAGCGCCGAACGGACGACGGCGTCGCGCTTGAGCACCGTCGACGCGCGCTTCCTGCTCGACGAGCTCCTTCACCAGCCAGCTCCCGAGCAGGCCGTAGGCGCCGGTGACGAACACCGAGCGGCCGCCGAGCGTCGCGCAGACTTCACGGCGGGCATTATTCCTGAGACGGCGCGAGCATCGGGTACCGCGCACATCGACCAGGACACCCAGTCGGCACTGCTCGCACGCGGCAGCTTCTAGTAGCTGCGATGGCGCTGCTCGAGGTGCGCAGCGAACGTGAAAGCTCAACCACGCGGAGGCGAGCGCGCCGTAGGCCGCTCGCCTCCGCTTTCCGGGTCCCCTCGATGGATCGGATGTGGTATGTGGCCCCGCGCGTGGGAGTCGGGAAGGCGCGGGGTGGTTGTGTCCCGGCCGCGGATGGGTTACGCGGACGAGCTCTGGTCGCCCGGCGCAGGCGGCGCCTCAGGCGCCGCCTGGCCGGGCGAAACTTGATCGCCGATCAGCCGCCGAGCAGCTTCAGCACCAGCTGCGGTTCCGCGTTGGCCTGCGACAGCATCGCCGTGCCGGCCTGCTGCAGCACCTGCTGCTGGGTCATCGTGGTCATCTCGGACGCCATGTCGACATCCTCAATAGAGCTGTTGGCCGCGGACAGGTTCTCGCTGATGGAGGACACCTCGTTGGCTGCGTACTGCAGGCGGTTCTGGACAGCGCCCAGGTTCGCCGCGTAGGTCGAGATGTCGCTGATCGCCTTGTTGATGCTGGTCAGCGCGCCGGCTCGGGACAGGTCGATCACCGTGCTGATCGTCGGCAGCATCAGCCCAGGTGAACCCGACGTTGCCGAGCACGGAGGTGGAGGTGGCGCCTGCCGCGCGGCGTCCGAACTCGCACCTCGATGGCGCTGAACGTCGCGGTGAGCGTGTCGCCTGCGTTGGCGCCCACTTGGAATGTGACACGCAGTTCTGACCGACGCTGGCGTTAGAGATGCCCGCGGTGCCGTTGAGGAGGGTCCGAACCGTTGAACTGCACAGAACTCGTCTGTCGGTCGATCTCGGCGGTGAGCTGGTTGACCTCTCACTGGATCGCCGTCTGGTCGGTGGTGGAGAGGTCGCCGTTGTTGTACTGGACGCCCAACTCGTAGACGCGCTGCAGCATGCTCTGGATGTTGTTCAGCGCGCTCTCAGCCGTCTGAACCATGTTGGTCGCGTCGCCGATGTTCTTGCCGGCCTGGTTGTAGCCGTTGACCTGGTCGGTCATGCCCTGGCTGATCGCGTACCCGGCGGCGTCATCCGCCGCGGTGTTGATCCGCAGACCCGACGACAGATCCTGCATCGCCTTCGAGACCGCGTTGCTCGAGGCCTGAAGGTTGCGATTGGTGTTCGATCGCCGAGATGTTGGTGAGAATCGAAAGGGACACTTGTACACCTCCGTGGTGTGGTTGCTTTGGTTTGTCCCCCGGCCGCTCCATGCGGCTGGTCACTCACGTTTATCGTCGCGGCGGCGGGCCCCCTTGAGCGGGTGTCCAGAGCCGCTGGACGGTTCACCCAGCTCAGGCCGTCACGTCGACGTGCCGACCCGGGTCGTCGTCGTCGACGTCACTCGCCGGGACCGTGGTCGTACTCGTCGACGGGGCACGCGGGGCCGGGGTCCCCGGTGTCGGGTTCTCGCCTGCCGCCCCGCTCGCGCTCGTCGGCATCGCCGTCGCCGCGCCGGCGGCGGTCGGGGTCGATGCGCCGCGCGCTCGGCGACGCCGTCACGGGCGCGATGCTCGGTGGCTGCGCGGTGATCGGATTGACCGGGTCCATTGCGCTCGCTCAGGTCGTCACAGGGTCGCGCGCGGCCGTGTCGCATGTCAGCTCTTGGCGCCGGCCGCTGCGTCGGCCGCGCCACCGCCCGCATTCGATTGCGCCGCCTGCGCCTCGCGCAGGCGCTCGGCGATCGTCTTCAGCTCCGCCTGCACGAGGTGGCGCCAGACCGCTACCGCGCATGCCCAGGCGAGCACGTAGCCGGCAACCCCCGCCGCGAGCGCGTGAAGGCCGGCCTGGGCGAACGGCAGATGCGCACTGTAAGCAGCGTATGCGGCGATCGCAAAACCGGCCAGCCCGCCCCAGCCCTTCGCGCGGCGGACGGCCGCTCGGGCGCGGGGGTGCGTCGCGACGCTCGTGACTGCGTCGTCGCCCTCGGACTTCTTGCCCTTCGCCTTCTTGCCCTTCTTGCCCTTGGCTTCCTCGTCCTTGCCCTTGGCGTCGTTTCCCTTCTTGTCCTTCTTGTCCTTGCCCTTGGCTTCCTTGCCCTGCTGCTCGTCACTCATCTCGTCCCCCGGTTCTCACGCGCGCGCTCGCGCCTGAGCATCAGCTCGGCGCGCTGGCGCTCGAAGATAAATCTGATCAGTCGCTCGCGATCCGCGAGCTGCTCGAACACGATCCCGCGCAAATCGCCGCCGGGCGCGCGCACGACCCGCGCGGAGCCTTCGATCGGCTTCTGGTCGGCGCCGATCTCGAGCACGAACTGGATCTCGATCGTCGATCTCGAGCTTGGGCGGTGCGCGCAGCAGCATGCCGCCGCCGCTGATGTCGAGCGCATATGCGGCGAGCATCTCGCTGGACTCGCCGATTCTGACCTTGACCGGCTGGGCCACCGGTACGCGGACGAAGTCGCGACGCTGGATCGCGTCCGGCTCCTCGACGACATCGAATCGGATCAGATCAGTGTGCTGTAGCAGCGCTTGGCCTCGCAATCGCATCAGGCCGCGCGGGGTGGTGTATTCCAGCCGCGCCGGCCGTGCGTCCGTGGCGCTGAGCTCATCTGCGGGCTTGAGCATTAGGACGAGGAGGATGACGTCGCCGGCCCGCTGGGCGACGCATACGGGCAACTGGCTGCCTCTCGGCGTGGTCAACTGTCCCGGAGTGCCGTCGGCAAGCAGCGGTGCGACCTTGCGCTCTGGATCCGGGCGGTGACTCATGGCAGCAGGCGGGCGGCGAGTTGCAACGGATCGGGTGCGCTCAGCGCCCGGCGCAGGTCGAGGCCCTCGTGGACGTAGGCGATCGGCGTGCCGGTGGCGCACGCAAGCTCGACGGCGACGCCGAGCTGATCGGTCTCGTCGAGATGAGTCACCGCGATCCCCGTCGGGTGCAACGGCCCGAGGGCTGACAGCAGCTGCCTCGCTGCCTGGGGGCCGATCGTTGCCGGCACGGCGACGAACACGCCGTCGAGCCTCAGCGGCTCGAGCTGTTCGGCCAGCGTGAGCACGGCGCCGCGGTCGCCCGGGCCGATCGCCGGCGTGTCCACGATGACGACACCACCGGCGCGGCCATCGCTGACCAGGCGCCTCACGGAGCGAACCTGGACAGCGGTCCTCACCGGCACCCCCTCGGGCTTCAGCAGCGTCTCGATCGTGTGGCCGTCGTCGGCGTCGCCGAGCGACAGAGCGATGACCGACAGCGTGCTCGCGCGGCGGTAGGCCGAGGCGAGAGCGGCCGCGCAACGCGTCTTGCCGGCCCCGCCGGCGCCAACGAACGCGACCGCCGCGCCGCTGGCGGGCAACGACGCCGGGCCCGTGAGCTGGCGGGCGAGCATCTCCCTGACCGCGTCGCGCAACGCGGACGCGCGCGCCAGCGGGATACCGTGCGCGGCGGCCTCCATCGCGAGCCGCTCCGCCTCGGCGGCCGTCACACCGCGTTCGATCAGCTCTCGCGCGACCGAGGCCCAGGCCTCCCTGCCGACCTCGCCGTCGCGATGGGCGCGCTGGCGGGCGATCGAAGCGGCCCGCCCGCCCCGCATGGTCTTCTTCTTGGTGCGCGGCGGGGGAAGCGGCTCCAGTTGCACCGGGACGTTGCTCGCGAGTCGGCTCTCGACGTCGAGGGCGGCTTCGGGCTCGATCTCGAATTCGGGCTCGGAGGCGCATCTGGCCTCGACCTCGGGATGGGGCTCGTATGCGGCTGGGGGCTCGAAGGCAGGTCGCGGCGCGACTGCGGCTGGAGGCTCGAAGGCGGGTTGGGGCTCGAGTGCGGCGTGGGGCTCGAGTGCGGCTTGGGGCTCGAAGGCGGCCGGGGGCTCGACTGCGGCTGGGGGCTCGAAGGCGGCTCGGGGCTCGAAGGCGGGTCGAAGCTCGACTGCGGGTTGGGGCTCGAGTGCGGCGTGGGGCTCGAGTGCGGCTTGGGGCTGCGATTGCGACCCGGGGCTCGACTGCGGCTTGGGGTTCGACCTCGGCTTGGGGCTCGGCTTGCGGCTATGGGCTCCATGGCTGCTTCGGGCTCGACGGGTGTCTGGATCTGCACCGTAGCCGTGGTCTCGATCTGCCGGCTCGGCTTGCGCCAAGCGCTGCTCCTCGGCGGCGATGATGGCTTCCGTCTCGACCTCGGCCTCGGCCAGCTCCTCGGCGAACAACGGATCGTCGTCTCGTCATCGTATACATCGACGCGGGGCGCCGCCTGTGCCTCGACTTCGACAAACCGCTTGGCGAAGAAGCCGTTGATCCCCCCGACGACGCCCTGGCGCTCGCGCAGGATCACGGCATCCGGGCCGAGGTCGGCACGGATCCGTGGGATCAGGTCGATCAGGTTGCGTCCGCGGTAGACGCGGACGCCCGGTCCCGGCCCGTCGTTGTCGTTCCAGGCGGCCGATGAAGTCTGGATGCTCATGCGGATACGACTCCTATCGTCTCGACACTGATGCCGGGTGAAATCTCGTTGTACGAACACACTGCCAGGTGCGGAATGGCATGCGCCACCAGGCGCTGGAGATGGCGGCGCACGCGCGCGGAGCAGAGCAGCACGGGCCGGGCGCCACCGCTGCCGGTGGCTTGCTCGGACTGGCTGCGCAACGCGGCGAGCATGGCCTGCGCCCTGGCTGGCTCCATCGCCAGGTAGTCGCCGTCGGCGGTCTGGGTGATCGATGTCGCGACCTCCTGCTCGATCGCCGGATCGAGTGTGATCGCACGCAGGGTCTGGTTGGCGTCGAGGTACGGGCCGGTGATCGCGCGTCCCAGTGCCTGGCGCGCATACTCCGCAAGCAGGCCCGGGTCGCGAGTCACCCGCGCCTTGTCGCCGATCGCCTCGACGATCGCCCCGAGGTCGCGGATCGACACGCCTTCGGCCAGCAGCGCCTGCAGCACGCGTTGGATCTCGCCGAGCGACAGAACATCGGGCACCACCTCGTTGACGACCGCCTCGTTGGTCTGCTTGAGCTGGTCGAGCAGCTGCCGCACGTCCTGGCGGGTGAGCAGCTGCGCGGCTTGGCTGCGGATCATCTCGGTCAAGTGGGTGACGATCACCGACTCGGCGTCGACCACCGTGAAGCCGAGCGCCTCGGCCTCGCCGCGTTGGGCGTCGGAGATCCAGGTCGCCGGGAGCCCGAACGCCGGCTCGGTCGTCGGGATCCCCGGGAGCGCACCGACTGCGTCGCCCGGGTTCATCGCCAGCTCGTGGCCGGCCATGATCTGGCCCCGCGCGACCTCGCTGCCACGCACCTTGCACACGTACTCGTGCGAGTCGAGGTCGATCTCGTCGTGGATCCTGACGGGCGGGATCACCATCCCGAGCTCGCTGGCCATCTGCCGGCGGATCATCGAGACGCGCCGGACCAGCGTACCGCCGCTGCGCCTGTCGACCAGCGGGACGAGCCCGAAGCCGATCCCCAGCTCCAGTGGATCGATCGGAAGCTCCTTGAGCACCTCCTCACGGGGGGCGGAGGGCTGCTCCTTCTGCTCGCCGGTAGGTGGCGCCGCGGCCGCAGCAGCCGCTGCGAGCCCGTCTGGCAGTCCGTTGCGGACCGACCAGCCGATCGCGGTGAGCACGCCGCCGATGAACAGGAACGGCAGCTTGGGCAGGCCCGGCACGAGCGCGAAGGCGAGGATCACGCAACCGGCCACCAGCGGCGCCTTTTTCTGGCCCAGCACCTGGTTGGCGATGTCCGAGCCGAGGTCCTTCTCGGACGCCGAGCGTGTGACGAGGATTCCGGTCGCGACCGAGATCAGCAGCGCCGGGATCTGCGCCGCAAGCCCGTCGCCGACGGTCATCAGCGAGTACTGGTGGGTGGCTTGACCGAACCCGATGTGACGCTGGAGCACTCCCACCACGATCCCGCCGATCAGGTTGATCGCGGTGATCAGGAGGGCCGCCATCGCGTCGCCCTTGACGAACTTCGAGGCCCCGTCCATCGCCCCGTAGAAGTCGGCCTCGCGGGCGATGTCGGCCCTGCGTGTCCGGGCCTGCTGGTCGGTGATCATCCCGGCGTTGAGGTCGGCGTCGATCGCCATCTGCTTGCCGGGCATCGCGTCGAGCGTGAACCGGGCGGCAACCTCGGCGACTCGCCCGGCGCCGTTGGTGACGACCACGAACTGGATCACGACCAGCACCAGGAAGATCACCAGGCCGATCACGACGTTGCCGGACACGACGAACTGGCCGAAGTCGTGGACGACACTCCCGGCGCTTCCCTTGGTGAGGATCAGGCGCGTAACCGACACATTAATCGCCAGCCGAAACAGCGTTGTGAGCAGCAGCAGGCTGGGAAAAGAAGAGAAGTCTAGCGGCTTTTGCAGGTACATTGTCGCGATAACGATGGCCAGTCCGAGCGAGATGTTGACCGTGATGAACAGGTCGATCAGCGCCGACGGCAGCGGGATCACGAGCATCGTCACGATCACCACGACGGCCACCGCGGCGGCCAGATCGGTGTGGCGCAGCAGCTTGCGGATCGTGTCCGGGTTCATACCCCGACCCTCCGACGGGCGGCCATCCGGTAGACGAACGCGAGCACCTGTGCGACTGCGGCGTACAGCTCGGCCGGGATCATGTGGTCGAGCTCGACGGACTCGTGCAGCGAGCGCGCGAGCGGTGGGTCGGACACCACCGGGACGTCGTTCTCCTCGGCGATCCGCTTGATCTGCAGCGCGACGAGGTTCTGGCCCTTGGCGACCACGACCGGCGCCGGCTTGGTTCCGTCGTAGCTGAGCGCGACCGCGAAGTGCGTCGGGTTGGTGACGACCACGTCGGCCTGCGGGACAGCCGCCATCATCCGCGCCCGCGCGGCCTGCAGCTGACGCCGGCGAAGCGCGCCGCGGACTTCGGCCGGCAGCTGCGTCTGCTTGCCCTCGTCCTTGACCTCCTGCTTGGACATCTTCAGCGACTTCGCATGTCGCCGCTTCTGCCAGGCGAAATCGACGATCGCGATCAGCAGGTAGGCGATCACGGCGCGCTCGGCGATGCTCTTGACGCCCGAGCTCACCAGCTGCCCTAGCGCCGCCGGCGGCGTCCCGACGCTGGCGCCGAGGTGGGTGAGCTGCGGCACCAGCGCGAGCGCCACGGCTGCGCCGACGGCCGCGACCTTCGCCAGCGACTTGCCGGTCTCGAACACAACCTGCGGCCCGAATTTGTTCTTGAACCCGGTCACGGGGTTGAGGCGCTTGACGTCGGGCTTCAGCCTGCTCCACGCGGGGCGGACCCCGACCTGCGCGACGTTTGCCAGCACGCCGGCCGCCAGGCAGATCCCCGCGATCGGCGCAACCGCGCTCAGCATCGTCTGCAGCACGACGTGCTCCAGGCCGTTGAGCCCGGCAGCGGTAGTCGCGGCGCCCGGATGCGCGATCTGCGCGAAGATCGAGCGCATCGCGCCAGCGGCGCTGTCGACGATCTTCGAGCCCATCAAGCAGACGGCGAGCACCCCGGCGGCCAGCGCGACCGCTCCGCTCAGGTCAGGGCTCTTCGCGACCTGGCCCTTGCTTGCGCGCCTGAGAGCGCCGCTTTCCGGTCGGCTTCTCGGTCTTGTCGTCGCGGCGAGCCATGGCGACGCCGTCAGCCGATCCGCAGCGCGCCGAGCGCGGTGTTGACGGACTCGTAGATCTGGTTTGACATCCAGCTGCCCAGGAACGGCAGGGCCGCGGCCACCACCAACAAAGAGATCCCGACCTTGAGCGGGAACCCGACCGCGAACACGTTCAGCTGCGGCATCGCGCGCGACACGACGCCGAGCGCCACGTCGGTGATCAGCACCGCCAGCAGCGCAGGCGCCGCGACCTCGACCGC
This sequence comes from uncultured Solirubrobacterales bacterium, assembly GCA_963811155.1. GTDB lineage: Bacteria > Actinomycetota > Thermoleophilia > Solirubrobacterales > Solirubrobacteraceae > Palsa-465. The sequence continues at coordinate 93,272 of CAWEQQ010000056.1, forward strand.
GGACGTGAGGATCGAGCCGGCGGCCTGTCCGACGCCGCTGATCAGCGGGTCGAGTTGGGGCGCGCGCGTCAGCGGCATCAGGTCGAAGGTGCGGGTCAGGCCGCGCAGCGTCCAAGCGTCGCCACCGATCGCGATGAAGATCATCACGCCGGTCAGACCGTAGAGCTGCGACAGCACTCCTCCCTGGGTCGCCGTTCATCGGGTCGACAGGTCTGGCCGAACGTGAAGCCCGCGACGTAGTCGCTGAGCGCACCGGCCACCTCCACCGCCGCGTACAGGGCGCCGATCGCAAACGCGAACGCAGTCCCGACGAGCAGCTGCTCGACGGTCAGCCCTGCGATCGCGAGCGCGTCGTCCGGGATCCGCTGGCCTTGGGTGGCGACTCCCGTCAGCCCGATCGAGAGCGCGACGGCGATCGTGCCGCGCACTTGCGCGGGCAGCATCGGCGAGGAAAACAACGGTGCCAGCACGAACAGCGGGCTGACCCGCGCAAGCACGAGGAAGAAACCGGCGACGTGCGCCGGGCCGATCTCGTTCAGCAACTGGGTGAGCGTTACCGAGCTCATCAGCCCACCAGCCCAGGGATCGACATGTAGAGGTTCTGGACGTAGGTGATCAGCTGGCCGAGCATCCACGGGCCGAGGATCACGATGATCGCCGCCACGGCGAGGACCTTCGGAATGAACGTCAGGCTCTGCTCCTGGATCTGCGTGACCGATTGGAAGATGCTCACGAGCAGGCCGACCACGAGTCCTGCGAGCAGGATCGGGCCGGCGACCTCGACCGCCAGCGTCATCGCTTGCGTCACGAGGCTGATGACTGTGTCCTGATCCATGGCGCAGTCTCCTTCAGTGGAAGCTCGCGACCAGCGAGTGGGTGACCAGGGTCCAGCCATCGACGAGCACGAACAGCAGGATCTTGAACGGAAGCGAGATGAGCGGCGGCGGGAGCATGATCATTCCCATGCTCATCAGCGTCGAGGCGACGATCAGGTCGATGATCAGGAACGGCAGGTAGATCAGGAAGCCGATCTCGAACGCGGTCTTGAGCTCGCTGAGGATGAACGCCGGGATCAGCACGTAGGTCGGGACCTGGGCGCGTGTCTTTGGCGTCTTGACGTGCGCGAGGCTGACGAACAGCGTCAGGTTCTTGTTGCTGGTCTGCTTGAACATGAACTCGCGCAGCGGCTCGACGCCGCGCGAGAGCGCGGTCGCGGTCGAGATCTGGTGGCGCTCGAGCGGGTCCCAGGCGTCCTTCTTGATCGCGCTGATCGTCGGCGACATCACGAACAGGGTCAAGAACAGGGCGATCCCGACCAGCACCTGATTGGGGGGTGAGCCCTGCAGACCGATCGCGCTGCGGATGAAGCCGAGCACGATCAGGATCCGGGTGAACCCGGTGACCGTGAACAGGATCGCGGGGATCAGCGAGAGCCCGCCGATCAGCAGCAGGATCTGCAGCGCGTTGGAGGAGTCGATCTTCACGGTCGGACCGTGAGCCGTCGTAGTTGTTGATGACACCGCCGCGGGCCGCTTCAGGCTGATCGGGCCACGTGACCTCGTCCCCCGCTGGCTCCAACCCCGCTTCCAGGGCCTCGGCCTCGGTGTAGGCGCGCAGCTTGGTGACGCCGTGCTCGGCGACGCCGAGCAGCAGCAGCTCGCGCCCGGCGCGCACGAGCTGCACCGAACGTCCGGAGCCGAGCGGCATGCTTGCGATCGGGGCTAGCCCGGTGCCGCTCGCGCTTGCAGTGCGGCTCTTGCGGAACTGCCGGAGGATCCACGCGACGCCGTAGATCACGGCGATCACGAGCAACAAGCCGACGATCGTGCGCACGATGCTCGCGCCAGCGCCGGTTGATGCGTGGTGCGCAGCCGCAGACCCGCTGAGGTGCACCGGCGTGTTCTCGGCGGAAGCGGAGCCGGATCCAGCCGGCGCGGCGGCGGCGTGCGAGAGCTTGTTGGCGCCGGCTTGTGCGGCGCCGCTAATTGACTTGATCGACTTCATCGAGGGAAGACTCCGAGGGAGAGTCATCCCTGTAATCGACGCTAGGGTGGGCTTTAGCCAGATGTTCTAGGCGCAGCGTGGCATCAGGGGGTGCGCGTGGTGGGCGTGTGGGCGCTCTACCCTAGACCTGAAGCCCTGGCGGCGAGCCCGTCGAGCGAGCACGGTACGCGCCGTCGGCCTAGGCGAGCGCCTTGCCGATCGCGTCCAGCACGCGCGCGGCCTGAAACGGCTTCACGACGAAGTCCTTAGCGCCGAGCTTGATCGACTCGAGCACCTTGCTCTCCTGACCCAGCGCCGAGCACATCACGACGCGCGCGGCCGGGTCGATCGCCATGATCTCGGCGAGCGCCTCGAGCCCATCCTTCTCGGGCATCGTGATGTCGAGCGTGGTCAGCTCGGGACGCAGCTTCTGAAACGAGTCGACGGCTTGGTTGCCGTTGGCAGCTTCGCCGACCACCTCATGGCCTCCGGAAGCGAGCGCATCGCCCAGGACCTTGCGCATGAAGGCGGCGTCGTCGACGACGAGTACACGGGCCATCAGGTCACTGCTCCTTTTACTTGTGGTTGGGCTATCACCGGTCTGTCCGGTGGTTCTGGTCCTCGCAGGGTCTCGAGGCGCACCGCCCATTCACCATCATCGGTGACGAGCAGGTGACCTTGAGCGAACGCCAGGCCGTTGACGAACAGATCGACAGGTGCGTCCGCGGCGCAATCGAGGTCGATCACGGCGCCGAGCGGCAGACCGAGCGTGCGTGCGAGCGGCAAGCGCGTCCGTCCGAGCTCAGCCCAGACGCGAAGCCGGATGTCGGCGAGCGCCTCGTGCAGTCCGACCGGTCGGAGTCCTGCGACTGCTGCGAGCGCCCGTCGCCGGCCTGCGAGCCGTCGCCCCCGCCGACGTCATCCATCCGCTGCTCGTCGATCGCGCGCGCCATGCGAACGACGAACGCGCTCGGCACCAGCTGGATCAGCCGCGAAGCCTCGCCGGCGATCAAGAACGTGGTCGACGTTGCATGGGGGGCTGGGCCGTACAGATCGAGCGCCGTCTCGGTGTCGTCGAGGACTCGTGTGTCCGGGGGCGAGATCTCGATCTCCTGTCCAAGCACGATGCCGATCGCGCCGGCTGTCGCGGCCATCATCTGATTCGCCGCCTCGCTGATCGCGGACAGCTCGAGCTCAGACAGCACGATCGCCTCTTGCTCGGTCGACTCATCCCCCTCGTCGGGCGGGGGGACGCCCATCGCGGCCGCCAGTGCGCGCGCGCCGGTGGGCGACATCACGAACACGTTCGCCCCGGTGACCCCATCGATGTACGAGACGCTTGCGGCCACCGCGCCGAAGGGAAGGTTTGCGAACGCCGCTGCGGAGTCGGGAAGCACCGACACCTCGCCGCGTTCGATCTGGCCCGGAGCGAACATGTCGAGCACGCGGGCGACAGCCTCGGCCGACGAGGCGCCGAGGCGCACGAGCGCGTCGCGCGGTGTCACCGCCTGGCCGGTCACGCCGGTGTCCATTCGGCCTGACGGACCTGAACCGCGCGCCTGGCGCCGTTGGATCCGGGGTGCCCGTGTCCGAGCTTGATGTTCTCGGCATACAGCGTCACGCCGTCTGCGGCTCGGCCGCCGAGCACGACGACGCTTCCGGGCTCGAGCGCGAGGATCTCCTCGACGGCCAGCTGTGTCGCGGCCACCTCCGCGCGGAATGTGACCGGCACAGCCGACATCGCCTGCTCGATCGCGAGCGAGCCGGCCACATCATCTGCCGAACTGGGGAGGTCGTGACCGGCGATCCGTTGGGCGACCGGCTCGATCGCGATCCACGGGATCATCAGCCACAGCGCAGACGACAGTTTGTTGATGCGGCTCTCGAACACGACGATCAGCGTCGGCTCGCTCACGGAGGCGATCTGGCCCGTGTCGTTGTAGAGCTCGATCACGTTGGTGTGCAGCGAAATCCCTCCGAGATCCTGCCACACCAGCGACAGCTGGGCGACGATCGAGTCCACAAACCGGCGCGTGAGGGTCCAGTCGATCTCGGTCAGCCGCCGCTCGCGCGGCGGGCGATCGGCGACGCCGCCCAACAGGCACTCCAAGGCGGTGAGCACAAACGACTGCTCGGCGGTCAGCAGGATGCGCGTGCCCATCGGCTGCAGGTCGATCGTGATGGCCAGCGCGCCCGGCGGCACCATCGACTGCGCGGCGGTCCAGCTGGCCTGGGTGGTGTTGATCGCCTCGAGCTCGATCGGCCCTCGCAGCTCCGCGGACAGGCGCGTGGCGGCCGTCACGCAGAAGGTCTCGAGCGCGCGCTCGATCCGGCGCTGGTGGTCGCTGGTGAACTTGGTTGGACGGGCGAAGTCGACGGTCCGCACCCGATGGCCGCGGCGCGCGGGCCCGGCTGCGACTGTTCCGGGAGCTGTCCCTGCTTGGCCGCCTCGACGAGCGCGGCGATCTGCTCGGGGCTGAGGATCTCACTCATCGTCGCGCTCCCGATAGCTCCGAGCGCGAAGCGGACGACCGGCGGCCCCGGCGCCGAGGCAGCGCCACCCGCTCGCCGCCTGCCTCCTGCACGTTGACCGTGCCCATCTCCGACCCCGACTCTCACCGTCCGCCCGCGGTTTCCGCCGGTGGCGGTGGCGTGAATTCGAACCTGGAGGTGGGCCAGCGCATCTCGGACCGCTGCCTCGTTGCGCGCGCCGATGTCGAGCCCCGAGCCGAGCGCGAACATCCGCGCGCCGCCGACCAAGGCCGCCTCGAGCCGGCTCTTGTTCGCGCCGGACTTCTGCATCTGCAGCGACCAGCTCGGGCACGGCACGTCGGCGAACTTGGCCGCCGGGCCGGCCATCCCCTGCGAGTCGGGGAGCACGATGTGCGCGAGACCCGCGACTTTGGCGATGCGATCGATCAGCGCCAGCCCGATGCACGAGCCAAGGCCGATCGCAACGATCTCGTCGCTCGCGGTCTTCGAGACCACGAGCTCACCCATCCGGACCGACGCCATGGCTAGCCAGCGCTCTCTGCGAGTCCCAACGGCGCCAGCAGCTCGTTGACGCTCGCTCGACGTCGCGATTAGCATGAACGACAGCGAACACGCTTGGTCGGCGAGCTGAAGATCGGAGTCCAGCAGCAGCGCGGTGTCGGTCTCACCGGCGGTCTGCGCGAGCAGCGACGCGACGATCGCCGCCAGCAGATCGGTGTTGAGCTCAGGCGGGCACGGCAGGAGCTCGAGGCCGGTCATGCTCACGAGGGCGTTCAGATACGAGGTGCCGAGGATGTTGCCAATCTCTCCAAGTGCCGAGTCGCCGACGTCGGTTCCCGCCTCGACGCCGAGCAGCTGGCAGAGGGTCTGGGCATCGGCGGCTGGGATCAGGAGCAGGACGATGGCTTCGATGTCACCTTCGAGCGGTAGCACGACGGCGGTGACGACCGACTCCGGCTTTCCCGCAGCGTCGACGGCGTCTGCGAGCGGCAGCGCCAGCGCCCGGGGGACCTGCAGCTCGACCTCCTGTCCGAGCATCTGCGAGAGGGCCGTTGCCGCGGTCCCGGAGCCGATATTGGCCAGCTCGCGGAGCGCGTCGAGCTGCATCTCATTGTACGGCGTAGGCACGGTATCTCCTTGGTTTGGGTTCACTTCACGCAGCCAGTGCGTCGCAGTCGACGATCAGCGCGATCCGGCCGTCGGCGAGCACCGCGCCACCGGACACCGGCTCGCCGTCGGAGACGACGTTCGGGAGCGGTCGCGTGACGAGCTCGCGCTGGCCGACCAGCTCATCGACCGCCAATCCAAGTCGGCGATCCTGTCCGCGGACGATCACGACGAGCTCGTGCTCGCGGCTCGGATCGCGGGCGAACGTCTTCGCGCCCTCCAGCAGCGGCAGCACGGCGTCCTCGAGCACGAGCACGCGCCGGCCGGCGACCGTGCTGACCATCTTCGGGGTCAGCCGCAGCGTGCGCTCGACGCGGTCGAGCGGGATCGCGAACGGCGCGCCGGCGACGTCGACCTGCAGCGCGGAGACGATCGCAAGCGTCAACGGCAGGCGGATCTGGGCCATCGTCCCGCTGCCAAGCGTGGAATCGATCACCACTTCGCCGCCCAGCTCGCGGATCTTCGTTCGCACCGCGTCCATGCCCACGCCGCGTCCGGAGATGTCGCTCGCCGTGTCAGCGGTCGTGAACCCGGGCGCAAACAGCAGCTCCACCGCTCCGCGCATATCGAGGTCGGCCGCGGTCTCGGCGTCGATCAGCCCCGCGGCGAGCGCCTTGCGGGCGATCACCTGCGGGTCGATTCCGTGCCCGTCGTCGCGGACCTCGATCACGACGCTGCCGCCGGCGTGGCGTGCGGCGATCTGAAGCTTGCCGGTGCTCGGCTTGCCCGCCGCGGCCCGCGCCTCGGGCGACTCCAGGCCGTGATCGAGCGAGTTGCGCACCAGGTGGACAAGCGGGTCTCCGAGCGCATCGACGACCGTCCGGTCGAGCTCGGTCTCCTTGCCGACGAGCTCGAGCTCGACGTCCTTGCCCAGCTTCGTCGACAGGTCCCGGACGAGGCGCGGGAAGCGCAGGAAGACGATGTCGACCGGAATCATCCGCACCTGCATGACCATCGACTGCAGCGCCTGCGAGCTGCGCGTCAGGTCCTGAACCGCCTGCTGCAGCCCCGGCACCTCGAGCCCCGCGGTCAGTGCCTCGACCGCGGTGCGATGGATCACGAGCTCGCCCATCGAGTGCATCAGCGAGATCCAGCCGCTCGGCGTCGACGCGCACGGTTCGAGCAGCGTGGGCCGAGGGCTGGGACTCTGACTGTGCCTGCGGGGCGGCGGCGCATCGTCCGACGCTGGCGGCTTGCGCTCGCGCATCGACCGGGGCCACGTCGACCATCGCGACGTCGACGATCGCACGCGCGCTTTCGGCGACGCGGTCCTGCTCGTGAGACGTGACGATCCAGGCTTCGATCTCGCGACCCTTGAAGCCCTCGACCTGATCCTGCGGCGGGATCGCTCCGAAGCACCTCGCCATAGTCTCGCGAGCGCGTTCACGACCATCAGCGCGCGCGCCGCGGGCATCAGGACCTGCTTCTGCAAGCTCACCTTGACGTGTAGCAGCTGCGCCCCATCGGTCAGGGCGGCGGCGGCCTCGAGCAACTCCGGCGGGGCAGCGGGAGCCGGCGGCTGCTCGCTGGCGGGCGTCTGTCGCCGGTCGTCGCCCTCGCGCCGATCGCCCGCGCGCCGATCGGGACCTTGCGATCGCACGAGCTGGCGCAGGCGCTCGATCAGCGGTGCCGGGTCGAGTGTCTCCTGCCCGCTCGCCTCGATCGTGTCGACGGCCGCCGATAGCGCGTCCAGGCACGCCAGCAGCGTGTCGATCGCCTCCCGGCTGAGCCCGCCGCTGCGCTGGCGCAGGAGCTCGAGCACCTCCTCCATCTGGTGCGTCAGCTCCGCGATGCGAGCGAAGCCCATCGTCGCGCTCATCCCCTTCAGCGAATGGGCGATCCGGAAGATCTCATCGACCGTCGCCCGGTCGTCGGGAGATTCCTCGATATGCACGACGGCGAGGTTCAACTCCTGTAGGTGCTCGCGCGACTCGGCGAGGAACATCGGCATGTATTCAGAGGTATCCATCACGACTTTCTGAAGATGAACGGGTGAGCAGGGACGAGTCCGAGCGACCTCGGGTCGGCGACCCGCTCGGTCGCACCGACCATCAGGTAGCCGCCGGTGCGCAGCGCGCGGGCGAGCCGCGCGTGCAGTTCGTTGCGAATCGGCTCGGCGAAGTAGATCACCGTGTTGCGGCACAAGATCAGCTCGAAGTGCGCCGTCTGAGGCTTGATCCTGCAGCAGGTCACCGATCTCGAACCGCGTCATTGTCCGCAGCTCCGAGCGCGGCCCGCCAGCCGCCGTCCACGCGCTCGAACCAGCGCTTGATCGCGTCGGCCGGAGCGCTGCGAGCGTCATCGTCGCTGAAGATCGCCTCGCGTGCGCGATCGACCATGCGGGGATCGATGTCGGTGCCGAGGATCTGTACGTTGGCGCGCGGGAATCGCGGTGCGGCAGATCGCGGCGAGCGTGAACGCCTCCGCGCCGTAGGAGCAGCCGGCGCTCCAGGCCCGGAAGCTCCGGGCGGCGCCGAGCTGGGGGATGATCTCGCGCTCAAGAAAGTGCCACTGCTCGGGGTTGCGCCACAGCTGCGAGACGTTGATCGTCATCCGGTCGAGCAGCGCGTCGAGCTGCGACTTGTCTGCGCGCAAGCCCGCCAGCGCGTCGGTCAGGCGCTTGAATCCCTGACGCTCCAGGAACGTGCGCAGCCGGCGCTCCATCTGCTGGCGCTTGTACTGCGTCAGGTCGATGCCGCAGATCTCACGCAGTCCGGCGCAGAAGCGCAGGTAGTCGTCGTTTGCGATGGCGCTCATCAGCGTGCCTCCGTCGCGATCGCCTCTGCGAGGCGATCCAGATGCATGACATCGTCGGCCAGCTTGGCCTCGACGATCGCGCGCGGCATCCCGTACACCGTGCAGCTCTCCTGAGCCTCGGCCAGGATCCGCCCGCCACGCCGGCGCACCTCGCGGGCGCCGCGCAGGCCGTCGTTTCCCATTCCCGGTCAGGACGACGAGCAACAGGCGCTCGCCGTACGTGCGCGCGGCGTCTTCGATCAACAGGTCCGCCCGGGGGCGCAAGCCGCCGACCTCCGGTTCGTCGCTCAGCATCGCACGCCTGTCGGCGGCGATCCGCAGATGCCGTCCACCGGGCGCCAGCAGCGCCGTGTGAGCTTCGATCGCCTCGCCGCCGGTCGCTTCGCACACATGCAGGCGCGAGCTGCGGTCAAGCCGCGCCGCCAGCGAGCCTGTGAAGCCCGGGCGGCATGTGCTGGACGATCAGCGTCCCGCTGCCCAACGGCGAGGGTAAGCTTTGGCATTAGGCTGGCGAGGGCCCTGGGGCCGCCGGTCGAGGTTGCGATCACGCACCACCCGCGACACGCCGGCGCGCCGGGTGCGAGCGAGCGGGTTGTACGGCGGGCACCGTTGACCGGTGGGGCCCCGGTGCGGCGCGCAGCCGCCGCGAGTCGCACCTTCTCCACCAGGCTCTTGGCAAAGCCGTCGAGCCCGTCGCCAACGGCCGGCTTGGGAACGAGATCGAATGCGCCCTCGGCCAGCGCGTCTACCGCTCTGGCCCCCTGCGCGGCCGAGAACGCGGACACGACGACGACCGGCAGCGTCCGCCCGCCGCGGACTCGCAGCGCGCGCAGCACGCCGAGACCGTCGAGGCCCGGCATCGCCAGGTCGAGGGTCATCGCGTCGGGGCGCTCGCGCTCGCACAGCGCCAGCGCCTCGTCGCCGTCCTTGGCGCTGCCGACGACCTTGACGCCGGCTCGCTCGAGCGAGTTCGCGACGATCCGGCGCATCAAGGCGCTGTCGTCGGCAATCACGACACGTGGCGTTGCGTTGCTCATCGCTTGAGGTCTCCTGTCGGTCTGGCTCGGGTGGCTAGGCGGCGGCGAGTCCGCAACCGGCGAACAGCATGCTCGGCTTCAGCAGGACGACGAGCCGCTCCCCGATCTTGGCGATCGATTCGATCAGGGTCGAATCTGCGCCGGGGACCTCCTCGATCTGCTGGTCCTCGATCGTCAGCACCTCCTCGACGTCGTCGACGATCACGCCGGCGGTCTCGGACTCGGTCTCGACGATCACGATCTTCGTCTGCTCGCTCAGCTCCGAGCTGACGCCGAGGCGTGCGGCAAGGTCGTAGACTGGGACGATCCGTCCCCGGAGGCTGATGACGCCGCGGACCCAGTCCACGGTCGAGGCGACAGAGCGCGGCTGTGCGTAGCGGATGATCTCGTGCACCTGCTGGATCGGCAGTGCGTACTGCTCGGCTCCAAGCGTGAACACGACCAGCTGGCGCGCATCGGTTTGTTCAGACATGACGGTGCTCCTGTGGTTCTCTCGCGGCCCTCGCTTCGAGCGGCTTGCTTGCCTGGAAGCGTGCTGGCGTTTGGGGTCAGTTATCTGAGGTGCTCGGCTGCCGCGACGGCAGCTTTAGGGCCTTATCCCGTTAGGACACTGCCGGCTCCGGGGCGTTCCAGGACGCAAGCTGGCCGCCGCACGGGGTCGCAGCACGTAGCGGGCCACCAGCAAGATCCGGGGCGAGCCAGCGCGGGTCATGGGACGCCAGTCCATCGGCGATTGCGTCTTAATTTCCGCGGATAGGCCCTTAGTCCTCGACGGTCCCGCTCTCGACGGATGGCTGGGCTTCCTCGGACGAGCGCGAATGGCCGACTACGTCGGTGATCCGCAGCCCGAACTGCTCGTCGATCACCACGACCTCGCCACGCGCGATCGGGGTGCCGTTGATCAGCAGGTCGACCGGCTCGCCGGCCATCCGGTCCAGCGGGACGATCGAGCCCGGGCGCAGCTCCAGGGTTTCCCCGACGGTCATCTTTGTGCGTCCCATCTCGACCGTGACCTCGACCGGAACGTCTCGCAGGCGCCGCAGGTCGGTGCGTGGATGAGCGCCGCCGCCGGCTGGCTGTTCGCCGCCGAGCTGTTCGAGCTCGAGGTCCTGGCTCATCGCGATCTCCTATTGGACTGCGACGTCGGGAAGCATTACTTCGGTCACCTTGACGTCGGTCTGGGAGCCGATCGCGGCCAGGATCTGATGCTCGATTCGCGCGCGGCCGGTGGCGGTGATCAGCGCGCTGCTGTTCTGGTTGGTGACGATGTTGGTGACGATCGCCCGGATCGCGGCTTCCTCGGGAAGCGTTCCGATGCCGGTTGTCGAGTCACCGCCGGCGGCTGCGGCCGATGCGCCATCGCTCTGCCCTGCTGCGAGCTCGAGCGCCACGGTCATCGTCGCGAAGTGGCCGTCCTGGAGGTTGAGCGTGAACTGCTTGGGCAGCACGTAGATCTCGCCTGCGAGCTTCTGTGGCGCTGCCTTTGCCGCGGGCATCATGAACTTGTATGCGCCGCCGACTACGATCAGGAGGACGGGGAGGGCGATCATGATCTTCTTCTTCATAGCTGGTCAGCCTGTCGGTAGTGGATTGAGGCGCTGCAGCACGATCTCGACGCGGCGGTTGAGCTGGCGGCCGGCGGTTGTAGCGTTGCTCGCGAGCGGGTGAAGGTCGGCGTAGCCGGCCGCTCCGAGCCGGTTCATGTCCACGCGCTGGGCGATCAGGTACTGGACGACGGTCGTCGCCCGGGCTGTGGACAGCTCCCAGTTGCTCGGGAACTGCGGCGTCGAGATCGGCACGTTGTCGGTGTATCCCTCGACGACGATCGGCGTGACTGCGATCGACATTGAGCAGGTTGGCGACCTCGTGCAGCAGCGGCAGTGCCGTCCGGCTTCAGGCGTCGCCTGGCCGGAATCGAACAGCAGCTGGTCGGTCAGGACCCGCACGACCAGTCCGCGCCGTTCCACGCTCGTCTGCACCTGGTTGGCGAAGCCATGGGCATGCGCGTAGGCGTCGAGCCTCTTCTTCAGCAGCTCGAATGCGTCCTGCTCCTTCTGGGCGGCGGCGATGCTCGCCAGGCTCGCGGTGATCTGCGTCTCGGACAGCCCTTGGCCCGCGGTGGGGGTCGTTGGCTGGAGCGGGACGATCGAAGGCACATCGGCGGTCGCCGGGGAGTGCGAGCTGGTCGACTCCGAGCCGGATTGGAGGATCGCCTTGCCACCGGACAGGATCGAGCCAGAGAACGCCGACTTCAGTGACTTCTGCAGGCTCTCGTACTTGGAGATGTTGACCGAGGAGATCGAGAACAGCACCATGAACAGCGCCATCAACAGCGTGATCATGTCGGCGTAGGTCAGCAGCCAGCGCTCGTCGTTGTCGTGCTCGGCGGCATGTCCGCGCCGGCGGCGGCTGCTGGAAGCCATCGCTAGGCCGCCTCGCGCTCGCGGCATCTGCTCGACCTTGCCGCCGTCCTCGCCGTCGCGCTCGCGCCGGCGGCACGTACGAGGTCAGCTTCTCGGCGACGATCCGCGGGTTGTCCCCGGCCTGTACGGACAGGATCCCGTCGAGCGTCAACGTGCGAAGCTCGAGCTCCTCGGCCGACAGCGCCTTGAGCCGGTTGGCTACCGGAAGGTAGATCGCGTTGGCAGAGCCGACGCCCATCAGGGTCGCGATGAAGGCGCTCGAGATCGAGGGGCCGAGCGTGGCCGGCGCGGCGAGGTTCTGGAGCACGTGTACGAGCCCCATCACGGTGCCGATGATCCCAATCGTCGGAGCGAACCCGCCGGCCTTCTCGAACGGCGCCGCGCCCGACGCGTGGCGGGCGGCCATCCCGTCGATCTCGGCCTCGAGAACGTCGCGGACGAGCGCCGGATCGCTGCCGTCGACGACCAACTGCAGGCCCTTGCGGGTGAAGTCGTCGTCGATCTCCGAGAGCTTGGCGTCCAGGGCGAGCAGCCCCTCGCGGCGGGCTTGCTCGGCAAGCGAGACCAGTAGCTCCACCCGGCCCTTGATGTCAAGCGGCGGTGCGCTGAGCACCAGCTTCCACAGCTTGGGTATGCGTTTGAACCCGTCCATGCCGACGCTGGCCAGTGTCGTTCCCGCGGTACCCGCGATGATGATGAGCAACGCCGGGATGTCCATGAACGCTGCCGGGCTGGTGCCCTCCATCATCGCGCTGAGCAGGATGCCGAAGACCGCAATGGCGATCCCGATGCCGGTTGCTGCCTTCATATCCTGATAGATCGGTCGCGGCGCTCAAAGCTTCAGGCGCGTCGCTTGCCGCCTGGCCGATCAATCGGCGCGATGATCGTCAGTGGCGCATCGGAGTGGTGGCGAACATGGCTGTGGGTGCCCGGCAGGTGCTGCTCGCCGCGGCGCACCAGCGCCTGCGCGAGAACCTCGACGCGGCCTTCCCGGACCAGCTCGACGACAGCTTCAGGCGTCTCGCGGACGAGCAGCCTGTCGCCGCTCGTCAAGGTGATGACCGTGTCGGGATTGGCCTCGACCGCCAGGATCAGATCGCGGTTGACTGCAAACGGGTTGTGCGGGCGGCCCAGATGGTGAAGGGTGATCATGTCTCGATTCCTGTTCGGTTGCAGCTCGAAGATCGGAGGAGGGGCGTCATCCCTCAATGGCCGCCCCTCCTCCGCCTGGGGATCGAAGCAGGGGCATCATCCCTCGATTGCCGCCCCTCCTCGATCTATCCGGTTAGTTAGTTAGCCCTTCATCTGCACCACGGTCTGCATCATCTGGTCGGCCGTGCTGATCGTCTGCGCGTTTGCCTGGTAGCCGCGCTGGGCCTGGATCATGTTCGTGAACTCGGTCGCCATGTCGACGTTTGACATCTCGAGCTGTCCGGAGAGCGTTTGCCCGAAGTTGCCGGTGTTGGGCTGTCCATAGCTAACGGGATTAGAGGCGGGAGCGCCGTTGTTGGCGCTGAGGCTCCAGAGCGAGTCGCCGTCGCGCTCCATCCCGGGCTCGTTTGTCATCGTCGCCAACACGATGTAGCCCGCGGTCTGTTGGGCGCCGGTGTTGTCCGTGTAAGTGACCTGGCCGTTGTTGGCGATCGCGACGTTGGTCGCCCCCGAGGGGATCTCGATCGGGGCGGCCCAGGTGGTGGGTGAGGCGGTGGTGGGCGCGGTCAGGGGGCCCGCCGTCGCACTAGTACCTAGCACGTACTGGCCCGACTGGGTGGTGAGGTAGCTTTCGGTGCCGGTGTGATCGGTGAACGGGGTGAGGGCGAGGTTGCCCGCCCGCGTGTACTGCAGCGGGGCGCCGGTTGCCGGGTTACACGTGGGCGCGGTGGTGGAGGGGTCGGCTTGGCCGGCTGGGTAGCCGGCTTGGACCACCAGGAAGCCGTCGCCCTGGATCGCGATGTCGGTCGCGTTGCCGGTCGTCTCGAGCGAGCCGGCGCCCATCATGTTGTCGATCGAGGCGACCTGGACGCCGAGGCCGATCTGCACGGGGTTCGTTCCGCCGATCGATGCGGTCGCCCGCGGTCGCGCGGATCAACTGCGAGAGCTCGTCGATGAACGTGACCCGCTGCGCCTTGTAGGCGACGGTGTCGACGTTGGCGAGGTTGTTGCCGGTCACGTCGAGCATCGTCTGGTGTGCTTGGAGGCCGCTGATCGCGGCGTACATTCCTGACATCATCAGGACATCCCTTCCTTTCGAGGCCTCCTCCATGAGGTCCGGCCGTCGGTTGTTGCTGGAGCCGTGAGCGTCATGCGATCACGGCGCTGTCGATGTTGGTGAACACCTGCTCGCGCATGTGCTCGGATCCCACCGCCGTGATGACGGTGTTGTTTGCGACGGACACCACGAATGCGGTGCCGTCGACGAAGACCACTGAATCCCGCGAGCCCTTGGCGGCGGCCTTGGCAACCCCGCCGGTGAGGCGGTTCAGCGTCGACCCGGACAGATCGATCCCTCGCCGCTGGAGCCGGTCCAGGGCATGACGGGAGAAGTGCGGGGTCTCGGTGCTGGTCGTGTGCCCGGCGAGGACATCCGCAAACGACGGACCCGCCGGCGGCGCCGCGGCGGCGCGGTTTGCCGCTCCGGTGGGTGGCTGAGACGGCCCGACGGCGCCGGGTGCAAGCAGCGCCAGGTTGGGAACGACAGCGCTCACGAAACCTCGCTGACGCTGGTTGGGTTGATCCCGGCGACACCGCCGACCGTGAGCGTCGGGCCCGCGGACGTGAGGTCGACCTTCTGGACCGTCCCGGTCTGGGGCGCGCCGGACTTGTCGGCGTACGTGACCGTGTGCCCGAGCAGCGACAGCGCCGCCGACTGGGCGGTCGACTGAGCGGTATCGGTCTCCTGTTCGACGCTCGTCATCTGCGAGAGCTCCGACATGAACTGCGTCGGATCGCTGCTCGAGGCCGAGAGCGGATTCTGGTTCTTGAGCTGAGCCAGCATCAGCTGCAGGAAGGTGTCGGGGCCGAGCCCTGCGAGCGGGTTGCTGGACGCCGAGCTGGTCGCGGCGGCGGTTGCGTTGGCGGTCGTTGCGGCGGTGACGTTCATTGCTGGTTGTCCTTTCAGGCGAGTACGTCTACGAGTCCCTCGGCAGCCGGCGCAGAGCTACCCGGCTCGACCGGGATCCCGCTGTCGGCGTCGCCGTCCTGGTTGTCAGCGGCTTGCTGCTGGCCGTGGCCGCCGCCGCCGGGATCGGGGTTGGAAGCCTGCGTCCCCGGCTGGTCGGACGCCTCGATGTCGAGTCTCGCCAGCGGGATACCGGCCTGCTGCAGCGACCGCCGCAGATCGTCCCCGCCCTGCGTCAGAGTCTGCGCTGCGTCTGCATGGTCGGCGACAATGCGAGCGACGAGGCCGCCCGGGGTCTGGCGCAGCTGAATCCGCAGGCCGCCGAGCGATGCCGGCGAGAGCTGGATTCGCGCCTGCGAGATCCCCTGGCGCGCGGCCAGCTCGACCGTGGCCCGCACCGCTTCGACCGCTCGCGGGAGACTGACCGCCGCGCCGGCGAGGGGCGCTCCTGCGTGCGACGCCGCCTGTACCGTGGGCGGCGTGAACGGGGTCTGAACGGTCGCAACTGGGGTACTCGCCGAGATCGCCGCCGGTGCGGGTGTAGCGGCCGTAACGCCCGTGGTTCCCTGCTGGGGTGTCGGACTCAGGGCCTGATCGCCCGCCGTTCCCTGCATGTGCGCCGGGGTTCCCGAAGGCTGAGTGCCCGTCTGCGAGCCGCCCGAGACGCTCGGCCGCGGGCCAGTTTGTGGCCCCTCTTGGGTCGATGGCGCGCCGGCGTCAGTGCCGGGCTGTGGGGTCGCTTCCTGTTCTGCGCGGTCCCCGGCGGCTCGCATGGCGGGGCCTGCCGTCGGGGCGATGCTGTTCGCGGTCGGCGCGTTCGCGGCTGGTGGCGCGCTTGGCGTGGGTGTTGCGGGGGTGGACGCTTGGGATGTTGTTGCGGTCGGCGCGTTCGCGGCTGGTGGCGCGCTTGGCGTGGGTGTTGCGGGGGTGGGGGCTTGGGGTGTTGTTGCGGTCGGCGCCGGTGGCGCGCTTGGCGTGGGTGTCGCGGGGGTGGGGGCTTGGGGTGTTGTTGCGGTCGGCGTTGGTGGCGCGCTTGGCGTGGGTGTCGCGGGGGTGGGCGCTTGGGGTGTTGTTGCGGTCGGCGCTGGTGGCGCGCTTGGCGTGGGTGTCGCGGGGGTGGGGGCTTGGGGTGTTGTTGCGGTCGGCGTTGGTGGCGCGCTTGGCGTGGGTGTTGCGGGGGTGGGCGCTTGGGGTGTGATCGCGGCCGGATCGTTTGGCGGCGCCGGTTGCTTCGCGACCGGTGCGCCGGCACCGGCGGTCGTTGTGCCGGGGGCCGGCGTCTCCGGCGGATCGAGCGCAGCGTCAACGTCCTCGGCAGCCGTGGCCGGCTTGGCGATCGCAGGCGGCTCTGCGGCCGTGGTTGCTGAGGCCGCGCCGGCCGTCGCGATGGCAGCTTCGGCGGAGCCGTCGCCGGCCTGCTGACCTGTGGCGGATTGGCTTGTCGACGCCTTCCCGCCGGTCTTCTTCTGGCCTTCCGCAACTGCGGTCCGGGCCACTCGTTCTTCGAGGACGCTCGCGAAGGGAGCCTCCGGCGGACCCGTCGCCGGACCCGGTGGCCCGGTGGCGCCGTTCGCGGGCAAGCCTTGGGCCGCCGGCGACGGCGCCGGCCCGGTGGACATGCCGGATGCGCGGGACGGCGCCGGCGGTGCGCCGAGCACGGTGTTCATGCCGCGTTCCTGCGGAAGCGGGTGATCGCGATCTCGTCGAGCACCAGGCCCTCCTGGCGGGCCTCCTCGCGCTCGTACTCCTCGCGTCGGTGCTGCTTGAGACGCTCCAGCGCCTGTCGGTCTCGGCTGGCGGCGGTGAGCGCGTCGCGCCGGCGCGCAAGCTCGCCCTTCCGGCGCGCGAGCTCGTCGCGGGTGGCGCGCCGAGCGGCCTCCGTGCGCTCGAGATATGCCTGGTGGGCGAGCAGGTCAACGGCGCTGGTTGGTGTCGCGGTCGCGTGCAGCTGTGCAGCGCGCGCGCCAGCGAGTCTGTACTCGACCGTCCGCAGCGCCTGCTCGCCGCGCGCGTGATGAGCCAGCGCGACCCCGAGCGCCTGCTTCGCAGTCTCCTCCTTGCGCTCGCGCAATCCGCGTACGCGCTCGAGCCGGAAACGGAACGAGGAACCTTTCATGCCCGGGGTATTCGGCTGCCGCGCAAGGGAGTGCAGCCCCATGGACGGGTGTGCTACCGCCGGGCCGAGATCGTCAGGCCGGTCTCCGCGCGCCGGCGATCAGGCCTCCGCCCACTGCTTGAGTTCGTTCGCGCGGGCGTTGATGAGTTGCGAACGGAGCACATCGACGACCGGTCCGCGGATCACCATGCCGAGCACGCGGCCGAGGTCCACCTCGAGCGAGTAGGTGGCCCGCGTTCGGCCGGCGCCGACTTCCTCGAGCTGCCAGCTCCCGCTGACGGACTTCAGGTCGCCCTTCTCCTGCTCCCAGCTCAGACGATCCGGGGCCGCGTAGACGAAGCGGACGGTGGATTTCAATGTTCGCACCTTCGCGTCCGAATGCGACTCGCACAGCACGGCGCGGCCGTCTCCGTCGCGCTCGAGCGCGTCCATCGCCTTTAGCCCCCCCTGCCATTCCGGCGCCTTCTCGACATCCGCTACCAGCTCCCAGACGCGAGCGCGCGGGGCGTCGATCTCGGCGGTCGATGATCCTGTCAAGTTCGGCATTGCTCCTCCTCGTCTCCAGACGGTGCCGAAGCGACCTTACATGGGTTGCCGGCTACCAGTGTGCCACTAGCTGAGCTGGAGCATCGGAATCGCTGGCTCTCCGCCCGCGGGTGAGCCGACCAGGAACCCGAGGTCTCGGCCGCGGTGGTCCGTCGTCTTGAGGGCCGGTCTCGGTGTCGTGCAGACGTATCCGCCCCGGTGTCGAGTCCGCGCGCCAGCGACGCCAGCTCGGCGTGCGCATCGGCGATCGTGCTAGGCCGGTCGACCGGCTGGCGAAGGAACGCGTTGATCCGCGGTCGCATCGCGATCGCGCTGTCGAGGATCGGATCGCTGCCCGCCTGGTAGGCGCCGATCGAGATCAGGTCCTCCTTCTCGTGGTACGCGGCGAGCGCCGCGCGCACGCGCTGGCCGGCGCTCGCGCACCTCCGGCGGAGACGACCTCGCCGATCAGCCGCGAGACGCTCTGCAGCACGTCGATCGCCGGGTAGTGGCCGGCGTGGCGAGCTCGCGCGTGAGGACGATGTGGCCGTCGAGGATCGAGCGGACGGCGTCGGCGATCGGCTCGTTCATGTCGTCGCCGTCGACCAGCACCGTGTAGAGCCCGGTGATCGAGCCGCTCGGGCTGGTGCCGGCGCGCTCCAGCAGTCGCGGCAGCAGCGCGAACACGGACGGCGTGTAGCCGCGGGTCGCCGGCGGCTCGCCGACCGCCAGGCCGATCTCGCGCTGGGCCATCGCGAAGCGCGTGACCGAGTCCATCATCAGCATCACGTCGCGGCCCTGGTCGCGGAAGTACTCGGCGATCGTGGTCGCCGTGAACGCGGCTCTGATCCGCACCAGCGCCGGCTGGTCGGAGGTCGCGACGACGACGACCGAGCGCTCCAGCGCTTCGCCGAGGTCGCGCTCGATGAACTCGCGCACCTCGCGTCCGCGCTCGCCGACCAGCGCGATCACGTTCACGTCGGCGGTCGTGTAGCGCGCGATCATGCCCAGCAGCGTCGACTTGCCGACGCCGGAGCCGGCGAAGATCCCGAGGCGCTGGCCGCGGCCGCACGGGACCAGCGCCGTCGAGCGCGCGCACGCCGAGCCCGACGCGGATCGCGGATCCGCGGGCGCTCGAGAAGGCGTCCGGCGGCGCGGCGGTCGTCGAGCGCGCCACGAGCTGGCCTGCGGCGGCTCGCGTCCGTCGAGCGGCGCGCCCAAGCCCATCGATCACGCGCCCCAGGAGCGGCTCGCCGACCGGCGACCAGGAACGGCGCGCCGGTGGGATGCACCGGCGTGCCCGGGCCGATCCCGTGCAGCTCGCCGAGCGGCATCAGCAGCGTACGTCCGTCGCGGAAGCCGACCACCTCGGTCGCCACCCGCGGGCGGCCCCGCCGCTCGCCGACCAGGCACACCTCGCCGATCTCGACCTGGACGCCGGTCGCCTCGATGATCAGGCCGATCAGGTCGCCGGACGCGACCGCGGCGACGCGCGAGGTCGGCGTCCTTGAGCACGCTGCGACGCGCGCGCGATCGCGCTCGCGCCGGGCGTCCGCGCGTGGGCCTCAGCCATCATCGTCCTCGGCCGCTCAGCTGCGGCGGCGACGATCTCGCGCGCGCGATCGAGCCACGCTCGATCGTCGCGTCGATCTCGCCCGCGTCGGTGCGGACCACTGCGCCGCCGCGGCCGATCCGGCGGTCGGCCTGCACGTCGCAGTGCTCGATGCCGCCGAGCTCGGCGCGCAGCGCCGGCACCGATTCGCTGACGAGCTCGAGGTCGGCCGGGTTGACGACGACCGTGACCCGGTGGCGATCGGTCAACCGGCGCAACGCGTTGCGGGTCACGTCGAGCACGCGCTCGGGCTGCGCTGACAGCGCGCCGGCGAGGATCCGCTCGGTCAGCTGCAACGAGAGCTCGAGCGCGTCCTGTTCGAGCGCCGCCAGCAGCTCGGCGCGCGCCTGCTGCAGTGCCGCGAGCGCGGCCGGCAAGCGCGGCCAGGGCCTGCTGCCCTCGGCCCGCGCCTGCGCGAGGCCGGCGGCGCGACCCTCCGCTTCGCCGTCCAGCCGGGCCTGCGCGCGGATCTGCTCGGCCTCCGCCCAGGCCTCGGCGAGCGCGTCGACGGCGTTCCTGCGGGGGCCGAAGGCGTCGAGCGGCTCGAATGCGTAGGCAGCGTTCGCCGCTGACTGCGTTGCCCGTTCAGACGACATCGTCGGCCTCGCCGCGGCGAGAGGACGAGGGCGCCGGCCTCCTCGAGCTTGCGCACGATCGCGACCATCCGTCCCTGGGCCTCCTCGATCACGCGCTTGCGCTGCGGCGGCTGGAACTCCATCTCCTCGAGCAGCATCTCGGCGCCGCGCTCGGACATGTTGGCGACGATCCGGTCCTTGACGTCGTCGCTGACGCCGCGCAGCGCCAGCGCGAGGTCCTTCTGGTCGGCTTCGCGGAGCACCAGCTGGATCGAGCGGTCGTCGAGCTTGACGATGTCCTCGAACACGAACAGCAGCCGCCGCACCTCCGCGGCGAGCTCCTCGTCGGTCTCGGTGAGCGGGTCGAGCACGTTGCGCTCGGTCGGCGGTCGGCGTGGTTGAGGATCTGCGCCAGCGACTTGATCCCGCCCGGCGGTCGAGAACTCCTGCTGGACGACGTTGGCGAGCTTCTGGCGCATCACGGCTTCGACCTGGTGCACGACGTCCGGGCTGGTCTCGCCCATGCGCGCGATCCGGATTGCGATGTCCGCCTGCTCGGTTCTGGAAGGTGCTCGAGCACCGCAGCGGCGAGCGTCGTGTGCAGGTTGGCGACGACCAGCGCGACCGTCTGCGGCGCCTCGCTGCGCAGGAAGGTCACGATCTGCTCGGGCGGGGTGCGTCGCAGGAACTCGAACGGACGCATCTCGATCACCGTCGACAGCCGGCCGATGATCTCGTCCGCTCGCTCGCTGCCAAGCGCCTGCTCGAGTACCTCCCGCGCGTACTCGACGCCGCCGGCGACCAGCGAGTCGTACGCCTGGACCGTCGCTCCGAACTCCTCGAGAACCGCCTCGGTCGCTCTCGGTTCGACACGCTGCAGCTTTGCCATCTCCAGCGACAGCGACTCGATCTCCTCGTCGCGCAGGTGCTTGAAGATCTCCGCGGCGTGACAACTGGCCCGAGCGAGACGAGCAGCACCGCCGCCTTGTGACGTCCCTTCAACGAGGAGCGCGCGGGTGGCGCAGCTCCGGACGGGGCCGGCAGGGCCGGCCTGGATCCTGGTCGACGGCCATCGCCGGTTCTAGTCCTCCGCCATCCAGGCGCGACCTGCTGGGCGACGCGGTCGGGATCGCGCTCGACGAGCTCCTCGACCTGGCGCCTGGCGACGTTGGCCGGCGGGCGCAGCTGCATCGACTCGGTCGGCTTCGCTGTCGCCGCCCTGGAGTCGCCGAGGCGGCGGGGCGAGTTCAGCTCGCGGAGCCAGGTCGGCTCGCCCGCGAACTCCTCCCGCTCGCGGCGGCGCAGCTCGCGGCTGATGAAGAACAGGAACACGACGATGCGAGCCGACCACCGCGTACTTGGCGTACGACAGGTAGGTGGTCATGCCGCCGGTGCTCGGGGTCGCGGCGGCGGGCTTGGCGAACGCGATCTGAGCGATCGACAGCGTGTCCCCGCGCTTGGCGTTGAGCCCGACGGCGGCGGCGACCGCGCTGCGGATCGCCGGGATCTCCGACGCCGGCACCGACTTGTCGACGAGCACCGACACGCTCTGGCTGTTGATCGCGCCCGGCGCGATGGTCGTGTTGGTCACGGTCTTGTCGACGCCGTAGGTGGTGTTGGCGGTCGTGTTCTTGTAGTTGGAGTTGCCGCCGGTGGTGGCGGCGTAGCCGGGGATGTTGCCCGCGGTGCCGGCCGTGCCGCCGCTGCCGCCCGCCCCGGTGAGCGTCTCGGTGGAGGTCTGCTGGGTCAGGGGCACGCCCTTGTTGGCGTAGGTGAGCGAGTCCGAGGTGGCCTGGTTGGTGTTGAGGTCGGCGTTCACCTGGACGTCGGCCTTGCCCGGGCCGAGCGTCTGGTCGAGGACCGAGGTCACCTGCGCGGCCATCGTCGCGTCGTAGGCCTGCTCGGCCGACTGCTTGGACGGCAGCCCGTTGCCGCTCCCGCTCTGGTTGGAGGTGGGCCACAGCAGCTGGCCGGTCTGGTTGGTGATCGTCACCTTGCTCAGGGCAAGACTGGGGACGCTCGACGCGACCAGCTGCGCGATCCCCTGGACGGAGCCGGAGTCGAGCGAGCTCGAGGCGAGCAGCACGGAAGCGCTGGCGGTCTGCGAGGTGTCTGCGAACAGCTGGTTCTGCGGATTGGGAAGCACGAGGTTCACCTGCGCGGAGTCGACGCCCTGGATCTGGTCGATCGTCTGGTCGAGCTGGCCTTCGAGCGCGCGCTGGTAGGTGATCTGCTGCTGGAAGTTGCTCTGGCCGAGCGGCTGCGAGTTGAACAGCTCGAATCCGGGGTGGCTACTGCTGGAGCCGAGCAGCCCCGCCGTGGCGAGCGCGATCCGCGCCTGGGCCGTGTCGCCGGAAGCGACTGCAAGCGCGGTGCCGTTGTTCTCGATCCGGTAGGGGATCCCCTTGGTGTCGAGGGTGCTAGTGATCTTCCCGGTCTGCGCGGGGTCGAGCCCAGTCAGCAGCGTCGAGTAGCTCGGCGCAGAGGCGAAATGCATGACGAGCACCAGGAACAGGATCGCGGCGGCTGCCGAGCCGCCGACCATCGCCCAGCCCTTCGGCGAGAGCCTCGATATGACCTCGCGGAGCTGGGGCACGGCACTAGCTGATCTGGGTCCCGAACACGGTCTGTCACGTCGCCCGTGAGCTTGCTCGAGATCTGGGAGGCGAGATCGATCTCGAGCGAAGCGTTCTCGACCGCCGTGATCGCCTGTGTCGGATCGGTGGCCTGGCCGGTGGCGAGTTGCTCGGCGGCGGTGGTGGCCGATGTCTGCGTCTGCTCCAACGAGTTGATCGCGTTCGTCAGCGCGCTGCCGAAGCTGCCGCCGGAGTCGGCGGTGGGGGTGACGTTGGTGCCGGTCGTCGCGTCGGCGCCGAGCCCGCCGACCGAGCCGACGCTCCATTCGCTTGGGCCGAGCGGTCCGACGGCACCTGAGATCGCGGGAATCATTTGAGCAGCTCCAGTGTTTTGCTGTACATGTTCTTGGCCGTCGTCATCGCGGTCACGTCGGCGTCGTAGGAGCGCGACTCGTCGATCATGTCGGTCATCTCCTCGACAGTGCTGACGTTCGGCATCTTGACGTAGCCCTGCTTGTTCGCAGCCGGATTGCCCGGGTCGTAGACCTCCTGGTCGGGAGTGGGATCTGACGACGATCCCGGCGACCTGCACGCCGCCCGGGGTGGCGCGTTGCCGAGCGCGGCCTGCAGCGTGGCGCCAAATCCGCCGACCTGCTGCAGGGCGACCTCCTGGCGCTGGTAGGGCTGGCCGTTGGCGCCCTGCGTGGTCTGCGCATTGGCAAGGTTCTCGGCCGTGACGTCCATCCGCACGCGCTCGGCGGTCAGGCCGCTGGCGGCGATGTCGATCGAGTCGAAGAAGCTCATCAGCTGCCTCCAGGCAATCCCATTGCGGTGAGCAGAATCCCTTCGCGTGCGGCGGCCACCTGGGTCAGCTCGCTGTACAGCAGGCCGTTCTCGGAGATATTGGCCTCTGTCTGCTCGGGGTCAACGCCGTTGCCGTCAGCGCTCGTCGTCTGCGGTGAGACCGTCGGCTGGAAGGCAACCTGGTTGGGGGACTGGCCGTTCTGGATTGCGGCGTCCAGTTGGCTCTGGAAGTCGACGTCCTCGGGCTCGTAGCCGGGCGTGTCAACATTCGCGAGGTTGTTGGTCAGCAGCGACTGGCGCTGCATCGAGCCGCGCATCGCCGCTTCGAGCGAGAGCTGGGTGCTGTCGATTAGGGACATGGGGTGCAATCCTCATTGACGCGCCCTCCCTGGGCTTGGCAGTGACCGACTCCTTGGTCCTTCAAGAGGATCGGCGCACCGCGACGATCCTTGAGGTTCGGCCCGCAGGCTCAGGCGTTCGCGGAGATCCGCGGGCGGGGGCGGCGAAACGGGGCGTAGCCCCGCAAGGCTTGCTGTCCCCGACGGATGTCCGCCAGCGCGGCCAGCGCCGCGGTACGCCGGCGCAGGAGCTCGTCTCGCGCCTGACCGTTCAGCGCCAGGCAGCGTTCGAGCGCGAGACGAGCGGACGCGGGCGGGATCGCCGGCAGCGTCGCGATGAGCGCGGCGCGGGCCGCGTTCAGCCGCGCCAGCTCAGCGAGCCGGCTCCCGGCGATCAATTGCAGCTCGGACTCGATCAGCCTGGCAAGCTGCTCGTACGGTTCGGCCTCCGAGGGGCGCATCGCTACTGCGCGATCGTGGCCCACGCGCCACGCAGCTGTGCGAGCAGCGCGGCGACCTGTTTGACCTTCTCCGGGTCGCGGTCGAGCCGCGCCTGGAGCAGGTGGCGCTGGCAGAACCGGTAGATCAGCCGTAGGTGCTCGGCGATCTCACCCTGCTCGAGGTCGAGCACGCCGCGCAGGTGGATGATGATGTTCTCGGCCCGGCGCAGCTTGATGTGGCTGACCTGCAGGTCCTTGGCCTGCATCGCGACCGCGGCCTGGTGCAGGTACCGCAACGCCCCGTCGTAGAGCATCACGACGAGCTGCTCGCGCGAGGCCGTCAGCACGGCGCTCTGGCGATAGGCGCGGGGAGAGTGGGGGAGGTAGCTCATTGCTTGCTCCTAAACGAGCTAATCGGCCGTCCTGAGGACTTCTTGAGCAGTCGCCGCGCCCCCGCCAGTGGTCCAGGACGCACCACTAGTACCCCGGCAGCGAGGAGATCTGCGAAGTAAGCCAGCTGGCCTCGGATTGGTTCGAGGACAGAGCCGCCTCCATCTGCTGCGAACTGCGACTCGAGCGTGTGACTCCTTGAGCTGCAGGGCGGCGTTCATGTTGGCGATCTGGGTGGCGAGGTGGCTGGCCTGCGAGCCGTCCGATGAGACCCGCGAGTCGATCACGCCACCGCCTCCGGCCTGTTCGTTGACAGCTCCGGCGAAGCTGCCGGCCCAGCTGATCAGCAGGTTCTGGACGCCGGTCGGGTTGCCCTGCAGCCCGCTCAGCAGCGTCGAGGCATCGAGCGTCAGGTCGCCGTCGATCGAGCTCTGCGAGGGGGTCGCGCTCCCCGTCGTCGCGCCCGTGCTGACGCCAAGGTCCAGCATGCTATTCGGGCCCTCGGGCTGGCTGGATTGCGTGGCGTACATCGCCTGGCGCATGCTGGTCAGCAGGTCCGACAGCCCCTGGTCGTTGTACAGTGAGCCCTGGGTGGGGTCGCTGCTCGAGGGCGTCTGGGAGAGCTGGGTCTGGATCTCGCCGATCACCGAGTTGTAGGCGCTGACGAACGTCTGCACCGCCGATTGGACGTTCGCCTCGCTGGGCGCAGGCGCGCTGACGTCGACGGTGACCGGAACGCCGGGCGTGGTTAGCCCCGTGAGCGTCAGGGTCACGCCGGGGATCGCGCTCGTCAGGGTGTTGGACGACGATGTAAACGGGCCAGGCGGCGTCTGAGATGTGTCCAATTTGCCGTTGACCGTGTACTGGGCGTCCTGTCCCGCGTCGTCCGCGCCTGTCTGAGCAGGGTCTGCGCCAAGGTTCCGCCGGGGTCGTCGACGGTGATGTAGGAGCCGGTCTGGTTGCCGGTCGAGCGACTCGAGAGGACGACCGTGCCCGAGTCGGTCGCCGTCGCGTACACGTCGAGGTTCGAGTTGTGGTTGATCGAGCTGACGAAGCTCGAGATCGACTCCCCCGGGGCGACGGAGACGGTGCTGTCCGTCGATCCTGACGTTGTCGGAACCGGGACCCGATGGGGGCGAGTAAGTGAACGTCTTCTGCGCCGCGGTCGCGAGCTTGCTGACGTCGATCTGGTAGCCGCCCTGCACGGCGCCCATGCCCGAGGAGTTGATGGCGGTCGACACGACGGCCGAGTTGGTCGAGGTCACCGTCTGCGTGTCCTTGAACAGCGACGGGTCCATCAGCCTCGGGCGTCGGTCGGCGAGCGTCTGCAGATCGGTCTGGATCTTTTTCAGCTCGCTGGCCTGCGCGTTGACGCCGGTCTCCTGGCTGGTCACGTTGCGTGATCTGCTGCTGGTCGGTGGACACCAGTGCCTGGACGATCGAGTTCGTGTCGACGCCCGAGGCGAGCCCGGTGACCTGCAGCTGGCTTGCCGAGTTGAGCGAGGTCAGCTGGTACCCCGTGGTGCTCGAAGAAGTGGATGACGTGCTGGCCATTGTTGGTTGACCTCCTTGTCGCTCAGTCGATGCTTCCGCCGGCGGCCACCTCGAGCGCCTGGCCTGGCGACACCGAGGACAGCACGTTGCCGTGTTGGTCGTGCAGTTGGACCACGAGCTTGCCCGAGCCTTGGTCGATCCCGAAGTGAAGCTGGCGTCCGCTCGCGGCAAGCTGCTCGTATGCGTCCGCGGCGACGCCGATCGCGTCCAGTACCTCATCAGGAGGCGTGGCAGGGATCGTGTCAACGGCGGCCAGATGCTCGGCGAAGGTCGCGCCGCTGGTCGTCGTGCGAGCGCCGGCAGCCGGCGTCGAGCGGGTCGGCGCAGCTGCGCGCTGGGTCCCGATTATTGATGTGATATCGAAATTCATCGCCCCCTTTAAGTCGGAGCAGGGCAGATGAAACTTGAGCTGGCTCGTCCTTGCGTCTACGCCGCCGCAGTGGCGGTGGCCGGCGGCAGCTGGGCAAGTAGCGCGCGGGCCGCGGCGTTGGCCGGATCGAGCCGCAGCGCCTCGCGTCGCGAACGTCGCGGCGCCCTCGGCCTGTCCGTGGGCCGCGGCCACGCGGGCCAGGCCGAACAGCGCGCGGGCGTCGGCCTGCTCCTCGCACACCGCCATCCACTGCTTCGCGGCGGTGCTCAGGAAGCCGTTGCGCAGGTACATGTTGCCCAGCGTCTCGCGCTGCTCGCGGCGCGGAGCGCCGAGTGCTCGAGCAGCGGCAGCAGCCGCTCGAACGCCTCGAGGTCTCGGATCCGCAGGAGCGTCTCGAGGATCGCGCCGAGCAGAGGCGTTCCCGCGACCGGCACCCGGCGGATCTCGCCCCCGGCGGCCAGTGCGGCCCAGGCTTCGAACAGCTCCAGCTCAGGGGCGGGCACCCCGACTCTGCTCGCGCGCTGGCCGGCCGCGCGCGCAAGGTCGAGATTCCCGGCGGCGATCGTCCCCACAGCTCGATCCGGCTGGCAAGCGGTGCGAACGGATCATCGTCCGGCACCGCGGCCGGCCTCCGCGGCGGCATCCGCATAGCGGCGCTGCTGCAGCAGCGCCTCCATCAGCTGGGTGCGGACGGGGGTGCTGGCCGGCCGGCTGGCGAGCACCTCGCGGTACTGACGCTCGGCTTGCGGCATCGCTCCGCGCCGAAACAGCGCGGTCGCGAGCCCGAAGCGGACCGTCGACGTGAGCTCCGGCATGCGCTGTTCGATCTCCTGCACGACGGCGTCCGGGGCGACGCCGCTGGCCAGCAGCGCCGCGGCGTACGGCTGCGCGACGCCGACGAACTGGGGTGCTCGGCGATGCACCACTCGAGCAGCTCGCGGCCGGCGTCCAGCGCCCCGTGCGCCATGTGCAGCTCGGCCAGCGCGATCCTCGGCAGGTAGGTGCCGGCGCCGAGCGACGCGCCGTAAGCGGCCGGGGCGTCGCCCATCTCGATGCAGCGGCGGTAGTACGCAATCGCCTCGTCCTCGCGCCCGAGCTCGCCGTGCCGCCAGCGCCTGCGAGAACACCAGGTCGGTGAACAGGGGGAACAGCTCGAGGCCCTCCTGCGCCCGCTCGATCGCCTCGCTCCGCGCGCCCGCAGGCCCGCAGCGCGCTTGACAGCCGCACCAACAGCGTCGGCGTCCAGTCACCAAGCTGATCCACGTCGCCGCCGATCATCGCCCATGCTCGATCGAGCTGCTCCAACGCCGCGGCATCGTCGCCCGCGGCCGCGTATTCGCTGCCGAGGTTGAAGTGCAGGAACGGGTCGCGGGGCACTCTCGGCCATCTGCTTGCGCAACAGGTCGATGTTGCGTCGGGACTTCTCCTTGGCGTCGCGGACCGCGCCAAGGTAGCCGTAATGCTCGACGCGAACCGAGGTGTGTTCGATCCGTTCGCTCCCGTAGGGGGGTAGGCATTGGAAGATCTGCTCGTGCAGCCGGCCCTCGAACCGGTAGCGCGGCCGGTTGCGGAAGATCCTCAGCGCGTTGTGCGTCATCGCCGTGCCGTCGCCGGCCTCGCCCGTGTAGCTGGTCTCGACCAGGTAGAACGCCTCCCGCCAGGTGCGGCCGGTGAGCGCGCGCAGCCGGTCGGCGTCCTCGGCGACGAGCACCTCGTCGGCGTCGAGGTACATCAGCCAGTCGCCGGTGGCTGCCTCGAACGAGACGTTGCGGGCATCGGCGAACGAGCCCGTCCACTCACGTTCGATCACGCGGGCGCCGAACGAGCGCGCGATCTCGATCGTCCGGTCGCGAGACCCGGTGTCGACGATCACGATCTCGTCGACCGCGGGAGCGGCAGCGGCCAGACAGCGGGGAAGCATCTCCTCCTCGTCGCGGACGATCATGCACAGGCTCAGCTTCAGGCCGGTTGCGGGCACGGCCTGGGCGGCGACGCGCTTGGCGCGACCTGCGAGACCCGGCAGCTCGGGGTGCAAGCGGCCGCATCGCGCGCTGGCCGACGCCGACGGCACGCGCACGGCGCTTGCACTCGGCGAGGTTGCGGCGCATGTGGGGAAGGGAGGCGTCGAGGCGCTGCGCCGCGGTGAACAGCGCCCGCGCGGCGTCAAGCTCCACAGCTCGTAGAAGGCGACGCCGGCATAGTTGAGCAACAGAGGTTCGCTCGGCTCCTGCTCGAGCAGTTCCACCGCTGCGCGCGCGACCGCGACGAACAACTTCGTCGTGCTCGCCACAGAGCTGGTGTGTCCGGTGGCGGCGAGTCCCTCCTGCAGCAAGAGCAAGCGCGCGTGGTCACGATGAGCCGCGTTCTCGAGCTCCGCTGCGCGCGAGAACAGGCCGGCGTAGTCGTCGACCTGCCCGACCGCCAGCAGCGACCGGGCTTGCGCGGCGAGCTGCTCCGGGGAAGCAAGCCAGCTCCGCTGGGCTGGGGCGCTCGAATCGGATGCCAGGGATGTGCTGGTGAGGCGCAGTGCCATACGGACCACCTTCCAAGGGGAGACGTCCAGGGTGATCGGTAAGGCGCTCGGGAACCTGAGCCCGCGCGGCAGTCAGCCCCGCCGCGAGGCCTCGGCATCGATCCGGTAGGCCCAGGCGAGCGCCTCGGCGACCGCGCGCCACATCGCCTCGGGAACATCGCTACCCAGCTCGAGCGCGCCGAGCGCCTCGGCGAGCGCGGGGTCCGAGCGCACCGGCACTCCCGCCTCGCGCGCCGCGGCGATGATCCGCTCGGCGACGAGCCCGGCCCCTGTGGCCGTGATCCTCGGGGCGCGGTCGCCGTGCTCGTAGTGCAGCGCGGTGGCGCGGCGCCGTGGCGGCTGCCCCGGTTGCTCAGGCATAAACGTCGATCGGCTCGCGGCGGGCGGCGACGGTCACGACGACGCTGCGGCCGACGCCCTCGCGCAGCGCGTGTTGGAGCTGGTCTGCGCCCGCCTGCGCTCGCTGCACCGGATCGCCTGCGGCCAACGTCACCGCCAGGCGCAGCGACGCCGGGGCCGAGCTCGAAGCGAAGGTCGACGGGGCCGAGCGCGGGGGCGTCGTAGCGAAGCGCGAGCACGTGCGCGTCAGGCTCAGCGCGATTGCCGGACTCGTCGGGTTCCTGCTCGGTCACGCGCAGGCTGCCCCCGCCCGGAAGCGGGACGGCGCCTGGCGCCGGCGCCGTCGGCGGCTGGTCTGAGAGGCTCAGCACCACCTTCTCCGGCGTGACCTGCCGGACGACCAACCGCAGCTCCTGGCCGGCTCGGACGTGGCCCGGCAGCTCGGCGTCGATCACGGTGCCGGCGATGTTGAGCGCGCCGCGCCCGGAGGGGCCGGCGGCCACGACGCGCGCCATCAGCACGCGACCGGGCGCGATGCGAAGCTCGGTCCCCAGCAGCGCGCTCACCAGACGTACGTC
The DNA here is from genome assembly GCA_963811155.1 of uncultured Solirubrobacterales bacterium. Lineage (GTDB taxonomy): Bacteria > Actinomycetota > Thermoleophilia > Solirubrobacterales > Solirubrobacteraceae > Palsa-465. Next base: position 123,000 of record CAWEQQ010000056.1, read on the forward strand.
CACCGCGATCGGGTCCATGTTCAAGAATCTTGCAGCACCGACGAATACCCCGGCCAGAATGGATCCTGGCCTCTACATCGCTGCGGCGGGCATGGTCGCCGGGCAGGTCCGCCAGGACCAGCTCACCAACGACCTCGCGAACGCATCCACCCCGGGCTACAAGGCCGACCAGTCGACGCAGCAGAGCTTCGGCGAGCTGCTGCTCTCGAACACGTCCACCGGCCAGGTGATCGGCGGTCTTCAGACCGGTGTGAGGATCAGCAAGATCACCACCGACCTGACCCCCGCGGCGCTGGATCAGACGGGCCAGCCGCTCGACTTCGGGATCGCCGGCACCGGCTTCTTCGCGGTCCGCACCGCGCAGGGAATCCGCTACACGCGCGACGGCCAGTTCAGCTCGTCGGCGCAGGGGCTGCTGGTCGACGCAAACGGCGATCCGGTGCTCTCCCAGAACGGGGCGACGATCGCCGTCGCCGCCAACGGGACCGTGCAGGCGTCGGCGATCGGCGTGTTCAACGTCAACGGCGCGGCCAAGCAGGGCGGCAACCTCTACGCTGGGACGGCCGCCGGTCGCGCGACCGGCGTTGTGCGCCAGGGCGAGCTCGAGCAGTCGGCCGGCGACCCGGTGCACACGATGACCGACATGATCGCCTCGCTGCAGGCCTACCAATCCGGCGAGAACGCGATCCAGGCGATCGACGGGACGATGCAGACGAGCGCCAACAGCGTCGCGTCGCTGGGAGGCTGATGATGCTCGAGGGTCTGTACGCCGCGGCCTCCGGGATGGAAGCTCAGCAGCAGCAGGTCGACGCGGTCGCCAACGACATCGCCAACGTCGACACCCCCGGCTACCGGCAGACGATCGTCGGCTTCCACGACCTGCTCTACAGCACGGGTGGCTATGGCAGCAGCGTCGCGACCGGGGCCGGATCGGCGGCGCAGATCGTCGGCCGCGGCCAGACCCAGGGCGCGATCGAGCAGACCGGCCAGCCGCTCGACGTCGCGATCAACGGAGACGGATACCTCGAGGTCCGCCGGGCCGACGGCACGATCGGGCTGACTCGCAACGGCGCGCTGCAGCTGGACGGCCAGGGGCGGCTGACCAACGCGCAGGGCATGGTGCTCCAGCCGCCGATCACGCTGCCCCGCGGCGTAGCGCCCGACCAGGTGACGATCGCCGCGAACGGCTCCGTCAGCACGGGCGGGCGCACGCTGGGCAAGCTCAGTCTGGTGACGGTCCCCAACCCGGACGGCCTCACGGCCGACGGCGACAGCCTGTTCAGCGCGACGGCCGCGAGCGGCCCGCTGGGCGCTGCCAAGACCGCGACCCTGCAACAGGGCGTGCTCGAGGCCTCGAACGTCGATGTCGGCACGGCGATGACCGAGATGGTCCAGGCGCAGCAGAACTACTCGATGGGCAGTCAGGCGGTCCAGTTCCAGAACCAGCTGTTGCAGATCGCAAACCAGATCAAGCCATGAGCCTTCTCCCTTTGACCGGCCTGTCCTCGCTCGACGCGTCGCTGGGCTCGAGCAGTCCGCCTGTGATCAACCAGGCCAGCCGAGCCCGAGGCGGTGCGCAACGGCTCGACGGCCGCCAAGCAGGCCTATCAGCAAGGACTCGACTTCGAGCAGGTGCTGGTCAACGAGCTCGCGCAGGAGCTGAGCTCGACCGTGTCGAGCTCAGGGACCGACTCGTCGAGCAGCGACGGCGGCTCAGGCGATGACTCCAGCGGCGATTCGGGTGGCCTGCTCGGATCCGACGCGGCCAGCAGTGGCTACGAGAGCATGATCCCCGACGCGCTCACCTCCGCGATTATGTCGGGGGGCGGGACCGGGCTGGCGCTGCAGCTCGCGCAGTCGATCGACCCGTCGGCCTTCGCCAAGCAAGGTAGCTCCACGACCGCTGCCGGGCACCCCGCCGCGGCGAGCGCCACCGGCCAAGCCGGCGCGTCCGGCGGGGGGATGTGATGAGCGCCATGCTGCCCGCCAAGCACGCCGATCCGATGCTCAGCGTCGACGTGCTCGCCCACCTCGGCGCCCAGCTGGTCACCGTCCGGCGACTGCTGCATGTCGTGCTCGACCAGGGTGTGGCGATCCGCGTGCGCGACGTGCACCGGGTGGTCGAGCTGACCGGCGTGTTGCAGGCCGAGCTCGAGCGCCGCCGGACGCTCGAGGAAGCGCGCGTCGAGTTGCTCGAGCGCGCCGGCGCGCGGCTCGGTGTCGCCTCGGGCGCGGTCACGGTCTCGCTGCTGCAGGACCTGATGGACCCTGAGACGGCGCAGCTCGCCGGCCAGCGCAGCGCCGAGCTGCGCGGCCTCCTTGCCGAGCTGCAGCGCGAGCACTACTGCAACCGCGCGCTGATGAACCAGGAGCTCGCGTTTCTCAACCACCTTCTGAGGCTGACCGGGGAGGACGGCGATATCGGCTACGACTTCGCCGGCGATCGCCGGACCGCGTCCCCGTCGAAGGCCGCCTCGGGCCACCGCATTTTCGACCTGGAGGTGTAGGCGATGCCGATTCCCAGCTTCACCGGACTGCAGACTGCGCTGAAAGGCCTCGAGGCAGCTCAGGCCGAGCTCGACACGACCGGTCAGAACATCTCCAACGAGAGCACCCCTGGATACTCGCGCCAGAAGGTGGTGACCACCGACTGCGATTCGCTCACGCTGCCCGCCGTCTCCAGCACGACCGGCACCGGCGCCCAGCTCGGCACCGGCGTCAGCATCTCGAACATCACCCGCGTCCGCAACCAGTTCCTCGACGTCCAGTACCGGACGCAGAACAGCGTTTCGACCGGCTCTCGACGCAGAACAACATCCTCGACCAGGTGCAGACCGCGCTCGGCGAGTCCGACAGCACCGGCCTGTCCACGGCCCTGAACAACTTCTGGTCGCGTGGAACGATCTCGGTCAGGGGTCCACTCAGGCCTCCCAGCAGGAGGTGCTGAGCCAGCGGGGCGGCGGTCGCGAACACGCTCAACCAGCTTCCCAGGAGCTCGGCAACCAGAATGGCCTCGAGGCTCAGGTCCAGAACCAGATCGCACTTCGCTCACGAACGGACCGGTGGCGAACGACGCCACCCAGATCGCCACGCTCAACGCGCAGATTGCTCGGCCGAGGCGTCCGGCTCCACTCCCAACGACCTGCTGGACCAGCGCGACAATCTGATTGATGACCTCTCGCAGTACGCGAACGTCAGCGTCACGAACAACACTGACGGCTCCGTGAACGTGTATTTCGGCAGGGACGCAAGCGCTCAGACGAACGCGCTCGGTCCAGCGACAAGATCACGAACCTTGGGTTCAACTCGACCCCCGGCAACCTGGACTACAAGGCCGGTGGGACGCTCGGCGCGCTCGCGAGCCTGTACGACCCGAACAATCCCCTCAACCCCCAAACGCTGCCGGGCTACATGACTCAAGCTCGACCAGGTCGCGAGCCAGCTCACGACCCAAGTTCAGAACGCGGTGCGGGCGGCGGGCAGCACGCAGTTCTTCGTCGATATGAACAATCCGCTTGCCGCCGCCACCAGCGCCGCGAACATCGAGGTCAATCCAAGCTTGTCCGCCGGCTCCCCTGGCTGGCCCGACTCAACCGTCAACGTGAGCGCGCTCACCGCCGACAGCTCCACCGCCGAGCAGACCTATGACGGGCTCGTCACGCAGATCGGCAGCAGACGTGCAGTCGGCGAACTCAAGCCAGACCACCCAGCAGTCGTTGTTGACCGCGATCGGCAACCAGCGCCAGAGCGTCTCCGGCGTCTCGCTCGATGAGGAGATGACGAACATGATCACCTACCAGCAGGCGTATCAGGCGTCGGCGCGGATGATGACGGCCATCGACGACATGCTGCAAACGCTGATCAGCATGGGCAGCTCGGCGGGCATGTGAGCAAGGAGGGGGTGCAGATGATCGAACGGATAACCACCTTGATGACCTCGCAGACGATGCTCGGCGAGCTCAACCAGCAGCTCAACACGCTGCAGAACACGCAGCTGGAGCTTTCATCGGGCAAGCAGATCAACCAGCCTTCGGACGATCCGTACGGCATGAGCCTGGCGCTGCAGCTCAACAGCGACCTGTCGGCAGCTGACGCAGAACTCGAGCAACGTCACCGACGGCACCGCCTGGGCGCAAGCGAGCACGACCGCGCTGTCGGATATCAACAACGTCGTCCAGCGAGTGCGCGAGCTGGTTGTCGAGGCGAGCCAACGGCACGAACAACTCGCTGATCTGAGCGACATGGCCGCCGAGGTCGACCAGCTGATCGACCAGGTCAAGCAGGACGCGAACACGCAGTACAACGGCCAGTACATCTTCTCGGGGCTCGGCCACCAGCCAGCAGCCATACCAGACGGGCGCAACCGACACCTACCAGCGGCGGCGCCGGCCGGTCAATCGCGAGATCGGCCCCGGAACGTACGCTGCAGGTCAACGTCGACACCTCGGCCGCGAGCTCGCCAGCAGGACCGGGAGGAATCTCCTCGCTGCTCGGAACCGGGCAGACCGTGGCCGGCCAGCCTGCGGGCGATGGCCTGCTGCTCAACACGCTTCGCAACATCTCTGACGACATGCAGAGCGGCAACAGCAGCGCGCTCGGCAACACCGACCTGACTGACCTCGACACCAACTTCAACAAGCTTCAGGGATCCAGGCGACCGTCGGCGCGACCCAGGATCGCCTGCAGCTTGCCTCGACGCGGATCCAGGACCTCCAGGACAACGACACGCAGGTGCTGTCCAACACTCAGGACGCCGACATGGCGAGCACGGCGATCAACTTCTCGACCGAGCAGGCCGCCTACGAGGCCGCGCTCAAGGCGAGCGCCAACATCGTGCAGGAGTCGCTGGTCAACTTCCTCGGCAACGGCTGAGGATAGACGGCTACAGTACGGACTCCCTTGTCGCTGACGATCGACAGCTCGCGCTTCGGGCGCCTGGAGATCGACCCGGGGACGGTGATCGAGTTCCCCGAGGGCCTGATCGGCCTCGGCGGCGCGCGCTACGCGCTGATCGCGCGCGACGCGGAGACCCCGTTCTTGTGGCTACAGTGCATCGATGACCCCTCCCTGGCGTTGCCGGTGACCAATCCTCACAGGTTCTTCCCGGGCTTCGCCGTGCAGTTGACCGACGAGGAGGCGGAGCGGCTCGGTCTCGACGACGCGACCGGGTTCGATGTGTACGTGACCGTCCGTGCTGGCGCGTCGCTGGACGACTTCACCGCCAACCTCAAGGCGCCGATCCTGATCCGGTCAGGTCTGCGCTCACCAGGTGATCAATCAGGCGGTCGGGTCCGACCTGCGCGCGCCGCTGTTCGGGGGGCGCGAGGCGGACGGAGCGCCGGCTACCCCGACCGCATGCTGAGGATCACTCGTCGCGCCGGCGAGCGGATCATGCTCGGCGACGACGTGATCATCGAGGTGACCGAGGTCAAGGGCGGGACCGTCCGGATCGGGATCGAGGCGCCACGGTCGCTGCGGATCTATCGCGAGGAGCTGTGGCTCGAGGTCAAGCGTGAGAACGAGGCCGCGGCGAGCGCGGCGAGCACGGCGCTGGCGGATGTGAAGGCGCGGCTCGACCGTCCGGACTCGCCGCCCGCATCTGGCTGACCCACGAGCCGCGCGGGAAGCGATTCCGGCGCGGACCTCTTGCACGGGGCTGCTCCCAGTAGCGACGGTGAGCCCGCTATGATCCGCCTGGCAAATCCGATCAATCCGCTAGGACTTTACAGCACATGCCACAAGTCATCGAAGTCTGTCCCCTGAACGAGCTTGCGCCCGGCGAGATGCGCTTGGTCGAATGGGAGGACCTCGAGATCGGCGTGTTCAACTGTGCCGGCACCGTGTACGCGATCGAGGATCGCTGCTCGCACGACGACGGCCCGCTCGTCGAGGGCGTGCTCGACGAGGAGGCGTGCACGATCGAGTGCCCCCGACACGGCTCGCTGTTCGACCTGAAGACCGGCAAGCCCCTGACCCTGCCCGCGTATGTTCCGGTGGACACGTTTGCGGTGATCATCGAGGACGAGACGATCAAGCTGGAGGTGGAGTAGTGGCTACTCCTGAGACCGTTATCCCTGTGACGCCCCCGCTGAGCGAGAACGAGCGGCTCAGGGGCATCAACGCCGACTACACGGAGCGATACGGCTTCCACGACGCCGAGAACTATCTCTACAAGGCGCCGAAGGGCCTGAATCGCGAGATCGTGGAGAAGATCTCGGAGTTCAAGTCAGAGCCCCGGTGGATGCGCGAGTTCCGGCTCAAGGCGCTCGAGCACTTTGTCTCGCGCCCGCAGCCGACCTGGGGTTCGCCGCTGATGGCCGAGGTCGACTACGACGACATCCACTACTTCGTCCGGGCCTCCGAGAAGCCCGGCCGCTCGTGGGACGACGTCCCCGAGGACGTCAAGCGCACCTTCGACCGGCTCGGGATCCCCGAGGCGGAGCGCAAGTTCCTGTCGGGCGTCGGCGCGCAGTATGAATCGGAGGTCGTGTACCACCAGGTACGCGAGGACCTGGAGCAGCAGGGCGTGATCTTCAAGGACATGGACTCGGGGCTGCGCGAGCACGAGGACCTCGTGCGCCAGTACTTCGCGACCGTGATCCCGCCCAACGACAACAAGCTCGCGGCGCTCAACTCGGCCGTCTGGTCGGGCGGCTCGTTCGTCTACGTGCCCGAGGGCGTGCACGTAGAGATGCCGCTGCAGGCGTACTTCCGGATCAACACTGAGAACATGGGCCAGTTCGAGCGCACGCTGATCATCGCCGAGCCCGGCTCGTACGTGCACTACGTTGAGGGGTGCACTGCTCCAACTTATAGTTCATCGTCACTCCATTCTGCAGTAGTTGAGCTCATAGCGCAACCCGGCGCCCGGATCCGATACACGACGGTGCAGAACTGGTCGACCAACGTGTTCAATCTGGTCACCAAGCGAGCCGTTGCTCACGAGGACGCGACGGTCGAATGGGTCGACTGCAATCTCGGATCGAGGCTGACGATGAAGTACCCGAGCGTCTACCTGCTCGGTGAGCGGGCGCACGGTGAAATTCTCTCGATTGCGTTCGCGGGCAAGGGCCAGCACCAGGACGCGGGCGGCAAGATCATCCACGCCGCGCCGAACACGACCTCGAACATCTTCGCCAAGTCGATCTCCAAAGACGGCGGGCGCGGGTCCTACCGCGGCCTGCTGGAGATCGCCAAGGGTGCGCACGGTGCGCGCTCGAAGGTCGTCTGCGATGCGCTGCTGCTGGACGAGCACTCGCGCTCGGACACCTACCCGACGATCAGGATCAGCGAGGACGACGTCAACGTCGGCCACGAGGCGACGGTGTCCAAGGTCGGCGAGGACCAGCTGTTCTACCTGATGTCGCACGGCATCCCAGAGGACGAGGCGTCGAAGCTGATCGTCAACGGGTTCATCGAGCCGATCACCAAGGAGCTTCCGATGGAGTACGCGGTCGAGATGAACAGGCTGATAGAGCTGCAGATGGAGGGTTCGATTGGCTAGCCGTGCGCCGGCCGGCGGCGCCGCGCTGGCCGAGCCGGAGTTCCTGGCGGCGCGCCGGGAGCGCGCCGCCCGCCTGGTCGAGACACTGGCGCTGCCGCAGTTCAAGGGCAAGCCCGGCTGGGAGTTCACGGACATCAGCAGCCTCGACCTGCTGGCGTACGCGCCGGCGCCGGCCGAACGGCGCCGGCGCCTCGGCCGCTGCGATGTTCGAGCCTGACGCCGCCGGCGTCTCGGCCGCAGCGATGTTCGAGCCGGACGGCGCGGGCGTCTCGGCCGCAGCGATGTTCGAGCCTGACGCCGCCGGCGAACTGCGCCAGCTCGACGCCGGCGAGCCGACCTTCAACGGCAGGCTGCCGGCGGGCGTGATTGTCAGCTCGCTGCAGGACGCGGCCCGCGAGCACCCCGAGCTCGTGCAGCGCCACCTGGGCACGGTCGTGTCCGACGCGGATCTGTTCGTCGCTCGCAACGACGCCGGCTTCCGCGGCGGGGCGTTCGTGTACGTTCCCCGCGGCGTCGCGATCGACAAGCCGCTGCTGCTGAGCGCCGTCCAGTCGGGCGCCGGCACCGAGCTCGACCGCCGGACGCTGATCGTGATCGACGAGGGCGCGCAGGCGGAGGTGTGGGAGCAGTACGTGTCCGGCTCACCGGATGTGGACGCGCTGTTCAACACGGTCGTCGAGCTGGTCGTCGCAGACGGTGCGCGGCTGCGCTACGTGTGTGGCCAGGCGCTGTCGGAGCGCAGCTGGATCTTCGGTGCGCAGCGCGCGGAGGTCGGCCGCGACGCTGTGCTTGACTGGGTCGCGCTCGGATTCGGCTCGGCGCGCGGCCGGGTGCGGATGGAGACCCGGCTCGGCGGGCAGGGCGCGGAGGCGCGGGTAACGGGCGCGTACGCCACGCGAGGCCGCCAGCACATCGACTTCGACACCACGCAGGAGCACGCGGCGCCGAACACGACGTCCGATCTCGCGTTCCGCGGCGTGCTGCAAGGACGCTCGACTGCGGTCTGGAAGGGCAACATCATCGTCGATCCCGGTGCCCAGAAGACCGATGCCTTTCAGGAGTCGCGCAACCTGCTGATCTCCAAGCGCGCCCACGCGGATGCGATCCCCGGCTTGGAGATCCAGGCCAACGACGTTCGCTGCACCCACGCCGCGGCGATTGCGCAGGTGGACCCCGAGCAGCTCTTCTACCTGCGCTCCCACGGGCTCGGCGAGGAGGTCGCCAAGCGCCTCGTGATCGAGGGCTTTCTCGCGGCGCTCGTCGAGCGCTTCGAGCGGGGTCCGGTGCGCGAGGTGCTCGCGGCGGCCCTGGAGCAGCGGCTCGGCCTGATCCTGGGCGAGTAGCCCGCCGGCGCCGCGTCTGCAACGTTCGCCGGCGGCTGAAGGCACCGGTTCCGGCGACGTTCGCCCGACCGGGCACCGGTGCGCCGGCCCTCCGGTGGCCCAAACAGGGCGCGCGCTAGCGCGGCCCCATCAAGCCCACCGCTCGTGGGCTGCCGCCGGCCCGCCTCAGTGCGCCGGCGGGGCGACCGCGTCCAGCGCCTCGATCTCGTCCTCGGCGAGCTCGAGCTGCGCCGCCGCCATGTTCTCCTCGAAGTGCTCGACCGAGCTCGTGCCGGGGATCGGTACCGTGACCGGCGAGTGCCAGAGCAGCCAGGCCAGCGCGACCTGGGCGGGCGTGGCGCCGTGCGCGCGGGCGGTCTCGTCGAGCGATGCCACCGGGCTTTGCCAGCTTCCCGGTGGCCAGCGGGAACCACGGCAGGAACGCGAGGCCGTTGCGCTCGCAGGCCTGCGAGCACGTCCTCGGAAGCGCGGTCGGCGACGTTGTAGCGGTTCTGGACCGAGACGATCGGCACGATCGCGCGGGCGCGCTCGAGCTGTTCGACGTCGACGTTGCAGAGGCCGACGTGGCGGACCTTGCCTTCGTGCTGCAGCTCGGCGAGCGCGCCGACGGAGTCCTCGATCGGGACCTGTCGGATCGACCGCGTGCAGCTGGTACAGGTCGATCCGCTCGAGCTTCAGCCGTCGCAGCGAGTCCTCGCAGCAGCGCTTCAGCCGCTCCGGCCGGCCGGCCCTGTTCCCATCTGCCCGGTCCCGGGCGGGCCAGCCCGCCCTTGGTCGCGATCACGAGGTCCTCGGGATAGGGGTGCAGGGCCTCTGCGATCAGGTTCTCGGAGACCTCGGGGCCGTAGGAGTCGGCGGTGTCGATCAGATCGACGCCGTGCTTGACGATCTGCTCCAGCAGCTGCCGGGCCGCGGCCGGGTCGGCGGGCTCGCCCCAGATCCCATCGCCCGTGATTCGCATCGCGCCATAGGCGAGGCGATGGACCTCGAGGTCGCCGCCGAGTGTGATCGTGTCAGTCGGGGTTGGTCTGTGCCATGCACGCGACCCTACCCCATCGCCGCGGGCGTCCAACAAAACGGGCCCCGGACGGAGCGCGCGGGACGGCTACGCGACCTCGGTGAACAGCTGCTCGTCCGCGGACAGATGCTCGCGCAGCTTCTTTGTCAGTGCGCCGTGGATCTGGCACACGCGGCTCTCGGTCACGCCGAGGATCTCGCCGATCTCGCGCAAGCGTCAGGTTGTAGACGTACAGCAGCACGGCGACCTGGCGGTCGCGTTCGGGGAGCAGGTCGAACGCCGCGCGCAGGCGCTCCTTGGCGTCGGTGCGCATCGCCGCGAACTCCGGATTGGTCAACCGGTCGCGGCTCGGCAGCGTGTCGATGCGCTCGATCGCGGTCTCGTCGTCGGCCAGCACGACGGTGTTCAGCGAGCCGACGTCCGCCCTGACGATGTCGTCCTGGCGCTTGAGCAGCTCCGGGACCGTGATCCCGACCGACTCGCTCAGCTCGGCCTTCGTCGGCCGGCGGCCGTACAGGGAGATGAACTGCTCGCGGGCGCGGTTGATGTCGCGATCCCAGCGGCGCAGCGATCGCGGCGCCCAGTCGTTGCGACGCAGCTCGTCGAGCACGGCGCCGTGGATCCGCGTCCAGGCGAACTGCTCGAGCGTGGCGCCCTTCTCCGGGTCGTAGCGATCGATCGAGCGGATCAGCGCCTCCAGCCCGCACGAGATGAAGTCCTCGACCTCGCAGCGTGCCGGGATCTCGCGGATCTTCCGGTAGACGATGTACTTCACCATCGGGGCGAACGTCAGCACCAGGCGGTCGCGCAGCCGCTGGTCGCCGGTGCGCTTATAGGACTGCCACAGCTCGAGCGTCTCCTGAGCTGAGGGCCGGTTCTTGGAGGTTGTCTTCACTGCGCCCATTTTTGCGACTACTCCGTCCATTCGAGGGAACGTGGTGCCCGGTTCCGCCTTCTTGCATCCCAGCGACCGGCACTAAAGGCATCGGCCGCAGCGCCGGCAGACGTATCCGCTGCGATCCGCAGACTTCTATCCGTGATCCCCGCAGAGCACCACCGTAGTTCTCCGCGGCGCGATTCGCGGGCGCAGCCGTCGGTCCGTCTACGATGCGCGCACGCATGGCACGCGGCACGACGGCGTGCCCGGTCAGGAGGCGCTCTTCTAGCCACTAGGATGGGCCACAGATGCGCCAGGTCGTGCTGTTGCGAGGCATCAACATCGGCCCGCGTAACCGGATCGCGATGCCGGCGCTGCGCGAGCTGCTGACCGCCGCCGGCTTTGAGGACGTCAGCACCTATGTGCAGAGCGGCAATGTCGTGCTATCGAGCGACGCGTCTGCAGGGGAGCTCGCGCGCGAGTGCGAGCGGCTGGTCAACGAGGCGTTCGGGGTCCAGATCGCGGTCGTCGCGCGGACCCGCGACGAGCTCGCCGCGGTCGTGCAGCGCAACCCTCTCGGGGATATCGCGGTCAACCCGAAGCGCTACCAGGTGAGCTTCCTGTCGGCCGAGCCCGATGCCGAGGCGCTGCGCAGCTGCGCCGCGCTCGCCGCGCCACAGGAGCGGTTGGTGGCGATCGGCCGGGAGCTCTACACCTGGCACCCCGACGGGGTCGGGCGGTCGCGGCTGTGGGCGAAGCTCGCCGGTCCCGCGCTCGGCGTGACGGCCACAGCGCGCAACTGGACCACGGTCACGGCGCTCCTCGCGAAAGCGTTCGAGGGGTAGGATCGCGTGCACGAGTACGTGGTGCTTGACGTCTTCACAGACGTTCCCCTGCAGGGAAACCAGGTCGCGGTGTTCACCGACGGGTCGCAGCTCAGCGGCGAGGTGATGCAGCGCGCCGCCCGCGAGCTGAACCTGTCGGAGACCGTGTTCCTGCTGTCACCCGACGACGGCGCCGACGCGCGCCTGCGGATCTTCACACCGCGACCGAACTGCCGTTCGCGGGCCATCCGGTGCTCGGGACCGCATTCGTCGTCGGCGAGCGATTGGGCAGTCTGAACGTGCGCCTTCAGACCGGAGCCGGCGTGATCCCGGTGTCGCTGACACGCGAGCGCGAGGCGATCGTATCTGGCGAGATGGAGCAGCCGATTCCCGTCCTCGAGCGGTTCGAACGCGAGCACGAGCTGTTGCGTGCCCTGGGGGTGGAGCGTTCCGAGCTGCCGCTCGCGGCGTATCGCAACGGGCCGCTGCACGTCTACGTCGCGCTCGCCGACGAGCGTGCCGTCGCCGGGCTGCGTCCGGACATCAGCGCGCTCGCATCGCTGGGAGAGATCGGTGTGAACTGCTTCGCCGGCGGGGCGGGCCGGTTCAAGACGCGGATGTTCGCCCCGGCGCTGGGCGTCCCCGAGGACCCCGCCACCGGGTCGGCGGCCGGCCCCCTGGCGCTTCACCTCGCGCGTCACGGCCGCGCCTCGTTCGGTGAGCGGATCGAGATCCGCCAGGGAGCGGAGATCGGCCGTCCCTCGCTGCTGCACGCGCGGGTGGAGGGCTCGGCAGAGCGCATCGAACGTGTCGTGGTCGGCGGCCGCGCGGTGTTCGTCGCACGCGGCCAATACCGGCTGAGCTGAAGCTGACGAGCATCGGCGCCCCGCTTCGGGAGTCAACCCTCAGATCTCGATTCAGGCGATCGCGCACATGTGCGCTCGGAGGCTGGCTTCGCGGCTGACATGAGCGGAATGGTTGTGAGCGCGGTCTCCGGCCGACATCGACGGGTGTCTTGTGAGCGCGGTCTGAGAGTGGGATACTCGACCGGCGCTCATATCGCATCGTCCCGGGAGATGAATTGATGTCCGAGCCGGATCATGTCCTCGTCGTCGCCCACCAGACCGCGGCGACACCGGGTTTGCTCGAAGCAGTTCGGGAGCGCGCCCAGCGCGGACCCGCGAGCTTCCACCTCGTCGTCCCGCGCCAGGCGCACGGCATGCACAAGGTTGTCGATCCTCAAGACACCGGCGACGAGGAGGCCAAGCAGGTTCTCGCACAGGCGCTGCCGAAGCTGTCGGAGGCAGCCGGGCAGCAGGTGACGGGGAGCTTCGGCGATCCCGAGCCGCTGATGGCGATCCAGGACGCGGTCAACCTCGGCCACTACGACGAGATCATCATCTCGACGCTCCCGCGTCGGGTGTCGAGGTGGCTGAAGCTCGATCTCGTCAGCAAGGCCCGCGGGCTTGGCTTGCCGGTCACGCACGTCGAGGCGTCGAGCAAGGTCCAGGAGCTAGCGGAGGTCGGCAGCTGACTCTGATCTGACTCGGTAGTGGAGTCAGGGCTCCCGCCCTCATTGATCGGCAGGCCGGGTGCCGGCGGCGTAGCCCTACTGCAGCGTCGCGGCGACGGTGATCTCGACACCCGCCAGGGCGCGCGAGATCGGGCAGTTCTTGCCGGCGTCGGCGGCTGCCTGCTCGAACGCGGCCTGATCGATTCCCGGCACGCGCCCGGTCACGGATAGCTGCGAGCTGGTGACGGTCGGCGCTCCGTCGCGCTCGTCGAGTGTCACGGTCGCGCTCACGTCGAGATGCTCGGGCGGATTCCCGGCCTGCGTGAGGCCGTGGGCGAGGGCCATCGAGAAGCAGGAGGAGTGCGCGGCGGCGACCAGCTCCTCTGGACTGGTCTTGCCGTCGGAGCGCTCCGTCCGCGAAGCCCACGTCGCCGGCAGCTCGCCGAGGCCGCCGCTGGCACCGGTCACGATGCCATTGCCGTGCGCCAGGTCGCCGTCCCAGGACGTGGTCGAGGTGCGTTTCGCGATCGCCATGTCTGTTGCCTCCTCGCGAGTTGCTAGTGGTGTTCGATCACGCGGTCGATCAGGCCGTACTCGACCGCCTGATCGGCCTTGAAGAATCTGTCGCGCTCCATGTCGACGTGCACCTGCTCGACCGTCTGGCCAGTGTGGTGAGCGTAGATCTCGTCGATGCGGCTGCGCGTGTTGAGGATCTCGCGCGCGTGAATCTCGATGTCAGTGGACTGGCCCTCGAAACCCGCCGAGGGCTGGTGGATCAGGATCCGGCTGTTGGGCAGCGCGAAGCGCTTGCCCTTCGCGCCGGCGGTCAGCAGCAGCGAGCCCATCGACATCGCGACGCCGATGCAGATCGTCTGGATCTCGGGCCTGATGAACTGCATCGTGTCGTAGATCGCGAGGCCCGAATAGATCGAGCCTCCCGGGGAATTTACGTAGATCGAGATGTCCTTGTCGGGGTCCTGCGACTCCAGGTGCAGGAGCTGAGCCACGACCAGGTTGGCGATCGTGTCGTCGATCGGGCTGCCGAGGAACACGATCCGCTCGTTCAGCAGGCGGCTGTAGATGTCGAACTCGCGCTCGCCGCGCGCGGTCCGCTCAATCACCATCGGGATCAGAGGCATACCGGGAACCCTACGGCACGACGACCGCCGTGCCCTCGAAGCGCCCGGCGCGGAGATCCGCGATCGCCTGCTCGGCGTGCTCGAGCTCATAGATCGTCACCGTCGTGCGCACCGGCACCCTGGGAGCGAGCGCCAGGAACTCCTCGCCGTCGCGCCGTGTCAAGTTGGCCACCGAGCGGACGGTCCGCTCGTGCCAGAGCAGCTCGTATGGGAACGACGGAATGTCGCTCATGTGGATCCCCGCGCAGACCACGCTACCTCCGGGGGCGAGGGTTCCGAGCGCCTGCGGCACGAGCTCGCCAGCCGGCGCGAAGATGATCGCGGCGTCAAGCGGCTCTGGCGGAGCGTCATCGCTGGCTCCCGCCCAGCTGGCGCCGAGCGTCCGCGCGAACTCCTGGCCGCGCTCGTCGCCCGGTTTCGTGAACGCGAACACTCGCCGTCCCTGGAACGCGGCCACCTGGCAGATCATGTGGGCGGCGGATCCAAACCCGTACAGTCCTAGCCGCTCGGCGTCGCCTGCCAGGCGCAGCGCCCGGTAGCCGATCAGCCCGCCGCACAGCAGCGGCGCGACCTGGTCGTCTGAGAGCTCCTCGGGGAGCGGCAGGCAGAAACGCTCGTCGGCGACCGTCAGCTCGGCGAATCCCCCGTCGATGTCGCGTCCCGTGAAGCGGGCGCGCTCGCACAGGTTCTCCCGTCCGCTGCGGCAGTAGCGGCATTCGCCGTCCGTCCAGCCGAGCCACGGAACTCCCACTCTGCGCCCGTCGTCGGTCCGCCCGACGATCTGGTGCCCGAGCACGACGGGGAGCTTCGTCGCCTCGATCTCGTGGTCGCGCAGGTGCAGGTCCGTGCGGCACACCGCACAGGCGCCCACTCGCAGCAGCAGCTGGCCGGGTCCAGGAACGGGGTCCGGAAGGGTCACCGCTGTCAGCGGCGCTCCCGGCCGTTCGAGCACGATTGCGCGCATGGGTAGATTGTGATCGGAGGACGACTCTGGGGTCGGCGACAGCGACCAGCATACGAGCCGAAGGCGGGCCGGGGGCCCTAAGGGCCCGTTCAAGAATTAGTGGCGGAATTTGACGAGTGGCTGGGCGTGTCTGGCGCCGCCGGCTCGGCCCGATCATACCGGGAGTATTTGAGGACGAGCCGGTGGCGCCAGGCGCGTCCAGACGCCGTCAAAACCGCCAATAATTCTTGAACGGGCCCTAAGGCTTAGGCGACGGCGTCGAGCCACGCGCGGCGGCTCGTGTGAACGGGCCACGGCACACCGGTCTGCAGCTCGGACCTGATCTCCAGCATCGTGCCGAATCGCTCGGCGACGACGTTGTGCTGGTGGATCGTCTCCAGGTTCACCTGGCGTGCCGACACGAACGCCCGGTCGTCGAGACCTGGAAACGCGTCGATCACGCCGCGCACCATGTGGCGCACGCAGTCCTCGACGAACCGCGGACGGCGGTGCGCCTTCTCCACCACGTGCGCCTCGTCGGAGCGCTTCATCAGCTCGTAGACCTCGGATGACATCGAATGCTCGACGATCTCGAGCAGCGTCGCCGCGTCGATCTCGTCATCGCACAGCTCCGTGCAGCCGATGTGCAGCGTGCCGAGCCCGCGTTGGTTGTGGGTCGCCACCGGGACCGCCTCGAGGATCCGCTCGATCTCCTCGCCATCGAAGCCCTGCGCCTCGAGCCGCTCGCGCGCGGAGCCGGCGATTAGCTCCTGCGCGCACGGGCACGCCGTCATCCCCTGCGCGGTGACGCCGATCAGGCGGCGCGTGCCAAGGTCGGTGCTGAGCGCCGAGCCGTGCAGCGTATACAGCTCCTGGGTCCGAATGCCCGACACGGGCGCCGGCTTGTGCTCTGGGAAGCGCGCCTCGACGTTCACCTCGGCGCGGCGCGCGCTTTGACGGGCGCGAACGAGCGCGGCGATGTGCTCAGCGAGCGTTTCGACCTTGAACGTCGACTCGCCGAGCACGACGTCGTTGATCGCGTCGTTGACGACTTCCTCGAAGCGCGACATGTGCGCGCCCTTCTGGTTGGGGCCGAGCTCGACGACGCACTCGAAGCGGGCCGAGAACAGCTGTTCGGAGCCGTTCTGCCTGATCCGGATCACCTTCTCGACGCCGGTCACACCAACCCGCGAGAGACTCAGCTGCACCGCCGGCAACTGCGACTGCACGTCAATCAGTGAGCTCGTGGTAGGTCTACCGGGTGACATGTCCGTCCTACAGGGTAGACCGGTCCGAGCGCCGGCCGGCTGGCGGCGCTGGACAACG
The DNA here is from genome assembly GCA_963811155.1 of uncultured Solirubrobacterales bacterium. Taxonomy (GTDB): domain Bacteria; phylum Actinomycetota; class Thermoleophilia; order Solirubrobacterales; family Solirubrobacteraceae; genus Palsa-465. Next base: position 139,487 of record CAWEQQ010000056.1, read on the forward strand.
AGCCGGATTGTGCTATCACTCCGCCGTCGTCTTGCGCGAGTCAAGAGAGAGGATCGCCCGGCGCCCGGGCGTTCGACAATCGAGTCTGGAGGAGCTCAGGGGCGGTGAGCAATGAGGGTATGGTGCTGTTGACGGACGAAGCTCCGATCGTCGAGCTCGACGAGTTGCGTCCGCTGATCGCCGAAGGTCAGGAACGCGGCTTTCTGACCTTCGAGCAGATCGCCGGCTGCCTCGAGGAGATCGAGGTCACCAAGGAGCAGGTGCAGGAGTTGCATGCGTACCTCGACGAACACGGCATCGAGGTGGTCGAGGCCGACGGGCGCCTTGCCAAATCGGAGGCCGGCAGCGTGGAGGCGAACGCGGCCGCCGCCGGAGAGCCACAGCCCGACCAGCGCAAGAAGGTGGAGCTCGACCTGACCGTCGAACCGAGCCTCGACTCGCTGCGGCTGTACCTGCGCTCGATTGGTCGTGTCCACCTGCTGACCGCCGAGCAGGAAGTGCTGCTGGCCCGGCGGATCGAGCGTGGCGACATGCTCGCCAAGCAACAGATGATCGAGGCGAACCTGCGGCTCGTGGTCTCGATCGCGAAGAGCTACCTTGGACGCGGTCTGACCTTCCTGGACCTGATCCAGGAGGGCTCGATGGGACTGATCCGCGCGGTCGAGAAGTTCGACTACCGGCGCGGCTACAAGTTCTCGACCTACGCCACCTGGTGGATCCGACAGGCGGTGACGCGCGCGATCGCCGACAAGGGTCGCACGATCCGGATCCCCGTCCACATGGTCGAGAAGCTCAACAAGGTCGTGCACGTCGAGCGCCAGCTCGTCCAGCAGCTCGGGCGCGAGCCAACGCCGGAGGAGATCGCGCGCGAGCTCCAGACGACCGTGCGCGAGGTCCGCGACGTGCTGCGCATGGCCCAGCAGCCGATCTCGCTCGAGAAGCCGATCGGCGAGGAGGAGGAATCCGAGCTCGGCGACTTCGTCGAGGACCAGACGGCCGAGTCGCCGTTCGAGCTGGCCGCCGAGCACCTGCGCCGCGAGAACCTGCGCCGCGCGCTCGCCGCACTGCCCGAGCGCGAGCGCGAAGTCATCGAGATGCGCTTCGGCCTCACCGGCGAGCGGCCCTACACGCTCGAGGAGGTCGGCCGCGCGTTCAACGTCACCCGCGAGCGGATCCGGCAGATCGAGAATCACACGCTCAAGAAGCTCGAGGCCCTACCCGAGGCGCAGCGGCTCCGGGACGCCTCATAGGTCGCCGTTCAGTGCAACTTCGTCCGCCGCACAACGACGGGCGGCCGGGCCGCAGCTAGACTCACCCCAACCGGCGGGATTCCCGAGCGGTCAAAGGGGACGGACTGTAAATCCGTTGGCTCAGCCTTCGCAGGTTCGAATCCTGCTCCCGCCATCTTCTCTCACCCCGCAGGGACGCTCGAAGCAGGTGTGACCGGCTTGGCGACACGCGCGTCATGCACTCGGTTCGAGTCGTGGTGCGGATGGCCCGGCTCTGCTGCCCCGACTCTGGACCCGATCAACCCAGGGTTGAGATCTGAAATCAACCCTCGGGCGGACGATGGGCGGGCACCCGAAGCAGATCATGGCGCCATGAGAACTACCGATTACCTCGGCGTCGACCTCTCGCCCGTCGCGGTCGCGGTCGCGCTCGCCGCACCGCCGCGGTATGGTCGCTCTCCGGGCGCTGGTTCGCGCGCCTGAATCGCGATGATCGCGGCTGAGCTCGTCAGACGGTGTCAGCGCCGCGAGCACGTCCAGACCGCCTCGGTACTGTGAAGCGGTGCCCGTTCTCGAGGCCCGCGGGATCAGCAAGACAGTCGGGCGCGGACGGGCTCAGCGTCTTGTGCTCGATGGGGTCACGCTCGAGGTCGACGCCGGCGAAGTGGTGGCGGTGCTCGGACGCTCGGGAAGCGGAAAGTCGACGCTCCTGCATCTGCTCGGCGGGCTTGACCGCCCCGACGCGGGTGAGATTGTGCTCGCGGGCGAGACGCTCACCGCCCAGCGACCGCGGGCGCTGGCGCGGACGCGGCTTCGACATGTCGGGTTCGTGTTCCAATCGTTTCATCTGGTCGAGGAGCTGAGCGGGGCGGAGAACGTGATGCTTCCGGGGCGCCTGCCTGGCGCCAGTCCCGGCGGCGCCCGGCGGGCGACGGGCCTGATCGAAGAGCTCGGGCTCGCGGGCGTGGCGGACCACCTTCCGCATGAGCTCTCCGGTGGCGAGCAGCAGCGGTTTGCGATCGCGCGCGCGCTTGTAAATGATCCGGAGCTCGTGCTGGCGGACGAGCCGACCGGCAACCTGGATGCACAGAACGGGGCCGCGGTGCTCGCGCTGTTGCGCAATCTGCTCGGGCGGGCGGTCGTGATCGTTACACATGAGCCCGAAGCGGCGGCGATCGCCGACCGCGTGCTCCACCTCGAAGAAGGGAAGCTCGTCACCGACGCGCCGGAACACGCGAACCGCACCGCCGGCCGGCCCGAGCCGACTCGCACGAGCCGCAGACCACGCCAATGACCAGCCCGTCGATCCAATTCCGCCGCCGCTCGCGCCCGCAACTGCGCCGTGCGCCGCTGACCGCGATCGGGGTCGCGCTGGCGGCGGCGATGCTGTCGAGCGCGATCGTGATCGCGGACGGCCTCGGGAACGGGTTCGCCCGCGCGGCGCGCGCCGCCGACCTCCCCGACGTGATCGTTCGCTTCGATCCGCAGGCTCGCGGGCTGGTCGTGAGCCGGATCCGAGCGCTTCCGGACATCGCTGCGTTCTCGACTCGTGAGGAGGTCACGAACGTCGATATCGGGGCTGGCGGGCACAGCAGCGGCCAGGGGTCCGCAGAGGTGGTCGGTGCCGGGATCAGCCGCGCGGTCGGCGCCTCCCGTGGCCACGTGGTCAGGGTGCAGGCGGTCCAGGCGGCGACGGTCGCGATCCCGGCCGCCACGCTCGGCGCGCTCGTCGGCGTGCTCGCGACCGTGGGACCGACGGCGGGCGGCTACTGGCTGATCAGCACCGCCTCGCTGATCGATTACCCACAGCAAGCGCGAGCGCTCCGCGTACTCGCCACCGCCGAAGGCGGCGTCGCGATCCAGACCTGGATGCTCGACCACGTCTTCCCCGGCCGGCTCGGGACGATCTCGCGCCAGCTCGCTTACCTGGACGCCCAAGGCGGCAGACCGCAGAGCTTCATCGGCGACCGGCTCGACCGAAACGCGACGCTCTACCGAGCCGCGGTGAACCCGTGACGCCAGCCGTCGCGGTTGCGCCGCAAGCGCCGGCGGCGACATCGCCCGGCTCGCCGGTGCGACGTGAAACGAGGCTCGCGGGCAACGCCCTGGTCTGCATCGCGGCGGCGGCGCCGATCGCGGCCTATCTCTGGGTCGCGCTGCACCGCGTCGGCTACCGATTCGAGCTCGACTGGATGGAGGGCGGATCGGTCGAGCTCGCCGCGCGAGTCGCGTCCGGACACTCGCTCTACTCGGCACCCTCGCTGTCGTTCGTCGGGTGGACTTACACCCCGCTCTACTACTGGGTCGCCGCGGCGGTGTCGAAACTCACCGGCCTCGGGTTCCTACCCCTGCGTCTCGTCTCGATCCTCGCCTCGCTCGCGTCGATCGCGACCCTCGCCTGGATCGTCACACGCGAAACCGGCGATCAGATCGCCGGCCTCGTTGCCGCGGGACTGTTCGCCGCGACCTTTCAGATCTCCGGCGCGTGGTTCGACACCGGACGAGTCGACTCGCTGTTCCTGGCGCTCACCCTGCTCGCACTGGCCTCGGGGCGAGCCGCTCGCGGCGTGCGCGGCGGCGTCGCCCTCGGGCTGCTCGCGTTCCTCGCCTTCTTCACCAAGCAGACCGCGCTGCTCGCATTGCTCCCAACGCTCGCTTATCTCGCCGTCACCCGTCGCCGGGTCGGCATCCCCGCGCTGACCGCCCTGCTCGCCCTCGTGGTCGCCTCGACCGCTGCGCTCAATGCGTCGACCGACGGCTGGTATGGGTACTACGTCTTCAGCGAGCTCTCCGGACAGCCACTGGCTCACCAATCGTGGGTCGAGTTCTGGGTCTACGACATCCTCCGCCACCAGTGGCCACTCGTGACCCTGATCCTCGGCGGCGGCGTGACGCTGGCATCGCGCGCCAAGGCGCTCCCCGCGGCCGGTTCGCCACCCGTGTACTACGCGATCGCAGCAGCTGGACTGATCGGCTCGGCCTGGGTGTCTCGCCTGCACGCTGGCGGCTACGCGAACGTGCTGATCCCCGCATACGCCGCGACCGCGCTACTCGCCGGGCTGACCTACGCGAGACTCCGCAACGGCCGCAAGCACCGGACAGCGTCGCCGCTGCTGGGAGCCATGCTGCTCTTGCAGCTTGGGCTGCTCGCCTACCCGCTAGGCGCTCAGATCCCGACCGCGGCCGACCGCGTCGCGGGAGCCCAGCTTCTGGCTCGGCTGCGCGGGCTCCCCGGGCCCGTGATCGTCTTTCGCCACCCCTGGTACGCGACCCAAGCCGGAAAAGGAACTTTCGCCCAAGAGGAGGCAGTCGGCGACGTCCTGCGCTCCAGCGCGACGCGCGGCAGGCGCGCGCTGCTGGCGTCGGTTCACCGCGCGCTCGACGCCGACAACGTCCAAGCAGTGGTACTCGACGGCCCCTGGGACGTGCACTTCTTCGGCACCGCGCTAACTCGCGACTTCCGCCTGCAAGCCGAGCCCATCACACCGTCCAGGCTGTATCCGCTGACAGACGTGCGCACCGCCCCGACGCTGCTCTACCTGCGCGCACGGGCCGGGCCCCCAACGCGCTCCGGATCGGCCCCTCCCAAGTAGGAAACGATCAGACCACGACTCGACCGCCAGCACGATCACCAGCGCGATCAAGACCGCGGTCATGGCTGCTCGGTGGCGCGTTGGGTTCGGTCGGCGACGATCCGCAGGTCGATGCCGGGTAGGAGCGCGAGCAGCCGGTAGGGAAGTGCTGGCGTGGTCAGTCGGCGTAGCGCGCCGCGTGGCTGGGGGGTGCCCATCAGCACGTAGGTCGTGCCGCGCTCGCGCGCGACGCGCTGGGTGATGAGCGCGATGTCATCGCCGTGCTCGATCAGCAGGTGCGCGCCGAGCACGCTCGCGAGCCGCCGCAGCGCGTCGAGCTGTTCCTGCTCCTCGTCGCTGGCTTGGTGGTCGGTGACCCACAGCAGATCCAGTTCGGCGCCGAGCCGCTGCGCGGAGCGCCAGGCGCGTCGCACCACCCGCTGGGATTTGGGTCGCGGCTTGATCAGCGCCAGCAGCCGCTCGCCGATCGCCTGCGGAGCGGCGGTGTCGATCAGCCGCTCGTCATGCGGCCGGCCGCCGGCTTCGGTGGGGATCCGCTTGGCCTCGATCTCCTCGGCGACTTGGCGCAGCGAGACCTCGCGCAGCGCGGACAGGTTCTCGATCTTGAAGAAGTTGTTCAGCGCCGCCTGCGCGCGCTCGCCGGGGTACACCTTCCCGGCGAGCAGCCGCTCGATCAGCGACTGCGGGGTGATGTCGATCAGCACGACCTCGTCCGCGGAGCCGAGGATCGCGTCGGGGACCGTCTCGCGGACGCGGATCCCGGTCAGCTCCGCGACCTGGTCGTTGAGGCTCTCGAGGTGCTGGACGTTGACGGTCGAGTACACGTCGATCCCCGCCGCCAGGACGTCGTCGATGTCCTCAAAGCGCTTCTCGTGCTCCACCCCGGGGGCGTTGGTGTGCGCAAGCTCATCGATCAGGCACAGTTCGGGCGCGCGACGCACGATCGCCGGAAGGTCCATCTCCTCCAGCACGGAGTCGCGGTAGGTCACTCGCCGGCGGGGAATCATCTCCAGGCCCTCGCCCAAAGCGGTCGTCTCGGCGCGACCGTGGGGCTCCAGATAGCCGATCACGACATCGCGGCCGGACTCCGCCTCGGCATGCCCCTCCTGCAGCATCCGGTAGGTCTTGCCCACGCCAGCGGCCATCCCCAGAAAGATCTTGTAACGGCCGCGGCGCGGCTCGCTCATCGCGACACCCGCCGGCGACGACGCAACCGCTCCCCGAGGACCCCTGGGGGGTCCTGCGATCGGCGAAGCTCCCGCGTCCGGGCGGCCATCTTTGGGCAACGCATCGCTGAGCCTATCGTGCGGCTGTTGCACGCGGATCGCGTCCACGCGCCAGCGGCTCGGGCGATTGCGTCAGTTCTGCACGTCGAGCCACTGAGCGATCGTCTCCAGCGCGACGCGCAGCGCCCCGGGGTCGCCGCGCGAGTAGCAAGGACCCGCCCCGTCGGACAGCAGCACGCACAGCCTCGCGATTCCCCGGGCGTCCACCGGCGCGGGGCCACGCAATCGAGACGAGATCGTGAGGATCAGCGGCGGTGCAGGCGGCGCCGTGAGCG
>CAWEQQ010000057.1:0-125949 GCA_963811155.1 uncultured Solirubrobacterales bacterium
CCGCCCGGAGGATAGGCGCGCACGTCGGCCATCCCGCGGTCCAGGGTGATCAGCAGCCGCCCGGCGGCCGCGGCCGCCCGCACGACGTGCTCGTCGACAGCGCCGGCCAAGCCCTCGCCAATGACCGTGTCGACCTCGTGGGCGGCACGAGAGAGCACCTCCCCCGCCCGGCGGGGGATGTTCTCGTCGAGCTTTACCTTCACGCGCCGCCGGGCAGCGGCACGAGCTCCTCGCGTGCCAGCAGCGCCCCATAGGCCGCAGCAGCGCGCACCCCCTCCAGCGTCAGGCTCGGATACTCGGCGAGGATCTCCTCGACGCTCATCCCCGCCGCCAGGCAGTCGAGGATGACGCTCACCGGCACGCGTGTGCCCTTCACATGACAGCGATGGTCGACGCGACGATGAGTGAGCTGGTCTCGCTGGGAGCACCGAGCTACTTTGGCTCACGGTCCGGCTCTACATCAGTCGACTCGCCCGTCGCCGAAAAGCGATCACGCGCACGGCGCGCCAGAACGACAACGGCCCCCGAGGGATCGGGGGCCGCGGCCGATGCCTTCATCTTCTCGCTGCGGGGTTCGCCGTCAAGCGCCAAGCTCCTCCTCGCGTTCCGGACAAAGATGTTCAAGTTCGGTATTGGCACGCCCAACGGTGCGACTTACCGAGTGGTCGCTGTGAAAAGCCCGGCTGTCCAACCGAGCTATGCGCTATTTCGGGCGTAATCAGAAGCCCACAAAAAACCTTGTGGTTTCCAGGCAACTTCACATAAGAACCATTATCGAGCGCAGTTATGTTCATCCCTCAGGATGCCTAATTCGACGTCTGAATTTCGGTCGCGCGCACCGAAGCGCTGCCGAGTGAACGCTCGCCGGTGCTGCGCCGGGTCGACACGCTGGCCGCGAAGGCGAGCACGCCCAGCCGTTCATGAGGGTTATCGAGCGCGGTTAAGTCGAGCAGCCCTTCCGGGGACCTTCGGCGCCGCCGAGCCGACCTCGATGGTGTCAGTCTCGGTAGGCGCGCCCGCGCAGCCCGCGCGCCCGCGCGTCACCACGGCGTCTGGTCGTCGAGCAGAACGAGCGCTCGTCAATCACCAATCCATAAGCGCCATTCCGGAGCACCGGTCAGCTTGCGCAATGCGCGCGACCGTTGCGGGTGTTCTCCGTGAGGGCACGCAGCGAGTCAGCGACGCGAGCGCGGACTGGCGGGTCCAGGCGGCGAAGGTCGCGCTGAGCGGAATGGGTAGACGGTACTGCCCGATCCGACTCAGCACGCCTGGATGGTTAGGTTACGCTCCCCGGCATGTGGCTTCCGGGACCGCCGGAGCGCAGTCAGCTGGCGCGCGAGGCGCTCGGCGACGTGCTCGACCACTGGCTGGACGCCGGGGCGGTGTACCTGACGCTCGAGGGCGGCTGGCCGCTCGATCCGCCCGCCAGCTCGAGCGAGGCATGGTCGGCGATCCTGTACGCGCTGGCGGACGCGGCCGGGGCGGCCGGCCGCTACTCACACATCGCGCGGACGATCGCGCCTGTCGACGAGGAGCAGCTTAAGGCGCTCGCGCGCGAGGCCTCGGCCAGGATTGCCCGGCTGGCTGCAGCCGTGCTGGTCGAGCTGGGTGAGCCGATCGACCGGGACGCGGTGCTGGCCGAGGCGGCCGAGTTCCTCCATGAGGTCGACGAGGAGGACGACGGGCTGCAGCACGCCGGCGACGCCCTCGGCAGCCTGCTGCAGGCCAAGCTCGTCTGTCTCGAGGAGCGGGTTGCGCTGCCGGGCGCCGAGCGCGATCGGGCCGCCGTGGCGATTCTCGGCCCGCTGGTGGCCCAGGCCGCGTGCCTGCGCTGGCCATAGCGAGCGTTACCGACCGTGGCGATTCTCAGCCCACTGGTGGCCCAGGCCACGTGCCTGCGCTGGCCATAGCGAGCGTTACCGAGCGGACATGAAAACCGCCGCAGCCCTCCACGGCCACTAGCCGGATAGCATCGTGGCGGTGGCCACCGTTGCGCATCCCCGCCTTGACAGGGCCGAGTATCTGGCGCTGCAAGCGGCGGCCGGTTGGCGGTCGGCCGTCGAACTCATCGGCGGCGAGGCGGTCGTGACGCCGCCCTCCGGCGGGCAGGCGGCATCTGTGCAAGGCGAACTCTTCTTCGCGGTCCGTCGCTGGCAGGAGATCTCCGGCGACGCCGGCCTGCTCCTGCAGGACGTCTTTATCCGCCTTACGAGCGAGAACTATCTTGCGCCCGACTTGGCATGGTGGGCGGCTGGACGGCGACCGGCGCTTGCCCAAGGCGCGCTCGACGTCGTCCCCGACCTCGTCGTCGAAGTGCTCTCGCCGGCCACCCGCGTAAACGATCTCGGCGCCAAGCGAGACGTGTACTTGGCGGCAGGTGCCCACGAGCTGTGGCTTGCCGATCCTCAGTCCGCCACGGTCACGGTGGTACGACCGGACGGCCGCCAGCAGACCGTTGCCGATGGCGAGCAGCTCACCAGCCCGCTGTTGCCTGGGTTCGCCATCGACGTCGCACACGTCTTTCTCGTGTAGCTCAGCTTCAGCTCAGCTTCAGCTCAGCGCCAACACCCCGACGTGCATATCGCCGTACGCACCAATTCGCCGGCGTTGTCGAGCACGAGCAGCCAGCGCTCCTCGCCGTGATGAAAGTGCTCGAGCACGAGGTCGCGCCGCTCGGCCAGCGAAAGCCCCTGCACGGCTCGTCGAGCTTGGCGGCGAGCTGCGCGAGGTCGGCGAGGCCGCCGTCCTGCGCGCGGATCCACGCGACGAGGTCGTAGTTGCTGGCGTGGGCGTGGGCATAGCGGGCAGCGAGCTGGGTCTTGCCGACGCCGCCCAGGCCGGTGATCGCCTGCACGATTACCGCCCGGTCCGCCACCGCCAGCGCCTCCTCGAGCGCCTGAAGCTCAGGCCCTCCGGCTCGCCGTCATAAGCGGGTTCACGCCGGAGAGCGACGATTCTCGAACTAGCGAGCGCCTCGATAAGCTTCTGGCAGCCCACCTCAGATGCGCCGAAGCGATCCGCTCGGCATTGACGAGCCCCTCGTCGGACACGGCGGCCAGCTCGACAGCGGCACGCAACGCGTAGTCCGCCTTGGCTGAGATCCGCACGTCGCTCCTCCCCCGCTATACAGGAAACACTAGCTTCACAATGTCAAGTAACATTATGTTGTACGGCCTCCCGCTGTCAAGCCCACCCCTGGTCGGGTCGACCACGACGGCACTCAGCGGTGACAGGGTGAGCAGCTCCCCGTCGGCGCGGATCCGCCCCGTGCCCTCCAGCAACACATACAGCTCCGTGGTCTGCGCATGACGATGGCGTGTTGACGCCTGACCTGGCGCCAAACGCCACAGCCGCGCGCCAAGCGTCTCGCACTCGAGTTGCTTGCTGAGATCGGTGTTCAGCACCCCCATCTGGTTCGACGGCCGCCAGAACGCATCCTCAGCATTGAGCAGTCGATAACCCATGACGATCTCCTTCCACCCCGTGAGCGCTTACTCGTAGTCGTAGAAGCCGCGCCCGGACTTGCGTCCCACGCGGCCGCTGGTGACCATCCGCTTCAGCAGCGGCGGTGGTGCGAACTCATCGCGCTTGTACTCATCGTAGAGCGAGTCGCAGACCGCGTAGAGGACGTCCAGCCCGACCATGTCGCAGAGCGTCAGTGGCCCCATCGGATGCCCGCAGCCGAGCGTCATTCCGGTGTCGATGTCCTCGCGCGTGGCGAACCCGTCCTCGAACATCCGTACTGCTGCCATCAGATAGGGCACGAGCAGGCGGTTGACGATGAAGCCCGAGCGGTCCTTGGTCTGGATCACGTTCTTTCCGATCTGCTCGGCGAACGACTTCGCCGTGTCCACGGTCTCGGGACTGGTGTCGAGCCCAACGATGATCTCGACCAGCGCCATCATCGGCGCAGGGGGGAAGAAGTGCATCCCGAGCACGCGCTCGGGCCGGCGCAGCCCACTAGCGAGCTCCGTGATCGGGATCGAGGAGGTGTTGGAGGCGACGATCGTCTCCTCGGGGATCACCGAGTCGATCGCGTTCATCACTGCCAGCTTGAGGTCCCGTCGCTCGGGCACCGCCTCGATCACGAGGTCGGCGCCGGCGATCGCGTGGAGCTCGGTCGTCAGCTCGATCCGAGCCTCGACGTCGTCGGCGACGGTGCTGTCCAGCTTGCCGCCGCGCACCGCGGCGGCAAGCGAGGTCTCGATCCTGGCGCGCGCTTGCTCGATTCTCGCCTCGTCCACGTCGCGCACGATGACCGGCAGCCCGGCGACCGCGACCGACTCGGCGATTCCCGTCCCCATGAACCCACCACCGACGACGCCGACCGCTTCGATGCCCGAGGCGCTGCCCATCACTTCGGTAGCATACCGCCCATGCGCGCCGGGGGCAGGCGCGGGCCGGCCCGTGAGAATCGCGTTGCGGTGCTCGGATGCGTATCGGACGGCGCCGTGCTCGGACGACCGGTACTTGGTCTAGCTTGCCACGCCCACAAGGGAGACGACCGTTTGATGAGTGGTTGCTCGCCCCGACGGATCGACTGGGGCGGTCTGGTTCGCACGGTAGAAACTACTTAGGCCACTTAGTAGATTAAGATAATCGAGATTCGGAATGATTGCGGATGTGGGCGACGGCTCCCGCCCACCAGAATGCTAGTGGCTCATGCGAGAACAGGGACGCCTCACCGAAAGACATATCTCGTCGGTTCAAGGCAAGCAGTACGGCATGCAGTCGGTTCTTTGCGCCCAGCTTGGCCCAGCAGCGGCGCATGCGCGTCTTCGCCGTCGCAGGCGAGACGTGAACGCTACGAGCGATCGCCTGTTCTGTGTCGGGTCCAGAACGAGGCTTTCGGTGATCTCGCGCGCACCAGCCGCCGGGGTGCGATGCCGTGGCGGGCGATGAGCTGGCTGACTCGGCGATGAGTTTCGGGGGTGACCTGCACCGCGGAGAGCTTGGCGGCTAGTTCGATCTGCTCGGGGAAACGCGCGAGCTGTTCGCAAACGGTGTTCGGTACCCAGGGCTCGCAGGCGGTCGCAAAATGGTCGGCGTGTGTGGCAGGGGATGACGCGCTCTGCGCCTAGCCTAGCCGGCGGTGGCCCGCGCCGCGGGATACATTGCTTCCCGGCTGCCGGGTGTGTTCAGGCGCCGCGGGCGCGCAGGCGCGCCGGGGTCCATAACACCTGGTCGGTGACGGTTTCGCCGGCGAGGTCCGGGAACATGCGGGTGTGGGGGGCGCGCTCGTCGCCGTAGACGATGACGCACTGGTTGGTGAACGGACGCGGGTGCTTTGAGGTTTGTGAGCGGAGTTGGCGCTCTGATGTCGTGGACGTCATGTTTTCAAGCGCTTTCAGACACAAAGCCGGGCGGACCGATTCGTCTGGCTTGCGTCGGGTGTTGTTCTCGGCGGCTGTATCGGGACAGCCGCCTCTTCTACCGTCTTCATCGGCTCGTTGACTGCCCGGGATAAGCGTTGCTGCGCGCGAAAAGTGTCGGGCGCGATGCTTAGGGCCCGTTCAAGAATTACTGACGGTTTTGACGGCGTCTGGACGCGCCTGGCGCCGCCGGCTCGTCCTCAAATACTCCCGGTATGATCGGGCCGAGCCGGCGACGCCAGACACGCCCAGCCACTCGTCAAATCCCGCCACTAATTCTTGAACGGGCCCTTAAGAGGGCCCGTTCGGGCCCTTAGCGGAACGGGGCAGTCCTACAGTCGGTCCGATTGGACTTCCGGGGCGCGACCGACCTTTGCGCGCTTCTGGTCGGGACTATGTCCTCGCGTTCATTCGCGAGCGAGAATCGCACAATCGTGGGGGGATCTGTTTTCTCGTCGGCCCCGCAGTTGAAGGCGGAGCGCGACTATCGACTATTGGACGCGAATACAAATATATGCAGCGCTTCGGGAGGATCCTAATCAACGAGTCGTCGTCTACGGGGCATTCAGCGCGGGCCGTTTTCTACGCCTAGCCGATGAAGCGCCCCCGTGGCTGATTGACCGCGGTGAGGACACTGCGAAGCGTGGCCGCGATGAGTCCTCGCGGCGAGCTGTTTGCGTCGGAGGGTCAGCGTCGGCAAGCGCGGCCGATCGCGTGGGATGCGACCGGGAACGCAATCGGCACCGGGTTGACCCACATGTGGCGCTGATCCTCGATCTCGAACCCGGCAGCTGCGATCTCGGCCGTAGTGTCGCGAGCCGTGTGGCACCCGCCGAACGCACGCGGCCAAAACACTCGGTCCACAGCCCGCTGGCTGAGCGCGAGCGCCGGACGCTTCGAGAGCACGTGCTCGTAGAAGCGCAGCTCGCCGCCCGGGCGCAGCACACGTCGCAGCTCGGACAGCGCGCGTGCCTGGTCAGGCACGGTGCAGAGAACCAGGCAGGCGACGGCCGCGTCGAACGACGCATCGCCAGCGGGCAGACGATCCGCGACGCCGTCGCGGACCTCGATCCGAACGTCGGCGTGAGTAGCCGCGGCGCGCGCCCGTTCGCGCAGATACGGCTCGGGCTCCACGGCCACAACCTCCTCTACGGCTGGCGGATAGTGAGCGAAGTTGCTGCCGGTACCGGCGCCGACCTCGATCACGCGGCCGGAGAGTCCTGCCAGAAGCTCGTCTCGGTGGCGGCGTATCTCTGCCGGCTCGTGCCGGCTCATCACCGACCACAGGCGCGCGAAGACCGGATGGTGTACGGCGGGCACGAAGGGCCGCATCATGGCGCAGTGCTCACCAACAGGCTGGAAAGAGATGTGCGCGGGTCAAAACAAGCGCGCTATGCGCGTCGATCTCTACGCTTGTGGCTTGCGAAAAGGAGTGGCCGAACGCGGTCGAGTAACGGTCACCTCGATCCCCTCGCCGACAGGGCGGCCGCCGTGCCGACCGAAAGCTCACAGGCGCGAATGAAATCGCGGTGCCGCTCCGCCGGCGTAAAGAGGGCCGCCGCGCACCCCTCGACCCCCGCGTGCTCGATGACGAGCCGTTCCCGGACCCCGCGACGCTGTTCGTGAACGCCCGACCCCTACGCGACCCGGCTGCTGCACGCCGACGGCGTCGCGCTGGACGCGCTCGGGGTCGGGCAGGTTTACGTGGTGGGAGTGATCGCGAGCCTGGTACTCGTCGGGCACGTGTCCGATTGGTATGGGCGACGCCCGGTGAGAGCAAGGCCGTTGGCTTGTACCGCGACGACAGCGAAGCGCAGCTCGACGGTTTACTCGAGTGCCGACTGGCAGACCATCCTGCCGGACGGCACCGCACTCGGCGACATCCGCTACACGCTCCAGACCGACGGCGGCGACCTGCTCTCCGTCCAGGCACGTGGTGTGCGTCACGGCAGCGCCCAGGTCCTCGCACGTCTGGGGCGCGGTGAGGATGTTGACGCGAGCGAGTACACGTTCCGTACCTCAACCCAGATCGAGACCGGCGCCCCCGATCTCGACTGGCTGAACAAAAGTGTCTTCATCAGCGTCGGCGGCCGCCAGGCCGCAGGCGTGATCTACGAGACCTACCTCGTCGAATGAGCCTGGCGGCTGACCCTTTCAACAACAACAACAACAACAACCACCAACACCACCAGATTCCTCATGGCCGAGACACAGAAAGTCGCAATCGTCACCGGCGCGTCGCAGGGCATCGGCGCGGGCCTGGCAGCGGGGTTTTAAGTAGGCGCCCAAGACGGCCGCGACCGGTTTCCATAATCACGCGCGATAAGCTACCTATGTGAAGTTGCCTGCAAAACGGCAGGTTTTGGCGCTGCGACTCCCGGATCATCGGCCGACCCATGGGGCCCACGAATAGTCGCGAGACCCTCGGTGCACTACCGGGTCCGAAGCAGCAGTGAGATCGACTTCCTTGCCGACTTCCACGCTGGCCTTGGCCTGGCTGGGCGGGTTGGTTATGTACTAATCGCCTGCGAGCGGTGGGTTTGGCGCGCTTGTGTCGTACGACCGCGATGCGGTAGGAGTAGAATCGGTGGCGTTCCGGCTTTGCGGCCAGAAACGCTTGACGCAAGGACGCCAGCCTGGATGCCACCGACCGCGCGACGCGTTGCCTGCGAGACGCGAGGCTGGGGCTGCCGGGTTTGACTACGGGGATGGTCCGGACGTCCTACCGGCGTTACGCCAGCCCCCCGGTTGCGCGTCGCTAGCTGATTGATCGCTCGGGTTCTCGCCGTGTTCGTATCGGCGTGCGCCCCTACTAGAGGGACAGGAGGGCTCCAACAAAATGACAAGCAACATTCAGAACGGGGGGTCGATGAATCTCGGACGTGATCCCGTCCCAAGCGAACTGTTTCGGGCGCGTCGGCTCGAGGACTCGCGGCGAGAGTGGCTCAGTCACGTGCAAAGAGCCGCTGAGTTGTTCTCCGACGAGGAGATCCTGGCGTTGAGTGAGGCCTGGGCTACCCAACTGGTCCAGCGCCTCGTGGTCGAGCCGTTGGTGCTGCTCGAGCACGAGGCCTACATCGAGGACCAGGGATCGACGCGAGCGTCGATCCTAGTGGTGCCGTTCACGGGTGATCCCGATCTGTTCGAGCTGGACCCAAGACCGCCACGGTCACGATCGGGCCCTGGGTACATGCCGGGACCGTTCGGCTGGGTGACCGAGGACGCGTTGCGCGTCGAGCTCACGAATGCGCCGGGACTACCGCCGGGCGACGAAGCGGTCGAGACTCGACTTGCTCCCGTGCGCAACCACGTAGACAGTCTGCGATCAGCGCTCGAGCGCTTCCAAGCCGAGCTCCATGATGTCGGACTGCGGGCACTTGAGCACCGCCGCGAGCAAGCCGAAGTCCGTCGCCGGTCCCTCGCAGCTGCTTCGGTGCCGGTCTGACGACGCGACGACGCGCCGCCGACATCTGCCGCTCTTCGACACGCCCCGCACCGTCCGCTGTCGCCGGCAAGCTCGCCGGGATCATCGCGCTGCCGATCGGCACGGCGCCACTGGTGTCCGACCGGGCACTGCAGGGCGTGACAAAGGCGTTCGCACGAGCTTCTACGACGACTACCCGCTCACCGCGCCTCGCGGCCACATAGCCGCCATGGCTCGACGCGAAAATGCCGCTGATCGAGCCATCCCGCCGGATGGCTGCGTCAGAGTGTCGCAACGCTCATAGCAGGTGCGGGGCGTGAGATCGCGCGCCTGCTCGTCGTCCAACCCAGGCGTCTCATTCCCCCTGGGCAACGGTGTCGCTCCCGTGTGGGATCCGGTGGCGAGCAGCGGCGACGGAGGCGTCGCCGCCGGCTATCGCGATGCGTGCGACTGCGCGCCCTTGGGGTGCGGCGGGTCGGACGAGCGCTTATGGTTCTTTGTCGGGAGGAGGTGGCGGGCCGTGCCGGACCATCCCGGTCTGACGCTCGACGCGTGCGATGCGCTCGAGCGGAACGCGGGGGCCGTCCGGCGGTGGCTGGAGCCACGGCCACTGCGCCGGCTCGGCCAATCCACGCACCATCTCCTCGATCCCAGCCGGGGTGGACAGAACCAGCATCCGGGCCGTGTCGGACTCGACCCGGAAGGTGTGGGACGTCCCTCCGGGCGCGAACACCACATCGCCGACGCCGCAGCGGCGAGCCCTGGTCTTGACCCAGGCCGGAGGCTCTGAGGCATCGTCGGCGAGTTCCGGCTCGACCAGCCAGGCAGTGAGCTCCCCCTCCAGGATGTAGAACGTCTCATCCTGGGGATGGGAGTGAAGCGGCGGGGCAGCGCCATGGGGCAGGACGATCTCCAACAGCGCGAATCTCCCTCCGGTCTGGCGCGCATCGAGCTTCACCCGCACCAGCGTGCCCAGGAACCAGAGGACCTCCCCGCGGCCGGACACCACCTGTGGCTCGGCGACGGGCGTCCCAGATCGATCGGTGATCGTTGAGCTCATACCTGCACCCCCGAGCTGAAGGCTTCCGGCCGCTGGTAGGTCGCTCCGGGCGTGCAGCCGATCGCAAGGATCCTCACCCCGTCCTGCCCGGGCTGGAGCTTGCGCTTGCTCGCGGCGTCGACCTTGAGCATCTCCCCCTGGGAGATCGTCGCCTGTTCGCCATCAATGACGAAATCGGCCAGTCCGCGGAGCACCACGTACACCGCTTCCTGCCCGTCTTCGGCGTGGTCATGCTCGGGGTAATCGGAGAACCCGGCCGGGAAATCGAACACCTGCATCCCGACCGACTGGATGCCGAGCTCGGCACCGGCCAGCTTGACCGCGCCATGGTGGATCGACTCCATCTCGTCGATCGTCCTCATGGTGTAGCTCATGCTGCCTCCTTGGGTGGTGGATGCCGGCAGCGTCGCGGCCCGGCCATGACCGCGCATCGGCTCCCCTGCCTATCTTGGCTCGCGGACCGTCCCATCTTGCGAAAGCACCCCGCGGCTGCGCGCCTGCTCGATTGCGGCGAGTCGCGTCGCGGCGCCGAGCTTCGCCAGGATCGCCGAGACGTGATGCGAGACGGTGCGCTCCGAAAGGTGCAACGCGGCGGCGATCGCTGAATTCGTCGCACCGGTGGCGAGCTGCTCGAGAACCTCCTGCTCGCGACGGGTGAGACCGGCGGGATGCGCCAGCGTCGATCGTCTCGGACCGCGCATGGCGCGTGCACCCCGGGCCGCTCGTTCCCTGTTGAACGCGCGTATGGCGGCGCTCGCTCCGAGCTTCCGGAGCATGGCCTGTGCTTGGCGGGCGGCGGCATCATCGCCGGGCAGCGCGGCCAGCGCCGACTCGTACGGCGCCTCCAGCTCGCGCCAGGCTCGGATCGCTCCGCGCCAGTCGCGTTCGAGCTCGAGCTTCACGGCGTCCGGCGCGCTGGCTGGCATGTCGAGCTCGAGGCCGTGGCGTGCCGCCCACAGCGCCAGCTCGCCGCCCCAACGCGCAAACCGCCCGGTCGCCGGGGACGCGCGGGCAGCGTCCAGATGCTCGAGCGCGGTGCGGCGGTCGCCGCGCAGCCACGCGGCCTCCACCAGGACGCAGCGGAGCGTGCTGTGACGCGAGCCCTCCGCGACCTTCGGGATCTCGGCCCACGCCTGCTCCAGGATCCGCTCGGCACCGGGCCCACCTCGACGGGCTGCGATCAGCCCCTCCATGGCTCGCGACAGGGGAACCTCCGCGTGCCAGGTCAGAACGCTGTAGGCCGCCGCCGGAAGCGCCTCGTCCCAGCGGCCGCGATCGAGCAGGCTCCGGGCGAGGTATCCCTCGATCACGTGACAGGGGATCCGCGCATCGAGAGCCTCGAACAACGCCCGCGCGTCGCCGATGGCGCTCTCCACCAGCTCGTGCTGGCGCAGGGTGGCGCCGATGAACAGCAGGTTGACGTAGCCTCGAATCGTTTGGATTGCCAGCCCTGCCGCTTGGGCGTCGCGAAGCGCATCCGTGAGCATCGGGATCGCTCCGGGTTGACCGTGGTGACCGTGCGCCAGCCCGACGCTGATGGCGATGTCGGTCTGGACCTCCTCGAGCTCGGCAGCGGCAGCCAGCTCACGCGCTGGTGGTCCAGCCGCGATCGCCACCGCGGGATCGAACGCCGACGCCTCGATCCTGATGTGCGCCGACTGCGCCCGCGCCCGCGCGGCTACGTCGGAGGTGGCCTCCAGCAGCGCGATCGCGCGCTCCGCGGCCTGCTTCGCCTCCACCATGCGATCGAATGACCACAGCGCCCAGGCCAGCGCTCCCAGCGCGCGTGCCTGCCGCAACGGATCACCGAGCCGCTCGGCGACGCCCAGCGCCTGCTCGGCACCCGACACCGCGTCCTCATAGCGGGTGCTGGTGAAGTTCGCCGCACGCGAGTAGCGGATCAGCAGCTCGTAGCGCTCGAGATCGGCGAGCTCCTCTCCCAGCCGCAGCGCACGCTCAGCTTGAAGCCGCGCCTGGAGCGGCGCGCCAAGCCGCTCCGCCTCCACCGACGCGAGCGTGGCATAGCGGCAGGCCTCGTGGCGAAGCCCCGCCAGCTCCGCATGATGAGCCAGCCGTGCGTTCTCGACTGCTCCCGCCCGATTGACCAGCGCGGTCACGGCTCGCGTGTGAAGCTCCGCGAGGCGTGGCGGCGAGATCGAGGCCTCGATAGCCTCACGGATCAGCTCGTGCCGGAAGCCCAACCTGGTGCCGTCGGCGACCAGCACGCCACGCGCCAGCGCCTCCTCGACGTCCCTGGTGCTGCCTGGAACCACGGCGTCCAGCAGCGCGTAGTCGAAGCGCTGCCCCAGCACCGCCGCGGCTTCGGCCACTTCACGCGCGGCCCGGCTCAGGCGACCAGCGCGGGCGAGCGCCGCATCGCGCACCGACGCCGGCAGCCGGCCCCCGGCGGCGACGGCCTCCACCACCAGGAACGGGTTGCCGCCGGTGGCGCGAACGAGCTCCCCCACATCGAGCCCGCTCGGTCCGGCCAGCTCCCGCACCGCCGTGTGCGACAACGGCCGCAGACGAATACGCCGCACCCCCGGAGCGCGAGTCAGGTCGCCGAGCAGCAGTCCCAGCTCCGGGTTGGCCGCCGCCTCGTCGTCGCGGAACGTGGCTACGATCGCCACGGCCATGCGCGGCGCCCTGCGCACCAGCAGCCGAATCAGATCAAGGGTCAGCGGATCGGCCCAATGAACGTCCTCGATGACCGCCACGACCGGTGCCCGCTCGGCGAGCACGCTCGCCACTCGCCGCACCAGCACCAACCGGTCATCGCTGCCCAGGTCAATCAGATCGCCGCCGCCCGCCGCCTCTACCAGCTCGCGCAGCGGCGCGAGCGGCACCGGCACCGACAGCGGCTCGCACGCCCCGATCAGAAACGTCACGCGCTCGCCCGTGCGCGCTCTGAGCTCCCGCAACAATGAGCTCTTGCCGATCCCCGCCTCCCCGGCAACCAGCACCACGGACCCCCGGCCAGCAGCCGCGTCGTGGACCGCGTCGACAAGCACGCCCAACTCATCTTCACGCTCGAGAAGGCGAACCACCGAACACGATCGTAATACCTTCCGCCGAACCCCCCGAGCCCCGCACGGCCCCACGGCTCGATAATATCTACTATGAACCGGAAATAAGAGTGGCGCCCCGTGGCGCGGCGGATCCGACCACGCTTCAGCAGATCAGACGTGTTCTGCCTGCGGGACCAGCCGACGCCAGCACACCTGACGCCAGCACACCTGAAGCCGTCACGCTCACCGGCAATGCGGGCGTCTCACAGCCGGCCTGCCGGCCCTCCTGAGGGGCGGCGTGTAGCGGCCGCGCGTGGCGCATGTCGGCTCGCGCGGGCGTGCGGATCCCGCCGCCGCTCAGACGCGGGATAGGCGTCAGTAGCCCGACCCGCAGAACCCCACAACGGACACTTCTACGGCGCGCTGTTAGGTGCGCACGTCCCGAGCCAGCGCACTCCATCATCACCGGCATCGAGACCACAGGCAGGGAGCGCAAGTCCTCGAGCGTCAGCGCGAGCGGCGCGCGCAGTTCCCGGCGCGGTGCTCCTGACCGCCGGGCTGATGCTCGGCGTGTACACGATCCTCCAAGTCGGGCAGCACGGCTGGGGATCGGCGCAGACGCTCGGACTCGGCGCGGTGTCGGTGGCGTTGTTGGCCGCTTTCGTCGGGCGCCAGGCACGCGTTGCGAATCCGCTGATGCCGCTGCGTCTGTTCCGCTCCCGCAACGTTACGGGGGCGAACGTCGTGATGGCGCTCGAGGTCGTTGGAATGTTCGGGATGTTCTTCCTCGGTGCGCTCTATCTCCAGCGAGTTCTGGGCTACAGCGCACTGGACGTCGGCTTGGCGTTCCTTCCGACCACGCTCGTAATGGGCACGATGTCCCTCCGCGTCGCGGGGCCCTTGATGTTGCGCTTCGGGGCGCGGTCGGTGCTCATCGCAAGCCTCGTATGCATCATCGCCGGTCTCGTCCTGTTCGCCCAGACGCCTGTTGGCGGCAGCTACGTAACCGACATCCTGCCCGCCCTGATTTTCGTCGGTCTCGGCGCGGGTCTCGGCTTCCCCTCACTGATGACTCTGGCCATGTCAGGCGCCACGCCAAGCGACTCGGGACTCGCGTCCGGCTTGGTCAACACGAGCGTCCAGGTCGGCGGTGCAATCGCGATCATCGCGATTGACCCGATATCAGGACGCGCCCTCGGCGTCGCGCGGTATGTTCGCCTGAGCGAGGATCCCGAGACGGCCGAAGCCGCCGTCGCGGTCGTCGATGACCGGCACGGACGCGGGGTAGCCCACGCGCTGCTAGCGCAGCTGAGTATCGGCGCGCAGCACGAGGGCGTCCATCGTTTCGTTGCGCTCGTTCAAGCCGAGAACCGCGATGCCCTGGCGCTGGTCGAAGGCATCGGCGACAGCAACCTCCAGCCAGCAGGGCCCGACCTCGAACTCGTCATCAAGCTGAAACCGGTGGCGGATCGGGACAGCAAACCGCCTCAAAGGTAGCCAGCGGTACTCGCGGGAATCCTCGACAGACGACTTCAGTGAAAACGCGTTAGCCGTATAGATAGATAGCTAGCCTGTTGCGTCACTAGCGTCTGCGTTCGGGAGGTTTCGACGCTGCGAGCTTGTGGGCCGCGGCTAACACCAACTCCGCGTCGCCTCCAACATCCCCACCAAGGGTTGCGGCGCTCAACCTGGTTCACACGGCGTTCCCGTGGCCGTCGGGCAGCGCGAGCGTCACGTCGGCGTGGTCGCGGATCGCGTCAACGGCGTTGGCGACGGCGACGCCGATCTCGCACACTTCCAGCAGGCTGTGGTCGTTCTCGCCGTCGCCGACGCCGATCGTGTTGTGATGCGACAGGCCCAGGTCGCCGAGCGCCTCCCGCAGGCCGCTGCCCTTGGTCACGCCGGCGGGCAGGATCATCAGCTCGCCCCGGTTGCGCACCAGCTGAAGGTCAAGGCCCAAGCCGCGGATCACCTCCCGCGCGGCCGGCTCGTCAGCGGCCCCGCAAGCGACGAGCACCTGTCCGCTGCGGTGCGCCACACGACGGGCGCTCAGTCCCGCGCTCACGGCTCGATCGACCGGGGCGGCGAGCTGGCGGACGCCGACCGAGGTGACCAGCACCGCGCCGTTCTCGGCGACGACCGCGTCGACGTGGTCCTCGAGTCGGGCGAACACGGCGCGCAACTCGCTCATGATCCGTCCGGTGACCACGATCACCCGGATCCCCCGGGCGCGCGCCTCGGCGAGCGCCGCGAGCGTGTCGCGCGCGACCTGGCCGTCGGCGAGGGTGCCGTCGTAGTCGACCGCCACCGCCCGGAAATAGCTCAACGCTCCCTCGGCCACGACCTCGACCAGCCGGTAGGGCCGCTCGGCGCCGCTGAGCTCGAACAGCTGATCGCCACTGCCCGTGTCGATCACGAGCGCGTCGAAGGCGCCGGCCCGGATCGCGCGCAACGTCTCCCGTGCCTCGTCGAGCTCGCGGCGCAATTCCCGCGGGTCCTCGACCGTGTCCCCCCCGGAGTCAACCGCCGTCACCGGGCGAAGCGGCGCGCCGACGCGCCGATTGTTTTCCGTCCCCGTCATCGTCTTCGGGCGTTTCTCATCAACCCTCTGTCGGGCCCGCACAGAAGGAAGGAGGGGCTAGTAGGAGGCTGGTGTTTTTCGAGACAGGCGCAATTCGGTCCTCGCGAACCCGCGCTTTCGGAAATCAAATCAGCAGGCCGGAGCCATCGGAGAGCCGCATGCGAGCTTGCAGAGCTTTACGCTCGCTGCCTGTCCGTAAACGAAGGCGTTTGACACCTGAGTTCGTCGACCTGCTGATGGCAATAATGGATCGGTGAAGGACGCGCGCCGCGAACGTGCGCAAGTTCGCCGGCGGAGGGCGGAGGAAAGATCTCGGCATCGTCGATCCGGACGGCGGTCCGATTGGCCGTGAGGTGGCAAGTGTGCAGGTTGCAACGGTTGTACAAAGGCACTTGTTGATGCCTCGTGGTCGCGATCGGCGCCTACCCCAGCGCGCCTTTCGGCCGACCTTCACGCCGTGAACTCCTGAAGATGCGCCTCGATGTCGCGTGTCGATAGTCCGCGCGAGCACAGGCGAGGATCTTCTTGAAGACTGCGGTACACGACCCTCGTTTCGATTCGCTTGTTTGCAGCCCGGATCTGGTCGACGGGGCGCCTATCTCGCTAGCTGCGACGGATCGGGTGGAGGCTCTTTGGGTCGGACGCTAGGATCGTTTGTCCTGGTACATGGCCTTGTCGGCGGCGGCGAGGACGTCTCGTCACTTGCGGTGTCTTTGTTGATAATTACGATGCAGAAACTTGCTGAGAGCGTGAAGCTCCTCCCGCCGTCGAGATCGACCGTCACGTCCCGGATAGGCCACGAGCTGCATTTACAACGAGCGTGATGACCGCGTAGGTTTCCGCTCGTGTCCGCTCAAGCGTTCGCCAGACGGGCACATGAAGGCCTCTGTACAGGCGAGGGGTCTGGCGCGTGAGCGCAGGCTCGGTCTCACGGTCCGCCGCAATCATCGCGCCGCGATTGACGCGATAGCCAAGTCCGCGAAATCTGACCACTGATTACGAGACGCCACTTCGAGAACCACGCGTGACCACATAGCGGTTCCGTTGTATTCGGCGAACGGTGCTGCAGATCGGAAGGCCGCCCGCGACAGTTGATCATCTGAACCCGTCGGCGGCGAACGCGGCCGCCATCAGCCGCGCATCGCGGCGCTGGAGCGCAGGGTCGCGTAGCGACCAGGCAAGCAGCCACAGGGCTGCCTTGTGATGCGACGAGAGCCGCGCGGCGTCGATCGCATCCTCCACGCACGCGAACGCTGTGTCCTGCTGCATCATGCCCTCAACTTGCTGGTTGGCTCGGTCAAACGAGAGTGGCGCGGCGCCTATCATGGCCACGCTCCTTTCTGGTCCCGCGGCTGTTCTGAGTGCCCAGACCGACAGTCCCGATAGCGAACAGCCGGACTACCACAGATCGACCCGCCTGGCGAGACCCGATCCCGCTGTTTGCGACAAAGCAACGTGTCTAGACATCGCTCGGGCGGCTTAAGGCCGAGGGGACGGTGGATGCGGTTGCGGTGATCGTCGTGCAGGTCGGGATCCCGATTGGCTGCGTGGGTCTGTGTCCCGAGGGGCAAAGTGCCCGGCGCGCGATCGGTCCCATCGGGGCCCGGGACCTCACCGTCGGCTACGCCGGCCGGGTGATTCACGCCTTCCCGGCGGGGGTTGTCGTTGGCTCCGGGGGGTCAACCGTTGTCAGCGTGGACCCCTTGAGGGGCATTGCGTCTGTCGGGGCCGATCGCCGCTGGCCGGCGCTTGGCAAGTAGCTGGCCCACGGAGCGCCGCGCTGCTAGCCTGGATCGTGGGCGACCAGCGAGGATCGGCTGGCTATCGGTCACGTCGCCTCGCCCGTTCGTGGGCGGAGCTGCAGGAAGATCAGGAGGCGGTTGGTGTCGGAGAGGTCGCCGACGATCCTGTGGACGGGCTCCGGGCGCCTGCGTATTAGCGTGGGCACGGCCAGGATCTGGTCGTCGGCCGCCCGGCGGGGGTTCTCCAGCAGGTCCACGATTTCGATCTGGTGTCGCCCCGCCAGGTGCTGCTCACAGGCCTGCCTAAGGTTCTCGATCGCGCGCAGGCAGTTGGGCGAGCGACCGGTGACGTAGAGGCGCAGCTCCCTGATCTCAATCGGGGTGCCAGGTTCGGCTCCCGCGTCGCCGCTGGCGGGTTGGGTCATCGTTTGTCCTATCCGAGGTCGCGCGGGGAATCGGCCCAGCGCCGTGCGGCCATCGCCGATTGGTTGGCGTCGGCGTCGGCCGTGTGGCGCTGTTCGCGCACGTCGAGTCGCTCCAGCTCGGCTCGTTCGGCGGCGAGCTCGTCCTGCAGCATCGTCAGTTGGGCCTCGCGCTCGACGATCCCCCGCCGGACCTCACGCTGGCGACGTAGAAGCTCCTCATGCTGCTGCTGCGCCTCGTCGCGCTGCTGCGCCTCCTGCGCGAGACGCGCGGAGCCGGTCACGATCCCCGCCGGGCCGACGTACACGTCGATCAGCTCGACGCCGCGGTCGGTGAGCACGAACTCCCGCACCTGGTTTGAGTGGGCGCTGCCCCGCGACTTCAGCACGAACAGCAACCGGTTGCGCTCGCCGGTGGATTCGACGTTGCGCAGCAGCAACCAGGTGTCCACCAGCGAGGACACGTTCACCGCGCTCGCCTCCTCCTCCCCAGTGAGCGTCGTCACGATCGCGGTGATCCCCCGAGCCTTGAGCAGGTCGATCTGGCGGGCCACGAGCGAGGTCACCTCGGGACCGGAGAGCCCGTGCGTGAGACCGGCGATCCCGTCGAGCACGGCAACCGACGGCACGACCGCGTCGAGCAGCCCCACGAGCGTCGGGAGGAGAGTCTCCAGCCCGTACGCGGTCGGCCGGGCCGCCCAGACGCGCAGCACGCCCGCCTCGACCCAGCGCGCCAGCTCGAGCCCTACCGATCGCATGTTGCGGATCAACTGGTCGGGCGACTCCTCGAACCCGACCAACAGCGCCCGCTCACCCCGCGCGCACGCCGCGTCGATCAGCTGCGCTCCGAGGGTCGTCTTGCCGGTGCCGGTCGTCCCGCTGACCAGGACGGTCGATCCCCGAAACGGGCCGCCGGACAGCATGTGGTCAAGGCGCGGCACACCGGTCGAGATCCGCTCCTCCGACGCGCCGTACTCGAGACCGACCGACGTGCTCGGCAGCACGACGAACCCACGAGCCGAAATCACGAACGGGTATTCGTTGCTTTCGTGCGCCGACCCGCGATACTTCACCACCCTGACCCGGCGCGTCGAGATCTCCTCGCGCACGCGGTGGTCGAGAACGATCACACAGTCGGATACGTACTCCTCGATCCCGTGGCGCGTGAGCCCGCTGTCGCCCGGCTCGCCGGTCACGATCGCGGTCATCGACCGCTGCTCGAGCCAGTCGAACAGCCGACGGAGCTCCGCCCGCACGACGGCGTGGTCGCGAAACGCGCCGAACAGCACCTCGATCGAGTCGAGCATGAGGCGTTTGGCCCCGATCCGCTCGATCGAGTCGCCGAGCAGGAGAAACAGCGGCTCGAAATCGAACTCCCCTGCCTCGCCGAACCCAGAGGGATCCACTCGGAAGGCATCGGCGACGAGCAGTCGGTCGCGCTGGAGCCGGTCGAGATCGAACCCCAATGAAGCGACATTGGCGCTGACCTTTGCCGTTGACTCCTCGAAGGTGAGCAACACACCCGGCTCGGCGTACTCGCGAGCGCCGGCGACGAGGAACTGCAACCCCAGCACCGTCTTACCCGACCCCGCCCGGCCCGTCACCAGCGTCGTCCTGCCCCGCGGCAGCCCGCCCCGGGTCAGCTCGTCGAGCCCCCGGATCCCGGTCGGAGCCTTCGGCAACGTCGGGCCGCCAGCATCATCGGCCACGGCTGACATCAGAACCGGTCCGCGATCATCGGACGCCGCCCTCCAACAATCGCCTCCAGGGGATCAGTCCGTTCGAGCGACATCGCCAATCCCTGGCTCGGTCGCGCCGGCCGCGCTCGCCGGGGCCGGGGCGCTGCAATCCGGGGGCCGGCTGCTATCTCCGCGGCACTAGCGCGATCGTTTCGCTGGGCGTTCAAGCTTTCTTGGGCCGCGATCGCTTCCAATCCTCGCCCCGCGTCGCGATCCCGATCTGGCTCGCGCCGCCTGCGCGCCGCCCGGTTCTGCGTGTTGCTTGTCATCGTCTTGAAGCGTTCCTGTCCCTCTCAACGGGTTCGAGCCAGATGCCAGACGAACACGGCGAAAACCCAACCGATCTATCAGATAGTCAGATAAGGACGCGGGCACCGAAGCGGTGAAGTAACGCCGCTAGGACGTACGGACAGCCTCGTGAGCAACACCGAGTGACCCCGCCGCGCGACTCGTCACACGCGTACCGGCGTCGGTGGCACCCGGGCTTGCGTCAACGTCTGGCCGCACGGCCAGCGCTTTACGCGTTGTAAGCTATCGCACAATTCGTCCGGAAAACAGGGGTAGGCGCCCGGGGCCCCATGACCACCTCCAGCTAGCTTATCTAAGCTAGGGCTAGGGCTAGTATTCCCTGGTCCATGTGTGTGTCTTCCTTTCAGTTGCCCATGCCCGGCCTTCGTGGGGTGGGGTGTTTGCAAGATTATGTGCGGCCGGGCCGGGCTCCCGCGAACGATGAAAATGATGGTGGTCCGGTCGCTCGTGGCGACGTCGGTTCGTCAGTGGTGCGGCGAGCCCGTTTCTCAGTTTGACGCTGAGGCTTGCCGGCACTCGGCCCGACCGGCCGCCGAGGCGCGACCAGGTACATGACCATCGGATCCTCGGACGACGCCTTCACCCGTTCGGGGTCGGTGCCGCTGGGCACTCACCGACGGACGCGCACCGAGATAGCATGGCTGCATGGCCTGCCGCGGCTTGTCGCTCACGCTAGGTCAGCGCGTCGAGCACTATGTCGTGCGGGCGCTTGCCGGTCTTGCGCCGGGCGTGCAGGTGCGTCTCTCGGGCAAGCCTCCGGTGCGCGTCGACGGCGATACCCTGGCGCCAGAGGTACAGCTGATAGTGGCGTTGCGCAAGCGCAGCCGCGAACCGCCGCTCGAGACGCTATCGCCAGCCGAGGCGCGGCAGGAACGCCGGCGCCTTGCCGGCGTGTACGCCGGCAAGCGTGTGGCCGTTCGCGCGGTCGGCGAGCTGGAGATCGACGCGTCCGTTGGAGTCCGCGGGCGCCACTACGCTCCCCCCGAGCCCGGCGGCCCGCACCCGCTGCTGGTCTACTACCATGGTGGCGGCTTCACCTACGGCGACCTCGATACGCACGACGGCGTCTGCCGCATCCTCTGCCGCCACGCCGGAGCGCACGTCCTCGCGGTCGACTACCGCCTGGCGCCCGAGCACCCGTTCCCCGCCGCAGTCGAGGATGCGCGCGGCGCGCTGCGCTGGGCGTACGCGAACGCGAGCCGGCTGGGTGCCGATCCGCGCAGGATCGGTGTTGGCGGCGACAGCGCCGGCGGCAACCTGGCTGCGGTCGTCGCGCGGCTGGCGGCGCGCGACGGCGGCCCCGCGCCGGTCCTCCAGCTGCTGATTTATCCCACGACTGACTGCACGAGCCGTCGTCGTTCGCGGGAGCTGTTTGGCGAGGGTTTCCTGCTCACCGATTCGGAGATGGACTGGTTCGAAACTAACTACCTGGGGGCAGCGAGAACGCAGGCGAGCGATCCGCGAGCGTCGCCACTGCTCGCCGAGGACCTCGCGGGACTCGCGCCGGCGTTCGTCGTCACCGCCGCGTTTGACCCGCTTCGCGACGAGGGCGAGGACTACGCCAAAGCCCTGCAGGACGCGGGGACACCTGCAACGCTGCGTCGCTTCCCCGGCTTCACCCACGCCTTCATTGCCGCCGCCGGTGTCAGCCGCAGCTGCCGTGACGCGCTCGTCGAGATCGCAGGCGCCACCCGAGCGATGTTCGCTGCGGCGGCGCTGCCGGAGAAGCAACTCCCGGAACCTGAGATCGCCGACAGCGTCGGCGATAGCTGGCGCTCATAGCCGGCGCGAGTGGGCATCCACATGCCGGCAGGCGCGTGCGGACACACGTTCGTGGCCTTCGCGCTCGATGTGCAAGCGAAGTTGCCGACGCCGGACCCTCGAAGGGCCTCCAGCCAGCGCCGCGGCAATCCGTCTTCACCGTTCGCCTCTTCCCTGCTACTGAGACCATCTACGGCCATTGGACCCGAGGAGGACCGAAAACGGACTGCGCTTCGCTCGAGAATCCATCAGTCTCCACGGGGCAGACACCTGCCGGCGACCATTGACACGGTAGGAAGTGCGGAGTGCGATGCAGCCGTTGCTGCTATTCGTCCATTGCGACAGCCGAGGATCTCGCGGTCCGGGCGCCTGCGATCACGCGGATGCTAAGCGGCCGCCGTCGGCGCCGACGCTTGCAGAGCACCACCCGCCGGCCCCGCGAGCTAACGCAGCGCCGCGTGAGAATCTGCGCTTGTGCGGTGCGGAACCCCGAGCAAGCAGTGACCGCGAGCCCTTCCCGCGCGCGAGCGCAGCCAGCGTCGCGCCGAGACCCGCAATGCCGCGCTGAGCAGGGGCGCGATCGGTCGTGGCCCACGCACCTGTCCGACGGGCAAAGCGGGTCTCGGTCCCCAGCGCGTGGGCAGACGCTCTCCTCCACGCTCAGCCAGGCGTCGCCGTCGATCTCGTGGCCGAATTCAGCGAGAAGGAGCTGTCTCACGCGGGCGCTCCAGACGACTGCCTGAGCGGTGGAGCGGCAGTGACGGCACGAGCCCATCGGGCTGCTGGTTCTCGTCCAACTCGGGAGCGACACCGCCGAGCAAGACGACTACTGCTCTCCTCTAAAGGGAGCGCCGAACGGGGACTACGGCCGCCCCTCACTGCTCGAACTCAGCAGCGATGCTGAGACTGCCGGACCTCACCAGAGCGGCTGTCTGACAAACCACGCCGAGACGGGCCCTTTCCGAACCTGTTTGCCTGCCAGCCGGCCGCGCGCTCGCGAGCGGCCCGGCCCAGAGCCCGCGATCCAACAGGCAGCGAGCGTTAGGAAACCCCGACTGGCTCGGGCTCGGGCTCAGGTGCCGGGCTCGGCGCAGGCGGGGGAGCGGGCTCCGCGCTCAGCCATGCTGAAGCTTTTGGGCCGGCGCGAGAGCAGCAGCGTCACCACATAGGAGACGACGACGCCCACGATGATCAGCGGCCCGACCCCGTCGCCGGTGTGAGCGGTCAACAGTGTCGCGATCACGACCGCGGAAAGGGGGAGCCGTAGCACGGCGGCGACGGCGGCGCCTACCCCGACCGCGACACCCGCGGTCTCGGGAAACCCGGGCAGTTGCGAGGCCATGATCCCGCCCGCCGCGCCTAGAAAGATGGCCGGGAACGTCGGACCGCCGCGGAAGCCGCCAAGCGACAGGCCGTAGGCAATGCCCTTACACAGGAGCAGCAGCGCGATCGTCCCGAGCGACCACGCGCCCGCCTGCTGGACGAGCCCTGGGAGCTGAGTCTGGCCGTCGAACAACACGTAATTGATGCTCTTGCCCGAGGCCTGTGAGAAGCCGATCGCGAGCCCGGCGATGATCAGGGCGATCAGCGGTAGCAACACGAGCAGCTGCCGGCGCGATACGAACCGGTACGTGAACATGCCGCCGCGCATCACGCCGCTCGTCACGACCGCGACCACGATCGCCAGCGCGATCGTCCACCCGAACTCAGCCGCGGTCGGACGGGCCAGCGAGGACAGCGGGAGCGGCCCGAGTGCGTACGCGCTCGTGCTCAGCCCCGTGAACGACCCAATCCCAATCGAGACCAGCGTCCCAATCCCAGACGCCAGCAAACCCGGGATCAGCACCACTCGGAGCCTCGGGCCACCGAGCCCCGTTGCCTCGATCAGGATCACCGCCGCGATCAGCGGCGAAGTAAAGATGAATGCCAGCGCCGAGAAGCTCCCCGCCGCTGCGATCACCATCAACGCCTGCGGCGGCGTGTCCCGGCGCGCGAGCATGATCATCAGCGTGGCGACGCCCGCACCCAACGCGATCAGCGGCCCCTCAGGCCCCAACACCAGCCCGAAGCCGGTCGTCGCCAAGCCGGCGAGGATGACCCCCGGAAGGACCTTCGGACCCGACGGGCCGCCCGCGGACAAGCCCTTCGCCGGGATATGCCCCCCGTCCCCGGGAAGCCGCGAGATCGCCAACGCGACGAGCACTCCCGCCACACCGAGGATCAGCAAGTACCACCACTTTGGCGGCCCGTTCTGATAGCCCAACGCGTGTGGCAGGTGCGTGAACAGCTCTTGCTGGATCTGGTAGATCCCCTCCACATAACACCACGCCGCCAGCGCAACGACCACGCCGATCACCGCGACCGGGATCAGCATCACGGCATAAGCCCGGCTGGTGATCGTCGCGTCGGCCTGCTCGGCCGACATCTCCCCGGGTGCGCCACCGGCGTCCGCCATAGCCCGATGACGCTAGGCCAGGGGTCTCACACGGTCATCACCCGATCTGGATGAACCAGGGCGGACCCGCGCCGACGTGACCGGTCTGCGCGACCAGCGACGCGTGAGAGGTGGAGCGCAGGTGAGGTCGACGATATGATCAATGCGAGCTGCACGAACGTGGTGCGCGCCGACTCGGCGGTCGGGAACAATCGGCGCATCGTGCTCGTCGCTGTGCCTCGCGCTTGCGCCGGCTGAGCCGGTCCCGGCGCCGTTTCGCAAACCCGTGCAGCTCCACGACCCGTGGCCGTTGACCGTTCGACAGTTGGCAGCTCGGAGCCGCGGAAGGCGCTGTAACAAAGCGCGGGGGGGCGGAAGCCGGCACCGCGGCGCGCCGCATCAGCGTCGCGTGCACGCCGCTAACGCGGTCACCTGTTGCGGAGCCGCGGCGGGCGTTCCACCCGCGTCACGTTGAAGCGCTCCCAAGGCGCGTCAGGATGTAGTCGTCAACCGGTTGTCCGGTCGGCGCCGCCTGCCTGGCCGTACAAGGTTTCGATTCTGTCGCACACGCGGCCGGAGCGAGTTCGCCTGTCTCATCCGTTGCGGGGGATGACAGGCGACCAGCGGTGGACATATCATTGCGGATTTGTGGCTGATTCTTGATTGAAGGATCCGAGCGTGGCAGAGCTCCGAAGAGATGATGGGGGCACCGGTCTAGTACGCGGCGATCGATCGCCCAGTCGGAGCTGCACGAGCTCATGCTCTCCATAGACGACAACAGGTAGAGCGATGCGACTACAACCGGTGTTCGGGCGTCTTTCGCCCCAAATGCCCTGAGAAAGACTGAGGAACATTCGAATGAACGACCAGCAGATGATCGAAGAGCTCGAGACCGAGCAGTCGATGTTCGTACAGACCGCGCAGGGCATGACCAGCGACGGGACGACCCTCAC
This sequence comes from uncultured Solirubrobacterales bacterium, assembly GCA_963811155.1. Taxonomy (GTDB): domain Bacteria; phylum Actinomycetota; class Thermoleophilia; order Solirubrobacterales; family Solirubrobacteraceae; genus Palsa-465. The sequence goes on from CAWEQQ010000057.1 coordinate 24,806, forward strand.
GTTGAAGGCGGTCACGCCATCAACGCTCTACTTCTCCGATCGCCCGCAGCGGATCGTCGGACACATGACCACCGCCGACTTCGTCGATCTTTGGGCCGAAGGAGACAACAGCTTCGAGGAAGATCCGCCGAACGCGGTGCTCGCGTTCCTCGAGCCCGGCGATGACGTGCCCGAGGACGCGGTCGTCGTGATCCAGCAGCCGCGTCTGGAGGACGGCCAGCTCTCCTACTCCATCGAGCGCCTTGAGGGAACGGTTCCCACGCAGTCCGGCCCCGTCACACTCTTCATCGACCCATTCGGGCGGCCGCTTTCGCCCGTATCTGTATGCGGGGTGCGGCGGCGCGAGCGGCGGCGCATGCGGTGACGGATCTCGCTCCTTTGAGCGAACCAGACCGGCCGCAGCGTCCAGGTTCCCGGCGCTGAGGAGGTCCCTGGTGCTCGGCCGCCTGGTGCTCGGCCGGGGCGCGCGTCGCCTTCTGCCTCTCCGCCCGGAGGAGAAGTCTGGCGGTGCGCGTGTCCGGTTGACGTTGGCTCGACGGTGCGAACTGCGGCAGGGCTGTCGACGTGTGCTGGAAAGTCGCCGACTGGAACCCGCCGCATAACGCGCTTTGGGGAGACTTGGTCCAGCTCGATCACGTGCAACGATTCGATCAGCTCAGAGTAATGTGATCAAGCCTCTTGCGACCAGCACCACGCCGATCACGGTGGCGCCGATAACCGCGGCCGGGCGCCCTTTGCGGCCCATCCAGGACTTGAAGGCGGTCACTCTGTCCTGCGTCGACTCCGGCGCGAACACGTAGCCGAGCAAGGGGACCTCTAGCAGGATCTGCTGCATCAGCCAGAAGAACACGACCAGCAGCACCGTTGGCACGGTTCCCGGATTGAGCTCGTGGATGTGATGCAACGCGTCGATGTACGAGACGCCCGGAAAGCTGAGGATCATCCCGACGACGAACGTCACCTTGGGATCGCCCTTGCCCAGCAGCCGCAGCGGCAGCAGGCAGCGACTCGCTGTTCATGATGTGAGGCTGGCGTTGGCTGGAGAGGCCTCTGGGATGCCTCCCATACCGACAGCGTGGTGGTTTCGCCCCGTGAGCAGGGCCGCCCGCGTGGGCGAGCACATCGCCGTCACGTGGAAACGGTTGTACCGCAAGCCCTGATCGGCGATCCGGTCATAATTCGGGGTATCGATCGGGCCGCCGAACGCGCCAGGGTTGCCGAAGCCGGCGTCGTCGATCAGCACGACCAACACGTTCGGAGCCCCCTCCGGAGGCCTCACATGGCCGATCTGTCCCAGCCCGGCTCAGAACCACCGAGCGTCTGATTCGCGACACCGCTGAACGACGCGCGTCGAATTGGCAGGTGGGTGCGGTCAATCTTCTCGTCGCTCACGTGTCCAGACCTCAATCGTGTTGTGGTTGGCGTCTCCACGCCCTCGCACCCGAAGGCTGGCCGTCAGTCCACCTGGCGGACCCCACGCGAACGCGCGATCTCAACTCGGCCTCGTGGGGTTTCCGACGCGGCCTCGCCGATGCGCTCGAGCATCCGCAATACCACGGCGATCCCGCACCAGTCTAGCGTCGGGAACAGCCCTTGGCGCCAACCACGACGGGATTGTCCGTGATTCGACCGAGCGCCTCGTTCAAAACCGCGAACACGACCATCGCGCCGACAAACAGCATCCATCCAGACCCAGGCTGCCCATCACGATCCAGCGCTGAATGAAACGTGGTTTAGAGGCCCACGGCGTTCTCCAATCTTAGCCATGCGGACACGACGACATTGTCGCCATCTTGGATCGAGCGTAGCCGCTCCCCGTCGCTGCGCTGGTTGGCCCGGCGGCTTGCTGGGTTCAATCGATGCCGAGCGCCTTGGCTTTGGCGGCGGTGAACTCCTCGTCGGTGAGTACGCCGCTGGCGTGGAGCTGGGCAAGCTCGTTGATCTTTTCTACGGTCGGGTCCTCGGGCGCGGCAGCTGGCGGAGGCGCTTCCGCAGCCGGCGGCGGCGGAGCGGCAGCCTGCGCCTGGTTCGCACCCGCCTCCGCACCGTGCTTGCTGCCCTCGTAGGCGACCGTTCCAACTACGGCGGCACGTGCGAGGGGGCGGCGGCGTCCTAGCGGCATAATCGACTCCTGTCTTCGAGAGTTGGACCGAGCACAAATGAGCCGGGCCACGATCGATGCTACTCCGAGCGCGCGAATCTCTGTCACCCGGTCCGGGCGATGCGCGTGGGACCGCCGCTGCGGGAGGATCCTTTGTCGCACCAGTCGTCTGGACGGATAGAACCGTCTCCGCCGCAATCCACATCACCGATGCTTCGGAACTGGACGCAGACGAGCTCCCGGCTGCTCGCCGAAGCCAAACTTCCGTTCGGACCCGGCTGGCTGGCTTGGCTACAAGGAGGAGCGCCGGACCCCGTGATCGACGGTGGCGAGACTCTCGCATTCGCCCGGCGGGCGAGCGTCCCGGAGCCGTCGACGGCACGCTGCCGCCGCGGACCAGTCTCGAAAGCCGATGCTCGTCAGGCTTCTGCTCCGTCACGCTAGGGAGAGCAGAAGTGTTCAGGCGAAGTGTGCCGCTGAGCAGGACTACGCGGGGAAGGAACGAATCGGACGCAAATGGCTCACCCGCCACGCCGCATCGTTGGGTGGTACGAGCGCCGCGTGGAGCGCAAGGGGCTGCGTCCGCGGTTTGCGGCGTATCTGATACTGGCGGCCTGGTTACTCGCGGTCGTCGTCTACGGCGTGGTCGAGCACGCGACGGATCCCAACACCTTCCACACGGTGTGGCTCGGCATGTGGGGGGGAGTCGAGACGGTGACCACCGTCGGCTACGGTGACGTCGTCCCACAGTCGACGGCCGGCAAGATCGTCGCCTCCGTCCTAATGCTGGGAGGGCTCTCCTTCTTGGCAATCATTACCGCCCTGATCACCAGTGGATTCGTGACCCGTGCGCAGGCCGACTCGCAGGCTGGTGGACGCGATGAGGTCTTAGAGCAACTGCACGAGATCAGCGCCCAACTCGGGACGGTCAAGGAACAGCTCGCTCGCGATCGCGACAGCGACGAGCGGTCGTGACGGTGAAGACGCGTCGTGACGCGAAAGGCCAGCTCGGTCGCTAACACCGGCGCGTCCGCGACTGAACGGAGCGACCTCGCGGCACGCGGGCCGCTCACGAGTGTTTCGCTCGTATGTCTCGTCGCCAGCGAGCCGGTGGCGTGCCGTAGCGGTGCTTGAACGCGCGGCTGAATGCCGCCTCCGACGTGTAGCCGACGTTCTCCGCGATGAGCGTGACCGGAAGGGAGGTGTCGCGGAGCAGGTCGGTGGCGGCGTCCAGGCGTACGTGCGCGAGGTAGGTGGCTGGCGGCTTCCCGACGCGAGCGACGAACCACGCAGCGAACGCCGACCGGGAAAGGCTGCACGCTCGGGCCAGCTCCTCGACTGTCCAGTCGTGGCCGAGGTCTCGATGGATAGCGCTCAAGGCCAGACCGATCTGCGGGTCGAGCGCACCGGCCAGCCAGTTCGGTTCGGCGTCCGTGCCAGCGGCCCAGGCGCGCAGAATCTGGATGAAGAACAGATCGAGGATGCGGGCGACCATCACCGCCGATCCTTGAGAGGGCGATTGCATCTCGAATAGGAGCGCCGAGATCCGAGCTCTGACCGCGTCGCGTCCACCACCGCCTGCGTTCCCCGACAGGCCTCTTCCCTCTGCGAGGTCGTACCTCGTTAGCGCAGAATCCGCGGCTTACGACACACAGCCGGCCAAACACCTGAAGCGCGGCATACACGTCTGAAAGCGGATCGCGCCCCGGACGCCTCCGAGCGGGTCCTAGCCGTCGACCGGCACAAGCGCTCCCGAGCCGGCCCGGAACCGGGCCAGAGGGGTGTCCGATACCCAAGGATCAGCGGACGGACGTCATGGGTCGGGTGTCGACGAGCCCTTCTGCCGTGCGATCGTGGCCGATACGTAGTTCTCACCCGTGCAACCAGTAGCGGCCCCTGATGGGTCCGCGGCAGTAGGAGCCGTTAATACGATCAACTATGGGGTCTGGCTTGTCGACGGGACGCGGCGTATGTGGGTGCGAGCGCCGGCACCAGCGTGGTCCATGGATCTAAGCCGGTCTCGCATCGATTCAGGCGTACGCTCGCGGCTGGGGCGCTCGCAACAGTCGCGGCGCTGCTCGTCGCGGCGTGCGGCAGCAGCAGTTCGAGCTCCAGCTTGATCTAGCCCGGCGGCGTCGAGCACGTCCGCCACCACTCCCAGCTCGTCGGGGAAGTCGCTCACGTTAGGGACGAAGGACTTCACTGAGGAGTTCATCGTCGGCCAGCTCTATAAGCAGGCACTGGAGGCGAAGGGCTGCGCGATCAACTACAAGGAGAACATCGGCGCCACGGAGATCGTAGACAGGGCGCTGACCAGCGGTCAGATCGATGCCTATCCGGAGTACACCGGTGAGTCGGTGGCCACGGTGGCAAAGATCAACAAGACCGTGTCAGGCCCGCGCGAGGAGTACCTCCTCGCCAAGGCGTTCTACGCCAAGCGCGGTCAGGTGATGAGCGACATCACGCCGTTCTTTGACACTGACGCGATTGCGGTACTCAAGTCCTACGCCAAGAAGTACGGGCTGGTGTCTACAGCAGACCTCAAGAAGATCCCGCACTTCACGCTCGGCGCCCGGCCTGAGTTCCTCAACCGCCAGCAGGGAGTGGCCGGGATGAAGCGCGTTTACGGCATCAAGAACTTCACCTTCCAGTCGCTTGCGCTCGGTATCGCGTACCAGGCGCTCGACAGCGGTGCGGTCAACGCGATCGACGCGTTCACGACCGATCCGCAGCTGGCCAGCGGCAAGTACACGGTGCTCAAGGATCCGAAGAACATCTTCGGCTTTCAGAACATCGCGCTGGTGATCAACAAGGGCAAGCTCAGCGCCTGTCCGGACGTGTTGGCCGTCGTCAACCGCGTCAACAAGCTGCTGACTGCGCCCGCGATCATTGCCATGAACAAGGCGGTCGTGATCGACAAGCAGCCGGCGGCTGCGGTGGCAGCCGCGTTCCTGAAGGCGAACCACGTGATCTAGATCTAGACCGGGCCGCTGGGCGGCGGAATGCTGCCGCGACATTCCGCTGCTGGGCGCCGGAATGTCGCGGCCTCAAGGCGCCGCTGCGCGGGTCGATGACGTTGGTAGGCTCGGAGCGAACGCGCGCGGACGTGATGGCCTTCTTGTTCTCGTCAAAACGGAGGCCCGTATGGGCAGTCACGGCCGGTGGGCGCAACGTTGGATCGTGCCTGCGGGTTCCGCCGGGCTGTTCGTGGTGCTGTGCGTGCTTGCCGGTTTCTCGCTACTGACCCAGCAGCGTGTCGCCAGAAGCGCCCATCGAGCCAATGCGGCCAGCGTGCTCAGCACGATCTACCAGGACGCTCGGTATCGGGTTGGCCTCGAGCAATCGCTGGTGCGGCAGTTCCGACTGTCTCCCGACGTCTCGGTGCTCACTGCCCGCGGCCAGGCCGAAACTACGCTCGTCTCGGATTTGGTTCAGATCGCGGCGCTAGCCCGGTCGCCCGGGGCGAAGGCCACGGTAGCCCGCCTGTCCGCCGCCGACGGTGCCTACGATGACGTCGGCTACCAAATCATTCAGGCGGTATATGCGCACGACGAATCGCCTGGTCGAGCGCTTGGACAAGACCCTCGGTGAGGCGGCGTTCGCCCGCGTACAGAGCATCGTCACCGGCGAAGCGGCGGCCGCTCAGCGCAGCGCCAGCGCCGATGAGGCAGCGCTGGCCAGGGACAGCAGCTCAGCCGGGCGGGCGATGAGGGTCGCGTTCGCGCTCGGGCTTGGCCTGATCGCCTTCTTCGGGGTGGTCATCGCCCGGATTTCAAGCCGGTTGAACGAGGCGCGCGCGGCGGAGTTCGAGACGATGGCGCAGATGGCCAGCACCGACCCGCTGACCCGTCTGCGCAACCACCGCGCGTTTCACGAGGATCTCGGTCAGGAGCTTCGGCGCGCGAGCCGCGGCCCGACGCCGTTGAGCTTGGTGATGCTCGATCTCGACGATCTCAAGAGCGTCAACGACAGACTGGGCCACCAGGCCGGTGACGAGCGATTGCGGGCACTCGCGACCGCGATTCGGGCCATTCAGCGCGCCGGAGACAGCGCCTTCCGCGTCGGGGGCGACGAGTTCGCGGTCGTGCTCTCAGGCACGCGATGCTGGGGCGCACTCGAATTCGTGCAGCGCCTTGCCCTAGAGCTGGAGTCCCAGGCCCGCGGGGCATCCGTTACCGCGGGCATCTCTGAGGCGCTGGACATTCGCGACAAGGACGAGCTGATCCGCGAAGCCGATCTGGCCTTGATCGGTGCCAAGCGGATCAACCAGCATGCGGCGATCTACAGCCAGGACATGCACGCCAACGCTGATACAGGCATTGCCGAGGACGAGCATCACACCCAGATGCTCGCCAACGCCCTCGCGCTCGCGGTCGACGCCAAGGACTCTTACACGCGCAGTCACTGCCAGACCGTGGCCCAGCTCAGCGTCGTGATCGCCACGGAGCTGGACATTGATCGCGAGCGGCTGGTACGAATCCGGCTGGCCGGACTGCTCCACGACGTCGGGAAGATCGGCGTGCCCGATTCGATCCTGCAGAAGCCAGCGCCGCTCACTCATGACGAGTACGAGCAGATGAAGGGCCATTCGGTGCTCGGCGCAGCGATCGTCGAGGCCGCTGACATGCCTGTCGAGGCTCGCTGGGTGCGACACCATCATGAGCGCATCGACGGTACCGGTTACCCCGACAGGCTCGCCGGCGACGAGATCCCGCTCGAATCGCGCATCATCCATGTCGCCGACGCGTTTGAGGCGATGACCTCCGATCGTCCGTATCGACTGGCTCCAGGCCAAAGTTACGCGATCGACGAGTTGCGCCGCCACTCCGGCACCCAGTTCGATCGTGATGTGGTCGAGGCGCTGATCCGTCGCCTAGACTCCACCGGCGCTCTTCGCGAGTCGCAGGATCATCAAGCTCCCACGCAGCGACAGCTGTCGCGATTGACCGGGCGAGAAACGAACGCACAGCGGCCGGGGTCGTGAGCAATCGCCGCTCGCGCTGAGCGGCGGCGTGGGCCCTCTCCGAGCGGCTGAACAGCCAGCCGAGGGTGCACAGCCGCCGCGCCATCAACAAGGTCGGCAGCTCGGCGAGGAGTCCGCCGGGCAGACTGCTGACCCGACGGTGACCGCGGACGAGAGCGTCTCGGCTAGGTCGTAGGCCTGATCGTTGCTGAGCGTGAGCTTGATGCCGTTCATGCCGAGAAAGGCAATCGTCGCGGCCAGCGCGAGTCGCTTGTTGCCATCGACGAGCGCTTGGTTGCGCGCGAGCGAATGCAGCGGGGCCGCGGCCTTGTCATGGGCGGTGGGATAGGCATCCTCGCCGAACGCCGATGCCTGCGGACGAGCAAGCGCCGACTCGAGCAAGCCGTAATCGCGGACGACGGGGTCGGTGCGGAGCGCTCGCGTCGCGACGTAGAGCAGGGCCTCGAGGTCGAGAAAGATCACTCGCCCAGACGGCGCAATGCCTCCGCGTAGCGCGGCAGTTCCTCATCGAGGATCTCGTCGAGCAACTCGCGCCGGCTCGTGCGGTCGATGTACTCCCGAACCGCGGACCGTGCCACGTCCTGCATCGAGCGGCCCTCGCGAGCCGCGCGACGTCGCAACGCGTCTGTCTCATCGTCGGTCAGACGTAAGGTCATCGCCACGCGCTCATGGTATCGAGGGCGATACCACATGACAGCCCTACACCCGCGGCCGTCGGGAGCCAAGCGCAGGTCGTCGTCCCCCACCAGCTTCGGCTCCACCCTGTAGGAAGTTGAATGATCCTCTCACTCGCGTTGTGATCGTCGAGTCGGGGGCCGGCGTCTTGGGAGGTGATGAGCAGTGGTGCACCCGGTGTCGTTGGGAGCGATCACGACTGGCTTGATCGTGAAGGCTGTCGCTCGGGCTGAGGATGATGCGCTTGATGCCGGCTCGGGCTCGCTGCGTCGCCGGCTTGGCTTCTTACGTGACCGGTTCTCCCGCGACGGGGACGCTCCCGCGAGCGCGGCGCTGGCCCGCGTCGAGGACGCCCCGACAGCCGTTCGCGGCTGCGGGAACTGGCGGGCGGTGATCACTGGGCTGGCGCAGCGCGATCCGGCGTTTCGCTCCGAGCTCGAGGAACTCCTTGCCGATGCGCGCAAGGCGGGGGTCGCAGTCGGCACGGTGACGCAGACGGCGATCGGCGATCAGAATGTTCAGATCGGTGGCGCGGTGAGCAGCCCAGTCAACGTGAGCTACAGCACGCCGCGCCCGGCGGCGCCTGGCGGCTCGAACGGGTAGGTCCCGTCGGTGGGCGAGCAGTCCGCGCAGGGTCACCAGAACGTCCAGTTCGACGGGGACGTGCCTGTCCGCAGCATGAAGCAGCTCTTCCAGCTCGCGCTGCAGCTCGAGCCAGCCGCAGCTGCTCGCCGCCGTCGCCGACCGCGCGGAACTGCCCAAAGCCGACGCGAAGCGTGTGCTCGACGCGCTCGAAGCCGTCGTGCTCGACGAGCTCTCAAACGCGCAGAAGGTCCGGATCGGCGGGACCCGGCCAGAGGCTCGTGCGCGGTGGCCCGGATCGACTCGTGCGCGCACCGGGTACAGCGTGCTCGGCGGCGCGCTCGACGGAGCCGGGGGAGTTCCAGCTCTGGTGGCCGAGCGCGGTCGGCGTCAACCGTCGGTCCGGTGCGGCCAGGGAGGGTCCGGCAGCGCTCCGTGGCGCTGCGTCAGCTGGAAACGCGGAACTGCGCCACCAAGCCGGCGAGCGTTTCGGCGTTGCCTGCGAGCTCGTGTGCGGAGGCAGCGATCTGCTGGGTCGACGCGGACGTTTGCTCGGTCGATGCCGAGACTTCCTGCGTGGAGGCGGAGGACTCCTCGGCCACGGCCGCGACCTCGCCGACGTTCTGCTGCATGCTGGCGGCGCTCGCAGTGATCTGCTCAGAGGCTGCAGCGATCTGCTCGATCCGCGCGTTCATGTCCTCGACCGCCTGGCCGATCCCGAGAAACGCTTCGCGCGTCTGCTCGACTACGGCCGCTCCCTCCTGCGTGCGCTTTGCGCCCTGCTCGACCACGTTGACGGCCTTGGTCGTCTCCTCTTGCATCGCGCCGATCAGTCCGGAGATCTCCTGGGCTGCGCGCTGCGAGTCCTCGGCGAGCTTGCGGACTTCCTCCGCGACCACCGCAAAACCGCGGCCCTGATCGCCCGCGCGCGCTGCCTCGATCGCGGCGTTGAGGGCGAGCAGGTTCGTCTGCTCGGCGATGCCGGTGATCGTCTGCACGATCGTCCCGATCTGCTCGGACTTGTCCGCGAGCTGGCGAATCGCCTCCGTCACAGCAGCGCTTGACCGGGTCACGGACTCCATTGCCTGATTGGCCTGCTTGGCTGCCTCCACCCCGTGCGTTGCGGCCTCGTGGGCGTGTCGCGCGACCTCGGCGGTGGCCTCGGCATTCTCGGTGGAGGCGGCAACCGCTTGCGCGATTTCGTCGGCCGCGCATTGCGCCTCCTCGGCCATCCGAGCCTGACGCTCTGCCCCTTCTGCCATCTCGCTGACGGCTTGGGCGATCTGGCCGGTGGCCTTGCCGGCCTGATCGGAGGTGGCGGACATCTCCTCGGAGGCGGCGCTCACCGAATGCGCCGTGGCCGACATCGTCCCGACGAGCTCCCGCAGCTTCGCCACCGACGGGTTGTACGCGTCGTAGCAGTCCAGCATCGCCTGGCGGAACTCGTTGCAGTGCACCATCAGCTCACCGAACTCGTCCTTGTCGAAGCTGATGGCAGCGGCCGTCTTGGCGTGCAGCTCGATCGTGAGATCGCCGTCGCCCAGACCCTGCAGGCCACGCACGAGGTTGCCCTTGGCCGCCTCGGTGATCGAATCGATCCGCTCAGCCACCAACTTGGTGCCGGCGGTCATCCGCCGCGCAGTGAACAACAGTGGTACTCCACAGGCCAGAAAGCCGGCGGCGAGCGCCGCGATGGCGATTGCGTGGCTGCCGTTGGCCCCCAGCGCCAGGACCCCCTCGAGGGTCAGCAGGGCCAGGAGCGCGCCCGCGAGGCCGTACAGCCTCAGCTTCATTGACAGGTTGTTAAGAAACGACATCACAAGTTCCTTCACTAAAACGACACACATCTAATAGTTGGCCCAAACGACGTCATCGTCAGATCGGCGACCGGCTGAAGGCTCGCCGGAGCGGAATGTGGTGAACTTCGGACCCGGCCCTGAGCCAATCTCGCGGCGGGGTGCTCAACCAGTGCCAAGGCTAGGCTCATTCGCTGATCCTTGGCAAGCGTGGACTGAGGTTGACGCGATTGCGGCCGGCTGTCTTGGCCGCATACAGCGCGCTGTCGGCGGCAGCGATCAGCTCATCGCCGGTCCGGCCATGATGCGGGAACGTGGCAATGCCGAATGAGGCCGTTACGGCGATCGCTGTGGCTCCGTAGGCGACGGGCGCGGCCGCGATCGCACTGCGCAACTGCTCGGCGCGCTCGACGGCGCTTGCTTGCTGGCATCCCGGGCAGGACCAGCAAGAACTCCTCGCCGCCGTAGCGGCAGTAGAGATCGCTGCCGCGCGCGTGGCGCTTCAGCAGGTCGCCGAAGACCCGCAATACCTCGTCGCCAGCGAGGTGGCCAAAGCGGTCATTGACCGCTTTGAAGCGGTCGAGATCGCCCATGATCACGCTGACTGGATGCCCGGCGCGCTCCGCCGGCATCAGCTCGCGCCCGAGGGTTTGCTCAAGGTAACGGCGGTTATAGAGGCCGGTCAGAGCGTCATGGGTGGACTGGTCGCGCAGCCGCTCTTGCAAGGCCTGCACCTCGCGCTCGGCGCGGGTGCGCTCAGTGATGTCCAAAAGCAGGCTGATCAGAAGCAGCTTGCCCCGACGTCCATCCTGCTGCCGTGGCATTCGATATCCACTACGCGCCGTCCTTGCGTAAGCCGCGGAAGACGTAATGGACGCGGTCGGCTTCGCCGCTCACGCGATTGCGAAGATTCTCCGCGGCGAATGCTCGGTCGCTCTCGATGGCGGTATCGAGAGGCCAGAGATTCGGACTTCCTCCGCGCTGTAGCCGAACATTTCGTCGAACCTGGCGTTGGAGTAGCTGAACTTCCCATCCTCGATAAGGACGATACCGACCAGGGATTGGCTGACCAGCCCTCGAAACTTCGCCTCGGACTCGCCCAGACGCGCGAGTGATCTTCTCGTTCTCGCGCAGCGCCGCTTCCAGTTCCGCGGTGCGCCGGCGCACCTGCTCCTCCAGGGTGACCGTCGGTCTGGAACAGACTGAAGTCAGAGCCCTGGGCGCTGGTGCTGCGTTCGGCGCGATCCATCAGCGCCCGGATAATCTTGTTCAGCCGGGTGATCTCGGCCGGCCAGTCGGGCTGAGTCGAGGGCCAGAAGGGCGCAGGCTCAGCCATCGGGGAGCTCGCCGAAGGCGATACCCGTGAGCGTTTGATTGACATGCACGCCGCGGTACTGCTCGCCGTAGGTGTTAAAGCCAACCACGTTGTTGGCGCGAAATACTGCTTGGACACGATCGCCAAGCCCGCCGTGGACTATTTCCAGCTTGCGCAAGATGCAGTCGCAGCCGATGATCAGCTGAGGCTGGCCGATTGCGGCCTGTAGCTCCGCAAACGTGCTCTTCAGATTCTCTACCAGGTCCACGCCGCGCGCCGCCTGCAATACGAGGCCTTCCTCGATGGCGCAGAAGAACGTCAGGCTACCGTCGGGGTTGGCCTTCTGGATCGAGCGCACGTAGTTCGTACCGTCGATCAGGACCACCATCGGTTGCGCCGCAAAGCCCATGGCGTCGAGGCTCTCCACGTTCGCTCCGACCAACCGGGCATAGCCGTCGGCGGCGGGCCATCCATCGATCTCCGTGACGACCCGATGCCCGGCATCGGCCGCAGTGACCACGGCACGCTGGCCCGTGGAACGAAATGCTGGGTCTTAAACAGCCTGAACGGCACGGGCGTCGTTACCAACACGAGGACGGCGCTATCGGCATGAAAGCCGCCGTCGAAATACACGTAGGTCTTGCCGAAATTCAGGCCGTCACCCGCGGAGCCGCCCACGAAAGGGAACTTGCCCAAGACATTCTGCAAGGCGCGCGTGACCGGTTCTTCGCGCACGGACAAACCGTCGATCAGCAGAAACGCAAAGCTGTCATCCGCGTCCGCGTCCGCGCCAGATTCCAGGCTTTCCAGCCTTTGCAGAGGTTCTGCGCAAGAGATTGACCCTGGGCGAACTCGAACTGCTGCAACCCACTCAGTGAGCCGCTCACTGCGGTAAAGCTGGCCGCGGGAAAACTCGCCCCGGAAATGCTGCGGTCGCGGTAGCCTGCGGGGCCAAACTCGCCCGCCGTCGTGCAGCCAACCACTTGAACGCCGGCAAACAGACGATCCAGCTCCAAGGCCAGTACATCGAGATCGTATTGGCCTGAGCAGAAGAACACCGCCAGCGCCATGTCGGGCTGCGCGACGGCGGCGTGAAACTCGCGCGCGGCCTCACGCGCGTCAGTGGCGCAAGACTGAGCGCTGCGTATGCGGGTCTGGCTCTTCATCTCGGTCCCTTTGTCTCCTCCACGGCGGCCGGCCGCGATTCGCTGCTCAGAGTCACCGACCGCGACCCCCGGCGCCGGATCCCTGGTCGGGGAACACTGAAGGCGAGAGCGCGATAGCTAACCCGGAACTTGGGCATTGCGATTCACTGGTGGTCATCGGCCGAGCAGGACCGACTCTTGATCTTCAGCGGGAGGGGAGGTGAACTCGGCGGTGAGCTACGTTACCCGATCCGTGGTCCACCCCGGCGTTTCTGCGCTGAGCAGTTTCCTTTGTGAGACGCTGCTCTGGCAGCCGGCCGGAACGGTGAAAATCGCGTCCAAAATCCGTGTCCGAAATCAACGTTGCTTGTCGCTGGCCGACAGCGCGGCAAGCACAAGCTCGCGCAGCGCCGTGCCGAGCAGCATGCCGCTCCCGCCCGCGCGCGGGTTGGGCTCGACTGCCGCCAGGGCGGTGACGATCCCGATCGCTCGCTCAACGGCGTCAGCCAGTATGACATCGGGGCTGGCGGCGCACTCACGCCGAAGTCGCCGGCGCGGCTCACGACCGGTACCACCGCGGCCTGGATCGTGGTCAGCCCTGACGGCAAGAGCGTGTACGTCACCGCCGGAGACAACATCTCTCAGTACGCCGTGGGCGCAGGAGGGAAGCTCACGCCCAAGTCGCCACGGATCGTCTCCTCCCCCGTCCCCTACGCGGGTGGCATCGCGGCCAGGGCGGGACGCTCCAGCCGAAGACTCCTGCCACGGTGCCGGGCGGAGCCGGAGCGGAGGAGATGGCGATCAGCCCGGACAGCAAGACCCTGTACCTCACCGACGTCAACGGTAGGCGCGTGCTCCAGTTCGCTGTCGGTCGGGGCGGGAAGCTCAAGCCGATGTCTCCGGCAACCGTTCCGGCGGGAGCCAACCCGTACGACGTCGCTGTGCGGCCGTAGCGTGCGATGCCAAGCAGAGGTCCGGATGCGGACGTGATCGTGGTCGGGACGCAGATCTGGAGCCCGTCGGTGCTGGCCACGCCCAACCCACCGGCGCGCCGACGGAGCGTGAGCGGCAGGCCACTCGCGGCGGATGCCCGACAGCACGGCGCCGGCCGCGCCGGAGTCAGCGGGTCGGGGTGATCATGGGTGCGGTGCGCCGCGATCGTGGCGGCGCCGCGGGCGTGTCGTCACCCGGTGTCACGGGCGGCCCGGGGGAGAGGTACGATTGGGTGGGCGCGAGCGACTGACTGAAGCGAAGTGCAGATGTCAGGGGCTCACGGTCTGCCGCGCGGCTTTGCCCTTCGAGGGCCTCATTCATGCGCGCCCCGGTGTCGCGCTCGCGTCCGCTCCCTGAGACAGCCTTGTAGTCCCGAGTCGGTCGAGAGTTCGTGCGAAGAACCGGGGTTGCGAGCTGCTACGGCCAGTCGATCCGCTCTGCAAGCTCGGCGGCGCCGAGCTCAATCAGGCCGCTGCGCTCGACGGGGCGATAATCGTCGGCGGCGAGCGCTAGCCAGTGAACGGTGCGGTCCCCGGGATCGACGATCAACAGCTCGTCCACCTGATGGGCGGCGTAGAACGGAAGCTTCTCCCACGTCTCGTCACCCGACGAGACGATCTCCACAACGAGTGCGGCCGTCGAATGCCAAACGCCTCGCAAACGTTGGCGGTGCAGGCCCCCATCGGGTACCCGGAAGTCGTGCTCGGAGTCGCCCAAGTTGAACTCGCCCATCGTCGGAAACAGCCCCGCGGCACGCGCCGGACCATCCAGAAGCAGCGCAAGCTGCTGGGTGATATCCGCATGTTCGCCGGATGGAGCTGGGACCATGTGCAGCACACCCTCCCACACCTCGTCTAGGCGATCGAGCCCCGAGCGACCTCGGCGTTCAAGCAGCTCGTCAAGCCCCGCTGAAGAGGGATCAAGGATCAGCGTGCGCATCCCATCAAGCGTACCGCCAGCCCCCGCCCGCTAAGACCGGGCGAGCAGCGCCGCCGCGGGCGAAGCGCAGCGTTCGCTATCAGGAAGCACCCTAGCGCGCGGACCTTCTTTATGCAAGCTCACTATCATGACGAGAGTTAGGCCTTGACAAGTCAGGCCGAGTACGCAGCAACGGACGGGAAATGAGCGGGATCTACAGCGGCGGCAAGCAACCAGCCGAGCTGGTAGCCAAGCTCCGTCGCGCACCGGAGGGCCGCGCCGGCGAGCTCGAATGCCAGGCCCGCCGCGCGGTCGTGCTGTCGCTCGTCTGTGCGCTTGAGCCGATCGTCGCATCGATCAAGCAGCTCGAGCGCCAGATCGCCACCGCCGTGCGCGAGCACCCCGACGGCGAAATCTTCCGCTCGCTGTTCAAACACCCCGACAGCGGCGTCACCGCCGCGATCATGGTCTCCGAGATCGGCGACTGCCGCGCACGCTACCCAACCCGCGACGCGCTCACCGGCGACGCCGGCCAAGCCGCCGTCGCCCTGGAATCGGGCAAACACCTGGCTCGAGGCCCACTCACGGTGGAGTTTTCAATTCACCCCGACCCACGCGTCGTGGCTGAACCAGATCGAGATCTTCTTCTCGATCCTCGTCCGCCGACTGCTCAAGCACGGGATCTTCACCAGCGAGGACGACCTCGCTCAGCAGATGCTGGCCTATGTCGAGACCTACAACCAGGCCGCCAAACCGTCAAGTGGACTTATACCGGCAAGGTCCTTGAGGCATAGTAGTAACTAACCCAACGGACTTATCGGATGAACCAGTAGTCCGCGTAACCGGCGAACGATCGCGCCGTTCCAGTGCGCGGGAATCCCTGTAAGATCACCGTCCGTGCGGAGGCGAACCCGCTGTCGCGCCCTTGGGAGAACGGCGAATTGGCCGACAACGCGAGCAGTACCGGCACCGCGACGCGCAGACCGTTGAGCCCGCGGAGCGCGTCCTGCGGATCTGGAACGCCCACATGCGCGGGCAACGCCAGCGTCGGCTCCCTACGCGCGAGCGCGCGCATCGAATCGGCAACCATCCGATAGCGCCCCGAGCCCGAGACCCGAGACTCGCCCGGTGAAACCAGCGGATACTGCCCGCAGACGCCGCACCCAGGCCGATCGCCTGCAGCTCTCGAGCAAGCTGTGCGCGAAGCGCCGCAGGCTCCGCTACGGCCCCGGCGACATCCACACTAATTAATGCCCGTAGTGAGCTCGATAACCGCGGTGTGGGTCTCCGGTGACGAATGCTCCAACAGGTCGTCCGAAAGTCGCCCGAGCACCCCGTCACTCGGCTGCGCAAGCGAGTGATCCGAGCATTCCAAGAGCATGACCTCCTCCTCGACCCCGACCGTGTACCGCCGCTCGAGAACGCCGTTCCAGCGGGCCCACTCCGGCCAAGGCCCGCGCTAGACGGACTTCCCCCTCCGCCTGGCAATGCAGTAGTGCGACCCTAAAGTTGCGCTTCTGAAAAGGACCAGGAGCGAGGCCGCTTGCGACCGCGACATGCTCGCTTTCCGACGCGAGCGTCGAGCGGCTCACGGGCCGCGCCGCGCACCTGCGAAGCGTTGCCGACCGTCAACGTTTCGCTAGGTAGGGCAGAAGATCGACCTACCGGCGGGTGGGTCATTCGGTGTCGATTGGCCGATGTCTGAACAGCGGGTAGCTGAGTGTGACCGCCCGGGCGACGTCGAGGACGGTCTGGTTGGTGTTCCTGGCGTGACTGCGCAGTTCCGCGAAGGCTTCATCGGCGGTGATTCCGTGGCGTTCCATGAGGATGCCCTTCGCTTGCTCGATGATCGCGCCCGTCCGCAACGCGCCGTGCAGGCGGTTGAACTCGGCGTAGCGGCTCAGGACGATGTCGATCGCGTGTTCCATCCCCGGCTGCTCGCCGTGCTTGACGTAGCCGAAGATGCCGCGCCTCGCGGCCTTCTGCAGGAACGCGTCGTCGTCGCTAGCGAGGTCGGCGATGACGGGACATGCGGCCTGCTTGACGATCGCTGAAATCAGCTCAAGCGCGTGGCTCGGCTCGCCGCCGACCGCGACGATCGCCACGTCAGGGTTCTCGCGCTGCGTCGCTTCCGCGATCTCTGAGACATCGAGCAGGCGCGCGACGACGGTGTGGCCAAGCCCAGAGATGACGCTGGCGATCTCGGCGATGCGGCGCTGATCCTCGTCTGCGATCAGCACGCGCAGATGGGGCGGATCTTCAGTCATGGCGTGCGAGTATCGCGTCTTTCACGTCCGCAGCCGGCGCTCGCTATGCTGTCTGTGTCCGCTCAATCGTCTGTGGGCTCGGCGGACGCTCAATCGGCTCCACTCCCGGCCGACACCTCGTCAGCTCCACCGGATCGGCTGACTGCTTCGACAACCACGAGTCAGCCAGAGGTGAAAAGTGTCGAGGTCGACGGTCAAGCATTTGCCCGCGGTCCATGGCGCATGCGCACTCCCGCCAAGTTGTTCTCCTCACCGTTGCCCGCAGCCGAGCTGTACGGCGATGGCCCAGCGCCCCACGCCGAGCAGTCCAGCGTGCCTCACCCTAACCGACAGGACCGGCTACCGGTGAGGCGCGAGCCTGTCTCCGGTCCGAGACTAGCGATCAGCGCCTCGTGCTCGCCACTGCGGCTGCTCCCGGCTGCTGGCGTCGGTGTCGAGCAGCTGCGGGTGGCGGTCCTTGCGCCGCCGTGGATTCCGGTGCCGCCGCCCGGTTACGGTGGGATCGAGGCGGTTGTCGATCTGTTGTGCGAGGCGCTCGTGGCCCGTGGCCACGACGTGACATTGTTCGCGGCGCCGGGCTCGCGTTCAGGCGCGCGGGTGCAAGCGCTGCTCGATGCTGCGCATCCGGACACGATCGGTTCGTCGCTGCACGAGTCAGACCATGTCGCATGCGCGTGGGAGCAGATCGAGCTGGCGGCCGAGCGCGGCCGGGCATTCGACGTTGTGCATGACCACTCGGGTTTCACCGCGCTGGCGATGGCCGATCGCGTTGACGCCGCTGTGGTGCACACGATCCACGGGTCGTTTGTCCTGGAAGCGGCCCCCTTCTATCAGCGTCACGGACGCAAGGCGCACCTGGTGGCGATCAGCCGCTCGCAGGCTCAGAGCGCTCCCCCAGGCGTGCGGATCGGCGATGTTGTGCCCAATCCGATCGCGGCCGAGCGCTGGCCGCTGCGCTGCGAGAAGCAGGATTACGTGTTGTGGATCGGGCGGATGGACCCGGTCAAGGGCGCGCATCGCGCGATCGAGGCGGCGCGCCTAGCGGGCCGGACGCTGATCCTCGCCGGGCCGGTGCAGACCGGGCAGGAGGAATACTTCCGCGAGCGCGTCGAGCCCCACGTCGATGGCCGGCGGGTGCGCTATGTCGGCGAGGTCGGTGGCACCGCCAAACAGGACTTGTTCGCGAACGCGGCCGCGCTATTGATGCCGATCCGCTGGCGCGAGCCGTTCGGGATGGTGATGGTCGAGGCGCTCGCGTGTGGCACGCCGGTGATCGCGTTCCCAGAGGGGGCTGCGGCCGAGATCGTGATCGATGGTGAGAACGGGATGCTCGTGGCCGACGAGGCCGAGATGGCGCGCGCGGTCGACCAGCTTGGTTCGATCGATCCGGTGCGCTGCCGCGCGAGCGTCGCCGAGCGCTACGACGTGTTGGTCACCGCCGCCGGCTATGAGGATGTCTACCGGCGGGCGATTGCAGCCGATCGTCTGCGTGCGAGGTCGCGCGCGCCTGAGACGGTCCCCGACAGACGCCGGCTAACCGCTCCACCCCTCAGCACAAGCCGATGAGCGACCAGGCGACCCCCGCGAGCACCGACCAGACCCCAGCGCAAAGCGTGGTGGATCGCGACCTGGCGCGGGTGTTGGCGCTGCTGGAAAACGACCACGCGGGTAGGCTGACGATCGCCGACCTCGGGGAACGTGGAGTTCAGGCGCCCGCCCACGCCGTCTACATGCTGCGACTCGCTGACTATCACATCGACCGCCTCCAATGCGAGCACCCTAACCGGCCCGCGACACGACGACTGCTTGGTACGCAAGAAAGGGGTGAGTGATGGCAGCCGCCGTCGAGAACTGTCGGTGTCGCGCGAGAGGGCGCCGGCCGTGAGGACCGACGTGACCGTGGAATTCTTCGACGAGCTCGCCAGCCGCGGGCATGAGCCGCTGCTCAGGAAGGTGACCGGTAGCGCCCGTTTCGACGTGGTCGCAGGCGAGCGAAACGAACGCTGGCTGGTGACCATCGACAAAGGGGACATTCGTGTGTCGCGTGGGGACGCTGCGGCGGACTCCGTCGTGCGCGCCAGCAAGGCGTCGTTTGACCGGCTGGTTGCAGGCGAGCTGAACTTGATGGCGGCGGTGCTGCGCGGCGAGCTGGCCATCGAGGGCGATCCGAGATTGCTCGTGGGCCTGCAGCGGCTCTTTCCAAGACCGCAGGGCGGGCGAACGCAACGGCACGCGGCCGGCTCTGCGGGGAGGGAGGAATGAGCGCCGGGCTCGTCAGGATCCTCGACGGCAACACGTTCGTGGTCAGCGACGCGCGCGGCGACATCGAAGCATCGCCGACCGATCCGACAGGACTCTTCTCGTTTGACACGCGTTTTCTCTCCAAATGGGTGCTGACCGTGAACGGCGAGCGGCTCAATCCCCTCTCGGTCGACGACCTTCAATACTTCGAAACGCGCTTCTTCCTCGTGCCCGGTACCGGCACGGTCTACATCGACGCGAAGCTGTCCGTGCTGCGCCAGCGCGCGGTCGGCAATGGTTTTCAAGAGCAGCTGACGCTTCTCAACCATCTCCACGAACCGGTCGAGCTGAGCGTCCGTGTCGATGCCGGCTGCGATTTCGCGGACCTGTTCGAGGTCAAGGACGCGCTCGAGAAGAAGGGCAAGTACTCCGCGCGCGTGGAGGGCGGCAAGCTTGTGCTTGCCTACGATCGCGAGACCTTCGGCCGCTCGACCGCGATCTCGGCGTCGGCCCCCGCACAGATCGACCAGAACGGCCTGACCTTCAAGATCCGGATCGGGCCTCACGGCCAGTGGAGCACGCGTCTCGACGTCGTCACGGAGCGTCTCGGCGTCGGACAGGCACACGAGGCGATCGATGACCCCAAACGCGCACAGGCGCGCATGCGGCGAAACCTGGAGCGTTGGATCGACGATGCGCCGCGCCTGGAGTGCGACTGGGAGCCGCTGAAGGCGACGTACCGACGCAGCCTCGTCGATCTCGCCGCGCTGCGCTTCTCGCCGCCGATCGCCGGGGGACACAGTCTCCCTGCGGCGGGCCTTCCTTGGTTCATGACGATGTTCGGCCGCGACAGCATTCTCACCAGCTTGCAGGCGCTTCCGTTCACGCCCGAGCTCGCCGCGACAACGCTGCGGGCGCTCGGGGACTGGCAGGGTGTTGGCCTGGACGACTTCCGCGACGAGGATCCGGGCCGGATCCTCCACGAGATGCGCTATGGCGAGCTGACCGCCTTCGAGGAGCGCCCGCACTCGCCGTACTACGGCTCGGCCGACGCGACCCCACTCTACGTTGTCCTGCTCGACGAGTACGAACGCTGGACCGGGAACAGGGCGCTCGTGCGCGAGCTCGAGGCCGAGGCGCGGGCCGCGCTGAACTGGATCGACGAGTACGCGGATCTCCAGGGAACGGGCTACATCTGGTACAAGCGCCGCAACGAGCAGACCGGGCTCGAGAACCAGTGCTGGAAAGACTCCTGGGATTCGATCTCGTTCCGGGACGGCCGCCTCCCCGGCTTCCCACGCGCGACCTGCGAGCTGCAGGGCTACGCGTACGACGCGAAGCTCCGCGGCGCGCGCCTCGCACGGCTCGTCTGGAAGGACACGACTTTCGCCGACCGGCTCGAGAAAGAAGCCGCCGACCTCAAGCGACGCTTCAACCGCGATTTCTGGGTCGAGGACGGACATTACTTCGCCCTCGCCCTCGACCCCGACGGAAACCAGGTCGACGCGCTCGCCTCCAACAACGGCCACCTGCTCTGGAGCGGCATCGTCGAGAACTCCAAGGCGAACGCCGTCGCACGTCACCTGCTCGGCCCGCGGCTCTTTTCCGGCTGGGGCGTGCGCACACTCGCCGAGGGGCAAGGGCGCTACAACCCGATCGGCTACCACGTCGGCACCGTCTGGCCGTTTGACAACTCGTTCATCGCCTGGGGTCTACGGCGCTACGGTTTCAAGGAGGACGCCGCGGTGATCGCCGCCGGCATCCTCGACGCTTCCGAGTTCTTCGACGGACGCCTGCCGGAGGCGTTCGGCGGCTACGAGCGGCCGCAGACGAGGTATCCAGTGCAATACCCAACGGCTTGCAGTCCCCAGGCCTGGTCGACCGGCGCTCCACTTTTGCTCCTGCGGACGATGCTGGGTCTCGAGCCCTACGGGGAGCACCTGGTGGTCGACCCGGCGCTACCGATCGCAATTGGTCACCTGGAGCTCCTCGACATTCCCGGACGGTGGGGCCGGATCGACGCCTTCGGACGCGGGCGCGTCAAGGTTGATAGGAGTTGACATGACCGATGTGGCAACACCGCGACGACGAGTGCCAGTGCGAACAGCCCGCTGATGACTTGGCGGTGTGCGGGATCACCGGTGACCTCCCGAGAGTGATGACGTTCCGGTCGCTGTACCGGCTGGAGCGCGACGGATGGCAGCGCTCCCGATCGTGGCTGTGGCGGTGGACGACTGGAGGATGGGCCAGCTCGTGGTCCACGCCCGCCGGCAGATCCCACCAATCGCCCACCCCTCCAGGCGCCAACGCCGGGCGACGGAGGTGATAGCCCATTTGCGAGAAGAGTGCCCGTGAACTGTCCTGCGGTCGGTCGGCTGGATGGACGCTCACCGGCTCGCTGATGCCGGTTCGCGGTAACAGACGCAGCGTTCGCGTGCGTGCGTCCTGGACCTGGAGCCGGTTAGCGCGCTGTTCTCCGGCAGCACGACCTACCTATTTCACAGGCTATTCACACGCTTTGGCGCTTTGGTCCGGCTGGCACCAGCTGGTTGTGTCCCTGATTGTCGTGGGGGTCGACGCTCCTCCACCAGCTCCGCGTTCGCGCCGATGACATCGTCGTGGTCGCCACGAAACCAGCACCGATGTGATCGTGCTCGCCTGGAGTCAGAACTTCGGCACCGGCGCGCACGCGTCGTGGCAGAGACGCTCGCGCACAGCAGCATCGCCGTGCTGCTCCTTCCCGGGCGATCAGCAACTGCACTGCGACAACCCGGGCGATCAGTACATCCCCGCAAGCAGATTCAGTGCGTGACCCGGATGCGGGCCAGCACCCCGAAGCGTTAGATGGACGAAGAGGTGAACACGATGGCGATAGCCAAGACAACAAGCAGCGGACATGTGGGTGACTGGATCGAGACGCACGGGGTGCATGGTGAGCCGGCCCGACGTGGACAGATCGTGGAGTTACTCGGCCGCGAAGGGCACGAGCACTACCGGGTGCACTGGGCCGAGCAACACGAATCCATCCTCTATCCAGCCGACGGAGTCATCATCACGCCCCAGCGCGCGCAATAGCGGTCGCCTCGGCGATCGCCGAGGCCGATCGCGATGATCGCCGAGGCCTTCGGGGTTGGCACGCTCGAGCGGCTCTCGCGTCTGGAGAGACGCGGGCGTCCGGTTCTCAGCGTGTACCTCGATCTGGATCCGGCGCGGTTTCCCACACCGACGGCACGAGATTCGCAGCTCGGCGCGCTACTCGGGAACGCGCGGCGGCACGGCGCCGACAAAGACGCCGACCGGATCGAAGCATTTCTGCACGCCGAGCCCACGATCACACGTGGCGTACGGGCATTGGCAATCTTCTCCTCAGTCGATGCCGGCATCCTCGAGGCCGTTGGCCTGCCGAGCCCGGTTGCGCCGATGGCGGTCGTTGACACGGTCCCGTGGCTCGAGCCGCTCGCGGGCATGATTTCGCCCGGCGACTGGGGCGTCGCGGTGGCGAGCCGCAGCGCCGCACGACTGCTCCGCGGAGCTCCGACCGCGCTGACCGAGTTCGCAGCCGTCCATGACGAGGTTCACCGTCGCCACGCCCAGGGGGGCTGGTCCCAAGCGCGCTTTCAGCGCGGAATCGAGGAGGAGGTGGCGGTGCACGTGCGAAGGTTCGCCGACCGCCTGCTACGCGCCCATCTGCGGCGGCCATTCGAGCATCTCGTGATCGTCTCCTCGGACGAGCTTCGGCCCGTGATCGAGCACAGTCTTCACAGCGAGCTTGCGAACGTGCTCGCCGGCACGATCGACGCCGACCTCGAGCACGCTTCGACAGACGAGATCGCGCGGGCAGTCGCTCCGGTGATCGAGCGTGCTGAGCGCGACCGCGAGCATGCGCTCGTCGCCCGCCTCGAGCAGGCGCTCGGGACCGGCGGAGCGGCCGGGGCGGGACTCGACGAAGTGCTCTCGATGCTCGAGCAGCACCGCGTTGAAGCGCTGCTCGTCCCGGAGCGATCAAGCCTCAGGGCGGGGCTGTGCCCGCGCTGTGGACGGCTCTCGACCACCGACGACGGTAGCTGCCCGCTCGACGGTTCCGTGCTTGCCGAGGTCGACGCGGTCGAGCACGCCGTCGAAGGGGCCGCACGACAATCCACGCCAGTCGTGGTCGTGCGCCACGAGCCCGACTGGCTCACCGAGCACGGCGAGATCGCAGCGCTGCTCAGATGGTAGGGCTCGGGCTGGGTGCGCCAACCCGACTCCTCTCTTGACTACTCCAGTGGCACGAGCTGCGCAAGCGCGCTTCGCGGCGGCGCGCTCACCGACCGCGAGCACGCGCTCGAGGTGCTTGTACGCCGGCGCTTCCTGGGCGAAACCGAGGCTGGGACGGCCACCGCACGGGTGATCCTCCTGGCAGTCGAACGCGAGCCTTTAGCAACCCGCATTCTTCCTGCTCAGGCCGACGTTTCCGCGTCCCGGTCAGCCGGGGCGCGACCGTTAATGCAAGGTCGAGGCGAGATGTGCGTCTCGCGAACGTCCGCCCGGTCCGGCCGGGTACAGACCGGACCGGGCTGGGGCCACACGTCTCCTCCGCCAACGGACTCGGACATGCGATTTGACGGAGGACGTCGCGATCGAACCCGATCTCGCGCGAACGGCCGGACCGTGTCACTGCGCGTCGCGAGCGTCAACCTCGTCAAGCGCTGCCCGGCATTGGTCCGAATACGCGACGGGGTAGACCTCGCCTTCGCCGTCGAGTTCCCGCAGGCTGGGCGGCAACGCCTTTAGCTCCGCACGCGCACGCTCGCTCATCTGCCCGATCGTCTCCTCACGCATCAGGTGCCCGTTGCGCACGAACGGCACCAGCAACGGCCGGCCCGGCAACCGCTCCTCCGCGCGGGCGATCACGTCCCCGCGCATCTCGCCTCCGGCGTAATCGCGGAGCACCTGCTTTGCGCCGGGGATGGTCGCCTTCTTCGGGGAGCGCTTGCGCACATCCTGCCAGGATCCGCGCACTTTATGGGCCACCAGCTTGTAGATCCCGTTGACGACCGGGGAGTCACGGCTGGTGCCAAGATCGGTGCCGACCCCGAACGAGTCGATCGGCGCGCCCGCCAACGTCAGCTCCGCGATCTGGTTCTCGTCGAGATCGCCGCTGGCCACGATCCGCGTCTTTGACATACACGCCGCGTCGAGCAGCACCCGTATCTTGCGCGAGAGATCCAGCAGGTCGCCGGAGTCGAGCCGCACGCCAGCGAGCGAGACGCCTGTCGCACGGGCGGCAGCGATCGCGCGACGCACACCCTCCACGGTGTCATACGTATCGACGAGCATCACCGCGTTGCCGGGAAAGTCCACCATGAACGCGCGAAACGCATCCTCCTCGCGCTCGAACGACATCACGTACGAGTGGGCCATCGTACCGACGGGCGTCAGCCCGTAGCGCATCGCCGCGGCCAGATTCGAGGTGCCGGCACAGCCCGCGATCGCCGCCGCCCGCGCCGCCTTCATCGCCGCGTCGGTGCCGTGGTCGCGCCGCGGGGAGAAATCCACCACCCGCTCGCCCGCCGGCCACCCCCCGCCCGCTGCCAGCGCAATCCGCGCCGCCTTCGTCGCCACCATCGTCTGGAAGTTGATCTGGTTCAGCAGCAAGGTCTCCAGCAGCTGCGCCTCGACCAAGCCGGCGGTGACGCGCACCAGCGGCTCTCCGGCGAACACGACCGTGCCCTCCGGCATCGCGTCAATCTCACCGCAGAAGCGAAACCGCGCCAGATACTCGAGGAAGTCGACGCCAAACCCGAGCGACCGAACGTACGCCAGCTCCTCTTCACCAAACTCCATCGCCCGCACCATCGCAAGCGCGGGGCCCAGTCCCGCCGCCAGCAGCCACCGCCGCTTCGGGGGCAGGTGACGAACGAACAGCTCGAACACCGCAGGCTCGTTCATTCCCCGCCCGAGATAGCTCGAGGCCATCGCCAACTCGTACTGATCGGTCAGCAGCGACGTCTGCGCCGCAGTCAGCAACCCGGGGTCGTTCCCATCCGGAGTCCGGCTGCGCACGCGCCGCGCGCGAGCATCAGCAACCGCACTCATACCGGCACTCCTGTCGCAACTCGACCGGCGGGCCATCCGCTCGCGCCGAACGGCCTACGGACGCACGCCGAGAGCGACTCGGCACGAACACTCCCGACGTACCGCTCCCGCGAGCCGCTGGAACGCCAAGCAGGATCGCGTGCTCGCTCTCGGGCGATCCGTCGTAGCCGACGCCGATCTCCCGCAGCACGGCGGGCTCGTTGACATAGCCAGCGGGCGCGATGGCAACCGCGCACACCGCGCCGTTCAGCCCAGCCCTATTGTCGTCACCAATCAGGACGCGGCCGACCAGGCTGCGCCGGTAAGAGCCCACGACGAGCAGGTCTGCACCCGGATACGCCGCGAGCTCTTGAAGTCCGCGCTCGACCGGAGTCGACCCGACGTAGATCACCCCGGCCTCGACGCCCGCCTCAGCGCGCTTCACCTCGAGCCGCTCGAGCGTCCGCTCGCGCTCGGTGACCTCGAACGCCGCGCTTGCGCCGCGATACCCGTACGGACCGGCGTCGAGAAAAGCGACAGCGAGCTGCCCGTCCGTGGCAACGAGCTTCTTACCCAAAGCGGTCGCGTCACGGCCGCCCTCATGCTCGTCCGCCCCAACGACGATCTGCTTGAACATCTCGATTCGTCCTGGCGTCGCAGGTGATGTCGCTACCGTACCGCTGAAAGCTCTGGTTCCCATCAGGGGCCACTCCCGTTTCCGATTGCGGGTTTCTACGAGACCTCACAATCGCGGCCGCCGCCGTCCTCACCCTCCACCGATCGAGGTCGCGGACGACATCCTGACGGTCTCTGGTGAGCATCAGGAGAGCGAGGAGGAGAGCGTCGGCGAGCACAGCGGCCGACGGAAGCGCTCAGTCGCGGTCGCGGTCCTCTTTGCTCTCGGCTTCGGCCATCCGCGCCCATCGCTCGAGGCGTTCCTCGACGCGTGCGTGGAGCTTCCCGGCCGGGAAGCTGCCGTCCTCGCCGCGGCGCCCAGGAGAAATCCCGGTAAGCAGCTCGATCCCCTCGTCCACGTCGCGCGCGCTCCACACGTGAAAGCGCCCGGCTCGCACGCTGTCGATGACCTCTTCGGTGAGCATCAGGTGCCGCGCGTTGGACTCGGGGATGATCACGCCCTGGCGTCCGGTCAGCTCCCTGAGCTTGCAGGCGCGGTAAAAGCCCTCGATCTTCTCGTTGACGCCGCCGATCGCTTGCAGCTCGCCGTGCTGGTTGACAGACCCGGTGACCGCGATGTCCTGCCTGAGCGGCGCGCCGGCAAGCTCCGAGAGGAGGGCATACAGCTCGGCGCTGGCGGCGGAGTCGCCGTCGATCTGCTCGTAGGACTGCTCAAAAGTCAGTGTTGCTCCGAGCGCGATCCTGCGCTCGGCGCCGTAGCGCTCGCGCAGGTAGCCGGTGAGCGTGAGGAATCCCTTGTCGTGGATGTGGCCGCTCAGCTCGGTCTCGCGCTCGATCGATATCAAAGCTCCCCTACCGGGGCCGGCGGTGGCGGTGATCCGGACCGGTCGTCCAAACGTGTAGTCGCCGAGGTCGAGGACCGACAGGCCATTGACCTGCCCCACGCGCTCGCCGTCGAAGTCGAGCATCAGCGTGCCTTCGGCCACCATCTCGAGCAGCCGCTGCTCGACAAGGTTCGAGCGCAGGATCTTGTGCTCGATCGCGCGCTCGACATGCTCGCCGCGCACCAGGTCGCTTCCGTTGTGCGCCGCCCAGTGGCTTGCCTCAGCGGCAAGCCCCGCGATCTCGACGAACCGGGTAGAGAGCCACTCGCGGCTCTCGGCCAAGCGCGCGCCGTGCTCGACGACGCGCGCTACGGCGGCGGCGTCGAAATGCCGCAGGCCGGCGCTTCGCACCTGGGAGCTCAAGAAGGACGCGTAGCCACGCACCGCATCTTCGTCCCAGCGTACGCGCGAGTCGAACTCGGCCTTGACACGAAACAGCTTGCGTACATCCTCATCGAGCATGTACGCCAGCTCGTAGAGCGGCGTTGATCCCACCAGCACGACCTTCAGATCGAGCTCGATCGGCTCTGGCGTGAGCGTCGCGGTTGGCAACAGCGCGTACTGCTCGGCGAGGTTCTCGAGCCGAATCTGGCCGGTGCGCAGCACCTCCTTGAGCTTCAGCCACACCAGCGGCTGGGTCAGGACCTCGGCGGCGGGCAGCATCAGATAGCCGCCGTTCGCGCGATGGACCGCGCCGGGGCGAAGCATCCGGTGATCGGTCACGAACCCGCCGCCGAGCGCGCCATGGTGCTCGATACGCCCGAACAGGTTCGGATAAGTCGGGTTGGTCTCCACCACCACCGGCGCGCCGTCGACCTCGTGTGCCACGAACACGTTGACCTCATAGCGTGAAAGCGCCTGCTCCGGAGCTCCGGCGATCGCCTGAAGCAGCGGGGACCGTGACTCCGCCCCGCGCTCCTGACCCGACGGCTGAAACTGGCCGAGGTTCTCAGTCACGTCCTCGGCTACCGCGGCGAGCCACTGCAACAGCTTGCCGGACTGGGCGTAGCCCCCCTTGAGCTCGTCGACCAGATGGCCGACCGCGAACAGCGCGACCTCGCGCTCGAGCGCGCGCAACCGCTCCCGCGCTTCGCGCTGTAGCCCTCGCATCTTCGTCAGAAACGCCTGGATCCGCGGTCCCAGCTCCTCGAGCCCCGCCTGGTAGCGAGCGCGGACCGGGTCGGGCAGCTGTGCGAAGTCGGCCGGCGTCATCGGATGACCTTCCCGAAGCGGTACCGTCACGACCCCGGCTGGGGTCAACTCGACAGCGATTCCACCCGCCTGGGCCTGCTCGCGCAGCTCCGCCAGCGCTGCTTCCTGCTCGCGTTCGATCGGCTCGGTCACCTCGCGCTGGCGGCGCGCGTAGGTGTCGCTCTCAAACGCAGCCGCCAGCTCGCGGCGGGCGTCCTGCAGAAACCGCCGCATGTCGCCGGCCAGCTTTTGCCCCTGACCGCTGGCCAGCACCACTGCGATCGGCCGCCGCGGCTCGCCGAAGTTGTGCAGATACACGAAGTCGCCCCGGGGCTGACGGCGCCGCGCATGATCATGCAGATGCGCCTCCAGCGAGGTGCGCTTGCCCACTCCCACGGGTCCGGTCGCGAAGATGTTGTACCCCGCCATCTCCGCCTCGAGCCCGAACGAGATCGCCTCGTTCGCCCGCGCCTGCCCCACCATGCCGTCGAGCGGCTCCACCTCCCCGGTGGACGCGAAGCCAAGCGCAGCGGGCGGGTACGTTCTCCGCAGCGCACCTACATCGAGCTCTTGCGCGCCAGACCGTTCGGGCATCGGGTCGTTAGCCTACTTCGCCCGCACCGACACGCGCTCGCTAGGACCGGTCCACCGCCCGGCCGCATCGCCGGCGCTGCATGACAGGCCCCCGGTCACAGCGAGCTGCGCGTCCAACCCGAGCGGACGGTTCGCATGGGGTCGTTGGCAGGCCTGGGCGAGAATGAGCGGCGCGGTTGCCGGTGCGGCGGATCTGCAGGACCGATCCGAACCTTCTCCCTTCTGCCGTAGCGCGTTTTCCCGGATGGCGGAACGCGCGCAAGGTGCGAGAATCCCCGTGATTGGATCGGCACGCTGAGACGCGACATGAACGCTGAAGCCCTGACATCGACGCGCGAGTTGGACAGCCGGGTGAGGGGTGGGCTCCAGGTTCGACTGCTGTGGTGCGAGCACGACGGCCGTCTATGGGTGTCGGTGATCGACACCAGGACCGGCGATGCGTTCCGGTTGGAGGTCGGTGAGGGTGAGCGGCCAGTCGACGTGTTCAATCATCCGTATGCCTACGCTGCGCACCACGCTGTCGACACGCACGGCGCCAGGGAACGGGCTCGGGCAATCGCTCCCGTCGCCTGAAGCGTTCAACGCGATTCTCGCCGTATGGTCACTGATGTGGGGGCTGGCAGCGGCCGTGGAAGGGGCGACGCTGGTGGGGGTAGCTTGCCGCGGATGGTTTCGCTGACTGGGTCGGCGAGTTCGTTTGACGGGGTGGAGGTGCTCGAGTCTCAGGTGCTTCTGCTGCGTGATCTGGACACGACGCTGCGGGGCTTGTCCGCGCGCGAGGCGGAGCGCCGGTTGGTGCAGTACGGCCCGAATGCGTTGCGTCGCCGCGGCGGCGCGCAGTGGCCGCGCGAGCTTGGGCGTCAGCTGACCCATCCGCTGGCTTTGCTGCTGTGGTTGGCAGCTGGGTTGTCGTTGTTGGTTGGTAGCCAGACGGTCGGGATCGCGGTCGTGCTCGTGATCGTTCTGAACGCGGCGTTTGCGTTCGCGCAGGAGCTGCAGGCCGAGCGCGCGGTCGAGGCGCTGGCGGGGTATATGCCCCAGCACGCCAACGTCCTTCGCGACGGTGCCGCGCGGGTGATTGAGGCGGTCGGGTTGGTCCCGGGAGACGTCGTGCTGTTGGAGGAGGGTGAGCGGATCGCGGCCGACATGCGGCTGCTGGCGGGTGCGGTCGAGGTCGATCTCTCCACGCTCACGGGCGAGTCGGTACCGGTGTTGCGATCGGCCGAATTGCAAGACGCGGACGTTCCGCGTCTGGTCGCCCGTGACCTCGTGTTCAGTGGCACGACGTGCACCGGCGGCGAGGCGCAAGCGGTGGTGTTCGCGACCGGTATGCACACCGAGCTTGGTCGCATCGCGGCGCTCACCGAGCGTGTCAAGGAGGAGCCCAGCCCGCTCGAGCGGCAGGTGCGTCGCGTCGCTTGGCTGATCGCCGGCATCGCGGTGGGGATGGCGATTGCGTTCGTGCCGCTCGCGATCTTCGCAGCCGGGCTTTCGGTCAAGAACAGCGTCGTGTTCGCCGTCGGGTTGCTGGCCGGCAACGTGCCCGAAGGGCTGCTGCCGGTGATCACGCTCGCGCTCGCCGGTGCTCGCGCGCCGAGGCGCGCTGGTCAAGCGCCTGAGCGCCGTCGAGACGCTCGGGTCCACCGATGTCATCTGCACCGACAAGACTGGGACGCTGACCGAGAACCGGATGCGCCCGATCGCAGCGTGGACCACGGACTGCGCAACGAGCTTCGAGGCCAACGGAGCACCCCCGCGCTGCGCCGCGCCGACATCGGCGTCGCGATGGGCCTGTCGGGCACCGACGTCGCCCGCGAAGCGGCCACGATGGTGCTCACCGACGACAACTTCGCCTCGATCGTCGCCGCCGTCGAAGAGGGCCGCGTCGTCTACGACAACGTCCGCAAATTCATCGTCTACATCTTCGCCCACGCCACACCCGAGGTCGTCCCGTTCCTAGTCTTCGCGCTCGCCGGCGGCGCCGTGCCGCTGCCGCTGACCGTGCTTCAGCTGCTCGCGTTCGACGTCGGCACCGAGACCCTCCCGTCGCTCGCCCTCGGCCGCGACCCCGCCGAGCCAGGCATCATGCAACGACCGCCCCGCAAGCGACCCGAGGGCGTGATCCGCCGACCGATGCTCCTGCGCGCCTGGCTGTTCCTAGGCCTGATCGTCGCCGCGCTGTCGATGGGCGGCTTCTTCTACGTGCTCACACGCGCAGACTGGCACCCGGGCGACCCGGTCGGCGTCCACAGCCGCCTTCACCACGCCTACCTCCAGGCCACGACGATGACCTTCCTCGGCATGATCTTCGGCCAGATCGGCAGCGCGTTCGCGGTGCGCACGCAGCGCGCGTCGCTGCGGTCAGTCGGCGTCTTTAGCAACCGCTATCTGCTGCTCGCCGTCGCCGCCGAGCTCGTTCTCGCCGCCGTGTTCGTATTCGCTCCGCCACTTCAAACGCTGCTCGGCACCGCCGCGCTGCCCGCCAGCGACCTAGCGCTGTTGCTCCCCTATCCATTCATCGTGTGCGGCGCCGACGAGCTGCGACGCTACATCATGCGACACCGCGCAGCGACGGCCGCTGCCCGCACGAACTCAACCTCGCAGCACCAGGCTGCGACCTGAGTTGCGCCACTCGCCACCAGCACCGTCGGCGTCAGCACCGTTTCGAAGTCGCGTCGCCGACGGTGGCGTGGCCGCACATACGGTTAGAGTCGACACGCCGGAATCCCGCAACCTCGGCTTCCTGAGCGCACGAGCTCGTCAAGCGCAGCCGACAGCTGCGGCATGAGCAGGCTCCGCACAGCAGTAGATCTCAACCTCCGCGTGATCGCGCGTGGTCGCGACCAGACGCTCAAGCGTCGTCAACTCCGGCCTCACGATCGCCTCACACGACGAGGGTCAACGGCATCGCGCAAGCCCCGCGGCGGTGATCGACGCGTCGTAGCGCTCCGCGACACTCGCACGGCAACGCAACCCGGCGGCTGCTCAGGGTCAATCAGTAGTCCTCCAGCTTGCGTGCTGGATCGCCACGGATGTCCTCCAGCCGCTGCTGGGTTAGCGTCGGTTCGTCGGCGTCCGCTGCCAGGCGGCACGCCGGAAGACCGAGGAACTAGTCCAGGTGCGAGCGAGATGGCCGTCAACAACAGCGACGTCGCCGCTGCGTGCCAGCCAAGTGACGCCTGTAGTCCGGGCGAGCTCGGTGTGCCGCTGGCGCCGCCGCTCGCGCGAGTGTTTGGAGGTATCTGGGGCCTACTGAAGGGGAGCTTTCGATGCTTGAGGTTGCTATAACAGGTTTGCCGATCGTTACGCCGCGGGACGCAAGCTTGGCGAGCGGCTCCTTCGGCTCGCTGGCGAGGAACCCGTCGTGCTCGGCCTTGCGCGGGGCGGGGTTCCGGTTGCGTACGAGGTGGCGCGGGCACTCGGGGCGCCGCTCGATGTGCTTGTGGTGCGCAAGGTCGGCGCGCCCGGCAATCCGGAGTACGGGGTCGGAGCCGTGGCCGAGGGAGGCGTGCGGGTGCTCGACCATCAGGCGATTCGCGAGCTGTTGATCAGCCACGAGGAGCTCGAGGCTGCCGTCGCCCGCGCTCGGGCGGAGGTCGACGCGCGCGTCAAGCGCTACCGAGGCGACCGAGCGCTGCAGGAGGTCAAGGGCCGCACCGCGATCGTCGTCGACGACGGGCTGGCGACGGGCGGGACGGCGCGCGCGGCGCTGCGCGCCGTCCGCGCGCGTGGTCCGCGCCGGCTCGTGCTGGCGGTACCGGTGGGCGCACCTGACGCTGTTGAGTCGCTGCGCAAGGAGGCCGACGAGGTCGTGTGCGTGCTGGAGCCAGAGCTGTTGTGGGCGGTCGGGCTGTGGTATGAGCACTTCGAGCAGACCTCGGATGCCGAGATCGCGGGGCTGCTGGCGGGTGATCCCCCGGACGCCGACCGACCACCCCCGCTGGCGCGGGAGGCGAGAATCCCGATCGGCGCAAGGGCGCAGATCGTCGGTGATCTCGCGGTGCCCGAGGATGCCGAGGGGTTGGTCTTGTTCGCGCACGGCAGTGGGTCGGGCCGCTACAGTCCGCGCAACCGGCAGGTCGCCAGAGCGCTCAACGAGCACGGGCTCGCGACACTGCTGCTTGACCTGCTGATGCCCGCGGAGGAACTCGACCGCGCAAACGTATTCGACATCGCCCTGCTCGCCGGACGGCTCGTCGCCGCGACCGGCTGGGCGCATCATGAACCGCTGATCGCCGGGCTCAAGGTGGGCTATTTCGGCGCGAGCACCGGCGCGGGCGCAGCACTGTGGGCCGCCGCACAGCTCGGCGACGAGATCGGCACGGTCGTTTCCCGCGGCGGACGCCCCGACCTGGCAGCCTCACGGCTCCGCGACGTCCGGGCACCCGTGTTGCTGATCGTCGGCAGCCGCGACGAGCTCGTGCTGGAGCTCAACCGCGAGGCCCAGCGCATGTTGAACGCCCCGTCAGAGCTCTCGATCGTCGCGGGAGCGACGCACCTGTTCGAGGAGCCCGGAGCGCTGGAGGAGGTGGCGCGACTGGCCGGTCGGTGGTTCGAGCGCCACCTAGCCGCTGCGAGAACGCCTGCCGGCAAGCGATGACACGTTCCTCTACCACGCTCACAGCAGTCGTGCGCCGCTGGTGCTCCGCGTGGTGACACGTCGACGGGCGAGCGCGTTCGAGCTCGTCGACGATGCGCGGCTGCATGCTAGGACGAGGGCAGCCCGAGATCGAGAGCGGATCGTGGTTGCGTTCGCCACCCGCCGTCACCGCAGCGATCGCACGCCGACCCAGTCGCCTACACGCAAACTGATCGACCGTGGGTGGGTAGCATGCCTGACCCGGGTCGCCGATTGAAACGGTGCGATCCTTGTTCGTCTTAGAGTCAGGTCATGGACGCGGGGCTCGCGGTCGCCGTTGTACTTGCGGTCGCTTTTGCGATCACCAATGGGTTTCTCGACGCGGCTAGCTCGATCGCGGCGCTCGTGGAGACTCGTGGAGCGGCGCCGCTCCAAGCGATTGTTCTTGCGTCGGCTTTCAATCTGCTCGGCCCGCTGCTCATCGGCGCTGCGGTCGCGAACACGATTGGCGGCATCGTGAGCGTGCCGTCGTCTACGTCCAACCGGGTAATCGGAGCGGCGCTTGCCTCGGCAGTGACGTGGAACCTCGTCGCGTGGAGGCGCGGGCTTCCCTCGAGCTCCGGGCAGGCGCTGGTCGGCGGTCTCGTGGGAGCCGCCCTGGCGAGAGGGTGGCATCGAAGCCGTCAACTGCGGCGGGCTGTAGGGCGGGCACCCGGTGGGTGTGTTCGGCACGGTGATCTCGTTGGCCGTCTCGCCGCCGCTTGGCGCACTTTGCGCGCTAGTAGTGATCCGCGCTCTGAGGCGGGTCGGGCGCCGGGCGACACGGCGCTGGCGCGCGCCGGTTCCTGGCGGACAGTGGGCGATGGCGGCGGCGCTGGCATTCAGCCACGGCGCCAACGACGCCCAGAAGTCGGTTGGCGTGATCGCGGCACTGCTGCTCGCCAGCGGGCGAATCAGCACACTCGCCGCTCCGATTTGGGTCACCCTGCTGTGCGCAGTGGCGCTGACTGTGGGCACGGGTCTGGGCGGATGGCGGATCATTCGCACGGTGGGCCGCGGTATCTACCGCATCCAGTCGCTCGAGGGGTTGGCGAGCACGGCCGCGTCTGCCGCAGTCATCTTTGGGGCCTCGCTGGCCGGCGCGCCGACATCTACCTCTCAAGTCGTCGCGTCGTCGGTCGTGGGCGTCGGAGGTGGCCGTTGGCGTTGGCGTCACGTACACTGGGACCTCGTCCGTCGGATGGGCATTGCGTGGTTGATCACGCTGCCGAGTACGTGCGCGTTGGCCGCCTGCATATTCGAGCTCTGGGGGCGGCTGAGATGAGTCGTGGGCGATGGTTCTTGCCGGAGACTCCGGATGTGCTCGGGCTCCTGCGCGAGCAGCTCGCGGTGACGATCGAGGGTGTGGACGCGTTCGGAGCATGGGCTGGCGGCGAAACGGCAGCCGCGGAACTGGTGCGCGAGGCGGAGCACCGCGGGGACGTCGCCAAGCGCGCGCTCCTGGGCGCGTTGCGCGCGGCGTTCGTGACCCCTCTGGAACCCGAGGATGTGTTCGCGCTGTCTCGCGGCGTTGACTGGATCCTCGATTACACGCGGGACCTGGTCTCCGAATCGGAGGTGATGGCTTGCGCTCCTGACGCGGTGATCGCACGGATGGCTGGGCTGCTCGCGGAGGCAGTTCGCGACATCGACCAGGCTCTTGCCCACCTCGGCTCCGACGAGAACGCAGCGACCGACGCCGCCGATGCAGCGATCAAAGCCGAGCGAAGCCTGCAGCGAACCTACTACAACGGGATGGGAGCGCTGCTCGAAGTCGACAGCAGGAGCGAGCGCATCGCCCGCCGAGAGCTATACCGCCGCTGCCTCCGGATCGGCGAGATGGTAATCGACGTCGCCGAGCGAGTGGTGTACGCGGTTATAAAACAGACCTAGTGGCACATCCGGCAAGTAGTCGTAGAACCCGCGTCGCATGGATATCGTCACCACATGACGCTCGAGCTTGCGATGCTCACCTTTGACATTCCCGAGGAAGCGGCGCACGGCCCTCACCCGTGAGCGTCCTCAGCCACTTGCTCGAACGGCTGCGCCGAGTCGGGCCTCCGCCGGGCCCGGCGGCCGGCGTGGTTGCGGTCCCGTCCGCCGGGGACGAGGTCTCGCTAGAGGTGTCGTTTCTGTTCGCGCAGCTGGACGAGCTCGAGCGGCGCAGTGAGCTGATGCTCTCCGAAAGCCGGTCCGAGGCGGCTGCGCTCGAGGCTGCCGCCAGACGGGAGCGCAGCCGCCTGCTCGAGGAGGCGCGCGCCGACGCCGAACGGCTCGCTGGCGAGCTCCTTGCCGCTGGCCGCTGGGCGAGCGACGAGCGGGCGCGGGAGTTGCTGGCCGATGCCGACCGTGAGGCCGAGCGGGTGCTCGCTCGCGGGCGGAAGCGGACGCCGACGCTAGTGGATGAGATCCTCCAACGCGTCCTCGAGGGCGCTCCGTGAAGCCGGGATGGACGGCTGGCGTGACGCGCGCGCGGCTGATGCTGAGTCGCACCATCGGCGAGGACCATGCGCGCGCGGTTGCTCGCTGCGGGTCGCTGCCCGAGGCGGTGGGCGCGTTGGCAGGAAGCGCTTACGGCGAGCGCCTGCACGGGCACGAAGATCCGGCGGCGGCCGAGCGTGCGATTGCGGAAACGCTGCTCTGGCACCTGCGGATCCTCGCCGGCTGGCTGCCTGCCGCGGGCGCCGCCCTCGTACGGACGCTCGCCGCGTGGTTCGAGGTGGCGAATGTTGACGCGCGCTTGGCGTCGCTTGCTGGGGACGGTCGGGAGCCGCCCCCGTTCGCACTCGGCGGGCTTGCCACGGCATGGCCTTCGTTTGAGCGCGCGCGCAGCGTCGATGAGCTCGTCGAAGCTGTCGCTCGCTCGGTCTGGGGTAAGCCCGGCGGGCGGTCCCCCGGCGAGCTTGCGATCGCGATTCGTGTCTCGTGGGCGCGTCGCGTGCACGAGAGCGTGCCCGCTGCGGCGGATTGGGTCGCGGGGGCCGCCGCGCTGCTGGTCGCCCGCGAGCTGTTCGTAGCAGGCACTCGCGAGCACACGGCGCAGCTGGCCAGGCTGCCCGTGGTCGGGGAGCAGGCGCTCGCTGCGGGTTCGCTGCGCGAGCTGCGCGCGGGGCTGCCATCGCGCGCGGCCTGGGCGCTTGAAGGAGTGACCGATCCGGCCGACTTGTGGCGAGCGGAGCTCGGGTGGTGGGCGAGGGTGGAGCGCGATGCGCTCGTACTGCTACGGCAAGCGGGTGATGAGGCGATCGTGCTCGCCGCGGTCACGCTGCTGGCGGTCGATGCGCAACGCACGCTGCGCGCGCTCGCGGCTGCCGTTCTCGGCGGGAGCTCAGTGCTGGCGGAGGTGCTCGATGGAGCTGTCTGAGAGAGCGTTCCCTGTGCGAATGCGGCGCGTGGCGGTGGTTGCGCTCGCGAGCCGCGTCCGTCAGGTGCTCGTCGTGCTCGCCACCGCTGGCACGGTCGATCTCGCCGGCCCGCTCGGGACGGGCGAGGGGCAGGCGCTGGAGGCTTTGCGGCGCCTCGAGAGCCGCAGCGGTGGGGGCGCCCGGGTGGCGCCGGTCCTTTGCATCCAAGCGCCCGACGTGGAGCAACTCGAGCGGCGCGGCGCCCGCGAGCTGCTGGCGGGGGAGGTCGAGCTCGAACGCCGCCGGGCGAGCGCGGTCCGGCGCGGCCGGTTTGCGCTGTTCGTGGGCTGGGCGCCGGAGCCAGAGCTCGCCGCGCTGGCGGCGCGTCTGCAGCCGCTCGGGGCTTCGCTGGTGCAGCTGCGCGCTCCGCGCGGGGTGCAGCCGCCGACGTTGCTTGCGCCCGCGCCCGCGGCCGAGCCGTTCCAGCCCTTGGTTAGCACGTACGGTGCAGTGCCCTACGACGACCTGGACCCGACGCCGTTCGTAGCGCTCACGTACTGCGTGATGTTCGGGATCATGTTCGGAGATGTGGGCGGGGGCATCCTGATCGTGGTCGCCGCGCTCGCGCTGCGTGGCGCTCGTCAGCCACGGTGGCAGTCGCTGCGGAAGGCATGGCCGATGATCGCCGCCCCCGGCGCGGCGGCCGTGATCTTCGGGGCGTTGTACGGCGAGCTGTTCGGTCCTACCAAGGTGCTGCCGACAGTGTGGCTGGCGCCGCTGGATTCTCCCACCCGCCTGCTCGCGACCGCGGTGCTGTTCGGCGGTTGCCTGCTCGCGGCCAGTTACCTGATCGGGATTGTCAACCGGTGGCGCGAAGGCGGGGCGCCGCTTGCGCTGACCGCGAGCTCCGGCGTGCCCGGCCTCGGTCTGCTGCTCGGGGGCGCGCTGATCGTGCTGGGGAACATGGCGCACGCGGGCGCCGTCGAGGTCGGAGGGCTCGCGGTGGCGGGGCTGTCGTTGCTGGCGCTCGCGGTCGGGTTGCGCGCGGAAGCGGGCGGCGGCGGTGGGGCTGTCGGCGTGGTGGCGATCGGCGCGTTTGACGCGGTCGTACGAGTGTTCTCGAACGTGTTCTCGTTCGCGCGCCTGGCCGCGTTCGGGCTGATGCACGCCGCGATCGGGCAGGTGGTGTTCCACGCCGCCGCAAGCCTGACGGGAACCGCGATCGGCGACCTCGCCGGCGCGGCAGTGTTCGTAGCCGGCGGGACGGTAGCGTTCGCGCTCGAGGGACTGGTGGTCGCCGTGCAAGCGTTGCGGCTTGAGTACTACGAGTTGTTCTCACGCATGTTCACGCGCGAAGGTCGCCCGTTCACGCCGTGGCGCCTGCCGCTGTTCTCTAATGAGGAGGCAACATGATCTCGTCCGTATTGCTTGGTGCGCCAGCGGCTATAGCGGGCGGCTTGCTTGCGCAAGCCGTGCTGCGGCGCGCTCCACGAGTTGGCGTGCGCTGGATCGTCCGCATCAACGTCACCGTCGCTGGCGCGGCGCTGCTGGCGCTCGTCCTGATGTTCGCTGGTGTGGTTGATCCAGCCCAGGCGGCGACTGCGGCGACGAACGGCAGCGCCGGTGATGCGTTCATCGGCGCGGGGATCGCGGTCGCGGGATCGACGCTCGGTGCGGGGGTGGCGGTCTCCTACACAGGCTCGGCGGCACTCGCAGCGATTGCGGAGAAACCGGAGATGCTCGGCCGTTCGCTGGTGATCGTCGGCCTGGCCGAAGGGATCGCGATCTACGGGCTGATCGTCGCGATCATCCTGATTGGGAAGGCGTGAGCCGGATCGTCGCGATCGGGGAGCACCAGCACGTGGGCGGCTTCGAGCTCGCCGGCGTGCACGTTGCTGCAGCTGATGACCCCGACGCTGCCCGAGTCGCGTGGCAAGCGTTGCCCGCCGATGCCGAGCTGGTGATCCTGACCGAGGCAGCGCACGCTGCGCTTGCCTGCGCAGGGCTGCTTGGACGAGACCAGCGGCTGTGGGTGGTGATGCCGCGGTGACGCTCGAGACCGTGCAGGCCGCCGCGCTCGCGGACGCCCACGCGGACGCGGAGAGCATCCGTACCGCGGCCCGTAAGCACGCTCACCAGATATCCGCACACGCACGCGGCGAGGCCGCCGCCCTGATCGCACAACGACGCGTCGCGACCGAGCGGCTCGAGGATCTCCACCGGCGCGAGCGGCTCGCCCAGGCGCGCGCCGACGCGCGCGCGACTGTGCTGCAAGCGCAACGGTCGGTGCTGGTCGAGGCGATCGCCGCTGCACACACGGCGGCCCGGCGGTTGGTCGGTGATCCACGCTACGAGCTGCTGCTCGAGCGCCTCGTGGCCGACGCGCAGCAGCGGCTCGCCGCGGCTGGCGAGGTCCAGATCATCCCGGTTGCGCAGGGCGGCATGATCGTCAGGGCTGGAAGCCGCCAAATCGACTACTCGCTGCACGCCCAGGTCGACCGCTGCCTGGAGGCGCTCGCCAGCGAGCTCGAGACTCTTTGGGCCGATGCCTGACGCGATCGTCACGCGCGTCAACGGTCCCGTGGTCGAGGTCAGTGCGCGCGGGGGGCTGGCGATGCTCGATCTGGTCCTGGTCGGCCCGCACCGACTTGCGGGCGAGGTAATCGCGCTCGAGGGCCCGACCGCGACCGTCCAGGTCTACGAGTACACGGGCGGGCTCCAGCCGGGAGACGACGTGGTCGCGACCGGCGGGCCGCTCGCCGTCGAGCTCGGTCCGGGACTGCTGGGAGGAGTGTTCGACGGAGTGCTGCGCTCACTTCGCTCAGCAGGCACGCGCATCGAACCTGGGAGCTCCGCAGCGACGGTCACGGCGCAGCGCAGCTGGGGGTTTACCCCTGCTGGCAAGCCCGGTGATCGGTTGGCGGCCGGTGCGCCGCTCGGGAGCGTGCATGAGAGCGAGGCGATCGAGCACTGGGTGCTGGTGCCACCCGATGGCGGCGGGGTCCTGGAGTGGATCGCGCCGGCTGGCGATTACCGCGTCGGCGAGATCGTGGCTCGCGTCGGCGGTGCCGAGGTCGGCCTCTGCCAGCGCTGGCCGGTGCGGCGCCCGCGGCCCGTGCGCGCACGCTTACCCCCAGCCGGCCCGCTCGTAACCGGCCAGCGCGTGCTCGACCTGTTGTTCCCGGTCGCGCACGGGAGCACCGCCGCGGTTCCCGGCGGGTTTGGCACCGGCAAGACGGTGCTGCTGCAGCAGATCGCCAAGTGGTGCGATGCAGCGGTGATCGTGTACGTCGGATGCGGGGAGCGAGGCAACGAGCTGGCCGACGTGCTCGACGAGTTTGAGGCGCTCGAAGATCCTCGCACGGGACAGTTGCTGCTCGACCGCACCGTGCTGATCGCGAATACGTCGAACATGCCCGTGATGGCGCGCGAGGCGAGCATCTACACGGGCGTGACCGTCGCCGAGCTGTATCGCGACATGGGCCACGACGCGGTTGTGATCGCGGACTCGACCTCGCGGTGGGCGGAAGCGCTGCGCGAGCTCGCCTCGCGCACCGGAGAGTTACCCGCCGAGGAAGGGTATCCCGCCGGATTGTCCTCCGCGCTGGCCGACTTCTACGAGCGCGCCGGTCTGGTGCACACGCTTGGAGGCGAGGTCGCGTCGGTCAGCATCCTTGGTGCCGTCTCGCCTCCTGGCGGCGACCTCACCGAACCTGTCACCGCGCACACACGCCGGTTCGTGCGCTCCGTGTGGTCGCTTGACC
This sequence comes from uncultured Solirubrobacterales bacterium, assembly GCA_963811155.1. Lineage (GTDB taxonomy): Bacteria > Actinomycetota > Thermoleophilia > Solirubrobacterales > Solirubrobacteraceae > Palsa-465. The sequence goes on from CAWEQQ010000057.1 coordinate 64,911, forward strand.
GCGATCTCGCGTACGCCCGTCACTATCCGGCGGTGAGCTGGCGTGACTCCTCCTCGCGTGACGCAGAGCAGCTCGCCGGCTGGCAGGCCGAGCATGGCGATCCTGGATGGGGCGAGCGACGGGCGCGCGCGCTGCGGCTACTGAGCGACGCCGATCGAATCGAGTCGATCGCGCAGCTCGTCGGACCCGACTCGCTACCAGCGCAAGAGCAGCTGTCGCTGCGAACGGCGCGGCTGCTGCGCGAGGCAGTGCTTCAGCAGAGCGCGGTCGTCGAGAACGACCAGTACAGCTCGCCCGCCAAGCAGCGCGCGCTGCTCGCGCTGGTGCTCGACGTTCACGACCGGCTGCACGCGTTACTCGAGCAGGGCGTCGCGAGCGCGCAGCTCGACGCGCTCGATCTCACAGCGGTATTGCGCGCTCGCTACGACACCCCGCCCGACGGCGCAGCCGAGGTTCAGCGCATCGGCCAGTCGCTCATCGCCTCATTGGACACGCCCGGCCCGCGATCGTGAGCGCCCGCGCGCCGATCGAATACCGGGCAATCAGCTCGATCCGCGGGCCGCTGATCGTCGTCCAAGATGTCAGCGGGGTCGGCTGGGACGAGACCGCGCAGGTGACGCTCGAGTCGGGCGAAGTGCGCCACGGCACCGTGCTCGACGTGCACCGTGACCTCGCCGTTGTCGAAATCCTCGAAGGTACCTCGGGGATGCGGCTGGATTCCGCGAGGGTCGCATTCACAGGCGCGCCGATGCGGATCCCCGGGATGTCGAGGTGGCGGCCGATGACCTGGGCGATGTCGCGGATCGGGACGCCATCGTCGGCGACCGCTTGGGATGCGGTTCCCCCGTATCCCAGGGGGGCTTCCCCGCGCGATATGAGTGCGATAGAAGAAGGAATCAAGTCTCACGGCACGTTCCTCAAAGCCTTGGCAAGTTACCGACGCCACCAAATACGCGTCCGCGAGTTGGTAAGGAGCACCCAAGCCGCCAGATCGTCGCGGACAAGATGATCCACAACCACACGCGCCGATCGCTGTCGTCTGCCCCAACGAGGCGGCCTTTCGGAGGTCCGGTGCCGGCGCGGCCGACCCCTCATGCGCGTGTTCGCCGGGCAACCCTACGCGGACTTCGGGTCCGAAGCCGACTCGCTACCGCCAGTCATGGCTAGAGCGGCTACTCGCAAGCATGCGGCGGCGCTCGGGGGTACGGTCCGGGAATGCTAACGCGAGTAGTTGCCCGGCATTCTCATGCTGGACCCATCGTCCGCCGTTAGCCGTGGCGAGCGCTCACAGCCCTAACGGATGCTCAATCTCGGGCAGCTGCCGAAGGCTCCGTCGAAGCTGGGCGAGGGCTGTGCGGCCAGCTCGATTAGCACGGGCGTAGGCGAGCGCGCTGGGGGCCTCCCAGCCGGCGAAGATCGGACCGCCGATGCAGGTGGCGACGATTAGCGGCACCGCTGCGGTCGGTGCAGGCGCCAGGATCGCGCCGGCGCAGATGCCTGCGCTGACCAGTGCGGTCAGCAGGGCCGCGGCGAGAACGAGACCAGGGCGAGTGCGCTTAGGCGCCCGCAGCACTACGATGAGAGAACCCTCGAATGACAGATCGTCTCCCATATCGGCCCCCTCTTCTTCAGTAGTGCCGTCGCGTACGACCGAACGACATAGTGTAGCGACCTGGAGCTCGGCGGATCGAGGATCGCAAGCGAGCTACGTGGGGGCAAATCCGTATTTGTCCGTCGACCTAATCGGTTGATTGTACGGATGTCTGCGATGTTGGGCGGTGAGACGCTAGCTACGAACGCATGTTCGCCCGGCCGTTTGCGGGCGCCCGAAGTGTTTCCAATCAGGAGGACAAAATGAGTGTTTCTTCCGCCCCTGACAGGTCAGCCCAAGTGAGACCTGCTGCGTACGAGGGCTACGGTGAGGATGACCGTGGCTACGGGTGGGTCGTATTCGCGGGTGTGCTGCTGCTGATGCTCGGCACCCTGAACTTCATCGAGGGTCTCGCCGCGATCGGCAACGCGCACTTCTTTACCGCTAACGCCCACTACATCGCGGGCAGTCTCAACACCTGGGGGTGGGTCGTGCTGTGCATCGGCGTGCTCGAGTGGGTTGTCGGCTGCGGCGTGTTCGTCAAGAACCAGTTCTCGCGCTGGACCGGCGTGGTCGTGCTCGCCGGCAACGCGATCGTGCAGCTGCTGATGATCCCGGCGTACCCGTGGTGGTCGCTGTCGATCTTCGCCCTCGACATCCTCGCGATCTACGGGCTGATCGCCTACGGCAAGAAGATCTCGAGCCTTCAGTTCTGATTGACGGAGGCTTCTGCTTTATCCTGGATCCACCGCGCCGGTAGATCGGTTCTGTCCGGTCCGGAAAGAAGAATGACCTCCTGTGCAGGGCTTTAACGGTTGATGCAGCAGCCGGGGCCTGCGGACAGGAGGTCACCTTCGTGGTGCATGATGACGAGGCGGTCGGACTGGATGGTCTGCGGGTCGAATTTGATGACGAGCGGGCGGTTTCGGACGCGGGGGTGATGCTGGTCGCGACGCTGGCTAGGCGGCTTGGGATCGAGTCGTTGGCGGGTAGGGTAATTTGGCGCGGTTGCGGCGGGATCGGCCGGGCGCCGCGAATGCGGGACGGAAGGTGATGGCGCTGTTGTTCGCGATGGTGGCTGGGCGCGGACAGCATCGATGATTGCGAGGTGCTGTGGGCTGGCCGCACGCGGCGGCTGTTGGGTGGTTGGATGCCGGGCCCTCGACGCTGGGGACGTTTTTGCGTGCGTTCAGCTTCGGGCATGTCCGTCAGCTCGATGCGCTGGTCGGCGAGGCGCTGGTCCGGGCGTGGCGGGCCGGCGCTGGTCCGGGTGAGGGGCAGGTTGGTGATCGATGTGGACAGTTTCGTCGGGGAGGTGTGCGGGCGGTTAAGCAGGGCGCGGCTTACGGTTATACGAAGCTGGTAGGAAAATACGTTCAGGGTGCGACCGCCGCTGTTGCCGTTGACGTTGACGTTTGGAGCGTGACGGAGTGCCCGAGCTTCTCGAGTTGGGCGATGAGGCGTTTGGTCGCGCGTTCGTGCTGTTGCGCTCAGCGTCGGGGTTCGGGGTCGGTGGCCGGTAGAGCTCGCCGGTCTTGAGCATGTGGTAGATCGCGATCAGGAGCGCGTGCTTGATCGCGCCGATCGCGATTTTGTGCCCGGAGCGGGCTTTGATCCGCCGGTACTTGCGGGCGAAGTGCCCGTCCTTGACGCGGATCGCGCCCATCGCGGCGTCGTGCAGCGTGCCGTCGAGCCATTTCGGGCCCTTGCGCGTGTTCCCTGAGCGGCGTTTCCCGGCGGACTGGTGGTTGCCGGGGTTTGCAGAGCATCAACTCAAAGTCGCCCTCCAGCACCGCCCAGATCGGCCGCCAGTACACGCCGGTGGCCTCCATCGCGACATGCGTGACCCCGTGTGCCTTGAGCCAGTCGGCCATCCCCAGCAGCGAGCGCACCGTCGTCGGAGATGACGACGATCGAGCAGACCACGCCCAAGGCCTTGTGGCACAGCATGATCGGCCGGCGATGTCGCGGCGGAGCTGGGCGTCGATCCCGAGCGGGGGCTGGACGCCGGCGAGGTCGAGCGGCGGCTGGGCGAGTACGGCCCCAACGAGCTGCCGAAGGAGCCGCCGCCGAGCGTGTGGGAGGTGGCGCGGGGACAGCTGTCTAACCCGATGAACATCATGCTGCTGATCGTCGCGGTGGCGAGCTTCGTCGTCGGGCAGGTTCCGACCGGCATCTTCGTGCTGGGCCTGGTGACGTTCAACGTGGTGATGGGCTCGGCCCAGGAGCTGAAGGCGCGGGCCAGCGTCGAGGCACTCGCGCAGTTGCAGGTGCCGCATGCCCGGGTGCGCCGCGATGGCGCGGTCGAGGAGGTCGAATCGACGAAGCTGGTGCCGGGTGATATCGCCCTGCTCGAGGCCGGTGACGTCGTCCCGGCGGATGGCCGGATCGTGACCTCCGCGACGCCTGGAGCTCCAGGAGGCGGCGCTGACCGGTGAGAGCGCGCCGGTGGCGAAGGATGGGACGAGCGTGCTGGATGCCGAGACGGTGCTCGGCGACCGCACGAACCTGGTGTTCCAGAACACGCAGGTGACGCGTGGGACGGCCGCCGTGGTGGTGACGGCGACGGGGTCGGCGACGGAGATGGGGCGGATCGCCGACATGGTCACCGCGACGCAGCGGCAGCGGTCGCCCCTGCAAAAAGAGCTGGACGGGATGACGAAGGTGTTCGGGCTCGTGGCGTGGCTGGCGGTGGCGGTGATCGCGATCTTCGGCATCGCCCGTGGTCAGTCATTCGACACCGTGGTGCTGTTGTGCATCTCGACCGCGATTGCCTCGATCCCGGTGGGCCTGCCGACATTCGTGCAGGCGATGCTGTCCTCGGGCGCTCAGCGGCTGGCCGAGTCGAAGGCGGTGGTGAAATCGCTCGCCGACGTCGAGACGCTCGGCGGGACGACCGTGATCAACAGCGACAAGACCGGGACGCTGACGCTGAACCAGATGACCGCGACCACGATGCTGGCCGGCGGAGATTGGTTCCAGGTGGAGGGCGGCGGCTACCGCAAGTCCGGCGCGATCCTCGGGGTGGCCGGGTCGGAGCTTCCCGATTTCCGGCGCCTGGCGCTGGGGCTCACGCTGTGCAGCGACGCCACGGTGGCCGATGACGAGTCGATCATCGGCGACCCTACCGAGGCCGCCCTGGTCGTGCTCGCCGCGAAGATGAGCGCCGACGCGGAGCAGACGCGGAATTCGCTCGAGCGGCGCGCCGAGGTGCCGTTCGACTCCGAGTACAAGTTCATGGCGACCTTCCACGACCGTCCCGACTGGCTCGCCGGCGGGATCCTCAAGGAGCGGCACTTCATGACCGTGAAGGGCGCGCCCGACGTGGTGCGTGGGGCTGTGCAGCCATGCGCTCTGGCACGGCCAGGAGATCCCGATCGACGAGGTCCGCAAGGAGATCCTGGACGCCAACCAGCAGCTGTCCGAGAAGGGGCTGCGCGTGCTCGCGTTCGCCGCTCGCGATCTCGACGATCAGGCGATGTCGGCGGCGATCGACGATCCGATGGCGGCCGTGCACGACCTCATCCTCGTCGCGCTGGTCGGCATCATCGACCCGCTCCGCTCCGAGGCCGTGGACGCCGTCCACATGGCGCTGAGCGCCGGCATCGACGTCCGCATGATCACCGGCGACCATACCGTCACCGCCCGTGCGATCGCCGACCAGCTCGGCCTCGGCCCCGGCGTTCTCACCGGGACCGAGCTGCAGCATCTCCCCGACGAAGAGGTGGTGCGCCAGCTCCCCAACCTGCATGTGTTCGGCCGCGTCGCGCCGGAGGACAAGCTGAGGCTGGCCAAGCTGATGCAGCAGTCGGGCGATGTCGTGGCGATGACCGGCGACGCCGTGAACGACGCCGCGGCCCTCAAGCAGGCCGACATCGGGGTCGCGATGGGAAGCGGCTCCGAGGTCTCCAAGCAGGCGGCCAAGATCGTCCTGACCGACGACAACTTCGCGACGCTCGTACGGGCGGTCGACCTCGGCCGCGACATCTACCGCAGGATCACCTCCTACGTGAAGCTCCAGCTGACGATCCTGTCCTCGGTGCTGCAGCTGATGGTGCTGGCCACGATCTTCAACATCAACGACGGCGTGGCGCTGTTCCCGATGCAGCTGCTGTTCTGCAAGTTCTTCGTCGTCGTCACGGTGGTGATCGGGTTCATCGTCGACGTCCCCGACCCGGGCGTGATGCAACGACCGCCCCGCAAGCCGGGCACGCGGATCGTCAACCGGCCCCAGATCATCCGGTGGCTGCTCAGCGGCCTGGTGGTCGCCGTCACCGCGCTGCTCGTCCTCGACCTCGGACCGGACAAGCCGAGCACGACGCACGCGTCGGTGTCGATGACGATGGCGTTCGCCGTCGTGGCCTTCACCGCCGTGAACCTCGGCTTCGTGATGCGGCGCGAGCGCGAGGCGCCCTGGTCCTCGCCGCTGTTCCCCTACATGGGCTGGATCATCCTCGGCTGGTTCCTCACCTGGGCGGGCGTCGAGCTCCACATGCTCCAGCGCCTGCTCGACACCGAGTCCCTCACCGGCAGCCAGTGGGCGATCGTGCTCGGCCTGTCGCTGATCGCGCCGGCGCTCGTGTGGGCCGACAAGGCGATCCAGCTCCGCCGCCAGCAGAAGGCCGCTGCCTAGCTGGATCAGTGCTCGGCCGGCCCGGCGGCGATACGCAGGCGCCGGTTCCGGTTCGGTCATGTGGCTCCGCGCTGCCCGGTAGATCGAGATGCCGGCCAGCATGGCCACACCGGCGAGCAGGAACCGCGCCCAGTCGATCCGCGTCCGCGCACATGCCCCTGCGGTTGCGGATCGCGGCTTCGCCGGGTCGCGGTAGCGGGCATTTCCCGGAGCGCGGATGGGAGTGCATCTCCTTGGCGAGCCGGGGCGGTCGCGGTAGGCGCGGAAGGCATGACCGCCGCCCCGCGGGAACCGGATGCGCTCACGGCTGCACCCGGCGGCGCGCTGCCGACTGACCAGCGGTGTCTTCTCGACGACTCAGTACTTGGCTGGGATGTACTGGTGGGAGTGGTCGGGCTCGCGGTAGCCGCTTCGCTTCTCGCGAGCTGGGAGCACGACTGGCTCCCGGGGTGGTGAGTCGTAGGGGATCTGCTCAAGCAGGTGGCTGATGATGTTCAGCCGGGCGCGCTTCTTATCGTTTGAATCGGCGACGTGCCACCGAGCAAATTCCGTGTGGGTCTCGGCGAACATCTCGTCACGGGCCCGGGAGTAGTCATACCAGCGGCTGTAGGACTTGAGGTCCATCGGCGACAGTTTCCAGACCTTGCGCGGGTCGTTGATCCGCGACTCGATTCTCCGCGTCTGCTCTTCCTGGCCGACCTCGAGCCAGTACTTGAGCAGGATGATCCCGGAGTCAACCATCGCCCTCTCAACCAATGGCGCCAGTCGCAAGAATCGAAATGCTTCGTCCTCGGAGCAGAAGCCCATTACCCGCTCGACCCCGGCGCGGTTATACCAGCTGCGGTCAAAGATGACGACCTCGCCGCCAGCCGGAAAATGCCGCAGGTAGCGCTGGACGTACATCTGGGACTTCTCGCGGTCGGTCGGTGCCGGGAGCGCGACCACCCGGAACACGCGCGGGCTCACCCGCTCGGTGATCCGTTTGATTACCCCGCCCTTGCCGGCCGTGTCACGGCCTTCGAACACGATGCAGACCTTGGCCCCCTCGCGCACGACCCACTCCTGAAGCCGAACCAGCTCCCCCTGCAGACGAGCGAGCTCCTTCTCGTATCGCTTGCGGCCAAGCTTCTCGACCGCTTGCGCGTCCTGTTTCGTCTGCTTCGCGTGACTCATATGACAACCCTCCACTGAGGCGCCGGAACCGGGCCTCAGGCCGAAAACTGGAGATACTAGATGTTCGAATGGTGCTCGTCGATTGGCAGGCCGGCTTCCTTGCGCACGCTGAAGCCGCCGTCAAGGTTGGCGACGTCCTCGTAACCCAGAGTCTTCAAGGCGCGCTGCGAGCGCGCCTCGTGTACCTGACCTGCAGCGCACGATCACCCCGCGGGTCGGATCGAGCTCGGCCCTAAGGTCGCGGGCTGGCGGGATCGGCGACGAACTCGAGCAAGCCCCTCGGCACCTGCACAGCGCGCGGAACGTTGGCATCCGATCAACCGAGCGACGGTGCCGGCGGCCCGTGGTGACGTGGCGATGGTGTTTGGCTCGAGCAGGCTGCAGTTCGCTTGTCCGTCGGGAGCGTGGCCGGCACGCTTGACGCTGGGCCCACGTTCCGCGGCGCGAGTCCGACGGCGCGGAGCTGGCCGATCGCGCCTTCTCCATGCGCTGGGTTGAGGTCGTCCGCAGCCTGAACCACCCCGACAAACCTGCCGCTTTCCCGCTTGGTGCTTGCTACTTGTTCGGTCGCCCTCAAACAGGGTCAGCGCCGTAGCGACGAGGGTTCGGATGGATGCGCGGTCAGCCGAGCGCCGTGCCGTCGACCCCGCTCGACGGCTTGGGGTCGGGTAGGCGCATCATCCGGAACGAGTTGAACAGGCCGATGAGCCCCGCGAGGATCGGAACCAGCAGCGCGACCTGAAGGGCGACGTGCCTGGCGTCGGTGTTGATGCGGATGATCTCGGCCTTCACGTCCTTGGGTTGACCGACGAGCTGCTCTTCGAGCTGAGTGCTACTGACCACTTGCACGTCATCCTCGAGCGCGTCCGCGACCTGCTGCTGCTGGGTGGGGGACAGCACCTTGCTCGCTTCGGCCATGTTCGTGAACGCGATCGAGAGCGTGGCGAGGAGGATCGCGCCGCCGAATGCCAGCCCGAACGAAAGCCCGAATGATCCGCCCGCCGAGTTCACGCCTGCGGCCTCGCTGACCCGCTCCTGCGAGATCGGGGACAGCGTGTAGTTGTTGAGCTGCGAGACCAGCAATCCCAACCCCGATCCCGCGATCACGAGCGGCACGACGAGGTACGAGCCGGAGCTCGCCCGGGGCACGATCGGGATCAGCACCACCAAGCCGGCCGTGAGTAGCCCAAAGCCCAAGCGGATGATGCTGCTCGGCCGCCTGTTGCCCGCCTTCTTGCCAGCCAGCAGCGCGATCCCGAACATCGTGAGCGACAGCGGCGCGAGCGAGACGCCAGCCTGCAGCGCGTTGTATTCGAGCACGATCTGCAGGTAGATCGGCAGGGCGATCATCATTGCGCCCAAGGCGATCTGCTGGAGCAGCTGCTGCGAGATCCCGAATCGGTATCCCGCCGACTTGAACAGATCCGGGTCCAGCAGCATCGCTTTGCCCTCGCGCTTGCGGCGCGCGAGCCAGTAGAGCAGCCCCGCCATCGCGAGTACGCCCAGCGCTATTAGCACGGCGACGTAATCGCCCCCTTCCTGCCACACCAGGATGCCGAGCACGATCCCGCCCATGCCCAGGATCGAAAGCCCGGCTCCGACGATGTCGACGCCCCGCGGTCCGGTGTATGGCGCGTCGCGGACGAGTCCGATGCCAGACAGGACGATCAGGATCACGACGTCCTCGAGCAGAAACGCGACCCGCCAGGACAGATACGTCGTGATGAGGCCCCCGATCAGCGGTCCGACCGCGGCGGCAATTGCGGCGGCCGCCCCGACGAGGGCGTAGGCCTTGCGTTGAGCGTCGCCTTCGAAGTTGCCATGGATCAGGGATTGCATCGCGGGTAGCAGCAGCGATGCACCGAGGCCGCCGATGATTGCCCAGAACACGATGACCGCGGTCAGGCTCTGAGCGAGCGCCATCGCCAGCGCACCGATGGCGTAGCCGAGCAGACCCAGCACGTATGCACGCTTGCGGCCGAAGAGGTCGCCGACCTTGCTGCCGATCAGGATGAACGCCGCGGACACCAGCGCCTCGAGCGCGATCGCCGACTGCACGCTGCTGACGGTCGTGTGTAGATCGTGCACCACCGCCGAGATCGAGACGTTCATCACCGACGTGTCTACGACGAGCACGAACATCGCCATCGCCAGCAAGATCGCCAGCCGTCGAGTGCTCCCGGCCTCCTCGGGCACGGTAGCGCCCGATACGTCCTCGCGCCCGTGAGGAGGTCGCCGTCATCTCCCGCGATCCCGACGGGAAATATCACGTCCATACCAGCCACAGCGGCTTCTCGACCGCGGGCGGAGCGATCTGGGGTGGGTTCTGGGGTCTGCTATTCGGCACGCTGTTCTTGATCCCCTTCGCCGGCTGGGCGATGGGCGCTGGTTTGGGAGCGCTGTTCGGCCACCTGCGAGACAACTCCTTCGACCAAGCCTTCCAGCAGCAAGTGCGGGATCACCTGCAGCCGAGCACCTCGGCGCTGTTTATGCTGATCCAGCACGTGACGCCGGACAAGGCGATCGCCGCGCTCGAGCAGTACGGCGGCACTGTGATCAAGACTTCGCTCTCGGACGAGGACGCGAAGAAGCTCCAGAACGCACTGCAGCCCCCGCAACTGCCGCCGAGTCCTAGGCTGGTAGACGCGTAAGGTGCGACTCATCCTCGAGCCTGCCGCCGCTGCGATCGCGGCCAAACACCGAACCGACGAAGACCTCCTCGCGATGCGCCGTACGCCGATCCGCGCGAACCACTTGCGGTCGGCCGGGATCACGTACCACGGCGCCCACTCGGTGCTCGTGTTCGAGAGCATCTCGGAGAACGCCTTCTGATAGTCGTCCCAGCGCTCGCGCTCCCGGACGTCCGCGGTGGAGAACTTCCAGTTGTGGTCGGGCAGGTCGAGCCGCCGCAGGAAACGGATCCGCTGCTCCTCCTTGGACAGGCTGAGGAACAGCTTCACGATCCAAAACCGGTTCTCGGTCAGCTACCGCTCCCAGTCGTTGATCTCGCGGTAGCGCCGCTTCCACACGTCCCCTCTCTTGGCCGCTTTCGGGAGCTTCTGGCGATCGAGGTTCTCCGGGTGCACCGGACGACCAGCACCTCCTCATAGTGCGAGCGGTTGAAGATCCCGATCTCGCCCCGGGAGCGTGGTCGCCGCGCGTGGCGCCGTAGGTAGTCGTGGTCCAGCTCCTCGCTCGACGGGACCTTGAAGCTGTGGACGGCGACGCCCCTGCGGATTGACGCCGCTCATCATGTGCCGCATCGTGCCGGCCTTGCCGGCCGCGTCGAGCGCGTGCAACACACCAGCACCCCCAGTGTCCTGAGCGGCCAGGCGAGCCTGATACTCGGACAGCAGCCGGACCCCCTCTGCTCCAGCAGCGCGACGCCCTCCTTCTTCTTGTTGATGGCGCCTCGGAACGAAGGATCGAAGTCCCTGGAGAGCCTCACGCGCGAGCCCGGCTCCACCTTGAACGGCGCGCTGAACTCCGCCAACCATCGCTTCTGCTTGCGGGGCACTTCTGATCTTTACCGGTCATCTCCAGCTCCGGACGCTCGACTTCTTATAGCGGCTACGGTCCCCTCGCGGGCGCGAGCGGAATCAGCACCCGATCAAGGTGACGCTACGGTGTCGTGCTGCTGGTCGTCCCGGGCGCGGAGGTGGTCGTCGTCACCGTCGTGGCCGTGGTGACAGTGGTCGTCCGCGGCGGCGAGGTGACCGTGGTGCCGGTCGTGGTCGTCCTGGTCGGCTGCACGATGGTCGTGGTGTTGCTGACGCTCACGGATTTCGTTGTCGGCGTCGACGAGCTCTTCGACGAGCTGCTGTTGACCAGCAGCACGACGACCACCACGACAGCGGCGACGGCCAGTGCGATCCCGCCGGCGATCGCCCAGCCGCGGCCCCCGCCTCCGCGCTCCGGCCCGTATGGACCGGTTCCCGGGCGCTCGCCCGGTGGAACGGGGCCCTCGCCGGGTGCAACCGGCCGGTCGACAGGGGGAGGATCGAAGCTCTCAGACACGCCGCCACGGTGTCCCCGCCGCGGAAGAGTTGCATCATCCCGATCGGATGATGGCGCCGGCCGGGCCGCTCTGTAGACCGCGCATCGGTAGCCATGGCGACCAGGGATCGGAAGCACGGTGGGCTCGCGCATTACGTGCCGGCGGTCGGTTGGCTGCCTCGGTACGAGCGGCGGTGGCTGCGCGGTGATCTGACCGCGGCCATCGCCGTCACCGCGCTGGTCGTGCCGAAGAACCTCGGATACGCGGGCATCGCCGGTGTGCCGCTCCAGAACGGTCTCTACGCCGCAGCCGCGGGACCGGTCATCTACTCCCTCCTTCTGCTCGCCGCGGCAGATCTCGACCGGCCCGAGTTCCTCGCTTGCCGCGGTATCCGGTGGCGCGGTGCTCGCGACCGGCCTCGGCGGGCAGGAGGCGGCGCAGCTGGTCGCGGCCATCACGCTAGCCACCGGGCTCCTGTTCCTCCTGCTCGCCGTGTTCCTGCTGGGGTGGATCGCGCAGTTCCTCTCGAAAGCGGTGGTCACGGGCTTGCTGGCCGGCGCCGCGGTGGACGTGGTCATCGGGGGAGCTGCCGAAGCTCACCGGCGCGTCCTCGAAGGGTGACAGCGCGTGGCGCGAGCTGGCAACATGGTCGGATCGCTCGGCGACATCTACTGGACGACGCTGCTCGTCGGGGTGCTTTCGCTCGCGCTCATCCTCGCGCTCGGCTTCCTGGCCCCGGCCGTCCCCGGCGCGCTGGTGCTCGTGGCCGCGGGGCTGCTCGCATCGGCCGTGTTCGACCTCGGTGCCCACGGGGTGGCGCTCGTCGGGCACGTGCCGCGCCGGCCGCCCGCCCCCGAGCTGCCCGATTTCACGATTGTCAGGCTGCACTACGCGAGCATCGGCATCGCGGGGGTCGCATTGCTGCTAATCGGGTTCTTGCACACCGCCGGAGACGCGAGAGCGTTCGCCGCGCGGCACCGGTACCGGATCGAGGTGAACCAGGAGTCCGTGACGCAGGGATGGCGAACGTCGGGGCCGGCGTGTTCCAGGAGATGCCGATGTCCACGAGCCTCGCGGCCAGCTCCCTGAACGAGTCCGCGGGCGCGCAGACCCCGGTCGCCTCGCTCACGACCGGGGCGCTCGTGATCGCGACCCTGATCGTGCTCGCCCCGCAGGTCGAGCACCCTTGAGCGTCTGGTTCTCGATCAGCGCCTTCAGCTCGCTCGCCATCTCCCCTGAGAACCTCGCCTTCCTTCGGGGAATCTGACGACCAGGTAGTCGACCGGCCCAACCCCGTAAACGTTTACGTCAGTGATTGCGGCCCCTTCTCGGAAGTCACGCGGTCGCGGCTCGCATCGGTCAGCGCTCAGCGAAGTCGTGGTCGGACCGCGACCTTATGGGATTGCGACAGGACTCGCGAGTTTTGCAGCAGCCGCCCGTGCACGTGCAGACGCAAGAAGCAAATTAGGGAGTTTTCTCCGCAGTCGGACGCGCCGACCTCGGGAGGGAGCGCCAGCGTCGACGGCATCGCTACCGTCGCTCCTCGATCTGGATCCAAGCGCCGCCAGTCCGCAGCGGCTATTCGGCGCCGCGTCGGCGGTAGAAGGATTGCGTGGCGTTTGCTCGCAACCCGTGAGCCGTAATCGTGACCGTATCGGGGCGCGCGCGGGGTGCCGGGAGGCTTCGCCAGACTGAGACGAGCTGTCGATGGATCGAGTTAGAGGATTGGGTCGAGCAGTGTTCGCGGCCGTACTGCTAATGGTCGGCGGCGTGTTGAACATCATCTACGGGATCGCTGCGATCGGGAACTCGAGCTTCTTCGTGCACAACACGAAATACGTCTTCTCCAGCCTCAAGGGCTGGGGTTGGATCACGCTGATCCTCGGGATCCTCGAGGTCCTCGCATCGTTGTCGCTGTTCGGTGGCGGCGCCTATGGGCGCTGGTTCGGGGTCGTTGTCGGTGCGCTGGCCGCGATCGGTGCGCTGTTGTCGATCCCCGCCTATCCGCGTGGTCAATCGCGGTCTTCGCCCTCAGCCTGTGGATCATCTACGGACTGGCCATCTACGGCGAGCGCGAATCCTGATTCCAGACCTTCCGGCAACGGTCGTCGGCTTCGAGGCCCACGGGAAGGTCAGCGCAGAGGACCACGAGAAGGTTCTGATTCCCGGCGGTCGAAGCGGCTGAGGCCGCCTCCAGCGACAGGAAGGTGCGGGTACTGTACGTGCTCGGTCGAGAGTTCCCGGAGTTCACGGCCGGAGCCGCGTGAGAAGACACCAAGCTCGGGCTCGGGCGGCTTCGCCACTGGGAGCGCATCGCGGTGGTCGGCGACGCCGACTGGGTTCGGCGCGCAATCCATGGGCTGGGCTGGGCGATGCCCGGCGAGATCAGGGCGTACGCGTCCGACAAGCAACGAGGCCCGCGCGTGGGTGACGTCACCTGGCCGTCGCGAGCGTGTCAGCCGTGCCAGATGATTTTCGCGGACGTGATAATTGGGTTCCGGGTGCTCAACGCGGCCCACCACCGCGTGATGCTGGCGGTGTTCGGAGTTCAGAGGGGTTGGCGCTCGAACCTCGTTACCGTAATCGTGTTCTCATCGGCTGTCGACGCGATCCGCCGCGTCACCGCGGCGCCCGGCGCGCAGGTGCGCAAGCTGCGATCTAGCCCGACCGTCGTTGAGGACTCGATGCTCGCCGCCGCAGTCCTAAGAAGCAATCAATATGGTCACGACACGTCGGTCCAAGGCCACGGCCTCCGCTGTGTTGCTGGGAGTGTTCGCGTCGTGGCGAACTGAATCCGTCCGACAGTTTGAGCGCTCGCTCCGCGCGATCCGGGCGACGATAGCGGGGTGTCATCATGGGAGGCGCGCAAAGTCCGGACGCGATCGGTCGGTACGGGGCTCAGAGCGCCCGGGCCACTGCCGGGTATCGTGCGTTCTTCGCAAACGGGTTCAATGTCACCCGGACGCTTGTGCTCTTCTGCTGGGAGGTCGTCATCGAACGGGTTGCCGCGCTGCAGCAACGGCGGCGCGACGTGCGCCCGCGTGGTCACCGCGGCGGGCGATACCCGCTCGTGCGCGCGGCCTTGTGCGTCGGGGTTCGGGACCTGATCGTGTTCGGCGTGCTGACCGACATGATGCGCGGGCGGCCGGCCGTCTACGCGACCTTCTCGAGCTACGACGAAGTCGCTCACCATTCAGGGCTCGAGCGCGCGGACACGCTCGAGGCGCTGCGCAAGCTCGACCAGCAGTTCGGGCGGATCGATGGCGCTCGGCGCTACGCACCCCGCCCGTACAAGCTGGTGGTGCTCTCCGATCACGGCCAGACCCGGGGCGCGACCTTCAAGCAGCGCAACGGCTACGACCTGCACGATCTCGTCGAGCAGTCGATCGAGCAAGCCACCGTCACGAGGCCGGTCTCGTTCCACGGAGGCCTCGGCGGGCCGCAGACCCGCCCGTTCCTCCTCCACCCCGTCGAGCTGCCCGAGCGGCCCGAGCCAATCGTCGGCGCCGCCAGCGTCCACCAAATCCTGACAACGTGGCGGCAATCGCTCCAACGCGAGCCGGTCGCGGCATCCTCGCCGCAAGGGATCGGGTAGCGATTGCCCGTTCACACAGCGTAATCCTCGACGATTGAACGCGTGAAGGCACCGAGGCGGTCGTGATGGACATGGACCACGGACGAAGGCTAATCCGCGGCGGCTAGCCCGCTGTTGCCTTGCTGGCGACGAGCGGCCGTCGACGGACTCGGGCTCGGTCGGGAGCACCCAGGCAATCTCTGCCACACGCAGGCCCCGCAAACTGGCGCACGCTCCGCACCCATGATCGTGTGAGAGGCGCCGCCCCTACGCTCGTGGCTGGTCAGCGATGGATTCGCCAGCGGCGCCCGTGTGCGGGGCGCCGCGCCGCGTGCTGCTGCTTGAGCTCACGGCGCTTGACGTCCGCGGCGTCATAGGACTGCTTGACCAGCTCCTTACCGCCGGATAAGCCGAAGACCCAAGCGACGAGCACGATCGCGAACAGGACGTCCCATGCCGATACGATCAGCTGCTGGGCGACGGAGTACGCGGTCGCGTTGCTCACGCTCGTAGTGCTTTCGAGCACCGCGACGTTCAGCGCCTGGGTGACCCCCACGCCGCCCGGGGTGAACGACAGACTGCTGGAGATCGAGTTCGCGCCCGTGACGGCGACCACCGAGTGAAAGGTCACCGGAATCGAGAACGCCGCGAGGAACACCGCGACGATCCCTAAGCGCGCGGTGAAGCTCGCGACCTCGGGCAGCGCGACCCCCACCATGAACCGCCGAGGCTGACCAAGCACCGCTCCCCCGCTCTTAAGCTCATCGCGCAGCTTCGTCGCACGGTGCCAGAAGTATCGGACCACCAGCACGATTAGCGCGATGCCGCCGAGCGCAATCACGCTGCCAAGGACGGGATGCTCGGACAGGAAACCCAGCTCAATCGACAACGAGCCGGCGACCGTCGCGAACAGATACACATACACCGCGACGCTGAGCACCGTGAACGGGATCTTCTGCACCACGAACCCGGAAAACACCGCGGCAAAGGTCGCTCCCGCGATCAGCGTCACGAACATCAGCATCATCACCAGCGTCCCGATGTTCGCCGGCAGGAAGCCGTTCAGCGCGACCGCGACCGCGTAGGATGCCAGCACCGGACGGAACGGGAGCGCGGCGTCGGGGAATGCCGCGCGCAGGATCGTCAGCCACGCGATCGCCGCGAATGCGGTCTGGAGCGTCTCGAGCACGATCCCGCCGGCGATCGCCGCAGCCGGGACGGCCCGCACCTCCTTGAACAGCTGGCGGATCCAATCCGCGATGGGCACTCCGAGCAGATCGAGGACGAACAGAGCTAGCGCGATCCCGGCCAGCCACGCGAAGATCCGCGCAACGCGGGCCACAAGAGGCTTGGCGCTGGCACCACGTGACTGATCGGCTTGCATCCCGGCAGATGATTGTCCTTGAGGAGCGCCGCTCGCGCCCTTCTCAGCTTTTCCGGTCGCCTGACGTCGACCCGCTCCGCGCATCCGCCGCGCGCACGGGCCTCGCGCAGATGTCGCTGGACAGCTCGCCTTCGATCATGATTAGCGACGCCCGTGGGCCACGTATTCCTTCTCGCGCTTGCCGCGGCGTTGAACCCGACGCTTGTTGCCGCGTCGACGTTGATGATGCTGCTCCCGAATCCGAAGCGACTGATGCTCGGCTATCTGCTCGGGGCGCTGATGACGAGCATCACGCTCGGGCTCGTGATCGTGTTTTCAGTGGAGAACTCAGACGCGGTTCGAACGACCGAGAACGCGCTGAGCCCAGCCGCAACCATGGCGCTCGGTGGGATCGCGCTGGCTGCGGCGTTGGTGCTGGGGACAGGCCGTCATCAAGCTGCGGCCGAGCGCAGACGAGCGCGCAAGCAGGATAGGGGTCCACCGCGCTGGCAGCAGGCGCTGGGGCGGGGTTCGGCGCGGACCACGTTCGTCATCGGTGCGTTGCTCACCCTTCCTGGGGCCTCCTACCTGGCGGGGCTCAGTCGGATCGACAAGCTGAACTACTCGACGGCCGAGACCGTGCTGCTGGTCGTCGCGTTCAACCTGGTCATGCTGGCGCTGCTGGAGATTCCGCTGCTCTGCTTCGCGATCGCCCCGGATTGGACCGTCGGGGCGATCGACCGAGCGAAGGCATGGATCGGGCGGCATGCGCGTCGATTCGCGGTGACGATGCTCACGGTGCTCGGCGCGCTACTTGTGATCAAAGGCCTGATCGAGCTGCTGAGCTGATTCCACGCTAGCCAGACTGAGCCCGGGTGTGCCCAGCGGCTGCATGCCAAGCCGAGCGAGAGTCCGGTGGCGATCGGCCCCGGTCTCGGTTTGTCAGAGCGTCGTGCCGGGATCGCACCACGCCGGAAGCCAGAGAGTCTCAGCTCGGCCAGGGACGCGCTCTACCAGAACGAATCTTCGGTTGTGTCTGTCGGGGAACCAGATCCCGCCAGATCCCGCGCGTACGCGTCGGTTCGTGCATCGGCCGAGCAATGAGACCCGGCTCCAGCTCGTCGGGCGGATCGGCGATGCCTACGGACTCGTTCTCGTGCTGATCCTCGCGACGTTTGTGGTGACAATGACCTTGCCTCCGGAGGGCTGGGTCGGGCGACTCGCCGCGGTCGCGATCGCCGGGCTCACGGCAAGCATCGCGCTGACCAGCTCGGACGTGCCGTTGCGGCGCGTGCGCCTTGCGGCTGGGGCTGCGCTTGCCGCGGTCCTCGCGACGGCGCTCGCGAGGGTGGTCTCCTCAGAGCTACGCTCGGCGCCGCGTTCGTCGTCGACTCGTCTGCTGGCGGTTGCGGCGGCCACGATTTTGCGGCGCGTCCTGCTTGCCGTCCAGGTCGATTTCCGGCCGATCCTCGGGCGATCAGCGTCTACACGCTGCTCGGCCTGCTGTTCGGCTTCCTGTTCCTCACGCTCGGGCGCTTGAGTGAGCATGCTCGGATCAGCCCGAGGCCGGAGCACTCTGCTCGGTTGTTGAGCCCGGGCTTGAATTAGCGGTGGGGGTGGCGAGACTCGTGGAGATCTCGTCGATCGCCGCCCGCTCGGCGTCGCTGACGGCCGCCGAGCCCTCCCTGTGCGCGTTGGCCACCTTCTCGGTGAGCATGAGCACGAAGCGCCGATAGCCCTCAACCTCGTCGGGCGTTGCCTTGCGTCCGAGCAGCTCGACCGCGTCCCGCAGATGCTGCAGGCCATGCTGCTTGAGCTCCTCAGCCGATCGGTAGCGCGTGTGATCGACCTCGGGCTTCGCGGCGACAATCTCGTCCAGCAGCTGACTCTCACCGTGCTGCTGGCGAGCTTCGACATACGCTTTCCCGATCGCGAATGTCTCACGGATCGTGCCGCCGCGCTGGGCCGTAACGACGATCATGCCTGCGCTCGGCGGTCCCTCAAGCAGGAGGTCCCATTCCTCCTCTGTGAAGTCAGCCTTCCCGGTCATCGCTTGCTCCTTTACGTTTGGCGACTCTGCCCGAGAGGATCGCAGTTCGCGCGGATCCGTAGAGAGGGAGGCTGGGTGAGTGGGCAACGACAGCGGCCGGCGACGGCGAACGACGACTCCGGCTTGTGAACGTGAAACAGCGGAGGTTCCGGAAATGCGCACTACGTGTTCGGCGATCCGAAGACCTGGGATGGGTGGTCCTTTTCGTCGGCGTCGCGCAGGGGCTCAGCGGTCTCGGAATTTTCGTGGGGAACCAGTTCGCACGATGGGCGGGCGTGGCCTTCGCGGGGCTCAACGCAAGCGCCCAGCTACTGTTCATCCCGGCATATCCGTTCTGGTCCCTGGCACTGTTCGCCGTTGACATCCTGGTGATATACGGCCTGGTCGCCCACGGGGCCCGAAGCCCGCGTACGGCTCGACCATGAACCGTCCCGGCGGGGCGCCCGGATGAACCCGATCAGAGTGCTGAATCAACCGAGGTAGCGAAATGGAGACAAACGAAATAGAGTTCGGCCCAATCGATGTGGTGGTGATCGGCTACCCTCCCGGCGCGCCGGTGACCGGGGAGGCGATACCGCTCTTTCTCGAGCTGGTCGAACGCGGGACGATCCGGGTGCTCGATGTGCGGGTCGTCCGCAAAGACGCGGACGGGACATTCGCGGGCGTTGACCCCGCAGATCTGGACGCGGACGCCGCGGGCGACCTCGCCGACTTCGCAGGAGCTGCCACGGGCCTACTCAGCGACGACGACGTCGCGCTGGCCGCAGGCGAGATCGAGCCGGGCAGCACCGCGGTCATGATCGTGTACGAGAACCGCTGGGCGGCGGCGTTCGTCGCCGCCGTGCGATGCAACGGTGGCGTGCTCATCACCAACGAGCGCATCCACGTGCAGGACTTGATCGACGCCCTCGACGCGGCCGCCTCAACGAAAGGGAGTAACCATGCCTGGCCTAATGCGGGGGATCGCCCGCACCGCCGTGATCGCCGGAACCGCAACCGCGGTGTCCAACCGGGTGAGCCGGCGCCAGTACAACCGCTGGGCGGAACAGGACACCCAGCAATACCAGCAGTCCCAGCCGCAGTATCAGGAACCGCCGCCACCCGCGGCTGGCGCCGGCAAAGACCGCATATCCCAGCTCAAGGACCTCGGCGACCTTAAGGAAAAAGGGATCCTCACCGAGGAGGAGTTCGCGGCGGAGAAGGCCCGCATCCTCGGACAATGAGTGCCGCCATCAAGACCAGCACTCATCGCCGCGAGCCCGCCTATCCGGTCAAGCGACGTGATCGTGCAACCGCGAAAGCCCGTCGGACGGGTGCCCCGGGTCGGGAGCGGACGAAGTGAAGGCGACCGTTGTGGTTGCACACTTGACGGTGGCTGAGCGGGTGGCGCGGGGTAAGGCGGCGCGGGCCGAGGTGCCGCGCTCGAGCCACGGTGCGTTCGAGCCCGCGGCGACTCGCCCGGATCCCGTCGCGTTGCTCGAGCGCCAGGCGCAGACGCGCGTGCCGGAGCTTGTTCCGATCCGTTATGGACGGATGCTGGTCTCGCCATTCGCGTTCTATCGCGGGGCGGCGATGATCATGGCCCACGACTTGGCGGCGACGCCGCGCTCCGGGTTGCAGGTGCAGTGTTGCGGGGACGCGCACCTCGCGAACTTCGGGGTGTTCGCCTCGCCCGAGCGGCGGCTGGTGTTCGATATCAATGACTTCGACGAGACGCTTCCGGGTCCGTGGGAGTGGGACCTCAAGCGGCTTGCGGTGAGCATGTTGATCGCGGCGCGCGACAACGGCTATAGCGTCCTGGATCAGGAGCGGGTGGTGCTCGACACCGTTAGGCAGTACCGCATGGCGATGCGCGAGTTCGCGGCGATGAAGAATCTTGCGGTGTGGTATGCGCGCATGGAGATTGAGTCGTTGCTTGCGGAGCGGGCCGCTCGCTTCAAGCCGGCGGCGGTCAAGCGGACCGAGAGGACGCTCGCGAAGGCGCGCACCCGCGACAGCATGTCGGCGTTCTCGAAGCTGACACGGAAGGTCGACGGCGAGGTTCAGATCGTCGATCAGTCGCCGCTGATCGTGCCGCTCGCGCAAGTCGCGCGGGAGGGAGCGCGCGACGAGCTCCTCGAGGCCCTGCGCGCGCTAGTGCGTGTTTACCGCGACTCGCTCGCGCGTGACCGGCGTGTGCTGCTCGAGCAGTTCCATTTGACCGATTTTGCGCGCAAGGTCGTCGGGGTGGGAAGTGTCGGCACACGGGCTTGGATCGCGTTGCTGCTCGGCCGCGACGGCAATGACCCGCTGTTCTTGCAGATGAAGGAGGCTGAGGCGTCGGTGCTCGAAGAGTTCTTAGGCCCAAGCGAATTCAACAACCACGGCCGGCGGGTGGTGACGGGCCAGCGCCTGATGCAAGCCAGCAGCGACATCTTCCTCGGCTGGCTGCACGTCGACTCTCCGCTGGACGGACAGCCCCGCGACTTTTATGGCCGCCAGCTCAAGGACTGGAAGGGCTCGGCCGAGATCGACCAGCTGGTTCCGCAGCTGATGAGTGTCTACGGCAAGCTGTGCGGCTGGACGCTCGCTCGCGCGCATGCGCGTAGCGGCGATCGGGTCGCGGTCGCGTCCTATCTCGGCAACGGTCCCAGTTTCGACCGGGCGGTCCTCGAGTTCTCAAACGCCTACGCCGACCAGAACGAACGCGACTACCAGCAGCTCGTCGCAGCGGTCAAGGCGGGCAGGATCACCGCGCAGTCCGGACTCTGAGACCGCAGCGGGCCTGGTGAGTAAGCGCAGGCTCTGGGCGTGCATCGCGTTATTAGTAGGGTCTCGGTCCGATCTGGACGATGCTGTCAAAGCGCTGGTCAGCCTTCTTTGTTCCCTTCGTCATAAGGCGTCAGGTCATGGGCTATTGCCCAGAGTTCTCCTGCCCTCGCTTCGACGAGCAGCGGGACAGGGACACCGCCAAGAGCGGGTTGCGCGGCTAAGCAATCCTGGCAACTGAACTGAACGCTGCGCCCGATTGGTGGACGGCATCAGGGTGTAGCTGCGAGGCTCGCGCTCAAGGCTGGCTGTCGCCGAGGACCCCGATTGCAAACCGAGCGGGCCGGCCACCCTAGCGGCAAGCGCTCGTGCCACGGCGCGCGCGATCTCCGCCTGCCAGCAGATCCGCCACGTGGGCTTCACCACCCTCCCGACTTCAGCGCGGCGTGCGCATTCGTTCTGGGGTGAAATACTCCCGGCTGGCTCGGTGGGCGCGACCGCACCCGGTGGGTCACACGAAGCATTTCATCGCTCCGGGGTGAGCCGCCGTCCATGCCGACTTGTCTCGATAGCCGCTTGCAGGGATGCCGGCCGCACGCCGTCGGCCTGGAGTGCTCGGTCGTGATCGACGGCGCAACGGTTTCACGTTCACCTGGAAAGGCTCGCGTCGAGCCAAGCGCCGAACTCGGGGCAGCGACGGGACAGGCAGCGTCCTAAGGCGACACGGTGCGGCACGAGGTAGGTTGTCGCGATTGAATGGAGCAGACGATCGCTGACAAGAGACAGCAAAGGGCGACGGAGTTCATCGATCCGTTCCGGGTCAAGGCGGGTTCGAAAGTGACGCTCGGCAAGGACTTCGATCCGTCGTTCAAGGCGGGTGTGAAGAAGAAGAAGAAGAAGAAGAAGGACGGCGTCGCCCTGCGTGGTGAGGGGGTGCGGCTCTTGACCGAGTATCAGGCGCGACTGGCAGCCCAGGACACCTGGGGACTCCTTGTCGTCCTGCAGGCCCTCGATGCGGCCGGCAAGGACGGGACGATCCGCCACGTGATGAGCGGGCGTGAACCCGCAGGGTGTCGCCGTGCACAGCTTCAAGGTCCCGTCGGCCGAAGAGCTCAACCAGGACTACCTGTGGCGCTACGCGCAGCGCCTCCCCGCTCGCGGCGAGATCGGGATCTTCAACCGCTCCGATTACGAGGAGGTGCTCGTCGTGCGGGTGCATCCCGAGAACCTTGACCGCCAGAAGCTTGCGAGCGGGTCCAAGAAAGGGGACGTGTGGCACCGGCGCTACCGGGAGATCAACGACTGGGAGCGGTATCTGACCGACAACGGGTTTCGGATCGTGAAGCTGTTCCTGAACCTCTCAAGGGAGGAGCAGCGCGTCCGCCTGCTGGGGCGGATCGATCTGCCCGACCACAACTGGAAGTTCTCCGCCGCCGATCTGAAGGAGCGAGCGCTCTGGGATGAGTATCAGAAGGTGTTCTCGGAGATGCTCTCGCACACGGGCACACAGTGGGCGCCGTGGTACGTGATCCCCCGCCGATCGAAAGTCGTTCGGGCGGATCGGAGCCGGTGCCGTGCTCGTTCACGCGGTGATGGAGATCGACCCGCAGTTCCCGCCTGTGAGCAAGCGACAGCGCGAGGCGCTGCTCGAGGTCAGGGAGGCCTTAGAGGCTCAGGCACCGAAGGGCGCCGCCGCGGACCCGTTCGAGCATGAGCAGAGAGACCAGAAGGCCAGCCACGCCGCGAACCCCGACGGCCGCGACGGCCAGCCGGAATCGAGCCCGGCTACCACGACGAACGGGGTTGATACGCCGACAGGCGAACGGATGCGCTGAGAACGGCGGCGACGTCGACCGCGTGTCCGATCATGTCGTCAGCCTCGGCGAGAACCGACACCGATCAACCGCGTTGACCCCGGGCACGCGTCGATGAGGGCGTCGCGGTGGCTCCCAGGTGTGCGCGCACTGGCGAACTATCGCGTATCGTGGCTGCGCCGCGACGTGGTCGCCGGACTGGTGCTGACCACCCTGCTCGTGCCGCAGGGGATGGCCTACGCCGAGCTCGCGGGCCTCCCGGCGATCACAGGCCTCTACACCACGATCCTGTGCCTGATCGGCTACGCCCTGTTCGGCCCATCGCGGATTCTGGTGCTCGGCCCGGACTCATCGCTGGGCCCGATGATCGCGGCCACGATCCTGCCGATCCTCGGCTCGAACGGCAGCCCCGAGCGCGCGATCGCGCTCGCGTCGATGCTCGCGCTGATCGTCGGTGCGATCATGATCGCGGCGGGGGTCGCGAAGCTTGGGTTCGTCGCCGACCTGCTCTCAAAGCCGACCCGGATCGGCTACATGAACGGCCTGGCGCTGACGATCCTGATCGGACAGCTACCCAAGCTGTTCGGGTTCTCCGTCGAAGCCAATGGCCTGATCAACGAGGTCCACGGGTTCGTGCACGGACTCGCCTCGGGCAAGACGGTCGGCGCCGCCGTCGCGATCGGCCTGGTCAGCCTCGCTCTGATCCTCGCGCTCGGGCGCTGGCTGCCGCAGATCCCCGGTGTGCTCGTCGCGGTAGTGGTCGCAATCGCAGCCTCAGCGACATTCGATCTGGCCAAGCACGGCGTCACGCTCGTCGGAACGCTTCCCAAGGGGTTCCCGCCGCTGACAGTGCCGAGCCCCGTATCAGACCTTCCACTGCTCGTCGCGGGAGCGCTGGGGATCGCGCTCGTCGCGCTCACCGACACGATCTCCACGGCTTCCGCGTTCGCGGCGCGCACCGGGCAGGAGGTCGACGGAAACGGCGAGATGATCGGGATCGGCACCGCAAACATCGCCGCCGGGTTCTTTCAAGGCTTCCCGGTCAGCACGAGCGGCTCGCGGACCGCGGTCGCCGAGCAAGCCGGCGCAAAGACGCAGCTCACAGGAGTTGTCGGAGCGGCGGCGATCGTGCTGATGCTCGTGCTCGTGCCCGGGTTACTGAAGAACCTCCCAAACCCGACGCTCGCAGCCGTCGTCATCGCGGCGTCGCTATCGCTCGCCGACGTGCCCGGGACCCTGCGGCTCTGGCGTCAGCGCCGAGTCGAGTTCGTGCTCTCGATCACCGCGTTCCTCGGCGTAGCGCTGCTCGGCGTCCTCCAGGGCATCGCGGTCGCGGTAGCGCTGTCGATCCTCAACGTCTTCCGGCGAGCATGGCGGCCCTACCAGACAACACTCGGCCGCGTGCCGGGCATTCCCGGCCACCACGATCGCCAACTGCACCCAGAGGCTGAGGAGCTTCCCGGCCTCGTGATCATGCGGTACGACGCACCGCTGTTCTTCGCCAACGCGAGAACCTTCCGAGACCAAGTCCGCCGTCTCGCGGCGGCCGACCCCCGGCCGCGCTGGATCCTCATCGCCGCAGAGCCGATCACCGACATCGACACCACTGCCGCCGACATGCTCGCCGACCTCGACGAGGAACTCAACGCCGCCGGAACCTCGCTCGTATTCGCCGAACTCAAGGACCCAGTGCACGCAAAGCTCGAGCGCTACGAGCTGATCGGCCCGCTCGACCCCAACCACTTCTTCGCCACCCTCGACGCGGCGATCGACGCCTTCCGGCGAGAGACGGGCACCGATTGGACACCGCCCACCCAGATGCGCGCGAGCTGATAAATGTCGGTTGGCCAATTAACCATTTAGCGAGGTCGCCGTCAGCAACGTTCCCGCATCGAGTAAGTTCAGCTTGTCGATCCGGCTAGCGCCGGCCGCAATAGAGCGCTGCAAGCACGACTCGAGCGAAGCTTGAATACGCCAAGTCCTTGACAAGGCCCACACCGCCGAGCACGGTCAAGACGCCGCCGACGAAAAGCAGCAGGCCTGCGAGCACCACTGGCCAGCGACGCTGCAACCACGTTCCGCCCTTCTGATCTGAAGCCATCGCTCTGCGCGCTCCCCAGCGAACAAGAGGACCAAAATGATCGCCAACAGCGGTACAACGAAAGCAATGTTGTACGTAACTATTCAGGTCTGGCGCCGTGCGTGAGGGTGGCGGACTGCGGCTGTCAGCCGGTTAGTTAGCGGTAGGTCGTTGAGATCGACTCCGATTGTGTAGGTGAAGCCTTTGCGGCCGACTGTCTGGTGGAGCGTGTGGAGGATGCGGTCGGGGTTGTCGTAGGGCCCGGAGATGTAGGTTGGTTTGCCGTTGCGTCCGAAGGTGATTGTGCTGGGGCCGGCCCATGGTTCGAGGTGGGCGCGTGTTTGCTCGAAGTCCGGGTGGGGTGCGAACCCGAGGCGGTGGGCGTACTCGGCGGCGCCGAGCACGAGGTCGCGCACGAGTTCGATCGGCGCGGCGACGGGTGGCGCTTGGTAGCCGCTGAAGACGCGGTTGGTGAGCCGGCGGAGCGCCTGCTCGTCGAGGTTGTCTGGTCCGATTGCGTTCTTGACCCCGAGGCAGCAGACGTCGAGTAGGTAGACGCACACGGTGGCGCCGTGGCGGTGGCGGCGCCTGCGCGCGACGAGCGCGGTGACCAGCCCGCCGGTGGTCTCCTCGGCGTCTTGGTCGCGCCATTCAGAATGCCCGTCGATCTTCAGGCCGGTGCTCCATCCGGCGTTGAGCAGGCAGTCGATGCGCTCGGCGTCGGTGTCTTCGCGCTGGGTGGCGAGCTTGCGGACGAGATCGGATGCGACGGCTGGCCTGATCGCGAGGCTGCGTGCGATCTCCTTCGGTGAGAGCCCGCGGGTGCGCAGCTCGCGGACGCGCTGGACCGTCTGTTCGTCGATCATCGGCGGCTTATAGCGGAGGGCGCGGACGTACTTGACACCGGCCCTTCCTTCGAGCCGGAGGACGAGAGCGGCAGGATTGAGAGCGCGCGCAGGGAATCTTGCGCGCGTGAGGCCTGCAACCGCGATTTCACCGCGTCCGTCATATTCACATGCTGAGCTTGAGGCGCTGGTCGCCGTGCAGGCGGCGCGGATCGCTGAGCTTGAGGCGCTGGTCGCGGAGCTGCGCTCGCGGCTTGATCAGAACTCGCGTAACTCCTCCAAGCCGCCGTCGTCGGACGGGTATGACAAGCCGCCGGCCGAGAAGAAGAAGCGCAGTCTGCGGCGCCGCTCGGGCCGCAAGCCGGGAGGCCAGTCCGGGCATCGCGGCCATCATCTGCAGCGACGCGAGGAGCCCGACCGAACGGTGCTGCATCCGGCGTTGGTGTGCGAGTGCTGCGGGCGGGACCTCTCCCAGGCGCCGATCGAGCAGTCCCAGTCACGGCAGGTGTTCGACCTGCCGGACATGCCGGCACTTGAGTGTGTTGAGCATTGGATCCAGAAGCGCCGCTGTGAGTGCGGCAATCTGGCCAGCTCCGAGTTCCCGGCTGCTGTCACGGCACCGGTCTGCCACGTCGATCGCGTCGAGCACATCGCTCGAGAGCTCGATCCCGGAGGCTGCCGCGTTCGTCCGGACCTGTTCGGGCCGGGAGGCGCCCGTGATCGCAGAGGCAACCTCGCTGCGGCGCAGCACCCACGCCAGCGCGATCTCAGGCAGTGTGAGACCTGCGCCGTCGGCGATCGGCACCAGTCGCTGGACGGCCTCCAGCGTGGTGTCGTTCATCACGATGCTCATGGCGATGTTCATCGTCTCGTTGGCCGCACGTGAATCGCCGGGATGTGGCTGACCGGGCTTGTATTTGTCTGTCAGCACGCCCTGGGCGAGAGGGGACCAGACGATCTGGGAGATGTCGTTGCGCGCGCAAAGCGGAAAGATCTCGGCCTCGGGCGCCTGCCACAGCATCGAGTACTGCGGCTGCGAGGAGACGAACAGGTCGGGACCGGCAATCTCGATCGCCGCCTCGATCTGCTCCGGAGTCCATTCACTGAAGCCCAGATAGCGGGCCTTCCCGTCACCCACCACCTGCCGTAATGCCTCGATCGTTTCCTCGATCGGGACATCCACGTCGAAGCGGTGGGCCTGGTAGAGGTCGACGTGGTCGACCTGCAGGCGCTCCAGTGACGCGTCGATCTGCTTGGCGATCTGCGTCGCGGATAGACCTCGATCGGTCGGGTCATCGGACATCTGCCCCCAGACCTTGGTCGCCAGAATGTAGCTGTCGCGTGGGTGGGCGGAGAGGATCTCGCCCCAGGCCGCCTCGGCGGCACCCCGGCCGTATACGTTCGCGGTGTCAAAGAAGTTGATGCCGGCCGCGAACGCGGCCTTCGTGCAGGCGCGCGTCTGCTCGGCCTCGACGCCGCCTGCGTAGGTCAGCCACGACCCCAGCGAGATCTCCGAGACTTCTAGATCTAGATCTGAGCTGCCAAGTTTCCGATAGCGCATCAATGCTCCGTTCATCAGGTCCGAGGATCAGATCGCTTGATCGACATCATCCCGCCAAATCGGATGGATCAAACCGACGGCACGCGCGACGATACGCGCCCACCAAGTCTGGATCTTCTCTGCGAAGCGTTGAGCGGTTAGGTCGCCGGGACCTCCCAGGTCGCTGCCCCTTTCCATGCGGAGGGGCAGGGGGCGGGGTCCGGTCGCCAGATCCACGGCCAGCGGGCTCCTGCTGTGCCGCTGTGGACTTTTGCTTCGGCTCCGTGGCCGGACTTCTCCTATCAACGGAGGCTGTCGCACAAACCAGCGGTCTTGTACGAAATCCACAAATGCGCGATTAGGCGCTTTCGAAAGACATCGTGTGCGGCCACGTGACGGCGATTGAGCGCTCGTGTGGACCGATTTGATTCGCCGCCGCGACGCGCGTTTGTGTGAATCAAACAAGGTTCGGACGACGGCCGGGGTTTGTGCGACAGCCTCAACGGCGAGCATGAGCTGGGCTCAGCCGCCGCCGGACTCTTGCTTCGCGTCAGCTGGCCGCGGCCGGGGTCGGCGTGGTGATTGGCTCGCGTGACCTGTCCGCCGGCCAGGTCGCCGCGCGCGCTTTGGGGCCGGAGATTCGAGCCGAGCAACTCGACGTGTCAGACCCGGACAGCATCGCCGAGTGTGAGCGGCGGCTGGCCTACCTCGGTGTCGAGGTCGACATCCTCGTCAACAACGCCGGGTGCTACACGACGACGCCGCTGCTTGTGATCGACGAACGCGCGCTCGTTGACGCACTCGAGGTCAACTTGATCGGAGCGTGGAGAACCGCGCGTGCGTTCGTCCCGGGCATGCGTGCTCGAAAGTGGGGCCGCGTCGTGAACATCTCAACCGGCTATGCCCACTTCGCCGAGCGCGCGCCGCAGGCCGGCGCGTACGGGCTGGCGAAAGCCTCATTTGAACGTCCTCACACGAATGATCGCCGCCGAGGCGGGTGCCGACGTGAAGGTCAACGCGATGTCGCCCGGCTGGGTCGCAACCAGAATGGGCGTCAGCAGCGCGCCACGCTCGGTCCGGGAGGGAGCCGACACCCGGTGTGGCTCGCGACGCTCCCAGACAACGGGCCGACCGACGGCTTCTACCACGACCGCCAGCGGATCCCGTGGTAGGCACGAGGTGCGCAGCAGCATCAGCAACTTGGGCAACGAGACGGAACCGCTCGACGAGGGGCCGCGAGTGGCCAGGGTCTCGATCGCTTTGCGGGCTGCAGTGGAGACCGGGAGCGTGTTCACTGCTGGCGAGCCGGTACCGTGAGAGCCATGAGACGGGACTCCCGGCTCGTGTACTCGACCACCGACGGCGACCAGCGCAAGGCGCGCGAGCCCCAGCCGACCAAGCGCCAGGCCGACGGCAATCGCGTGAAGATCCGGCGCGAGGTCGCGGGTCGCCGCGGCAAGGCCGTCACCACCGTCTCTGGTGTGCCGCTTGACGACGCGGGGCCCAAACAGCTCGCGGGCAAGCTCAAGAAGCGCTGCGGCGTCAGCGGCTCGGTCAAGCACGGCGTGATCGAGCACCAGGACGACCATCGCGACGTGGTGGCCGAGGTCCTGACGGCCGCGGGCTGCACGCCCGTTCTCGCCGGAGGCTGATGCGCATCGACAAGTGGCTGTGGACGGCGCGGCTGTTCAAGACGCGCGGGCTGGCGGCGGGCGCGGTCACGGGCGGCCGCGTGCACGTCAACGGCATCGCGGTCAAGCCTAGCCGCGACGTCAGACCCGGTGACGAGCTCCAGATCACGATCGGCCAGGTCCGGCGGACGGTCATCGTCCGCGACGCGGCCGAGCGTCGCGTGTCGGCCCCAGAGGCCGCCAGGCTCTATGACGAGACCCCCGAGAGCGTCGCGGAACGCGAGCGCCAGGCGCAGTTTCGCCTGCTCTCCAGGCCGATCAACCTCGGCGTGCGTCCGACCAAACGCGACCGCCGCCGCTATGACGCAGGCCGACCCTAACGATCCGCCAGGCCATCTCCACGGCCCCTCAGCCAGCCTCGCTCATTCATCCCGCCCGAAGCGGCAAAAGCATGAGCCCGCGGCCAGTCAGCCGAAGTTCCGGAGGCCGTTGAAATCATGCGTCAGCCTGGACGAGAACAGGAGGCGGAAGCATAAGTCCAGCGCTGCCGCTTGCTCCCGACGTCGACGGCCCACGGTTGTATACGCACAATTTCGCGGCCCGTCGTGGCGCTCTCGCCTCTTCTCAAACTCGGCAGCGCTAGGTCGCCTGCGTTCCGCTGCTGCTCTGCCAGAAGCAGCTGTGACGGAACACTGCTCGTTCTCGTCCAACTGAGCAGCGAGCCAGCAGTCGCGCGGCGCTGCGCAACCGCCGGCGAAGCGGGATTCTCGAGGACTGACAAGCGCGAGACCGCTGGCCTTGCTCAGGAGCGCAACAGATGGGTTGCGCTTCCTCTTTTCGGGATGAAGGGGGAGTCGGGCTAGCCGCGCCGGTAGACAGCCGTGGCTGGTCCACCGCGAGAGGCAGCGCACGTCCTGTTAGGGGTGTCCGCTTGGCCAGCCAAGCAGGAGAGCGTGGTGTGACTCGATGTGATCGAGCGCCATCGACCGATCGGCGCGACGACCCGACGTCCCGAAAAGGGATCAGGGGCAATGAACCGCCAGCGCTGAGATGCGACGGCCAACCGGGCCGTCGGTCACCAGATAGCTAACCGTGAGCCGGCTGATCTCAACGCCGTCGCCGCGCACGCGGGAGAACTCCCCGCGGTAGATGGCTGACGTAGCGTTCAGAACGGTGACGTTGGAGTTGAGGACGTCACTGTGGTCGTAATTGGCCGCTCGCATCCCGTCGATCTGCTGCTTTGCGGCCGCAACGACCTGATCGTCGCTCGTCAGAGCGACGAAGCCACCGTCAGTCGCAAGCAAGAGCGGGACGCCGTATTAAACAAGCAGGGAGGTGGCGTTGCCCTCCCCTCGTCCGCAGGCGGCGAACGCGTCGAGGTACTCGCCGAACCACCGACTTACATCGTTGCCATTCACGATCACTGACCCTATCGCTGTGGCGCCGTTAGTGGGCTTGACCTACCGAAAGATGTCATATCCGGGGTCGCGATCCCGGGAGGCACGTGAAACGACGGTGAAGGTGGTCGGGCCTCTGTGTCGAACAAGTAGGGTGGCGCGCGCGGTGACTGGCCGCGCGGCGGTCCGTTCAACTAAAGACACCGACCACGCTGACCAACGTATTCGATGGGTCAGAGGTTGGATCCTGCTCGTGTTGCAAGGAAGGACGGTGATGTGAAGATGTCAATCGTGATGGGCATAGACCAGCACAGGGCGCAGATCACCGCGGAGTGGATTGAGCTTGAGACTGGTGAGATCGGCCGCGCGCGGGTGCGCCCGGCCGATCGGACCGGCGTCCGCCGGTTCCTGTCGCGGTTTGCCGGCCAGCAGCTGGAGGTCGCGACCGAGGCGACAACCGGCTGGCGGTTCCTGGTCGAGGAACTATGGGCGGCGGGGGCAGAGGTGCATCTCGCCGAGCCGGCCGAGACGACAGCGCTGCGTGGCAACAAGAAGCACGCCACGCACCAGGGCACTTGTCGCGCCAAGGGCCGCCGGCGCTGCGCTGGGCGCTGTATGAGGCCGCGCAGGTCGCGCGTCATCCACGCTCGCCGGATCGCGCCTACTACGAGCAGGCGGCCGAGCACCTGGGCGGCAACCGCGCCTGCTTGGCGCTCGCGCGCAAGCTGCTCAAGCGCTGCTATCACACGCTGCGCGAGCTCGGCGACGACGCGCTCGCGCCACCGCCCGTACAGCAGACGCGGGCCCCCGCACGCAGCACCGGTGCGCGTCGACGGGCAACGCTCCCCGCCAGCACGCGTCCGGCGAACGCGCGAGCGTCCGCCTGCGCTGGCCGCTTGACCGGGCCTTCGACTGCACTACGTGGCAGCTAGCCCAAAACCCTGGAACTGGTAAACGCCAACCTCGACCACCTTGTGCGCGGCAAGTCCTCACTCACACTGATGCGCCGCGGCCGGCTCCCGGACCACCGCTGCGGACACGCTACCCGCGTGGACCGCCTAGAAAGATTGAGCGGCCGCAACGCTTCCCCCAGCGGGATCACCCAATCAAACATCCTGTCATCGGCCCACCAGAGATCAGGGTCGCAGACCGAAGTAAGCCCGGGCGCCCGCGCGCACCACCACATCCAGTACAGCCCAGAACCGCCTGAGCCGGCGATAACCCCAGGAGGCACTTGACAAGCCACGGCGGGATAAGTGAGCGGTGGGCCGGACGCGGACCGGCCAACTGGGGCGGATCGAGGTAGGCGAGAACCGCCTCCGGCACCCGCGCGACCTCACACTCATGCTCCTCGCCGTGACCGCGCCGCTCGATCCCGATCAAGAGCTGCTCGTCGAGGACTGCGACGATGCGCTCGAGCACCGGGATGGTGGGGGGAGACGGCCTTGGATTTGCTCCAGTGCCGACGATGCCAGATGGGGCGGCGTCGACGCCCGCGATCGGCCGAGCGACCCACGCTCGACGGAGTGCTGCTTGAGCGGGTGGCGGAAGCGACGACGCGTCGCTTCCGGCGCGCGGACACGATCGCTTTGGAACGACCTCGGGTGTGTTGCCGGCGCCGAGCGCCGACTGACCGAGACGCGCGGATCCGTTCCGTGTTGGAAGCCCGGGGCGGTCGGCCACCGTGGTCAAGGCTTCTCCTTGCACCCGATATCGGAAGCGCCGCGCTCCGTGCTCCCACTGCTCGTTTCGTACGTCGCGCCGCCGCCACGGAGTCCTCATCCGCGTCCGCTTCGATCAGGCCGCTTGCAACGGCTCTGCAGGTACCGGGTGACCGTTTGTGGCGAATAACAGGGCTGGCGGCGTGTCGGGGCGCTGGCCCTGCTTTCCCTCGGCCGCGGGTCTCGCGCGCAGCGCTCCGGTGCCACGCAGGAGCGCCATCCTTTACGAGGTGAGGAAGCGCTCGATGTCCGTCGCTTCGCTGTCGAGCGCCGCGGCTGGTGCGGGCCGGCCGAACCACGCCGGCTCGGGGCGGCCCTGCCTGATCGACCACGTACCGGTCGCCACGCCGCCGCTGAGCGCGACGGGTTTGAGAATCCCGCCGCCCTTCAGGACGTGATGGTCGTGATCGGCGGCAACGAACGGCTCGCGGGTGCGGTGCCCGAGCATGAGGGTGTCGAACGCGGCGAGCAGCAGGCAGCGCGGCGGGTCATGGGTGGGCCACGCGTCGAAGTCGCGCTGCGCTCCGGCCGCGTCGAGCGCCCGGCGCGCCTGTGTGATCGGCAGCGAGGACCACTTCGCGAGGTCGGTCGCGTCGGAGGGCCCGTAGCCTGCGCGGTAGCGCGCGCCGAGGATCGCTAGCGCCTCGTCGTGGTCGACGGCCGGAGGCGGATCGGCCGCGTGCAGCTGGCCGTCGATGTCGGTGACAATCAGCCCCTGCGTCGACAGCCACGGAACGAATGTGTTGATCGGACCCTGCTCGAGCGACGGGTGGCCTCGCTCGACGAGACCGCGGAGCAGCGACGCCCGGTCGCGCGGCCGCTCGGCACAGAGCTCGACGACATCCCCGCGCATTCCCTTGACCTCATCGACAATGCCGAAGCGCTTGAAGCGCGCGGCGAACGTACGGGCGTTGCGCTCGGCCAGCAGCGTGTGCAGCCACGGACGATCGGACGCGGCGATCAGGTGCACCGTGCCGCGGACCGTCCACGTACGCAGGAGCGGCGCTGCGCGCACGGCGCCGCGAGTAAGGCCTGGCACCCGCGAGCGCAGCGCAAGCTGCGCGGCGCGCAAGTCCTGAGCCTGGACGCCGATCACGGCCCGCGCCGCTTCCTCGGCACTCGTACATGCCGTCTCCGGCATCAGTCGCTGCGCCGCAAGGCGGGCGCGCCGTAAGCACTCGTCAGCGTCCATTCGCCAATATACTCACATGCAAGCCGGGATCCGATGCGAGCATGCCGCCGCCCGTTGCGCCCCTCCTGCTATCGCGACGGCACGAACATCTCGTCGCCACTTACGACTGCCCGTCCGCGCGGATAACGAGAGCTTCCCGGCCCGTGTGCTTGCAGCCTTCTTTGCTAACGATCGTGTCGAAGCCGTGGCCAACCGCCTCGTGCCCTGGCCGTCCCACTCGAGGAAAGGAGCAGTCGGAGTCGATCTCAGCCCGCTTGCGCTTGGCGCGAAACGCGGAAGCGAGACCATCAGTACCGGTCTTGACAAGACCAGCGGTCTCAAAATCGACAGCGTCGAGAACGCTGCTTCGCCAGCGATTGCCCAAGAGCCGCGCGATCACGGTCTCGCTGCTCAGTTGGACGACAACGAGTAGTCTGACGATCGTCGGCCGGCTGCTACATCCGCCTGCGAATGCGGCAGTCGGATCGTCGGTCGCCGAGCTTTCTCACTTGGAACGAAAACTGGAAGTGGTCGGCCGACGGCGTACAACCGAGCCGTCTATTTGCATGCGCCGAGATGTGAACGTGTGAACAGGGCCGCCATCCTGGATCCATGGGTTCGGCCGGTCGTCCGACGGCGTCGCCGCGCCGATCGTCGCTGAATGAGCACGTGGCCGCGGGTCCGATCGTCAAAGCAAGCTGCCCCAGTGGAAGGCACGAGCTCGACTCTCGCTGGCTATGGAGAAGCATACGCCAGCGTCGAGGATGGCCGAACCACAAATGCGGAAGCCCGGCTCGGCCCTCTCCCGGCGCGTTGATCCCGTTCTAAGTCTAAGCGCAGGCTCGCGCTCGCAACCTAAGCAAGAGTCAGGACTGCAGTCGCCGACGTGCTCAGGCGAGGACTGAGCTGACGCGAACGGGCGTGTTCGGACGAATGCGGTCGTCGGCCGATGGACCGCCGACCCTGATCGGGACCATCGCGTCGTCGCCAAGAGCAACCGTCGCCCAGAGACGGGCGCGTGCGCAAACGCGATCGCGGGTTTGCGGTAGTAACAAGTAGTTACGGGCGGGCGCTCGCGCGACCAGGAGCGGGCGGCCCAGCGAGATCGAGGTACCGTGCCAATGCAGCATCCTCATCATGGCCGCCACATACAAAGCCTGGGGTGCTGAACGGTTGCTGGCGGCGGCGGAGCGGAACGAACAGTGTCGTGGCCCTGTTCGATGAGACGATGCAGACCGACGCGGAGGATTCCGGTGGCCGACATACCACCCCGGTCCGAGTTGTGGCTCTGACCACGGAGCAGCTTAGCCGACCTGTCGCGATGCCTGGTCGAGATCGACCGGGTTGGAGGCGACCCACGGCCGTTCCCAGCCTCCAAGTCGGAGCAGTGCGGCGAGGACCTCGCCGGTGTATCCCCACACGACTGCGCCATCGAGAACAAACGCTGGGCCGTGCCAGCCGAAGCTTGTGCTGAGCATGATGCGGTTGTCGGGGTCGGCCAACGCGCTGAACGGGATGCGCATGACACGGTCGGTCTCGACGGGGTCGATCGCGCTGACTTGCGATGGCGTGCGCCAGTGAGCGAGCACGCCGGTCACGTCAAATCGCGACGGCGGGATATGCAGGCGCGGCAGCAGGACCAGCGGCTCGACGGCTGCCGGGTCCAGTCCGGTCTCCTCGGCGGCCTCGCGGATCGCGGTTGCGGGCGGCCCTGTGTCGCCGTGTTCACGCGCGCCGCCGGGAAAGGCGACCTCGCCGGCATGGTCGCGGAGCTTGGGCGCACGCTGCTGCAGTAGCACGTCCGGCCCGTCGGCACGGTCGGTCGCGATGAGGATCAGGACCGCGGCTTGCCGCTCGGCGGCCGTGTCAGGTACGGGATCGTTGCGGCTCAGTTCTTCTGGACGGGCCGCGGCAACCGCGTGGACAAGGCCCACGAGCGGCGCCGGCACGACGGCTGGCCGGAGATCTGTCACCGCCAGCCACCAAGCCAGGTCATCGGTCAGCGAACGGTCCACATGCAGAATTCTGAGGGGCTTCCTTGTGGCAACGCAGTCATCGGCTCCGGCGGCGCCTGACCCTCCTTCGTCGCCGAAGCGCTCGGAGCCCGGCGGTCTTCGCTCAGGCGAAAGCAATCTCCGGCGCTGAAGGGCGTCGGACCGCCATGCAGAAGCGCGAGTCGCGTTGGCGTGCTGGTGGATCGCGCCCTGAAGCGGTCACGGCGACTTGGGCGCTGTTTGGCTCCGCGATCGGTAGCCGGCCAGTGATGCGGTCAGGCACTTGCAACCGCTGGTCTGCCGGCTAGTAATCGACGGTCTCGCAGGGCGCTCGGACGGGGTGGACGAGCTGCTCAGCCAGCATTTCTGGGGAAGGACCCGCAAACTGCAGAATTGCGATTCTGACGACTGCGCCTGCCGGCGCGTATGTCTGTGCCCGCGGGCTGCAGCAGCGGTGGGCCGCCACGCCGGGCCAGCTCGTGGCTGCTCCGTGCTGCGGTCGAGAGCGTTCTTTGACATCCGAACCGGGCCGCCTCTGCTTGCGAATGTGCGGTCGCAAAGCGGCTCGGATCGAGGTCGCGCCTGCTCCGCCTCAGACAGTGTCTAGCGGGTACGATCGGCAGGTGGAGCGAGCCGTGCATGACCGCGGTGGGTTGCCGACCGGCGCGGCGATCGATCGGACCGAGCATGAGCTCGCTGATTGGGAGCTGCTGACTGACGCGTTGGTGGGCGCGCTCGGTCGGGAGGGCGTGATGAACGTCGATGAGCTTCGGCGCGGCATCGAGGGCATGGCGCCGGGCGAGTACGAGCGCGCCTCCTACTACGAGCGGTGGCTTTACTCGCTCGAAACGATTCTTATCGGGAAAGGGATACTCGTGCCAGGCGAGCTCGATCGGAGGCTCGGGGGATGAGTTTTCGCGTCGGCGAGCGGGTGCTGATCGCAGCCCGGGCGCACGAGGGCCACCACCGAACTCCCGGCTACCTGAAGGGCAAGGTCGGCACGATCGAGCGTGTCCATGGCTCTTTTACGAACCCGGAGACGCGCGCGTACGGCGCGGACGGACTCCCGAAGCAGCCGCTCTATCTCGTCGGGTTTGTGCAGGACAAGATCTGGCCCGACTACCCCGGCCGCGCTGGCGATCGGGTCTACGCCGACGTCTTCGAGCATTGGTTGGAGGAAACACCGTGAGCGAGCTCGACCACGACCACCCGCACCCCCCGGTCGCGGGCGATGATGAACCCGCAGCGGCCGCCCGGGCGCGTGCGCTCGAGGAGCTACTGGTCTCCAAGGGCGTGGTCCGCCGCGAGGACGTGCGCCGGATGATCGACTGGCTGGTGTCGCGCACGCCAGCCGACGGCGCCCGGCTGATCGCCCGGGCGTGGGTCGATCGGGAGTTCAAGGAACGTCTGCTCGAGGACGCACGCGCGGCGGCTCTCGAGGTCGGTCTGGACCCGGGTCCGTCGCCTTTCGTAATGGCCGTGGAAAACACCGAGACCGTCCATTACATGGTCGTGTGCACGCTCTGCTCCTGCTATCCGCGCGCGTTGCTCGGCCCGCCGCCGGACTGGTATAAGAGTCTGCCCTACCGGTCGCGCGCCGTCACCGATCCGCGCGGAGTGCTCACCGAGTTCGGGGTCGAGCTCGCCGATGACGTCGAGCTGCGAGTGCTGGACTCGACTGCGGACGTCCGCTACCTCGTGATCCCCCGCCGCCCGCCCGGGAGCGAGGAGATGAACGAGCAGCAGCTGACTGCTCTGGTAACACGCGACGCGATGATCGGCGTCGCCCAGCCGATCGCGCCAACGCCAACCCCCACCCGGTAACACTTCTCCTCTCGCCCAATCGCCGCCTGCGGACCGTCGGCCAACCCCGACCCTCACCAACCGTCGCGGTCGTCTCTGCTCGAGGTCGGTCGAGCGCGAGTCTCCCACCGTTCCTCCGCAGGCCCGCCGACGCATCGCTGGCTGCTACCTCGTCGCCAAAGGAATCGCATGCTCTGAGAGCCGGCCTCGACGAAAGCGCTCGTTCGGACCTGCGAGTCGCTGATGAGATCGTCGAGCTCGACAAGTACGGTGATTAGCTTAGCTCCGCTGGCGAAGGATCGTGGAGGAGTCGACTGTGTGGCGGTATATCGGGACGCGAATCAAGCTTGGCCGTGGCGTATAGGTGGGGGCCCTGTTGGTGACCGGTTGTTTGTTGCTCGCCAGCGGAGCGACAGCGCCGCGCGCATCGGCGAAAGCGAAGGCGACTGTTCCAGTGGTCCTCTGTCGGACCGAATTT
The DNA here is from genome assembly GCA_963811155.1 of uncultured Solirubrobacterales bacterium. Lineage (GTDB taxonomy): Bacteria > Actinomycetota > Thermoleophilia > Solirubrobacterales > Solirubrobacteraceae > Palsa-465. The sequence goes on from CAWEQQ010000057.1 coordinate 102,514, forward strand.
GTGGCCGGTAATCCGCCTAGAATCCCCAAAAAGATCGCAGTCAACGGGAACCCGCGGTCCGTCCGCGGACTCGCCGCATACACCAACTACGACACATATCTCATCGCCCCCGCTGGCATGGCTTGCAAGGGCGAAGTGGCCGAAGACGGAGGCGCGAACCTCATCGTGTGGCATCGCGGCGAGCCTGAACCCGGGGCACGTTCACGCGAGGAAGGACTGACGCTGAGCCAGGAGAGCGCGTGCGTCGGCTGCATGTATTCGCTCGCGTGCCCGATGTTTCCGTCTTTGCAGACCGCATATATCCCGGCTATAGCCAAGCTGTCCCCTGCGGCACACCACCATCGCGCGAGCAGATTTTCCCCAAGGGTCCGGACCTGGGACGGTTCAGCGATCCACCGGGTGTCGCCGGCGATGGCGACCCGAGCGGGGTGCCGTCGGCTACGCCAGAAGTGAAGGAGCGTTTCGCATCACATGCACGCTACCGGCGAGCAAGCGATGGATCTGCCGAGTCAGCCTGAACGACGCCATCGCTCGCTACGAGATCCTTCGCGACATGCGCGACCGGCCGGCCCGAATCGAGCGCCAGCCGGACACCACGCTCCAACAGCTCCTCTGGATACTTCCTGGCTCTGGGCATGAACTTGCAGTTCCTTCCACGAGGCCAAAAACCTCGTTTCAGAGCCTCCGCGAAACTCAGGCCAGCTCAGTTGCGTTGCAGGCCGTGGCGGAAGCGCCAGCTCTCGGTGCCGGTGTCGATGATGTGCGCTTTGTGGGTGATTCGGTCAACGACGGCCTTCGCGAGCCGCGGGTCGGCGAACACCTTGGTCCACTCGCCGAACGGTAGGTTGGTGGTCACGATCAGCGATCCGCGCTCGTTGCGTTCTGAGATGACTCCGAAGACGAGCTCGGCGGCGCCGTCGGGTAGCGCGAGGTAGCCAAGCTCGTCCAAGATGACAAGCTCGGTGCGGGCGTAGCGGCCGACGACGCGTCCGAGCTCTTTTCGGCTGTCGGCTTCTTGGAGTTCGGTCGCGAGCGCGGCGAGGGTGGTGAACCGGACGCGGCGGCCTTGTTGGCAGGCGCATACGCCGAGCGCGGTCGCGAGCATCGTCTTCCCGCTCCCGCTCCCGCTTTCGCCGATCAGAATGATCGACTCGCGGTCGTCGATCCAGGAGCCTTCGGCGAGCGCGGCGATCGTCGCCTGCGGGACGTTCGGGTTCTCGTCGAAGCGGAAGTCCTGCAGTTGTTTGATCAGCGGGAAGCGAGCGTCGATCAGCCTGCGTCGCTCGCGGCGTTCGGCGCGTTCGGCGACCTCGGCTTCCAGCAGCGCGGCGAGGTACGCGAGCGGCGTCTGCTGCTCGCGGGTCGCCTCGGCGGCCAGCTGCCGGAAGCGGGAGCGGATCGCGGGGAGGTGCAGCTCGCGGGCGTGCGCCTCGACCAGCGCCTCCAACGCCGCGGTGTTCGGGTTGCGGGGCTGGCTCATCGCCGTGTCTGCCCGTCGCCGATCGCCCCGGCGAGCTGGTGGACGTTGGCGTTGCGGGCCTGATCCTCGGTCGGGCCGGCCGATACGAGCGCGTCGACGAACTGGCGGATCGTCTCGCCGACGTCGGCGGCGAGCTGGCGGCGCTGCTCGCACGCCGACTGGTACTCGCCAAACGCGCGGTGGACCTGCCAGCGGGTCGCTTGCAGCGCACCGAGCAGCGTGCTCTGCGACCCGGACCCGGGCCCGGCGTCGATCAGCTTCGCGAGCTGGGTGTCGCCGGCGGGCGCCGCGCCGTCATAGATCAGCCCCAGCGCGTCGGGCGAAAGCCCCGACCACACCCTGTCGTTGGCGTCGGTGAGGCGCCGCTGGGCGTCGGCCTGGCGCACGGCGATTGCTTGGTCTGAGACAAACAGTGCTGACAGGCGGGCGGCCAGCTCGCGTGCGCGGGCGCTCGGCGCGGGCCGCCGGCTGGCGATCGGTGAACTGCGGGCGCTCATCGCGCCTGCTCCCGGTCGAGCAGCTGGTCGTACTCAAACAGCGACGGAGCCGGCCGGTCGTGCTTGGCCAGGCGCTCCGGCAGCGCTGTGAGCGTCTCGGGCTCGGGGCGGGCTTGGCGGTCTGCCAGCAGCTTCACCGCGCGCCCGTCGTGCGCGCCAGCGGCCAACGCGCCACCGACCGCCAACTCGATCACCTCCAGGCCGTGCTCGCGGCAGAGCATCAGCACGTCGACCATCTGCCGCGCGGCCTCCGACGCGCCGACCTTCGCATCGATCGCCAGCCACAGCTGATCAAAGCATTCCGGCCAGCGGCCTTGCTCGCGCTCCTGGCGCAACGCCAGCGAATGCTCAAGCGCCCCGGGCTTGCGCGCCAGCAGCTCCAGGAAGTGATCCAGCCGCGCTGAGCGCTGCTGGCTGCCGCGCAACCTGGGATGCCTGGCGACCTGCTTGCCCTCGTGCCAGACCCCGACCTCGCTCGCGCCGACCCGCGCGGTGACCCTCACCCCCGTCAGACGAACCGGCACCGAGTAGTGATTGCGCCGCACGGTGACCATCGACTTCTGGCTGACCCGACAGGTCGACTCCTCCCACGTCGGGAATCGCTCGCGCGGCAGCGGCCGCAGCAGGTCGATCTCGCGCGCCAGCAGCTCGCCGACCGTCTTATCTGAGCGGCCCACGATCGTGCGCGACAGATCCTCAACGCACCACGCCGCCAGCTGATCATTGAGCTTCGCGAGCGTCGCGAACTCGCAGACCGGCACCAGATGATTGCGCCGAAAGCGGCCAACTTCTCCCTCGACGCCGCCCTTCTCGTGCGCACCCTCGACGCCTGACAGCGTGAACCACGACTGATACAGATAATGGGAGCGCGAACGCGACGAACCGATCGCTCTCCACCCGCCGGCGGCCCTTCAGCGTCTTCTTCGCCGCCGCCTTCAGATTGTCATAGCGGCAGGTAGCGAATACCCCCGAGAAGAACTCGAACGCCGCCACGTGCCCCTCAAAGAACGCCTGCTGGGACTGCGTCTCGAACGCCATCACAAAGCACGCGCCCGAAAAGCAAGCACGCATCAAGAACAGCCCAACCTCGACCAGCACCCCGCCCAGCAGCACCCTCGCCTCGCCCCAGTCGACCTCCGCGGTCACACCCGGGTCGTGCACCTTCCGACAGAACGCCTCCGCCGCCAACCCCAGCTCCCGCCGCCGCCGGCGCACGTAGTCGCGGACCGTCGACTCCGCGACGACCACCCCGTACTCGTCACGCAAACGATCATGAACACGCTTGGCCGTATGACGCTGCTTACGCGGCGCATCACGATCCGCCAGCAGCCACCCATCGATCAGCTCGCGAAACGACCCCAACGCCGGCGCCGGGCGCGACACCGGCCGACGCTTCGCCGGCACCAGCGCCGACTCAAGCGCCTGCCTGACCGCACGACGATGCACCCCGTGCCGACGCGCCAGCGCCCTGATCGACAGGCCCTCGACCTCTCGATCCCTGCGAATCCTCTCGAACTGCTCCACTCTGGAACCCATCCCTTCTGCGACCTCCAGTTCGTGCCTGAAAAAGCACGAACCGTCCAGTCACGCTCGGACGGAAGGTGGGGCCAGTTGAGGCCGTCGCAGTGGGGCCAGTTGAGGCCGTCGTTCCCAACAGCCGTGATCGACCTTGTCAAGTCGATTGAGACGGGGTGCGAGCGAATTTAGTGAGCAACCTCCTTTGACTCGGGCTTGTTGATCCACGCGGCGGTTGGCAGCGCCGGGGGGACGGGCGGCTTGCGGACGAACCGCTCTGGGAATCGCTCGTAGGCGGCGTCGAGGACGCGGGCACGGGCTGTGTGGAGCTCTGGCGCCTGGCCGAAGTGGATGGCCGCGGGGGTCATGAGCCCGATCCCCGAGTGGCGGTGCTGGTGGTTGTACCAGTCGAAGAACACGCGGCAGTGAGCGCGGGCGTGCTCGATATTGTCGAACCGCTCAGGGAACTCGGGCCGGTACTTCAGCGTCTTGAAGTGCGCCTCGCTGTAGGGGTTGTCGCTGGAGGTGTACGGGCGGCTGTGCGTTTTCGTGATGCCGAGGTCCGCGAGCAGGAACGCGACGGGCTTGGCGCGCTGCGGGGCGCCGCGATCGGCGTGCAACGTGAGCACCTTGGGCGTGATCTGCTGCTGCTCGGTGGCCTGCTCGATCAGCGCCTTGGCGAGCTGCCCGTTCTCGCGGTGCTGCACGGTCCAGGCGACGACGTAGCGGCTGAACACGTCGAGGATCACGTACAGGTAGAAGTACGTCCACTTCGCCGGGCCCTTCAGCTTTGATACGTCCCACGACCACAGCTCGTTCGGCTGCTCGGCGAGCAGCTCGGGCTTCGCGTAGCCGGGGTGGGTGAGCTGGTCGCGACGGTCGCGCACCCCGCCGTGCTTGGCTTCGAGCAGCCGGTACATGGTCCGCACCGACGCCAGGTAGGTGCCCTCGTCGAGCAGCGTGGCGTAGACCTGCTCAGGCGCGCAGTCGACGAACCGGTCCGAGTGCAGCACGGCCAGCACGGCCTCGCGCTCGTGTTCGGACAGTGCCCTGGGCGGCGCCGGCCTCGGCTTCGGCGGCGTCGGCTCGGGCGGGTTGCGCCGGCGGTAGATGGTCGCCGGTGAAGCGCCGAGCGCCCGGCACGCCGGCCTGGTCCCGATGATCGGCGTCAACTCCTCGACGGTGTCGCAGATCATCGCCCGGTGCTCCCCCGCTCGCTCTCGGTACCGAGCATTTGCTCCAAGAGCGCTGAGACGTTTCCCTGAATCTCGATGACTTTCCTTGCCTTCGCGAGCTCCGCCTCGCTGCGCTCCAGCCGCCGGCGCAGCTCGGCGTTCTCGACCTCACGCCGGTCGGCCGGCTTGCGCCCACGCGGACGCCCGAGCTCTCTGAGCGCGCCGGCGTCGCGCTGCTTGCGCCAGTACGTCAGATGCGACGTATACAAGCCCTCGCGGCGCAACAGCTCGCCGATCTCCCCCGGCGCCGAGCACGCGTCCGCCCGGGCGAGGATCTCTACCTTGTACTTCGCGGTGAACGACCGGCGCTTGGCCTGCTCGACCAGCTCCGGGTCCGGCACCACACGCTCGGCACCATTCGACACGATCTCCGTCATGTTCAGCTGAGACTCCTGTTCTCCGCCCAGTTATCAACACGATTTCCAGAAAAAATTACTACTGTGGAAAACGTCTCAAGTTAGATTGACAGAGAGGGCTGTGCGAGTCGCTGGCCGCCTACAAGCAACTCTTGTGCCCTGTTGCGCAGCTCGGATGGGAGCCAGCTGACAAGCTCGCGAGAGCTCGATTCGGACACAGCGCTGCTTGACGGAACGGGCGTTCCTGGCTCCAGCAGCAGCCGGTACAGCCCCGCCGCCGGCTCGACCACCGGCAGGCCAGCCCTTACCGCCGACGCGGGACGCAGCCGCAGGGACGCGCAACCCACCGGCGTCGAGGTCCCCGAAGTACAGAAGCCGCGAGGGTGGTTCAGCCAGATGCGAAAGGAAGGTGACCGACGTCTGGAAGTGGACGCCGGAGCCGTAGATGAGGACGCCGACATGCCCGTCCGCCGGCAGCGTCCGCCCGAGCGAGTAGAAGGTGTCGTGGTTCTCCGCCACGAGCGCCCATGGCCCCGCTCCCACCTGCCGCCAGACGAACGGCGGGTGCACGCGCCGGCAGCGCAGCAACCTCAACGTCAGCCGTCCCTCCCACAACAATTGCCCGCCGAGCAGCGCCTCAAGGCGCTTCTCATCGCCGAACAGCTCCAGGGAGCGCTCGCGCATCGGAACCATCGGCCGGGGCGAGCTCCTCCAGCGTGGCGGCGATGCGCTGCCGACGGTCAGGGCTGCTCATCAGCGAGGCGTCCGCGCTCGCACACAACCGCTCGATGTCCTCTAGATCTAGGTACACGCGGGCGCGCCCAGCGGCCCGCAGCCCCGCGGTCAGCGCGTCCAGCAGCGGGGAGCGTGCGAGCGTGCTCATGCCGGAGCGCCAGATTGCGCGAAGGCGACGGCGTCCACGTACCCTCGACCGTCGCGCTCGTCACGTCCGAAGGTGATGGCGTTGCGGATGTCCTCGGCTATGTGCACGCACTGCATTGCTGCGCGGACGTTCTGGTCGTTGCGCAGCTTGATGATGCGAGGGAACGGCGCCAGCGCGTTCTCGTCGTTCAGCCCGGTGGTAAACACGAGCTGCACGCCCACCCGCTCGGCGACCTTCAGCTGGATGTCAAGCAGCCAGTCGGCGTTCGCCGTCCCGAACGGGTTATCGAGGAACAGAACGCCGGTGCGGTCAGCCAGCCGGTTTTGCTTGCTGGCGCGCAGCGACGCCAGCGTGCAGTAGATGACCATGGCGGCGGTCAGGCGCATCCCGCCGGAGAACTTGCCGGTCATGGATGTCACCGACATGTACTCCTCGCGGAACCCGGCGTTCGGGCGGAGCATCATCACCGTTACCCCCTTGGGGTCCGCCAGTGCGCGCACGCCGTTGAGCACGAGTGCCATCCCGCCGCGGCTGCGGCCCTCCGCGGCGCGGTCGATGGCCTCCCCCAGCTTCGCGTTCTTGATGTCGTCTGAGGGCGGCAACTCGAAACGGATGCGCAGAAAATCCTTGTGTGACCAGTCGCCAAGGCCGTCGGGTAGCCGGGAGGCGCTGCGCACGCTGCGCACCACGCTGAAGGCCTCATCGACTAGGCTCCGCAGCCGCATCACCAGCGAGTCGCGGTGGCGTTCGATGGAAGCCAGCTGCCGGCGCACCTCCTGGGCACGGTCGGCCACCCAGTTGCGCAGCTGTGCGGACTCCGCGGCGATGTCCTCACGTCCGAGGCGCTGGCGCATCGGACCCTCCATCGGGGAGAATTCCGCCTGCAGCACGAACCGCTGAAGACGCCGCTGGCAGTCCAGCACTGGGATCTACCTTTCTTCTCACCTCCCCCAGCACGTGCCGCTCGGGCCGGCAGTCGGGCTGCTCGTGGCGTCCGCCATCTTGGTCGCGGTCAACCTCGTAACGCTCACCCGCGTGCCCGACTTCGCCTGGGACCGTTTCTTCTATGTGGCCAGATGGTCACTGCTGGCCTACGCCATCACCGCCGGAATGATCGAGTACGCATTCGTGCAAGACCATCTCAGCGGAGGCCCACTCGTCGTCCTCACCCTCTCGCTGATCGTTTACGCCGTGCAGGTGCCGTCCCTGATCGCCTTCACGGTCGCCCGCTACGCCAACACCGAACCCGCCCCGCTGGATTTCCGCCCCTGACGGGCTGCTGAAGCCAGCGCGCGTCTGCTCGCCGGCCCATCGACCAGCGCGCACGCTCCGAGAGTCCTTGCTCGGGTGTCCGGCGCGCGTCGCAGAAGCCCATCTCCTGATCGGCTATCCGCGCGTGTCCACCGACGAGCAAGATCTCACCGGCGCAGCGGTGACGGGCTCACCGCGCTCGGCGTGCGGGCCGACCGCATCTATGTCGATCACGGCCTGACCGGCACCGATCGCGCACGGCCGGGCTTGCGCGAGGCGCTCGCGGCCCGCTCGCTTCCCGACGCTCGCGACATCGCCGACAAGCTCGCCGCCCGCGAGGTCAAGCTCACCTCGGCGGATGCGTGCACGACCCGACCGACCCCGTTGGGCGGCAGCTGTTCAACGTCCTCTGGCTTTGGTCGCCGAGTTCGAGGCTGACCTCATCAGCATGAGAACCCGCGAGGGCATGAAGGTCGCTCGCGCGCGAGGCCGGCTACGCGGCAAGCAGCCCAAGCTCAGCCCGCGCCAGGAAGCGCATCTTGTCGCGCTGCACCGGGAGGGCTCTCACACCAGCGCCGAACTGGCGGAACTGTTCTCCGTCGCCCGCTCGACGGTGTACGGCGCGATCCAACGGGCCGGGTGACCCGCCCGGCGCGTTCACTTTGCCTCCCAAGGATGTGGAACTTCGGATTGCCACGACGACCCGTCGGTGATCTCGCGAGCGCTTACGCCGGTTTTCTGTACCAACAATCCCTGACCCCAACGATCCTCCGAACGTGCTGATCGGCTGCGCACGCGTCGCGGCCCAGGATGAGTTCGCCGACCTCGGCGGCGAGCTACCAGTGCCTCGCCGCGGTTGGCGCCAGCACCACGGTCTCGAGCTGCCTTGCGCGATCGGAAACCGTGCGGGTGGCCGAGTTCGTCGACGTGATGGTGGCGGCGGAATGGATCGGTGGAGAAGCACGGCGCGAACATGCACGGTCGCCGGCGGAGGGGAGACGGGGGCATCGTCGATCCAGACGGCGACCCGATTGGTCGTGAGGTGGTAAGTGTGCGTGTGCAGGTTGCAACCGTGCACTTGAGCACTTCTTGAACGAAGGCGCTTGTCGATGCCTTGTGGTCGCGATCGGCGCCTACCCCCAGCGCGCATCATTCGCGTGATGAGGAGACCTGTCCGGCTGTCCTGCAAAGCTGCCCTCGCCGTGAGTGTCCCACACGACGATGCGCTGCTCGAGGTTCAGCTCCAGCTGGAGCTTGATGAGCAGCGTGGCGTGCCGCCGCTCGCACCGAGAGCGCAAGCGCTGCAACAGGCCCGCGCCTCAGGCGATCAGCACGCACTGAGGCAAGCTCTGATCGATCTCGCCGCGGCCTGCGTTGCGATGGCCGCCAGACTCCCGGCGCCGATCCACGCGCTCAACGAGCTCAAGCTGCGCACGACAACCCCACGGCGACCACGTCCAGCCAAGAAACCGGCGCGCCACAGAATGGCTGGCTCGAGCAAGCCGGGGGAGACGCCACCACGGCGTACCAGTGGCGGGCGCTCCCGGACGGCCGCGCGGGGGAGGTAGGGAAGCCAGGCGCGGCCGTCGAGCGAACCGTCGTCCGTGACTTACCCGGCAGGCGCGCGCAGCTGGCCGATCAAGACCTCGCGGCGAACGCATCGCGCGGGACTTCGCGAAAGCACGCTCGTCCGTCGAACAGCCGTCGTCGCTCCCGTTGTCGCGGCCAGGCGGTCTAGACGATGCCGATGTGCTGATCGCTTGCGCACCTGCCTCAACAAACTGGCGACCAACCCGCGCTCGCAACTTCTCGTTGCCGGACCTGCTGGGAACTGTGGGGCGGGGTGGCGTATGGGGGCAAGGCGCGGGGTCGGACACAGACCGACCCCGCGCCTTTCCGGCGGTAGACACATCCGAGGCGCGGCCTGCTGCTGATCCGGCCTGCCGCGCACCGATCGGTACGGTCCCAACGGCCTCGTCTCGTCGGCCGACGGCGTTCCCGGCGCGCTAACACCGAACGCCGTCTATGAGTTTGATAAGAGCCGGCCAGATGTCGAACAGGTCTGGTGCCAGACGCCGCCGCGGACCCACTGCGCGGTGCATACTCGATGTAGGCACCGTCGACAAGCAAGGATGGCACGTTCATGGCTGACACAGCGATACAGCACAACACGCAAACGCTTGTGGACGAAGGGCGGACCGAGCCGCTTGGCGTCGGCGTTCCTGAGCGTGCTTCGCGCTCGGCGTTGCAGGCGCGGATCCGAGCAGCTCGCGCCAACGTCACGCAGCCCGGCTGCTACCTGATCTACGAGGGTTTCGGTGGCGAGCCCACCGTCTTGACGGTGGACGGGGACACCGTTCGCATTGGACGCAGCCTGAACGCCGACATCCGGTTCGAGGACCCGACCGTCTCACGCCGCCACGCGTTGGTTCTCCGTCAGGGAGACGAGGTGAGGGTGGTTGATGACCGCAGTCGCAATGGCGTATATCTCGGCGGCGAGCAGGTCTCCTCCAGCGTGCTCGCTGACGGCGACGAGCTGACAGTCGGACGCCACCAGATCATCTTCGTCCGGCTACCCTCGGTTTGAGCAGCGCCACCGTCCGCGAGGTCGCAGCCCGTGAGGCGACGGGCCTAACCTGCGTTCCCGGGTGCCACACTGGGCCCCGCGGCTGATCCCGAGCGCAATCGAGATCTCAGCCATCTTGTGCTTTGCGCTCGCATCGCCTGGCCGGCGGCGAGCTTCTCCGCGGTCACGAGACGGCGCCCGCCTGTGAGCGACCGCGGGCGCGGGCGGCGATCAGGCCGACGCTCGCGACTGGCGTGGCCGGCTGATCTGGAGCGCACGCGCGAGGTGATCGGGGTGCTGACCGATACCGAGCAGCTGGAGGCCGAGCTGGCGGCGGTGCGTGCCGATACGGGCGGAGGTCAGTCATGCGGCCCAGCTGCAGGCGGCGGGGCGGCTGGGCGGCGGGAGCGGATGGAGGCCGACGAGGCGGCTGAGGCCGCCTTGCGCGCGGCTGAGGACGCTGAGCAGCGCGTGCGGGAGATGGCGGAGCGCGAGCAGCAGGCGGAGGCCCGAGCGCGTGACGCCGAAGTTCGGGCTGAGGAGGCCGAGCGGGCGGCGCAGGACGCGATCGCGCGCCGAGGCCGCGATTGCGGGGGGCAGCTGGCGGCCGGGGCCTCGACCAGCGACGCTCGGCAGCAGGCCGAGCAGTCCGCGGCGCAAGCCGGGCAGGCCGAGCAGCAGCGCGATCAGGCGATCGCGCACGCGCGCGAAGTGGAGCGCGAGCGCGGATGCCGAGCGCGCCGGGAAGCAGGCTGCGGCTGCTGAGCGGCGTGTCGAGCAGATAGAGACGCGCGTCCAGGCGGCGATCGACCGGACCGACCGGATCGAGGAGCAGGCGCGCGCCGAGCGCGGCGAGCTTGAGGGGGAGCTTGGACGCCAGCGCGACGCGCGGCAGGCCGCGGTGCTCGAGCAGGGACGCGCGCAGGCCGCGTTGGCGGCCGAGCAGCGGCTACGTTCACGGCGGAGCAGGATCTCGACGCTGCGCACATGCGCGTTGCTGCGGCGGAGAAGGCCAGGGACGCGGCGATCGCCACGCTGCGGGCGGCGAGCAGAGGCACCATCGCCAGGAGGGAGAAACGCGGATGAGCCGCCCCTCGGGAACTCTGGCGCCGTCTCGATCCCGCCCGGGCGCCGCAGCCTGACCACCTGTCGGCGGGTCTTTGAGCCGGCGGATCGCGATCAGCAGCCCCGCGGTTAGGTTCCTCGACGTCGAGCGCGACGAGCTCCGAGCGCCGCAGCGCAACGGCGAACCCGAGCAACAGCAGCGCCCGGTCGCGGGCAGCGACAAACCGAACATCAGCGGATGCTGCCAGCCTGGTCTCGGCGTCCCTCGCGCGCGTATTCGTCGAAGCGTTCACCAGCCCGCCGCCGACGCCGGCGATCTTTCTAGCCGAGCTATCGACAGGGGTTCGGTCGGCCGCCGACTTCTTGCCGGTGGGTTTCACTAGGAGGCAACCGAAACCGATGCCCTCCTCGTGGAGGCCGAACAACACAAGCCATCGATCAGCCTCGCTGCCATGGCTCTCGCCCACCAGGACGCTCAGCGCTGGCCGCCTCCTGGCCAGCTCGGGATTGACTCGCCGCCTGACAGGGAGGTCCTCCTAGCGCGTGCAGTCGATGTCGGACTGCTCTACGCCGTAGAGCGGGGGTGTGGATGGTGCGGCTCGTGCCAGAAATTGCGGGACGGCCTCTGCAACAGCTGCCGCATGGTCTTGCGCGATACACACTCTCCCATGCGAAGTCTCGAGTTTGCCGCCCATGCGCGCGTCAATGATTCGCTGTTCGAAAGAATCGCCGGTTGGAAAGCCACGGGCTGCGAGCGGGCTTCTCAAGAATGGGTACGTTGGTCCGGAGAGCAAGGAATGCTTCCCGCCTGTTGAGCGCTGCCTAATTTGAGGACAGGCCGGGGTGTTGGTGCCGTTGACGGTGGGGACGGCTTGTTGTGGGCGTGGCGATGTGGTGCCCTGCCTCGACTTCGGCGGAGCATTGCGCGTGACCGCCGGGCAGTCAGGGGAGCCCCGTCAGGGGCGCGCGTAGCGCGGGCCGTAGGCCCGACCTTGACGGCCGGGCGGTACGCGCTTTGATGATGCCGAGTCGTGGCAGGGCCGCCCCCGACGTGGGCCGGGGGGCGGGGGTGCGTGTGTGTTGGCAGCCTTGAGGCGTTTGTGAGAAGCGCGAGAGCCCTCCCGTCAGCTTGATCGTTCGTCGGGAGGGCTCTCTTGGATGCCGGAGGTGGCACCGCGATGTTGAGCGTACGGGCCGAGCAGGCGTTGGTGGAGGCTGAGTTGGTCGGCGGGCTTCTTGGATGCCCGTCGTGTCGTGGGGTTCTGGGGCCGTGGGGTCATGCCCGGGAGCGGGTGCTGCGCTGCCGGGATGGGGATCGGTTGTTGCGTCCGCGGCGGGCGCGGTGCCGAGGCTGTGCGGGTACGCACGTGTTGTTGCCGGAGGTGGCGTTGTTGCGCCGCCAGGATGAGGTGGCGGTGATCGGGGCGGCGATCGAGGCGAAGGTCGCCGGGCAGGCGTATCGACGGATCGCTTCTGGGTTGGGGGTATACGCGGATACGGTCCGTGGCTGGCTGCGGCGGTTTGGGCAGCGGGCTGAGTTGATCTGGGCGCATTTCACGCGCTGCGCGGTCGCGCTTGATCCGGAGCTGGGGGCGGTGTTGCCGGCCGGCAGCGGGATTGCGGATGCGTTGGAGGCGATCGCGGTCGCGGTGCGGGCGTGGGTTTTGCGGTTCGGGCCGGGCGATCCGTGGCAGATCGCTTGCCGGCTGTGTGGCGGGTTGCTGTTGGCAACACGAGCTCCCGCCTATCCGTGGGCGCCGTGAGCTGAGACGCTCCCGCGCTCGTGAAATGAGAGCGCTGGGAAGGAGCAACTACATATGGATGAGGAACGTCGTCGAGAGATCGGCCTGTTCCGGTACGCGTTGATCCGCGACGCGGCAGATCCGGCGTTGTCGAAGGCCGAGCGCGGCCGGCTGGTACGCGCGCTGGCCGAGCGTGATCACGTCGGGCCCGACGGCAGGTTGGTGCGGGTCGCGCGCGAGACGGCTGACCGGTGGATCCGCGACTATCGTCGGGGCGGGTTTGAGGCGCTTTTGCCCAGACGGCGGGTGGTGGCGCCGCGCTCGCCGGCCGAGCTGCTGCAGCTGGCGTTCGCGCTCAAGCGGGAGCGGCCGGAGCGGACCGCGGCGCAGGTCAGGGAGATCATGCTCGCCACCGGCGGTGACGGGCGGGTGCCGGGGCTGCGAACGTTGCAGACGCATCTGGCGCGTGAGGGCCTCAACATCCGCGCGGACGGCCGCACCGCGGGGAAGGTGTATGGCCGCTTCGAGGCCTCCGCGCGCAACGAGCTCTGGACCGGCGATGGGTTGCATGGCCCGACGCTGGCTGGCGCGACGGCTCGGCGGGCGGTGCTGCTGGCGTTCATCGACGATCACTCGCGGCTGTTGGTCGGGTGGCGGTGGGGCACCGGCGAGGACGTGTTCCGGCTGGAGGCCGCGCTGCGCTCGGGGTTGATGGCCCGGGGTGTGCCGGAGGCGATTCTGGTCGACCGCGGATCGGCGTTCGTCTCACAGCAACTGCTCAGAGCGTGCGCTGTGTTGGGTGTGAAGCTGATCCACGCCAGCCCGCGCGCAGCCACGACGAAGGGAAAAATCGAGAGGTTTTTCAGGACGGTGCGCGATCAGTTCCTGGTCGAGATCGACGACGGCGTCGAGCTAGGGGAGCTTAACCGCTTGTTCTGCGCGTGGTTGGAGGTCGTCTACCACCGGCGTGTGCATTCGGAGACCGGGCAGGGTCCGCTGGCGCGGTTTGAGAGCGCGGGCGCGCCGCCGCTACCGACCCCGGCGTTGTTGCGCGAGGCGTTCTTGTGGTCGGTGGAGCGGACGGTCACCAAGACCGCGACGGTGTCGCTGCACTCAAACCAGTACGAGGTCGACGCGGCGCTGGTGGGTCGCAAGGTCGAGCTGGTGTTCGACCCGTTCGACCTGACCCGGATCGAGGTGCGCTACCAGCAGCGCCCATTCGGGACCGCCGTGCCGCTGCGGATCGGCCGGCACACACATCCGCAGGCCGAGCGGGAGGTCCCGCCGCCGCCCGCGCCGACTGGGATCGACTACCTCAAGCTGCTCGCCGAGCAGCGCGACGCCGAGCAGCGCGGGCAACGGATCGACTACTCAAACCTGATCGAGGACGACGACGAGATCGAAGGCGACTACATCGCGATTGTCGATGGTGCCGGTGACGGCGAGGAGGGCAGCGGCGAGGACACCACCATCGCCAACGCTGACGGTGACGGTGACGGTGATGGCGAGGATCGTGACAACAACCAGGAAGGAGAGACGCGGTGAGTATCGACAGGTTGCGCGCGCATTATGGGTTCTCGAGGATGCCGTTCGGCAAGGATCTGGCGCCGGGGATGCTGCACGCCCACGACGCGCACGCACAGGCGGTCGCCCGGATCCAGTGGTGCATTGGAGAGCAGGCGATCGGCGTGATCAGTGGCGAGTGCGGCGCGGGCAAGACGGTCGCCGCCCGCGCGGCGGTCACCGGCCTGGACGCCTCCCGGCACACGGTGCTCTACCTCGGCACGCCAGGGGTGGGGTTGCGTGGAATCTACGGGCTGATCGTCACCGCGCTGGGCGGCACCCCCCGGTTTCATCACGCCGCGTTGATCCCCCAGGCCCAGGAGCTGTTGGCGGCCGAGAGCTCCGAGCGTGGCAAGCAGGTGCTTTTGATCATCGACGAGGCCCATCTGTTGGATGCTGAGAGCCTGGAAGGGATCAGGTGCCTGTCGAACATGGGGATGGACCAGACAGCCCCGTTTGGCCTGCTGTTGCTCGGCCAGCCGACGCTGCGTCGCCGTCTGCGCCAGAGCCCGTTCGCCGCTTTGGACCAACGGGTCGCCATGCGCTACGCGATCCCCGGCCTCACCCCGGCAGAGACCACCAGCTACGTGCAGCACCATCTGGCGCTCGCGGGACGCTCCGATCCCCTGTTCTCCGATGACGCGATCAGCCTGATCCACGACGTCTCCCGCGGCCTGCCCCGCCAGGTCAACAACCTCGCCGTCGCCTCGCTGATCGCCGCGTTCGCGCACAAGAAAGCGATCGTCGATGAGAGCTCGGCTCGTGCCGCGGTCGCCGAGGTCTCCGCCGAATGACGACGCTATCGCTGCTCGACCAGCCGCCCGAGGACCGTGAGCCGGCCGAGACGACGTTGCTTGCGCCACCGACGGGGTGGCCGGCGCCGCCCGCCCCAGCGGTCTATCACGAGCTACTCGGCGAGATCGTCAAGACGATCTCACCGCACACCGAGGCCGACCCGGTCGCGATCCTCACCCAGCTGCTGGTCGCCTTCGGCGCCGCCGTCGGCCGCGGCGCCTACTTTACCGTCGAGGCGACCCGGCATCACCCGAACGAGTTCATGTTGTTGTGCGGAGACAGCAGCAAGGCCAGGAAGGGATCATCCTGGGATCACGTCCGCCGGCTGCTGCTGCCCAGCGTTGATCCCTCGCTCGAGCAGCGGATCCTGACCGGCCTGTCCTCCGGCGAGGGGCTGATCTGGGCGGTGCGCGACCCCACCGCGCAGGACCCCGGCATCACCGACCAGCGGCTTTTGATCATCGAGCCTGAGTTCGCCAGCGCGCTGAAGGCAGCCAGCCGCGAGATCTCCACTCTTTCTCCGACGCTGCGCTCTGCCTGGGACGGCCGGCCGTTAGCGATCCTGACCCGCACCAGCGCCGCGCGCGCCACCCAGGCGCATATCGCGCTGATCGGTCACATCACCCAGCACGAGCTGCGCCGCTACACCACCCAGACAGAGCTCTCAAACGGCTATCTGAACCGGATCCTGATCATCGCCTGCCGACGACAGCGCCTACTGCCCGAAGGCGGAGCGCACGATCCGCTTGCCGGCACCGGCCTGACCCGCCTACTCGCCGCCACGCTCAAGCACGCCCAGACCGCCGGCCAACTGCATCTCGACCCCGACGCCCGCGAGCTCTGGCACACCGTCTACCGCCAGCTCGCCCAACCCCCGCCCGGCGTGCTCGGCCAGATCACCGCCCGCGCCGAGGCGCACACGATCCGCCTCGCGCTCCTCTACGCCCTCGCCGACGGCCAACTGCAGATCGGCCCGCCACACCTAACCGCTGCGCTCGCGCTGCACGACTACGCCGCCCGCTCCGCCGCATGGGCGCTCAACGGCGCCACCGGCGAGCCGCTCGCCGAACAGATCCACGCCGCGCTAAAAGTCCACCCGGCCGGCCTGACCCGCAGCCAGATCAGCAACACCCTCAAGCACAACCAGCCCGCCGGCGAGATCGACCACGCGCTCCACGCCCTCCACACAGCCGGCCGTGCGACCGTCACCCAGATCGCCACCGGCGGCCGCCCCGCGCAACTCTGGACCGCCACCGCACCCCCACCCGCCCCGGCCGCCTGACCACGCCCCCCCGACCCGGACCTCGCTGCCAAACCGCGCCGGACGGCGGGCGCTATCACCCGAGCGCAGCGAAGACAAGGAGAGCCCCGCGGGCGATCCAGCACAAACCCGCCAGGCCACACCCGTCACGTGGACTTACTTCTTCTTACGTACCCCACCCCTCCATCGCCAGCCAAAGCGGCACCACCGTGCTCAAACTCAACGGCGCTCAACAGCCCCCGAGCGAGGCTCAGACCGAACCCCGACCGCCTCTAGGATCACCGAGGCGTCTGCACCACCGCTCGGCGGTATGAGGCTCGCTCGTTAATAATCGGGGGCGACGATATCCCGCCGAACCACTAAACGACGACGAGGTTCGGGCACTTCTGAGCGCGATCAAGGGCAACCGCCCCATAGCTGTGCGCAACCGAGCGCTGGTGGCGGTCCTGTGGGGCGCGGGGCTTCGAATCAGCGAAGCGCTTGCCCTCATGCCTCGCGACGTGAAGGACGATTCGCTGCGGGTACGGCACGGCAAGGGTGACAAGGCGCGAGTGGTTGGTCTACGTCCGGACGCCGCCCCATTCGTTGGCGCATGGCTCGCGACACGCGCAGGACTTGGCCTGAATGGCAGGCAGCCGGTGTTCTGTTCTGTCGCGAATGGATCACGCGGTCCGGGCGTCCGGGTAGCGGGACGGCCGCTTGACGGCTCCTACGTTCGGCGACTGCTCCCGAAGCTGGCGGAGCGGGCCGGTATCGACAAGCGGGTGCACGCCCATGGCCTTCGTCACAGCCACGCGACTGGACTGGTTGAGCGCGGGCGGCCTTGCACGTCATCGCCGGGCAGCTCGGTCACGCCAGCACCGCGACGACCGACACCTATCTAGCCAAGATTGCACCCGCACAGCGACTCGAAGCGCTGCAGCGAGCGTGGAGCGCGCCTGCTCCATGAATAGGCGAATGCGTTGACGCTCCGCTAGAGGCGGCCGGGCAAGCTCACGCCTCACGCTATCCTCAGGCCCCCATGAGCGAACCTCTCGGAAGACAATGGCTGGCCGACGGACTGCGCGGCAAACAATGGCTCGCCATGACTCCGTGGGGACGGCGCTATCTGCGGGCTTTGGAGGCGTGGCATTGGGGCCTGCTCGAAGGGCCTGAGCCCGAACTTGAGGACTTCCGTCCTCGGCGAGGTCGCGTCACGTACGGAACCGGTCGCCAAACGAGGACGCTCCCTGGCGACAGCACCTCCGTCCCGAAGCGATAACCAAGAGGACGGCCGTTGGGCGTATCGATGCGCTTCGGAGCCGAGCAAGCCAAACAAGAGAGTTATCAACGAAGCCGAAGTCGTCTGCACATTGTTGGAGGCCGCCCGGAGAGAGGAAAGCGGCCTCCATGTTTCGCTCATCGTGGTGGTCATCGGGCTTGGAAGGAAACGTAAGCCCGATGATGGT
Organism: uncultured Solirubrobacterales bacterium; assembly: GCA_963811155.1. Classification (GTDB taxonomy): domain Bacteria; phylum Actinomycetota; class Thermoleophilia; order Solirubrobacterales; family Solirubrobacteraceae; genus Palsa-465. The sequence goes on from CAWEQQ010000057.1 coordinate 120,171, forward strand.
GTGCCGTGGCTGCTGGCGAGCGGCCAACATGAGCACGACGTTATGAAGATCTAACGCTGCGGGCCACCCACCGCTTGCTGCGCGATGGCGAGTGCCGTTGCCATTGACTCCAGGCCACCAAGTAATCTTTGGCCAGCGGTTGCCCCTGCCACCGAGGCGAACGCCGTGCCCTTGCCCAATCTCGCGCGGATGCGGTTGAGGTTCTCTCGCATCAGACGCAGGTCGTTTTGCAACGCTTCGATCTCCGCGATGGTCATAACGGTCTCCCCTCCGGGTTGGTGCATACGTCTAAGCCCGCTTGTGATGCCGCTTAGCCTTCGTGTGCGCCCTTCTGCGGGGCTCGGAGTGCTTCATTGGCTTCTTGTGTGCCGCCTGGGCTTCTTGCGCAGAGGTGAAGGCTGGGAAGCCGTCCGGTACATGACCGGGGCTGCGTCCGACGTCTAGCCCCTCTGTTGGGCTGTAAAGTAAGCCGATGCAGTTTCCTTGCTCATCCCTAGCATAAGTGAGCATGCGATCACGCTTCCGTTGTTGTCTTGATTGTCATCGGAGCCCGCGAGGCTGCGCTATCACCCTTGCCGTACTAACGCAGGCGCCCATCGGCGACTTGCTCGCTACATATCTCCTAGCGGGCCGGGTAGCCCTTCATGGCGGGTTACTACGGAGTGATCCTACGGCTCCTTCCCGCTGTGGCCACTGGTGTGGCACCGTATACTACGCCCACTGACATCCGCTCAGGTTGACTCCATGATTCGTTGGGCAAGGAAGCCTACACGGGCTTCACTGGCCGTCAGGCCGGGGCAGAGCGAGGATCGGACGCGCACGGGCTGCTGATGGTAGTCCTTGAAGGTGCGATCCCTCGGGGAGACCGCCATTCAGTCTTTGAACGACGCGGCTGGGAGTCCACTGCGCTAGCCCAGCGCGAGGAGGAAGGAGCCTCCAATGAGCCAAACAGTCTACATCCTTGGGTCGCCGGATGACCCTCCTGTGCCCGATTGGCGAGGCGTGAAGTACCACTCCGACCCCAAGTGTTTTGTCATCTCCCATCATCGGCGATGGGGCTGGGGAGGGGAGTTTCGCTGGCTTGAGGTTCCCGCAGCCGCAGTGCCCGAAAGCGCTAAAGGCCTCTGCGCCTTCTACGAAAGGCGGGACAAGCGCTCCTGATCGTCAGGCTTGGCGTTCGATCCCGGTTCGCCCTGACCTGTCTTATCTTGCGGAGGCCGCCCTCCCGAGGCCTACGCTCAGGCGCGAGAAGAGTCACCCTCGTGACCTTTCTGCTCGCGAACCCCTGAAATGGTGGTCGGGCCAGGTTGAGCACTTGCCATGTCTTGCGGTCTGATTTCCCAGTGCTGGTTTAGGACTCGTGCCTTCCATATTGACGCAACATGCCGTTTTCTGACTTCACAGGCTTAGTGTAGCTATGACACATGCTTCCTGAGACACAACGTCCGGTTCTGCAATGAGGCTCAAACGCGAAGAGAGGGGCCTCGTCCATCCTCCCGCCGGGCGTGCTGCCTTCAGACGCGCCGTATGGCACGAGAGGGTGGGCTAGTAGTGCTTTGTTAGCGATTAGTGGTGTCATTCGTCTTGTCGCGGCGGGTGTAGGGGGAGGTAGTCGAGGTCGACTGGTTGTGAGCACGTCTGGCAATGGCCGTCCCAGCACTTGAACAGCGGCTGCAGAAGCAGGACCGCTTGTGGGAGTGTCAGGCCGGCCGTTGGTGATTTGGGTGCTGCCGCTCCAGCGTCAGGAAGCCGTGCGCGGCGGTGACCAACGCCGTGTGGTGATACCAACCGAGCCAGGACCGCCCTTCGTAATGGTCGAGCCCGAGCTCGCCCTTGAGCTGTTTGTAATCCAGCTCGATCTTCCAGCGCAGCCTGGCCAGGCGCGCGAGCCGTTCGGGCGGCGCGTCGGCGGGCAGGTTGCTGATCCAGTAGTCCAGCGGCTGATCGGCACCCTCGGGCCATTCGGCGATCAGCCATTCCTCGCGCGGGGGGCCGCTGTGGCCAGAGACCTCGTGGGCAGCGCGGACACGCACGAAGATGAACTGCGAGGTCATCGGCTCGCCGTCGGGCCCGTCACGAAAGCTGACCGTTTGCGCCGCCTTTTGGCCCAGACGGGCGATCAGCGCCTTGATCGCCTCGGGCTCGCGATCGGCCCGTGCGCGGCTGGGCGCCCGGCCCTTGCTGCTGGTGCGCGGCGGGACGGCAAACGTCGTCTCGGGTGCGTACACCGCCGTATCGGCCCCAATTGCGAGCACGTACTCGCGGCCCTCGTTGTGCAGACGCTCGCGCAACGCGGTGTTATCGCCATAGGCCTCATCGCCCAACACCGGCGCCGACGCGATCCCCCAGCCCACCGCCTGCTCGACCAGATCCACCCCCAGCTCCGGCTTGGTGCGGAACTGCACATCAACGGGAATCTTCGCCTTGCGCCGACGCTCGGAATCCTCACACCACTCCTCGGGCAGATACAACGCCCACCCCAACGGCACTGTCCCGGTGGCGCCGACGGCGTGCAGCGACACGCCGAGCTGACAGTTACCGATCTTCCCCAGCGTCCCCGAGTACTGGCGCTTGACCCCCGGCGAATGCTTGCCGTCCTTCACGAACCCCGTGTCATCGAGCACCCACGCCTGCACATCGATCGCCGGCACCACCCGCTCAGCGACCGCCCTCATCACCAGCGCCGGATCCCACGGGCTGACAGCCAGGAATTGCTGCATGCTCTGATAGTCAGCCTCCTCACCCAGCCGCGCGACCATCGGCTCCAACGACTTGCGCGGGCCCTGCTCGATCAACCCCCGCAAGTACAGGCCACCGTTGACCATCTGCACCGGCAGCTTCATCGCCCCAGCCAGCACCTCGCTCCCGAACGCCTCCAACCGCTCCCTTGTCACGGAAGGCACATCCACCCGCTCGCTCCCATCCGCCTGCGCTTCGCTCACTGCGCCCATCATTCCCTCCTCGCGTCGGCAACACAAACGCAAGAAGGGTTCGCCGCCAACCCGGCGAACTCCTACAACATGGCTAACAAAGCACTACTAGTTGCCAGCGCATCTTCAGCAACCACGGGCGCGTGCGTCTCACAAGACGTCCGGTTAACCAAAAGTCATCATCGACCCCAGCATAACCTGACGCGAGCCCCCTACCGCCCACAGAGTCGATTTTGCGTGCCTCATTGAGCCCTCAACTCTCTGATGGGTTGCATGGCAAAGCGTCCCGCTCGACGGAGCGCGGCGCTGCAATGGATTTCCCTCTTAAATGTGTGGACCATGTATCTTAGGATGCTGAGTTCGAATTAGTTAATTAGTCACCAGCCTTTCCGGAATCGTGGGCTGGGTTAGGCGATCCGCAGACGCCGAATGGCAGGACGGCGGATCATCATCGCTGCCTCTTCGAGAAACAGCGCTCCCCCAATTGGCCAGCCATGCTCGGTATCGATCAGATGATAAGCGGGCGTCCCCGCCTCTCGCTGGTCGTCCTTCACCAGGTCGAGTCCTTGGGCTCTGGCTTCCCGTCGTAGCTGATGCTCTCGCGTCGTTGCGTTGCGCATTGTTAGTTTCCATGCTTTGTGTTGTGTTGGTTGATTGGTTACGGCTTGATCGCTGTGCAGCCGTTTGCTGCTGAGTCATACTGATATTTCGACGGACACGCAGCGCGTTGACCGTTCGGGCAGTCATGCGGGCATTTCCTAGACACATCTCCTGCTCGCATCCGGACCACGACACGTGGCGTTCACCACTTACTTTACGTGTTTGGCATTTGCACAATCCCGTTTTGCTCGACTGGCACGGCATCGCTCAGGCAGTTAGGAGCGACCTGAGTCGTCGTGCTCGTGGTGGTCGTCTGCGTCGGGCGATGTGTGTGATACGCCACCACACCGCCTAATGGACAGGTGCAGACGGGTTTGTCGGCAGCTTTCACGCTGCCGTTGAGGCAGTTTAACTCCGATGCCTGGGCTACTGACACCTTACGCTTCGGCTTGGCTTTCTCCTTGAAGCTGCGCTGCTGGTTTTCAGCCGCCATGTAAGCGTGAGTCTCGACTTGGTGAGAAGCGCTCGCCCGCCTTGGAGATCGCGCGCATGTTCTGAGCACTCATCCTTAGTGCGCTATGAGTGACCGGGTCGTACCAAAATTCGAGCAATTGCCAACCACCGCGCTTGCGGGAGCCGCCGACAGCGCCAGGCTGACGGCTGCGGCGAAACCTGCTATGTCTCGATCGAGTGCAACGAAACCGTCCTTCGATTCCATGCCCCCGGCCATTCGCGCGGTGCGGGAGCGCTTTTTGGTCTTTGCTTCTATCGGAGATAGTGGCAACGAGCTTCACCGTTCTTGGCCGCAGGTCTGATCCGTAGTTAGCCGCTGGCTCCAAAGAAGGCAACCCGCGCGTTGGCGAGGGCTCCGTAAGTCGGTTCGTGTGGTGCGGTTAGCCACTCACTAGCGCACGGTTTATGGACCAGTAGGTTAGAGTCCTTGTCAGTAAGCTTTCAGCAATCATGGGCGCGTACAGCTCAACGAGCCGACGCAACCGCGGCAGTGCGGAGCCGAAGTCAGTGGCGACGTGGCAAGCACCGTCCGTCTTCTAGGGAGTTCCCTATCGATCCCAGCATAAGCCTAGGAGACCGCCCTCCTCGGGTCTGGGCCTTAGGCGCGAGACGAGAGTCACCCCGTCCTGACATTGGTGCTCGCGAGCCCGAGACAAGAGCGTTGCGCAGGGTCAGGAACTTGCCAGGGTTGCGTCCTGGTCTCCCAGTGCTGGTAAGGATCGTAGTCTTGGATGTTGACGGAACACGACGTTTCGGGGCGCGTCCATAGCGCTCTGCGCCACCGGGGTTCCTCCGAGAGAGCGTCCGGTTCTGCAATGAGGCTCAAACGGCAAGAGAGGGGGCTGGCCTTCCCACCATCGGTCGGGCAGATATACCTAGCTTTATGATAATGACTGAGTCAAGCTTTGTGTCTTCTCTGAAGACGCTGTCGTTCATGCGTATGCGCCCCACTAGACCAGCTAGTTCCTGTGAACACGAGTCTGGGTCATAATTGTACTTGCACGGTAAGGCTGTATCCATGAAGGCTTAGGCGGCATTCACTCTCCTATCGCGTTAGGTTGGTGGCGCTGTACTTGCGTTTGAGTTGCTGAAGCCTCCAACCGGCGTCTGGAGGGCCTCTGGATGGCTCGGCGGACTGCGACGCAACCTGTGGCGTGGAAGGACACCTTCTATTTAGAAATCCACCAGGTGGGGGGGTTCTCTTGCTCGCGGCGAGTAGCTCTTGGGATTGTCTCAGTTGACGCGGCCGCTCCTCGGGCGGGACGATGGGGGGAGACCCAAGTGTGCTTGGTTCGTAGTGGCGCCTGCGCTTCTGTCTTTGCAACGGGCGCAGCTCCTGCTCCCAGGCCAGAAATGTCTCTAGTCGAGGAAGCATGATGTCGATGTAGCAGTCGGTGCGACGCTCGCGGACCCACCCCCGGCGAGCGTTCTGATAGTCGTCGGAGGTTCCCAAGGGGGTTCGATCTCTTCGGGTGGTCCTCCAGCTTGATGATCGGATTGCTGACTCCGGCAAGCAGGCGTCGATGCAGTCGTTGATGAACCTCAGTCGTCCCCAGCGTTCGGTTCGTCGCGCGTGGTATTGGGCTTTGAGTAGTCGGTGCCAGGCATCCTCAGCCGGGTCCTCGGACGTGTCGTAGATCGGGTCGTCGAGCGTCGGATACTCCTGCAGAGGATGATGGCGGTCGTAGGTGGCGACGATCTCCTGAGCGCGTTGTTGACGGACACCGAAGATGGTG
>CAWEQQ010000058.1:0-93204 GCA_963811155.1 uncultured Solirubrobacterales bacterium
CATCAACGTCACCCCCGAAACGCCTGCCGGTCCTCGTCGCGTCGAGCTGTTCGAGCCGGCGATGTGCTGCCAGACCGGCGTCTGCGGCCCGTCCGTCGACCAGCAGCTCATCGACATCCGCGAGGACCTGCGCTGGGCGGAGGCCCAGGGTGCCGCGGTCAGCCGCCACAACCTCTCCTCCGACCCGACGCGTTCGTCGCCAACCCGAAGGTCACCGGCCTGATGGCCGCGTTCGGCGAGCCGGCGCTGCCCGCGCTCGCTCATCGACGGCGACATCGTCATGCACGGCCGCTACCCGACGCGCGAGGAGCTCGCAGGCTGCTCGAACCCGGCCGACCCGGCCGTCGAGCTTCCGGTGAGCTCGGGCGGCTGCGGCTGCGGGCCTGCCGGGTGCTGCTGATGAGCCTGCCGACGCCCACTCGCTGCCGGCGCTCGACTGGACGGGCTGGGACACCCGCTATCTGTTCTTCACCGGCAAAGGCGGGGTCGGGAAAACAACGACCGCCAGCGCGGTCGCGGTTGCGCTCGCGGACGCCGGCAAGCGCACGCTCATCATCTCCACCGACCCGGCGTCGAACCTCGACGACGTGTTCGGCGTCAGCGCCGGCTCGAGCCGACGGCGGTCCCGGGAGTGGAGCGGGCTGTTCGTCGCGAACCTCGACCCGGAGGCTGCCGCAGCGGCGTTCAAGGAGCGCGCCGTCGGCCCGTATCGCGGCGTGCTGCCCGAGTCGGCGATCGCCAGCATGGAGGAGCAGCTCTCAGGCGCGTGCACGGTCGAGATTGCCGCGTTCAACGAGTTCACCGCCGTCCTGGCCGCCCCGCAGGACACGGCCGCGTTTGACCACGTCATCTTCGACACCGCGCCGACCGGGCACACGCTGCGGCTGCTGACGCTGCCGAGCGCCTGGAGCGGCTACGTCGACGAGCATCCCGCCGGCGCGAGCTGCCTCGGCCCGCTGGCCGGGCTTGACCAGCGGCGCGAGCAGTACGAGGCGGCGGTCGCGACGCTCGCCGACGCCGGCGCTGACCACGCTCGTGCTCGTCTCCCGCGCCGAGGCAGCGCGCTGCGCGAGGCCGCGCGCGCCAGCGGCGAGCTCGCCGCACTCGGCGTGCCAATCAGCGGCTCGTCATCAACGGCGTGCTGCGCGACGCCGGCGAGGACGCGGCCGGCGCGTCGCGTTCGCCGAGCGCCAGGCCGCCGCGCTCGCCGGCGCGCCCGAGCAGCTCGCGGCGGTGCCCGGTCGCCGGCGTCGAGCTCGATCGCCGGCGACGTCACCGGGCTCAGCGCGCTGCGCCAACTCGACCGGCGACGAGCAGCGACGGCCCGCGGAGCTCGACCGCGGTCCGCCGACGGTTGACCTCCCCGGCCTTGACGAGCTGGTCGATGAGCTCGACGCCGCCGGCAACGGCGTGGTCATGACGATGGGCAAAGGCGGGGTCGGCAAAACGACCCTCGCGGCCGCCATCGCGCTCGCGCTGGTTGACCGCGGCCACGAGGTCACGCTGTCGACGACCGACCCGGCCGCGCACCTCGCCGACGCGCTCGCCGACGCCGCACCCGATGGCGCTGACCGTGGAGCGCATCGACCCCGCCGTCGAAACCGCCCGCTACACCGAGGAGGTGCTCGCGGCCGCCAGCGGCCTTGACGAGGAGGGCCGCGCGCTGCTGGAAGAGGACCTGCGCTCGCCGTGCACCGAGGAGATAGCGGTGTTCCGCGCGTTCGCGCGCACCGTCGATGGCGCCCGGGAGCGCATCGTCGTGCTCGACACCGCCCCGACCGGCCACACGCTGCTGCTGCTTGACGCGGCGCAGAGCTATCAGCGCGAGGTGCAGCGCACCAACGCCGAACGTGCCCGCCGAGGTCTCCGAGCTGCTCGCGCGCCTGCGCGACCCGGAGTTCGCGCGGATGCTCGTGGTCACGCTCGCGGAGTCGACCCCGGTGCAGGAGGCCGAGCGCCTGCAGGCCGACCTGCGCCGCGCCGGCATCGAGCCGTTCGGATGGGTCATCAACGCGTCGCTGACCGCCAGCGACACGACGCACCCGACGCTGCGCGCCCGCGCCGGCGCCGAACACGCGCACATCAAGCGCGTACAGCAGGCATCCGCGCAGCGGACCTGGCTGGTGGGCTGGCAGCCCGAGGCTCCGGTCGGCGCCGCTGGCGTTGCGCGAGCTCGCAGCCGGCCGTCGCTGAGGGACGATAATCGCAAACCGCTGTCTCGCTCTACAGCCTAGGCAGTAACCCGTGTCGCCCTTGAACCGAGTAGAAGGAGAGTCTCCGTGAAGCACGTGCTGTTCGTCTGCAACCACAACGCGGGACGTTCGCAAATGGCGCAGGCGTTCTTCGAGCGCTCGCCCCCGACGACGTGCGCGCGCGAGTCCGCGGGCTCCTCGCCCGCCCGGCAGGTGTGGCCGGAAGTGGTCGAGGTGATGCGCGAGGTCGGCATCGACCTCGTCGAGCCGCAAGCCGAGGAAGCTGCTGCGCGAGATGCAGCTGCACGCCGACTGGGCGGTGACGATGGGCTGCGACGACGCCTGCCCGTACGTTCCGACCACCGTCGAGGCGTGGAGCATCCCCGACCCGGCCGGTCGCCCGCTCGAAGAGGTGCGCGCCATCCGCGACAGCATCGAAGCTCACGTCCGCGAGCTCATCGACACCAAGCTCGACGCGATTCGCTCCGACCGCACCGCCCACCAACTGCGTCTGGCGCAGATGCTGCCCGAGCTGGCAGCGGAGTCGAGTCGCGCCACAGCGCCGGAGGACATCCGCGCCTGCGCCGACGCCATCCTCGCTCGCTTCGACGACGCGCCGGTCCGCTCCTACGTCACCACGCTCGCGCTGCGCCAGACACGCGAATGCCTGCGCAAGGAGACCTGCGACGCGCTGGCGGTGGCGTGATGAACCGCGCGGACCGGCATGCGGCCCCGCTCCCGAGTCGGCGGTCGCGCTCTGATGGCGACCGCCCTGTTCGTCTGTCTGCACAACGCCGGGCGCTCGCAGATGAGCGCCGCCCTGTTCGAGCGTGCGGCCCACGGCCGCCATCACGCGCTCTCGGCCGGCAGCGAAGCCGACCCGGACGGACGCGTCCATCCGGAGGTCGTCGAGGTCATGCGCGAGCTCGGCATCGACCTCTCTGACCGCCGCCCGCAGCGGCTCTCGCGCGAGCTCGCCGAGCAGGCAGACGTCGTGGTGACGATGGGCTGCGGTGACGCGTGCCCGTACATCCCGGGCAAGCGCTACATCGACTGGGAGCTGCCCGACCCCAAAGGCAGGCCCATCGACGAGGTCCGCGCCACGCGCGATGACATCGCTCGGCGAGTCAAGCAACTGGTCGCCGAGCTCGACCAAACAGTCTGACCTCGTCGTTCGAGCAGTGTGCGCTGGCAGCCGGGGAACGGGCGACCGGCGCCATTCACTTAGCTCGTACTTAGCGCATCGGCGGACGCTCGCCTGTTCTGACCCGGGCAAACTACGGACGATCAATCAGTACTTGGTACTCTACAACTATTTAGCTGTCAACTTGTATGCTGGTTTCACGTGGTGTTTGCTTCTCGTACAACTCAAGATCGCGGTTCCGGGTGGTGGTCGTCGTGAGTCGGGTCGTGGTGCTCGGCGCGGGGATCGCCGGGCATACAGCCGCCGCGTTCGCGCGCAGCTGGCTGGGCCGCGGCGACAGCGTGACCGTGATCTCTCCCCGGCCGGATTACAACTGGGTGCCGTCCAACATCTGGGTCGGGGTCGGGCTGATGAAGCCGTCGAAGGTCACGTTCCCGCTGGCGCCGATCTATGAGCGGGCCGGGATCGAGTTCGTGCAGGCCGCCGCGCGCGAGATCCACCCCGAGGGCGACGAGACGACTCGACGCCGTATGTGACCGCGCAGTCCGCGGACGGGACGAAGACCAAGGTCCGCTACGAGTTCCTCATCAACGCCACCGGCCCGGCGCTGCGGTTCGACAAGACCGAGGGCCTCGGCCCGGACGGCGGCAACAGCCTGTCGGTCTGCCTCCCCGACCATGCGGCGCAGGCCGCGGCCGCGCTGGATGAGGAGGTCGAGCGGATGCGCCGCGGCGAGCAGCGCCGCTTCCTGGTCGGCGTCGGTCACGGCACCTGCACGTGCGAGGGCGCCGCGTTCGAGTACATCGTCGACCTCGAGTTCGAGCTGCGCAACCGCGGCGTTCGCGATCGCGCCGAGATCACCTGGATCACGAACGAGTACGAGCTCGGGGACTTCGGGATGGGCGGCATGCACCTCAAGCGCGGCGGCTACGTCACCCCCAGCAGCATCTTCAACGCCTCGCTGTTCGCTGAGCGCGGGATCGACTGGATCACCCGCGCGCACGTCGACAAGGTCGAGCCCGATCGCGTGTTCTACGAGACGCTCGACGGCGCCCAGCGAGAGCAGGAGTTCGACTTCGCGATGCTGCTGCCCCCGTTCTCAGGCGTCGGGCTCAAGGCGTTCGACCGAGCCGGCGTCGAGATCACCGCCCGGATGTTCATGCCCAGCGAGTTCATGCGCGTCGACGCTGACTACACGGCGAAGCCGTATGAGGAGTGGAGGGCGTCGGACTGGCCGCGGACATACCAGTCGCCCGAGCACGGCAACGTGTTCGCGGCCGGGATCGCGTTCGCGCCGCCGCACCCGATCTCCGTCCCCCGCAAGAGCCCGAACGGAACGGTGATCGCTCCCGCCCCACCCAGAACGGGGATGCCGTCGGCGATGATCGCCAAGGCGGTGGCCCGCAGCATTGTCGACATGATCGCGAGCCGACGGACCGACCATGCGGCCTCGATGGCTGAGATCGGCGCCGCGTGCGTGGCCTCGGCGGGCGCTAACCCGTTCACCGGGACGGCGGCCTCGATGACGGTGTATCCGATCGTGCCCGACTTCCAGCGCTACCCCGAGTACGGGCGTGATCTGGCGCGGACGTTCGGCGAGCTCGGTCTCGCGTGCCATTGGATCAAGATCCTGCTGCACCACATGTTCCTGCACAAAGCGCGCCTGCGCGCCTGCGCCCGGGCTGGCGCCTGATCCCCGAGTAGGCCGATGGACCCCGACGAGACCCAGTACGTCACGAAACCCACCCGCCCGACGCTGTTTTTGCGAACCTTCCTGCCGTATCAGCTGTGGCGCTTTGTGGCGATCAACCTGAAGATGATCGAGATCATCCGCCGCAGCCACAACACCCACAGCAGGCACGCCAGATGAGCCTCGCGCGCACCGCCAGACCATCCACGATCTGGGATCGCGTGCTCTGCGCGGTCGACCTTGGCCCCGCGAGTATCAGCGCCGCCAAGATCGCCGCTCGCCTGATGCCCGCCGCCGCGAAGCTCACAATGTGCACCGTCCTGCGTCCAGCGACGAGCGAGGGAGCGGCGGCTCTCGACGAGGAACTGACGCGCGAGCACCGCAACGCGATCGATCAGGCGCAATCGCAGATCCAGGCCATTCACGACGTCGAGCTGCATCTACGGGAGGGACCGGCGATCCAGCGCATCCTAGATGAGCTCGTAGCCGAGCAGGCCACGCTGGTGACGGTCGGTGCCCGCCACACCAGCCGCACGGACGCGATCCTGCTCGGCGGTGTCGCCACAGCGATCCTGCACGAGGCACCCTGCCCGGTCCTGATCGCCCACAACGAGCCGACCGACGCCGGCGAGGTCGTCGTCGGATTTGACGGCTCCGGTGGCGCCCGACGCGCGCTCGCGGCAGGCCGCGAACTCTCCGAGCGGCGCTCGCTGCGACTGCGGGTCATCGTGGCAACCGGGGATCCGCACCCGCCTGGCCCCGGTTGGTCTCGCGACGAACTGGAGCCCGAGCTTGACGTCACTGAGGACCCGCGCACGGCGGTCGAGGCGCTGACCGACGCGTCCCGCTCGGCAGCGCTGCTCGTTCTCGGCAGCCGTCACCTGCAGGGGGTGATGGCGCTCTCAAGCGTCAGTGAACGCACCACACACGGCGCGCACTGCCCTGTCCTCGTCCTACGCTGAGACCGAGCCGCCGTGACGGCACAAGACATATCCGGCCGCGTTGCCGCGACCACTCCAGAGAAGGCTTGGGAGATGGTGTCACAGGGACAAGCGCAATTGCTGGATCTGCGGACGAGAGCTGAGCGCCGCCGCTACGGCTGGCCACCCGGGGCGCCTCGTGTATCGCTGGTGCGGCACATCATCTGGCCGCGAGGAGCCGGCACGATCTATCTCTGCCAGCACGCGAATCGGTCAAAGCTCACCGGCAGACGCGGGGCGGCCGAGATTGCCGGTGGATGGGTCGCGTGGCAGAACGCCGGACTCCCGGTGCAACGAACTGAGCCGGCGTGATCTGGCTGCGGGACTCGCTACCGGGCTTGGCGCCATCGCCGCGACGTCTCGCGTCGAGTTGCCTGCACCGGCCTTGGTGGGCGTCGGGTCAGAGCGCGATCGTGGTCCCGACCGTGCTGATTACGCACGCGTCCGGGGACCGCGTGGCGAGGTGATCGCAAGCCTTCCACCCTGTGCCGTGGGCGGGCACCAGCAGCGAGGGCCGGCTCCGCAAGTGCATCGACAGTCGGGCCGATGATCCGCTCCAGTATCGGACCGACGAGATGAAACCCACCGATCGCGCTGTCGACAACGCATCCTCTCCGGTCAGCAGGGAACGCTCCGACAGGAAACCGTTCCATCGAGGCGGCAACCATGGTCACCGGCTGGGCTGTACGGCGCGCTCGAGGAGGAAGCTCGTCACCACCGCAAAGCTGCCATCGACCCCAGAGCGGCGAAGTTGACGCCAACCGCGACCCGGCCGCCCCCCGAGGGCCTGTGTGTTACCGAACGCCGCCACGGCGACGCCCGCCGGCCGCGACGCTCGTCTTGCGACAAGGCAATGTCGAAGTGCTCGCCGGCGCGGCCGGCGCTTGCGCGCCGGGACGAAACCGGAGGGCGCCGTAAGTCGAGCGCGGGCGACGCTCGCTTCCGTGCGCAATCGAGAAGTCAGCGGAACGCTCGCCGGAAGCGCGTCGATGCTCGACTGTCGCCGCCGGCCTGGCTCAGCGGCGCGGTGGCGTCAGGAAGCAACACATCGGCCCAGCGCGCGTTCTCGTTCGTGTTCGTTACTACCGATAGACAGACGTCTAACAGCACTCGGGGATCCTGGACAACACCGGGCGTGGCATTGACTGACCCGCGGTAAGCAAGGACAATCACGCGCGTGACGCGATCGCTGACGAAGACTGAGACTATTCAAGCTCTGCGAACAGGTCTGCGGCGGTGTGCGACGCCAACTCAGCGAGTCTCGACTACCTCGCTTGAACCCACCGCGACGCGCCGAATCGTCAGGAGCGTCAGTGCATAAGTGCATCTGGCCTCCGAGCGAGAGGCCGGATATCTTCAGCTAGTGCGCTGCGGCTAGGACGTCCTTCGCGCGATCGGTGGTGGGTACGCCGAGATCGCTGAGCCGCGTCTTGACGCGCCGCTCGATGTCAGCGCGAACCCGTCGTATCTCGTCGACCGGCGCGCCGGTTGGATCGCCGACTCGCCAGTCATCGTGTCGGACGTGCTCGGGTATGTCGATCACGCCGACGCTGTGGCCCATCGTCACGATCACATCGGCTGCGCGTAGCACTTCGTCGGTGACTGGGCGCGCGAACGCTTGGTCGGGGTCGACGCCCGGCTCGGCGATCACGGCTTGGACTCCGGGGTCGATCTGGCCGTGGACGGCGGTCCCGGCCGAGTGAACGGCAACCCGGTTCTCGGACAGCAGTGTGGTGAGCGCGGCCGCGATCTGGCCGCGTCCCCCGCCGCTGAGGCTGACGAATACGACATCCCAGGTTCCCTGGGCGTCTTGGCCTTGGGCGCGCCTGATCGCGTTCAGACGTTCGCGCGTGAATCGGTAAGCCATTAGAGGAACGAAATCGAACACTCTCGCGGTCTCGACGACCCGGTCAACGGAGTCGTTCATGACCTCCTCGATCTGTGGCCGGTCGAATTGTCCGGCGACTCGGAGCAGAGATCTCTAACCATCCCGTCGACCTGCTGCTTGATCGTTGGGTCGAGCGAAAGTTCACGACTGAACCTCCCTTGGATGAGGTGTTGAGTGTGTGAACGTCCGACCGATGATCCGCGCGTTGGCGACGCGCGAGCTCGGGGGCAGCCCACGAGGGCCCCGTCGAGGCAATCGCGGAGACCGAGGTGCCCTGGGCGTTCGCCGGCTTGGCGCTGGCCTCATTCAGCAGCAGCGCTAGACCGGTGGTCAGCGCGACGGAGCCGAGCGCGGCGAGCGCGATGGTGAGGCCGTGAGCGGCCGCGGCGTGCGTGGTGTGCGCGCCGCTGACGCCCGCAGCCGCGGTGTACAACGCCGCTGCGAGCGCGACGCCGAGCGCGGTGCCCATCCCGCGCGTCATGTTGAGCAAGCCGCTGATGACCCCTGCGTGGCCTGGGGGCGAGGCGGACATGATTGTGGCGTTGTTGGCTGGGGTGAACGCGCCGAGCCCGAGCCCGGCGAGCGCGAGGCCCGCCAGCAGTCCCGTGCGTGCCGTGCCAGAGCGCGATCTCGAGCAGTCCGGCTGCGGTGAGGATCAGGCCCCCGCTCGTGAGCGGGCGGTCGCCTGTGCGGTTCAGGAGCCGCCCGGCGATCGGAGCGGCGATCCCGATCGCGATCGGCAGCACCGAGAGCTGCAGCCCAACGACCGCGACGCCGACGTGCTTGGCCGACAGGTAGTAGGGCACCACGAGCAGCGTTCCGAACAGCACCAGGTATGAGAACAAGACCGCTGCTGAGCCCGACCGAGAGCGCCCGGCGGTGCAAGATCGAGAGCTCGATCAGCGGCGCGTCGACTCGACGTTCGCGTCGCACAAACCCGATCGCGGCGAGCAATCCCGCGGCGAGCGCTACCAGCAGCAGAGGAACGCCGTAGCCAGCGCGGTTGGCGAGCGAGACGTACACGAGCGGTCCCGCGGCCGCGAGCGCCAGCAGCGCAGCACCGAGATGATCGCCTCTGCCGGCGAGGCGCCGCGAGCGGCTGCGCGGCAGCAGAAACCAGCCGAGCGCGAGTCCGATCGCTCCGGCCGGGAGGTTCACGAGGGAGATCAGTCGCCACCCTCCGAGCGCCAGCAACGCTCCCCCGACAAGCGGTCCGAGCGCCAAACCCACCGCCTGCGCGGTGCCCTGCACGCCGATGCCCCGCCCCAGCAGCGGCCGGGGCATCGCCTCGGTGATCAGCGCGACGTTGTTGGCCTGCAACATCGCCGCCCCCACGGCCTGCAGCACCCGAGCGGCGATCAGCACCGCCAGCGTCGGCGCCAGACCGCAGAGCAGCGACCCGGCCGTGAACACCCAAACCCGTACACGTACAGGAGCTTGCGTCCGACCGCGTCCGCGATCCGGCCGACGGTCGCGACCGTCGCGACCAGCACAAGCAGGTACGCAAGTTCGACCCACTCGACCGCGCCCACGCCTGCGTGCAGCCCCGCCCCAGGCGCGGCAGTGCGATTGTCACGATGCTCGCATCGAGCTGACCCAGGAACGCACCGATGCAGACCGTGCCAACCACGTACCAATGCGCGCGCGGGCTCTCGTGCACCGCCACCGGCCTGCGCGGCTCGGTCAGCAGCAAACGCTGGGGCAAGCGGGGCGATGGCTGAGCATCCGGCAAACGGCCCACGGGCCCCTATTCCAGCGCTTCCTGTGGCATAGGTCAGGGAGGCAACCTAGATAGGATTGACTGTGATTGCCTATGGATGAGCGCCGACTCCGTTTCTTCCTTGCGGTCGTCGACGAGGGAAGCGTCACGCGCGCCTCGCAGCGGCTACGGATCGCGCAGCCCTCGCTCTCGCAGGCGCTACGTGCGTTCGAGCGCGAACTCGACGTGCAGCTGTTTCACCGCATCGGCCGCGGCGTGCGCCTGTCCGCCGCAGGCGAGGCGCTGATCGGCCCCGCCCGCCAGATCCTGCGAGCGATCGACGAGGCCCGCGACGCGATCAGCGGGGTCGTCGAGCTGCGAACAGGCACGATCGAGATCGCCGCGCTCGCGACGCTCGCGGTCGACCCGATGGCAACGCTGATCGGCCGCTACCGCGAACGCCACCCAGGCGTGCAGGTCCGCGTGCTCGAACCCGAAAGCGCCGACGGGGTAAGAGCGCTGGTCCGCGACGGCGCATGCGAACTCGGGGCCACGCACCTCCCACTGCCCGGCGACGAGCTGACCGCCCACCCCCTCGGCGAGCAGGAGCTGCTGTTCGTGCTGCCACCCGAAGCGGCGCCAGTGGACGAACGCCCCCTCGGAGCCCGGGAGCTGGCCAACACCCCGCTCGTCCTCAGCCCGCCGGGCACCTCGACCCGCATGCTCCTCGAGCAGGCACTCGCCGCCGTCGGCGTCACGCCCCAGATCGCGGTGCAGACCGCCGCGCGCGAAGCGATCGTGCCGCTCGTGCTCGCCGGCGCCGGGGCCGCCCTGCTACCCGCGCCGCTCGCCCGCGAAGCGCAAAGGCGCGGCGCGATCGTCCGCAGCGCCCGGCCCCCGATCACCCGCGCAGTCGGCCTCATCCACCGCCAAGGCCCCCTCTCGGCAGCAGCCCGCGCATTCCTAACACTCGCCACCGACCACGCGTGAACCCCCGTCTACAGGGCGCAGCATTGGTCGAAGCGAGCGGCTACTTCAGCGAGTTAGACAACCCACGGACGAGAATCAGCAGCCCGGCCGTCGTCGATCCAGGCGTCCTCCCGCCAGAGCACCAAGTCGGATGGATAGCGATGAGCATGACGCGACCCATGCCGCGTGCATCCCGCCGCGCCAGAGCAACCGAGTTAGACGAGCAGGAGCCCGGGCGCGAGGGCAGTTGCTCCCGCTCGGCGATCGCGGAGCGGAAGGGGTCTCGTGCCACGACGAGCTTGCAATCAACGAGAACCCGCCGATTCTGCTCCGAAACAGGCCACCTCTATGGGCACCGCCAATTCGACACGACACCCAACATGACCGCCTCCGGCCGTTCCGCAACCCAGCCAGACCGAAGCTCAGCCAGTCGCCCAGACACCGCGAACCGCGTCTAACGCTTAGCGACCAATTTCGGGCCGTTGCTACCGAGATTCCCGTCGGCAGGAGGCCCTTCAATCCAGCCAGTCGCCGCAATGCGCGCTAACCGCGCGATGCCGTCGGCAGGTCGGTAGGCAGGCACCGGCTTAGCGTGCGTTCCTGTTGCACTACCGGAAGGCCTACTTGGCGGGCGATCTCGGATGCCGGTCCCGAGACCTGGGATGATCGTGGCGATGCGCGGCGATGAGGAGCTTGGTCGCAGGGCCGCTGATCTTGCGGGACGGCTTCCGGACGCGCTCGCGCCGTTGGCCGAGATCGCTTACAACTATCGCTGGTGCTGGTACGCGGGCGGCAAGGACGTGTTTCGGTCGATCGACGAGCGTCGCTGGGAGCTGTGCGGCGAGAACCCTGTTCGCCTGCTGCAGGAGGCGTCGGGTGAGGCGCTTGCGCGGGCGGCCGGTGATCGCGCTCTGCTCGCCAGCGTGGGGGCGCTCGAGGATGCGTTCGCCGCGGACCTGAGGCGTCCGCCGGCGGGACCGGTGGCGCCGGAGCGGCCGATCGCGTTCCTGTGCGCGGAGTTCGGCGTGCACGAGTCGCTGCCGATTTACGCAGGTGGGCTTGGCGCGTTGGCCGGCGATCTGCTCAAGGAGGCTTCGGATCGAGCGCTGCCGCTGGTGGCCGTCGGCTTGATGTACCGCCAGGGGTATTTCCGCCAGCGCCTGGAGGCCTCCGGCTGGCAGCAGGAGTACTGGATCGACACCGATCCCGACCTGCTTCCCGCGGCCTTGGTGCGCTCGCAGGATGGGCAACCGCTGACGATCGCGGTGCCGATCCGTGGGCGGGAGGTGACGGCGCAGATCTGGCGTGTGGCTGTCGGTCGCGTGCCGCTGTTTTTGCTCGACGCCGATCGGCCCGAGAACGGCCGCTTGGAGCGGTGGATCACCTCGCAGCTGTACGTCGGAGATCCGGTCACTCGCCTCTCGCAGTACACGCTGCTCGGCCTCGGGGGCATGCGCGCCCTGGAGGCGCTGGGCATCGACCCGGCGATTGTGCACCTCAACGAGGGGCACGCCGCGTTCGCGGTGCTCGAGCTGGCGCGGGGCGAGCTGGCGCGCGGAGCGTCGCTCGAGGCGGCGCTCGAGGCCGCCCGGCAGCGCACGGTGTTCACCACGCACACGCCGGTCGCGGCCGGCAACGAGACCTACCCCCGCGACGACGTGATCGCAACGATCGGGGGTCTGGTGGCTGAGCTGTGCGTCGATCCCGAGGCGCTGCTGCGACTGGGCCGTTATGTCCCCGGGGACGGCGCGGAGCCGTTCGGGATCACGCAATTCAGCCTGCGGATGAGCCGCGCGGCGAACGGCGTCAGCCGCCGCCACGGCGCGGTCGCCCGCGAGATGTGGCGCGGTCTGTGGCCCGAGCGGGCTGTGGAGGCGGTGCCGATCGCCCATGTCACCAACGGCGTGCACCTGCCGAGCTGGGTCGGGGCTCCGATGCGCAGCCTGCTCGATCGCCACATCGGCGAGCGCTGGTGGCGCCACGCGAGCGACGTCGCGACCTGGGAGGCGCTGGACTCGGTGCCCGACGCCGAGCTGTGGGCGGCGCGCCGCGAGCAGCGCGCGGAGCTTGTGCGGTTCGTCCAGGAGCGCAGCGGGATCGACCGGCTCGCCGAGCGCCAGCCGCGCGCGGGGATCGAGGCAGCCGCCCGCACGTTTGATCCGGACGTGCTTACGATCGGGTTCGCGCGGCGCAACGCGACCTACAAGCGCCTCGGCCTGCTGATCCACGATCCTGGCCGGGCGCTTGCGCTGCTTGCCGGGCGCCCGCCCGTCCAGTTCGTCTTGGCTGGCAAGGCGCATCCCAGCGACGACGAGGCCAAGCGCGTCGTCCAGCAGCTGTTTCGCTTCAAGGACGCGCCCCATGTCGCAGAGCACGTCGTGTATCTACACGACTACGACCTCGGGATGGCCGCCAGGCTCGTGCGTGGCTGCGATCTGTGGCTCAACCTGCCGCGGTCGCCACTGGAGGCCAGCGGGACCAGCGGGATGAAGGCGGCCATTAACGGCGGCCTGAACCTGAGCGTGCTCGATGGCTGGTGGGCGGAGGGCTACGACGGCACAAACGGCTGGGCGCTCGCGGGCGATGTCGACCCCGACCCCGCCGCGCAGGACGCGCGAGACGCCGCCGCCCTCTACGACCTGCTCGAACATCAGGTCGTGCCCGCCTTCTATGACCGCGATGCGGACGGGCTTCCGCGCTCCTGGCTTGTGCGCATCCGCGCCTCGATGCGCTCGCTCGCTCCCGCGTTCTGCACCGGGCGGATGCTCGACGACTACCTACAGCGGGTCTACGCACCGACGAGGACCAGCGCCTGAATCGACCCCCGCCCGGATCGCCTATACCCAGCCTCCGACTGCCGCCTTTGCTGCGGAAGATGGCGCACTCATTCAACGCGATTCGGTACTGGACCGGTGAGCGTGGTGTGTCGGTGCGGAGTGGGTTGAGCCGCTCGATGTCTGTGTCGTCGATCGTCAGGCCGCTGGCGCCGACGGAGAACCGGTCGCGCGGATCGATGCGGCAGCTGGAGGAAGGACTGCCGGTCGGGCTCTCGCAGCCGTGCGGCGTGGGAGCCTCCCGCCACTCCCGCCCACCCTACCCGGGTCTTTCAACCAAACCAAGCGGACGGCTTCGCCTCCCTCGACCGCGCGCTTGTCAGCGCAGAGCGTGGCTCCGGTGCGATCTGCCCGGCGACCGCGTCCGCCGCCTCTGGCGCCACGTCGGCAGTCGAACTCTGCCCTGCTGCGAGCGCCTGGTTGGTGGCGTCGATCGCCCGCTCCAGGCCGGCGGCCAGCGCCGGTGCCTCGCTCGCCTCAACGCCCTCGAGCACGAGCTGGTCGCCCTGGACGAGCTCATTGAGTCGTAGGCGACCCGCGGCCGCGTGGCCGATCAGCTCGCTGGCCAAGCGGGCGCTCACGTCGCGCGACCACTGGCGGGTCGGACAGCTCGACAGCCGGACGCGCACCCGTACGCCTGCGCAACCGGCGGGCAGCGGCTCATCACGCACCTCGACGATGCGGTACTCCTCGGACATGCTCTCTCCTTCCCCGGGACGCAGTCTCGTCTGACTGCTTGACACCCCCGGCGCAATGCGATCCGAACTTTACCCTCTGCCACTGGACCCTCGTCTAGACGTGCGCCCGATCGGCGTGCGCCCTGGAAATCGCGAACGACACCCGCCGCGCAGTCGGGCGCTCCTTCCCCGGTCGACCGCGGGGCTGGGGTCGCCGGCCATAGCTTGAGAACTCGGGCCTCTGGACATCGCTTCGTGCGGCGCCGGGCCGGGCTAAGCAGCCCGCGCCGGACCTCCCGCTCGCGCTCGTCCGGTGGCGGTTGATCTCACCCGCCGGCGAGCCTGGTGGGCAGAGGCTGGGGACGTCGGGCGGGCCGTCAAGCATCAGCTGGATCAGCGGCACTGCGGCGCTCCTCGCGGTGCGGTTGCCGCCGGCGTCGCGCGTGAGGAGCTGATCGCGAGCGTCGCGGAGTCGTAAGAGCCGTTTTAGCGGGCGCCACAGCCCCGGGAACGGCCCGCCATACTTGTGCAGCCACTCGGTCTGCGCGAGGATCTGGGTTCGAGGGCCGGTGTTGAGCGACAAGCTGGACGGTGACCGTGGCGGGTAAATCGAGCAACCTCCGCGGATCGGTTGGTGTCGTCGCCGATCTGCAGCTCGCTGCTGACGGAGGGCGTGAAACCAGCTGAACATGCCGCCGCGCGCCGTCATCCAGCGCGCTTCACGCGTACCCGTAGAAACTGTGGCGCAGCAGCTCGATCACCTCGGCCATAGCCACGGAACGTTCTCGCGGACAAGCGCTCGCGCTGCTCAGCGAGAAGCGCGAGCGATACAGCGTCGATCGTTGCTCGCCCGCCAGCGGCATGAACGCCAGAACCTAGCCAACCCGCGCGATGCAAGTGACCGACATCAGCTGCTCTCGCGGCCCGCGGCGCCAGCAGAGGTCCGGTTTGGGTGCGGGTCTACCGAGGACGTCGGAATGTGTGGACTTGCCGGTGACTCGGAAGGCCCGGGCGGCGTCAGGGCCCATGTACTCGCTAGCGTAAGGACGCTGTGGAGGCCCGAAAGAGGGCGACAGCGCGCCAGACGCCGCAAAACCGCTGACTACCACTCATGGCCTCTCCGTGGCGCAGCGATCGGGAACAGGCCCCGAACCCCGAATCATCAATTCCAAGGTGATCGCCGGATTAGCTCTATGAGCAGCGGTTTTTCGGCGTCAGACATTCCTTGAAGGTCGTGTGCGGGTTTGCTGACGCTTATCGCCTTTGGCCAACGCCGTCGCGCTCGCCGCTTCACGGCGCCGTCGACGCGCTTTGGCAAAGCGGCGGTTGCGTGGCGGTTGCGCTTCTTTGACCCCGCGCGTGTTGCCCGTCGGAGCTGATCGTCGCGCTCAGTGGCGGGCTGCTACACGGCCGTCCACGCGACCACGCCCGGCTACTGACCGCGGCCACGGATCGCAGATATCAAGCGGCAGGGATGTCGCGCCTGCAATCCGGATGATCAGCGCGGGGACACGTCTCGCGGGGCCGCACGCCGATGCGACGCGTGTCTCTGGGCCCGAGCAGCACGCTGATCGACTCGGTCATTCCCCCTTCGCCGAGCCGTTTCCCGATCGACCCCGAATGCTCAGCTGCGCTCTGAACGGAGCGCCGCAACGCTGCGGCCACCGAGTCCCGGGCTCGCCGACCGGCTCCCCCCGGCGGCGCGTCGGTTGATCAGTGGGCAGCCGTCGGGTTTGGTCAAGACGCCGCCAGCCCCGCTGAGGGAACCCTGTCGGCGTGTTTGGGTGTTGAGCCGGGACTTGCGAGCTGAGGACGAGTTCTCGCAGGGTTTGGGCGCTGGCGGGCGACGCGCCGCCGCCCTGGTCTGGCAGGCTGCTGGCTGTCTAAAGGTCAAGCGGCTTGCAAGGAGGACGGCGTGCGCGTCACAGCTGTATTTTCGCGGCTTCTGCGCCTCGAAGGGGTGTGGGTGCGAAAGGTCGGCTTTACCCGGGATACGGTCGTGGTTCACGTCGCGCTGCGTCGCCGGCGGCTTGTGTGCCCGAAATGCGAGTACTCGACGATGGCGCGAAAGGACACGCGGCCGGTCGATTCGGTCTGGCGCCACGTGGACCTGGGCACCTGGCGCTTTGAGATTCGCTGCCGTCGCCGACGAATTGACTGCCCGCGCCACGGAGCCCACGCGGAACGGGTCCCGTTCGCACGGCCGGGGTCGGAGTTCACACGCGACTTCGAATGCCTCGTCGCGTGGCTGGCGAGCCGCACCGACAAGACGACGATCAAGCGAATGCTGCGGATCGACTGGGGGACGGTCGGGCGGATCGTCAAGCGCGTGTGCGCCGATGAGCTTGACCCGGACCGTTTGGACGACCTGTTCGAGATCGGGATCGACGAGGTGTCGTGGAAGCGCCAGCACAACTACCTGACGCTGATCGCCGACCACCGGCGCGGCAAGATCGTGTGGGGCGCCAAGGGCAAGGGCCAGGCCGCCGCCGACGCCTTCTTCGAAGAACTCGACCCGCCGCCAGATGACCCATCCACAAAGCCGCCACGCCGGCCGCCAGAGCCCGCGATCATGGTCCCGTTCGGCCCCTGCCCGACCGTCCCCACCGGCGAGGGCATCCCGGGCGCGTGGCTCGAGCCCAGTCGCGAGATCGAGCCGGCGATCTTCGCGCGCGCGAGCAAGCTACGCGCGGTCTCGATGGACATGACCGGTGGCTACGCCGCCTCGGCACGCGACCACGCGCCCCAGGCCATCATCTGCATCGATCCCTATCACGTTGTCCAGCTCGCCAACCAGGCGCTCGATGAGGTCCGCCGCTCCTACTGGAACCAACTGCGCTCGCTCGACGACCAACAAGCTGCCAGACGCTTCAAGGACGCCCGCTGGGCCCTGCTCAAGAAGCCCAACAACCTGACCGGAGAGCAAGCCACCACGCTCGACGCGCTGAAAGCCGCCGGCAGCGAGGTATGGCGCGCCTACACCCTCAAGGAAGCTGTGCGCGGCATCTTCCAACCAGGCCTCACCCCCGCTGACGTCGAACTGCTGATCGCCCGAGTGCTGTCCCGTCTGTCCCGCAGCCGCCTGAAACCGTTTGTCAAGCTCGGCAAAACGATCCGCAAACACCGCGACGGGATCCTCGCCGCGATCCGACTCGGGATCAACAACGGACGCACCGAAGCCCTCAACAACAAAGTCAGACTGATCACCCGCCGTGCCTACGGCTTTCACTCCGCCGACGCAGCCCTCGCCCTCGTCCTTCTCACGTGTGGCCCGATCACCCTGCAGCCCCCACACGAGCTCTACTCACCATGACACTTACCACATCCATGCAGGATAATCAGTTCAGTTCAGTTCAAGGTCTCCCCGTCGCTCCCAGTAGAGCCGCACCGATCCGGTTTAGCGGAGGCTCAGCCGGTATGTGCGCGGTCGCGTTTATTCCCGGGGTAGCCCGTGCCCCGTCTGTGCTTGGTTATGATGTTCGTGGGCGCGAGCGACTGACCTAAGCGAAGCGCAGACGTCAGGGGCTCGTGGTCTGCCGCGCGGCTTTGCCCTTCGAGGGCCTTATTGGATGCGCGCCCCGGTGTCGCGCTCGCGCCCACCCTCTCGGTGCCGTCGAGGCACGACCAACGGGAGTGCAGTGCACCGCTGATGTCCCGACAAGACCTGGGAGGACGCAGCTCGGTTTCCGCCTTGCATGCGAGGCGGGACAAGGGCAGCGGTTGGGAGGCGGTACGGTTGGGTTATGAGCGCTCTTGGGCAACCCGATTGGCAGTCGCAGCAGCAGCCGATCCTGATTACCGGCACGACGGGGTTCGTGGGTATGGAGGTCCTGGCTCGCTTCTTGCAGCGCAGCGAGCGGCACGTCTTCGCGCTGATCCGCGCCCGCAACGACGCCGAGGCGCACGAGCGTCTGCGCGCGGTGCTGGCGACCACGTTTGGCGACGCGGATGCTCATCCCGGCCGCGTGACCGCGGTGGCGGGGGACATCGAACAGTCCGGCCTTGGCCTGGACCGGGGTCGCCTGGACGAGCTGGCCGGGCAGGTCGACCGCGTGCTGCATGCGGCGGCCTCGGTGTCATTTGAGCTCGGGATCGCGGAGTCGCGCGGGATCAACCTCGGCGGCACCGAGCACATGCTCGCCTTTGCCGACCGCGCCCAGCAGCTCGGTGGCCTGGAGCGATTCACCTACGTCTCCACCGCTTATGTTGCCGGCACCTACCGCGGCGATTTCTCCGAGACCGACTACGACGTGGGGCAGGGGTTCCGCAACGCCTACGAGCGCTCAAAGTGGGAGTCCGAAGGTACCGTTCGGGCGGCGTCCAGCCGCCTGCCGGTCCAGATCGCGCGTCCCAGCATCATCGTCGGCGAGCAGTCAAGCGGGTGGACGGTCGCCTTCAACGTTCTCTACGGGCCGATCCGCGCCTTGGCGACCGGCGCCTATCGCGCGCTCCCGCTCAACCTGGCGGCGCCGGTCGACGTGGTGCCGATCGACTATGTAACCGACGCGCTGTTTGAGCTGTGCAGCGCCGGGCCGAACGGGACCTTCCAGCTCGTCGCCGGCGACCGCGCGACGACAGTCGGTCGCCTCGCGCAGATGACCACCGAGCACTTCCACCTGCCCATGCCCCGGATTGTGCCCCCGGCCGTTTACCGCGCGCTGTACCCGCTGCTGCGCCTGACCGTCCACGGCCGCCAGCGCCTGGCACTGGAACGCACGCAGGTGTTCATCCCCTATCTCAACATCGGCGTGCGCTTCAAAGACCACCTCACCCGGGCGCGGCTGGAGCCCGCAGGCGTCCGGGTGCTGGCAGTCGAGGACTACTTCCCGCGCCTGCTCGACTTCGCCCTCGCCGCCGCCTGGGGCAAGCGGCGCCTCCCCCACCCGCGTAGCGCAGCGGACGCGCTGTCAGACCAGCACCATGCGCCCAGCCCATCCTCGCCGGAGGCCCAACCCGCAGCATGACCCCCGGCCTCCTCGGTGAAGTCTGCGCCGTGATCGCGACTGCGTCACTGAAGTCGGTCCTGACGGCAGCTGCACCGGATGGAGAGCGGTCCATCGGCTCGCCATCGGTACGGTCCACGTAGATGACTGAGGTCAGCGACGCCGCCCTTCCGCGAAGGTCGGCTCGTCCGCGTCGCGGTGACGTTCAACCCCCGAAGCTGCGTGTGGGAGCGGATCGCCGGGCGCCAAGCGAGCCCTTGCTATTGCGCGAAGGAGGATTCGCTTTGCTACCTCAGCTATCCAGCTCGCGGTTCGATCAGCAGCGCGCGCGCGACGGCGAGGGCATCACCGTCGGCCGACAGTACGGCCGATCCGGCGTGTAGCTTCCGACCGTCCCTCTCGAGCGGCCAGGCAATCACGATGTGCTCCACGCCCGCCGCGATCGGCGCGTCGATTCGCGCGGTGAGCCGCGCGAGGACGCTCATCGGCAACTCACCGTTCATGTACAACGCGAAGTAGGTCGGGCAATCGAGCACAGCCCACACGAATTCCGGACGAACACGTCCTGCCGCGCCAGCCGTCCACGAAGGCGGCGTCCAGGGCGAGGCGACGAGTTGGCGGCCTTCGAGTGCGCCGGCGAACACTCCGAACGCGTCCGCGCGGGCTCGCCCGCAGACGAAGCAGCGACTGAAGGGGCCGTCGGACAATCCCCTGTACCGCGCTGCCGCCAGCCGTGCCTCCTGCGGGCTCGCACGCTCGGGCACCTCGACGTCGAACTCAGGGGCCGGACGCGCGTCGGCGACAAGTGCCTCGCCGTCGCGGACCCGCACCGAGCCGTCGGCGTCGCGCAGGACATCGAGCGGCGTATCGAGTGGTACGGGTCGTCTCAAGCTGACCTCGGCTGCTCCCTCGAGGAAGCTGGCGACCACGCCGGAGCAGTATCCACCGTGCCCGCTCGTTAGCGGCCCGTTGAAGCGGCGCCGTATCGCGAGGGACTCGCGCACGGGTCGACTATCTCACAGTCCGCCGCAGGCGGAGGTCGGCGTTGCCCGCTTCCGCTCGGCGGGAGAGGCGAAGCGCTCGGCTGGCGTTGCTCTAGCGTTGCTTGCGCTCGCTCCCGGCCACCGCATGCCGCGCGACGGGGTGCTCGAGATGCTCTGCTCGAAGCTCAGCGCCGATGCTGCCGCGTCCAACCTGTACAAGGCCACGAGCTACCCGCGCAACGCGCTCGTCGATCACGGCGCGGTCGTCGACGGCTCGCAGGCGGTGCCGCAGATGCCTATCGACGTGAGGTCGCTGGGCCCCGACTTCTAGGCCTGGACTGGCCACAAGGCGCTCGGCCCGACGGGCGTCGGTGTTCTCCACGGACGCGTCGAGCTGCTCGAAGCGATGCGTCCCTTCCTCGGCGGCGGCGACATGATCAGCTCCGTCGACTTTCCGCCATGCGAGTGCAACTCGGGCGGCTACAACGTCCACAGCTCCGTCAGGGGGAGCGGCCATGGTTGCCACGACGGTCGGACGTCAACCCCCATACGGTCTAGTGGCTGATCCTGCTAGTCCGTGCGCTCATGCCTCGAGCACTTTGCCGATCAGGCGCGCTCCACGTCGAGCTTGAGAAAGTGCGCCGCGCAGGAGATGCACGGGTCATAGTTGCGGATCGCCTGCTCGCACTGCCACTGCAGCTCGTCATCGGACAGGTCCAGGTGCCCGGCCACGAAGCCGCGCAGGTCCTCCTCGATCGCACGCTGATTCTGAGACGTGGGCGGCACGATCCGAGCGTCGCGGATCGCGCCGGAGGCATCGATCTGATAGCGATGCCAGAGCAGTCCGCGCGGGGCTTCGCTGACCCCGCAGCCCACGCCATCGCGGGGCTCGAGGGCGGCGGCCGGCGGGTCGGGCTGCTCGTAGGCCTCGATCAGCCGCAGCGCCTCTTCGATCGCGTACAGGAGCTCCACCGCGCGCACGATGATGCTCTGGAACGGATTGCGGCACGACGGCTCCAGTCCGGCGTTGCGGGCCGCCTCGCGGGCGAGCGGCGACAGCGCGTCGAAAGCGAGGCTGTAGCGCGCCATCGGCCCGACCATGTAGGAGCCCCCATCGCGCAGGCGGCTGTGCAAGGCGTTGGAGTGGGCCACCTGCTCCTCGACGATGTGCTCGTCGAACGCCTCCGCCGGAATGTCCAGCCCGCCGCTTGAGACGATCCGCCCGCGGTCGATCGGATAGCGGCCGTCGTCGTCGCGCACCGCCACAAACTCATAGTCGCGCTCGAAATCGGGCATCGTGAGCGTGGCCGCGAGCGCCACCGTGTCGAGCGCGTCCTCGAGCGCGCGCTGCAGCGGCTCCACCAACGGCGCCAACTCATCCCGGCTGGGCGCGCGGTAGAAGCCACCGGTGCGCGGGTTGATCGGATGCTCGGCCCGGCCACCGAGCGTGATCAGCACCTTGTTGCCCGCCCTGCGCGTGGCCAGCCCGCGCTCAACCAGCCCGCGGTGATCGGCGGCCATCTGGATCGCGCTCTCGTAGCCCAGGAAATCGGGCGCGTGAAGCAGGTATAGGTGCAGCGCGTGGCTCTCGATCCACTCGCCGCAGTACATCAGGCGCCGCAGCTCGCGGATCGGGCCATCGACGGTCACGCCACACGCCTGCTCGATCGCGAGGCTGCCGCTCGTTTGATAGGCGACCGGGCAGATGCCACAGATGCGCGCCGTGATGTCGGGCACCTCGGTGTAGGAGCGCCCGCGCAGTAGCGCCTCGAAGAAGCGCGGCGGCTCATAGATGCGCAGCTGCACGTCGAGCACCTCGCGGTCGCGGATGCGGACGCTCATCCCGCCCTCGCCCTCGACCCGCGCAAGGGCTGCGGTCCGGATCCGGCGGCTGCGCGTACGGGACTCAAACGGAAGCGTCATGACCGCTCACTCTGTGCCGGAGAGCCGGCACGCTCGCGTTGAACGCACGGTACACCACCGCCTCGCCATCGCGCAGTCAATCGACAACCGAATCCGCGTCGGCTCAGCCAACAGGCGGAACCGACGTGCAATCAGCTCGACCCAGCTCATCCGGAATCCGGGGGACTGGAATGCGTAAGACTAGTGTACGAGCACACAGCTAATCAGTGGTAGATTCGTTCGCACGCACGGCCCGTGATCGGGTATCCACCACCACAGAACCTCACGCTCGTGGAACGGATTCTGGGGCGCTATCGCGATGTTGAGCTGATACCCGCGATGCAGGGCAGGCTGGGCCTCGAACTCGCACGCGAGCATCGCCCCGACCTTATTGTGCTCGACCTGCACCTCCCTGACATGCCCGGCACGGAAGTCCTGAAGCGCCTCAAAGCAGATGAGCCGACGCGCGAGATCCCCGTCGTCGTGCTGACCGCAGACGCGAGCACCAGTCAGGCAGCGCACGTCAAAGCGCTCGGCGCCGCCCAGTATCTGACCAAACCTCTCGATGTCTCGAAATTCCTCGAAACCGTCGCCGTCAATCTCGACGCACGTCGTGGCGGCGAACACTTAAGCGTTAGTTTGCTGAAGGGAGGGAAGCCCCTCGCACGTGGTGGTACCCGGATTCAATCTCGGCGCGGTCATCCATAGGCTGGGGTGTCGGGCATGGCAGCGTCGAGCAGGGAAGCTGCTGGATCGTCATGGCCAGGTTCACGCCCGCGGCGCCCGCGGTCCTTTCCATTGACCTCGGCGACTCGTCATGCGGAAGAGTGCGACGTGGCTGCCGGCTGCATTTCAGGCGGCCCAGGGCACACCTACTAGCCGGAAGTTTTCGCCTCGTACGGCCGGATCTGCCCGTGTCTGCTGGTGATCGAGGGTTTGTGACTTCGACCCGCGGGCGAGGATCATCAAGAAGGCGGCCGAGGACGTGTTCGAGGTCACCGGCAAGAACCCGCTGCTCGACATCGCCACCGAGCTCGAGAAGATCGCGCTCGAGGACGACTACTTCGTCGCGCGCAAGCTCTACCCGAACGTCGACTTCTACTCGGGGCTCATCTACGAGGCGCTCGGGATGCCCGTCGAGATGTTCCCCGTTCTGTTCGCGATCGGCCGGACCGCGGGTTGGATCGCGCAGTGGCTGGAGATGATCGACGACAAGGAGCAGAAGATCGCCCGGCCTCGCCAGATCTACACCGGCGGGCATCGACTCGACTACGTCCCGATCGAGCAGCGTTCCTGACGCGCGCTCGCCGCCGGTAGCGGGCATGCGTGTTAGCAAGCGATCCGCGGGGGGAGATCGTTTGGGACTGTGGTCAGGTCGACGAAGTCGCCGGCGAACGCGATGAAGCGGTGTAGGTCGGCGAAGTTGGAGGCAAGTCCGAGGGATACGCGGATCGCTCCGCCGGAGGGCAGGCCGAGCTGGCGGATGTCGTCCTCGAGGGTCATGCCGTCGCCGAACTCGCCGCCGACGAGCGTCTCTCTGGAGATCGTGAACGCGACCTCGCCGGCGCCGGGGTTGCAGAAGCAGCCGGTGCGAAGTGAGATCTGATGCTGGCTGGCGACGCGGTCGACGTAGCGCTCGTCGACGACGCGGCCGTCGGGATGGAAGAAGTTGAACGCGATCGTGGCGCCGCGGTGATCGCCTGATCGCGGTCCGTAGATGATCGCGGCCGCGGAGCCATCGGTGTGCGTGAGTGAGCCGAGCGCGTCGAGCAGCCCGGCGCCGAGTGCGCTGGCGCGGGTGTGGATCGTCTCGATCCCGATCCGCTCGAGGAACCGCAGGCCGATTTCGACGGCGGGGAGGCTGAGGTAGTTGACGGTGCCGTCCTCGAAGTGCGCGGCGCCGGGAGCGGATTGGTAGTACTCGCGCCCGACGAACGCGGCGACGATCGTTCCGCCCGAGAACCACGGTCGCTCGAGCTTGGCGAGCGCTGCGCGGCGCGCGAGCAGACAGCCGACCCCGGTTGGCCATCCGAACATCTTGTAGAACGAGACCGCGACGAAGTCGGGATGCCACCGGGTCAGGTCCAGGCGGTTGGTCGGGACGTACGCCGCGGCGTCGAGCAGCACGTCCCAGCCGTGCGCGTGCGCCTGCTCGATCCACTCCAACGGGTGCTGAACGCCTGAGAAGTTCGACTGTGCCGGGTAGGCGAACAGGTTGTGATGATCGCCGCGGGTGTCGGTCAGGTAGCGAGGCAGCAGATTTTCGTCGAGGCGCAGATCAGGCGCGATACTCGGGATGTAGCTGGTCTGCGCGCCGCGAGCCCGCGCGAACTCCCTGATGCCGTTGACCGAGTTGTGGTTATCGAACGTGAGTAGGAACCGATCCCCTCGCCGGAACGGGTAGGCCTCGCCGATCAGCCGCAGCGCGCCGGTGGCGTTGGGTGTGAAGATCGCGACGTACTCCTCAGGCGCCCTGAAGAACTCGAGCACGTGGGCTCGGGCGCGCTCGACGAGCCGGGTGCTCGCGGCCGAGGTCGGTTGATCGAGTGAGGGTTGCCGAACACGCCCTCCTCGAGCAGGCGAACGTGCTCGCGCAACTGCGAATCGGCGTAGAGACCGCCGCCGGTGTAGTCGAGATACACGTGGCCACCGCGGTCAAGCCGCGCATAGTCGCTGGCGCGAAGCTCGTCAACCAAGACCGTGGTGGCGTAGCCGGGATGCGCAGCGCGAAACGCGACCTCGGCCGCCTCACGCGACCCGAGCTCGGTCCAGGCGGCGATCATGACGCTGACGATGCGCTGATCGGTGCCACGCCGACGTCGACCTCGATGCCCTGCCGGACACTCTGCCGCCCGGCATCGTTGCGATCAAGCGAGCCCGAGACCGTCATGCGCAAAGCGTGCACCTCGACCCGCGCCCGCTGCAGGCAGTAGAGCACACGCGCGCGGTACCCTCCTGCAGGTTCATCGTCAACGCGAAGCTCTCAGCCGACATCTCGCCACTGACCTCCTTCTGTGCTTGATCTGACTGAGTCGGAGCGGCGCACTGAAAGTGCCTCAGCCGCGGCGACGGTCGAGATATCCGCTAGATAGCAGGCGGTCAGTCGCGCTGCTTGAGGGTTCGGCTGTCTTATCAATCCGAATCGCACCACGTGTGTCGTTGAGCTCAGCGCGATAGCGGCTGGCGGCCGCCGCGCCCGAGACGGAACAGCGAATACAGCGGGCAGTAGCCCACAGCGCTGGTCGCGAGCATGATCGCGGCGAGTGCGTACAGCACGATCGAGCCGACCGACCCCGGGCCGATCACGATCCCGATCACGACCGCGACCGGCGCGACCAGAACCGAGCGCACGCGCCGATCGAGGATGTTCATGTTCTTGCTCATCGAGAGTTCCTTTCGGTTTGCATCGCGAACGCGCCAGCACGAGCGCGACGACACCACGTACAACAGTGTACAAGCGCACAGCTAATAAGTTGTAGCGTAGTTAGTACTGCTCACCGGGAGTGCCGCCGCCCTTAGCCAGGAAGCCGCAGACTGATCGTTCCCTGCCCCGTCGGTAAAGCCCGCGCAACCAGCACCCGAGCGTGAACGAGCGCAGGCAGCTTGCGCAGTGTCGGCTGCGCTTGCTGACCGCCGTGGGCCGGCACGGCCGCGGCGAGCGCTTGCGCGCGCTGTTCAGCTGCGGCGAGCGCGGCCGATCGCGTGTGATGCCACGGGGAACGCGATTGGCACGGGGTTGACCCACATCGCGCGCTGCTGCTCGACCTCGAAGCCGGCGGCCGCGATCGCGGCCGGCGTGTCGCGAGCAGTGTGGCAGCCGCCAAACGCACGCGGCCAGAACACGCGGTCCACGGCCCGCTGGCTGAGCGCGACCGCCGGCCGATCTGATCGCACGTGCTCGTAGAAACGCAACTCGCCACCGGGGCGCAGCACGCGTCGCAGCTCGGCCAGCGCGCTCGCCTGGTCCGGCACCGTGCAGAGGACCAAGCAGGCCACGGCCGCATCGAACGAGCAATCCTCGGCAGGCAGGCCATCGGCGACACCGTCGAGCACCTCGATCGAGACGTTCGCGCCGGCCGCGGCGGCGCGAGCCCGTTCGCGTAGATACGGCTCCGGCTCCACGGCCACGACGTGCTCGACGGTGCTCGGATAGTGAGCGAAGTTGCTGCCCGCGCCGGCGCCGAGCTCGATCACGCGGCCCGACAGGCCGGCGAGCAGCTCGTCGCGATGGCGGCGGATCTCCGCGGGCTCGTGGCGGCTCATGACCGACCACAGCCGTGCGAACAATGGATGGCAGACTGCGGGCGGCGGCATCGAGATGATTCTGGCGCAGGTCTGCCACGATGCGGCGGCGTCAGCGACAGGAGGTAGCGATGAACCTGATCCAGCTCGAGCCCGTCGATCACGTGGAGATCACGATCCTGATGGACAACGTGACCGACCCGCTGCTCGTCGACCAGGACGCCGTCGTGCGGATGAACTGGCCGAAAGCGTTGCGGGGTGCTCTGCCAACAGCCCAAGCGCGGGTCAGTCCCGACACGGGCGTGCCGGACGCGCTGATCGCCGAGCCTGGGTTCTCAGCGCTCGTGCGGATCGAGCAGGCCGGGCGGACGCGAACGCTGCTGTTCGACACCGGCGTGTCCCCGAACGGGATGGTCGAGAACATGCGCCGGCTCGCGATCGACCCGGCTGAGGTGGAGGTGATCGTGCTCAGCCACGGCCACTGGGACCACGTGACCGGGATCGAGGGGCTCGTGCGGGTGCTGGGGCGCGGCGGTCTGCCGGTGATGATCCACCCGGAGTTCTGGAACCGGCGGCGGATCCACTTCCCGGGACTGCTGACGGCTGAGTTCCCGGCCACCAGTCGCGGTGCCCTGCAGGAGATGGGGTTCACGATCGTCGAGGAGCGCCAGCCGTCGTTCCTGCTCGACGGAGCGGTGCTGATCACCGGCGAGGTCGACCGCACGACCCCGTTCGAGACCGGGTTCCTCGGCCACGAGGCGCTGCGCGATGATGAGTGGAAGGCGGACCCGCTGATCCTCGACGATCAGGCGCTGGTGATGAGCCTCGGCGACCGGGGTCTGGTGGTGCTAAGCGGGTGCGGACATTCAGGGATCGTCAACACAGTCCGCTACGCGCGGAAGCTGACCGGAGAGAACGCGGTCGCGGCGATCGTCGGCGGGTTTCATCTCAGCGGGCCGATGTTCGAGCCGATCATCGGCCCGACGATCGACGCGCTCGCCGAGCTGTCCCCGTCGATGCTCGTGCCCGCCCATTGCACGGGGTGGAAGGCGTGCTACCAGATGGCTGCGCGATTCCCGGACGCGTTCGTGATGAGCACGGTCGGCAGCACGATCACGCTCTGAGCGCTGCGGCCGAGCGGCGACGAGCCGCCCGGGTGTGCGTTCTGGCGGAGGCGGCGCCAGAACCGCACCGCCGCCGACCCCCTGCGGGCCGGCGGCGGCGGACCGCGCGCAGAGGACGCGTGAGGTCGACGACGGCGACAGGGACGGGGACGGGGCTGAGCGTCTGCGCGCGGAGTTCGGCTTCGATCGCCATCCGGGAGAGGAGGGTGAAGCCGCACGTCGAGGACGGCCCGTTTCAGGCGCGGGGTCGAGGCGGTCTCGGGCGTGGGGGTGAGCGCGATCCCGACGCGGGCGAGCGCGTCGGCGACGACCGCGCGGGTGCCGGAGCCGATCTCGCGTGCAAGATCGGCTCTCGGTGGAGAGGAGCCGGGGCGGGCAACGGTTCTGCGGCCGGCCCACCGGTGATCCGCCACGATCACGGCGACGATCTCGTCGTGGCTGATCGGCAGCGTCTCCAGTTCCGATCGACCGAGCCCAACCCGCCGCGGACGCAGGTCGAGATCGTCAACTCCCAAATGGGTTGATCCACCCCGGGGGAGCAGGAACCCGCCGATCGTGTGGCTCGAGGCGAGGCGAGGCGACGGGGCCTGCCCGGTGTGGGTGGCGAGGACGGCGGCGGCGTGGCGCGGCGCCGTGAGCGCCTGCTGCGCCTCGGGATAGAGGAGCCGGCCCGCTTCGGTGGCGGTGGCGCCGAACCGGCCGCGTTCGAGGACGCGGACTCCGAGGCGCCGCTCGAGCGAGAGGATCCGCTTGCTCGCCACCGACTACGTAAGATGCAGCGCCTCGGCCGCGGCGGTCAGGCTGCCGGAGTCAACAGGCCGCGACGAAGGCGGCCAGTTCCCCTGCGTTCCCCAAACGGGTTTTCATGCCCTTGCGGAATGCGCCCACGACCGATTGGAATGGAACCGATGGGCCGCTAGGCCGACCATGCGTGTTCGTGACCCCGTCCTTCGTGCTCGACTCGACTCGCTGCGTTGCGGGTTGGGTTCGGGCGTTCGAGTGCACCGTCGAGCGGAGCGTCGTCCCGGATGTCGGCACGGCATGGTGCGCGCGGACGCTCGCCCGGCGCGGTATCGGTGCAGGTGCGGACGCACTGGCTGCGTGGCGGTGATCGGCGGTGTCCGGGGCCGATCC
The DNA here is from genome assembly GCA_963811155.1 of uncultured Solirubrobacterales bacterium. Classification (GTDB taxonomy): domain Bacteria; phylum Actinomycetota; class Thermoleophilia; order Solirubrobacterales; family Solirubrobacteraceae; genus Palsa-465. The sequence goes on from CAWEQQ010000058.1 coordinate 28,402, forward strand.
GCGCCACCGGGAGGCTCCAGCCGATGGCACTGACCCCAGCCGGCGCTGGTTCTCGCACCAGCCGAACGTCACGGGCCAGGGGATCATCGCTGCCTACAGCGCCCGGTTCTGGGCGCTGACCCTGGCGCTGGGCGTGGTGTGCGGCCTGGCAGCGAGCCTGCTGATCGGGGTTCTGAATGTCGTCGAACGGCTGGCGTACGGCGCCGGGTCAGGCCGGTTCCTCGGTGCCGCCCGGGCGGCACCTGGGTGGCGGCACATGGCCGCGCTGCTCGCGGCGGCGGTGATCGTGATCATTGGTCTGAGGGTTTTGGGGCGGCTGCCGACGTCCGGTGGGACGGAGGTCTCCGATGCTTTGTGGCTGCAGCACGGGAGGCTCGCGTGTCTGCCGAGCCTGGCCCGGGGGGTGCTGTCGATCGTCACTGTCGGTCTCGGTGTCTCGCTGGGGCGCGAGGCCGCGCCCCAGCTTTTCGGCTCGGCGACCGCGAGCCGGCTGGCCGACTGGGCGCGACTGCCGCTGTGGCAGCGGCGGCTGCTGGTCGCGTCCAGGGCCGGTGCGGGGTTCGCCGCTGTATACAACGTTCCGCTCGGCGGCACGCTGCTCGCGCTCGAGGTGATGTTGGGGACGCTCGCGCTGCCGCTCGTGCTTCCCGCGCTGGTGACGTCGGTCACCGCGACCGCGGTGGCGTGGATCTGGCTTGGCAGCGCTTCGACCTACCAGGTGTCGACCTATCGCGTGGGTCCCTCGCAGCTCGTGTGGGCGGTGCTGATCGGGCCGGTGATCGAGTTCGTTGCGGTCGGCTGGGTTCAGGCGATCTCGCGCGCGAACCTCGCGCGGCCGCGGGGCCACTGGCGCTACCTCGCTCCGGTTGCGGTGTTCGGCGTGCTCGCGCTGGTCTCGATTCCCTATCCGCAACTGCTCGGCAACGGCAAGGAGATAGTGCAGCTCGCGGTCGTCGGGAAGCTCTCGCTCGGACTGATGATCGTCCTGTTCGCGCTCAAGCCGCTGATGACCGCGGCGTGCCTGGCGTCCGGCTCACCGGGCGGGCTGTTCACCCCCACCTTTGCGATCGGCGTGCTCTTCACCGGGTTCGTTGGAACGCTGTGGGCGCACGTGTGGCCGGGCGCGCCGGCGGGCAGCTACGCGCTGATCGGCGGGGGCGCGTTTCTCGCCGCGGCGATGCAGGGCCCGCTCGCTGGCGCGGTCCTCGTGCTCGAGCTCACGCGCCACTTCGACGCGCTGATGGTGCCCACGCTCGTGGCGATCGTCGAGGCGACGATCGTCGCACGCCGACTGGGCGCCCACTCGATCTACTCAGCGCGGCTGCGGTCCGATCCGCAGCTCGAGGTGAGCGCGACCGCGAGCGCCGCAGCGATCGCGACGCTGCACGCTCTCGACGAGGTGCTCCCGCCCGAGCTGACTCGAGCACCGAGCCGCCTGTGAGTTGATCGCGGCCGCGACCAGCAGCCGCCGTCAATACCGGCCGATCGTCTCCGCGCAAGCAGGTGCTCTCCGCGCCCGCGAGATCGACGTGTCGTCCCGGCGGCGCCCTCTCCGGCAAGCGTGAGACAGGACGAGCCGTTCGGCTCAGCTCCATCTCCGTCTGTGGCTGAATCGGGGCTGTGTTGTTGTGCGGTGCTGCGCAGACGGCATCGCAGGTGGGCGTAGGCCGGCCAGGCTGGGGGGATCCAGAAGGCGATCCGCGTGGTAGACGAGTGCGGCTGCGGCTGCCTGGGCTCGTCGTGAGGGGTGCGGACTCCGTCACGTCACCGGGGGCGATCGGCTCGATCCGGTCGGTCGAGATCGTGGGCCGCGATCATGTTCGGCACTCAGCTCGGGCTGGCGCGTTCGATCGGGAGGCCTGCGCTCTCCCAGGCGACCCAGCCGCCGGCGACCTCGCCGGCGCCGCGGCGGCCGGTGAGCTTGGAGCGGTTGGCGTGTTGGCAGAGGTAGATCGTGCCCGCGCCCTCGGGCCAGAGGATGTGGCGCACGAGCGAGACGCGGGGGGCGCCGGGCGGCCAGCCGTAGCGGTGGCGCTCGGCGCGGGTGCGGAGGTCGAGCAGCCGGGCCTGTCCCTGCGAGGTCATCTTCCAGGCCTGCTTCGGAGGGATCGCGGGAACCTGTGATGCCATCAGCATCCCTTTCTCAACGGAGGACCAGAACGGGACAGCGCGCACGGGCGGTCCGCTCGCTGACGCTCAAGCGGGCCAGGACGCCCTGGGGGTGGCGGCTGCCGAGCACCAGCAATCCAGCCGTGTGCGAGGCACTGGTGAGCGCCTCGACGGCGGATCGCGGGTCCTCGGTGACGTCGACGCCGGCATCCAGATCATCGCGCAGGGGCGCCGGGGCGTTGGCGTCTGGATCACCGGTCGCAATGATCACGCGCTCGCCGCCGTTCTGGCGGCGGCGAGACTCTCGGGGCGAATGGTCGACTGCGCAGATGACCCGGTCCCAGATCCTGGGCGGGGTGAGGGTGGATACGCGCGGCTCATTGCGCGTGGTGGGTGCGGTCGGTCTTGTGGCTGCGCCGGATGATCTCGACCATCTTCAGGTTGATCGCCGCGAAGCGCCAGAGCTGGTAGGGGAGGAAGGTGCGCATGAAGAGCGTCCAGCGCGTCGGCTTGGTCACATATTGCGGTCTTGTCGGCGTCCATCGCAGCTCACTCGGGGATCAGGCGCCAGCCGGGCGCAGGCGTGCCTTGTGGAGGAACATGTGGTGCAGCAGGATCTTGATCCAGTGTCCGGCAAGGCCGATTTCGCCAAAGGTGCGCTGTGATGTCGCGCCCGTACTCGGGGTAGCGCTCGTAGTCGGGGACGATCGGGAAGACGGTCATCGAGGCGGCGGTCCCGGTGAACGGGTTGGCGCCGGCGGAGGCGACGCAGGCGGCGCCCATCTCGGCCATCGACGCGGCGTGCGTGGGCTCGCGGGCGCCGCGGATCATGTCGACGATACTTCGCGCGACCGCCTTGGCGATCATCGCCGAGGGCATGCCGGTGCGGGGCGGCGCGGGCGCGATGACCGTGCCGTTGGGGCTCGTGCGGGGCGTCGAGATCGGGTGCGGCGGCGCGAACGCGATGCCCGGCGGCGAACACGTTGCCGTACTCGGAGGACTGGTAGGTCCGGGGCCAGTCGGACGCCCGCCACTGGTCCGGGGGCTTGGCGGTGTAGTCGGCGTCGACGCGCATGAACTCGTTCGGCATGAACATCCGCTCGGTGATGTCGCTCGCCGGCGCGGTCGACTGGCTTCAGGCCGACGCCGGAGAACGGGGGCAGGAGCATCGCGAAGTCGAACTCCTGCTCGTGATGCGTCGCCGTCGAGAGTCTCGTACAGGACGCGGTCGGGCTGCACCTCGTGGACGTGCGCGCGGGTGATCCAGTCGATCCCGCGCTCGGCGAACAGCGAGGCGTTGAAGATGCTGCTGGGGGTGACATAGCCGGCGCGCTTGAGGTGCATCCCGCCCATGCCGAAGTCGCCGAGCTCGTATTCGTTGGTGATCCAGGTGATCTCGCGCCTGGTCGCGCACGCCGCGGTTGCGCAGCTCGAACTCGAGGTTGACGATGTACTCGAACGCCGCGCCTTCGCAGGTGCAGGTGCCGTGGCCGACGCCGACGAGGAACTGCGCTGCTCGCCGCGGCGCATCCGCTCGACCTCTTCGTCCAGGCGTGTGGCGGCCTGCGCGGCGTGGTCCGGGAGGCAGACCGAGAGGCTGTGGCCGCCGTCGGGTCCGAGGCCGGGGGTCTTGTCGAAGCGCAGCGCGGGTCCGGTCGCGTTGATCAGGAAGTCGTAGCGGACCTCGGTGCGTGCGGCCGTCGGCGAACTCGGCGGTGACGTACGGACGTGGGGTCGGTCGCGTTGCCCTCGGGGTGGATCTCCCGCGCGGCGGCTTGGACGAACTCGATCCCGGCCCGCTCGTAGATCGGCGCGAGCGGGAACGTGACCTGTCGAGGGCTTCATCAGTCCGACGCCGACCCAGATGTTCGACGGCACCCAGTTGTAGTCCGGTCGGGGCGAGATCACCGTCACGGTGTCGATCGCGGCCCAGCCAGCTGCGCGCGAACGCGGCGGCGGTGTGTCCCGCGATCCCGGCTCCGAGCACGACGACCCGGCTCACCGTGACCACGACCCGGTATCGCCGGCGTGGGCATTACGGGTATCACGAGAAGAAAAGATCATGTGAACCATCGTACAAGTTGACAGCTAAATAGTTGTACGAGTATCGACTACTGATTGATCGTGCGTACGTTCCCCCGGAGCGTTCAGGGGCGGCTCGCGCGCAGCAGCGCGTCGAGCGCGACCCGCTCTCCGTCCGGGGTCTGCACCGGCCGGCGCACGCGCTCGGCACGGTCGATGTGCAACCCGCTGTCGGTCGAGGTCGCTGACAAGATCCTCGGCGCTGTAGAGCACCACCGGGTCCTGGGGGCCGCCGTGGCCGTGGTCGAGGTTCTCTCGGTCGTGCGCGACCACCAGCAGCGTCCCACCGGGCGCGACGGCGTCAGCGGCCGCGCGCACGACGTGGCATCGCGGCTCGGCCGGGAGCTGCAGGTAGAAGATCAGCACGAGATCAAAGGCACGTTGCTCGGGGCGGTACGCGAGCAGGTCGGCATGGATCCATTCGGGGTGCACGTGTCGCTCGGTTGCGAGCGCTCGCGCTTTCTCGAGCCCGGCCTGGGAGAAGTCAACGCCGGTCACCTGCCAGCCGCGCTGCGCGAGCCAGACCGCGTTGCGGCCCTCCCCGCACGCGACGTCAAGCGCCCGCCCCGGCGCCAGCCCAACCGCTTCCTCGACGAGGAAGCGGTTGGGACGCACCGTCCAGACAAACTCGCTGTCGGCGTAGCGCAGGTCCCAGGCTCGGCTGTCCATGCCCGTACGTTCAGGCCGATGCGGCTTGTTGCACCACGGAGGCCAGTCGCCGGCGTACCTCGCTCGCCGTCTCGCTGAGCGCGGCGTTACCGACGATCGAGAGCATCAGCTCGGCGTTGACGGCGGCGATATGAGTCTGACCTTCGTGCGTGTAGACGACGACGTTGCAGGGCAAGAGGACGCCGAGCTCGGGCTCGGCTTGCAGCGCGGCGTGCGCGAGCTTCGGGTTGCAGGCGCCGAGGATCAGATACGGGTCGCGGTCGACGTCGAGCTTCTGCTTCAGCGTTGCCTGCACGTCGATCTCGCACAGCACGCCGAATCCCTCGCTGGCGAGCTCCGCCCGGACCCGGGCGACCGCGTCGGTGAAGCCGAGCGGGGTGGTCGTGCTCAGGGTGTAGCTGACATCAACGTCGGACATGCTTCCTCCAATTCCTTGCGCTTTGCCGTCGCCGCCTTAGCACGCTGGTCCGGCGCGCCGGCAGGCTCTGTGTAGCGGTTGTCCAGATAGGTGAGAATCGCGCCCTCGCCGTCGATGATCTCGCCGCCGGCGACGAGCACGGGGATCGACCTGATCCCCGTGGCCGTCTCGAGCTCGATTCGCTGCTCGCGCGCCACCGGGACCGGGCGCGCGAGGAAATTCAGGCCGAGCTCGGTCAACCGCTGGCGGACACGGTGTGACGCCGGGCACCACTCGGTCTGCCACAGCTCCAGGTACGGTGTCATCGGTCGTCTCCCCGGGTCATGAGGTCATGAGTGGCCGAAAGTGACGCTGGGCAGGACCCGGCGCGCCCACCTGGGCAGATACCAGGCCGAGCGTCCCATCAACGGCAGCAGCACCGGGAGGAGCAGCAGCCTGACGAGAGCCGCGTCGAGCAGCACCGCGACGCCGAGGATCACCCCCATCTCCTTGGGCGGCAGCGGTCCGGACAGGGCGAAGGTGAAGAACACCGCGACCATCACGGCGCCGGCGGCGAAGATCACCCGTCCCGAGTGGGCGATCGCTCCGATCATCGCTTGGCGGGGGTCGTGGGTGTGGTCCCAGTGCTCTTTGGCGGCGGAGAGCAGGAACACGGTGTAGTCCATCGAGATCGCGAAGATCATCGCGAAGAAGAACACCGGTCCCCACGCGTCGAGGAACCCCTGCGGCTGGAAGCCGAGCAGCGAATGCAGCGCGCCGTCCTGGAAGATCCACTTCGCGACGCCGAACGCGGCGCCCGTGGCCAGCAGGTTGGTCAGCACGCCGACCGCGGCGAGCAGCGGCGCCTGCAAGGCGATCAGCAGCAGCAGGAACCCGAGTGCCATGACGACGCCGATCACGAGCGGGGTCTTTGCCGACAGCGCGTTCTGGAGGTCGTGGTTCTCCGCGACGGCGCCGCCGATCAGCGACCCGGCGGGCAGCGCCGAGCGGAGCCGGTCGATCGTCTGACCGACGGCGGGGTTGGAGGGGTCCTGCTTCGGGATCGCCGTGATCAGCGCGTACGCGCCGCTCGTCTGCGTCGGCATCAGCGTGCTCACGCCGGGATCGCGGCCCGCGATCTGCGCCGCCCTGCCGGCCCGGGCGGCGGGCGTGATGATCTGCAGCGGTCCGGTCGCGCCAGGTCCGAACGCCTGCTGGACCTCGTAGTAGCCGATCCGGGATGAGTCGTTGGTCGGGACGACCTTGATCGACGGCATCGAGGTCTTCAGCTGGGTGACAGGGATTGCGAGTCCGATCAGGATCGCGAGCGCGACGACGCCGTAGCGGACGGGCTGGCGCCAGAGCCGTTCGCCCCATGCGGCGAACCGGGCGGAGCGGTGCTCGCCGGAGTGCGCCCATGGCAGCGCGAGCTTGTCGACTTTGGGGCCGAGCTTGGCGAGCACGGCGGGCAGTAGCGTCAAGGTCGCGGCGAGGACGAAGATCACGGCGAACATGATTCCGAGGCTCATCGATCGAAACGCCGGGCTGGGCACGAGCATCACGGCGGTGAGTGAGATCAGGACGGTGATGCCGGAGAACAGGACGGCTTTGCCGGCGGTGTCCATCGTCACTGCGGTCGCGTCGACGCGGGATTGGTGGTGTCCGAAGAACGCGCCGCGGAAGCGGTGCACGATGAACAGCGCGTAGTCGATCCCGAGCGCGAGCGCGAACATCAGCGCGAAGTTCATCGCCCAGATCGAGATCGGCATGACCAGCGTGCCCAGATAGAGAAGGCCGGCGGCGGACGCGAGGCCGATCATCGTCAGCATCAGCGGCAATCCCGCGGCGACGAGGGAGCCGAATGCGAGCAGCAGGATCCCCAAAGGTCACCGGCCAGGAGATCACCTCGGACTTCAACATCGCCGAGCGGTTCGCCGCGTTGAAATCGGACCACATCCCCGACGCGCCCGTCAGATCCACCACCACACCCGCGCCGGACAGCTTCGACAGCGTGCCCTTCAGCGAGTCGGCGGCCTTGACCATCCCATTGGAGCTCTTCGCAGCCCCGGCCTGGACGATCGCGGTGTGCCCGTCACGCGGAGATCGAGACGCCCGGGGAGGGGGGCACGACGCTTCGGACCGCGCTACTGGCGCGCAGGGTGCTCTCGACGTTCGCGACCGCGGTCTTGAACGCGGGGTTGTTGATCGTCTGTGTGGCCGAGTAGATCACCGTCATCAGCGCGTAGCTGGAGAGCCCCTGGAAATTCTTGTTGATCAGGTTGCGCGTCTGCACCGACTGCGAGCCCGTGGTTTCCCAGCCGGCGCCGGAGAGCGCGGTCTCCACCCTCGGGGCGAAGAAGCCAAGCCCGATCGCGACGACGAGCCAGCCCGCGAGCACGACCCGGAAATGGGTCGCGGTGTAGCGGCCGAGTCGGCCGATCGGGCCGACACTGAACGCCGTGCGGGTACTCCTCAGCGACGGGCCCCTCGCCCGCCAGTTGCTGCTCGGACACAGCCATCAGACCGCCACCTCCCGCGCGACGGATGCCGCGCTGTCGTTGTCATCGATCACAGAGCGCAAGTGGAACGCGCGGCGCAGGACAAGTGACGCCGGGCATGCGCCGACCAGCACGTACAGCCATTGAGTGGCGCCGACGAACGCCGTCAGCAGCAGGAACCACTTCGACACAGTTACCGCCAGCGCTGCCGACGCGAGCGTGACCGTGCCGGCCAGCGCGAACAGGACCCGCTCAAGGGGCCATCTCCTGTTGTCGGTCATGCCGCGACCTTCTGCTTCGTAGCGGCCCGGGCGGGTGCCGCGGCGATCCGGTCGAGCGCCTCAACGAGCTGATCGCCTCCGACCACCCCGGCCTCCGCAGCGACCGGCTGACCGTCGCGCAGCACCACCAGCGTCGGGATCGAACGGACCCCAAAGCGGGCCGCGAGCGCAGGCTCGGCGTCGACGTCGACCTTCGCGAAGCGGTACGCCGGGCGTTTCACAGCGGCCCGTTCGAACTGCGGCGCCATCGCACGGCACGGCCCGCACCAACCAGCCCAGAAGTCGATCACCGTGATCCCGGGGCCCTCGACGGCCGCGGCGAACGTGTCGGTTGTGAGGTGTTGAACGTCGGTCATCTCTTGGTCCCTGAATTCGGAAGTTGCGTGAGCTATCAGAGCGCCAGCGCAAGCCCGCTGACACTCCCTCATACAAAACGTCATCGACTAACGCCTGCACAACTGTAAAGTGTTGGAGGCGAAGAGTAGCAGCTTATCGCCAGCTCGGCAACTAAACAACTAAGTGCTTGTGCTAAGTTCAGATCATGAGCTTCTCTCCTTGGTGAAACGACCGGAACCCCAGCATCCATGGGCTTTGGACCGACGAAGCCGAGCCCTTGAAAAGTCGTGACTACTCCTAACGCAAGTGAGTGTGTGTGTCGGGACCGTCCTGCCTTTTTGCGCCCCGACATCTTGGACTCGCCGATCCGGACGCCGGCGTGAGCGGATGCTTTGCCGGATTCCGTATGCGACACTCCGGCGATGAACGGCCTCCTCGCCGACTATCCGCGAGTGTCCATCGACGAGCACGACCTCGCTGCCCGGCGCGACACGCTCGCTGGGCTCGGCATTGAGCCCGAGCGCGTCTACGTCGAGCACGGCGTGAGGGGACTCTGCGTTCGCGGCCCGGGCTCTGCGAAGCGCTCACGGCCTCGCGCGCTGGCGACACCCTCACCACCGAGCTCGATCGGCCTGCCCGCTGCAGTCATGCTCAACCTCGGCGGATCGGTCCAAGACCCGAGCGACCCCGCCGGGTGGCTGCTGTTCAGGGTGCCCGCCATGGTCGACCGGGACCGTCAGAAGGCAACGCTCGGGCGTCTCCACGGGGTCTGTGCGAGGGAGCGCTGATGACCTCCGTGCGGGAGATGGTCGCAGAGGCGAAGGGGCGGATCAGGAACCTCTCGATGGAACAGCTCGAGGCGGCGCGGCGCCAAGGCACCGCGGTGCTGATCGACATCAGAGACGTACGCGAGCGCTGGCGGGAGGGAACGATCCCGGGGGCGCGGCACGTGCCCCGGGGATGCTCGAGTTCTGGGCTGATCCCGAGTCGGAGTACCACAAAGACTTCATGACGCGAGACGCGCGGGTGATCCTGTTCTGCGCGGGAGGCCAGCGTTCCGCGCTCGGTGCCGACACGCTGACGCGCCTCGGCTACACGGACGTGGCTCACCTCGAGATCGGCTTCGACGAGTGGAAGAGGCGGGGCGGGGATGTCGTCGACGTCCCGAAGAAGAGGTGACGTGAACGACACGGAAGTTCGGCACGAAACGGGGTGCAAACGACGCTCAGCATCAGCATGCGCCCGTCGGCGTGGTTGCACCGGGTTCTGAAGCGGCCTAATACCGATGAAGCGGATCTCCGGCGGACAAACGTCACTCGCGGCAGATGCCACGCTCCTATCAGGTCACGCCGAATGTCCTCGCGCGCGGCGGGCGACAGGAGCTGAGTGGTCTGGCTCGTAAGTCCTTTGACGATAAGAATTCGCGAATCCTCCGGCCCAGCCGGGCGAAGCGGCTAGCGCAAACGCCACGTATTTGCGAAAGCGACCACTAAGCCAGTCAGACCAGCCGGTCGACGGTTGGTCTGAGAGTCAGCCCGCCACCAGGCCGAGAGCCAACTGCACGGGTCGGACGCCATCGTCCGCCCGCCCCAGGACGATGACAGTGATGTTGGTTTTTCTTCGCACTCGTCGTCGAAAGCGCCATCGACGAAGGTCCTGTTCGTCCCATCGCGCGATCCGCACCGGCGAGGCAAGGCAGCGATTGCCCAAACGGGTGGCGCAGCCACCCGTTTGGGTCTCGCGCGGGGCGCAGCTGTCCTTCGTCTCGCGACCGACAGCGCCGAAACCCAAGCCTGTGGCCGGGTAGCATGAGCGCGTGGTCGACGATACCGAAAGCAGCGAGCCCCGCTAGAAGATGGTCGTCTGTGTTCCCGTCACCTCGGAAGGCCTGGTCGACCCGCGCTGGGGGCGGGCGGATCGGGTCGTGATCGCGACGGTAGGCGAAGCCGGAATCGAGGACTGGCAGGAGTTCGACGTCGGCTGGAACAGCCTCCACGACTCCGGCAGTGAGGGCTCGCACCACGCCCGCGTTGCGCGTTTCCTGCGCGACCACGAGGTCGAAGCCGTGGTCGCACATCACATGGGCGACGGTATGAGACGCATGCTCGAGAAGATGGGGCTCACCGTGCGGCTCGGGGAGGCGGGCAGCGCGAGGGAGTCCGCGACCACAGCGGTTGGCGTCGATCCGGGCGATGGTCTCCCCTCGCGGTAATAGGTCGGCCCAGGTCCGGCGCAAGCATGTCGCAACCGGTCGTCGACGGCCGGTCGGCGGTTATGCCGACCCCAGCCGCGCTAGTCGCAGTGGGTAGGGTCGGCCCGAGGGCACCCCACGCCGCGCGGTTGCGTGAGCCGACTGGCGCTGGTTTCCTCCCGCCGCCGCTTCGATCCGTGCGAGCGGTTGTCGAGATAGAAATCAGGCGCGCGCGCCGCGCGCGGCTGGCTGCGCGCTTTCCGGTTGGTCGACGACGGTTCCGGTGATACGGATGAGTCCCATGCTGGATGACATCGACTGGCGCGCCGAAGAGGGCGCTTCCAATCCCGAAGGGAGACGACGTGACCCAGACCACCACTCCCACCTATGGGTACGCCGCCGACAAAGAGGCGTTGATCAAGCACCCGCACCGGATCGAGAAACAGGTCCGCGGGATTAAGAAGATGCTCTCAGAAGACCGCTACTACATCGACATCATCACCCAGATCTCAGCCGTCAACACCGCGCTGGAGGCAGTCGCGTTCAAGATCCCTCGACGAGCACGTCAAAGCACTGCGTCACCGGCGCCCTCGCGTCGGGTGACGAGCAGGTAGCCGCCTAGAAGAGCCGCGAGCCGCCCGACGCGGTACACCGCTTCGCCCGCGCACGTTAGATTAGGTTTAGTCCCGACGGCAGGCGGATCGCTACCGCCAGCTGGGACGAGACCGCGCGGGTGTGGGATAGCGCCAGCGGCCGCGAGCTCGCCCGCCTCACCCACGAGGACCCGGTGCAGGGCGTGGCGTTTAGCCCCGACGGCACGCGGATCGCCACCGCCAGCTGGGACGAGACCGCGCGGGTGTGGGATAGCGCCAGCGGCCGCGACCTCGCCCGCCTCACCCACGAGGACCCGGTGCAGGGCGTGGCGTTTAGCCCCGACGGCACGCGGATCGCCACCGCCAGCTGGGACGAGACCGCGCGGGTGTGGGATAGCGCCAGCGGCCGCGACCTCGCCCGCCTCACCCACAAGGACCCGGTGCAGGGCGTGGCGTTTGGCCCCGACGGCACGCGGATCGCCACCGCCATTGGAGAAACGAAGGACATCCCCAAGCGTGGCCTGGGGTCGTTGTTCGCAGGCACCAGCGCACGCATCGAGTCCTGGGGGTACGCCACTGTGTGGGCCGCTGAGTAGGCGATGCATCTCTCACGCTACTTACTTAGCAACGCGTCGGTCGCCGCAGCCGACATCCGATGTCGCCCATGTGGCAACTGGCACACCCGCCGTTCCGGACGCAAGACGTCGGCGAAGCCGTATGAGGAGTGGCGGGCGTCGGACTGGCCGCGGACATACCAGTCGCCCGAGTACCGCAGCGTGTTCGCGGTCGGGATCGCGTTCGCCGGACGCCATCTCGGTCCCCCGGAAGAGCCCGAACGGGACGGTGATCGCCCCCGCTCCAGCGCGGACGGGGCTTTTGCGTCTCGGCAAGGCGGTGCTGGTGCGGAAGGTTCGGTTCGAGCCCGACAGGGTGATCGTTGAGGTGGCGCTTCGCCGCCAGTGCGGCGCTGATCGGGCGTGCGAGCGTGCTCCTCGGCCTTCGCCAGAGCCTGCCGCCCTCGGTCATCGGACCGCTCGCGCTTGCGGCGCCTACGCACGGCGAGCGCTGCGTTCGTGTTAGCGAGTTTCGCGAACGGCTTGAGGTGGGGATCTCGTCTGGACCGCTGAGGACCGTCACGCGACCGATTTGATCGCTTGCTCGAGCTGGTCGTAGCTCGGCACCGGTTCAGGCGCCTGCGCTTTCCCGCGCGGGCCGTCGAAGATCAGCGTCGGCGTGCCCTGCACGCCGGCCGCTTTGGCGGCCTGCTGGTCGGACTGCACCTGGCTGATCAGCGAGGAGTCGTCGCGGGCGCTGCGCCAGTTGCCGATGTTCAGTCCCGGGATCTGATTCGCCAGGCCGGTGAGGTAGCTGTCGGTCACGTAGCCCGTGCCCTCCGCGCCCTGCTGGCGGTAGAACAGCTCGATGTAGTCCCAGAAGCGGTTCTGCTTGCCCGCCGCGAGCGCCGCGACCTGCTGGGTCTGGAACGTCTGCGGATCGCGAGTCGCCGTCTCCAAGGACTGGTAGACGACCTTCACCTTGCCCGCCCGCACGTCGTTGGCCAGCAGCTCGCCGAAGCCGCTGTTGAGCGTGAAGTCCGCGCACACCGGGCATTGCAGATCGCTGTAGTAGGTCATCGTCACCGACGCCTTCGGGTTGCCAAGCGTCACTCCCGACTGCCCGATCCCCGCCAGCAGCTGCTGGACCCGGGCGGCGAGCTTCGCGCCACCGTTGCCGGTCCTCAGTCCGGAGGAACCAGCCGCTGGAGAGCGCGATTGCCGCTGCAACCACCACGACCGCCGCGAGCACCACCCCGCCAAGCAGGCGCACCCGCCGTCGGCGGCGCTCACGCTCGAGCCGCGCCTCCTCCTTGGCGACGTGCCGAGCACGTGCTGCTTGCTTTTGCTTAGCTCTGGAGGCCATCGGGCACAGTGAGGAGGCTCTGCACGCGATCGTTTACGCACAGAACGTACCAGCCGGCGCGCAGCCGACGGCGAGGCGGCTGACAGCGTGAACGACTGGGTCGTGATCGATCGGCGCTTCAATGGCCCGCCGAACTCCGCGAATGGCGGCTATACGTGTGGTCTGGCGGGCACGGCGGTCAACGCGCCGGCGGTCCGCGTGTCGCTGCGCAAGCCGCCACCCTTGGGCGTGCCGCTCCTGCGCCGCCGCGAACACGACGGCTCTGTTTCGCTGCTCAGCGGCGACGACGTCATCGCCACGGCCGTGCCCGCCGCCGTGCAGGCGCACGCCCCGCCCGCGCCGACGGTCGAGGAGGCCGAGATCGCGACGCGGAGGTACGTCGGCTTCGCGCACCACAGGTTCCCGACGTGCTTCGTCTGCGGGACCGCGCGCGACGACGGCCTGCGGATCTACGCCGGCAGGGTCGCTGACAGCCCCATGATCGCCTCCCCGTGGACGCCGGAGTCCGACGATCCGGTGCTTGCGTGGGCAGTGCTCGATTGCCCAAGCGCGTACGCGATCGAGTCTGTCGACCACGTAACTCAGATCGTTGTCCTCGCCTCGCTCACCGTCGAGCTCCGTGAGCGGCCGCGCGCCGGGGAGAGGCACGTCGTCGCCGCGTGGCCGGTCGCCAACGACGGTCGAAAGCACTACTCGGCTTCTGCGCTCTACGACGCGACGGGACGCGTCCTCGCCGTCGCCGACGCCCTCTGGATCGAGCTACGAGACCCCGCCGCTTTCGGCAGCTGAGCCGTCCGTCCCAGGGCGCGTATGCGAAGCGTCCCGTCGCCCGGGCCCCCGGTTACAGAGAGACCGGTCGCGGCCGTTGCCGCCTAGTCGCCGGCCAGCGTCTCACTCAACCCTCGACCGCCGCCGAGATCGACGGCGAAACGTGACAACCTCCGCGCCGGTCAAGTCGAGCGTGCTGGGAGCATCGGCTCGCGCGAGAGCATCCTCGACGTGCCGCTCGACCAAGCGGCGGATGGCGGCGAAGCGATCCCGCCGCGTCGCGCGGCCAGTGAGCGCCCGCGATCGGCCGCATCTGCAGGATAGACACCGGTGCGAACCCCGCGAGGGCCGGCCAGCCCAACACCGGCACGGTTCGCTCGTTCAGACCGCAGGCGAGCAACCCGCGCGCGCCGATCGCGCTGGCCGAGGTTGCCGTCGGCTGGCCGGCGCAAGGCAAGGTCACGAGTTCATCCGGTTCGTCCGTTCTGACCACAAGCTCAGGATCCTCGGCCATGCGATCGCGGTGCCCGACGGCAGCGCCTACCAATACGTCACCGCGACCCTCGCGCTCGCCGCCGACGAACACAACCCCCAGGCGCTACCGCGACGATCGTCGATCGAATTCAAAGACTCGCCCAGGGAGACGATCTGCTGGCGGTAATCCGACACGGGGACCAGTCAACGATGTCTTTGCGGCTGTGAGCTATCCGCTTCGCTCCCCCGATTCCGCTGGTCGTCTGGCGATGCGATCGATCGGATCATGAGGGACCCGCGAGGGACGGCGCTCCGGCGTTCCGTCGCAGCGCCGGGGAGAACCGGCCGGCCTAGCGTCGGACGGGTGAGCAACCGTAGGCGTCGCCCCACCGACCAAGCGGCCGCCGCCATCGCCCGCCAGTCCGGACCAGCCACCCCAACCGACCTACTCACCACCGGCGAAGCGGATAGCCAGTTCCAGGCTTTTCTGCTCCCTGGGCTCAGACTCGGCTATCGTATATGGACTGCCAGTAGCTCGACGCGGCAGCAATACCGAGGCTAAAGGAGCTGGGCGAACATGGCACCTACCGAGGCTTTCGTCTATGACGCGATCCGCACCCCGCGTGGCAAGGGGAAGAAGGGATCGCTGCACACCGTCAAGCCGATCGACCTTGTGGTCGGGCTGATTCACGAGACGCTCGCTCGAAACGCGAAGCTCGACCCGAAGCGCATCGAAGATATCGTGCTGGGGTGTGTAACGCCGATCGGCGACCAGGGCTCCGACATCGCCCGCAGCGCTGCGCTCAAGGCCGGCCTGCCCGACACGGTCCCCGGCATGCAGCTCAACCGCTACTGTTCCTCGGCCCTGGACGCGGTCAACATTGCCGCGCAGAAGGTCATCACCGGCTGGGAGGATCTCGTGCTCGCAGGCGGCATCGAGTCGATGTCGCGCGTGCCGATGGGCTCCGACGGGGGCGCGTGGGCGATGGATCCCGAGACCAACTACGACACCGGGTTCATCCCGCAAGGCGTCAGTGCCGACCTGATCGCGACGGTCGAGGGCTTCAGCCGCGAGGACGTCGACGCCTATGCCGCGCGCTCCCAAGACCGTGCCGTTGCTGCCTGGAACGAGGGCCGCTTCAAGGACGCGGTCGTCCCGGTGACCGACATGAACGACAACGTGGTCCTCGACCACGACGAGCATGTCCGCGCGGGCACGACCGTCGAGTCCCTGTCGAAGCTCAAGCCGTCGTTTCAGGCGATCGGCGAGATGGGCGGCTTCGACGCGGTGGCGCTGCAGAAGTATCACTGGGTGGAGCAGATCGACCACGTCCACACGCCGGGCAACTCCTCCGGGATCGTCGATGGCGCGTCGTTGCTGGCGATCGGCAACGAGCGGATCGGCGATCAGCTCGGGCTGACGCCGAAGGCGAGGATCGTCTCCGCCGCCGCGATCGGCGCCGAGCCGACGATCATGCTCGTCGGCCCCGCGCCGTCGGCCCGCAAGGCGCTCGAGAAGGCGGAGATGACGATCGACGACATCGACCTCGTCGAGATGAACGAGGCGTTCGCGGCGGTCGTGCTGCGGTTCGCCAAGGACATGGACCTCGACATCGAGAAAGTGAACGTCAACGGCGGCGCGATCGCGATGGGTCACCCGCTCGGCGCGACCGGCGGGATGATCCTCGGCACGCTGATCGACGAGCTGCACCGAACCGGCGGCCGCTACGGCCTCGCGACGCTGTGCATCGGCGGTGGCATGGGCGTCGCGACAATCGTGGAGGCAATTCGATGAGCTCGACAATCCGCTCGCGCCGGCGGTGCCGGCGAGCTGCGGGCCAGCACGCCAGATGCCCTGGTGATTCCTGAGCCCGGACTCGAAGCCGCTGCTGGCGCCGCGCCCGGGGCTGGACATCCGGGCCCAGCTCGTACGGTACGTACCTTCTCGTGGGGAATGACACGCTCCCCGCGAGACCGACAGTGGTGCGTCCTGCTGCGGCAGAGGCGTTGCGCCTTTCCGTGGCGCTGGAACTCGACGCATTCCTCGCGATAGCCACCGGCTGATCGACCTGTCGGGCGCTGCGTACGGAGCCCACGAGGCGCCCCGCGTCACTTCCGGAGGCGGTCATCGCCGTGCCCCAACAGCCGCTTTAGAATTAGGGTGTGTAGAAAAATAAGTTGACAGTTTGAGCGAGCCCGCGCTTCTCGGATCCTGCATGACACGGGCCCCGAACCGACAGGTTATTCAGTTACGAGCCGCTATCCGCGCCGGCGATGGTCTACGGCTTGGCTGCGGGCGTTCACCCGGCCCGGCCAAGGCGGGTGCGCTGCTCGGCGGTGCGCCGAGCCCATGCTGGTCGACCCGATGCAGGTGCGGGTCGCGCTCGCTCGGCGACGCTGTCGAGGCGCTCGGGAACGTGGCCAGAGCGTCAACGCCTTCCATCCCAGCGTCCGCGCCTCCCGTGAGAGCTCGCGGTCGCACTCACCGGCGGGCGGCTGCGCGGTCGCCCGCGCGTGGTACGTCTTCCCTCGGACCGATCGGGCACACTATCGCTCACTGGAGGCACGAATGAGACTGAAACTCTGGTACGTACACGGCAATGACGCCCCAAAGTTGAAAGCCACGTTCCAGACGACGAGCGACGGCACGGTGGTCGGTGATGAAGGCGCTCACGACATCATGTACGGGAACGGGCAGCTGCCGCCGATGGCGATCGTCGACGAGAACGGCGATCCGGTTTCTCCGGAGGACGGGGAGAGGTACATCGAAGGCCTGATCCTCCAATATGCTTTCTCAAACACAATCGTGCCGCGCATCGTGCCCGACCGGGACGTAGAAGAATGGGCGACAAGATCACGCAAGAGAATGCCAGGCAACGGTTGATTGCGAGACGGCTGCCTGGCGCTGAAGCTGATCGAAGTACGAGAACACGGTCGGCGATCGCGTCGGCAACCGCCTCGTCCGCGGTGATCCGCACCGTGCCGTGCTCGTCGTACCTAGACCGTGGTCGAGCGGTAGTTCGGCAAGCTGAGCGACAAACACGATCCGCGGTTGCGTGTTCCACAGCGTACCCGACCTGATCACCGCGATCGATGCATTACCTGCAGGTCAACAACGCTCCCTGTGAGTTCGTTCCGGTCCGAGAGCCTGAACCACGCCGGCCGAGCGCTTGCGTCTCGCGCGGAGCGGAAGGGCAACGCCTACCTGCGCCCTAGGAGCGTGGGTCAGTAACGGCAATCGGAGCGAAATGCGGCGCTTTCGGGGGTACAAAAATGTCTCGGAGGGGCCGGGTGGTGTCGGAGGGCCGCAGAACGGCTCTCATGGCCTCGTTAATGAGACTGAGTATTACTGACCCAGGCTCCTAGACTAGGGGAGTGTGAGATAGTCGCGCCGTGCGCGAGTCCCTCGCGATACGGCGCCGCTTCAACGGGCCGCTCGTAGATAGATGAGCATCGATCTGGAGCTCACGCCGAAGACCAAGCGCCCACCAGGCGGTGTCGAAGAACAGGTTGCGCTGGCCGGCGGCCTCGTGCCAGATCCACGCCAGGTCGCTGATCGCGGCGTGCGCGAGGATCACCGGAACGTGCGGGTAGGTGCGGGCGAGCGTTGAGCGCGTCGCGGCCCAGCGACGGGATCCCGCGGCCGGCGTGGACGATGATCGGCAGCCGGCGTTCGCTGACGAAGGCTCGAGCTGGCCGGGCCGCTTGTCCGCCTCCGCGTTCAGGGCGGGACCGAGCGCGCGGCACGGCCCGCACCAGGCCGCCCAGAAATCGGATGACGACCGGCAACTCGCGCGAGCGCTCGGTCACGTCACGTTCGAAGGTCTCGGCGGTGACATCCATCACGATCACTCCTCCTTTCAGCGCCGGCCGGCGCTAGCTGGCCTGCGGCCGCCGGCGGCCGATCCGCAGGACGGAATAGAGCGGGCAGTGGCCGACGGCGCTCGTCGCGACCATGACGGCGGCGACCGCGTAGAGCGCGATCGAGACGACCGAGCCGGGGCCGATCACGACGCCGGTCACGACCGCGGCGGGCGCGACGAGAAGCGCGCGCAGGCGGCGGTCGAGAGTGTTCATGTTGGTGCTCACAGAGAGCTCCTTTCGGGTCGGGGTGTGCCGGGTGCCGCGACCAGGGCGGCGAGGTCCAGCAGCTGTCGCTCGGCCGAGCCGCAGACCCGTTCGCAGAGGATGAGGACATCCTGGTCAGCGATCCGGTAGCGGACGCTGTTGCCGACCTTGCGCCGTGCGAGCACGCCCGCGGCGGCCATCAGGATCAGGTGCTTCGCGACGGGCTGCTGGGAGGTGTGCAGACCGTCTGCCAGCTGCTGCACGGTCGCCTCACCGTCGCGCAGCCGGTCGAACAGTCGGATCCGCATCGGCTCGCCGAGAAGGTGAAACCGGCGTGCGATCAGCTCGACCAGCTCGTCGGAAATCGGAGATGGGAGCATGCACACCGGTATACCGTCGCACAGCTAAGAAGTTGTACAGTAAGCCTCCACTGGTTGTGATGTCAGCCTCGCACCGCGTGCGCCGCGTTTGCGACGAGCACGCTCCCGACACTCATCGACAGACTGGTGAAGACCGGCGCCGCGAATCGTGTTCCACAACTGGCCGATCATCGATCAGACCGACTCCGTCGCCGCGGCGAAGGCCTCGTATGCCGCTGGCCCGTCAGGGTCGCGCGTGGCACTTCATCGAGCTGTTCTACCGCAACCAGGGAGACGGACGCTCGGGATACGTCACGAACAGTTTCCTGGACTCCGTCGCGAAAGCCGCCGGTCTGGGTGTCGCGAGATTCGACGCTGACCGCAGCACCGCAGCGGCGAGCGACCGCGTTCGCGACGACGGCCGCCAGGCCGTCGCGTACGGCTTCACGGGCACGCCGTCGTTCACCGTCACCGGACCCCGCGGCACCCGCATCGTCGAGGCTGGGGACGCCCGGGGACATGCAGGCCTTCGAGAACGCCGTTCACGCCGTCGGGTGAACGCATTCTCGCCGCTGCGTCAGGCGCGGCGGCTCGTCGCGACGAGCCGCGGCGCGGCGTCTCAGCGCACGACCAGCAGCGGGCCGCGCGCGTGGTGTGCGACGCGCTCGCTGACGCTGGAGAGCGCCGCCGGGCCACGGAAGTGGCGGCTGCCCAGGATCAACAGGCCGGCGGTGGCGGACGCGTCCGCGAGTGCGTCGACGATCGCGCGCGGGTCCTCCGTGACCGCCACGTCCGGTCCGAGGTCCTCGGCCAGCCACGGAAGCTCCGGCGCGATCATCGCCCCGCCGGTCGCGACAACCACGCGCAGCTTGACCGACAGTCGCTCGGCGAGCTCGCGAGCCACGGCGAGCGCGTGCCGCGCGCCTTCGGGGCCATCGAAACCGACGACCAGCTCGCGATCAATCGACGTGTCCCTGACGTCGGTCTGAGGTGCGATCAGCACAGAGCACGGAGCTTTATGGAGCATCGCCGTCCCGACGCTTCCCCGCACAATGCCGCGAGCGCGGCCAAGGCCGTGGCTCCCGATCGCCACGAGCTCGCGCTGTCAACCATCACCTCGGCCTGCGCCCGGGAATACTGCTCATAGTCGATCCCCAACGCGTGTGCGCACTCGTGGATCAGTGCGCGCAGCTGAGCGTTGGCCGGCACGCCGGCGTCGATGACGATCCGCTTGGCCTTCGGATCGCACCAGCCATCCGCCGACCCGTCGATCACCTCGAACGAAACCGAGTACCCGAGCGACTCCGCGAAGAGACGCAGCGGGGCGAGCAGGTGCGCGTGCGAGTCGCCGGTCAACGGCTCCTGTGGCGGCTCCAGCGCCACGGGCTCCGCGCCAGGGAGAACGCTCGTCTGCGAGACGTCGAACACGAACGCGGTCTTGAACAACATCCGCCGCTGGTCGGTCTGCTCGCCGGTCAGCTGGTCGCGGTCCTTGACGGTGACGGGTAGCGAGGATCCGCAGCCCGGCCTCCCCCTTGCGAACGGCCCGCCCGAGCTTTCGCCAGGTCCGAAAGCCAGCAACGTGGGTCAGAGCGATCCCGAGGGCGTGGGCTTGCGCTGCCAAAAGCATGCAGTTGCCGGCCGAATACGCGTGAAACATCGCCCGCGTCTTGACCCAGCGCGCCCAACCCTCGGAGCTGAGCAGGTCCTGCGCGGTCCGCTGCAACCGCTCGCGGTCGTGACGACGACGCTCAGCGCGCTCCTCGTCACTGAGTCGACGTGATGACTTGTTGGCCATGATCGCCTCCTGGCGTCCGGGCCGGCCCGCTGCGGGCCTGTGCCGCCCAACCGCAGCCCGAAGGGATGCCAAAATCAGGCGGCCTGGCTGGCTGCGGCGAGACCCGGCGCTGTGTTGCGGTCACAACGATGCGGCGTTGTGGCTTATATCCAATTGTGAGAGACGCCGAGATCACCGATGCCGAGCTGCTCGCGTCAACCCGAGTCGATCCGGGCGCGTTCGCGGTGTTCTACGACCGCTACGAGTCGGCCATCGTCGGCTATCTCATCCGCCGAACTCGAGATGCCGAGCTTGCCGCCGACCTGACGGCCGAGGTGTTCGCCGCCGCCCTGAGCGCGGCCGACAAATACCGGCCGAAGTCACCAACGGCCGCCGCCTGGCTATTCACGATCGCGCACCACACGCTCGCGCGCAGCGTCCGTCGCGGCCGCGTCGAGGCGCGCGCCCGCCATCGTCTCGGAATTCGTGACGCGTTTGAGCTTGAGCCGGAACAGATCGAACGGGTGGAGGCAGACGTGAGCTCGGACCAATGGGTCACCGAGGTATTGCGAGGGCTTGCGCCAGAGCAGCAGCAAGCGATCCGGGCGCGGATTCTGGATGAGCTGCCTTACGAACAAATCGCCCAACGCCTTCAGACCTCTCAGCTCGTGATCCGAAAACGCGTCAGCCGCGGTCTGGCGACTCTGCGAGAACAACTGGAGGAACCGTCATGACGCTCCTGCCCCAAGTCCGAGCCCAGCTCGACACTGCCGCCCAGCGGCGGGCAAGCGCTCCTCACCGCCGCGCCCACAGAGCGACGCGGCGCGGAATACGTTTGCCTCGGCCGACGCGGATCCCGACCCTTGGCGATGTTATCGCTGTCGTCGCGGCGCTCGCGGCAATCGCGATTGGAGGCGGGGCGCTCCTCGTTCTCAGCCAGCGTCACCCGACCACCCATGCCATCACCGCCGCCCCGCCCTCCACCCATCCGACCGCCGCCGCCCCGCCCGGCTCGCAAGGAAGTCGCGCTGCGCTTGCGGCTCGCGTTCGTGATCTCCGTGGCCGCCCGATCGTGATCACGGTATGGGCGTCTTGGTGTCGGCCCTGCCGACGCGATCTTGCCCTGATCCAGAGAGTCGCACAGCAAAACCAGGGGCAAGTCGAATTCCTAGCAGTCGACGTCGACGACACCCCGCGAGCGGCTACGACGTTCTTGCGCCACCAGCACCTCCACCTCTCCAGCTATCGGTCCAGCCTCGATCTGCGCCCGATCATTCCGGTCACGCTTGCGGGGGTACCGGAGACGATCTTCATCGCTCCCGTCGGCGGAGTCGTTTTTGTCCACGCCGGCGCATACACGTCCCGCGACGCGCTTGCCGCGGACATCTCAAAGTACGCGCCCAGCAACCAGGCGACGACCCCCGGATCGGTCGCGCGCCGCTGAACTCCACGCCATACAGCTGGAGCCGCCGGCACGCGTCCCGGACCGATCCGTGGGCGGCAGGCCAACTCGTGAACCGGAAGGCCCTGATCAGAACGGCGCCCGGATCCCTCCGACCTCGAGCCGAACGACGGCACCGGTCAAGTTCGCGCCAGCCAGCTTCGTCCGAGCCTGGTCGGTGACACTGTCACCCACGCTAGAGACCCGTCGATTCAGGCGATCGCCCTTGACAAGCGCTGAAAATGACGGTCTCGGCGGCCAGCTCGTCCATCAGCAGTCGCACAGGCGGTCCCTCCCGCAACCGCACCTCGGCGTCATGAAGGTCTCCGATCTCCTTCTGCGTCCGTTCCAGCGCGTCCTCGGCCTCGTCCGTCGAGGGCTTGTCCGGCTTTTTCGAGGTCGGATCGACGACCGCGCACAGCGCCAAATGCGCGGTGGCGGGCATCAATCGCGCGACTTCGCGGGCGGCCTCGAGGCCCGAGGGTGTTCCGTCGATTCCGCATACCACGCGATCCCAGACCGCGGGCGGAGAACTGGTGCTCGTAACGCTCATCTCAACACACCCCTGACACCGATCATAGGCCCCGGCCGCGTCGCCCGCATCCGATCAAATCCGTACCTCAGAGCCGTGGTTGGCAACGATTAGGGCTCGCGCAAGAATTAGTGCCGGAATTTGACGAGTGCCTGGCGCCGCCGGATCGCCCCGATAATACTGGTGGTATGTGAGGGCGAGCCGGTGGCGTCAGGCGCGTCCGGACGCCGTCAAAAACGGCAGTAATTCCTGCGCGAGCCCTTAGTGGTCGTCGTCCGAAATATGCGGCGTGTTTGAAGGTGTCATAACAACGGCGCCGAATCCTGTGGGCGATGGCGCAGAAGTCCCCGCATAAGGTGGTCTTGAGTGATGAGCAGCGGCGCGAGCTTGAGCGGCGCGCGGCGGCGTACTCGGATCCCTACCGGGATGTGGTGCGGGCGAAGGCGATCTTGTTGGCAGCCGAGGGGTTATCGAACACGGAGATCGCTGAGCGGCTGGGGCAGTCGCGCCAGGCGGTCTCGGCGTGGCGAAAACGTTTCTGCGAGGAGGGCTTGCAGGGTCTTGAGGAGAGACCGCGGTCGGGTCGGCCGCGGCGTTTTTCCCCCGGCGCAGGTGGCCGAGGGCAAGGCGCTGGCGTGCGAGCTGCCCGCCGAGCAGGGCGTCCCGCTGTCGCGCTGGTCCAGCGCTGAGCTGGCCAGGGAGGCGATCAAGCGCGGGATCGTCGCGACGATCGCGGCGATCACAATCTGGCGGTGGCTGAGCGAGGACGCGATCCGCCCGTGGAACTACCGCTCGTGGATCTTCCCGCGCGACCCCCAGTTCGCGCAGAAGGCCGGCCGGATCCTTGACCTGTACGAGGGCCGCTGGGAGGGAGAACTGTTGGAGCCGGGCAATTTCGTGGTGTGTTGCGACGAGAAGCCGTCGATCCAGGCCCGTGCACGCAAGCACCCGAGCCAGCCCGCCATGCCCGGCGGGGATGGGCAGCTGGTCGAGCACGAGTATGAGCGCAAGGGCGCTCTCTGCTACCTGGCGGCGTGGGACGTGCGGCGCGCGAGGCTGTTCGATCGCTGCGCGCCGAAGGAGGGGATCGAACCGTTCGATCAACTGGTCGAGCAGTTCATGACCCAGGAGCCCTACAGCAAGGCCCAGCGCGTGTTCGTGGTTGTCGACAACGGCTCGGCGCACCGCGGCCAGCGGTGGATCGACCGCCTCCAGGGCGCCTGGCCAAACCTGCGTCTCGTGCACACCCCGGTGCATGCCAGCTGGCTCAACCAAGCCGAGATCTACTTCTCCGTCGCGCAACGCAAGGTGCTGCAGCCCAACAACTTCCCCGACCTCGACACGCTCGAGCAGACGCTGCTGGCCTTCGGCCGCCACTACGAACAGATCGCCCAGCCGTTTGAGTGGAAGTTCACCCGCGAGCACCTCAACCAGCTACTCGAACGCCTCGACCAACCCAGACCCCAACTCCAGCTCGCCGCGTGACCCACAAATCCGTCAACGAACTTGGGAAGACGACCACTTAGCACTGGTTCACCCGCCATGCCCACCGCCCGCGAAGGCCTGCTTCACGAGGCGGGAGTGGCGGCAGGCGACCTCAACGCAGAGAGCACGCAAGCGCGACCGATCGTGTGTGATGCTGCCGGGAACGCGACGATCACCGGGTGGACCGAGATGCGGCGTTCCTGCTCGATCTCAAAGCCGGCCGCGGCGATCGCGGCCGGGGTGTCGCGGGCGGTGTGGCAGCCGCCGAACGCGCGAGGCCAGAACAGGCGGTCAACGAATTCCTGGCCGCGGGCGACAGCGGGCTGGTGCGAGCGGACGTGCTCGTAGAAGCACAGCTCGCCGCCGTCGCGGAGCACGCGTCGCAGCTCGGCCAGCGCGGTTGCCTGGTCGGGAACCGTGCAGAGGACGAGGCATGCCACCGCGGCGTCGAACGAGGAATCCTCGGCGGGCAGGTGGTCGGCGATGCCATCGATCACGTCGACCGGGACGGCTGCCTTCGCAGCTGCCGCGTGCGCTTGTTCGCGAAGGTAGGGCTCGGGTTCGACCGCCACGACCTGCTTGACGGTGGGCGGGTAGTGCGCGAAGTTGGGGCCGGCGCCCGCGCCGAGCTCGATCACGCGACCGCTCAGCTCGGCGAGGAGCTCTTGTCGGTGGCGGATCATCGGCGCGGGCTCGTGCCTGCTGGCCATGGACAGGACGCGTGCGAAGACGAGGTGGCGAACGGCTGGTGAGGGCATCACGGCGATTGTGGCGCTGGTCTGCGACGATCCGCGGGAAGCGCGAGAGGAGAGAGCGATGAACCGCATCGAACTTGAGCCGGTCGATCGTGTGCAGATCACGATCCTGATGGACAACGTCACGGACCCGCTGCTCGTCGATCAGGAGGCAGTCGCGCGGATGAACTGGCCGAAGGCGATCCTCGGCGGTCTGCCGACTGGGCAGGCGCGGGTCAGTCCGGACACCGGCGTGCCGGACGCGTTGATCGCCGAGCCTGGCTTCTCAGCGCTGGTGCGGGTCGAGAAGGCGGGCCGGAAGCGAACGCTGTTGTTCGATACCGGCGTGTCTCCGAGCGGGATGGTCGAGAACATGCGCCGGCTCGGGATCGACCCAGGCGACGTGGAGGTGATCGTGCTCAGTCACGGGCATTGGGACCACGTCACGGGGATGGAGGGGCTGGTGCGAGTGCTGGGTCGGACCAGCGTGCCGGTGATGATTCATCCAGAGTTCTGGAGCCGCCGGCGGATCAGCTTCCCAGGACTCGAGCCGGCCGAGTTCCCCGCTACCAGTCGCACCGCGCTGCAGGAAATGGGTTTTGCGATTGTCGAGGAGCGCCAGCCTTCGTTCCTGCTCGACGACGCGGTGCTGATCACCGGCGAGGTCGATCGGACGACGGCATTCGAGACGGGGTTCCAGGGACACGAGGCGCTGCGCGATGGGAGCTGGCAGGCAGACCCGTTGATCCTCGACGATCAGGCAATCGTCCTCAGCCTCGGCGACCGGGGGCTCGTGATTTTGACCGGCTGCGGCCACGCGGGCATCGTCAACACCGTCCGGTACGCGCGCAAGCTGACGGCAACCGATGCGGTCGCGGCGGTCGTCGGTGGCTTTCACCTCAGCGGTCCGATGTTCGAGTGGATCATCGAGCCCACCGTGCAAGCGCTCGCCGAGTTGTCGCCTTCGCTTCTGGTACCTGCTCACTGCACCGGGTGGAAAGCGAGCTATCAGCTTGCCAAGCGGTTCCCGGACGCGTTCGTGATGAGCACGGTCGGCACCACGATCGCGCTCTGACCGCCGCAACCGTGCCGCTGCTAGCCGGTCGACTTTGAGCCTGGTGGAGGTCGCGCCAGAAGCGCTGGGCCTCGGGCCCTGCCGCGGGCCGTCGGCCGAGCACGGCGCGCGGTGGCCGGGTGAGATCGACTCCGGCAACGCGACGGCGCTCAACGTGTGGGCGCGGACCTCGGCCATCAATGAGATGAGCGTGAAGCCGCCGTCGAGGACGGGTCGCAGCGGATCGGTGGTCAGACGTCGGCAACCAACGCCGAGGGAGAACGAATGTCTTCCTCCGATATGCCGCGCGCACTTGGTCCGATTCCTGGGCGCCGACACGTCGGGCTTGCGCTATGACGCGAGGGAGGCCAAGGGGTCTTAGATGAGCGAGCGCTCGTCCGAAAACCGAGACCGACCGGAGCGAGCGGCCCGCTGGGCCGGGGGGCCGAAACCCGACTTCGGCGACGAGCCGACGGGCCACGGCCGGGCGCTGCGGCGGTGGCTTGCCTCGAGCGCGCGGCGCGAGCGCCGGCTCGAGCAAACCGGGAGCGAGCCCGATCCGCGCTTCACGTTCGCCAACGAACGCACCTTTCTCGCCTGGGACAGGACCGCGCTCGCGCTGATCGCCGCCGGCCTCGCGGCGGCGCAGTTCCTGCATCTCAACCTGCACGGTCTGAGGCTGATCATCGTCGTGCCACTGATCGTGCTCGGCGCGGTGCTCGCGCTCGCGAGCTTCCTGCACTGGGAGGACAGCGAGCGCGCGATGCGCCTGCGCCAGCCGCTGCGCTATTCGTGGATGCCGCGCGTGCTCACCGGGGGGATCGTGATGATCGCAGTGCTCGGCGCGATCCTGGCCGTCGTTGAGCGGTTAGCGCATTGAGCCCTAGCGGTTCCCAGACCTCGGCTGGCGCTCCGCGACGCTCGATCCCGAGCTCATGCGATCGCGATGGCCACGATGGCCCTGCTCACATGGCGCCGCGGACCGACGATCTACAGCGCCCGCGGTCTCGCCG
This sequence comes from uncultured Solirubrobacterales bacterium, assembly GCA_963811155.1. Classification (GTDB taxonomy): domain Bacteria; phylum Actinomycetota; class Thermoleophilia; order Solirubrobacterales; family Solirubrobacteraceae; genus Palsa-465. Next base: position 55,183 of record CAWEQQ010000058.1, read on the forward strand.
GCACGTTCCTACATCAGCAGCCGGGCGCGCTTGGAAGCCGGCACGAGCGATCAAGGTGACGGTCGCCGCCATGCACGCCGAGTCCAAACGCCTCTCCGAGCGCAATTAGCATATTCCGCGTGAACGGCACCGTTGATCGCCCGACCCCGATCCGTGCGCTTGTTGCCCAGAGCAGGAGGCTGGCAGCCGCGGAGTAACAGCCGACGATCGGATCGCCCACGTCCCAGCGAGGTTTGGTGGCTGCGGCCAATAGCCCGACCCCGACGGCCACCAGCGGGGTCACTCCCGCGGTGCGCTCCCAGTCGCGGGCTCGCTCGCCCCGAGCTCGGTCGCCGCTTCGCACCCATGGCTCCTGCATGCCTCGAGACGATAAGAGCTGGCGCGTCCACGTTTGGGAATCGGCCCGCGGTGCGGCCGGAGTCCGGCGCTTGCGACAAGCACGGGCCGGTCGACCGGCCCTGGCGGTGGCGTGAAGCCCGCCTACGCGATCTGGACGGCGATCCGCTGGACCTGTTTCAAGCCGACAAGAACCGCCTACATCCGCGGTGGCGGTTGCCGGATTCGGTGCTCGCATCGCGGCATCGGCGAGGAGTAATGATTGCTTCGGGATCTGATTCGCGCGAGCTGCGGAAGGGATTACTCGCTCGTGGTGCTGGCCGTGCGCGGGCGGATTGCGTCTCTGATCGCTGCGGCGGTAGTTGTCGCGGCGGCGGTGCCGAGCGCGGTCAGCGTCCAGGAGTTGGCCGGTCCGGGTGGCGGTGGCAGGGCGGCTCCGGACGCGAGACAGAAAACGATGTCACCGTCGATCGGGGTGAAGGCCGGGTCGACCGCCCTCGCGATCCCCGCGCTCGCAACCCGCGCGACGATTCCGCAGCCGCGCTTGTCGAGGGTCGCGTCGGTGCACACGCACGCCAGCGTTGTGCTCTGGCCCGGACGCGCGGCCGATTGGGGCGGTTCGGGCTTCTGACCGATCAGGTCAGCGGTGCGGAGCAGCTCCCCATGGTCGCCGTGCGGGCCGCCGAGCAAGGCCCCGTCTTCGGCGAGTACATCACCGAAAGCGTTCGCGACGGCGATCGCCGCAACCGTCACGCCACTGGCGAGCTTCACGGCCGCGTAGCCCACTCCGCTCAGAGTGGCATGCTCGAGGCCAAGCAGCTTCCCGACCGCGGCGCCAGCCCCCGCGCCCACGCGCCCGCGCTCGGGTACCCCAGCACGGGCAGCTTCGCACGCCGCATACCCGTCGTCGGGTCCCGGTCGCTCGCCGGGCTCGCCTGCCGTAGCGTCGAACACGACCGCCGTCGGCACCAGCGGGACCACGCCGATCGGGGTTGGTCGCCCAAGCTGACGCTGCTCAAGCCACCGCATCACGCCGTCAGCCGCCGCCAAGCCGAACGCGCTCCCACCGCAAAGCAGCACGGCCGTCGGACCCTCTGCATTCGCCAGCACAAACAGCGGCTCGAGCTCGCGCGTGCCGGTCCCGCCACCGCGCACATCGACGCCACCACGCGTGCGTCGGGGGCAGATTATGACCGTGCAACCGGTATCCCCGCGCGCACGGGTGTGGTGCCCCACGAGAAACCCTTCCGGCAACGGAAGATCCCCGGCACCCTGGGTGACGCCGAGCGCCTCGAAGGGATCGGGAACGCGATCACCCACCACCAACCGCAGCCTAGCTAAAACAGGCATGGCGCCGAGCTGAACGCATCGGGGTTTGCGGTCTGGATGGCGAATGCGACCGGCCGGTGGCGTTAGGTGCTGGAGAGCGTTTTGCGCTGGGACGCGACGTGGGCGGGGTCGGCGACGGCTCGGCGGGCGAGGCTGGGCACCCTCGGTGGGCCTCGAGGGCAGGCGGAGGATGCCGCGGATGTAGGCGATCACGTCGTCTTGACGATCTGGCAGGGTATGTCGATCAGCATCAGCATTCGGTCGGTGTGCTGGCGGTTGATCAGCCTGTCCGCGCGTGGCTTGATCGAGTAACGCGATCGGTTCGAGGACTCGCCTCCAGCGGCGAGGTTGACAGTGGCCGGTAGGCCGGTCGCTTGGAGCCGCGCTGGCGACTGGTTCTGCGACGTTCCGCCCGGTGCTGTTCAGGCACTCGCTGCAGCGCGGGATGCCGGCGGCATGGCAGCCGGTCGGTGAACGGCAACCAGAACGACGGGCCGGTGAACGCCGCTTCGGTACCGGCCAGCAGCTCGTCGAGCGCCTCCCGGTGTTCTGGCTGCTCCCGGCGGAGGTTGACCATCAGCCGCTCGAGCGCGTGACGCAGATGCCACTCGCGCAGGTACAGCTCGGCGTCGCGGAAAAGCGCGCGCACAGCGCCCGTCAGCCGATGATCGTTGTCGCACACGACCCGCTTGGGTGCGCCCGGAAGCGCGGCCAGGAACGCCTCCCAGTCTGTCGGCGACTTGCTCGTAAATGCCTGCAGACGCCACAGTTTCGGGCGCCCGCGCTCGTACCCCAAGGCGACGAACACGCGGAACGCGACCAGAGTACGGCCGGTGCGCGGGTTGCGCACGCGGAACGGCAGATCGTCGAGCAGCAGCGACTCGCTCTCAGGCCAGGCGCGTGGACGGCAAGGCTCGAACACAACCGGCGCGATCACCTCGACCCAGCCATGCACGAGCGACCCATGCCGCGTGAACCGCGGCTCCCCATCAGGCCCGGCCCGCCGCCGCTAGGCGCCGCTCACGTTCGCGTTCGAGCGCGTTGCAGTTCGGTGGCTCCCTCAACCAAACTGACCGCCGGAATCAACACATCAAAGCTGCGCTGCTCACCGCGACCTACCGCGCGCGTCGAACTGACAGTGACGCACCGCGCGCGGCCCCTCGCTGCAAAGCCGACCCCGCTCCCAGGACGCCACGGCCATACCACCAGACTCACTACGCGCGGAAGCCACACGAACGAACCGCTGCGAACAGATCACCGGTCACCACCGAGATCGCCAATACCAGCTACGCGACCTCATCGACCAATGGATCGACACCAGCATCGAACTGGACCGCCTCCGACGCCACCCACCCCGATAGCGGCCGCGGCCACACGCCCAACACCAGCAGCCCTTCAGCTTCAAACCAACACGAGCCATCCAGGCTCGCCGCTCAAACCCCCGGAATACCAGGCCTTCTGACCCTTCGACGCCCAGCCACCCCATTCTTACGCTTGGTTGAGGCCTAGCTTAGCCTAGCCTAGCCTGTTGTCCCTCAGATGCGGCCACACCCTCGATAGGCTGACCGTCTCCGAGCGCGAAAGTCGACCACGAGCCTCAGCTCATTCATCGAGTCCCCGCGCCCACATCCACCCCGGCGCGCACCCACCGAGCCAGACAACCAACGTGGTCCTCGCGACGCTCGCCGACATCGACGCGATGACCGCTGGTCAGATAGCCCCTCGCGACCAGGCCCGGCGCACCCACGCGTCTGCACCACCCCAATCCAGGTCCGCCACGACTCGCCGATATCACCAAAGCCGCCCGCGGCTACCAACCGGCGAGCTTCATGAGCACAGCTCATCACGAAAGCCCCCGGAATCGTGAGATGGCGGCGCAAGCACGAAACGGACACGAGCGAGCAGACAGATCGCGCCCGCCTGAGCCCCGATAACGATCGCGCGCTCGTGGACAATGGACAAGGTTGTTGCCAACATGGAACCCGTCCTAGAATCGAACGTTGCTAGCGGGGAGCTACTCAGACGGCGGTCGTCGTCAGGCACGGAGTGCCTGCGCGACGTCCAACAGCGATTTCGGAACGGTTCGGATGCTGGCCGTCGCTTCATCGAGGGAGATGAGGCGCACTTCGTGGCCGTCGAGAGCGGTCATCGCTCCGGAAGCGCCGTCGTGAACGGCATCGACAGCCGCGACACCAAACTGCGTGGCCAGAAGACGGTCCGCCGGGGTTGGAGACCCTCCACGCTGTACGTGACCGAGCACAACGAGGCGTGTCTCGAAACCGGTTCGAGCGGCAAGTTCGGAGCGCACTCGTTCCCCGATCGCGCCGGCAACGATGTTGCCTGTCGGCCCTTCTACCGGCCTGAAGTCGAGCGTGTCCGGCACCGGAGCGGCGCCCTCGGCTACGACGACGATCGAGAAGCTTTCCCGTTGATGGCGGTGGCGCAACGACGCGGCCACCTCTTCGATGTCAAAGAGATTCTCAGGCGCCAAGATGACGTGCGCTCCCCCTGCGATCCCGGCACCGACGGCAAGCCAACCGGCGTGGTGTCCCATGACTTCGACGACCATCAGGCGGTCGTGGCTCTCGGCGGTGGTGTGAATTCGGTCGACGGCCTCGGTCGCGATCCACAGGGCGGTGTCGAAGCCGACACTTCGGTCGGTGCCGGGCACGTCGTTGTCGATCGTCTTGGGGATCCCCACGACACGCACCCCGCGTTCTGCGATCACCCGCGACGCTGCCAGCGTCCCGTCCCCACCGACCACGAGGAGCGCGGCGACGCGGTCTCGGGCCAGCGTATCCAGCGCACGCTCGGTGGCACCCTCGTGCTCGCTCGGGTGATAGCGCGAAGTCCCAAGCATCGTGCCACCGGCGGCGAGAATCGCGTGCGTGGACGCACCCGTCAACTCGATGCTATTGCCCTCGGCCACCCCGTGCCAGCCGTGGCGATAACCGATCACGTGGTCTCCGTGTACGCCCTCGGCGGTGCGTACCACCGCCCGGATGACTGCATTTAGGCCGGGGCAGTCCCCGCCTCCGGTCAGGATCCCCAGACGCACGGACTCACCCTCCTGAGCGTTCCGGAGCGCGGCGCAAGCACAACGATGGCGATGCCTCCACCGCATCGGATGTGAACGCACGGGGACGGTCTTGCCGCAGCACGCCGTGATTACAGCACTTGTCTCGTGCTCGAGCTTCCTGCGAGCGCCATCTCCCCGAGTCGTTGCGGCGAAACTTCGCAGCCGTAAGCCGAGCGCACGCCCTGACGCGGTCAGGACTACACGGTGGTGAAAGCGAGCACGAACAGCTGCTCTTCGTGGAGCCGCAGCCCACGGTCGGCCACGTCTGCGAGCAGCGCGGTCGCGACGCCGTCGCGTTCGCGGCCGGGCCGTCGTTGCGCGACAGCGGCACCTTCGTCCGATCGCTCGTGATTCCCCTCGCCACGACGTGCGTTCGCCGGCGAGCTCGATCCGGTCGATCATCACGACCGCCAGCTCCATTGCGCTCAGATCGCAACAGAGCAGCTGATCGAGCGCCTCGCGCGTGCCTGAAATGAACGTCCGTGACGCCGAGCGCTTTGACTCACAGCGCGCCGTGGCGGCGACCTGCGAGCCGACCGGCTCGCCGACCCGCTGCGAGCGGCGTGTTGACACGCCCGCGAGCATCCGCTGCAGCACCAGTTGCCCGGGCAGATCGCGCGACGCGACCGTCCGGTTGGGTCGCGCCATCAAATGCGCGAAATCCAACGTGTGTTAGTCGCAACGGACGCCCATCGGGTCGGCGGGTTGCCTTAGCTTAGCCTTAGCTTAGAGGTAACTATTCAGGTCGCGGCCGTGTGATTTGCACGCGTGGAGCAGGCGGCTTCGCGGGAAATTGGGGTGGCCTGCGATGGTTCGATGGAGCGAGCGGTGGATGCCGGTTGTGTGGCTGGATCGGCGTGGTTGCGGAACGGGGAAGGGATCAGGCCGTGCGGGTCGAACTTGGTGGGACAACCTCATACTGCAGTGAACACCGTCGACGACCCCGCTTCTGTGGGGTCGTCGTCGTTGGGGCTCAGCTCGTGCGGGGTGTGGTGGCTGGGCTCGTCGTCGGCGGGCTTGGCGGGTATTGCTCGGCCGGCCTGCCGTCGGCGTCGCTGGCGGGTGTGTCAGGTGTGGGAGGCTGGCGCGCCGGGGTGTCAGGGGCTGGCCGCTGTCGGAAGCCAGGGCTGGCCGGCGGTGAGTTTGGTCAGCGCCTCGGCGGGCCGCAGCCGTGCTTTTTGGCGGTCTGCAGGTAGGAGCGGATCGCCAGGAATCGCTTCGCGCCGTCGCTGGTGCGCCAGCAGCCGGAGATCTTCTGCTGGAGCTTGACCATCCGCAGGTCGCGCTCGCAGAGGTTGTTGTCGAACGGGACCCGGAAATCTGAGGCGAAGCGCAGCGTCTCCGCTTCGCGCTGATCCAAGGCGCAACAGTAGGTTCTGGGCCTTGGTGCGCTTCGGCCGCCGGCCCGCGGCGTGGGGCTCGAGGCCGGGGTTGGCCTCGTAGCCCATCTTGATCACCTCGCGGTAGCTTGAGTGAAGCTCCTTGAGCTGCTGCTCGCTCAGCTGGGTGAGCCCGGCTGCCTTGGCCTGTTCGACCAGCTCCTTGGTGTCGACAAGCAGGCAGCTCATCGCGATCGCCCATAGCTGGCCTTGCTCCTCGGCACAGACCAGCTCGCGCAGGTGGTGGGCGTTGCACAGCGCGTGCAGCGCCTCGGTAAAGGTGCGATACGACGCGTACCCGTCGTGGACCGCGGTTCCGCGAAAGCCGGGCAGCACGCCCGCGTCCTCATCGCCTCCACGCCGCGCTTGTGGTGGCTGCTGTACAGCGTCAGCTGATCGGTCGAGGCCGCGTGGATGTACTGCAGGCGACCGTCGATCCGCCCGCCGGTCTCATCGAAGTGCGCCACCTCCGCGCACTCGAGCCGCGCGCGGATCTCCTCCAAAAACCCCTCCAGCCCGGCCGCGCCCGCCGCCACCCACGCCTGCAGGCTGCCGACCGACACCGGCGCGCCCAGCCAGTCCGACAACAGCTCGGCGGCGCGCTCGCACGGCAGGTGCTGGTATGAGACCAGGTAGATCCCCAGCGCCTTGATCCGCGGGCCGTAGCACACCGGCGCGCTGGCCTCGGCGGGAAACTGCGAGGAGCGCAGCTTCCCGCAGCATGGGCACAGGCGCGTCTGAATCCAGTGCTGCACGCACCACAGCCGAGGCATCTCCGGCAAATCGAGCACCTGGCGCGAACTGCGACTCCACGATCGGCTGCCCCGAGAGGTCTGTCCCGCACTCCTCACAGCGCTCGAGCGGATGCACCTTCTCATCGTCAGGTACCTCGCGAGGCTCGAGATGATGACCAGCATGCCCCGACTGCCCGCCCGGCTTGCGACCCGACCGCCGCCGCAGACTGCGCTTCTTGTTGTCTCTTCTCCGCCGGCTGCTTCGCCAGCCCATCCGAGGACGGCGGCCGCGACGAGTTACGAGAGTTCTCCGCCAGCCGCGTGCGCAGCTCGCAGATCACCGCCTCCAACTCGGAGATCCGCTCCTCCCGCTCCTCCACCTCGCCCTCCAGCACCGCGATCCGCGCATCCCGCTCGTCCAACTCGCCCTCCAGCACCGCGAGCCGCTCCAGCTGACTCGCTAAGCAGCACATCCCGCTCAGCGACAGCTCGCTTGAGCTGCGCACAAGACGGACGGGGCGAATCCACGGCTGCAGCGAACACGCACGCAAGATTCCATGCACGCAGCCGAGATCCTGCTCGAGCCAGCCAGCCCCCTGATCCCAATCCTCAAGCGCAGCCCGCTACCGGCCCACTGGGACCTGAATAGCTAATAGTTACGCTTAGAGATCGTCCGTGTGTAGGCGATGCAGCGTCCGGAGTTTGCCGGGGCAGAGGCGTCGGGATTGTCGAATCGAAGTGGTAGCGCGAAAGGCGTGGGCCCGTGGGATGACCGAACGTTAAAACGTTCAAAGCCGCCGCGTCGCGGAGAAGGTACCCGCGTCGTGAGTTGGGGGCGAGAGAGAGAGAGAACCCAAGCGGCGGCGAACCGGCGGTTGATCAGCGTCTCGTCTTGGGATGCGAGGCAAGAGTTTCTGAATTCCTGAGCGTCACTGAGGTAGGGTCGCGGCGTGCCGTGGTTGACCGTCGACGGCTAGCGGACCGAAGCGGCGCTGATGACCAGCAGGGCGCTGATGACAATGACCGCGGCTGGGGCCGAGCACCGCACCGAGCGAAAGTATTTGCAGACCGATCATCAGTCTCGCCGGCTCGGCCCGTGCGCCGGCGGTTTGGGGGTCGCGACGCCGCCTCCGGTGAGCGCCAGCGCAACGCGGTTCCAAGTCCGGAAGGTTCGCTCACTGGCGACGCTTGAACCGGCGATCAGCAGGAGAACCAGGACGGCGAGCAGCTGCTCGCGACAGAAACGGTAGAAACTACTGTACAACTGTCTCATGGTGCAGGGGTAAACTGTTGTCATGGCGATTTCCGATGCGAGCCCGACGAGCAACATCTTCGCGGCCGATCGGCTGCTTGCGCCGTGGTTCTCCTGCCTCCACGAACGGCTCGGCGAGCCGGATCTTCGACTGCCATACGCACCTGGGGTGTGCCGATCCGGACGGCTCCTGCTGGAGCCGATGAGCTGCGAGAGGCCCTCGGCGCTGTCGATGCCCGGGCCGTGGTGTTTCCGCTCGCGGAGCCCGGCTCCTATCGCGCTGCCAACGACCACATGCTTGCCGCGGCGTAGGCGGAGGGCCGGCTCGTTCCGTTGTGCCGCGCCGATCCAAACAACGCCGGGCTCGAGGAGGCCGACGAGCGGTCGGGCGGGCGCGCGGGGATCAAGCTGCATCCGCGCGCCGAGCATTTGGGCTGGCGACCGGCGGTTCGCCGGATCTTCACCTTCGCGCAGGACTTACGGCTGCGATCCTCGTGCATGCCGGTCGCGGGAATCCTTCGCTTGGCCGGGACGCGCTGGATCTGCGCCCGCGCCTGCCCGAGCGTGCCGATCATCCTCGCGCACACCGCGATCTCCGATCTTGCCTGGATCTGGCGCGACGCCGCGGGCCAGCGCAACCTGTTCTTCGACACCGCCTGGTGGAACACGGCCGACCAGCTCGCCTGTTCGCGCTGATCCCGCCTGGTCAAATCCTGTTCGCCTCCGATCCCCCGTATGGCCGCACAGTCGCGGTGGCCACGATTGTGCTTGGTGCTGCGCTGGCGGCGGGATTGAGCGTGGAGCAGATCGCCGGGGTCGCGGGCGGGCAGCCCGAGCGGTTGCTGGCCGGTGCGGAACCGCTCGAGCTGGGTCCAGCGCCGATGACGGGGGCGGCGGCGCCTGGGCCGTTGCTGGAGCGGGTTCATATGCTGCTGGTCGCCGCGGCCGCGAGGCTGACGGCCGGATATCCTGCCGAGGAGTATTTGCAGCTCGCGCGGATGGCTTGGCGGCTCCCAGCGGACGATCCCGACGCTGCGCTCGCCGTGTCGGTGCCCGAACTGCTGGACCGCCACGCCGTCTATGTCTCGACGAATCCGCCACAGCGAGGTCCGCGAGTTCCCGGCCTCCGCCTGATCTTCGTCGGAGCGAACCGGGGTTATCCGGGTTGACGGGGAGACCCTCACGGCATGAGCATCGCCCGCATTGAGATGCAAGCGGCTGAAGCCGCGTTTCGCCGCGAGCATCCCGGCTACGCGGATACGACGGTGCTCGATGAGCTTCGGCACAGCGACTTCGCGCGACTTGACCGCGGCGGCCACGTCTACCTCGATTACACCGGCGGCGGCCTGTTTGCGGACTCGCAGCTGCGCGAGCACGTCGAGCTGCTCGAGAGCGGCGTGTTCGGCAACCCGCACTCGGTCAACCCGACGTCGGCCGCGAGCACCGAGCTGGTCGAGCGCGCCCGCGCGTACGTGCTCGAGTTCTTCAGCGCCTCAGCCGGATGAGTACGTCGCGATCTTCACGCCGAACGCCACCGGCGCGCTGCGGCTCGTCGGCGAGGCGTATCCGTTCCACTCCGGGCGATCGGTTCCTGCTGACGTTCGACAACCACAACTCGGTCAACGGCATCCGCGAGTTCGCGCGCGCCCGCGGCGCCGAGACCACCTACATACCCAGCGTCGCGCCCGATCTGCGCGTCGACGAGCGCCTCGCTGGCGCGCTACCTGACCGACACCGCCGGCGATCACCACAACCTGTTCGCCTATCCCGCGCAGTCGAACTTCTCCGGCGTGCAGCATCCGCTCGAGTGGATCGAGCAGGCGCACGCGCACGGCTGGGACGTGCTGCTGGACGCCGCCGCGTACGTGCCGACCAACCGGCTGGACCTCGGCCGCTGGCATCCGGACTTCGTGGCGCTGTCGTTCTACAAGATGTTCGGCTGGCCGACCGGCGTCGGCTGCCTGCTCGCCCGCCGCGACGCGCTCGCCAAGCTCGAGCGGCCGTGGTTCTCAGGCGGGACGATCGTCGCCGCGTTCGTCCAGCGCGAGTACTACCAGTCCGCGCCCGGCGCGGCGCACTTCGAGGACGGCACCGTCAACTACCTGAGCCTGCCCGCCGTCGAGATCGGCCTGCGGCTCCTGGACCGGGTCGGGATGGAGACGATCCATGCCCGCGTCGGGGCGCTGGGCGCCTGGCTGCTCGACGCGCTCGGCGCGCTGCAGCACGCCGACGGCTCGCCCGCAGCGACCATCTACGGGCCGCGATCGTGGCAGCGGCGCGGCGCCACGATCGCGTTCAACTTCCTGCATCCCGACGGCCGGGTGGTCGACGAGCGCTACGTCGATCGAGTCGCCCGCCGAGCACAACGTCTCGCTTCGAACCGGCTGCTTCTGCAACCCCGGCGCGGGAGAGATCGCGTTCACGATCTCCCGCGAGACGCTCGTCGGCGGCGAGTTCGGCGAGGGCATGACCCTCGACGACTACGTCCGGGCGATCGGCCTGCCGTCGGGCGGGGCGATCCGGGCGTCGCTCGGACTGGCGTCGAACTTCGCCGACGCTGCACCGCTTCATGACCTTCGCTGCCGCAGTTCGTCGATCTCACTGAGGTCCCCGACGATCTCCCGCCGCGCATCGCCTGCTGACCCCGATGCTGAGCGCGGCACCGCGCCTATGAGCGCGCGTCGCGCAGGGCGGACTGAGGGGGTGGCGTAAGGGCTCCAGGGCACCTCCGTCGTTCAGCGGTCGCCGGTCCTCGCGGCACGACAGCCGGCGGGCCGACAGCGTTCGCGGACGCGATTGAGGCAGTCAGGAGCAATCGCCTTGCGAGACGCTCGTGTGCCTGGCTATCGGTGGCGAAGGGGTCATATGCTCCCTAAGCCTAAGGTCAGTCAGCGCGACGGCCACGCACGAGCGCGTCGAGCGCGATGCGCTGCCCGTCGGGTGTCTGCACGGGCCGTTGCACCCGTTCGGCTCGCTCGACAAGCAGGCCGGTTTCGCTTAGGTCTGCGACGACGTGCTGCGCGGTGTACAAGACGGCGGGGTCCTGCGGCCCGCCGTGTCCCTGATCGATGTTGCTGCTGTCGTGTCCAACGAGCAGGAACACCCCGGCCGGCGCGACGGCTTCGGCGGCGCGACGGAGAATCGGGGTGCGCTGGGCGGCCGGTACCTGGAGGTAGAAGACGAGCACGAGGTCGAACTCGCCCGGCTCGGGGCGGTAGTCCAGCAGGTCAGCGTCGATCCAGGCGGCTTGGACGTGGCGTGCGTTCTGGAGCTGACGGGCCTTCTCGAGCCCGATTTTCGAGAAGTCCACGCCGGTCACCTGCCAGCCGCGCTCTGCGAGCCAGACGGCGTTGCGGCCCTCGCCGCAGGCGAGATCGAGCGCCCGGCCAGGCGCGAGTTGCGCGGTCTCCTGCACGAGGAAGCGATTGGCTTCGCGTGTCCAGAGGAACTCGCTCCCGCCGTAGCGCCGATCCCAGTCCTCGCTGTCCATCACGTTCCCGGGGGGGGCGAGGCTTAGCCCCGGGAGGCGCGTTGGACGACGGTCGCGAGCCGCTCTCGCACCTCGGTTGCGGTCGCAGCGAGCTGGTCGTTGGCGACGATTGCGAGCATCTGCTCGGCGTTGACCGCGGCGATGTGCGTCTGCCCGTGCTGCTCGTAGACGATCACGTTGCAGGGCAGCAGCACGCCGAGCTCGGGCTCGGCCTCGAGCGCCTGGTGAGCGAGCGGTGGGTTGCAGGCGCCGAGGATCAGGTACGGCTCGCGGTCGACGCCGAGCTTCTGCTTGAGCGCCGCCTGCACGTCGATCTCGCACAGGATCCCGAAGCCCTCCTGCGCGAGCTCCTCGCGGACGCGGGCGACTGCGTCAGCGAACGCGAGTTCGGTGGTCGTGGTCAGTGTGTAGCTGCTGCCAACTGGGGACATGCTTCCTCCAGGTGCTTGCGTTGTGCCTTGGCTGCCTTCGCTCGTTGCGCGGCGGCCTCGGGGGGCTCGGTGAACTGCTCGGCGAGGTAGGCCAGGATCGCTTGCTCGCCATAGAGGGGTTCGCCGTCGGCGATCAGGATCGGGATCGTTCTGTGTCCCGGTCGCCGTGGCAAGGCTGCGTGCGCTGGGCGGGGTCGACTGGGACTTGGTGGGCGGTGTAGGTGAGCCGAGGGCGGTCAGCCGCTGGCGCACCCCAGGTGCGACGCCGGGCACCACTCGGTCTGCCAGAGATCGAGTGTTCTCGACATGGTGATTGCTCCCTGTGCCTTATGCGTGTCCGAAGGTCACGTCGGGCAGCAGCCGGTGCGCCCAGTGCGGCAGATACCACGCCCAGCGGCCCATCAGCCGCAGCAGGACCGGCAGCAGCAGGAGGCGGATCAGGGCCGCGTCGAGCAGTACCGCGATTCCGAGGATGATCCCCATCTCCTTGGGTGGCAGCGGTCCGGAGAGCGCGAAGGTGAAGAACACCGCGACCATCACCGCGCCGGCGGCGAAGATCACCCGGCCGGAGTGGGCCAGGCCGCCGATCATCGCCTCGCGCGGGTCGTGGGTGCGGTCCCAGTGCTCTTTGGCGGCAGAGAGCAGGAACACGGTGTAGTCCATCGAGATCGCGAAGATCATCGCGAAGAAGAACACCGGCCCCCACGCGTCGAGGAAACCCTGCGGTTGGAAGCCCAGCAGCGAGTGCAGCGCGCCGTCCTGGAAGATCCACTTCGCGACCCCGAATGCCGCGCCGGTCGCGAGCAGGTTGGTGAGCACACCGACCGCCGCGATCAGCGGCGCCTGCAGCGCGATCAGCAACAGCACGAACCCGAGCGCCATCACGACCCCGATCACGAGCGGCGTCTTGGCCGACAGTGCTGTCTGGAGGTCGTGATTCTCTGCCACCGCGCCGCCGATCAGCGAACTGGCCGGCAGCGTCGCCCGCAGCCGATCGATCGTGTGCCCGACCGCCGGGTTGGACGGGTCCTGCTTGGGGATCGCGGTCACGAGCGCGTATCCGCCCGAGATTTGGGTCGGGATCACGGCGGCGATCCCGGGGTCTGGCTGCGCGAGCCGGGCGACGGTGGGCGCGTTGGCCGCTGGGGTCACGATCTGCAGCGGGCCGGTCGCGCCGGGGCCGAATGCAGCTTGCGCCTGGTAGTAGCCGACGCGGGAGGAGTCGGTGCTGGGGACGACCTTGATCGATGGCATCGCGGTCTTCAGCTGCGTGACCGGGAGCGCGAGTCCGAGGAGGATCGCGAGCGCGACCACGCCGTGGCGCACCGGCTGGCGCCAGAGCCGCTCGCCCCAGCGCTGAAAGCGCGCCGAGTGGTGCTCGCCGGAGTGCGCCCAGGGCAGCGCGAGCTTGTCGACCTTCGTGCCGAGCCGGGTCAGGACCGCCGGTAGCAGCGTCAGCGTTGCGGCGAGGACGAAGATCACCGCGAGCATGATCCCGAGGCTCATCGAGCGAAACGCCGGGCTGGGGACGAGCATCACCGCACTGAGCGAGATCAGCACCGTGATGCCGCTGAACAGGACCGCCTTGCCGGCGGTGTCCATCGTCACCGCGGTCGCGTCCACGGCCGACAGCTTGTGCCCGAGCAGCGCGCCGCGGAAGCGGTGCACGACAAACAGCGCGTAGTCGATCCCGAGCGCGAGCGCGAACATCAACGCGAAGTTCATCGCCCAGATCGAGATCGGCATCACCAGCGTGCCGAGATACAAGAGGCCTGCTGCCGACACGAGCCCGACCATCGTCAGCATCAGCGGCAGACCTGCCGCGACCAGCGACCCGAACGCCAACAGCAGGATTCCGAGCGTCACCGGCCAGGAGATCACCTCGGACTTCAGCATCGCCGAGCGGTTGGCGGCGTTGAAGTCAGACCACATCCCCGACGCCCCGGTCAGCTCGACGCGCACCGCGGCGCTCGAGAGCGAGTGCAGCTTGCCCTTCAGCCCATCAGCCGCTTTGACCATCCCGTTGGAGCTCTTCGCGGCGCCGGCCTGCACGATCGCGGTATGCCCGTCGCGCGAGATCGACACCCCGGCCGCCGGCGCGACCACCGTCCTGACCGCGCTATCGGCTTTGAGCGTGCGCTCGACGCTCGCGACCGTGCGCTTGAACGCGGGGTCGTTGATCGTCTGGGTCGGCGAGTAGATCACCGTCATCAGCGCGTAGCTGGACAGTCCCTGGAAGTTGCGATCGATCAGTTGGCGCGCCTGGACCGATTGCGAGCCGGTCGTCTCCCAGCCCGCACCAGCCAGCGCGGTCTCGACCCTCGGCGCGAAGAACCCGAGCACGACCGCGACGACAATCCACGCGACCAGCACGACGCGGAAGTGCGTCGCGGTGTAGCGGCCGAGCTTGCCGATCGGGCCGACGTTGGCGGCGTGCGGATAACCGCCGCGGCTGGCGGGCGCGGGTTTGGGTTCACGTTCAACCACGGCCATCAGACCGCCACCTCCTCGGTGTTCAGATCAGCGTTTTCGTAGATCACAGAGCGCAGGCGACAGGCGCGGCGCAGCACGATCGACGCCGGGCACGAGCCGACGGTCACATACAGCCACTGGTTGGCGCCGACGAATGCGGTCAGGAGCAGGAACCACGGCGACAGCGCCGCCGCGAGCGCGGCGGATAGCAACGTCACCGTCCCGGCGAGCGCAAACAGCACTCGTTCGAGGGGCCAGCTGTCGGTTTCGGTTCGGCATCTCATCGCGTCACCTTGGCTCACGCGGCTTGCGCGCGGTCGGGCGCGTCCGCGGACGCGATCCGGTCCAGGGCCTCGACGAGCGCATCGGCGCCGATCAGACCCGCCTGCGCGGCAATCGGCTGGCCGTCGCGCAGGACCACCAGCGTCGGGATCGACCGGATCTCGAACCGGCCGGCCAGCGCCGGTTCAGCGTCGACGTCCACCTTCGCGAACCGGTACTGCGGCCGCTGCTCCGCGGCGCGCTCGAACTGCGGGGCCATCGCGCGACACGGGCCGCACCACCCCGCCCAAAAATCGATCACGGTGATCCCCGGTTGCCCGGCCGTCTCCGAAAAGGTTCGTTCGGTGAAGTGCTCGATCGCACGCATGACTCGCTCCTGACGCTCTACAACAGTACAATGGTGTACTCGTCCAGCTTAGCGCGTTCCTTGAGCATCTGTCAACTTCACAACCGTGTGCTTGTGCTACGATGCGTCTATGAACATGAGGCCGCCGGTCCCGCATCCGCTTCCAGAGCCGCTGATCGAGCTCGTCGCGCAGCGCTTTCGCGTGCTGGGCGAGCCGATGCGGATCAAGCTGCTCGACCGGCTGCGCGAAGGGGACGCGACCGTCGGCGAGCTCCAGGACGCGCTCGGCGCCTCCCAGCAGAACGTCTCAAAGCACCTCGGCATCCTGCACGCCGCCGGCATGGTCACTCGCACCAAGCAGGGAAACCACGCCCGCTACTCGATCGGCGACCCGAGCGTGTTCGAGCTCTGCGACCAGGTCTGCCGCGGTGTACGCCGCCAGCTCAAAGGCCTCGAGGCGATCCTGCAAAGCACCGATCAGGCAGCCTGATCGCGGCATCGTCATTGCCGTTCCTCCCGTCGTCTTCCAGTTCGCGATGCCGGGCGTCGCCGATCCACGCACACGATTCAGGAGCGCCTGCTGCTGTTTCGCCGTTCGAGGTCCCAACTCCGCCCCAGGAGGCCACCGCGCTGCGCCGTGCTGAGCTGCAACTCGTTGACGTTCGCAAGCCCGCCGAACTGGCCCAGGCGCGCATCGACGGCGCCAGGAAACATCCCGCTCAATCAGCTCGCCAGCCGGCTGCGAGGCCTGCTGGTCGCGCCTGTCGCGGTCGTGGCCGGGATCGTGATCGGCCCCGCGTCGGGAGTCGCAGCCCGATCGCCGCGCGCAGGCGGCCAGCGCCGGCCTGGATAGCCGCCAACGTCAAAGGCGGCGTGATCGCCTGGTCGCGCGCCGGACTGCCGCTGACCTCGAACTCGAACCGGCGGCCGCATGAACTTCCGCCAGGTCACTCACGATGACCTCGGCTGCGAGCCATCAGGTCCACAGGCCGTAGAGGTCCACAGGCCGTAGAAACTACTCTACCACTCGTTAGCTGTATGCTAGTACACTCGTTCGTGTGGAAAGGCCTTCGATGAACAACAACATGGACACGCTCGCTCGGCGTCTGCGAGGCCTGCTGATCGCGCCTGTCGCAGTCGTGGCCGGGATCGTGATCGGCCCCGCGTCGGTCAGCGCGGTCGTGCTCTACGCGCTTGCAGTGACCATGCTCGCGACGAGCGCCGCCGGCTACTGCCCGCTGTATTCGCTCGTCGGCCTGTGCCACCGGCCACGGCCCCGTGGCACGTTGAACTGCTCGGTCTCCCAGACCCGCATGACCCAAGGAGGTGCGTGAGATGGCGCCACACGTCAGGCATCGCGAGTTTCGCTTTCCGGTCGAGATCGGATGGGACGGCGGTCGTCGCACAACCGCGCGCGTCGAAGGTAAGGATCCGCTGCCGATCGCTACCCCGCCGGAGTTCCGCGGCACCGACCCAAGTCTGTGGAGCCCGGAGGACGCATTCGTAGCCGCAGCAGGATCGTGTCTGGCGGTGACGATCGTCGCGCTCGCCGAACGCGAGGAGCTACCGCTGCGCGGCCTTTCGCTCCGCGCAGAGGGGGTTGTAGGGCGCAGAGCTGATGGCCGGTTCGGGTTCGTGGGAATCGAACAGACGATCGAGCTCGAGACCGACGCCGGCAACGAAGACGTCGCCCGCACGCTCGTCGCGAAGGCCGAAGAAACCTGCCTGGTCACGGTCTCGCTTGACCTGGCCGTCCAGACCACCGTCGAGGTGCGCACACCAGCGCACGCACCGTAGCGATGCTGACGGCGATGGACAGCGAGCCGGTCCAAGCTGCGCTTCCGGGAGTGGTGGAGCGGATGATCACGCGTTGTTGAGAACCGGTGGCGCGGTGAGGCTCGCGCCCTCGCCGCTCAACTGTCCGAGCGAACTTCCGACTATCGAGACCACTGTACCATTGTAGAGTTAGGATTTGCGGAGTCGCCACCCACAACCCGACGGCAGCGTGACCGGCGCGCTGTTGCTCGCGGTTCGGTTCGAGCTCGCGATCGGGCTGTCGCTGGGGCTGGTCGGCGGCGGCGGCTCAATCCTCGCGTTGGCGGTACTCGTCTACGTGCTCGGCGAGCCTGTCAAGGCCGCGACCACCGAGTCGCTGCTGATCGTCGGCGCGACGGCGCTGCTCGGGTCCATCGACCACGCCCGCGCCGGCCGCGTTCGCTGGCGCATTCGCGTTCGGACTCGCCGGCGCGACCGGGTCGCTCGCGGGCACCGCCCTCAACCGCCTCGCGAGCCCGCGGTCGATTCTGCTGAGCGAGCATTCCACATCTGTATGGGAGCCACAGTGACCGGGCGACCTACACGCGGAGTGTTTTCGCGCTGCTGTTGCTCCTCGCGGCGGCCGTGATGGTTCGCGGCCGCGGCGAGCCGCGACGAGCCGAGCTCGAGCCGTGCGGCCGAAGCCTGCGGCTGCGAATCCTCCCTGCCGGGCTCGCGACCGGGCTCCTAACAGGCTTCTTCGGGGTCGGCGGCGGATTCGCGATCGTTCCCGCGCTGGTCCTTGTGCTCGGCGTCCCGCTCAGCGCGGCCGTCGGCACGTCGCTGGTCGTGATCGCAATCACTAGCGCGACCGCGCTCGCCGCGCACCTCTCGACCGGCACGATCAACTGGGCAACCGGCGTGACCTTCATCACCGTCGCGCTCGCCGGCGCGATCGCTGGCTCGCGCGCCGGCACCCGCGTCACGCAGCAACGGCTCGCGCAGGCGTTCGGCGTGCTCGTGCTCGCCATCGCGACCTTCTTGATCGCGATGAGCGTTGAGTCACTCATGAGCTGAGATCTCCGATAGATCCAACGGCCACTCGACGCGTCGAGAGCGACCTAGCCTACGTCGCAGCGGCGGCTTGTCGCCCTCGGCTCTGTGGCAGCGCCGGATGATACCGATCATCTTCAAGTGATCACCGCGAAGCGCCACAACTGCGAGGGCAGGAAACGTGCTGCCCGAACGTCTTCCGCGCGCGGGCTTGATGACGTACCGGGTCTTCTCGGCCGTCCATGCGGCTACTCCGGTAACCGCCCGCCGCCAGCCGGACGCAGGCGCGCCTCGTAGAAGAAAAGATGCTGCGGCAGGATCTTGATCCAGTGGCCCGCAATTCCGATCTCGCTGAACGTCGGTCCAGGGCGAGGCGACCGCTACGTTCACCGGCCAGATCGACTTCGCCGCCTCGACCCGCCGCTCCTACGCCCAGACGCTCGGGTCGCTTGCAGGAGGCGCTCGGTGCAGCGCGGCCACTGGAGCGGCTGAGTGCTCGTGAGCTCGAGCAGGCCGCACGGGAGGTGTGGGGTGCGACCACGCCGGCGACCCGGAACCGGCACGTCGCCACGCTGCGGTCCTTCTCTGGCTTCTGCCGGCGCAGCGGCTGGCTGCGGGAGGCGATCGCGGACGGGCTCGAGCGTCGCCGAGAGCCGGTCGATCGGACCAAGGCGATTCCGTTTGCCCAGCTTGACCGGCTGTGGCGGCGCGACGACGTTGCGATTGCGCGAGAAGGCGCTGTGGCGGCTGTTGTATGAGACGGCGGCGCGTGCGCAGGGGGTGGCTGTCGCTCAATGTCCCAGGATGTCGTCCTGGAGAACAAGCGCGCTCGTGTGCGCTCCAAGGGCGGCGATATCGATGGCTGCACCTGCAATCGGGCTTGGCACGTCTGCTGCCCAATTTGATCGCCGGCCGCGCCCCGGGCCGGTGTTCCTCGCCGATCGGCGGCCTGCGCCAGCTCGAGCGCCGCCGCCGCCGACCGCTGCCCCTACACGCGGCGCGCGCGGCTGTCCTACCGCCGCGCCGAGGAGCTGTTCGCAGCTGCCTCTGCTGGGTGGACGCTTCACCAGCTGCATCACTCCGCGCTCACCCATCTCGCCGAGGCCGAAGTCAGTCTGCCGTTGCTGATGGCCAAGAGCCGCCACACCTCGCTGCGGTCGCTGCAGCGGCTACGCGCTGCCCCGGCCCGACGCCGTCGCCAAGCTGACCGCCGAGCACGATCCCGACCGGCGGCGACGGTGAGCGTCTGATCCCGGACGCGGAGATTCTGTGGTTCGGAGCGCGGACCGGCGGCCGTCCGCCGGGCGACTACGCGCGGTTCGCACGCGAGTTGTCGCTCGATGAGCTGGCGGCGTGCTTCTTCTTTGATGATCACGATCGACGAGTGATCGCCGGCCGGCGATTCAAGCCGCTCGCGGCGGGCTGCGGAAGGGAGGGCCGTGTCTGTTCGTCGTGATCGCGGATCAGTATTGATTGCGGTCTCGCCCGCGCGGTGTTCCCGGATGTCGCGGGACTGCGTCGGACGCATACTGAGCTACGGATATACACCCACCGGGTATGGCGTGAAGGAGTGTGGCGAGGTGGTTGAGGTGGCTACTTATCGCGTTCCGGGGCTGAGTTGCGAGCATTGCGAGGCCGCGGTGAGGCAAGAGTTGAGTGCGGTCGCGGGCGTCGACTCGATCGCCGTTGATCTGGCCTCGAAGCTCGTTCGGGTCACCGGCGGGTCGCTGGATGACGCTGCCTTGCGAGCAGCGATCGTCGAGGCTGGCTACGAGCCAGGGTGATCGCGGTGGGAATCGTCGCGGAGCAGCCTGATCGTGTCGAGCTGGCGATCGAGGGAATGACGTGCGCTTCGTGCGCGGTGCGGATCGAGAAGCGGTTGAACCGTCTCGAGGGGGTGGATGCGTCGGTCAACTTCGCCAGCGAGCACGCTGCCGTGTGCTTCGATCTCGGGAGGGTTTCGGTCGAGGACCTGATCGCGGCGGTTGACGCGGCGGGCTATCGGGCGTCGCTGCCGCGGGAGGCGCTGGGCGAGGGTGATCCCGCGCGGCCGTACCGGTTGAGGCTGCTGTTGGCGGTGGTGGTTTCGGTGCTGGTGGCGCTGTTGGCGATGGTGCCGGCGGTGCAGTTCGCCGGTTGGAAGTGGGCCTCGCTTGCGCTGGCGACGCCGGTCGTGTTCTGGTGTGGTTGGCCTTTTCACCGTGCCGCTGTGTTGAACGCGCGCCATCTGGTGGCGACGATGGACACGTTGATCTCGATCGGGACGATCGCTGCGTGGACGTGGTCGGCGGTCGTGCTGATCGCCGGGCTCAGCGAGCACACGTACTTCGAGTCCGCGGCGGCGATCACTGCGTTGATCCTGCTCGGTCGCTTCCTCGAGGCGCGCGCCAAGGGCCGGTCCGGCGAGGCGATCCGTAAGCTGCTCGAGCTGGGTGCGAGGGACGCGCACGTGCTCCGCGACGGGCAAGAGGTACTGGTTGCGGTCGAGCAGTTGCGGGTGGCGGACCTGTTCGTGGTGCGGCCGGGTGAGAAGGTCGCCACCGACGGGGTCGTCGAGAGCGGTGAATCGGCGGTCGATGCATCGATGCTGACGGGCGAGTCGGTGCCGGTCGAGGTGGCTGTGGGCGATGAGGTCGCGGGCGCGACGATCAACGCCGGCGGGCGGCTGGTGGTTCGCGCGACGAGGGTCGGCTCCGACACGGCCTTGGCGCAGATCGTGCGCCTCGTCGGCAACGCACAGGCGGGAAAGGCGCAGGCGCAGCGTCTTGCCGACCGAATCTCCGCGGTGTTCGTCCCCGTTGTAATCGGACTCTCCCTGTTGACGCTGGCCGGTTGGTTGCTTTCGGGCGCCAGCGCGGCGGTGGCGTTCACGACGGCGGTGGCGGTCATGATCATCGCCTGCCCGTGCGCGCTCGGGCTCGCGACCCCGACGGCGCTGATGGTCGGCACCGGCCGCGGCGCGCAGCTGGGGATCCTGATCAAGGGGCCCGAAACGCTCGAGCAGACGCGGCAGGTGACGACGATCGTGCTCGATAAGACCGGCACCGTCACCGAGGGCAGGATGGAGGTTACAGCGCTGGTCGCAGCCGGTGAGGTTTCGGAGGATCAGCTGCTACGGCTGGCGGCAGCCATTGAGGGCGCCAGCGAGCATCCGATTGCGCGGGCGATCGCCGATTGCGGCCGCGAGCGGTTCGGAGCGCTACCCGCAGTGGAGCGCTTCGCCAGCCGCGCCGGGCTGGGCGTCCGTGCACGCGTTGATGGGCACGATGTGCTTGTCGGCCGGCCGGCATTCCTGGCTGAGTGGGACATCGACCTACCGGTCGAGTTGAGGGCAGAGAGCGACCGGATCGAGGCAGCCGGGAGGACGGTCGTGGCGGTCGGCTGGGACGGGCGCGCGCGGGGCCTTGTCGCGCTCGCGGACCGGATCAAGCCAACCAGCGCCGAGGCGATCGCAGAGCTCAAGCAGCTCGGGGTTGAGCCTGTGCTCCTGACTGGCGATCACGAGCGCGTTGCGGTGGCGGTGGCCGAGCTCGTCGGAATCGAGCGGGTGCTTGCCGGCGTGCTGCCCGACGGCAAGGTTGCGGAGATCCGCAGGCTGCAAGCGGCTGGCGAGGTCGTCGCGATGGTCGGCGACGGCGTCAACGACGCCCCTGCGCTCGCGCAGGCCGACCTCGGGCTCGCGATCGGCACCGGCACCGACATCGCAATCGAGGCGGCAGACCTGATGCTCGTCTCCGGCGATCTGCGCGCCGCCTCTGACGCGATTCGCCTCGCGCGGCGAACGCTGTCCACGATCAAAGGCAACCTGTTCTGGGCCTTTGCCTATAACGTCGCCGCGATCCCGCTCGCGATCGCTGGCCTGCTGAACCCGATCATCGCCGCCGGCGCGATGTCGTTCTCAAGCGTCTTCGTCGTCAGCAACTCGCTGCGGCTGCGGCGCTTTCACTCCAAAAGGGAGACAGGAAATTGACCGAGACCGCCACCGCGCCCACCTATGGCTATACGGCCGACAAGCGAGCGCTGACCAAGCGCCTGCACCGGATCGAAGGCCAGGTACGCGGGATCGAGCGCATGCTCTCAGAGGATCGCTACTGCATCGACATCATCACCCAGATCGCGGCGGTGCAGACGGCGCTGGAGGCGGTTGCGTTCAAGATCCTCGACGAGCACGTCAACCACTGCGTCGCCGGCGCGCTCGCCTCCGGCGACCAACAGCTGGCCGCAGCCAAGAGCCGGGAGCTGCTCGACGCCGTCCACCGCTTCGCATGCACGCGCTGATCCCTGCAGCTCACGGGCTCTCGGTACCGTCTCACGACGTGCGTGTCGACGAGTTCCTTCCCACGTTTGACTTTTCCGATGAGATCGGGACGGCCGTAGCCGCCGACACCGCGACGACCTGGGATGAGCTCGTGGACGCGGATCTGATCGAGGTTGGGCGGCAACGTCGGCTGGTAGCGGTGCTGGGAGCCATGCGGATCCTGCCCGACCTCGTCTCGCAGCAGCTGCACGCGAGCACCCGCCCGCGGCGCTGGCGCGGCTGACACTGCGCGACACCACGAACCTGCCGATCAGCGCAGTGAACCACGCGCAGATCGACGCCGCGACGTTCAAGGACTTCGCCGAGCCCGGGTTCGCGAAGACCATCTACGCACTCGGCACCCGGCAGCTCGAAGATCAGAAGTCACTTCTGTGGGGCGAACGTGCGCACACCACCGACGAGCAGGCTCGCACCCGGTTTCGTCGGTACTGGACGTTCGCCGTCGGCCGCGGCGCTCACGTCCTCGCGAAGTGCCCCCCAATTTTCCGGGCCATCGCGCGTCGCTTCGTCGTTCCACGCCGACCGGGACGCGATCGAGGCTCAGGTAAAGAAGAACCGTTGGAAGCTTGAGCTCGATTGGAGTCCAGCCGGTCCCGGTCGCGAGCGCGTACAGGTGCCGGCAAGACACGCCCCGCCTGGCACGCCGCCGGCGCCGAGCGCGAGTCCCACTCTGATGGTGACGCGCTCCGATGCGCCGGCTGTTGTGTGGTCGATGATTTACTGGGCGGCTTGGGGCTATGCTCCGTCGCGGCTGCTCAGCGATTTGGCGCTGCTGGCGATGACATTGCGGAGGAAGTCGTACTCGGTGTGGACCAGTCGGTCGGCCATCTCCAGGCCCGACTCAGTGATCTTCTTCGCCACGTCGGACGTGCACGCGACTTCTTGTGGCAACGCCTCCTCGATGGTGACCAGGAACCGCCCCACCGCCTCGATCGCGGCCCGCTCACCTGCCTCGAGCGACTTGAGCATCTCGTCGGACAGCTCCGAGGTCCTGTCAACGACGCTCGCAACACGAGCCTCTGGGATGCCGAGCTGATGGGTCGCTGAGGTCTTCACGACCGGCTTGGGCTTGGGCATCGTGTCAGCCATTTGGTACTCCCTTCAGAACATATGTTCGTACCCACTTAATACACTACGAGCGGGCTTCTGGTAACACCTGTGCTAACCGAATCCTTAGTAACCACACGGGATGGCGGGCGCTGCCGTTGATACGAAGCTGGGATCCGGTGAGCTCGACGTCTCAAGCACGCCGCGCGAGCACCGCACTCGAAGCCTGGCTCCACCGCGGAGCTGATGGGGCCGAACCTCGCCGCGGTCGACGACGGCGGCCGGCGCGGCGACCCCAGAGCCCTCGATCGACGAATCGCAAGATTGCCTTCGGACGACCACCTGCCGTCCTGAGTAGTGCCTACGCAACCGGTCGCACTTGCTCACCGCACCGCAATTTAGACGCAGCTTTTGTGGCCGCTGCCCTCTGCCGATCTCGCGGCGTCGCGCTTGTTAGGCAGTCGCAACCCGGCTGCTGGGCTGCTGAGGTAACGGGCAAGAGCGTGAGCGCCGTAGGCGTACGGCTTGACTGCCGTTGGCCGGTTTGGCGGTCGTTCCCTAGCGGTAACGCTCACGCTCCGGCAACGTCGTTTTAGCGCGCTGCGTGGATCACACTCGCACGGCGACTATACAAACTGTGGCGATCGATGACCTCGTGCTTGTTCGGGCCAACGGCCGCGCGATCTACGGATGAGGTGCAGGAGATCACTTTCAGATCGCATGAAGCTAAGCACGATCTGGATGTGCTGGTCAGCGAACTGATCGGCGCGGCGCGCGCGGCAACCGAAGCCGATCCGGGCCGCGCCCTGGCCTAAAGATCAGCGCGAACCTGCCGATGAGGGCGGTTGCCCCCGCGATTGTCAGAGGTGTTCACATGCGGAACTCGAGGACCAAGCAGAAAGACGAAGCACGCGCACGGCGCCTAGCCGAGGAACGCGCGCGTGACGAGCGCGCCGCGCGGATGCACAGGATCCGGGGCGTCGGCGGGATCGCCGTGGGAGCGATCGTGGTCGTTGCCGTCGCGATCGCGATCTCGAGCAGCGCCAACGGCGGTACTGGGCTGCAGAAGGGCTCGGGCGCGAGCAAGACGGTCGCGTCGGTCACGCAACTGCTGTCTGGCATCCCGCAGTCCGGCGCCGTGCTCGGCAATCCCAGCGCAAAGGTGACGATGACCTACTACAGCGATCTCGAGTGCCCCATCTGTCGAGACTTCACGCTCAGCGGCGGGTTCGGGCAGCTGGTCGCCAACGAGGTCCGCTCCGGGAAGGTCAAGGTGGTCTATCGCTCGCTTGAGACCGCGACCCAGGACCCACAGACGTTCCAGACCCAGCACGTCGCCGCGCTAGCGGCCGGTACGCAGAACCTGTTCTGGCACTACATCGAGCTCTTCTATCGCGAGCAAGGCCAGGAGGACACCAGCTACGTCACCGAGAGCTACCTGACAGGCCTTGCGAAACAAGTCCCGGGCTTGAACCTGAGCGAGTGGCAGACCGCTCGCAACGACCAGTCGCTCGTCAGCCAGGTGCAGTCAGACGAGGCGGCCGGCACCGCCGCGCACGTTACGGGCACGCCGACGCTGATCTTCCAGGGCCCCAAGGGCACGGCTTCGCCAAGCGGCGGCGGCCTGCCCGGCTACAGCGATCTTCAGAAGGCGATCAACCAGATCTCGTAACAGCTCAGCAACACCATGAGGCTAGGCGGCCACCGATCGGCGTCGCTACGAGGGGACGCGAAGTCGTATTCGATCCAGCGCAACAGCCGCCTGCTGCGATGGCGCAAGACGAACCGCTAGCACCGCTCCAAACCTGGCCGAGCGACGCTTCGCGCGGCTAGTAGAACTTATGGGACACTTCGGGCTTACTTATGAGCGGGCTTCTCATCGGCTACGGCGAGTGTCCACCGATGAGCAGGACCTCAGCGCCCAGCGTGACGCGCTCGCCCGGCTCGGCGTTGAGCTCGAGCGCATGGACATCGACCCCGGCCTGACCGGCACGACGCGCCCCCGGCCGGGACTGGGCGAAGCGCTCGCGGCCTGCCGCGACGGCGACACCCTCGTCGTGACCATGCTCGATCGGCTCGCGCGCTCCCTGCCCGACGCTCGCGACATCGCCGACGAGCTCACCGCCCGCCGGGTCAAGCTCAGCCTCGGCGGATCCGTCCACGACCCGACAGACCCGGTCGGACGGCTGCTGTTCAACGTGCTGGCCATGATCGCGAATTCGAAGCCGACCTCATCAGGATGAGGTCCCGCGAGGGTATGAGGGTCGCCCGCGCCAAGGGCCGGCTACGTGGAAGCAGTCCAAGCTCAGCCCCCGTCAGGAAGCCCACCTCGTCGCTCTGTATCATGCCGGGATCCACACCAGCGCCGAACTGGCCGAATTTTTTTTTTCCGTCGCCCGCTCAGCGCTCAAACGGTCTGCCGCGCAATCCAACGCGCCGGCTGACGCCGGCCTCCGCCGCAGCGGACGCAGGGCCTGACCGGACACGGCTAGGAGCAACCACTCAAGCATCCCGACCCGCCCTTAGACCGGTTTTCTGGTGCAGCCCATAACAGCATCGATCCAGCGGGCGAGAGTCCCGCCCTGGGAGTTTTCCGATTGCCCAGGTAGTCATATCCGGCGCGCCCGGGGGGCGACCCTTGGGCGTGAAAGCCCGGAAGTACAAGTGCCCGGCGGCCCGGCCCCAATGGGGTCGAGGTCGGTTGGTCCAGGGGCACGAATCCTTGGGGCCGCAGCGTAAAGCGAATCGCTGCAGCGTCGTTACAGTCTCCCACCAAGAGCCCCCCTCGGGGGGTGCTCATGGCCAACTGTGGGAATTGGGAGCGCCGAGCCCGTCAGAAAAGGGCGAAGGCCAGTGTCTGCGGGGAACGAATCGGATACGAGCACCCGCAGGGCTCTCCGGCGTAAAGGCAGTGGCACCAAGGAAAGGATCGATGTCTCAAAGTGGCGAAGGTCTGGAGCCCAGCCAAGACCCGACCGTATGGCAAAGACGCGGCGCATAACCGCGAAACGGGAAGTCGCCGAGAGGGCTCCAGACTGGCGGCTGAGGCCGTACGAGCGATGACGGCGAGGACAACCCAACCTCGCTTGAGCAAAGGGCCTCTGGCTGAGCGTGGCCGTCGCTTGCAGGAACGACTGGGCGTAGTGCCGCTTGCTGCTATCACGCGCCGGGGGCGCAGTGCCGGTATGGCTGCGCGCCTCATGGTCAGGTCCTCTGGCAGCGGCGAAGGCGGCAAGCCAACCCGCCAACTGCCGGCGACGTGCGGGCTGGTCGAGGAGCCCGTCGCCGCGCACGCGGTGGGGAACGCCGTCGCTGATATGCGCTCGCTTCCAGCCGGATTGGGGAAAACCCAACGTCCGGTTGATAGGGGGGCGGGAGGAGGCCGGTGCCAGTCGGATTCCCGTACGGCACGCGGCGCCTCCCGCCTACCCGACTACCAATCCTTTCCGGACCCCAGTCACTGCAGCTGAACGTGCAGATGGTAGAACTCAGCCGGGTGCTGACGCACGCTGTCCGCACGGGATCGACGCAGGCCGTCGTTACCCTTTTCGACGAGACCGCAGGGCGTTTCGTCATCGTAGGTGCACCCGGAGCTTGGAAGACCAGTGCCGCGATCGCGCTCTTCGCCAGTGCCGCGATCGCGCTCTTCGCGTGCTCCTGCGGCGCGCCCAGGATGACCACGTCGCGCCGGTGCCCTCTGCTACCGATTGGCGCCGACGCCGTGGATGTGGTCCTTGAGTTGGCGGCGGGCCTCCGCCTCCACGTGGCGCTTCCAAGCGTCCGTCATCCACTCGGGCACCTCAGCCTTCGTGCCCACGAAGGAAGCCTCAGTTGCGCCGCTCGCCTGCTCCGAAGCAACCGGAGTTGCGGGCTCTCCCGACTTGCTGAGCTTCTTGCGGATGGCTACGAACATGACTGCCTCCTTCCTTCAAGCGCACCCTACGCCCAATCGCCGCCCACACATCCGTGTGGACCCGCGCATCGCACAGTAGCCTCCACGGACTCTGAGGGGAGCGGCGAGCGAGCCGACATCGTTGGTCTCCCGGAACTACCTGCACTCAATCCGACCGCCGGCAACGACATCGTCCTGGTTGGCGCACTGGCCAGCGTCGGGATCGCGGGTCGATCTCGCATCCGGCTTCGCGACGCACACCCGCCCCGGCGAGGACCTCGCGCTGGCTACGTCGGCTGCCTTGCCGGTGCGCTGCTCATCGGCAGGAATCGGCTCCCGGATGATGTTCGCGTTCGCGCAGCCGCGGCGCGCAGCATGCCGTCGCTAGCTTCAGCATCGCGCGTCAGATCGGCGCCGCGGCGTGGCCGGTGGCGCTCGTCGCGAGGGCGATGTCCGAGGTCACCGTCCGTGTCCCGACCGTCCACCTCCGCGGCCGCCGGCTGATGAACAGCCAAGCGCCGAGCACGATCGCGATCGCCGCCGCCTGAGACGCTCGGACAATCACCTCCGCTCCTTCGGCCCGCTCCCGGCGGGCCGGACAGCGCTCGAGCGCAGCGGACGCGGGCGAGGACGACAAGTCTCGGGTTTGGCGAAGAGGAGCTGCGCCTTTACTCCTCGAACTGGCCGGCGAACAGCGCGAACACCGCCCCCTGCGGGTCCTGGAGCACGGCGATCCGTCCCGTCCCGAGGTGCATCGGATCCACCAGCGCCGTGCCGCCGTGCTCGGAGGCCTTTGCGACGACCCCCTCGATGTCGTCGGTCCCGAAGTACACGAGCCAGTAGGGCGGCTCGTTCTCCATCGTCGGGCGCATGCCGCCGTTGTTGCTGCCGTCCTGCTTCTTGATTACGCGATAGGGCAGCTGCCTGCCCTCGATCGGCTCGACCGTCCAGCCGAACAGCTCGGAGTAGAAGCCGGCCGAGGCGTCGATGTCAGGTGTCGCGAGCTCGTTCCACGAAAGTGCGCCAGGCGCGTTGACGAGCAACGCGCCGATGTGCGACCTCGGCTCCCATACCCGGAAGAAGGCGCCCTGAGGATCCTCAACCACGCCCATCCGCCCGGCATCCATGACGTCGAATGCCGGAGCACGCACCGTCGCGCCGAGCTCCTCGGCGCGCTCGAGCGCCCGGTCCGCGCTGTCGACGGTGATGTACGAGTTCCACACTGGCGGGACGCCCGCCTCGCGCTGCTGGTCGGGTTGAGGCGAAATCGCGGCGACATCCATGCCGTCGAGCTTCGCCATCGTGTAGTAGACGCCGTCGCCCTCCGGAGTGTCGATCGTTTCCCAGCCGAACAGGTCACCGTAGAAGGCCTTCGCGGCCTCCTGGTCGGTGGTCGTGAGCTCACTCCACGAGAAGGTGCCGTGTGCGTAGTTCGTTCGTTCGCCCATGCGGCGACCCTACCACCCCGCTACCGAGCGTCGGCAGAACGTCTCGTAAACGGGGCCGCCGGCCGCCGGCGTTCACGACCGCGCGATCGACGCCGGATCGACGACGGCCTCAGCGCCACTCAGCAGAGCTACTGCAGCCGGACGCGTGTTGGTCGATGAACTTCGCCGCGATCGTTCGCCGCACAAGCGGCGTGTTCTCTACGCTCGCCGCGTGAGATCGTGGACGGCTTTCACCCATGACGCATTGTCTTCACGTCGCACGGGCGCAGCGCATGGCGCCGGGTCTCGGTCGCATGACTGCATCGCGGTGATCGGCAGAGCCGCTCCATGACGCCGGTGCGCACATTGCGCGACGATATCGCCCTGCTGGGCGGCCTGCTCGGCGAGGTGATCCGTGCACAGGAACGCGCCGAGGCTTTTGCGCTCGAGGAGCGTGCCCGCACTCTGGGAAAGGCTCTGCGATCAGGAGACGAGACGGCCCGCGAGCAGCTAGCGCGCGCTGGTGGAGGGGTTGTCGATCGACGAGGCGACCGTGTTGGTGCGCGCCTTCACGAGTTATTTTCGCCTCATCAATCTCGCTGAGGACAGCGAGCGCGTTCGCCGGATCCACGCTCATGAGCGCAAGTCGTTCCCGACGGCGCGTCGCGGGTCGCTGCGCGAAGCGATCGAGATCATCGCCGATCGCGGCACCGGCGCAGCAGGCCTGCAGGAGCTCCTCGCGCAAGCTGAGATCCGTCTCGTGCTGACCGCGCATCCGACGGAGGCACGACGCCGCACGACGGTGGCCAAGCTTGCACGCCTGTTCGCCGCGATCCGCGAGCTGGATGAGCGCCAGCTCGGGCCCGAGGAGCTTGCGCAACGACACACCCAGCTCGGATCCACGATCCAGGAACTGTGGAGCTCTGATGAGATTCGCGCTGTCTCGCCGACCGTCCTCGATGAGGTACGGGCCGGACTGGTCTATTTCCAGACGACGCTGCTCGAGGTCGTGCCGCGGCTGTATCGAGACCTCGAGGACGCCGTCGAGCGTGTGTTTCCTGGCGCCGGGATCGTCGTCCCACCGTTTCTCTCGTTTGGGTCGTGGATTGGCGGTGACCGTGACGGCAACGCTAACGTGACGCCGGGGGTCACGCGGCAGGCGCTTGGTCTGATGCGCCGGATGGCGCTGGCTTTCCTTGGGCGGCGTGTGCAGCGGCTGGCCGAGCGGGTGTCGGTGTCCAGCCGAGTAGCAGGGCCCGCGCCGCTGCTCGAGGCGGCGCTGCAGGCCGGCGCAGACCGCTTCCCTCAGCTTGCGCGTGAGCTGACGCGACGCAACGCCGACGAGCCTTACCGGCAATTCTTCACAATCGTCCGCGAGCGCTTGCGCGCGAGCATCGGGCGCGAGCCGGAGGGCTACGCCGATCCCGGCGAACTGCTCGCCGACCTGCGTCTGGCTCAGCGCGCGCTGCACGCACAGCGCGCGGACCGAATCGCCGCGGGCGACCTGCGCGACGTGATCCGCGAGGTGGAGGTGTTCGGGTTTCACCTCGCACGGCTGGACATTCGCGAGCACGCCTCCCGCCACAGGCAGGCGATCGCCGACTTGTTCGCGTACGCCAGCATCGAACCGGACTACGGCGGGCTACGAAGAGGACGCCCGCTGCTCGCTGCTCACCCACGCGCTCGCCGAAAAGTCGCGCCTGGTTCCAGCCGACACGGCCGAACTGCCGCCGGTCGCTGTCGACGTGCTCGACACGTTCGCGATGCTTCGCGATGCGCTGTCCAGCGGTTACCGTGACGCGCTGGGGGCCTACGTCGTCTCGGCATCGGCTGCGCCATCCGACGTGCTGGAGGTCCTGCTGCTGATGAAGGAGACTGGCCTGGCGGCGGTCGGCGGCGCGGGGGCGGCGTTGCCGATCGTGCCGCTGTTCGAGGACGGCGAGTCGCTTCGGGACGCCGCCACAACGATGGGCGCGCTGCTGCAACACCCGGCTTACCGCGCCGCGCTCAGCTGCTGGGGCAACCGGCAGGAGGTGATGATCGGCTACTCGGACTCCAACAAGGACGTCGGCTACCTCGCGTCCATGTGGGGTGTGCACGGTGCTCAGAGCGCACTCGCCGAGCTGCTGCGCGACGCGTGGCGTGCGCTTTACATTCTTTCACGGCCGTGGCGGGGCGCTCGGCCGCGGTGGCGGTCCAACGAACGTCGCGATCCTCGCCCAGCCACCGGGCGCGGTCGAGGGACGCATCAAGCTGACCGAGCAGGGCGAGGTCGTCGCCGCCAAGTACTCGACCCGGCAGATCGCCCACCGCGAGCTGGAGCTGTTCACCGGCGCAGCGCTCGTCTCGCGCCTGCTCGCGCAGCCTGCGCCCGAGCGGCTCGTCGCGTTCGAGGCAGCTGCTCGAGCGGATGGCGTCTCGCTCGCGCCAGGTCTACCGCGACCTTGTCTACCGCCAGCCAGGCTTCGAGGCCTTCTTCGAGCAGGCGACTCCGATCGAAGAGATCACGCGGTTGCGGCTCGGCTCACGTCCCGCGCGACGCGGCGGCTCGCTGCGAATCGAGCAGCTGCGCGCGATCCCCTGGGTGTTCTCCTGGACGCAGGCGCGCATCATCTTGCCGGCGTGGTACGGGCTGGGAAGCGCGCTCGTCGCTGGCACGCGACGAGGCCGGCCTCGAGGTGCTGCAAGAGATGGACCGCGACTGGCCGTTCTTCGCGGCGCTGCTCAGCAACGCCGAGATGGCGCTCGCGAAGGCCGATATGACGATCGGGGAACGCTACGCCGAGCTGGTCGAGGACGTGACGCTACGCGACGCGATCTGGGCACCAATCCGCTCCGAGTACGAGCGCACGCGCGCGCAGCTGCTGGCGGTCACCGGTCAAACGAGGCTGCTCGACCGCACACCCGTGCTGCAACGCTCGACCGAACGCCGCAACCCATACGTCGATCCCCTCTCCTTCATTCAGGTCGAGCTGCTGCGACGACTACGCCACGACGGCGCCTCAGAGGAGCTCACGCGGGCAATGCTGCTGACGATCAACGGCATCGCAGGCGGCATGCGAAACACCGGCTGAGGCGGTGCGCACAACGCAGACCGGCGATCGATGGCGACGTCCAACCGCGACCGCATCGGCAGGATGTTCGAGCTACTCGCGCCGGCGTAAGCCACACGTTCGCTGCCTTCGATTTCCGGGGCCTCACATCACAATCACACGACACCTCGGTTTCGGCGGGCCGAGGGCCGACCAGGGAGGAGGGCTGGCGCGACGGCCGGCAGTTCTGGGGCGGCCGATAGCCCTCCGCTTACCGCGCTCGATAACTCTCTCTATGACCTCTTAGCTGCATCATCAGCAGGTTTGGACGTCACATCAGCTGCAGCCGCTTGGGGAGCGCGTCGAGGACGATGGCGGTTGGCGGAGTTGGCGAGCGGCGTGTTTCGTGGTCGCCGCTGGTGTCCTCTAGTCGGCGGCTTCCGTCCCGGCGGTCGTCGCCTGCGCCAACGCCACCGGCCGTCCCCGGATCAAGTCTGCCGCCCTTTCAGCCACCGCGATCGTCGGCGCGTTCGTGTTGCCTCGCGGGACGGTCGGCATCACCGAGGCGTCCACGACGCGCAGCCCCTCCAGCCCGCGGACACGCAGCTCCGGGTCGACGACGGATAGGTCGTCGACGCCCATCTTGCACGTCCCGACAGGGTGGTAGACCGTTTGCATCGTCGCACGCACGTACGCGAGGATGTCCTCGTCGCTGTCGCCTTCGGGCGCGAACACTGCACGCTGGGAGTAGCGAGCGAGCGGCTCCGTGTGCGCGATCTGCTCGCACAGCCGCACTCCCTCGACGAGCGAGCGCCGGTCGTCCTCCTCGGCCAGGTAGTTGTGCAGGATCAGCGGACGCGCGAGCGGATCTGGCGAGACGACGGCGACCTGGCCGCGGCTCTCGGGCTTGAGCACGCAGGCGCCCACCGCCCAACCGTGCTCGGGCGGCGGCATCAGCCCCTCGTCCATGAACAGCGCCGGCACGGCGTGGAACTGGATGTCGGGCGCGGGCAGGCCGTCGCGCGTGCGGTGAAAGCCGCCGGCCTCGGCGACGTTGGAGGTCAGCGGGCCCTGGCCCTGCGCCAGCAGCCCAAGGTTCTCCTCGGTCAAAGCGTCCTTGAGGCTGACCGGCTCGTCGCAGGCGTAGTTGACGCCGGCGTTGGGGTGGTCATGGAGGTTCAGGCCGACGCCGGGCAGCTCGTGCACCGGGCGCGATCTGCAGCGCCATCAGCTCGTCGGCGCGCCCGATCCCCGAATGGGTCAGGACGACCGGCGACAAGTAGGCGCCGGCGCACGACGATCACCTCGCGCTCGGCGGTGAAGCGCATGAGCTCGTCGAGCCGTATCCCCTCGATCCCTGTCGCGCGGCCGCCGTCGAGCACGACCCGCGTCGTGTTGAAGTGCGTCATGACCTCGAGGTTCGGGCGCCCCAGCGCCGGATGCAGGTAGGCGACCGCGGCCGAGCAGCGCATCCCCTCGCGGCAGGTCGTCTGATACCAGCCGACGCCGTCCTGGGCGGCGCCGTTGAAGTCCGGGTTCTCGGCCGATCCGGCGGCCTCGCGCTGCGTCGAGCCACGCCGCGCACAGCTCGCTGCGGGCGCGGCCGTCCTGGACCGACAGCGGCCCCCGACGCCGTGGAACTCGTCGGCGCCGCGCATCGGCAAGCAGATCGCCGAGCGCCACCACGAGCACCAGGACGCCGAGCGCCACCACGAGCACCAGGACGCCGAGCGCCACCACGAGCACCAGGACGCCGAGCGCACAGCCGCGCCCGCCGGCGTCGTCGGGACCGCCGCCTCGGTCGCGCTCGCTCACCGCGCCCATCCCCAGCCCGCTACGCCTGCCGATCCGCCCGCCCCCGCGCCCGCCGCCCACACCGTCCACGGCGAGTCGCCAGCAGCCGGGGAGCGTGACCTGGAGCCCGAGACCGCTGAGTCGCTGCGGCTGCTGCGCGCCACGCAGGCGAAGCCGATCGAGGAAGCTCTGCGCTCCCCGGCCGCGGCGAACCCGCCAGCGCGGAATCTCACGCGCGCACCGTCACGATCCTCCCGGCCCCGCCGGTAACCACGCCCTCCCGCTCGCACGTCGCTGCCAGGCGCCCCGGCTCACCTCGAGCGTCTGCGCGGGCTCGGCGCTCAGCGTCTCGTCACGGTTGTGGTTGGCGCCACACGGCGGCGGCGCGGGCGAGTGCTCATAGTCACCTAGCGTCGCTGATCTCGACGTGCAGCGATTCGTCGCTGTCGGGGTCGAGGAACGCTTGCAGCTCCGCGGCGTGATCGAGCAGGCACGCACGGGCGAGCGTCGCGCCGGCCATCCCGCTCAGCACGCGCTGTGAGAACACCGCCGGCGATCCCGGGGCGCGGCGCAGGTGCGAGACCGCGGTTCGCCCTTTGAGATCGGCGAGATAGCAGGAGCTCAGCCCGGCGGTGCGGCTAGGCACGACCGTCTCGACGACGACCACGTATGCGCCGGCGGCCTGGATCGTCGTCGAGCACCGCTCGTGCCACTCGTCAGCCCACACCTCTAGGCCGTCCAGCTCCAGTCGCATCCACCTCACATGATCGCCGGGCGTGCCGACGGTCGGAACGTCAACGACCTGGTCACCGTCCGGCCGCTGGCGCGTCCGGGTACCTCCCCTCGGTGGGTGGCTGAACAGACCTTCGGAGTGTGGCTCGGCTGGGGGGCTGTCAAGCGGAAAAGAGCCCCGCCGGCGAGTAGCGCGACACGAGTTGCGCGAGACGCTGCGACTGAGAGACCGGGGTCGCGCCGGCGGTAAGGCGGGAGTCCGGTTTTTCCGCTTGACAGCCCCCTGGCGCCTTCGCCTTCTCCTCCGGCCATGTTCAGCCACCCACCGACGGAGGTTTTAATGGGGGAAACAGCACAACAGCCAGCGGCGGTCAAGACCCGTCAGCCGATCCCGGGCGTCGCCAGCCTGCGGGTCAACCCCGAGCGGATCGAGCGGATGTGGCAGATGACCGCGCAACAGCGCGTCGAGGCCGCACAGCAAGGCCAGTTCACGCTCGGCGAGATGCTCCGCTGGGCCGCCTGCGCGCCCGCAGGCGAAATTCCGCTCGTGGACGGAGACTGGTTCTTCATCAGCTTCTTCAGCGCCGACTGGCCGAGCAGCAGGAGTGAGCGCGATGAGCGATCCGCTGTGCGTCTGCGGCCACCGCGCCAGCCACCACGCTACCCCGACAGCGGCGACACCCGCTGCCTGGCCGTCGAGGCCCGCGAGGACCTGCTGTACGTGTTCGACGACGGCCGCGACGGCGCCTACGGCTACTGCGGCTGCCTGCGGTTCACCGAGACCCAGCCAGACCCGGACCGGGGGGTCGCGATGACAACAGACGGCCGAACAGCCCCCGGCGGCGAACCGACCGTGTACCTGATCCATTTTGACGTCCCCTACGCACACGCGCGGCACTACACGGGCTGGACTGCGAGCGATCTCCAGGGGCGGCTGGCCGAGCACCCGCGGGCCGGCGGCGCTGTTGCCGCTCAGGGTAGTTTCCCATGTGAAGCGTAGTTGGACCCTGCACTTTCCCATATGACACGTACTTGGACCCCGGCAACCGTGGGGCGAACGCAGTCGATCGCGTGGCGGCGAAGCTCGAGCGGTCGGTTTGAGACGCCGAGACGGCTCCACGTCGTGATCCCTAGCCTCGCATTGTGAGAAGTTCGCCGCTCGTGTCCGCTAACCGGACTGCATCGCCTTCGCTGCCGGAGCCGGTCGGGGCCCTCGTCCGCGACCTGTCCGCCCTCCCTGGAACGGTCGCCGTGGTCCTCGGCGGCTGCGTCACTCGGCACAGATCGCCCCGAAAGCGACTGGGATCTCGGGCTCGACTACCACAGCTCACAACGGGCGATCGATCCCAACGGTCTACGCCGCCTCGGCTACGCAGGTCACGTGTCCGAGCTCGGCGAGTGGGGGCCGATCGTCAACGGAGGCGCATGGCTGACGGTCGCCGACTTGCCCGTCGAGTCCTCTTCCGCGACCTCGACACGATCCAACGCTGGCTCCAGGAGGCCGAGCAGGGACGCTTTGAGATCCTCACCCAGAACGGCTACATCGTCGGAGCCCCGACCTATCTCCCCGTCGGAGAACTCGCCGTCTGCCAGCCGATCACCGGGCATCTTCCGCGGCCTGCCTTCCCCACCGCGCTCGCCGAGAGCGCACGATCACGCTGGGAAGGACGCGCAAGCGTCTCGATGATGTTCGCTGACGGGTACGCGCAACTCGCCGACGCCATCTGCTGCACCGGGATGCTCGCCAACGCTGTTCTCTGCGCCAGCCATGCCCGACTTGCCCAGCGTCGCGAGTGGGTGATCAACGAGAAGCGCCTCGCGCAGCGCGCCGGGCTCGCCGAGCTCCAGATCAGGATGGCCCGGCCGGGCGGCTCGCCCGAGGAGCTCATCGAGACAGTTGCCGCTGTCAGCACGGCCCTCGAAATCGAACCGCTGGCCACGCGCGACCGCTCAGCTTCTGACGCATGAAGTCGCTTAGCCACGCCGGCGCGGCGCAAGACCGCCCTCGCCGGGGGTCCAAATACGTTTCACGTGGCCAACTTCGCTGAGCGGCAACAGGCGCGGGCGCGCGCGCGATGGCCGTGATCACCCATGCCGGGCTGCATCGCCGGGAGACCGGCGTGCAGCCCGCGCCGACTGAATGGTCGTCCGCGCCGGCGTTCTATCCGGCCGCATGGCTAGGCTGCCGCCGGTGGCTGGGTGGGACCCGTTCGCGGATCTTGCAGCGCCGGCGCGCCGGCGGCGCGAGCGGGCGCAGAGCCGAAGCAGGCGACGCGTCTCGGGTTCGCGCTGTTGTTGAAGTTCTTCGAGCTGGAGGGCCGCTTCCCCGCGCACGCTGCGGAGCTGCCGCCGGCGGCCGTGGAGTACGTCGCCGGCTTGGTGAAGGTCGAGGCGAGCGAGCTTGCGCAGTGCGAGTGGTCGGGGCGAACGATCAACTATCACCGCGCGCAGATCCGGGAAGCGTCCGGATTTCGCGAGCCGACCCGCGCGGACGAGGATCGGTTGGCGCGCTGGCTCGCGGACGAGGTGTGCCCGGGCGAGCTCGGCGAGGAGCGCCAGCGCACAGCGCTGCTGGGACGCTGCCGGGAGGAGCGTCTTGAGCCGCCGGGGCGGATCGCCCGGCTGCTGGGCAGCGCAAGACGATTGGCGGATGAGCGGTTCGGACGCGATCACGGTCGCCCGACTCGATCAGCTGGCCGTGGAGCGGCTGGAGGAGCTCGTCGCTGTGACGGGCCGAGCGAGGCGGCCGGTGGCGGCCCGCAGTTCGGCGCCGCGGCCCGGCCACGAGCTCGCTCCGAACTCGTACCCCGGCTCCGGCGCCGTCTCCGAGGCCGGCAGCGCTACACGGCGATGCCGTCGACGAGCGACACGTCGCCGCGGCCGCCGCCGGCGACGCCCG
The DNA here is from genome assembly GCA_963811155.1 of uncultured Solirubrobacterales bacterium. Lineage (GTDB taxonomy): Bacteria > Actinomycetota > Thermoleophilia > Solirubrobacterales > Solirubrobacteraceae > Palsa-465. The sequence goes on from CAWEQQ010000058.1 coordinate 92,262, forward strand.
GCACATCGACTCGGCCAACTTGGCTAGCAACACGATCGGCAGGGCCAACCGCGACGGCACGGGCGTCAGCCAGAGTTTCATCACCGGCGCGAACTCACCGGGTGGGGGTGGCGGTGGACGCCCGGCATATCTACTGGACGAACGAGTTCGGCAACACGATCGGTCGAGCGAAGCTGAATGGCACCGGCGTCAACCAGAGTTTCATCACCGCCGCAAGCTTCCCGCTCGGCGTGGCGGTCAGTACCAGCTATGTCTACTGGTCCGGCGACAGCCTGATCGGGCGGGCGAAGCTCGACGGCACCGGCGTTGAGCCAAGCTTCATCGTCGATCTGCCCGCCCCGTTTGGGCTGGCGGTCAGCGGCCGGGACCACTACTGGACCACCGGCAGCGACACGATTGCTCGGTCGAGACTTGACGGCTCCGCCACAAACGAGAGCTTCATCACCGGCGCGAACTTCCCGGTGGCAGTGGCGGTCGATACAGAGAGCCGCTGGTGATCAGAAGCCTAGCCGCGGGCTTACTACAGCTTCCGCCGAGCGTCCTGCTGGGTTATTCGTTCGCAGTAGCGTTTGATGGAGTCGAGGATCTGCTCGGCGGTCTTGGTCCACACGAACGGCTGGGGGTTTTCGTTCCAGTCATCGATCCATCGGCGGATCTCGCCGTTGAGCTGACGAACGGAACGGTGCGCCCCGCGGCGCAGGAGCTTGGTGGTCAGCTTGGCATGACCAACGCCTACCCTAACCGCCAACGAATTCAACCAGCAGGACACTAGCTGCTGATCTTCGGCGACCAGCATGCCGGCCGTGCGTCGGCTAAAACCCGCGACTTTGCAGGCAACTTCACATAAGATAGGGCATCGAGCGTGATGTTGCCCAACACTTCGACGTGCTGCGGCCTACTCCGCGAACCGTCTGCAAGGAATGCGACTTCCGCTCCTACTGCG
>CAWEQQ010000059.1:0-26324 GCA_963811155.1 uncultured Solirubrobacterales bacterium
CACCCTCGTCCTCTTCTCCTCGCGCCTCGCCAGGCTCGTACTTGTAGTCGCCCCACGTAACAGTGACGGTCAACCCGTCGGCCGCGGCCGGAACGAGCGAGCTCAGCCCGAGCGAAGAGGGGAAGAAGCCCTTCTTCGCGGTCGTGTCCTCCTCGCCCGCGCTCTCCTCAGCGAGGCCCTCGCTCTCGGGCACCGCTCCGAGCGTGTCGTCGGCGTCAGCATCCCGACGCTCCTCGGCCGGCACGTCAACAGGCACGAGAAACCCCGTCAGGTACCAAGTGGAAGGACGCACCCAGCCCGCCAGCCGCTCCTCGGCCAGGTCGTGACGGGGAGGCGGCCCAACGAGGTCGAGCTCGAGCGCCTCAACCAGGCGCTCGCGCACCTCTAGCGCAGTGGCCGGGGGCGGCGATGAGGACGCCGTATCCGTGGCGGGGCTCATCCGAGCTCCTGCACACCGGCCCCGGCCGGCTTCCGGGGCGCCCGCCGGCCCTGCTTGTTCGCTGCCTCGGCTGCAGCACCGGTGCGCGCCTCTTCCGCAGCGCGCTCGCCGTTCAACGTAATGAGCCGCGCCAGCACCTGGTCACGCACCGGGTCCGGCCAGCGCAGGCGATACGGTTTCTTCTTGTTGCCCCACTCCTCTTCGTCGATCTCGTCGTCGAGCAGGAACTCCGTATCTGTGGGGATATCGTCCCAGCCGTAAGCGTGCAGCACCGCCCGGTCCATCTCGGCGTGCAGCTGCCGCAGCCGCTCAATGTCCGGGTCATGCTCGTACAGGTCGTGGAACCGGTTGTACGTCTTAGTCAGCCCCTCGTCATTGTGGACCATCAGCTCAGCGCGGAAGTCGTAGTACGTCTTACCCGCAATCTCAAGAGAGGCGTCAGCCTCCCAGCCTTCGGAAAGGGGAACGTCTCGAAGCAGTCCGTGGGGTTGTATCTGTGGTCAACACGGAGGCTTGAAGCGAGCCTCAAAGCCCACAGCTCATGGACGCGCGACTGGAGGAGTGCAAATGTCGCATCTAACGCCAGCGCGAAGACGTTTAGGGCATTGGTCAGCACGATTGCTGGCGATACGAAGCTAAACGTGACGAACTTTGCAACAACTGGCCCGACGAGCACCCTGGACAGGTCGGCTATTGCCGAGTACATGGCAGGCCTCGGCCTGTTGTACAGCCACCACTTTGCGCGATAAGCCTCGTCCTTTGCCTTCTGGCGCTCAGGAACAACGACTCGCTTACAACCTTCATGCACTCGGTTGCGCGTTCCGCCTCTTCTAAGGTGAGGCCCGTGAAATTAATGATGTAGCCATCTGGGTCCTGTGTAGGAGATGACGTGAACTGCTTAGCATTCATGACTGGCCATATGTAGGCCGCTTCACTTGGCGCAATGCCGAGAATCGCGTCCCGCGTCGCGGCAGTTATGAGAAAGCCGGTTCCTCCGAAATCGACGCCCTTGTAGCTCTGCCCGGCGCGCTCGCTCAGGACAAGAGCTTCGAGGGATGAACTCCCGGTAACGCAGTTCCGGCGTAATGCCTGAGACCCGTTGTCCGTCGAGCTCGCAGAAACCGCGGTAGGTGCCACGGCAGACAAACACCTTCGCAACTCGCACGTTTGCAGAACCAGGCCAAGAGCTATCGCGCTGTGCCGCGAAGATCACCCCGCCTGACCGGACGATCGCCTCGAGACCAGTTGCGCGCGTATCGGTTTCAGATATGGAATTTGTCGCCACGAGGCCGAATGCGGCGCCGTCCCGAAGCAGCTCGAAGCTCTTGCGCAGGAAGTGAGCAACGAGATCGGAGTTGCCGTGAGACCGAGCGTGGATCGCAAGCAGCCAGTCACGGTAGGCATCTCCCAGGAACCGGCTTATGCGGTTGCCCCACAGGAACGGCGGATTGCCGACGATCGCGTCAAACCCGGGTCGCTCCCGGTCGAACACCTCGGGGAACTCGACGGACCAGTGAAACGGCGCCAACGGTTTCTCGGAATCGCGCAGCTGGGCGAGCCATGACCGGTACCGGTCGGCGATGCCAGTCGTTATCGCATCGGCGAGCTCGAGCCGCTTCGTCTCTCGCGCTTTCGCGTTGTCCGCAGTGAAGAACGCCGCGACCGCGAGATCGCCGAACATCCGCACCTGCGTGAGCTCCTGCTGCACCTCGTCCCACATATCCTGGAGCGTCCAGCCAGGTGCGTCGTCGCCAGCCTCGCGGATCTGACGTCTTAGCTCCGTGACTGCCGCGATGTGTTGGCCGATCCGGATCGCGGCGAGGCTCTGGGCGCCGTCCTTCCAGTGAAACGTCTCGATCTGGCGCCGAGTGAGCCCAACTAGCGAGTTGCCATGACGCAGCGCATGGTCCAGGAATGTCAGTGGATGGTCGCGGGCGAGCGTGATTAACCAGAGCGACATCTTGGCCAGGTCGACGGCGACGGGGTTGCGGTCGACGCCGTATAGGCAGCGCTGCGCCACCACTCTCCGGGCGAACGTCGTCTCGTCCTCGTCGGCGGGCAGCGGCGGGCGGCCGCCATGACGGCCCATCCCTCCACAAGCGCGTCGCCGAGCTGGCGGCACGCCTCGACGAGGAAGGCGCCCGAGCCCATTGCCGGGTCGCAGACCTTGAGCTCCAGGATCTGCTCGGGCCGCGGCCGCCTCCCCTCATCGCCGCGCAGCGCGGTCAGCACTGGCTCAAGCGTGGTGCGTACGATCGGTTCGGTCAGCGATCGCGGCGTGTAGTGCGAGCCGGAGCGGCGTCGCTCCTCGCTTGGCTGCAGCACCATCGCGCCGGTCGCCGCCCACTAGGACTTTGATACTAGAGCCCGTTTTGACGCCTGACCGCGAACCTGTCGCGGTCAGACGAGCGGCTGGACGACGATCCGGTTCCGTCCCACCTGCCGCGAGATGACGGCGCTGCCGGAACCTGGTTCCCGCTTGTGCTCCCGTAGGCCGGTCACGGTTTCGTGAACTGCGTCATGTTCTAGCTCCCAACCATTCGGCCAGTAATCGCTGGGACATGACACCCGCGCGTCTCGCCGTCGCCATCGCAAGCGATGGCAATGTTGAAATCGATAAGAACCGCACACGAGGATCGAGCGAGGAGGTCCGGCTACTGCGGAAGAAGCATCAGCGCGCAGCAGCCAGCAGGTGATTCGCCCGGGCAGCCGCCACGGGAGCCGCTCTTGAGGCAGGTCCTCCACGCCGATGAGTCCCCCGAGGTCCCTACCCGCCAGCGCCTCCGCTACGCAGGCGCCAGCGCGCATGAGTGCGCTTCTCTCGTCGCGTTGGCCGCCTGGACCGCCGCCGAGTGACCAGCGTTCCCCGACACACTGGCCATGAACACGAACCAGCCGCTCGACTCGGACGAACCCTCGTTCGCATCGATGCCGTAGTCCTCGGGCGTGGGACGCTGTGGAAGATCCCGCGGCTTGAGGGTTCTTCAAGCCAACGCGCCGAGAGGGCTGGCGTGTTGGGGCCTGGCTTCTCTAGGCTTCTCTAGGTCAGGTTCGCTTGAATCTCGGCCACGATCGCCAGTGCTTGTGTCCGGAGTGCGGGGCCGGCGTCGGCGTGGGCAAGTCCCTTGTGGGCGGCTTTCAGTCCCCGCTTGATGGAACGGGTGTCGTCGATCACACGACTCAGACCGTGAGGTGACGGCTGGCGGGATCGGCGACGAGGACCACTCGTAGGAGTCGCCAGGCCGAGATCACTTCGACAGCGAGATCGGACGGCCCCGGCCAGTAACGGGGCGTTGAGAGTTCCACCAGCCGGGATGCTCTGCGCGCGGCGCTCAGCTGGCCTGCGACCGCCAGCCGACATTGCGGCGCGCAAACGCCAGCAGCGCACGGACGTCCCGGTCGATGATCCCGCTGCTTGGGTTCGTCGAGAGCAGCTTGGTCGGAATCCGCCGCATCGCCGCCCACGCGTACGCGTCGCCGTGAAGGTCGTCGTCGATCCAGACCAACGGCTGATCGGCCGCGAAGCGCTCGATGCTCGCAAGCCACGGGGTACGGGCATAGCTCGAGCTGACACCGGGCGCAGGGTGCGCGAAACGCACGACCGGCAGCGCGGGCAAGCCGAGCGCCGAAGCCAGCAGCAGATTGGCGTTGTCCTCCCAGGCAGTCGCCCAAGCGAGCTCGTAACACGCCGCCAGCTCAGCGAGCACTTCCGGCAGATCCGCCCGAAACGAGACGGCTCCCGCCCCGATCGACAGGTGCCTCATCGCGACATCCGGTCCCCGACCCATCGGGCACAACGTCCCGTCGATATCCAGCAACAACAGCATCGCCGACACCCACCTGCAGGGTTACACAACCGCTTTATGTACCCGTCTCGAAAGCCCTACGCCAACAACCGACCACCACGCCCCCGGCCAGGCGTTCAGCGAGCAGCGGCGCGAGCCTGTCACAGGCGACGGGAGGATGACCCCCGGCCGCGAGCGGCGGGTAAACGGCGGCGGCGATGAGCCCGGAATGATCCTTGACGTCGCCGGGCGAGCCATCAGCTCCCCCAGCGATGAGTGAGCAGCGGTTTCAGCGCTTGGACCTGATCGCGCGACAGGTTCAGCGTTAGCTCGTCGTTCTCCAGGCGTTCGATCGCACTGCCCGGGATCGCAACCTGGCGCTTGCCCCAGAGATGGCCGTGCTCGAGCACGAGGTGCGCGATCCGCTCCTGATGATCGATGACGAAGCCGACGACGTGCCCGAGGTGATGACCGTCGGACGAGGTCACGGGGCTCTCGCGGCGGATCTCCACCTCGCCCTTGGGGACCCGGTGATAGCTCAACGCCACGTGCTGGTCATAGTCGATCGGCATACCCGCCCCGAGAGCCTCGGGGCCGAGGCTGCCGTACTCGGGCAGCGCGTAGATCTCCTGGATCCCGACGTCCTACTCTGGATCCAGGGCAGGGGACTCGCCGCGCCGCACGTACGCCGATTCCTGGATCGGCTCGAGCTTGCTGATCTCAGCCGCCGTGCACTGCAGCGAGATGCCGTCCGATCCGTTGCCGACATGGGCACCTTCGATCGGCACGAGCCGCGCGTGATCGTGTCGATCCTGAGGCGCGACGACGAGATGCGTCAAGCGCCGCGTCCGCGGGTCGATCACGACATCCGCCAGCTCGCCGAATTCGCCATCGACGCAAGTACTCAGGAATGAGCCCGAGCAGCTGCGCAGTTGCTTCCTTGTCAAAATCGCAGGCCGCGACGACTTCAGCGAGTCGCACATCTAGATCGCTGTTCGTTGGCGCACAAATCAGTGTCTCCTGCACGGCTTGGCGAAGCCTCTCGCCGCGCCCCCCGATCACCGTGCCAATCCAATCGGCCGCAGCAGACAGCAGCGGGGTCGCACGGCGTACCAGCTCGCCCGCCACGACCAGCCCGCCGAAGCGCGCAAGCCATTCGCTCGTCAGTGCGTCAATCGACCACTCGAACTCCATCAGCGATCCGCGCGCGGCATCGAGGATCAGCGCAGCGACGTCCGTGGGCCTGATTGCTCGAGCAGATACAGCGCCTGTCGGACTCGCTGCGCTGTCGCCACATCGGCTTGGTCGATCGCCTCGATCACGGCGCGCTCGAACGCGATCACCCGTTCGCTTGGGTCCTCTGGGTCGGCATCAGCGCCCCGAGCCTAGCCTCGCGCTCGAGCCGCGAACCCCGTGCGAATCATCGCGACGGCCTCTGCCGGGCGGATCAGCCATCGTGACCACCGACCTGCCGGCAAGTCCAGGGATGGCGTACGTTGTTGAAGAGGGGTTGCGTTTAGCCGATCACAGAGACATGGACGATGCGAGGTCGCAATGCGCCGACAACTCGTAGCACTTGGAGCGGCAGTTTTGGCGTTTATGGCGCCGGCAGGCGCAATGGCCGGAAACGCCTCAGCCTCGACCCGTTGCGGCCGCACGTACACCAGTAGCCGTCGCGTGATGGCCAAGGTGCTGATTCGGTCCGGCGGTGGGACGTGTGATGGGGCAAAGGCTCTGATCCGGCGCGCCTACAAGGCCGAGGACACGCGCCACTGGGACGGGTTCGACCGATACAGAGGGATCTTCTATTGGGTCCTCGGCTGGAAGTGCTCGACGGGCCTGGCATCGTCGGAAGTCTTCTGCTCGAAGGGCAATCGGCAGATTGACGGCTCGACTCGAAGCGACGACGGGTGGGGGTTCTACCTACCCTCGTAGGGGCTTGTGGCCTTGCGCGCGCAGCCGGCGCAGAAGTTACTATTCACGTCGCGGCTGCCCCGTCCGCTTGGGGGAGCGGAGCTTCAGCGTGGTGTTTCCACGATCCTGGTCGGCAAGCGCCCGATGATCATGTCGATCAGCAGCCGCCCCAATTCGGGCTGAGACGGCCGGTCAGGATGCTGGTCGTCTTTGGGACGAAACAGCCGGAGCAGGATCGGCAGGCCGAGTTGGCGCCCGCCGCGGCACTCGAGCTGCACGACGAGCACGACCACGACCCAGCAGTTGCCCCACCGAGTCCGCCGCCCCGACCCTTCTGGTTGCGCTCCGTCGTGCAGGTAATCCGCGCCGAACATCTTTCGCCCCGAACGCCCAACAGCGTGTCATCGACCGCCAAGCGGATCGGCGCGCCCGCGGCGACGAACGCGACCACCAGGGGGTCGACCAGCTGCAGCCCGAGGCAGGGCGAAGGCGAGAGCGGTCACCGGCCTGGGGACTCGTCGGGATCCCAGCGCGAACGCGCGAAGAAGTCATGCGCGCGGTGTGATGCCACTCCCCGGCCAGCTCGGCGGCCTGCAGCATTCCCGTCACAGTGCAATCCCGGATCCGGCCGAGGAATCCGGCGACGAGCATGCTGAACGTCTGAAACGAAGGTTGCGTGAAGCATGGCGCCAGCAGGGACAGCAGACCCGCAAGCGCACTGGGAACCTGACACACGGCGGCGACCCCCCGGCCTGGGCAGGCCACGGAAAGTGCTCGCAACGCCCCGTGGCCGATGGACTTGTCGCCCATCGGATTCGGGGTCGCCGCCACTATCGCCTGCTCAGACCTCCAAACCACCCTCGCCAATGGCCAACCCGCAGGCCATCGCGCCCACACTCTCGACCCCGCGAAATCCCGAGACTCGAGGTGAGCGTTCGTGGTCTAAGTGTTCCCGCTCTAAGCATCCCCGCACTAACCGTCCCTGATCTAAGCGTTCCTCCTTTGAGCATCCGCGCCCTGAGCGTTCCAGCGCTCAGCATAAGCTCGCATCCGGCTTGACTTCCACAAGCAGCGGTGGACATAGAGCAGCATGCACATCGAGCACCATCGCATGAAGAATGTCCACGGGGCCTATTAGCACGAAGTCTGGGATGTAGCCTTTGAGGTCGATCGGCTTGTATTCCCAGCGCCATCCGAGCGCGTCGAGCATGTGCGCCCAGCGTGCCTCGAGTTGTGAGCGGAAGCGCACGCCTCGAGGACACGGTTTCGATCGACCTGAAGTCGGTCATCGGTTCATGTCCGCGTTATGCGGATCGGTCATGCGGAACGGCTCTGAGGTGTTCGCCGAGCGCTCAACCCATCGCAAAAGCTTCGTGCTTTGACAAGAAGGTCCGTTCACAGAGTTCGTCGCTCCAGGAGGGATCGTCGGCGGGCGGAAGCGCGTCGGGGTCGCCATCCCCTCATCGGGATCAAAGCGCATCATTTGGGTTCCTTCGGTCATGGTGCTCCTATCTAAGTGTCACGTTGACGCGGTAGTGGTTGGGGTGACTTGTCTGTGGCTTCGCCGACTGGCTGGCGACGTGCAGCGTGTGATGGCCCCTCACGATCTTGGGTCGGCCGATCTTGCCGAGGCTGCAGTGAGCGCGGCCGAGCGCGGTGTTGGCCTTGCTCAGCGTCATGCCTTTGAGCTGCGGCACGACGCACACGATCGACTTCGGCTGGGGGTTGGGCGGCTGTGGCGCTGGTTTGGAAGCCGGACTCGGCGCCGGTGTCGGTGTCGGCGTCGGCGTGTAGTAGAGCCAGCTGGCGACGCTGCCGTGACCCGAGCAGGCGCCTGAGCCCGTTGCCGTGCTGTGCCAACCGTCCTTGCAGATCGCGCCGATGCGGATGGGCACCGGAGTCGGCGCTGGCGGTGGGATTGGCGCTGGGGCAGGTGGCGGCGTTGGTGCAGGTACGGGCGTCGTCGCGTTCTTCAGCGTCAGCGTCTGACCGAGGAAGTGCAGGTCGTAGGACGGGGCGCCGGCTGGCCACACGATCGTGCCCTTCAGGTCGAGCGTGCGCAACGGCTGGACCTGCGCGTCCAGCAGCGTCGTGCCCTGGCAGTTTGCCCTGTCGGCCAGGCAGCTTGGAGCGTTCACCCCGCGCTGCTCGTAGCGGGTGTCGACCCGACCGACCTGGCCGTTGCGCAGCTTGTTGCCGTTCACGGACCAGGACGGGTTGCCGAACGCGAACTGCGTGACCGAGAAGGTCTGGTCAGACTGCACGCGGATGTCGTAGGCGAGCGTCTTGGTGGCCGTGTCATAGCTGGCGTCCATGTGCGTGATGCCGTTGACGGCGGGCGAGAGATCCATCGAGCCGTGGTAGACGGTCGCTGACGCCGCAGGTGCGGCGATCAGCAGTGCTGCCGCCATCCCGCGATCTTGGCGAGCCCCATTGCTCCGTCCTTTGGTTGGGGTTGGGGTTGGGTTGTTGAGCGTGAAAAGACGAAATGACGAGATGGCCTTAGGGGATGTCGGCCAAGCGGGGTACGTGCAGCCGCCACCAGTGGCGGCCCTGCTGCTGGTAGTGCTCGATCACGCCCTCGGCAACGAGCTCGGATCGGGCGCGCTCGAACGTTTCGCGGCTGATCTCCTCGATGACGCAGACATCCGACTGGAGGTCTTCGCCGGTGCAGGGTCCACGCAGCAGGAAGCGTTCGATCAGCGTTCGGGCGACTCGGCGGCGCCAGCCGCGGGATCGTCCAGAGCCGAGAAGTTCGGCGTCGAGGCTGTCAGGGATCTCGACGCTTTGCACCAGCGTCGCGACGGTCTGCACCCCGCCGGCCGGGTGGGGATGGGTGATCCGTTCGTAGAGCAGCGACTCGCCGAGCTGACCGTAGCTCGACTTGTGGTGATCCAGGACCACGAGATCGGCGTCGTCCGGAAGGCCCATCATCAATCGGGCAATCTCATCCAGCCTGGTCAGCACGAGGATCGAGCGTGGGACCGCCCACACGGCTCGCCCTCCACCGACTCGGTGGGCGACCGTGCCTCTGCTTTTGATGAGATGGTGAACGAGAATCACGGCCGCGTTGCGTCGGCGGGCGATCGCAGCAAGGTCGTCGAGAATCGCTCTTGCTGACTGGCTCGCGAGGGCTGGCACTGCCGAGTCGAGCAGGTCGAGCACGACCATCGTCGCGCCCTCTCGGGTGATGCGGTCGTCGAGCCGCTGGAGGTCGCGAGGGAAACGCCATCCGGGGGTGGCTTCGACGTGGACGAGGTTCAGGTCAGCGCCTGCTGCCATGAGGCGCGGGACGGTGACCGCCGCTTCGTCGTCCTCTTGCAGCGCGAGCAGCGAGACCTGGGGCTTTCCGGTGAGTTCGCCGGTGCTGAGTTGGGCTGCCAGCGCCGCTGCCAGGGTGCTTTTGCCTGTTCCGCCGTCGCCGACTAGGACTGTGATCTCGCCGCGAGGGATGTAGCCATCCCATAGCCATTCGGGCAGCGCGGGTTTGATGTTTGAAGCTCGAGTCATTTCGTCACTTCGTCAATTCGTCGGGTGGAAAGTTGCCCTGAATGGGCATGTTGTGATTTTTGGGCAGGTATGCGGCCAGGCGGGTGGTTGCTCCGCGTGCTTGTCCGGGGTGCCAGCAGTCGGTGGCGAGCTGGTCACTCATCGCTCGCCCTCGTCGTCGTCGCTACTTGCGTCTTCGCCTGAAAGCAAGCCCCAGAGATCGTCACCGTCATCGTCCTCGCCGAGCTCGTCGGGCTCGTCTTCTCCAGAAATCAGACGGCGCGCTTGCTCGAGCTTCTGCTCGCGGTCGTCGCCGCGCGGCAGGCCGAGCAGCTGCGCCCGCTCGCCGCGCTCCATCTCGAGCACTTCCTCGTACGTGTCGAGGTCGATCCAGTCGAGGATCGCGTTCTCGACGATCAGCGCGAGGTCGCTCGGCGTCAGCGACTCGACCTGGCACGTACCGCCCTTGCCCTGTGCGTGCCAGCCCTTCGTGCGGCTGTCGGACTTCTTAGGCGGCGCGGTCGGCAGCCCGTAGCGCGCGACCTGCTTGGACGTGAGCGCGACCCGCTCGGGGATGACCTCCGTCGTCGCGAGCACGCGATCGGCTTCGACGAACGCCACGACATCACGCGACATCGCGTCGAAGACCGACTCGCCTGACGGGTCGTAGTCGCCAACGTGCAGGAAGATGGTCGGCTCGTTGCAGCTCACGGCCCGGTCGACGATGTTGCGCACTGCAGTGAGCGACGAAAAGCCTCCGTTGCTGTAGACCGGGATCGAATACTTGCTCGCGACCAGATCGAGCTGGGGCATCATGCCGGCGGCTTCGCACCACAGCTCGACCCGGTAGGACTGGCCGTACTGCCGATCCCGCTTGTAGCTCCTGGCTCGCAGGGCTGTCTCGTCGTGGAAGTCCTTGATGCTGTCGTAGCCGGCGTTCCGCATCACCGAGACTCCGTCGTCGCGGATATCGTCGAACGAGATGAGCTTGGCCCGCCGAGCCTTGTTGAGCGTCTCGCAGAGACGCCCGTAGGCGTTCTCGTCCTTCGGGTAGGCGTACTTGGCGACGAGGCGGTAGAAGACCTGCCGGATCGTCAGCGGCAGATACTTCTGATACTCGGCGAGCACTGCTTCGACCCACTCGAGCCGCTGCAGGCTGACCTTGTACGGGCTCCAGGTGATGTAGCCGCGCTGCCGCTTGGTTTCCCGCGGTTTGCGGGGCTTTTTTGCCTTGGGCGCCGAAACTACGGCCGGACGTAGGTTCGCGCTCATCGCCTCGCCTCCGTGCGGCTCGGTGCTGCGGCGACCCTGCGGGTGCCCCAATTTCGAGCCGGACGCTCCCAGGTCGACACCGGGACGGGTGCGAACAGCGGCCCTGTGACGTTGTGATGCGGTTGGGAAGCCGTTCTCCTACCCCGAGCTGCGCGGGCGAATCCGCGCGCTGCTGCGCCGCGCCGATGACCCGCGTCCAGCCCCGGTCAGCCGGGTCGGGGCGCTGACCGTCGACGCGCGCACGCGCGAGGTTCGCGTCGGTGAGCGGGAGATCGTGCTCGCCGCGAAGGAGTACGAGCTGCTGCGGACGCTGATCGCCGACCCGACCCGTGTTCACACCAAGCGCGAGCTGTTGCGCGAGGTGTGGGGGCTGCCTGCATGTGCGCGGACGAGGACCTTGGAATCGCACGCGGCGAGGCTGCGGGCGAAGCTCGCCGCGGCCAGCCCCGGCCGGAGGCTGGTGATCGCGGTCCGCGGCGTCGGCTACCGCCTGTGTGACGGCGAGGTGCTGCGGTGAGCGGCGAGCTGGTGACCGACTGTACCGCGAGCTCGCGCTGCACCGCGTCGAGGAGGCGATCGACAGCCTCGCGGTCGCGCCGATCGACCGGCTCGTCGCGCAGCGGCCGCCGGCGCGCTCGCGTGCATGACCGCGCTCTACGCCAGGCACGGCAGCACGATCGACCGCCGCTGGCAGGAGCAGATCAACGACCTGATCGCCGTCGCCGCGAGTCTCGAGCAACTCGCCGACTTCACCCACCACCGTGTCGACGACAACCGCGACCAGTGAAGGAGAACCCAAGATGCCCAACCCCAACCCCAACCCCGTGCATTACCGCGACGGCGCCGGCGTCCACCACCAGGTCCTCGCGCGCGAGACCCCCGAGGGCACATGGCAGGTGCTCGACATCACCGTGGTCGAGACGCTCGCCGGCGTCGGCGACGGACGCGAAGCAGCCGAGGCCGTCGCCCGCGACTACGCCGCCCAACACCACCACCCAGCACCCGCCGCCAGCCACCGCAGGCGAGACCGCACGCGAGCGGCCGCGTGACGACGCAATCCCGTCCGGGCCCGGCAGCCGGTCGTAGGCGGGGAGGACCGATCGCCAGCGTGCCCGGACTGCCGCCGCTCGCCGGTGCTGGTCGGGATCGTGGGTTGCGTTGCCGGGTGCGGCTCGCCGACGGGCGAACGTTCTCCGGCGAGCTGGCGCCCGAGCGTCACCGCGCGCTACAGATCGGGCTGCTGCACGCGCAGTCCGACGGGCTGGTCGAGCTCGCGGCCGGCGCACGCCGCGACGGCACGCTGGCGATCCACACTCGCGGGCGGGCCGACCACTACCTCCCCGGCGGCAACACCGGACACCCCGACTGGCTCGCACGGCTGCTGGGGCTCGCTGCTTGGCATGCTGATCGTGGCGAGGAGGTGTTCCTCGCGCCGGCCGTGCGCCACGAGCCGCGCGGCGACAAGCAGGCGGTGGCTCACACGCGGGCGCTGTGGGTCGACGTCGACCAGCCCGGCCAGCTTCACCACCTGTGGGGGTTCCTCGCCCAGCGGCCCTGCCACCTCCTCCAGGTAACGGCGGGCAGCGGCGGCGTCCATGCCTACTGGTGTCTTGACCAACCGCTCCCCGCCACTGGGATCAATCGACACACAGGCGAGCCCGTTGAGCCGATCGAGCGCGCGCATCTACGCCTGATCCACCACCTCGGCGTCGACCGCGACGGCAAGCCGAACGTCGCCGACCTCGCCTGTCGAGATCGGAGCCGAGTCCTTCGCCTGGCGGGGTCGGTGAATGGCAAGACCGGCCAGTACGCGCGGATCCTGGAAGCCGACTTCCACCTCGAGCCCTACACAATCGGCGCGCTCGTGGGCGACCTGACCGACCCGCCTCCGCGAACCCAGGAGCGGCGAACCGGGCGGACCGTCGATCACGCGGATCCGTATAAGCGGATTAGCCCGCCGGAGTACTTCGAGGCGCTCGCCGGCATCGAGGTGCCTCGCGGCGGGCTGGTCCGCTGCCCCGCGACCTGGCACCCCGACATCCACCCGTCCTGCTCGGTCGGCACCGACGCAACGCAGGGGTGGAGATGCCATGGAGCGAGCTGTGGCGCGGGCGGCGCGATCTACGACCTCGCGTCGGTGCTGCTCGGCGGCCCGTGGGGCCGCGACCTGCGCGGCGAGCAGTTCAACCGCGCCCGCGCCTACGTCGCCGACGTGTTCGGCGAACTCACCTGACCACCCGCCACGAAAGGAACCCTGATGCTGACGCTCAACCCCACAAACACTGCCAACCGGGCCAACACCGCGCTCGCCGCCGTCGCCGTGTCGCAGCCGGTGCGGGCGCTGCGTGTCGCGAACACGCGGCGCAGCGCGGCCGCCGAGCTCAAGACCCGGCTGCGCCAGCGCACCGTCAGTCTGCGCGAGATTCTCGAGCACCCGCCCGCCGAGCTGGAGCGGCTGATGACCTGGGAGGTGCTGCGGTGGGCGCCCGGGATCGGACCGACGCGGCTGCGGGCGCTGAACGTTCGCGCCGTCCGCGACGGGCATGTCAACCTCGCCGCGCCGCTCGGCGCGCTCACCACCAGACAGCGGGGCTGGCTCGCCAACCAGCTATGCCGATGAACAGCGCCACGTTCAACGGCGGGCTGGTCGTCGTGCACGTCCGCGATGACGTCAACAGCAATCTCGCCGGCCACGACGGACGCGATTACACCAGCCCGCCGCAACCCCACCGCGACGCGCTCGCGCTCGTCGAACTGCTCCTCGGACGTCCCGCCCAGCCCGACGAGCACGACCGTAGATTCTGGGCGTGTGCGGTCGCCGGAGGGCAGCGCACGATCACGCTCAACCGCGCCCAACCACCAACAGCACCTAACGGAGTCGGCGATGCGCAGCGATGACGACGCCGGCGAACAGCGCCGCCGGACATCACCTCGACGGCTACTGGGCCTGGTGGTGCTGCTGCTGGTAGCGCCCGCGCTGGCCGCGACCGCGCTTCTCACCGACAGCCCTGCGACGATCGAGCTCGCAGCGCGAGTCGCCCGCGCAGCACTCGCGCTCTCGGTAGTCGCGCTGGCCGCGGCGGCGTGGCCGCCCGGCAGTCCGAACGGCGGTAGGCCGCGCGGGCGCGCGCCAGCCGCCTAACCGGCGCGCAGGCCGGCCACTTCGTCGGGCCGCCGGCTCGGTTGCCGATCCCGTTGGCTGTGATGCATGACGCCCTGTAGCGGCCGCCCACCCGACTGGTGGCCGCGTGGCGTTGCGGGCGCCGATCGACCTGCGGGGTACGATTGGGCGATGTGCAGCCATCAGGAGTGGGAGAGCCTCAGGCGACGGTTTGAGGCAGTCGACGAGGGCCAGGTGCTGGAGTTTGTCGCCGACATGGCCACGCGGATCGAGGCGTTCGTAGAGCAGCTGACGAGCCGGGCATGCCCGCCAGAAGACGTGGACTGGGTTCGCGGACGCGGGCGGCGATCGCGATCCGAGTGGGTCGCCTAGCCAGATCGCCGGCGAACGCGAGGCGCGGTTCGCGAAGGTCGACGAGCCCGCGCTCGAGCCGCGAGCTCGATCGATCCAGAGCCGGCGAGCGACCCGTCGGGCCGGCGGCACTCGCGACAGGACTCTGAAGAGCACGGCAGCCGTCCGAGGCGAAGCGTTGGACAGCGCGCAAGACGGCATCGGCCACTGCTGGATGCGGCTGACGCGCTGCGGCTGGCGCCGATTGACGGCCTCGTGCTTGCTGGTGGCCGCGCCGCCAAGCGCCGAGACCGCAAACGCATCCCTTAGCCGCCAGTCGGCGAGGACTTTGGGAGCGTGGTCAGCGTTGGTCGCGGACCGGGTACCGGGCTGAGCCGGTGCGGGCACAGGCCCGAGAAGTACGTTTTCGCGAGATGGCGCCCTTCGAGCTTCAGTTCGATATCCGAGAAGTCCCGAAATACGCAGCGCGGTATGCCGACGAGGACGACGACGCGGTGCTGGCCATCGGTCGCAGCGCTCGCGAGCACGGCCACTACACGCGCGACGAGTTCGTCGCTGTGTGCCGATGGAAGACGCCGCGCAGCGGGCCGCTTGTCGCAACCAACAGCGAAAGGGAGGGCGAGTCGGCTACGCGCGCCGCACTGGATGACCACGGCTCGCAGCGGGCACGGATCGACGCGCTCCGCTCGCTCGCGGGCGTCGAGTTTCCAACAGGATCGGTGCTGCTGCATCTCGCCGACCCAGACCGCTATCCGATCCTTGACAAGCGCGCGCTGCATGCGCTCGGAGTCCGAAGACCGGTCACATACAGCCATCGCTTCTGGGCGGAGTACGTCGAGGAATACCGCCGGCTGGTCGAGAACGCCCGGGTCGATGGCCGGACGTTGGAGCGCGCGCTCTGGCAATGGTCCAAAGAGCAGGACACACGCCCGCACTGACGCGCACGGTTCGCTACCGGCAACCGCGTCGCGTTCGCACATCGAACACGCCCAGCCGCGGCGGGTGAGCCGCGACGCTTCCCGCACGTTCATCAACGGCCGCCAGCTGCCGCGCCGACTCCTTTCGGGGAAGCTAGAGGCGCTGCACGAGGTCGTCAAAGGGCTTGCGGTCCGCGCGTGCGATCCACTCGGCCGCCGAGCGGCGTTCGGGATCGCGGGCGGCGGCCGGATAGCCGAACGTGATTACGATCACCGCGCGCTCCTGCTCGCCGAGCCCGAGGACCCGGGCTGCCTGATCGGGATCGGCGATCCCGTTCGGGCACGAGCCGACGCCGTCCTCCCAGGCGGCGAGCATCATGTTCTGCGCGGCGCGGCCGACGTCGAACGCGGTCGGCCCTCGTCCCCACGCGACAATCGCGACCACCAGCACGGCGCCGCGGACGTTCCCAGGCGCATAGACGGCGTCGGCCAACCGCTCGCGCCGGTCCGGATCGGCGACGACGATGAAGCGCCGCGCTTGGGTGTTGCGCGAGCTGCCCGCCACCCGGCCAGCCTCGAGGATCCGCCGCTCGACATCGGCGGGCACCGCGCGGCCGGCGTAATCGCGCACCTCGCGCTTGCTCGCGACCGCCAGCATCACGTCCATGACGCAAGCGTAACCTGCGCCAACCTGCGCGGGTAGCCGGTTGCGCCGTCAACCCGCTGCCGCGTGCGCGTCGAGGAGTGCGTGGACGCGTGCAGCCGACCAGGTAATGGATCTCGCCGGACGGGCGTCACGTGCGGGATTCCGACGGCGGAAGACGCGCCGGCGCGGCGGCGGGGGGCGAGCGGCCGCCCATCAGGCCAACTACTGGGCAAGGCACCGCTGCGTCGGCCACGTCGACGAGTCCGTGCGACGTAGGCTACGACGGCGGCGGGGCTCCCGAGCGGCGGCGTATCCGAGCCTATAGTGCGCGTCGATGTCCTCGCTGACGACGCGCGTCTGACCAGATCGAGCAGCTCGCGCAGGACCTGCGCCACCACAAACGGCTCTACTACGCCGGAGAGCCGGCGATCAGCGACGCCGAGTACGACGCGCTCGAGGACGAGTTCCGGGCACTGATCGCCGAGCATCCGCAGCTGACGCCCGCGGACAATCCTCTGGAGGAGGTCGGCGCCGATCTCGCCGGCGAGCTGTACGCCGACGCTCGCCACGAGGTTGCGATGCTGTCGCTGGAGAAGGCGAGCAGCGAGGAGGAGCTCGATGCATTTCTGGGGCGGTTCCCCGGGCCAGACGTTCGCGCTGTGGCCGAAGTTCGACGGCTTGTCGCTGTCGGTGCTCTACCGCGCGGGTCGGCTGGCGCGCGCGGCGACGCGCGGCAACGGTGAGGTCGGGCAAGACGTGA
This sequence comes from uncultured Solirubrobacterales bacterium, assembly GCA_963811155.1. GTDB lineage: Bacteria > Actinomycetota > Thermoleophilia > Solirubrobacterales > Solirubrobacteraceae > Palsa-465. The sequence continues at coordinate 16,695 of CAWEQQ010000059.1, forward strand.
CCGTGAACGTGCGCGGCGGCGATGTGCACGGGATGCCCGAGACGCTGCCCGAGCGCATCGACTGCGAGGTCCGCGGCGAGGTCGTGATGCTGCGCTCAAGACTGGCGCGCCTACAACGAGGCGCACCAGGACAGGCCGCTGGCCAACGCGCGCAGCGCCGCCGCTGGGACACTGCTGGCCAAGGACCGGGGCAAGGTCGCGCGAGCGGCCCGTGAGGTTCTATGCGTTCGACCTGATCCGCCTGGGCGACCGGCAGCGCTGATCGCAAGCTCGCCGACGAGCTCACCGGCTCTTGGCTTCACCGTCGAGGGCTACGCGGAGTCTGCTGATCCCGACGAGATCCGCGCCTACATCCAGCGGATCCTCGACAGCCGCCAGGACATGGACTACGAGCTCGACGGCGTCGTGATCAAGCTCGCCGACCGCGCCGCGTTCGACGCTGCGGGCCAGACCGGGCATCACCCGAAGGGCGCGATCGCGTTCAAGCCGCCGCCGGAGGTCGCGGTCACGCGCCTGCTCGATGTCGAGTGGACGCCGGGCAAGACCGGGCAGCTCACGCCGCGCGGGCACGTCGAGCGCGTGTTCGTCTCCGGCACGCACATCGAGCACGTCAGCCTGCACAACCTCGCGGTGATCGCGGCGCGCGACATCCGCATCGGCGACCGCGTCTACATCCTCAGGCGAGGCGACGTGATCCCGTTCGTCTCCGGCGTCGTCAACTCGCGCCGAGCGGGACGGCAGCCGAGCGGGTGATCGAGCCGCCTGCCGTCTGCCCGTCGTGCGGCGGCCGCTGGCGATCGTCGGCGAGTCAAAGGTCGTGATGTGCGAGAACAGCCAGGGGTGCCCCGCGCAGCGGCTGCGGCGGCTGATCCAGTGGTGCTCGCGCGCGGGCGCTGACGTCGAAGGCCTGTCGGAGGCGCGGCTCGAGCAGCTGATCGCCGCCGGTCTGGTGTCCGACGCCGTCTGACATCTACCGTCTCGACTACGAGACGCTGATGCCGGACGGCACGGCGCGGTTCGAGGGCTGGGGCGAGCGCTCGGTCGGAACCTGCTCGCGGCGATCGAGATGAGCAAGGCCGTCGGTTTGCGGCGGGCGCTCGTTGGCTGGTCGATCCCGCTGACCTCGGAGGGCACGGCCAAGCGCATCTGCCGGCACGGCTACGAGTCGATCGAGCAACTGCAGGCCGCCACGGTCGAGGAGCTGTGCGAGGTCGAGGACGTCGGCCCGGTCGTTGCGCAGGCGTTGCGCGAGTTCCTTGACCAGCCCGCGATGCGGGCCGAAATCACGGCGCTGCGCGAACTCGGCGTCAGCCTCGACGTGCGCGAGGAGGACCGCCCGGTCGAGGCTCTGACCGACTCACCGTTCGCCGGTAAGACCGTGGTCGATCACGGGCACGCTCTCGGTGGAACGCAAAGAGTTCCAGGCGTTGCTCGAGGCCGCCGGCGCGAAGGCGTCGCAGGTCGGTCTCGGCCAAGACCGACTACGTCGTCGCCGGCGAGTCCGCCGGCTCGAAACTCGACGAAGGCCGAGAGCCTCGGCGTCGCTGTCCTCACCGAGGACGAGGCGCGCGCGATGCTCGCTGCGTAGACCCCGGACGCTGCTGGCACCGCGCGCCGTCACCGCCGACCCGGCATACCGCCCCGGACGCTAGTCAGGCAACGCTCACGCCCGAGTGATCCAGCCGTCGCAGCATCGCCGAGACCCGGCCGCGAAAAGGTCCACGTGAGCAACACGATCGCCTCGGACCAAGGGAGAGAACGGCTCTCCTCGGGCCGGCGCGCCTGACCGGTGCGCATTGCCGCTGCAGCGAGCGGCGGCGGCCGGTGCTGCTGGCTGCCCACCCGCACGCGCACCGCGGCGCCGGCAGTCGTTGCGGGCGTTGCGCTCGGCGGCCGAGCCAGCCAAGCAGGGGCTCGCGCCCCAGTCGGCGGCCTGCTTGCGAGGGCCGCAACTGTCCACCAGAACACCGAGGAGGTGGTGCATGTCCACCCACCCCGAATCGGGCGCGCATATCGACGCGCCGCCCGCGCCCGATCGCCTGCTGGCCGGGCTCACGCCCGAGCAGGCCCAAGCGGTCTGCCACGGCCCCGGACCGTTGTTGCTGATCGCCGGGCCCGGCGCCGGGAAGACCAAGACGCTGATTCATCGCATCGCCCGGCTATTGGCCACTGGACTAGCGCAGCCGTGGGAGATCCTCGCGGCCACCTTCAGTGTCCGCGCCGCCGGCGAGTTGCGGTTGCGGCTTGCGGATCTGCTCGGCGAGCAGGTCGCGCGCGGCGTTACCGCGGCGACGTTTCACTCGATCTGCGCCCGGATGCTCAGAGAGCACGCGGGCGTGTTCGGCCGCACCGAGCACTACACGGTCTATGACCGGGCCGACGTGCGCCGCGTGATCGAATGGCTGCTGTCTGATCAGCAACGCGGGCAGATCCAGCAGGCACTCGCCGACTACGGCCAGCCCGCCGCCAGCGACGTTCTCGCCGAGATCTCGCTCGCCAAGAACCGGCTGCTGACCCCCGCCAGCTACGAGCAGACGGCGCGGCACACCGCCGCGCCGCTGATCGCCACCCTGTGGCGCGAGACCGAGATCGAGCTGCAGCGCTCCAACAGCTTCGACTTCGACGATCTGCTGGTGCTAGCGGTCAGGCTGCTGGCCGAGCATCCGCACCGGCTCGCGTTCTACCGCCAACGCTGGCGCTGGCTGCTGGTCGACGAATACCAGGACACCAACGAGGCCCAAAGCACGCTGATCGCTCTGCTCGCAGGCGCCGGCGGAAACGTCTGTTGCGTGGGCGATGACGATCAACTGCTCTACTCGTTTCGGGGCGCGGAGGCGCGCAACATGCTCGCGTTCGGCGAGCGGTTCCCCGGCCACGCGCGGATCATGCTCGGCCGCAACTTCCGCTGCCGTTCAGAGATCCTCGACGCCGCCGTCGCGTGCGTCGCGCACAACGAGGAGCGGCTCGCCAAAGCGCTGATCGCGATCCGCGGCGCCGGCGGCGACGCACGCGCGATCGCTTATGCCTCTGACCGCCACGAGGCGCAGTCGGTCGCCGCCGCGATCGGCCAGGCGCTCGCCGGCGGCGTGCCCGCCGGGGAGGTGCTCGTCTTGGCGCGAACCGGCTACGCGATGGGGCCGGTGCAGGCCGCGCTGGCGAAGGCCGGGATCCCGCACCGCGTGCTCGGCAGCCTCGGACTGTATGAGCGCTCCGAGGTCCGCGACGCGCTCGCGTACCTGACGCTGCTCGCCAACTCGGCCGACGCGCAAGCGTTTCGCCGCGCGGTCGGATCCCCCAAACGCGGCGTCGGCCCAGCGACCGCCAACCGGGTTATCACGCTCGCCCGCGAGACACACGGCGGTGATCTGATCGCCGCCAGCGCCGCCGCCCAAAGGATTGAGGGCGTACGCTCGCCGGCGGTCCGCGACCGGCTTACACGCTTCGGCGAAGGCCTCGAGCGGGTTCGCGGCGAGCTGCGCGACGGACGGTCGATCGGGCACGTCGTCGTCGCCGCGGTGATGCTCGACGGCGGACTGGTCGGCCACTACCAACGACAGCGAGACAGCTCACCGGACGCCGACCAGCGCCACGACGCCGAACGGGTACTTGAGGATCTCCGGTCCCTGTGCCGCGCCGCCAAGCCTACGAGGAGCAGCACGGCGACAGCGCCTGCCTGACCGGGTTCCTCGAGCAGGCCGCCGGCCTGCACGCCCACGAAATCACCCCGGGCCAACCGGACCGGCGGATCACCGTCTCGACGATCCACCGCGCGAAGGGGACCGAGGCGCGCCTCGTGGTGCTGCTCGCCTGCGAGGAGCGGCTGTTGCCCTCCTGGCGAGCGCTGCAATCACCGGACCCAGGGCAGCTCGCCGAAGAGCGCCGGCTGTTCTACGTCGCCTGCACGCGCGCCAAAGACCAGCTGATCCTCACGCACGCTGGGTCGCGCGGCGGCCGCCCGACCGGCGGCCCGTCCCGGTTTCTCACCGAAGCCGGACTGATCCAACCACCCCAGGCGCTCGCCGCCTAAACCAGCCAACACTACAAGGGAGCACAACAGCCATGAGCAACCCCAACCCCGCCACCCCAACCCCCGCCGACGGGCCGGCGTGCACGCACGCGCAAGCTGGCGAGCTGCTACGGCGCCCGTTCGCGCCGGGCGCGATCGGGTTTCGCGCAATGACCAAGGTGACGTTCAACGGCGTCCAATACGCGGGCGCGCAGATCGCCGCGTTCCTCAACGCCCAATCGGTCGTGCAACGCCTCAACCACGTCGTCCCCGGCCACTGGCGCCAAGAGTTCTCACCCCTCGGCGCCGAGCTCGTGCCCCAGACAGCAGGCGGCTGTACCTCGCCTGCCGGCTGACGATCACCCTCCCTGCCGAGCCGGGCGGGCCCGATATCGACGCGGTGTATGAGGACGTCGGGGAGATGGACGCCGGCTCGCTCGCCGGACTCAAAGCGCTGTACTCCGATGCGCGCAAGCGCGCCGGCGTCGCCGCCGGGATCGGCGCCTACCTGTACACCGCGCTCGCGCCGGTCGTGCTGCCGATCGGCCCTGGTGACCGCCACGTCCAGGCTGTCCGCCGTGGACCGGGCAAGTCTGACCTGCTGGTCCTCTGAGCCGTCACCGAACAGTGCGCTGCGGCGCGGCTATGAGGCGCGCATGAACACCCCGGCGGTGCTGCGCGATCTCGGGCCGATCCTCGCCCACGGCGAACCGGAGACCGGGATGGGCCAGGGCGACGCCGCCGAGGCCAACCAGCCGACCACAGACGCAGTAACCGCCGAACCGGCGGGCAGACGCGCCAGCCCAGCTCGGACGGGCGCGGCAATGGGGCGGTCGTGGTCGACTTCGGCGGGCTCGGACCCGCCGCCGCATGAGCCCCGACGCGCGCAGCCGGCTCGCCGCCCAAGCGGCGGCGGCCAGCTACCCGCCCAGCCTGCTCGTGCTGATCGCGCACGCGACCCTGCCCGGCTATCGGTCCGGCGAGCAGCTCCAAGATGCCCACATCGTGCAGGTCACGCAGGCCGTCGAGGTGCTCGCGCAAGCCGGCTACCAGGCCGACACGCTCTCCGGGCAGCTGGCCGACTACCAGCGCCGCCACGGCGACGACTGGCGCCAGCGATTCTGGGCTCGCACGCTCGCGATCGCGAACGTTCGCTACCGCCACCCCGAGCTCTACGGCCTGTCGCCGTGCGAGACCGACCCCGCGCGGCTCGCGCAACACGCCGACCGCGAGCGCGCGCCGGCGTCAGCCGCACGAGCTGCCTGACCTCAGCCGGCTTCCCGAACTTGAGGAGACCGCATGAACCAGACCGCCGGGCTGGTCGGCGACGCGCCGCGCGCCGACCCACGCCCATGCGACCGGGGCCGCGCTGGCCGCCCGGATCTCGATCCCCGTCACGCTCCCGACGCGCTACGACGGACAGCCGCTGCGTCACCTGTCCAACAGCAGCTACACCCTCTGGACAGCCTGCCCCGAAGCCTGGCGCCGGAAATACATCCTCGGCCATCGCACCCCGCAAACCGCGAGGATGTTCCTCGGCAGCCGCGTCGACGACGCACTCTCAGACTACTACCGCCACATCCTCGCCCACGGCGAGCAGCTGCCACTCGACGAGGTCCTCGACCGCGACCGCACCGGCTGGAACGGCCAACTGGAGGCCGAGCAGGAACACCGCGGGGTCGTGTTCGACGAGCTCGACGAGCACACCCTGCTCGAGCTCGGCGTGCAAGCGATCCGGCGACGTTCGAGCAGCTGGTACCCAAGCTCGGGATGCCGGTCGCGGTGCAGCGCCGGATCGCCTTCAAGCTCGCCGCAGGGCTCGAGTGGACGATCGAGGGCTACCTCGACCTCGAAACCCAGTGGCCGGACCCCGGTGGCGAGCTCGTCAGCGAGGTCTGGAATACAAGGTCAAGGGCGGCGACGCGATCGGCCAGCAGCGCGCCGACCGCGACCCGCAGGCAAGCCTGTACCTCGCCGGCCGCTGGCTCGAGCGCCCAGGGGTTTTCAGGACAGCTTCCGAGGCTTTCCCTTAGCGTGACTGATGTTGTGGACGGTGCATTGACGCACCATCCAATGCCGCGCTGCTGCAGACCTCGCCTCGATTCAGGTCCTCAGCGAGCACAGCACCTCCGGCGGGCGGGTGGTTGCTAACCGTTGACGACGTCGACGGTGACCACTGCCTGGTGCTCCGGTCCTCATTCACGTGGGCGGCCGAGTGGATCCCGCAGCCGCGTTGAGGCGGCAAATGTCTCGGCGGAGAACGCGCTGCCGCTCCTCGATCAAAGCAGCCATCTCCGCGGGGCCGCGGACGCTGCCGCTTTCGACGCTTAGGTGCTTGCTGAGGCGACGAGCACGCAGCAAACTGTGGAAATCGCAGGAGGGTCGCCGGCGCGTCAGTAGGGGCCCGCTGTTGGCGCGGAGCGCGACCCGGACGGGATGGACGTTAGGTCCTGTTTTGGTCTTGGGACGGGCATCGCTGGGCGGCTGGGCAGGTTGGAGCCGGAGCAAGATCCGCGAATGCCCCAGCGATCGACCTCGGGGGTCGGGTGTCCGCTGCAACGTCGAGGGTTTGCCGGTGCTGGTCGTCCTAGCTGCGGTCGTTGGTGGGGGTGGCGATTGCGTAGAGCTGGGTGAGGAGGTCGCGTAGCTGCGCGAACTTTCGGGCTCCGAGTTGCTGTTCCCATTCGGTCTCGAGGTCTTGGACGGTCTCGCGGATTGCTTTGATTGCGGCGTGTCCTCTGGGGGTGAGGCGGATGCGCTTGGAGCGTTGGTCGCCCTCGTCGGTTTCGCGGGTGAGGTATCCGAGTTGCTGGAGTTGGCCGAGTAGGTAGTTGAGCGCCTGTTTGGTCATGCGCGTCTGGGTCGCGAGCTGCAGGGGGCGCTGGTTCTCCGGGCCGGGGTACTGAAACACGTCTAGGTGCGCTGCGACCAGGTCGGTGAAGCCGCGTTCGTGCAGACCGGTGAGCATCCGGTCGCGCACGGTCTCGAACGGGACGCGCAGGAGCGCGCCGATCAGCGGGGGAGGAGCTGGGGTCTCTTCATCAGCTTGAGTAAAGCGACTTGACAAACTCATCTGCCGGAGTATACGCTGGTCAAGTCGCTTTACTCAAGCATCGCGAAAGGAGCTGGACATGCCGGCCACAGATAACGACACGATCACGGTGGGTGCGCTCGGCGTGCGCTTCCTGGTCGAGGGCGCGGACTCAAACGGGACCGCGTCGGTGTTCGAGTGCTTCGTCCCCGCCAACTCGCGGATGCCGGCGCCGCACAGCCACGACGGCTTCGAGGAGACGATCTACGGGGTCGAAGGCACCACGGCCTGGACGATCGACGGCGACACGATCGACGTCGGACCCGGTGAGGCGGTGTGCGTGCGGCGCGGGCAGATCCACGGATTTCAGAACCACGGCGACGTCGACGCGGCCTTCCTGGCGATCGCGACCCCGGGCGTGTTCGGACCCGCCTACTTCCGCGAGATCGGCGAGGTCCTCGCCGCCAGCGCCGGCGGCCCCCCGGATCTGGCCGCGCTCGGCGAGATTATGCGCCGCCACGGCCTCACACCCGCGCCACCCAGCGCCGCCTGACCGCCGCTACCCGGCCACCAAGCCCACACAGAACGGACACGCCATGCCACTTCAGATCCTCAGCCTGAAACTCGACGGAATCACCGCGAGCGACTACCTGACGTGGTGTCGGGACCCCGAACCGCCCACGCTCGACTTCGCGCTGCGGTCGGTCACTGTCGACGCCGACCCGCTCGGGGACACGATCACTGCTGGGTCGAGGGGGGACGCGGGCTATTCCGCTTCTAGTAGTTTCGTCTCGATAACTGAAAGGACCGGGAAATGAAGCTCATCGGGCGTTGGCCGAAGGGGCGGAGGTTCATTGGCAGAGCAGTACAGCCACGTGCTTCGGCCCCTCGGGGCGCGTGGGCACGGCGGATCGGCGCCCTGGCGCTGGTCGCGGCGTTGTTAGGGGGAGCGTCCGCATTCGGGTCAAGCGGGGCTAGCGCTGTTTCGCGGGCCACTCGGCCTGCCGCGAGTGGTCCTCTTCCGCCGCAGACGCTGGCCCGGGTGCGACAGATCGTCCGGCAGTTTCGCGAGACGAACCGCACCCCCGGAGTCCTGATCGGCATCTGGAGCCCGAAAGGGACGTTCGTCACCGCGGCCGGGGTCGCGAATCTGGCCACCCGGCAGCCGCTAAAGACTGACATGCAGTTCAAGATCGCCAGCCAGACCAAGACGTTCACCGCCAACCTCATCCTTCAACTGGTCGGCGAGGGCAAGATCTCCTTTCATGACCACATCTCCAAGTGGATCAAGGGAGTGCCCAACGGCGATCGGATCACGATCCGACAGCTTTTTAACCACACCAGCGGACTCGCGGACGGCTTCTCCTTGCCGGCCATCCAATCGCATTTGGCCGCTGGCTGCACCGTTCGCTACCTGCTCAAGACGGAGGCGACGGCGCCCCCGGTCGCGGCGCCCGGCGCGAAGTTTTCGTACAGCAATTACGGCTACAACCTGCTCGGGCGGGTGGTGGAGCTGGTCACCGGACAAAACCTGAGCACCGTGATTCGCGAGCGGATCACCGGGCCGCTCGGACTGCGGCGAAGCTACCTTCCAACCTTCGGCAACGGCCTCAGCCGGCCGTTCACTCACGGCTACGGGACCGGCGAGGTCGCCCCGACCCAAGCGCCCAAGGCCTCGGATGACGCCACGGCCCTGCCGGGATCGTGCCTATGGGCGCACGGCGCCATGGTCTCCACGCTCTCTGACATGCGCGTCTGGTCCCGGGCGCTTGCGACCGGCGCACTGCTCAAACCATGGGTGTGGAGAGAGGCGAAAAAGGACGCGATCCCGGTCGTGTTTCCGAGTAACTACAACGGGCCCGGGCGCTTCAAGTACGACCTTGGGGCTGCGTTCGAGTCCGGTGGGTTCATCGGCGGCGAGGGGAGTTTCCTCGGCTACGAGTCGACCACCATGTACTCGCCCACTCGCCATACCACAATCGAAGTGGTCTCGACCAAACAGCCGAATGCGATCACGCCTCCACCCATGTTCCAGGCCCTCGCGATGGCAGTCTTTGGCGCGCATATCGGCTTCGGGCTCACCCCCGCCCAGGCCCTCAAGCCGAACAACTTCGGTGCCCCGGAGTGAGACGAGAAACCGAGGCGGTCGTGCTCCCTATCTGGGACGCGCTCCCTTCGGACTTCAGGCTTGGGCAGGCGCCACGCGCTTCTGCTTATTCGCCGATGCGGCAACCACATGCTGACTGCTGCTTTGGGCTAGAACCGACACTGTGGAGATGACCGATCGCGCCGGTCATGACTCGTGCCTTCCCGAGGCCGGAAAGGCATTCTCGGCGGCCTCGGGTCGGTGGCCGCCACCGCTGAGACCGGTTTTCCGTACTGGCATTCCCTTGACCCCGATCCGGATGGGCTGCGTGAACGTGGCCAGGATCGCGCTGACAGGCCCCGACCTGACCGATCTTGCCTGGCGCTCCGCCCAGGCGACGCCGACGCCGTCTATTCGACGGGTTGGAGGCGGTGGGTGAGTGCGGTGTGTCGGCGTCCGGCTCCGGGGGTGCGGACAGCTTGGGCGAGGGCGCGGCGCGATCCGACG